>CAVUCK010000007.1:0-19617 GCA_963739975.1 uncultured Acidimicrobiia bacterium
CCGTTAACGGCGGCCGCTGAGCGACGTCGGCCGGGCCGGCGGACCAGCCACTCCGCACGAGACGTGGTGCTGGACCTCCTGCCGTGCGGCGGCGCCGTCGGGGACCTCCTCCAACACGTCGTTGCTGATCGCCGTCCAGGCGATCACTGCGCCGATGACCGTCATGCCGGCGGCCAGGACCATGGCGAGGTGGAAGGCATCGGTGAACGTCGGCGGGTCGGCCAGCTTGTCGTCCGAGAGACCGATCGCCAGCGGGAGCACCGCGACCGCGACCAGCTGGGCGGTGCGGGCGACGGCGTTGTTGACACCGGACGCCAGCCCGGCGTGCTCATCGTCAACGGCGGCCAGCACGGTGGCGGTGACCGGTGCCACCGTCGAGGCGAGGCCGAGCCCGAAGACGATCACCGCCGGCAGGATGCTGCCGACGTAGGAGCTCGACTCGTCGATGCGCAGCATCAGCAGCATCCCGGCGGCGATGAGCAACGGCCCGACCGTCAGGGGCAAGCGGGGGCCGATGCGCTGGGCCAGCGCTCCGGCCCGAGCCGACAGCGCCAGCATGATCACCGTGATCGGCAGGGACGCCGCGCCGGCGGCGAGCGGCGAGTAGCCGAGGACCACCTGCAGGAACACGACGAGCAGGAAGAAGACGCCGCCCAACGCGGCGTACACCACGAACGTCAGGAGGTTGGCCGCGGTGAACTGGCGGGACGCGAAGATCGACGGGGGAAGCATGGCGTTCGGCTTCCGGTGTTCGACCACCACGAAGGCGGCCCCGGCCAGCACGCCGCAGGCGGCGGCGACGACCACGACGCCCGGTGGCCCGGACTCTGCTTGCACCAGGGCCAAGGTCATGCCAGCCAGGGCCAGCGTGGCCAACACGGCACCGGCGACGTCGATCGGGCCCTCGGCGGTGCGGTCTCGCGACTCGGGCAGGTGGCGCAGGCTGATCACCACGACGACGATGCCGAGCGGCACCGGCAGCACGAACACCCAGCGCCACGAGATGTCGACGAGCCAGCCGCCGAGCAGCGGGCCGAGCGCTGCGGCCACGCTACCGAGCGCCGACCAGGCGCCGATCGCCCGCGCCCGGTCCTCCCTGCGCAGCAGGGCCTCGAGCATCGCCAGGCTCCCCGGCGTGAGCAGCGCCCCACCGATCCCTTGGACCACCCGAGCGATCACCAGCACGGTGATGCCGGGCGCCACGGCGCACACCGCCGAGGAGACGGTGAACACGATCGTGCCGATGACGAACATCCGCCGGCGGCCGACGCGGTCGCCGAGCGAGCCCCCGAGGAGGATCAACGCGGCGAGCGTCAGGAGGTAGCCGTTGAGCACCCACTGCAGGCCGGCCACCCCGGCCCCGAGGTCGGCGCCGATCGCCGGCAGCGCCACGTTGACGACGGTCGCCTCGAGCATCGTGACGGCCGACCCCAGCACGGCAGTGACCAGCAACCACCGCCCCGCCGGGCTGTCCAGCACCAGGGTCCCCGACGCCTCCCCAGCCGGCGCGCCGATCACGGTTGCTGAGTCAACATCGCCATCGTTTCCGATGCGAAATCGCCCTCAGAGCCTGATCGAGGCGGCGGCGACGTTCTCCTCGAGGTGGGTGATCGAGCTGGTGCCGGGGATCGGCAGCATCACGGGTGAGCGGGCGAGCAGCCAGGCGAGGGCCGCTTGCGAGGGCGTGGCGCCCTTGGGGCCTCGGGACCGGCGGAACCGACGGGTGCGGGTCAACCGGCCGGTCGCCAGCGGGTACCAGGGCATGAAGCCGATGCCGGCCGCGGCGCAGGCGTCGAGGACGTCCTCGGCCGACCGGTCCTCGAGGTTGTAGAGGTTCTGCACCGTGGCGATCGGCACGATGGCGCGGGCCTGTTCGAGCTCGCTGACGGACACGTTCGACAGACCGACGTGGCGCACCTTGCCCTCGGCGCGCAGCGCCGACATGGCACCGACGGACTCGGCGAACGGCACCTTCGGGTCGGGCCGGTGCAGCTGGTACAGGTCGATGCGCTCCACCTTCAGCCGGCGCAGGCTGCCCTCGCACGCCGCCCGCAGGTGCTCGGGCCGACCGTCAGGTTCCCACCGCCCCGGTCCAGGTCGGACGAACCCAGCCTTGGTGGCGACGACCAGCCCGGGCGGGTACGGCGCCAGCGCTTCGCCGATCAGCCGCTCGGACACGTCCGGCCCGTACGAGTCGGCGGTGTCGATGAGGTTGACGCCGAGCTCGACGGCACGGCGCAGCACGGCGCGGGCCGCCTCCTCGTCGGCCGGCGGACCCCACACGCCGGGGCCGGTCAGCTGCATCGCCCCGAAGCCGAGCCGGCGGACCTCGAGGTCGCCGCCGATGGTGAACGTCGCTGGAGTCGTGCCGGTCATCCAGCCACGATGCCACCGGGTTGCGAGTCGGCGGGCGGGCACGCTAGAAACTCGACAATGTCGATAAGACTTGTCGGGATTAGCGGCGTCGTGGTCGGGTTGCTCGCTGCGGCGGCCTGCGGCGGCAGCGGCGGGTCGAACGACGCCACCCAGCTGCGCCTCGGCTACTTCCCCAACGTCACCCACGCCCCGGCGATCATCGGGGTCGAGACGGGTCGGTTCGCCGAGGCCGTCGGCGACGACGTGGCGATCCAGCCCGTGACGTTCGGTTCGGGGACGGAGGCGATCGAAGCCATGTTCGCCGGAGAGCTGGACGCCTCGTTCATCGGGCCCAACCCGGCGATCAACGGCTACGCCAAGTCCGGCGGCGAGGCGCTGCGCATCGTCGCCGGCACGACGTCGGGCGGCGCCTCGCTCGTCGTCCGGGAGGGCATCGAGTCACCAGCCGACCTGGCCGGTGCCCGCCTGGCCACGCCATCGCTGGGCAACACCCAGGACGTGGCCCTGCGCGCCTGGCTCGCCGAGCAGGGCTTCACGACGGACGTCAGCGGCGGCGGCGACGTGGCGATCACGCCCCAGGAGAACGCCGACACGCTGGCGGCGTTCCAGAACGGCGACATCGACGGCGCCTGGGTCCCCGAGCCCTGGGCGACGCGCCTCGTCGCCGAGGGCGGTGGCTCGGTCCTCGTCGACGAAGCCGAGCTGTGGCCCGATGGGCGGTTCGTGACCACCCACCTGATCGTCGCCGCCAAATTCCTGGACGATCACCCCGACGTCGTGCGCGACCTCATCGCCGGGCTCGGCCAATCGGTGGACGTCGCCGCCGGGGATGCCGCCGAGGCGCAGCGGATCACCAACGACGGCATCGAGCGAATCACCACCAAGCGCCTCGCCGACGAGACCATCGCCGGCGCCTGGGAGCACCTCGAGTTCACGCTCGACCCGATCGCCACCTCGCTGCGCCAATCGGCTGACGACGCGATCTCCGTCGGCCTGCTCGACCCGGTCGACCTCGGCGACCCGGGCATCTACGACCTGACGTTGCTCAACGAGGTGCTCGACGAGCGCGGCGACGCATCCGTGGACGACGCCTCCGACCTGGCCGCAGCAGGGTCATGAGCATCCTCTCGCTGCGCGGTGTCGACAAGGTCTTCGGGTCCGGCGCCAACGCGGTGACCGCACTCCGGGACGTCGACCTCGACGTGGCGACAGGTGAGTTCGTCTGCATCATCGGAGCCTCCGGCTGCGGCAAGTCGACGATCCTCAACCTGGTGGCGGGGCTGGACAAGCCGACGGCAGGGGTGGTCGAGGTGCACAGCCGCCCGGCGCTGATGTTCCAGGAGTCGGCGCTGTTCCCGTGGTTGACGATCGAGGCCAACGTCGAGCTGCCGATGCGCCTGGCCGGTGTGCCGCGATCGGAGCGCAAGGAACGCTCGGCGGCGCTGCTCTCCACCGTGCACCTCGACGGCTTCGCTCGCAAGCGCCCGCACCAGCTGTCCGGCGGCATGCGCCAGCGGGCCGCGCTGGCCCGAGCCTTCGCCCAGGACGCCGACCTGCTGCTGATGGACGAGCCGTTCGGCGCCCTCGACGCGATGACCCGCGACGTCCTCCACGACGAGCTCGCCGCCCTCGTCGCCCAGCGCGGCCTGACGGTGCTGTTCGTGACCCACAACGTGCGCGAGGCGGCGCGCCTGGCCGACCGCATCGTGGTCATGTCGCCACGGCCGGGGCGGGTGACGACGGAGTTCGCCGTCGACCTGGATCGGCCGCGGCAGATGGAGCAGAGCGGCGTGCTCGAGGTCGCCGCCACCGTGACAGCAGCCCTCAGCGAGGAGGCGCTCGTCCATGCTCGTCGTTGAGCCGAGCACGGCGACCGACGCGCCGGCCGAACTGCTGGAGGTGACGCCGCCCGCGCCGACGACGGACCGCCGCGACCTCGGGCGCCGGGTGTGGCGTGCGGCGTGGCCGAAGTTGGCGGCGGTCACCCTGGCCCTCGCCATCTGGCAGATCGTCGTGTGGACCGGCTGGCGGCCCGAGTACCTGCTCCCGGCACCGGGCACCGTCTTCGGCCGGCTCGGCGAGCTGATCGCCGACGGCACCGTGCTCGACGCCCTGGCCGTGACCGGTCGTCGCGCTGCCATCGGCTTCGCCGTCGCGCTCGCTGTCGGCGTCGTCGTCGGCAGCGTCGTGGCGTCGTCGCGCATCGCCCGATCGGCGATGGGCTCGATGATCACGGGCTTGCAGACGATGCCCTCGATCGCCTGGTTCCCGCTGGCCATCATCCTGTTCGGCCTGTCCGAGGAGGGGATCCTCTTCGTCGTCGTGCTCGGTGCCGCGCCGTCCATCGCCAACGGCCTGATCACCGGCGTCGACCACGTCCCGCCGATCCTCCTGCGCGCCGGCCAGGTGATGGGCGCCCGCGGGTGGACCAGGTTCCGCCACGTCGTGCTCCCGGCCTCGCTCCCCTCGTTCATCGGGGGCCTGAAGCAGGGCTGGGCCTTCGCCTGGCGCAGCTTGATGGCCGGCGAGCTGCTGGTGACCCTCGGCGTCGCCGGTGTCGGCTACCTGCTCTCGCAGTACCGCAGCGTCTACGACTCGCCGGCGCTGATCGCCATCATGATCGTCATCCTCGTCGTCGGCATCGTCGTCGACGCTGTCTGCTTCGGCACGCTCGACCGCTGGGTGCGTCGCCGCCATGGACTCATGGAGGGCTCATGAACGCCAGGACCCTGCCCGCCGCGACGACGTTCGAGGGGATGCACCCCGTCGACGTCCTGCGCTGGGCCCACGACGAGTTCGGCGACGGGCTGGTCGTCACGTGCAGCTTCGCCGACGCCGTCCTCCCCCACCTGGTCAGCCGGGCCGCACCCGGCGCGGCCGTCGTGCTGCTCGACACGCAGTACCTGTTCGCCGAGACATGGTGGTTCGCCAGGTCGCTGGCCCGCGACCTCGACCTGAACCTGGTGGTCGTCGAGCCGCTCGTGGAGCCGGACGACCGGTGGCGCCACGACGTCGAGGGGTGCTGCCACGCCCGCAAGGTCGAACCGCTGGAGCGCGCCCTGTCCGGTCGCACCGGTTGGGTCACCGGCCTGCGGCGCGTCGAGGCGCCGACCCGGGCCAGTGCGCCGATCGTCAGCCACGACCTGCTGCGCGACATCGTCAAGGTCAACCCGCTGGCAGCGTGGACGGACGAGGACATGGCCCACTACGTCGCCCAGGAGCTGCTCCCCGAGCACCCGCTGGCCAGCCGGGGCTACCCGTCGATCGGCTGCTGGCCGTGCACTCGGCCCGTCGAGGCCGGCGCCGACCCCCGGTCGGGGCGCTGGGCCGGGTCGGCCAAGACCGAGTGCGGGCTGCACGCATGACCCTCCTCGATCGGGTCGACGCACCGATGACTGCTGGATCGGCTCGACGACGTGGACGAGGCGGCGAGGACGGCGCACCTCGACGACCTCGTCGACGAGGCGATCACCATCGTGCGCGAGGTCACCGCGGAGTGCGAGCACCCGGTGTTGCTGTTCTCCGGCGGCAAGGACTCCGCCGTGCTGCTGCAGCTCGCCGTGATGGCCTTCGCCCCCGCCCGCCTCCCGTTCCCGGTGCTGCACGTGGACACCGGCCACAACTTCCCCGAGGTGCTGACCTACCGCGACCGGTTCGCCGCCGATCGCAACGCCGAGGTCCTCGTCGCCCGGGTCCAGGACTCCATCGATCGAGGGCGCGTCGAGGAGGAGATCGGCCCGCGGGCCAGCCGCAACCGGTTGCAGTCCGTGACGCTGCTCGACGCCATCGCCGAGCAAGGCTTCGACGCTGCGTTCGGCGGGGGCCGGCGCGACGAGGACAAGGCGCGGGCCAAGGAGCGGATCCTGTCGTTCCGGGACCGCACCGGCAGCTGGGAGCCGCGCCGCCAGCGCCCCGAGCCATGGGACGTGCTGAACGCCCGGATCCACCGTGGCGAGCACCTCCGGGCGTTCCCGCTGTCGAACTGGACCGAGCTCGACATCTGGCAGTTCGTCGCCGTCGAGCAGCTCGAGCTGCCGGACCTCTACTACGCCCACCGCCGCACCGTCGTGGCCCGTGACGGCATGTTGCTCGCCGTCGGCGGCCCCGTCGTGCCCGAGCCGGGAGAGACGGTGACCGACGAGGTCGTGCGGTACCGCACCGTCGGTGACATGAGCTGCACGGGCGCAGTGCGGTCGACGGCGACGACGGCGGCCGAGATCGTCGCCGAGGTGGCGGCGGCCCGCATCACCGAGCGCGGCGCGACCCGCGCCGACGACTCGTTCAGCGAGTCGTCGATGGAGGATCGCAAGCGCGAGGGGTACTTCTGATGATGGCGGCTTCGCCGCGTGCCTCGCTGGCGCTCGGCCTGACCACGCACACCCACTGCGGCACGAACGCTCGGGAACCCCGATGACCACAGGTTCGCGGACGCTGCGCGTCGCAACGGCCGGTTCGGTCGACGACGGCAAGTCGACGCTGATCGGCCGGCTGCTGCACGACACGAAGACCATCCTCGAGGACCAGTGGCGAGCCGTCGAGCGGGCCAGCCGCCGGTGGGGCGGCGAGCTCAACCTGGCGCTGCTCACCGACGGGCTGCGCGCCGAGCGCGAGCAGGGCATCACCATCGACGTCGCCCACCGTTACTTCGCCACGCCGCGGCGCAGCTTCATCGTCGCCGACTCCCCCGGGCACGCCCAGTACACGCGCAACATGGTCACCGCAGCGTCGACGGCCGACGTCGCCGTCGTCCTCGTCGACGCCCGCCACGGCGTCACCGAGCAGACCCGCCGACACGCCTTCATCGCCGCGCTCGTCGGCGTGGAGCACATCGTGCTGGCCGTCAACAAGATGGATCTCGTCGACTGGGACGAGCTGCGGTTCGACGCCGTCGCCGGCGAGCTGGCCGACTACCTCCGCGCGCTGCCGACGTCGCCGCCCCTGACCGCGGTGCCGGTCTCGGCGCTGCACGGCGACAACGTGGTCGAGCGGTCGGTGCACGCGCCCTGGTACGACGGTCCGGCGTTGCTCGAGCTGCTCGAGGACATTCCGCTCGAGCTCGGCAATGGCGACGTCGGCGTGCGGTTGGACGTGCAGTGGTGCATCCGCCACCCACCGACCGACTTCCGTGGTGTCGCCGGCCGGCTGAGCGGCGGATCGCTGGCCGTCGGCGACGCCGTGGTGATCGCACCGTCCGGCGAGACAACCCGCGTCCGGGAGTTGGCCCGAGGCGGCCGGCCGGTGCCGAGCGCCGAACCTGGTCAGGCGATCACGGTGGTCTTCACCGATCACGTCGACGTGGCACGCGGCGACGTGATCCTCGGCGCCTCCGGTTCGCCGGCGCGGGCGACGACGGAGGTCGATGCCGACGTGTGCTGGATGACCGACACCGCCCTCGTACCGGGCGCCCGCCTGTGGTTCAAGCACGGCACCCGCCGCGGCGCGGCCACGGTGACGCGCATCGATCATCGCGTCGATGTGACGACGCTCGCCCGACAGCCGGCCGACCGCCTCGAGCTCAACGACCTGGCCCGCATCGAGCTGCGCCTGACCAGCCCGATCGTCGCCCTGCCCTATCGCCAGCACCGCCAGTCCGGCCAGCTGGTGCTCGTCGATCCTTCCGACCACGCCACCGCCGCGGCGGCGATGATCACCCGACTCGGCTGAGTCGATCGCCTCGTTCGCTCCGAAGACTCCGCTCGCTCGGCTGGGCCGGGCAAGGCCGGCCTGGGTGTCAAGCTCGCTGCGTCACGAACGCTCGGGAACCTCCTCCGGCGGGTCCGTGCCGTCATCGCCGACCGAAACCGATCTACCGTCCGCTCGTGGGCGTGGAGCGGCAGCAGATCGGCGTGCTCGTCGAGCGCGGTGAGCGATGAGGGCACTCAGTCCCCTCATCGCTCACCGGACGGCGCGCGCGGTCGTCGTCACGGGGGTGGCGATGCTCGGCGTGTTGGGGAGCGCCACCCCGGTCCTCGCCCACATCGACCCCGACCCTCCCGAGGCGCCGGCCGGGAGCGAGGTCAGCGTCGGGTTCACGGTGGAACACGGGTGCGACGGCTCGCCGACCGTCGGACTGGACCTGCGGCTCCCAGCCGGTGTCGCGACGGCGGTGCCGGAGCCGCCCGCCGGGTGGACGGCCAGCGTCGCTGGGGAGGTGATCACGTTCACGGGCGGCCCCCTTCCCGACGACGTGGAAGGCACGTTTCGCGTCCGGATGACCCTCCCTCCCACGCCCGGGGCGACGATCTACTTCCCGTTCGTGCAGCGCTGCGAGGTCGGCGAGATCCGCTGGATCGACGTGCCCGACGACGGATCGACCGGCGAGGAGCCGGCCCCGGCGATGACGCTGCTCGAGCCCGTGCCCACCACGCCCCCACCGCCGACCGAGCCGCCGACCACGACGGCAGCCGCTACCACCGCGCCCGCCACGACCGCCGCGCCGTCCACGACGACCGCGGCGTCCACGACGACAACGGAGCCGGCGACGACGACCACCGCACCGACCACCACCGTCGAGACCACCACGACCGTGGCGCCTGGCGACGACTCGGCGGGCGGCAACAGCGCGCTCCCGGTGATCGTCGCCGGCACCGCCGCCGGCGGCATCGCGCTCGGCGGTCTGGCCACGTGGCAGATCCGGAGACGGCGACCTTGATCGCCCTGCGCCGACTGCTTGTCGGCGTGCTCGTCGCGCTCGCCGCGGCGACGCTCGTCGCCAGCCCGGCCACCGCCCACGCCTCGTTGCTCGGCTCGACGCCGGCCCCCGACTCGGTCCTCGAGCGCCCACCCGACGTCGTCGTCCTGCGCTTCAGCGAGCCCGTCGACTTGGTGGACGACTCGATCCGTGTCCTCGACGCTTCCGGTGCCGCGATCGAGGTCGGCCCGGTCCGCCGCGACGGGGGTGACGACACCGTGGCCGTCGATGTCACATCTGACCTGGACGGTTCGTACGTCGTGGCGTGGCAGGTCGTCTCGGCCGACTCGCACGCCATCGAAGGCGCGTTCACGTTCTCCGTCGGCGCGCCGACGACGACGGACCCGAGCCTGATCGACGATGTCCTGGCCGGCACCGGCGCATCCGGTGGGTCGACCGTGGCCCTCGGCATCGGCCGGTGGATGAGCTACGCCGGCGTCGCCGTCCTGGTCGGAGGGTTCGCCGTGCTCTCCTGGTGCGCCCCGGCGCGGCTCGCCGACCGGCGCAGCTCGCGCCTGCTGGCTGTCGCCGCCGGCGTCGGGGTGGTGGGCACGATGGTCATGATCGCCGCACGGTCGGCGGCCGTGGCCGGTGGCGCGCTGGACCCGGGCGGTTGGTCCACCGTGGTCGGCTCGCGATCCGGCCGCTGGTGGCTGATCCGGCTGCTCCTGCTCGCCGTCGCGCCGTTCCTGCTGTTGGCGCTGCGGCGGTCGCTGCGCCGGCCCGTCGTCACGGTCGGTCTCGCCGCGTACGGGCTGGCGTTGCTGGCTGCCGTCGCCGCCGGTGGCCATGCCGTGACCGGCGCCGCCATCCCGTTGGGCTTCGCCGCCACCGTCGTGCACCTGGTCGCCATGTCGACCTGGGTCGGGGGTCTGGTCACGCTGGTGGTCGTGCTCGACCGTCGGGACCTGTGGCGCGGGCTGGCCCGCTTCTCCCCGCTGGCGCTCGGTGCGGTCGTCGCCCTGGCGATCACGGGCGTCGTCAACGCGTGGCGCCAGCTCGGCACGCCCGGCGCCATCACCGACGGCGGTTACGGACGCTGGCTGATCGTCAAACTGGTCGTGGTGGCGCTCGTCGTCGTCGCCGCCGCGGTGAGCCGAGCGACGTTGCGCCGCGGCAGCTCAGCGGTGGCCACCGCCCCGTCGCTGAGCACCGTCGGAGCTGCGGCGCGAACCCGTGGCGCCCCCGACGTCCTGCGGCGCAGCGTGCTGCTCGAGGTCGTCGGCATGGCCGTCGTGCTCGTGGCGACCGTCGGTCTCGTCGATTCGCCGCCGCCCAAGTCACTCGCCGGCGAGGAGGCCGAGTCGATCACCGTCATCGCCACGCGGGACGACTGGTCGGCGCAGATCGACCTGGTGCCGGCGGAGACCGGCGGCACCACGATGCACGTGACGCTGTCCGCCGTCGCCGGTGAGGAGCAGGAGGCCGACGAGATCACGGTGACGGCCGCGCTGCCCGCCCAACAGCTCGGTCCCATCGAGTTCCCGATGGTGCCGGCGGGTGACAACCACGTCACGACGAACGACGCCGACTTCCCCGTTCCGGGGGTCTGGGAGATCACCGTGACCGCCCGGTTCGGCGACTTCGATCAGGTGGCGATGACGACGACGGCGGAGGTCCGCTAGGCCGAGGCACCGCGCCCCCCGTCCGGTAAAGTCGACCAACTTCGTCATATTTGCCTGACCAGAGGAGCATCCGTGTCCGTCACCGACGAGCTGATCGCCAACAACGCTGCCTACGTCGAATCGTTCGGGTCCGGCGATCTGCCGATGCCGCCGGGCAAGCGGGTCGCCGTCGTGGCGTGCATGGACGCCCGCCTCAACGTCTACGGCGCCCTCGGGTTGAAAGAGGGCGACGCCCATGTCATCCGCAACGCGGGCGGGGTCGTGACGGACGACGAGATCCGGTCGCTGGCGATCTCCCAGCGGTTGCTCGGGACCGAGGAGATCATCCTCATCCACCACACCGATTGCGGGATGCTCACCTTCACGGACGACGAGTTCAAGCGCGGCATCCAGGACGACACGGGGATCAAGCCCGAATGGGCGGCAGAGTCCTTCACGAACGTCGACGAGGACGTGCGCCAGTCGATGGCCCGCATCCAGGCCAGCCCGTTCATCCCGCTGAAGGGCAGCGTCCGAGGCTTCGTGTTCGACGTCGCCGACGGCTCGCTGCGCGAGGTCGACTGACGGTCAACGCGCCGGCGGAGCCCCGAACGGAACGTCCCCGGCGACCGTGATGCGGTGCATGACGCGGCGCCCCGTGTAGTCGGCGACGGCGTAGTGGCTCGTCGCCCGGTTGTCCCACACCGCCACGTCGCCCGCCCGCCAGCGCCAGCGCACGACGTGCTCCGGCGCCTCGATGTGGTCGTACAGCATGCGCAAGACGGCGGCGCTCTCGGTCCGCGAGAGACCCTCGATGTGGTCGGTGAACACCGGGTTGACGAACAGCCCGGGCTCGCCCGTCTCGGGGTGGATGCGCACGACGGGGTGCCGCACGGGCGCCAGCGCGCCGACCCGAGCGCGGTTGGCATCGTCGGCCTGGAACCGGTCGAACGTCGAGCCGGCGTGGTGGACGGCGACGAGCGGGTCGACGAAGCGTCGCACGGCCGGCGACAGCGACCGGTAGGCGCCGACGAGATCGGCCCACAGCGTGTCGCCACCGACGGCCGGCACCTGACGGGCGGCGAGCACCGACGCCATCGGCGGCTGTGCCGAGAAGGTGACATCGGTGTGCCACCGGTTGTTGTAGCTCGTCGCCTCCGTCCGATCACCGACGCCGAGCGGGTAGTCCTCGCTGTCGAGCACCAACACCTCGGGGTGCTCGTCGTCGAGCCCAGGCACGAGCGGATGAGCGGGCGTCAGGTCGCCGAGCGATCGGCCGAACACGACGAGCTGGCCCGGCGTGAGGTGCTGGTCGCGGACGAAGACCACGCGCCACTGCAACAGCGCCTCGCGGATGGTGGCGACTCGCTCCGGAGCGAGCGGAGCGGACAGATCGAGGTCACCCAACTGGGCCCCGACCGTGGCGGTCACGGGTTCGACGGTCGGCTCCACGCTCGTCACACCGATGTCGGGGAGGCCTCGTAGATCGTCAGCTCGGTCGGGCCGTCGGCGAGGGCCGTGACCTGCGTGACGAAGGCGCCCGACGCCGGGACGGCGAAGTGGCGGCGCAGGGCGTCGGCGTCGGCCCACTGCTCGAAGAACACGAGCCGCCGGGGATCCTCGACGTCGTGGTGGACGGAGTGCAGCAGGCAGCCGGGCTCCAGGCGGGATCGGCGGACGTGCTCCAGGCTCAGCGCGAGGACCTGATCGAGGGTTTCCTCACGTGCCCTGACGCTGCCGGTGACGATGACCACCTGCGCACCGTACGCGTTGGTGACGAGGTCCACTCCTACGCTCCGACGATGGGGAGCCTCGCCGCCGGCACGGGCGTCGGACCCTGGCCGCTGATCGTGCGACTGCCGACCGGTGTCGTCCTCGTCGGCGTGTCGCTGTCGAAGTTCACGCGCCACGGCTCGCTCGTCGAGTCCTTCGAGCGGTACGGCGTGCCGTGGCCAGACGCATCCGTGTACGTGGCCGGGACCGTCGAGCTCGTCGGCGGGCTCCTGATCGTGATCGGGCTGCTGACTCGGCTGGCCGCCCTCGCCGTCGCCACCAACATGGTCGTCGCGCTGGCCACTGGCGGCCGCGTCGATGTCGACCTGTACCACGTCGGGCTCGGCTCCGCGTTGCTCGTGGCGGCGCTCTTCCTCGTGTGGGCGGGCGCCGGTCCGTGGTCCGTCGACCAGCGCCTCGCCGCCCGTCGCTGACCGGGAGGACTCAGGAGCCTTCGACGAGACGCAGGCGCGGTGGTCCGGTGAGGGTCGCCAAGCGGGCGGCCGTGGTGTCGTCGGCGGCCAACCACGTGACGAGCTGCTGCTCGGCATCGTCGGCGAGGTCGAGCACCTCCTCGGCGACGTCCAGGTCGCCGACGACGGGATGGGCCAGGCGGCGCACCCCGCGCCGCCGCTCGGCGATCGGGTGGGCGTTCCAGCGCACCTCGAACTCGGGCTCGGCGCGCAGCTCGTCGACGAGCGCCGTGACATGCGGTTCGTGCGACCAGTGGGCGATCGCCCGGCGGAGTCGACCGGCCTGCTCGTCGGCCGCCGCCCGCCACTCGCGCAGGACGGTTCGGGCCGCGGGGTGCTGGAACGTGTAGCGGGCCAGGTTCGGCCGTCCGTCGGCGGTGGTGTCGAGGATGCCGAGACCGCCGGCCACGGCCGCCCACGACGCGTTCCACCCGAGCACGTCTCCGGCAGGGCCGACGACGTAGGCCGGGGTCGGATCGAGCGCGTCGAGCAGCGCGACGACGGTCGGGGCGACGTCGTCGGCCAGCGCCAGCTGGGCAGGGCACAGGGCTTCGTTGCCGCTCTTGACACCGAGGTGGTACAGGTGGCGCCGCTCGCCGTCGGTCATCCGCATGGCGTCGGCCAACGCCGCCATCACGTCCGCCGACGGGTGGATGTCACGGCCCTGCTCGAGGCGCACGAGGTAATCGACGCTGACGCCGGCCAGCGTGGCGACCTCCTCGCGGCGCAACCCGGGCGTGCGCCGACGCCCGGAGTCCGGGAGGCCGACGTCGCGCGGGGACGTGCGTTCGCGGCGGGCGCGCAGGAACTCCCCCAGCTCGCCGGGTGGCGGGACGGCAGCGGACACGTCGGACACGTCGGACACTCGACCATCATGCCGGTCACGGGCGCGCCCAGGGTGGCCGTGGGAGGGCCAGGATCACCCGGGCCTTCCTGCCGGCGCCCCGGTCCGGCACGGTGATCGGCATGAGCACCACCGCAGCGCACACCCTCCCCCTGGCTCCCGGCCGTTGGGACCTCGATCCGCACCACTCGTCGGTCGGCTTCGCCATCCGCCACCTCGGCGTGTCGAAGGTCCGCGGCCGGTTCCAGCAGTTCGACGTGGACGTGGTCGTCGGACCGACGCTGTCGGACAGCAGTGTGACCGCCACCGTTCAGATGGCATCCATCGACACGGGCAACCCCGACCGGGACGCCCACGTCCGCACCGCCGATCTGCTGGACGTCGAACGGCGACCGACCATGACGTTCCGCTCGCTGGCGATCACGGAGGGCCGTGACGGATGGGTCCTCGACGGTGAGCTGACGATCGGCGACGTCACCCGCCCGCAGCGACTCGACGTCGAGTTCGGTGGGATCGAGGAGTTCCCGCTCGATGGCTCTCGCCACGCCGGCTTCGAGGCGACGGGCGAGCTGCGGCGAAAGGACTTCGGGATCGACCTGGCGCTTCCGCCAGGCGTGAGCAACATCGCGCTCGGCGACATCGTGAAGTTGGACCTCGACATCCAGCTGACCGAGCCCGTCACCGCCGGCGCCGGCTGACACCGCGGCCGGAGCCGACGCCGGGGGTGGTCGGCGTGGCGACCCGAGGTCAGGATGGGCGGCGATGACCATCCTCGAGCTGTTCTCCCTCGCCGGCCGGGTCGGTGTGGTCACCGGGTCCGGGCAGGGCATCGGGCGGGGCATCGCCGTCGGCCTGGCCGAGGCGGGCGCCGACGTCGTCGTCACCGCCCGCCGCCGCGGCGACTTGGACGAGACGGCGGCCGCCATCGAGGCCGCCGGCCGGCGGGCCGTCGTCGTGGCCGGTGACATCCGCGAACCGGGCATGCCAGAGCGGTTGGCGACGATCGCCGCCGAGGAGCTGGGGCGGCTCGACGTCTGGGTCAACAACGTCGGCGGATCCGACGACAAGGCGTTGCGCCCGCTCGTCGACACGCTCGACGGCACGTGGCGCGACCAGCTCGAGCTGAACGTCACCTCGGCCTTCATCGGGTGCAAGGCGGCGGCCGGCCGGATGGTCCGTGGCGGGAGCATCGTCAACATCGCGTCCGGCGCCGGCATGCGCGGCTCCCCGCTCACCGGGCCCTACGCCGCGGCGAAGGCGGCGATGCTCAACCTCACCCAGACGCTGGCGCTGGAGCTGGCGCCCGACATCCGGGTCAACGCCGTCTCGCCGGGTCAGGTGCCGACGGAGGCGTTCACCGAGGTGCTCGGTGTGGACGAGGCGCGGCGGGCCGAGCTGGTGGCCGACACACCGCTCGGTCGGCTGGGCACCCCGCAGGACATCGCCGCCGCCGTCGTGTACCTCGCCTCGCCGGCGGCGAGCTGGATGACGGGCCAGAACCTGCTCGTCGCAGGTGGACGCACCGCCCGCGGCGGGTCGCGGACGAACTACGGGTGATGGCCGACCGCGACCTCCTGACCGATCGGTCCCGGGCGGTCGTGCATCATGACGCGACGACCGGAGGAGGGGCCGAGGCGATGGATTGGGCGACGGTGGCGTCACTGGGGACGGCGGCCGGGACGATGATCCTCGCCGTCGCCACGTTCGCCTCCGTCCGATCGTCGAACCGCTCGGCGCGGCTGGCCGAAGAATCGATGCTCGCCGCCGTCCGCCCGCTCGTCGTCAACTCGCGGCTCGACGACGCCGATCAGATCGTGCGGTTCCGCGACGGCCACCTGCTGCGGGTGCCCGGTGGGGGCGCCGCAGCCGACGTCACGGAGACTGCGATCTACCTGGCCATCAGCCTGCGCAACGTCAGCCAGGGCATCGCCGTGCTCGACCGCTGGCGATTGATCCCCGAGACCGTCGACGTCACCGCCGACCACGCCGACCCACGGACCTTCGCCCAGATGAACCGCGACCTCTACACCCCGGCCGGTGGCATCGGGTTCTGGCAGGGCGCCCTGCGCAATCCGTTGGACCCGCTGTTCGCGAAGGCCCGGGCAGCGATCACCGAGCGGCGGGAGATGTCCGTCGAGCTGCTGTACGTCGACCACCTCGGCGGGCAACACGCCATCGTGCGGTTCGCCGTGCGGCCGGCCGGCGACGACCGATGGGTGGCGGCGTCGATCCGTCACTGGAACCTCGAACGACCGGACCCGCGGACGTTCGGCTGAGTTCGTGTCACCGTGTCCGCCACCGGTGGCAGGAACGGTGACGCAAACGCCGGACCGCCGTCAGTCGGCGCCGACGACCACGACCACGTCGTGACCGTCCTCCACCGACCCCGGCGGCCCGCCGACGCGCCCGGCAAGCGGCACGAGGGTGCCGCCGACCAAACCGAGCATCGGGGTGGCACCGGTGCCGGACAGGACGACGCGCGTGAGCACGTCGGGCGAGGGCTTGGGCACCCGGAACGAGATGCTCGGCGGCCTGCCGGCCGAGCCGGCGACGACGGTCAGGTCGGCGACGCCCACGCGTTGCCATCCGGTTCGAGCGCGACGGTCGAGGGAGCTGACGGTCAACGCGCCACCGATCGACTCGGCGATCACGTCCGCCGTCAGCACCACGGTCAGCTGCTCGCCGGCGACGTCCGACGAGACCACCCGGGGACCGCCGGCGTCCGCGGACCCGGCCCCAAGGTCGCAGCGCGCCAGCAGGCCGCCCAGCTCGCCGAGCAGGGCCGGCGGAACGGAACTCACTCGGATGTCGACCTCCACGGCCGATCCACTCCCACAACGCGCCGGCGGACTCGTCACGACGACCTCCCCCAAGTGTCCGGAGGCGACAGCTTCGCGCTGCTCAGCGGCCCATCGTGTCGTCCAGCCAGTCGAGCACCCGCTGGTTGAGCAACCAGCGGTTCTGCATCTCGCAGTGACCGCCGGCTCCCTCGGCGGCGGTGAAGTGCAAGAGCGTGGTCGGGCAGGACAGCCGGTCGAGGAACTGCTGCGCCCCCAGGGCCAGCGGGTCGCCCTCGGCGGCGGTGCCGAGCACGGGGCACTGCACGTCGGCGGCCCGTCCTTCCATCGTGAACGGCGCCACCGCGGCGAGGTAGGAGCGCAGGTCGGTCGCCCCGTTGACCCAGAAGCCACGCTGGATGATCTTCCACCGCAGCGACCGGTCGCCCTCGATCGTCGCCGTGATCGATGCCGCATCCTGCTCCGAGAGCTCCGGCAGCTTGGCTGCGGCCTCGGCGAACCCGAGGTGGCTGACCAGCCCCAGCATCCCGTCGAGCACCCCCCAGAGCGGGGGGTCGAGGACGCACGCCGCGAGTCGGTGCTCGCCGGAGGCCGCCCGTGCGGCGAGGTGGCCCCCGAGGCTCCACCCGTGCAGGGCGATCCGATCCGAGTCGACGTCGGGTCGGGAGATGACGGCGTCGACCACCGTGCTCACGACGCGCTCCCAGTCGGCGATCATCGTCACCCCGTCACGGACGAGCGGGGCGCCCTGGCCCGGCCCGTCGAACATGACGCAGTGGTAGCCACGCTGCGCCGCCGCCTGACCGATCGCCAGGTACATGTCGGCGATGGTGGCGTCGTACCCGTTGGTCGTGATGACCAGCGGTCGCCGCTCCCCCGGCGCAGCACCCGCCCCACGCAGGAAGTAGGCGGGCAGCTGGCACCCGTCGAACCGGATGTCCAACGGCTCGGCGGGCGGGTGGAGCAGGCCCATGGCTCGCTCGAACGCACCCATCAGCCGCTCGAACCCGTCGGCGAGGCGCGGGTCGACCGGCGCTCCGTAGAGCGGCCGGATCGCCACGCCGTAGCTGCTCATCGCCCGCAGCTCGTGCCCGCATGCAGTCTCGCGGTGGCCAGCGTCAGCAGCGGTGGCAGCTGCCGCGACGTGGCGGTCGCCGGCCGCAGCCCACAGGTCGAAGAACGCGCCATCGTCGGTCGCCGGCCCGAACGAGGCGGCGATCGCCTCCAGCTCACCCAGGTCGGCGCCGCCGCTGGTGACGTAGCCAGTGGACCACGCGGCGAACTCGTCATGCAGCGGATCGGTGAACAGTTGCAACGGCTTCTCCCTCCGGTGTCCGGCGAGAAGGTAGACGGTGAGTCGTCAGCGCGCGGTGCGGCGCACCGTCTCGACATCGACGATCTCGACGTGCGGGACGCCGTCGCTCTCGAGGGCCAGGTTGACTCCGACTCCGAGCATGAACCCCCCCGACATGACGTAGCTACCGTCCGGCATGACCTGCAGCGGCATCACCCGCGAGCTGATCCGCAGCTGCAGCTCGCGGCCCTCGCGCACCAGCGAGTAGCCGCCCTCGTACTGACCCAGGTAGGGCTCGACCGCAGCGAGATCCACCGGTGCGGCCTGCCGGCCGAGCTGGCGGACCGCGTCCAGCGCTGCGGCGTCGGCGGCCAGCACCTTGTCGGGCACACCGACGTTGAGCGCCAGCTGCTCGCTCAACAGCAGGTTGAGCACGTAGGTGTAGAACATGTTCCCCGTCGGGGCGGCCGTCATGCTGTTGAGCACGACCAACCCGACGTCGTGTTGCGGGACGAAGCCGATGAACGACGCGAACCCGTCGATCGCCCCGTTGTGCCAGACCAGCGATGAGCCGTCCGGGTACTCCTCGCGCAGCCAGCCCATGGCGTAACCGGCGCTCACGTAATCCGGGTCGAGGTCGCGAACGATCGGGGTCTCCACCTGGACCTTCCAGCACTCGGCCAGGTTCTCGGCCGACACCACCCGGGCGCCGTCGACGGAGGCGCCCTGGCGGAGCTGCAGCCGGACCCACGCACCCATGTCGCTCAGCGAGGCAAGGGCACCACCGGCCGGGGTGAAGCTGCCGATCGGTCCGAAGGGCAGCGCTCGGGGCCGCGGCCACAGGTCGAACTGGTTGCCGATGGCGTAGTCGTCGACCACGCCCCGGGGATCGTCGGCGATCAGCGCGCCGGCCATGCCGGCCGGCGCGAAGAGCCGGTCCTGCATCGCCTGGGTGTAGGCGGGACGCACCTGATCGGGGGCCACGCCGGCGGCGACGAACGGCAGGTAGCCGGCGACGGCGTACATCGTGTTGTTGTAATAGAACCGGTTGCTCGATGGCTCGACGACCGGAAGGTTGACCACCGACTCCAGCACCTGCGTGGTGGTCGGACCGCCGAACCGCAGCGACGTGGCCGTCGGTTCGGCCAGGCCCGAGGACATGCCGAGCAGGTCGCGGACGCGCAACGAACGGGTCAGCTCGTCGGTCGGAGCGCGGAACGCCGGCCACACCTCGATGATCGGCTGGTCCCACCCGAACGTCCCGTCGTCCACGTACGTCGCCAGCAGCGCCGCCGTCATCGACTTCGTCGTCGACCCGACGCGAAAGCGTGTCAGCTCCGTGACCGGACGCGGCTCCGCCACGCCGCGATCACCGAACGTCACGGTGTGCACGACCTGGTCGGCGCTGACGACGGCGACGGCGGCACCGACCAACCGCATCTGATCGAACGCCGATCCAACCAGTCGGTCGAACTCCGGCCAATCCATCGTCGAGCCCTGCGCTCGAGCGCCCGCCGTCGACGCCCACAGCGGAGCGGCACCGGCGGCGACGCCAGCAGCCAGCACCCCCTGGAGGAAGGTCCGCCGAGGCACACCCGCGCGCCCATGGGAGGTCGGCCGAGGTGTCCCGTCGAACTGCACCGCAGCCTCCCGTCCTGACCAGCCGAACAGGCGGCCGGGCCCGGCGCTCAACCTAGCCCTGCGCGCCGACCGGGGCCGGCGGCGGCGCAATTCGTGGAGCCCGGTGACCTGATTTCGTCCGAG
>CAVUCK010000008.1:0-118764 GCA_963739975.1 uncultured Acidimicrobiia bacterium
GGACAGGTGGCCGACACTGCCAAGGAAGCGTCGCCGGCTCGATGGCCAAGATTTACCCCGAGCGCGATACTGGCTCGATCGCCGAGCTAACCCCGGCGACAACACCAAGCATCACCTCGAAGCCCACCAATCGGTGGTGAGCCGCCGCTCTGCGGCGGCTCGGAAGCGGTTCATTGAGGCTTTGACCGCGTTAAGCGCTCTGAGGGGAAGCCGAGTCAAATCGAACGACAGAAATGCGACAGGACCCGTCGCCAACATCCCCAGCGGGTGGCCGGGGAGCGCTTTCGCCGGGGTCGCAGCCGGTTCGCGCAGCGACGACCCAGGATCGTGGGCGACAGTCGGCAGCGCCTTCTCAACCCGAGCCCGAAGGTCGTCCTCCGCAAGCACTCCCAGACGGATCGACTCCAGCTCGACTCCGACAACATCTGGCATGGCGGCCCCCATTCGGATGAGGCGCTGCCAGGGTCTGGAGCATCGCGTTCGAGTCCACCGGGCAGCGTACTAACTCGCCAGGCCTTCCGTCACCCCGTGAAGTGTCGCGCCCGGGTCGTGGGCATCGTCCTCAACCAACCCCTCCGTCGTCCGCACGTCGGTGCCGTCTTGGCCGACGTCCACGACGACTGGCAAGCCGACGACCGTCGCTCGCCCTCCGAAGGCTCGATGGAGCTGCGCCACCCCGAGCGCGATACTGGTCACGTCGCCGAACTCACACCCGGCGACTAACACCGAGGATCACCTCAAAGCGCGACTCAGTGGGGCGCAGCCATGGCGAGGCTCCTAACCCCCGTCGCGGATGGTCCGCTTCCCCTCGTCCCACTTCAACGCGAAGACCCGCCAGAGCAGGCCGCTGAGGCTTAACGGGCTCTACGCGGCGAACGCTGGTTGACGGCCTCGGATTCTGCGGGTGGGGACGGTAACCCATGTGATTCCGCAGCCGAGGAGGAGTCGACGTCGATAGTTGTCGAAGTTGCGGTAGCCGTGGCGGATGCGGCGGATCTTCTCGATGAGCAGGTCCACGGCTTCGGTCGGTCCGTTGCTGGCGCCGCCGGTGGTGTGAAAGGCGAGGACCTCGTCACGCCAGCGGTCGATGGTCGTGGCCAGTCGGGTCAGTTCGGGGATCTCGACGTCGGCGGCGTGCTGGAAGAAGACGATCAGCCGACGCTTGGCGTGGGGATGTCGCGTGCGGCGTAGACCTCAGCGAGCAGCTCGCGGGCGAGCCACACGGCAGCGACTTCGCCGTCGGGGTCGCCGGCGGCGAGTCCGGCACGTAAGCGTTCCCAGCCTCGTTCATTGAGGTTGGACCAGGTGCGTAGCAGCAGGCGACGGATCCCGTACAACGGATCCATCTTGCGGCCGCGGTGACCGAGCTGGTCCTGCTGCACCCGACGGCGGACGTCGTTGACGGCTTCGGAGGCGAGGCGGATGGCGTGGAAGTGATCGATCACCAACGTCGCCGTCGGGAGCACGTCGCCGATCGCGGTGGCGTAGCCACGGAACGCGTCGATCGCCGCGACGTCGATGCGGTCGGCCCACCAGATCGGCTGCGACTCGACCCACTCCCGCACCACCTGGCCCGAACGAGCTGGGGTGACGTCGAGCAACCGGCCCCGATCGAGATCGACGAACGTGGTCGCCATCTGGGTGCGCCGCCGGGCGTTGGCGTGCTGGAACGTGTGCTCATCGACCCCCAGCTTGCTGGTCCGCTGGAGCCGCCGATCGGCGTCGATGAGGGTGTCGCCGTAGTCGACAACGGCCTGATGGGCGCACGCCCAGCCGACCCCAAACTCACGAGCCACTCCCGCCACCGAGTCGAGGTCCTCACCGACGCGCCGGCAGATCTCCCGGCGGGCCCGCTCGGTCAGCGAAGCCCGCACCCCGATCTCAGCGGACGTCTCCGACCACGACCCGACCTCGCAGCGTCCCTCACGGCAACGCCAGGTGCGCTTGACCCACACGATCACCGATGGGGTGCCGGCGATCGGCAGATCGCGAACCGTCACCTGGCGGCGACCGCTGCCGGCCGCGCACACCCCGCAGCCCGCACACCACGCCTGGCTTGCCGTCGTCTCGACGAGCAGCCAGTGCTCACCGTTCTCACACGGGCCTCCTCGGGATCCAGACGCGGCGACGGACACGCGACGGCTGCGACAAGCCCGTCAGGAGACAAACCGCAATCGAGACGCCAGCCGCGTCCCCGATTTCTCGAATCGTCATCGATCTGTAACTCGGGTCGCCTGCCGACGGGAGACGCACGAGCTGGCCGACCGAGCGACGGTCGGTGACGCACCGAGTCTCGCTATCGTGGTGTCGTGACGTCACGACAGACAACGGTGCGCTTGCCCGAGGACCTCGCCGCGACGGCCGAGGCCGTTGCCCGTGTCAGGGGCGTGAGTGTGAACGCGCTCATCGTCGAGTCGTTGAGTGCCGAGATCGAGCGGACGAGGGCAGACCGGGACTTCACGACCCGGGCCCGGAAGCTGCTCGAGCGCGATCGGGAGCTGATCGAACGTCTCGCCAAGTGACGCGCTACCTCTCGCTGGCCGAGTACTTCTGGCTGGCCGAGCAGGTGACTCTCACGCCAGCCGAGGTGCTCCTCAAGGTCAGCCGCACCGATCTCGCCGACTCGGCGCTGCATGCACCGCAGGCCGGCTTCGGCGACGAGGACTTCTACCCGGACCTCATCGACAAGGCGGCGGTCTTGACGTGCCGACTGGCGTGGAACCATCCGCTGCCGGACGGCAACAAGCGTGCCGCGTGGGCGGCGCTCGTGGTGTTCATCGATCTCAACGGGGGGCGGTGGGAGCCAGATCCGCCGGACGTCGGCGACGCCGAAGCTGCCATGCTGCAGGTGGCGGCACGCGAGGTCGACGAAGCCTGGTTCGCCGGCTGGCTCCGTTCGCGGACCGTGTTCGACCCGACGGCCTGATCATCTGGCCGGGTGGGTCGACGAGCGGGCTGGTGATCCGCCCCGTGTGTGGTCACGCCACGCCGGCGGCGGCGCGTGCTTGGATCCAGCCTTGGTCGAACGCAACGGCGATCGCTTCGTCGAGCTCGGGGAAGAGGTGGCCGTAGCGGTCGAGCGTGACGGTGATCGAGCTGTGGCCCATGCGCACCTGGATCGCCTTGGGGTGGGCGCCCGACGCGATGGCGAGGGCGACGCTCGTGTGGCGCAGGTCGTGGAACCGGCACTTCACCCCGGCGGCGGCCAGCGCCTTCTTCCAGACGTGGGTCTGGAAGCTGGCGTGCTGCAGCGGGGTGCCGGTGGTGGTCGTGAAGACGAGCTCGTCGTCGCCATCGGGGCGACCGGCGAGGTGGCGGCGGAGCATCTCGGCGGTGCTGGCCGAGATCGTGATCGAGCGCACGCCGGCGGACGTCTTGGGCGGACGGCGAAGCCATTGACGCTCGACGTAGAGCAGCTGCTCGGTGACCCGGACCTTGCGGCGGGCGAGGTCGACCCGGCCGCGCCGGAGCCCGACCAGCTCGCTCCAGCGCATCCCGGAGTCGAGGGCCAGGTAGATCATCGGGCGCAGGCGCTCGGGGTGCGCCTCGGCGAGGGTGACGGCCTGCGACCAGTTGAGGATCGCCATCGGCCGGGCCGGTACCCGGGGCGGGCGGACCTTGGCGCACGGGTTCGTGAGGAGCCGGTCCTTCTCGACCGCGGACTGCAGGACCCGGCGCAGCGTGCGGTAGTGGCGGTGCACCGACGACGGCGAGATGCCACGGGCGAGCTCGGCGCCGAGCCACTCCTCGATCTCCTCGGCGTTCAGACGCGACAGCCGCCGGTCGCCGAGCGCCGGGAGCACGTAGAGCTGAAGGTCGCGCCGGTAGGTCGCCAGCGACGTCGGCGCCAGCGACAGCGACGATCGGAGGAACATCTCCGCCCACGCCTGCAACGGGATCTCCGACTTGCGGGGGTCGACCCAGTCGCCCCGGTCCATGTCGACCTCGACCTCGCGGGCGAAGCGATCGGCGTCGGCCTTGCGCCGGAACGTGCGGCTGCGCGGACGCCCCAGCGGGTCGCGGTACCGCACCCGGTAGTTCCCGCTGCGCTTCTCGATCGACGCCATCGCGACCCCCTCGTGGACGCGTTCTGGACACACCAGAACGAAAATGGGCACATTTGGGCACAGACTGACGGTCTCTGGCGGACACCAGCGGTCACTGGCGGTCAAACAGAAAACAGCCGCTGAGCAGGTAGGTTACCCACTCAACGGCTGGAGGCGACGCCGGGAATCGAACCCGGGTAGAGGGCTTTGCAGGCCCTTGCCTGAACCACTCGGCCACGTCGCCCGGTGAGGCGATCGCACGATACCGGGCCGGCTCGACGGGTTCGGCGGGATCTGGGCGGTGGCAGACTTCGGGGATGGCGTACAACTCGACGGGGCTGGTCGTCCACGACGCCGACGCCCACATCATGGAGCCGCCGGGATGGCTGCGCTCCCACGCCGACCCCGGGATCCGGGACCGCATCGAGCCGTTGCGGTACACCAGCGGCAACGAGCTGCGCCAGACCGGTGACCCGGTCGAGCAGCTGGCCGACCTCGACGCCGCGTTCGAGCGGCTGCGCGCCCGCCACGCCAGCGACGAGTACCGCAGCACCGAGGCGGCCGACATCATGGTTCGCAAGAACTTCGCCGCCACGGGAGCCTTCGTCGCCGACGACCGGCCCCGTGCCCTCGACCTGCTCGGCTTCTCCAGCCAGCTGCTGTTCAACACGTTCCACAACCGCCGGCTCCACGACTGGGAGCACAGCGGCGACCTCGAGCTGGCCATCGGCGCCGCCCGGGCCCACAACCGGGGGATGGTCGAGTTCTGCTCGATCGACGAGCGTCTGCTGCCGACGTGCTATGTGCCGCTGGCCGACCTGGAGCGGGCCGCTGCGCTGGCCGCCGAGGCCATCGAGCTGGGCGCCGCCGCGCTGCTCGTCGCCTCCGGCTGCCCGCCGACCCACTCCCCCAGCCACGTCGCCCTCGACGCCGTGTGGGCGGTGGCCAGCGAGGCCGGCATCCCGATCGTCTTCCACGTCGGTGGCACCGGTGATCTGATCGACGCCAACTACTTCCGCAACGGGCTGCCGATCCCTCCCGACTTCCACGGCGGCGAGGAGAACTTCCGCTCGGTCGACTACATGGGCATCCCCGCTCCGCCGGCCCAGACGCTGGCCACGATGATCTTCGACGGGGTCCTCGACCGGTTCCCCGACCTGCGCATCGGGGTCATCGAGCAGGGAGCGATCTGGCTGCCGTCGTGGATGCGCCAGATGGAGTCGGCGTTCGACGCCTTCGCCCGCCACGAGGAACGGCTGCAGGCGCTGACCATGCGTCCGAGCGAGTACGTCCGCCGGCAGATCCGGGCCACGCCCTACCCGACCGAGGACGTCGGGTGGATCATCGAACAGGCCGGCCCCGAGGTGTGCCTGTTCTCGTCGGACTACCCGCACGTCGAGGGCGGCCGCCGGCCGATCGAACGGTTCGAATCCTCGCTCGCCGGCATCGACGAGGCCGCCCGCCACGCCTTCTACCACGACAACTTCGTCGACCTGATGGGTTCCGCGCTGCCCGCCGTCGTCGCCGCCTGACGCTCGGCGGTCACGGCGACTTCCTCGCGGGTTACGGGCGCAGGGGGCCGCGCAGCACCACTTCGCCCGACGAATCCGTCCCCTCGCCCTCGCGCTGGAGGGTGACGGTGAGCGTCGGGTAGTCGTCGAGGTCGACGCCGGCCCACAGCGTCACCAGCGAGTCGCCGCCACGCACGTGGAACGAACCCACGCTGACCAGGTCGCCGTCGTCCGAACGGACCCAACCCTGGTAGTAGGTCCCGGGCGGGGCCGGTTCGAGCCCAATGATGTCGAGGCGGATGGCCACACCGGCGGTGAGCTCGTCGACAACGGCAGTGGCGCTCGCCTCCGGCGCCAGCTCCGTGCCGACGATCGTGCGCGCCACCCCCTCCCCGGCATCGTCACCGGTGACCAGCACGACGCCGACGGCGATGACGATCACCGCCGCGGCGACGGCGGCCAGTCGCGCCATCGTGTGCCTGCGTGACGGCCGCCGCACCGGCGCCGACCTGGTCGCCGGCGCGCCGCCGGGATCCGACTGGGCGCGTTCGGTGTCGATCGCCGCCACGATCGACTCCTCCGAGCCGGCCGGCACGTCCGCCCACACCGCCGGGGCGGCCAGGGCGCGAGTCACCCATGCCGGCAGCGCCGGTGGCTCATCGGGATCGTCCACCGCGTCCCGCCGAGGATCGTCGTGCTCACTCATACGTCATGCCCACTGCCGCCGTCACCACCCACTACGTCGCCGACATCGGTTCGGTTCACCGGATCGAGGTGGGCCAGCAGCGCCGCCAACCGACGGTGGGCCCGATGGCTGCGCGACTTGACGGTCCCCACCGGGATCCCCAGCCGATCGGCGATCTCCGGGTGGCTCAACCCGTCGAACCAGCTCATCCGCACGACCTCGCGCTCGTCGGCGGGCAGCTCGTCGACGGCCAGGCCGACCTCCCATGCCTCCCACAGCTGCTCCATCGACGGCGGCAGGTCGACGACGTCGAGGGTCGAGCTGTCGGCCACCTCGACCCGCCGGTTGCGTCGGTAGGCGTCGATGGCCTGGCGGCGGGCGATCGAGTAGAGCCACGGCCCGAGCTCCCGCCCCGGCTCGAAGCGCGCCGCCGCCCGCCACGCGTTCAGGAACGTCGCCTGCACCACGTCGGCCGCCTCCGTCGGGTCGTGCAAACCGACAGAGCGATCGTGTGCACCGCCCGCCCGTAGCGTCGGTACACGGCCCGCACGACGTCTTCGTCGCCGCTCGGGAACCGGCGGGCCAGCTCACGATCGTCCAACTGCACCGCGACGCATCCTCGCACGGCGCGAACCGCCCACGGGGTGACCACGTACAGGCAGGTGAACGATCACGTCTTGGAGGTACTCGTGAACACCGTCCGCACCACCGTTCGTCGCCCGGCCATCCGCCGGGCCGGCATCGTCGTGACCGCCCTCGTCGCCCTCGCCGCCTGCGGTGACGACGACGCCAGCACCACGTCGACGGCGCCCGCAGCCGGTGCGGCCACCACCGGCGCCACCGGCACCACGGCCGCCCCCGCGACCACGGCGTCCGACGGCGGCCTCTACGGCCCGTCGCCCACGCCCGCCGACGTCACCGACTCCACGGCCGGAGGGTCCGACTCGACCGGCGCGGCGAGCGACGGGGCCGGCGGGGCGACGGTGGCGACGGCCGAGTCCGATCTCGGCACGATCCTCGTCGATGCCGACGGCCGCACGCTGTACGCGTTCACGCCGGACACCGAGGGCGTTCCGACCTGCATCGATGACTGCGCCGATGCCTGGCCCCCGGCCATCGTCGACGGCGAGATCGACGCCGGCGACCTGGACGCCTCGGTGTTCACGCTGGTCGAGCACCCCGCCGGTGGGCAGCAGCTCAAGGCCGGCGACTTCCCGCTGTACCTCTTCGCCGGCGACGTCGCTCCCGGCGACGTCAACGGCCAGGGGTCCGGCGACGTCTGGTTCGTCGTCGCTCCCGACGGCACCCTGATCGAGTCCTGACCTGGCGGGACGTCCCGTCCATCCGAGTGTTTGGAGCAGGAAGGCACTGCGCCAAACACTCGGATGCGGGCAAACACTCCGATGCGTCAGGCGGGGAGCATGCCGTAGGCGTGGGTGGGGCGGAGGCGGACGAGGAGCCGGCGGTCGGCGACCATCGCCCGCCGGAAGTCGTCCCAGTCGGGGTGCTCGCCGGCCAGGCTGCGGTACTGGTCGACGAGCGCCTCGACCGTCGCGTCGTCCACCTCGGTCGCCACCGGAGTCAGCTCGGCGTCGCCCTCCAGCACGGCGTAGGCATAGAAGTCGTCGCTGGTGACGTGCAGCGAGGCCCGTCCGTCCCGGCGCAGGTTGGCCGTCTTGGCCCGGCCATCGGTCACCGAGATCGACACGGTGCCGTCGTCGCCGACGCCGTAGGCGATGTTGGAGAGCTGCGGGCGACCGTCGCGCTTCTGTGTGATCAGCACCCCGTGTCGGCGGCCACGGACGAAGTCGAGCGCACGATCCAGTTCCATGCCGGCACCAACCGGTTCGGCCGGTGGCTCATTCCGTGGCGCCGAGCCGCCGGCGCAGCACGGCCGCCGCAGCGACGGACCCGGCGGCGGCGGCCGCGGTCGGTGACGACCCCCCGACCATGGCGGCCAGGTAGCCACCGGCGAAGGCGTCACCGGCCCCGGTCGTGTCGCCCGCTGCGTCGATCGGTTCGACGGGCACGTGTTCCGTGCGGCCGTCGGCGTGGACGAGCTCGACGGCGTCAGGGCCGTGCTTCACCACCAACAGCGCCAACCCGGCACCGCGCACCAGCGCCGCTTCTGGTTCGTTGGCGAACACGACGTCGGGGGCCAGCTCCCGGAGCAGCTCGGCGAAGGCGGCGCGGCCGTACTCCCGCACCACCGCCTCCGACGACACGTCCACGCTGACCTGTCCCCATGCCGACCGGACGTGGTGGCACAGCGCCCGTGCCGTCGTCCCGATCGGCTCGGTGCACAGCGAGTAGCCCGGCAGGTGCAGCACGGTGACACCGTCGAGCCACGACCTGTCGACCTCGGCCAGGTCGACCGACGCCGCACGGTCCGGGAACATCGTGCGCTCGCCGTCCTCGTCGACCAGCACCACGACCGATCCCGTGCGGCCGCGCCCGCACTGCACACGGGCGTCGACCTCGGCGTCGACCAGCTCGTCGATCAGCAGACCCCCGAGGACGTCATCACCGACCCGACCGATGAACCGCGTCCGGCACCCCGCCGTGGCCGCGGCGACGGCGACGTTCGCCGCGCTGCCACCCCGTCGCCGCTCGATCACGGCCACGTTGTCGGTCCCCCGCGCCGGCCGGCCGATCGTGCGGACCACCACGTCTTCGACCAGGTCGCCGACGACGCACAGCACCGACTCTGTGTACCAGAGGCTCAGTTGACCATCGTTCGCTCGCTTGGTCTCGCCGCTGGTGTGGTGGTCTGGCCCGGACGCTCGCTCAATTGACCATCGTTCGCTCGCTTGGTCTCGCCGCTGGTGTGGTGGTCTGGCCCGGACGCTCGCTTCAATGGCGTGGTGGCCGACGATGTGAGCACAGCCGTCGAGCGCGCCGCCGCGCTGCTGGACGCGGCGGCGACCCGCACGACGTTCCGGGAGCGGCGTCGGGCCTCCCGGCTCGGCCGCCTGCTCGGCGACGGCGCGGGGCGCGAGCTGCTGTTCGCCCTGACCGACGAGGTGCTGCGCACACCCACGGCGGCGCGCTCGATGGCCCAGCTGCGGGCGCTCGTCGACGCGGGCCTACCGTCCGCACTACCGCCCGCCGACCGCGCCGCGCTGCGTCTCGCTGCGCTCGGCTCCCGCATGGCGCCGCGTGTCGTCGCCGCCGTCGTCCGCAAGCGGATCCGCGCCGAGACGCGCGGCGTCATCGTCGCCGCCGAGGATCCGGCGTTCGCCCGCCACGTGGCCGGCCGCCGGGCCCAGGGCTTCACCCTCAACGTCAACCTCCTCGGCGAGGCGATCCTCGGTGATGGCGAGGCCCAGCATCGCCTCGATGCGCTGTGCGCCCGGATGCGCAGGCCGGACGTCGGGTACGTGTCGGTGAAGATCTCGGCCCTGTGCGCCGATCTCGACGTGCTGGCCTTCGACCACGAGGTCGACCGCATCGCCGAGCGCCTGCGCACGGTGTTCACCGTCGCCGCCGACCAGGACCCGCCGGTGTTCGTCAACCTCGACATGGAGGAGTACCGCGACCTCGAGCTGACCGTCGCCGCGTTCTGCAGGGTGCTCGACGAGCCGGCCCACCGGGCCCTCCCTGCCGGCATCGTCCTGCAGGCCTATCTGCCTGACTCCCACGACGTGCTCGCCGACCTGGCCCGCTGGGCCGGCGAGCGACGGCGGGCCGGTGGGGGCTGGACCAAGGTGCGCCTGGTCAAGGGCGCCAACCTGGCGATGGAGCACGTCGACGCCGAGCTCGGCGGCTGGACTCCCGCCCCCTATGCGACCAAGGCGGAGGTCGACGCCAGCTACAAGGTCCTGCTCGACCGGGCCCTCGACGCCGCCGCCGCCGGCGAGCTGGTGGTCGGCGTCGGGAGCCACAACCTGTTCGACGTGGCGTGGGCGTTGCTGGCCCGTGAGCAACGGGACCTCGACGACGTCGTCGGCATCGAGATGCTCGAGGGCATGGCACCGCCCCAGGCCCGAGCCGTGCTCGACGAGGCTGACGGCGTGCTGCTGTACACGCCGGTCGTCGCCGCCGAGGACTTCGCCGCCAGCATCGCCTACCTCTCGCGGCGGCTCGACGAGAACGCCGGACCGCAGAACTTCCTCCGGTCGCTGTTCACCATCGAGGTCGGCTCACCGGTCTGGGACCGCGAGCGGGCGCGCTTCGAGGCCGCCGTCGCCGACCGCCGATCGGTGTCGACGGACCCGCGCCGGCGCCAGGACCGTCGCACGGAGCGCCGCACGTTCGACCCCGACGAGCCGTTCGCCAACGAGCCCGACACCGACTTCACGCGCGTCGCCAACCGGTCATGGATCACCGCCCATCTGCGCGACGACCGGCCTGCCGAGCTGCCGCCGCTCATCACGACGCTCGACGGCATCGACCAGCTCGTCGCCCGGGCCAGATCCGGCGCGACGACCTGGAGCGCGACCTCGACGGGCGAGCGGCGCGCCGCCCTCGCCCGGGTGGCCGAAGCGCTGGCCGGCGGACGCGGACGGATCCTCGCCGTGATGGCGTACGAGACGGGCAAGACCGTCCACGAAGGGGATCCCGAGGTCTCCGAAGCGGTCGACTTCGCCCGCTGGGCCGCCGAGTGCACCCGCACGCTCGACGACCTCGCCGCCGACGGGGTGCGCGCCGATCCGCTCGGCGTGGTGCTGGTCGCCGGTCCGTGGAACTTCCCGACGGCGATCCCGACCAACGGCGTGGTGGCGGCGCTGGCCGCCGGCAACGCCGTGCTGCTCAAGCCCGCTCCGGAGGCGGTCGCGACGGCGCGCGAGCTGGTCCGCCTCGTCCACGCCGCAGGGATCCCCGAGGACGTCGTGCAACTCGTGCGGTGCCCGGACGACGACGTCGGCCGTCACCTCGTCACGCACCGCGACGTCGACGGGGTCGTGCTCACCGGGTCGTACGACACCGCCCAACTGTTCCTCGGTTGGGACCCGGCGCTGCACCTCGTCGCCGAGACCAGCGGGAAGAACTCGCTCGTGATCAGCCAGACCGCCGACGTCGACGAGGCGCTGCACGACCTCGTGCGATCGGCCTTCGGTCACGCCGGCCAGAAGTGCTCGGCGGCCAGCCTGGCGATCGTCGAAGCCCCGCTCTACGACGACACCCGGTTCCTCGGCCGGCTGGCCGACGCCGTGCGCACACTGCCGCGTCGGCCGTCCGACCGACCTGGCGACGACGATGGGCCCGGTCATCGCACCGCCGCGAGGTCCGCTGGCACGGGCGTTGACGGAGCTCGATGCCGGCGAGTCGTGGCTCGTCGAACCCCGCCGGCTCGACGAGCGGCTGTGGACACCCGGCGTCCGGCTCGGCGTGCGGGCCGGGTCGTGGTTCCACCAGACCGAATGCTTCGGGCCGGTGCTCGGCGTGATGCGGGCCGACGACCTGGACCACGCGCTGGCACTCCAGAACGGCGTCGCGTTCGGGCTGACCGGCGGGCTGCACAGCCTGGACGACGCCGAGGTCGAGACGTGGCTGGAACGGGTCCAGGTCGGCAACGCCTACGTCAACCGGCACACGACCGGAGCGATCGTCCGCCGCCAGCCGTTCGGCGGGTGGAAGCGCTCCGCCATCGGGCGCGGTGCCAAGACCGGCGGGCCGGGTGACATCCTGCGGTTCGTGCGCTTCTGTCACCGCGATGAGACCAGCCTCGTTGGGGCCATCCGCTCGTACCGACGATGGTGGGACGAGCAGTTCGGCATCCCCATCGATCGCAGCGGGCTGCGCGGCGAGGCCAACGTGCTGCGCTATCGCCCGGTCGAGCGCGTCGTGGTGCGCACCGGCCCAGCGACACCGCCGCTGGACGTCGAGTCGCTGCGGGCCGCCGCCGAGATCGCCGGCGTCGCGGTCGACGTGTCCGGGCCTGACGAGGGCGACGCCGCGCTCGCCGCCCGGTTGCCCAGCTCGGGCGCCGAGCGGTTGCGGCTGCTGGTGCCGTGCGACGACGAGCTGCGGCGGGCCGCCCACGCCAGCGGCATCGCCGTCGACGAAACAGCGGTGACCCACGACGGTCGCGTCGAGCTGCCGTGCTGGCTGCGCGAGCAGGCCATCTCGCGCACCCTCCACCGCCACGGTCGCATCCCCGACGAGCCACTGGAGCTGCACCGTGGCTGAGCTCGGCGGGTTGTCGGTCTGGCGCCACGGGATCGTCGGCGTAGCGGTGGCCGGCAGCGCCGTGCTCGCCGGCACCGGCGTGATCGGCTCCGACGCCCGCGACGAACGGTTCGAGTCGAAGCAGGTGGTGGTGACACCGGCCGGCGGTGACGCGATCCGGATCACCGAGATCGTCGACATCGACTTCGGCGACGAGGAGCGCAGGGGGTACCAGCGCATCGTCCCCAACGACTTCGGCGAACCGACCGACGTGACCGCCTTCTCCTCCGACGCTCCCGACGACGTCGACGTGGCACCACTCGGGTCCGAGACCCGGATCCGCGTCGGCGATCCCGACGTCACGACCACCGGTCAGCACCGCTACGAGCTCGCCTACACGCTGCCCGAGGCGCGGGTGACGTCGGGGCAGCTGGCCCTCGACGTCATCGCGCCGGGCGAGGAGCTGGCCACCGAACGCTTCGAGATCGTCGTCGACGGGTTCCGCCTGGACGACCCGCAGTGCAACGTGGGTGCGCTCGGGGCCGAGGGCGGGTGCGACCTCCGTGAGGTCGCCGACGGCACCTATCGCGCCGAGATCGAACCGCTCGAGGCGGGCGACGGCATCACGATCGGCGGGACCATCGTCGAGGTGGTCGAGCCGATCGACGTCGCCGCGCCAGCGTTGCCGGAGCGGATCACGGAGGACAGCCGGCTGCCGCTGGCCGTGTCGATGGTCCCGCTCGGGCTGGCGTCGGGCGGCGCCGTGTACCTGTGGTCGCGCCGGCGCGGCCGCAACGAGGTGTTCGCCGGTGGCGCCGCTGACGCCGCCTACGGCACGCCGACGCCGCGCCGTGACCCCGGTGCCGCGCTGCCACCGCCGAGCCTCGGCGTGGCACCGGTGGCGCCGGCCGAGCCGCGGCCCGTCCGGCTGGTGGCCGACGAGCGCCTGGGCGACCTGGCGACCACCGAGTTCGTCCCGCCAACGGGCATCCACCCGTGGCAGGGCGCCGTGCTGGTCGCCGAGCGGATCGACGAAGGCGTCGTCGGCACGTGGTTCAGCGGGCTGGCGGCGCGTGACGTGCTGACCATCGAGCGCAACGAGGACGACGACGTCGTGCTCGGGCGGGGGCCGCGCTACGACACCGCGTCGGCGGACGAGCGGGCGGTGCTCGATCCGCTGTTCGGTGGGCGCGGCGACGTCACGCTGAACAGCTACGACAAGGACTTCGCCACGGCGTGGCGCAACGTGCGGACCATGCAGGGCCGGGCGATCGCCGCGTCCGGGTGGTGGAAGCACGACCCGCCCAAGCCCGGCGGGTCCGGTGGGCGCCGGTGGTTGCTCTTCGTCGTGCTCGCGGTGTGGATCACCATCGCCGCCGGATCGGTCGTCGGCGCGGTGCTCGGTGCCCTCGGCTCGCCGATCGCGGCGATCGCCTTCGGCATCGTCGTGCCGGGAGTCGTCGGCCTGGCGGCGTACCAGACGCTGCGGCCGGCGCGCAGCGCCACCGGTTCGGCGCTGGCGCTGCGCACCGAGTCGTTCCGTCGGTTCCTGGTCGCCTCGGAGGGCCGCCACGTGGAGTGGGCATGGTCCAAGGGGCTGCTGCGCGAGTACTCGGCGTGGGCCGTCGCCCTCGGGGCGGCGTCAGCGTGGAAGCGGGCGCTGTCGGCGTCGAGCGTGCCGCCGACCGAGTACGTCAGCGGCCCGCTGCTCGTCTACACGATGGGACCGTCGTTCTCCAGCGCCCACACCGCGCCATCGAGCAGCGGTGGCGGCGGAGGCGGCGGGTTCTCGGGCGGCAGCGTCGGCGGCGGAGGCGGCGGCGGCAGCTCCGGCAGCTGGTGAGGCCGACATCTGTGAGCCCAGCCGACTCACATCCGCCCGTTCAGCTCACCGTTCGGGCCGCGGGCGCGAGGGTGGCGGCGGCGTAGCCGCCGATGACGTCGGAGACGTCGGTGAAGCCGTTGGCCCGCAGCGTCGAGGCGGCGACGCTGGAGCGGTAGCCGCCGGCGCAGTAGACGACCGTCGGGCGCTGCGGGTCGAGCTCGCCGATCCGCCCGACCAGCGCCGGCAGGGCGATGTGGCGGGCGCCGTCGAGCATCCCGTCGGCCACCTCGCCACGGTTGCGGACGTCGACCAGCTGCAGATCACCGACCTCCCGGCGCCGGGTCGCCAGCCCGGCGGCCGTCAGCCGTGACGCCTGCTCGGCCAGTTCGGGGTGGGCGGCCAGCGTGCCGTCGACGTCGGCCAGCACGCCGACCACGTCGTCGAACCCGATGCGGGCGAGGCGCACCTTGGCCTCCTGCTCGTGGCCCGGTTCGGTCACCAGCACGATCGACGACCCGGCCGGGACGACCTCGCCGACGCACTCGGCGAACCGACCGCCGAGCCCGACGTTGATCGATCCGCGGAGGTGACCGGTGGCGAACGCCGCCGGATCACGGGCGTCGATCACCGTCGCACCGGCGGATCGGGCCGCCAGCACGTCGTCGACCGCCATCCGGGCCACCGGCTCGGTCTCGTCGAGGACGTCGTGGGCGGACCGGTTCTGGTGAGAGGCGAACGGGAAGTAGGCCGGAGCCGTGGTCTGGCCGTCGAGCACGGCCGCCACGAAGGCCTCCTCGGACATCGGGGCCAGGGCGTAATTCGTGCGCATCTGCTCGCCGATCGTGCTGACCGTCTCGGTCGACAGGTTCTTGCCGCACGCCGAGCCGGCGCCGTGGGCCGGGAAGACCTTGGTCGCGTCGGGCAGGGTCATCAGCTGGGTGCGCAGCGATCGGTAGAGGTCGACGGCCAGGTCGTCGGCCGACGCACCGTCCGACGACAGCAGGTCCGGGCGCCCGACGTCACCGATGAACAGGGTGTCGCCGGTCAGCACCCCGTACGGCTCGTCGTCCGGGTCGACGCGGATCACCAGGCTGATCGACTCCGGCGTGTGGCCGGGCGTCGAGCGCACCTCGAGCGACACGGCACCGAGGTCGATGCGGGCGCCGTCGGCCATCGGCGTGATCGGGAACTCGACGCGGCCGGCGGCCGCCGCGCCGTAGACGATCTCGGCCCCGGTGCGCCGGGCCAGCTCGAGGTGACCGGACAGGAAGTCGGCATGGAAGTGCGTCTCGATGACGTGCTCGATGCGCAGCCCCTCGCTGTCTGCATCGTCCACGTACTCGTCGACGTCGCGGCGCGGGTCCACGACGACCGCCCGGCCCGTCGACCGGTCGCCGACCAGGTAGGAGGCTTGCGACAGGCACCCGAGGTAGTACTGGCGGAAGAACAGCGGGCCCGCAGCGTCGTCCATCGCCCCACGATGCCACGCCCTCCCACGCGTTTGTGCGCTGACGCGCGACCGGCCGGTCGCCGCCGCACGAACGCGATGAACTGGGGGGCTTGCGGGAGGTGGGCGAGCTGATCTAGGTTCATCCGACCCAAGGGGGGCGTAGCTCAGCTGGGAGAGCACGGCTTGCCGCGACAGAGGTTCAAATCCTCTCCCCTCCACCAAGATCGCACCAGGCTCAGGGTCACCGCGCCTGGCCATTCGCCCAGGAGGCCCTGATGTCGTGGACCGTGGACGAGATCGCCCGCAAGTTCCTCTCCTTCATGGAGGAGCGCGGCCACGCCATCATCGAGGGTCACTCCGTGCGCTCGCCGACCGACGACGTGCTGTTCACCACGGCGGGCATGCACCCGCTGACGCCGTACCTGCTCGGTGAGCCGCACCCGGACGGCCGCCGCCTCGCCGACGTGCAGCGCTGCGTGCGCACGACCGACATCGAGGAGGTCGGCGACAACAGCCACCTCACCGTCTTCGAGATGCTCGGCAACTGGAGCCTCGGCGACTACTTCAAGGAGACGTCGATCCCCCAGTCGTTCGACCTGCTGATGGAGTACGGCGTCGATCCGAACAAGCTCTACGTGTCGGTCTTCGGAGGCAGCGACGAGGCGCCGGCCGATCCGGACTCCCCCGGAATCTGGCGGCAGGTGTTCGCCGACGCCGGCGTCGATCCGACCGGGCGGATCAACCCCCTCGGTGCCGACGACAACTGGTGGTCGAACGGCCCCACCGGCCCGTGCGGCCCCGACACCGAGATGTTCGTCTGGGTCGGCGACGGCGACGCTCCCCCGTTCGCCGACATCCCCGAGTTCGTGGAGATCTGGAACAACGTCTTCATGACGTTCGACCGCAGCGCCGACGGTGGCCTCACCGAGCTGACCCAGCACAACGTGGACACCGGGATGGGCCTCGAGCGGATCGCCCTGTTCCTCAACGGCCACAACTCCGTGTGGCAGCTCGACGAGATGGTGCGACTGCAGGAGGCCGTGGCCGACCCGCTCGGCACGTCACTCGACCGCCTCGACGAGGCCGCAAGCGTCTCGCTGCGCATCATCACCGACCACCTGCGCGGCAGCCTGGCCATCGCCGCCGCCGGCATCTACCCCTCGGCCACCCGCCAGGGCTACATCCTGCGCAAGCTGATCCGCCGCGCCGTTCGCCACGCCGAGCTGCTGATGGGCACGGACCAAGGCCTGGCCGCGGCGCTGGCCACGTCGACCGCCAACGCTGCGGAGATCATCGGCGTCCGCTGGCCGGACGTCGGTGCCACCGGGACGGGCGACCAGGCGCGCGAGACCATCGCCAAGGAGACCGAGAAGTTCGCCAAGACGGTGCGCCGGGGGGTCGAGAACCTCCACGAGGTGGCCGACGAGACCGGCGTCTTCGACGGCGACCTGGCATTCCGCCTGGCCGACGAGCGGGGGTTCCCGGCCGAGCTGTCGCTCGAGGAGGCCCAGCGCATGGGGCTGACCATCGACCCCGACTGGAACGTGCGCTACGAGGAGCTGCGCGAACAGCAGCGAGCGCGCTCACGCGGATGACGTTCACTGCGTTCCCCGGCCACACCACCAGCAGCCTGCGCAGTTGTTGGACGCTCGCTCGCTGGCGCTCGCTCGCTCGCATCTGCGGGCGGCCGTCCCGGTGATCGACAGCCCGGCGGCGAGCCCCGCGCTGGGCCTCTCGGCCGCCGAGGTCGCCGAGCGCGCCGCCGACGGCCGCATCAACACGTTCGCCGCCAGCGCCGGTCGCAGCACCTGGCAGATCGTCGCCGCCAACGTCTTCACGCTGTTCAACCTCATCGTCGGCGTGCTGTTCGTGGTGATGCTCTTCGTCGGTCCGATCCAGGACTCCCTGTTCGGGCTCGTCGCCATCGCCAACACGCTGATCGGCACCGTGCAGGAACTGCGGGCCAAGCGGTCGCTCGAGCGCCTGGCGCTGATCGGGCGACCCAAGGTCAGCGCCCGCCGTGACGGCGTCGTGGCCGAGCTCCAGCCGGACCAGGTCGTCGTCGACGACGTGCTCCTCCTGTCGAGCGGGACCCAGGCCGTCGTCGACGGCGTCGTGCTCGAGGCCACCGCGCTGGAGATCGACGAGTCGCTGCTCACCGGCGAGTCCGATCCCGTCGCCAAGCAGCCGGGCGACCGCGTGATGTCGGGCAGCTTCGTCGTCGCCGGCACGGGCACGATGGGCGTGACCGCCGTCGGCGGCGACTCGTACGCCGCTCAGCTGGTCACCGAGGCGAGCCGCTTCCAGGTCGTCCACAGCCAGATCCGCGCCGACATCGACCGCGTGCTCAAGCTGGTGACGTGGGTCATCCTCCCCATCTCGGCGCTCCTGGCGTTCAGCCAGCTGCGCGACGGCGAGAACCTGAACGACGCGATCAGCGGCACCGTCGCCGGGATCATCACGATGATCCCCGAAGGCCTCGTGCTGCTGACCAGCATCGCGTTCGCCGTCGGCGTCGTCCGGCTGGGTCGTCAGGGATGCCTGGTCCAGGAGCTCGGCGCCGTGGAGGGCCTGGCCCGCGTCGACGTGGTGTGCGCCGACAAGACGGGCACCCTCACCGAGGACCGGATGGAGGTCGGCGAGGTCCTGCCACTCGACGGCGCCGACGATGGCCAGATCGGCACCGTGCTGGCCGCGCTGGCCGCCTCGGACGAGGCGCCGAACCCGTCGATGCAGGCGATCGGCACCGCCTTCGCCCAGTCGCCGGGCTGGTCGCCGAGCGGCCGAGCGGCCTTCTCCTCGGCGCGCAAGTGGAGCGGCATCTCCTTCGGCGACCACGGCAACTGGCTGATCGGCGCGCCGGAGATGTTGCTGCCGGCCGGTTCGCCGGCGATCGCCGAGGCCGGCACGCGCGCCGACCAGGGCCTGCGCGTGCTGCTCCTCGGCCACGGCTCCGTCGCCGTCGACGCCACCGACGCACCCGGCGTCGTCACCCCGACGGCGCTCGTCGTGCTGGCCCAGGCCGTTCGCCCTGACAGCGGACCGACGCTGGAGTACTTCCGTGACCAGGGCGTCGCCGTCAAGGTGATCTCCGGCGACGACCCGCGCACGGTCGGCGCCATCGCCTCGCGCCTCGGTCTCGAACGGGCCGAGCACCCGGTCGACGCTCGCGGGTTGGGGGACGACGCCAGCGCCATCGCCACGGCGGTCGAGACGGGCTCCGTGTTCGGTCGGGTCACGCCGCACCAGAAGCGGGAGATGGTCGGCGCGCTGCAGGCCCAGGGCCACACGGTGGCGATGACGGGCGACGGCGTCAACGACGTGCTGGCGCTGAAGGACGCTGACGTCGGGATCTCGATGGGCTCGGGTTCGGCGGCGACGCGCTCCGTGGCGCAGCTGGTGCTGCTGCAGAACAAGTTCTCCGTGCTCCCGAGCGTGGTCGCCGAGGGCCGCAAGGTCATCGGCAACATCGAGCGGGTCGCCAAGCTGTTCCTCACCAAGACGATGTACGGGGCGCTGATGGCGGTGGCCGTCGGCGTCATCGGGCTGCCCTTCCCGTTCCTCCCGCGGCACCTGACGATCGTCACCGCCCTGACCATCGGCATCCCTTCGTTCGTCCTGGCGTTCGCGCCGAACAAGGACCTCGTGGCGCCGGAGATGGTCAAGCGCGTGCTGCGGTTCAGCATCCCCGCCGGCGCCATCGCCACGATGTGCTCGTTCGGCAGCTACTGGGTGTGTCGTGTCTACGTCGACTCGACGCTGGAAGAGGACCGCACGACGGCGACGATCTCGCTGCTCATCGTCGGGCTCGGGGTGCTGGTGGCGGTCGCCCGCCCGCTCGTGCCGTGGAAGGTGGCCCTCGTGGCGGCGATGGCCGGGCTGTTCGCCCTGTGCTTCGCCATCCCCAAGGCGCGCGAGGTGCTGGCCTTGGAACCGGGCGACGCGCCGGAGACGCTGATCACCGTGCTCGTGTCGCTGGTCGGCGTGGCGGCGGTCATCGTGATCGGCCAGCACACCATCCCGCGCCGGGTCTGATCTCAGCCGCGCCAGCCGTCGATGCGGCGGTGGTCGGGGCGGAAGCCGTGCTCCAGGCCCCACAGGACGGCCTGCGGGCGGGTCGAGATGCCGATCTTGCGGTACAGGCTGCGGATGTACGACTTGATCGAGTTGATCGACAGGCACGTCAGCTTGGCGATGTCGGCGTTGCTGCGGGCCTGGGTGATGAGGGCCAGGATCTCGGCTTCCCGGTCGGTCAGCCCCTCGCTCCGCCCGGGCCAGTCCTGGGACACCCCGTGCGTCCGCGGTGGGGTCGGACTGACGACCACTTCACCGGCGTGGATCGACTCCAGCGCGGCGACCAGCTGGGCGGCCGGGAGCGTCTTGGACAGGTAGCCGCTGGCACCCTTGGCCAAGGCACTCTCGATGAGGTGGGGCTGGAAGTTCCACGTGTACACGGCGACCCGCGTGGCGTGCGGGTTGGCCGTCAGCACCTCGACGTCGTCGTGATCGGCCTCGGCCTGGGCAAACGTGTCGTAGAGCGCGATGTCCACGTCCTGGGCGACGGGCCGGTTGGCATCGATCTCGACGATCTGCACGCGGTCCTGGTACTGCTCGAACATCTTGGCCAACCCGGCCAAGACCACCTCGTAGTCGTCGACGAGCGCGAGGCGCAAGCGGCAGGTGCCGACACGGGACCACGATAAATCACCCCTAAGGGTGTGCTCAAGCCACCTGAAGGGGTGGTTAGGTAGCCCCATGACGATTGCCGCTGCTGCGTCCGGAGGGAGGCTCGGTGGAACGGTTCGAGCTGCGCGCCCACGGTGCCGGTGTCGTGGTTGCCGAGGGCGAGCTCGATCTCGACGCCGTTTCGACGATGCGCGCCTGCCTGGCCGACCCGTCGATCACGACGATCGATCTGGCCGCCGTGACGTTCATCGACTCCTCCGTCATCGCCGTGCTCCTCGAGGCCCATCGCCTGCGCCAACCGACCGGCGGGTTGCGGCTGCGCCGACCGAGCCGGCAGGTGCAGCGGGTGCTGCAGCTGAGCGGCGTCGACCGCTGGCTGCCCACCGACTCGAGATGATCCGTTCTGGCCGTCGCAATCGACCGCTGTGACGCGATCGGAGCGGCCAGAACCGATCATCAGAGGCCATCGACGACGGCGACGATGGCCGCACCGACCTGGCGCAGCTCGTCGGCGTCGAGGGACGCCAACGACACGCGGGCGTCCCATCCGGCGCATCCGAACAGGTACCCGGGCTGGACGATCACCCCGTGGTCGCGGGCCAGGGCCGTCGCCACCTCCTGCGGGTCGACCTGCTCGGCGACCCGGGTGGCCACCTCGGCACCGCGGCGCGCCGCCGTGACCGCCAGCACGTCGACGAGCGCGTAGTAGAAGCTGTCGCGGCCGCCGACCATCGGCACCCCGAGCGGTTCGATCAGCGCCTCGATGCGGGTGCGCAGCTCGGCCCGGACCGCCTCGAAGTAGGTGCGGCCGCGTGGCAGCAGGTAGGCCAGCGCGAACAGCGCCATCTGCACCTGGTCCGGCGTGGCCAGCCCGGCGATGTTGTGCAGGGCGACCTCGCGGCTGTCCGCCACCAGCCGGTCGACGAAGGAGAGCGTGGCGACGTCGGACGTCATCGAGCCGTAGCGAACGGACTGGGCGGCCCGCGTCGGCGCGTCCTGGCGACGCAGCAGGTCGTCGACCACGTTGTCGTGGTGGACGGCGATGAACCCGAGCCGTGATCCGGTGGCGCCGAAGTTCTTGGAGAACGAGTGCAGCACGATGACGTTGCGCGGCAGCTCGGTCATCGTGCCGTGGAACCCGTCGACGAACGTGGCGTAGACGGTGTCGGCGACGATGATCAGGTCCGGCCGATCCACGGTGACGAGGGTGTGCAGCTGGGCGAGGCGCGCCGCCGGCAGCGCCCGGCTGTCGGGGTTGCCGGGGTTGACGATGAAGAACGCCTTGATCGCCGGGTCACGCAGCTGCTCGAACGGATCTTCGCCGAACCGATCGGGATGGTGCGGATCGGAGGCCAGCTCGACGACGTCGAGGCCGAAGTCCTCGAGCACCGGGATCTGCAGGTACGGCGTGAAGATCGGCGTGGCGATGGCGATCTTGTCCCCCGGCGCGACCAGCGCGTTCTCGCGCAGCGTGCGGAACAGGTACGACATCGCCGCCGCCCCGCCCTCCGTGGCGAAGACCTTGTACGTGCCGGCCGGGGCGAACGGGCTGCCGATGACGGTCAGCAGGTACCGCTGCAGGATCCGCTCGACGTGGCGCAGGACGCGTGGCGGTGACGGGTAGCCGGCGCCGAGCACGCCGTGCACCAGCTCGTGGACCAGCGCGTCGGGCCGGTGGTCGAACTCCTGCTGGCAGTAGGCGATCGCCTCGGCCAGGAGCGTTCCGCCAGCCGATCCGTCGTCGGCAGCCTCGAGCAAGCGGTCGGCGATGCCATCGGCGGGCGGCGGGCGGCCCCAGTGGGCGTCGCCGCTGGCCCGCTCGGCCTCGCCGACGGCGAACTGCCCGAGCGTGAAGAACGCCGCTCGGGGCTCAGTGGCCAGCCAGTTGGGCTGCCCACGGCCGGCATCGAGGACCGGGTGCCCGGACGACCGAGCGGCGGCGGCGACGGCGGACTGCAGCTCGAACGTGCTTGGTGGGCGCTGGGCCGAGCCGTCAGTCATCGTGGGGGGCTGTGGCCTTGTGCGGGCGCACCATGTCGAGCGACATGACGAGCCAGTCCTTGGCCGTGGCGTCGGGCATGTAGGCCCGGGCGACGGCGATGCCGATCTCGGCCAACGCCGTCGAGTCCGGGAAGACCAAGTACATCGGACGCAGCTCGGGCTGGAACTTGCGCTTGAACGAGAACAGCGACTGGAAGCCGTAGTACGGCTCCAGCGTGTCGCCCAGGAAGTCGAGCAGGCGCTGCAGCACCGCTTGGTCGCTGTCCTCGGCCATGGTCTCGGGCGCCTTGGCCAGCGGCGCCGCCGACAGGCTGATGTACTGGTAGCCCTCCTCCTTGAAGCGCAGCGCGGACGCCCCGATCATGAACTCCATCACCGGACGGAAGCCGTGGTCGCGGCGGCGCATCAGGTCGATCGTCCAGCCGACGACCTTGCCGTCGACGCCGATCGGCATCCACGACGTGAACCCCTCGACGGTCTGGTCGGCGTCGACGGCGAGGTGCAGGCGCACGTCGGGGTCGTCGGCCTCGGCGAGGGAGCCGAGCGTGAAGCCCATCTCCGGCAGCGACTTGTCCGCCACCCAGCCGCCGCTGATCGCCCGCAGCTGGTCGGTCACGACGGGCTTGGCGTCCGCCCATTTGGTGACCTCGAGGCGGACGTCCTGCTTGCCGGCCTTGTTGATCGCCGTGCGGATGTCCTGCCACTGCTTGCCCTTGAACTCGAGGTGCTCGACCGGGATGATGCTGTCCTCGGCGACCTGGACGACCTTCCAGTGCAGTTGCGGGGCCAGCGCGGCCGTCTCGACGCCGGCGGCGAAAAGGCACGGGATCCAGCCGCGATCGAAGCAGAACTCGTCGAACTCCTTGAGCGCCTCCACGCGCTGCTCCAACGGGCCGACCGGATCGGCAAGGCACAGGGCGACGGAGCCGACGACGCGGTAGCCGATCGCCGTCTGCCCGTCGGCGGACAGCCAGACCGTGTTGCCCTTCCACGTCAGCATCCACTCGATCGACGACGACCCGTGCTGGGCCAGCAACTGGCGCAGCCGGGCATCCTGCTCGGGCACGGGGCGAGCCCGGCGCGTGGCGTAGATCAACCCGATGACGCTGACGACGATGGTGATGATCCACACGGCACCGATCGACGTGACGAACCAGGTCGCGGCGCGCGTGTCGGGCTCGATGTTGCCGCTCGGGGTGAAGATCAGCCGGCTGAAGAACTCACCGACCATGTCGGCGAGCGTGGCGTTCGGGGTGAAGTCGTCTTGGAGGACGAGGAAGCCGATCCACGTGTAGGCGAAGAGGCAGACCGCCACGACGATCAGACGCCGGACGACGCGCAGCAGCGAACGCGCCCCGACCACTGCGCTGAAGGCGCGGAACGTGACGAGCAGGAGCACGAGCTGGGCACCGACGTTGATGAGGCTGGCTGTCCGCTCGGCGCTGGCTTCGACGAACAACAACGAGACGAACGAGAGGGCGAGCAGCGCGGTCGTGATGACCCACGCCAAACGCCGCCCGCGACGGAGCCCGTCGGCCAGCACCAGGAGTGCCAGGGCGAAGATGGCGCCGAACAGCGTCGCGCCCGAGTCCTGCTGGGCCTGGTCGGTGACCTGCGTGTGGAAGGGTCCGCCGTTGCCCGGGAAGACGGACTCGATCAGCCCGGCGATCGCGGCGACGGCGATCACCAGCGCCACGATGGCCCGCTGCGTGCGCCGGCCGAAGTCGAGCTTCGGCGGATGCAGGCGGCGGGTGATCAGCAGCGGTCCGGCGATCAGCCCGACGACCCACGAGACGAAGTGCTCGACGTCCCAGAGCAGGCCGGAGTCGAGCACCATGACCAGGAGGTAGGCCGAGACGCCGACGCGCACGCGGCGGCGCCAGACCGGCTGCATCACGGCCGTCAGCGCGGCGACAACGGCGAACCCGCCGGCGGAGATCCCGAGGTCCCGCTCGCGGGCCAGGCGGGTGGCCCAGGTCCAGCCCGTGCCCTCGAAGCCGTCGAGGAAGCCGGCGGTGATCAACGCACCGAGGGCCTGGCCGCCGAGGACCACGAGCAGCGTGCGCCAGTGCCCGACCCGCCGCTCGTAGGTGCTGGCGGCGAGGACCAACAGGATGAGGATCGGGATGTAGACGATCAGCTGCGGTGAGAAGAACTGACCGATCAGGAGCGTCAGCCACTTGCCGTCCTGCAGCGCCGGAAGGCCGTAGGCGACGTCGTCGAACAGCTGCGAACCTTCTTCGACGCCCTCCCACAGTGCACCGGTCACCACCCCGGCGAGGAGGACGCAGAGCACGAGCGCAGTGGTCGCCCAGTACCTGGCGAGGAGATCCACGACCCAGCGCAGGCCGCGCTTGGGTGCCTCGGCGTCGCCGTGGGCGACGTCGCTCGCCGGCTCGCTCGGCTCGGGCGACGGTTCAGCGCCGAGCGTGGCCACGGGTGCCTCACTCACGCGGGAGCCTCCGACCTGAACACGTCAAGCATCATCGCACGCCGCGCCCACCGCGCCCGGCCTCCTCCATCGGAGGGTTTCGGCGCACCGGAGGGCCTGCGGCCCGGACGGGGGGCACGAAACCCTCGGATGCACGAACGCCTCGGGTGCACGAACCCCTCGGATGGGGCGGGGTCGGTAGGTTCCGGGGTGATGGACCGACGCCTGGCGGGTGCGCTCGTGTTCTGCGCATCGGGCGCGGTGCTCGTGCTGGAGATCCTCGCCGGACGGTTGCTGGCGCCGTACGTCGGCGTGTCGCTGGCCACGTTCACCGGGATCATCGGCGTCGTCCTCGCCGGCATCTCGGTCGGCGCGTGGCTCGGCGGACGACTCGCCGACCGCACCGACCCGCGACGACTGCTCCCCGGCGCGCTGGCCCTCGGCGGAGCCGCCGCGGTGGCGGCGATCCCGATCATCCGGACCGTTGGGCCGAGCGCCGACGGGGCCAGCGCGCCGACCATCCTGTTCCTCGCCGCGACCGCGTTCTTCGTCCCGTCGCTGCTGCTGAGCACCGTCACGCCGATGGTCGTCAAGTTGCAACTGCACTCGGTGACCGAGACCGGCCAGATCGTCGGCCAGCTGTCGGCGCTCGGCACCGCGGGGTCGCTGCTCGGGGTGTTCGGCACCGGCTTCATCCTCGTCGCCGAGTTCCCCACCACGCCCGTCGTCATCGTGCTCGGCGCGTTCCTGGTCGCCGGTGGGGCGGCGCTGTGGTGGACGTGGCGCGGCGTGGCCAGCCGGACGGCGATCAGCGCCGGCATCGCCGTGCTCGTGATCTCGGGCGGTACGGCGGCGCTGGCCGGGGACCCGTGCGACGTGGAGACGGCGTACTTCTGCGCCGACGTCCGCCAGGACCCGCAACGCCCGACGGCCCGCCAGCTGATCCTCGACGACCTGCGCCACGCCTACGTGGATCTCGACGACCCGACGCACCTCGAGTTCCAGTACACCCAGCTGCTCGGCGACGTGATCGACGCGATGGCGACCGACGGTCAGCCGCTCGACGCCGTGCACCTGGGCGGCGGCGGGTTCACGATGCCCCGCTACCTCGAAGCGACGCGACCGGGTTCGGACAGCCTGGTGCTCGAGCTCGACCCTGGCGTGGTCACCCTGGCCCGCGACGAGCTCGGCCTGCAGACCAGCGATCGCCTGCGCGTCCGCACTGGCGACGCCCGCAACCACCTCGCCGACGTCGCCGCCGACTCGGCTGACCTCGTCGTCGGCGACGCCTTCGGCGGGCGCGCCGTGCCGTACCACCTGGCGACGCGGGAGTTCCTCGCCGACATCGCCCGGGTGCTGCGATCCGACGGCGTGCTCGCCCAGAACATCATCGACGGCCCGCCGCTCGGGTTCCTGCGGGCCGAAGTGAAGACGATGGGCGAGGCGTTCGAGCACGTCGCCGTGCTGGGCCCGCCGGCGGTTCTCGACGGCACCGTCGGCGGGAACATCGTGGTGGTCGCCAGCGACGCGGCGCTGCCCGTCGAGGGGCTGCGGGCTCAGATCGCCGACCGCGGGGACGACGACATCGTCCTCAGCACGGCCGCCGAACTGGACACGCTGGTCGGCGACAGCCCCGTCCTCACCGACGACTACGCCCCGGTCGACCAGCTGCTCGACAGCTGATCACCCGGCGGCTGATCATCCGGCGTCGGGGATGGCCTTCCTCGTGCGGTCGACGCAGCCCTGCAGCTGGTCACGCAGCTGGGGGTCGATGGCGGGATCCTGTGCCGCGGCGACGCCGGGGTACACCACACGGCTGACCTCCTCGTTGCACAGGATCACCGACGACGGCGTCAGCTGCCAGTTGCCGGGACCGTCCTCCTGGAAGCGCAGCACGGCGCCGAGACCGTCGCGCGACCGGGGGTCGGAGTACCGGCCGGTCTGGCCGGGGCGGGCCATGCCCGACAGCAGGTTGCCGACGCTCCACCACACCGGGGTTTCGTTGAGCACCTCGAACCCCTGCACGACGTGCGGCCCGTGGTGGACGAGGGCGTCGATGTCGGCCGATGCGGTCAACGCGGCGGCGAAGTCGCGGTTCTCGGCGATCGGCTGCTCGGTCATCTCCTTGAACAGGTGCACGCTGACGATCACCAGCTCGGCACCGGCCTCGCGCACCGCCGCGACGTCGGCGGCGACGCGCCCGGCGTCGGCGGTCAGGTTGAGCCGCCAATCGTCGTTCGGGCTGTCGGTGTTCGAGCGGCGGGTGTAGGAGAGGTGGGCGAGGCGGATCCCCTGCCACTCGAACGTGCCGGGCAGCGCTTCCTCCGGCCGTCGCGCCGTGCCGGACCAGGAGATGCCGAGCTCCTCGAAGGCGTCGATGGTCGAATCGATCCCGGCGTCGCCGAGGTCGTAGCTGTGGTTGGACGCCGTCGTGCACCGGTCGAACCCGGCGGCATCGATCGAGGCGGCCATCTCGTACGGGGCGAGCAGGAGGTTGCCGCCGTACGGCGACCGGCCCTTGCCGCCCGGCTCCTCGTCGGGTCGGCCGATCGGGAGCTCCATCTGGCAGATCGCCAGGTCGAAGGCCTGCACCAGCGGAGTGATCGGGGCGAACAGCGGCGCGAAGTCGTAGCGGGCCCCCGTCGCCTCGCCACCCTGCTGGCCCGCTTCGAGCACGGGGTTCTCGGTGAGGATGTCGCCGGTCAGCAGCACGCTCAGCGTCCGCTGGCCGACGGGCGCCACCGTCGTGGGTGGCGCGGTGCTCGACGTGGTCGGGGCCGTCGGGGCGGTCGGGGCGACGGTCGTCGACCCGGCGACGACGACGGGCGACGTGGTGGTGGCGGGCTCGGCCGCCGCCACGACGTCGACGACGCCGGGATCGTCGGAGCCGATGGCCGGATCAGCGAGGGAGCCCACGCGCTCGTCGGGCGGGGACAGCCACCCCATCGCGGCGACGAACACGGCCGCCGCACTCACCGCGCCGAGCAGGGCGACCCGGCCCACCCCAGGTGTCATCGATCCCCGATCGCGTAGAAGTACCCGTCGCGGGTACCGACGTAGATGCGGCCCTTCCACAGGGCCGGCGTGGACTCGATGTTGGCCGGCAGCTGCGTGGTCCAGCGTGGCGTCGGCTGGCCCCCGTCGGCGGGCAGGTCCCAGGCGTGTACCACGCCGGTGGCGTCGGCCTGCACGAGCACGTCGTCGACGACGACCGGCGAGCTCATCACCGACCAGGGCAGGTCGATCGTCCAGCGGATCGCCCCCGTCGCCCGGTCGATCCCGTACAGCGGGCCGTTGAACGTCGGCCAGATGACGGTGTCACCGTGCAGGGCCGGCGTCGACCAGGTGCCGCTCTTGTCGCCGACCTGGTCGGGGATCGACCACACGATCGGGTTGTCCGGCCGGCGCGGATCGAGCTTGAGCAGCTGGCCGACCTCGCGCCCACGATCGTTCCGGCGATCCCACTCCTGGCCGACGTAGAGGTAGCCCTCCTCGTCGGCGACGATCGTGGCGTCGGTGTCGTCGCCGGTCCAGAACCGGAACGTGCGGGTGATCTCGCCCTGCCCGGTGCGCAGGCTGCTCAGGTCCCATCCCTGGACCAGGCCGCCCGACGACGTGAAGTAGGCCGTGTCGCCGACCAGCGTGACGGCGTTCTCCACCGACACCCGGTCGTCGGGCAGGTTGGCGAGCAGCTCGTCGTCCCATGCCGGCGCCGTGAACACGAGCTCGGGCGCCACCTGCACGAGTCCGTCCGGCCCGTAGCTGCGGTTCAGCCGCACGACGTGGAAGCGGCTGTTCTCGCCGCCGGTGACGAGGTAGTCGCCGACGATCAGCGGCGCGGCGTCCCAGTCGCTGTTCCAGAGGCGCGGTTGCAGGGCGTCGTCCATGGCGTCGAGCGCCCACAGCTCGACGGGCGCGCCGCGGTCGATTGCCAGCAGACGCAGCTTGTTGTCGCGGGAGCCGCCGTAGACGAGCGGGAAACCGTCCGGGTCGACGGTGACCGTCCCCTTGGCCAGGTCGCCGGTCGGGAACGGGGGGATGATCGGCTGGCCGGTCACCCCGTCGACGAAGTGGAACTGGTAGTCGTAGGCGCCGAAGACCACCCAGGTGCGACCGTCGCGCTCGAAGACGGCCGGCTGGCCGACCCAGCCGGTCCCGCACCAGGTGCGGGTCTCGCCGTACTCGCTGGACTCGCCGCACATCGCCGAGTCCGGGTAGCGCCAGACGACGTCGGGCGCCGCCGGGACGGGGCCGGTGCCGTAGTACGTGTGGCTCGGGTTGCCACGGAACGTGAGCAGGCCGGCGACCGCCGTCCCCCACGGCTGGCCGACATCGGCGCCGTACGCGAGCGCCGGCGGCTGGGTCGTCGTGGTGGTCGGCGGCAGCGTCGTCGACGTCGAGGTGGTCGAGGTGGTCGAAGAGGCGGTCGACGGCGCGGTCGGGGCGGCGGGCACGGTGGTCGCTGCTGGCGCCGTGGCCGCCGTGGTCGCCTCGGCGGTCGCCTCGGCGGTCGCTCGACGGCCCGACGGCGACCGTGGTGGTCGTCGGTGCGCCGGAGGTCGGCGCCGCGGACTCGTCGCCCGCACTGCTGCAGGCGGCCAGCACTCCCACCACGACGACGAGCACGGGGGCGGTACGCACGGGCGAACGGTACCGACCCGCGCCACACGCGCGGGTGCATGGTGTCCGCCTGCGCGAGGCCCTGTTCCCGTAGCATCCCGCCCGTGACGAGCCGGCGGAGGCCACGATGGGCCAGCGCGGTCGTGGCGCTGACCGGCGTCACGGCGATCGCTGCGGCGTGCGGTGGATCCCCGCGTGAAATGGCGCCGCTCGGCTCGTCGGCGGTGTCGACGGCGGCCGACCCGCCGACGGTCGACGTCGACCCGTTCGGACCGGGCGCCGCCGGCGGTGCGATCGGTGCCGACACCCTGGCCACGGCCGCGCCGACCACGCCGAGCGCGCCGGCCACGCCGACCGCGGCGGCGCCGGCCGACCCTGGCGCGGCGGACGCCGCAGCCTCGACGACGGCCGTGCCGGCGCCCGTCGACAGCTCGACGAGCGTGCCGGTGGCGCCACCGCCGCCGACTTCACCGCCAGGCGGGTTCAGCGTGCTGGCGACCGGCGACATCCTGCCGCACATCCCCGTGGTCGATCAGGCCAGCGTCGTCGCCGGCGGGGTGGGCTACGACTTCCGCCAGATGTTCCGCCTGGTCGAACCGACGATCGCCGCGGCCGACCTGGCGATCTGCCACCTCGAGACACCGATCGTCCCCCCAGGCAAGGACGTCGATCCGATCCCGCCGGAGTACGCCATCCCGCCCGAGATCGCCACCGCGATCGCCAGCGCCGGGTACGACCGGTGCTCCCTGGCCTCGAACCACGCCATGGACCAGGGCGCCCCCGGGATCGACAGCACCCTGAACACGTTCGACGCCAACGGCCTCGGCCATGCCGGCATGGCCCGTACGCCGGACGAGGCCGGGCCGCAGGTCTTCGACCTCGGCGGCGTTCCGGTGTCACACCTGTCGTACACGTTCAGCTTCAACGGCCGCCCGGCGGCCAACGGCGAGCAGTGGCGCTCCAACCTGCTCGACTCGGACCGGGTCGTCGCCGACGCCGTACAGGCGCGCGACCTCGGCGCCCGCTTCGTCGTGGTGTCGGTCCACTGGGGGTCGGAGGGGGCGACCGAGGTGCTGCCCCAGCAACGCCAGTGGGCCGAGGAGATCACCGCCAGCGGTGCCGTCGACCTGATCCTCGGGCACCACGCCCACGTGATCCAGCCGATCGAGCAGGTCAACGGCCGCTGGGTCGTGTTCGGCATGGGCAACCACCTCGAGCGCGATGAACGCCACGACCAAGTGCTGCGGGATCCGTGGGCAGGACGGGATGATCGTTCGCGTCGAGGTCGCCGAGCGGCCGGACGGGACGTTCGAGGTCGGCCAACCGCAGGTCATCCCGACCTACATCGACCGGTCCGACTACACGATCTTGCCGGTCAACGCGGCGCTGGCCGGCGAGGTCGGCGTCGGCGCCGTCGGTGTCGACCCGCTGACCGAGTCACTGCAGCGAACAACCGACGTCGTCGGCCAGTACATCGTCCCGCGCTGATCGGTGAGCGCAGCGGGCGGGGATCCGCACGCGGGGCTCACACTTCGGGCTCACTCGCAGGTGTAGCCGCTGTCGCGGGCGACCTCGGGCGAGACGTAGCCGAGGTCGAGCTGCGGGGCGGGGTCGCCGCCGGACTCGGTCAGCGCGGCGACGGCCGCTTCGATGTCCTCCTCGGACGCGATCTCGGCGATCGTCGCCAGCAGGTCGGCCTGCAGCGTCGCCCCGTCGGTGGGTGTGGTGCCGTTGACCGCCTGGGCCGCCTGCTCGGCCAGCCTGGCCTGCGTCGCATCGTCGAGTCCGAGCTCCGTCAACGTGGCGGTGGCGGCCTCGGCGCGCTGGCGCAGCGGGTCGGCCCGCTCGAACAGCTCGACCGGCGCGGTGTCGAGGAACGGCGTCAGCGCCTGGATCAGCAGCGGGGCGAAGGCGAGGTCCGACCGACCGACGTCGGCGGCCGGCTCGCTGAGGACGGCCTCGGAATACACCGTGACCGCCGCCAACGCGTCGTCGACGGTGGCGCAGAACCGTCCCGGATCACCGCCGGTCAGCGTCGAGATCACCGTCGGCTCCTCGAGGTCGGCGGCGTCGATGGTCGTGCTCGTCGACGGTTCCGTCGTCGTTGTCACGGTCGAGGCCGGCGGCGTCGTGGTTGCGGGCGCGTCCGGTTCGTCACCCCCGTCGGGGACCTCGTCCAGCAGCTCGGTGTTGAGCACCTCGACGAGCTCGACGACGTCCGACGCCTGGGTGAAGTCCGTGGCGATGATGTTGACCATCGCCCCCCGCTCACGGACGCAGCGCTCCAGCCGCCGGCGCACGATGTCGTCGCTGTTGGCGCGACGGGCGAGACCCGGGTCCGGTCCCTTGGTCGTCACCCAGTGGTTGACCAGGAACAGCTCCCCCACGCCGCCGCCACGGTTCGTGGCGCAGTCGAACGCCTCCGACGAGTCGAAGGAGAACGGCGTCTCCTGCATCCATCCCTCGTAGGCCGGCTGGTACCAGGCGGGGCCGCTGGTCGCTCCGCCGTCCTCGGCGAACACGACGAGCGTGGTGCCAGCATCGATCAGCTCCTGCAGGGTCGGCAACGGCTGGCCGAGCTGCAGGGTGGCGATCTTGTCCTCGAGGCCGGCGTCGACGAACGCCTGCGCCGTGTCCTCCGGCGTCGTGGCGTCCTGGATGACGATCAGGACGACGTCGTCGGGGTGGGTCTCGACGAACGACTTGAGGTCATCGAGCACGCTGGCGAACGAGATGGCCCCGAGCTCGCAGTAGTTGTGGCAGAGGTAGATCGTGCTGTCCGCGTTGGCCGCCGCAGGTGCCCGCGAGGCCAGCGCGTTCGCCCGGTCGACCACGCCCGGGTCCGCGCCCTCGAACTCGGGGTTCGACAGCTCCCGAGCCCGGTCCGTCAGCACCACCGGCGTCTGGGAGCCCGGCAGGCGGGCGCTCGACGGGACGCCGTAGTGGGTGTCGATCAGCAGGGCGCGGATGCCGCTGTTGAGCTGATCCCCGATCGGTCCGATCTGCTCACCGAACAGCCAGCCCGGGTACAGCGGCGACGACATCGAGTTGTGCGTGCCGGCGAACAGCACCTCGTCCAACCGGCGTTCGCACAGGTCCTCCGATCCGTTGCAGCCCGACGGCGCGGCTTTCGCCGCGTCGGCGGCCGAGCGTGAGGTGCTGAGCACGACGGCGGTGGTCAGACCGGCCAGCAGCAGCAGGACCGTGCCGATCACCAGCGGCGGCCGCCACCACGAGCTTCGCCCGGTCCCGGCCTCCTGGGCGACGCGGCTGATCAAGCGCAGCAGCTCGGCGGTCCCGAGGTACGTCAACCACAGCCCGGCCACGGCGGCCAGCACGACTGCCATCGCCGCCAGGTTCTGGATCACCAGGAACCCGAGCACCACGCCGAGGCCTCCGACCAGGAGCGTCCCCGTCGTGGTCTGGCGCCGCTGTTCGATCCACGACCCGATCCGGCGCCCGACCATCCCCGGGCTGTACAGCTGGTCGGACGCCGCGGCGGCGCCGGCGATCACAACCCCGTACCCGATGGTCCACAGCGCCAAGGTGCGCAGGTCGATGGTCACGTCGCTGAGCCCGCCTGAGGCCGCCGCGCTGAGCTCGCCGTCGGGGAACTGGCGCCCGACGTACCACTGGGCGACCCACAGCAGGGCCACGACGAACACGCCGACGGAGGCCAGCACCCAGCCGAGCCACCACACCGTGCGTCGCCGATCGCGCGACAGCAAGATGGCGATCGCCGCGAAGACGACCGCCGCCGCCAGGCACCCGAAACCCAGTGCCCGCACCAGGCCTTCGGCCCTCCACACCCCGAGGTCGGCCAGGCGCTGGGTGGTGTCGGCGAAGGCCGTGGAGAACCCGCCTTCCTGGACCTGTTCACCGCGGGCGTCCGACGGTAGCTGCAGCGTGCCGGCGATGATCGAGATCGAATCCGACAGGTTGATGCCAGACGAACCCGAACCGCCGCGCAGGACGTCGGCGTGGACGGTGCGGATGGAGTTGCGCAGGATGCTGCGGAACGTGTCGGTGTCGAGCGCCGCCTCGATGGCCGCCTCGAACGCCGGACGGAAGCTGATCGCCTGCTGGTTCCCGGCCTTCACCAACTCGGCGGTGAAGATGTCGGCGACCTCGGAGCGCACGGCCTGCGAATCGAGCACCGACGTCGCCCGTCGACTGAACGCGCTGCTGTCGTAGACCGTGCTCCTCATCCACACCGCCAGCCCGCCGACCAGCACCAGGACACCCGTCAGCACCAGCAAAACGGGAACCAACGCCCGCCGCACGTCAACCTCCGCCGTCGAAGATGCGAGGAGCGCCCATGCCCGCCGCCATAGGAGCTAGATCTTCCCACACGGATCGGCGACCGGCCGGGCATCCCCGGCCACCACCGGGACCAGCAGTACCGTGCCGCGGCGACCCTGACGACCCGAGGGAGGCTCCATGTCCGTCGTCGATCCCACCGGCCCCGAGCTGCGGCCCACGTCCGTCCTGCTCGTGCAGTGGCTGGCCTACCTGCAGGCCGCCATCACGATCTTCGGCGGCATCCTGCTCCTCGGCTTCCGCAACAACGCCGAGGTCCGGGAGAGCTTCAGCTCGACGGAGGCGACGTTCGCCGGCGTGTGGATCATCGCCATCGGCCTGATCACCATCTGGGTCGCCACCAGCTACGCCCACGGTTCGCGCACCGCGATGTTCGTCGTCGGCGCGATCACGTTGCTCAACCTCGGCTCGTCGCTGTGGTGGCTCTTCATCCACCCCGCCCACGTGGTCGCCGGACTGCTCAACATCGCCCTGTCGGCGGTCATCTTCTACCTCGCCGTTCTGGCCACCGAGACCCGCGAGTACTTCGACCGCTACGGCCACTGACCGTCATTGCGTTCCCCGGCCACACCACCTGCAGCCTGCGCAGCTGCTGGGCACTCGCTCGCTGGCGCTCGCTCGTTCGCATCGGTGAGATGGTTTCGCCATGAAGATGCCCGGAGCCCTGGACGGTGTGCGCGTGCTCGAGGCCGGTCTGCTGGTGCAGGGACCGCAGGCGTCGGCGCTGCTGGCCCAGTTCGGGGCCGACGTCGTCAAGGTCGAGCTGCCGTTCGTGGGTGACCAGGCCCGCTGGCTCCCTGCCGCCCCGGGTGAGACCCGCAGCGCCTACTTCTCGGCCTGCAACCGCGGCAAGCGCAGCGTCACGATCGACCTCCGCTCGCCGGACGGGCAGACCGTGTTCCACCGCCTCGCCGCCACCGCCGACGTCGTCATCAGCAACTTCAAGCCGGGCACGATGGACGCCTGGGGCCTCGGCGACGAGGCCCTGCGGGCGACCAACCCCGCCCTGATCTACGCCTCGGGATCGGCGTTCGGCGCCGTCGGCCCCGACGCCGAACGCGAGGGCGCCGATCTGTCCGGACAAGCCGCCGGTGGGCTGATCAGCGCCACCGGTCGCGATGGTGGCGAGGTCACACCGATCGCCGCCACGATCGCCGATCACCTGGCGTCACAGCACCTGGCCGCCGGCGTGCTCGCCGCGCTGATCGCCCGCGGCCGCACCGGCCGCGGCCAGCGCGTGGACGTCTCGCTCCTCGGCAGCCAGATCTGGGGGCAGGCCAGCGAGTACACGGCGTACCTGCTGTCAGGCGTCCTGCCGGGGCGACCGAACCGCGGCCACCCGTTGATCCCGGCGCTGTACGGCATCATGCCGACCGCCGACGGGTGGATCGCCATCGTCGGCGTGCAGCCACAGTTGCGCGTCGCGTTCTACGAGGCGATCGGTCGGCCCGACCTGCTCGAGGACCCCCGCTTCATCTCGCCCCTGCTCGGCCCGGCCGAGAAGGCGGCGCTGTTCGAGGTGCTGGCCGAGGTCTTCGTGACCCGCACCACCGACGAGTGGTGCGCGGTGCTGACCGCGGCCGGTCAGCGCTTCGCACCCGTCCGGGACTACGCCGCGGTCGTCCGGGATCCGCAGACGTGGGCCAACGGGTACTTCGCTCGGGACGGTGACGGCGACGACGCGACGACGATCGTCGGCACACCGATCGCGCTCTCCGACACCCCAGCCACCCCCGGTGGGCCGCCGCCGGAACTCGGGGCCGACACCGATGCGGTGCTCAGTGCGGCGGGCTTCACGGATGACGAGATCATCGGCCTGCGCGCCAGCGGTGCGATCTGACGGACCGATCGCCGGTCATCACGTCGACGACTCGCCCGTGAGGGCTCGCCCCCCGGGAACGGCGACCTCGGCGTCGGGGACCGCCGGGCGGGTATCGGACGTCCGGCGTCGCGCTTCGTCGATCGAGTTCAGCACCACCGCCAGCACCGGCACGGCCAAGAACGTGCCGACGAACCCGAACAGCGCGCCGCCAGCGGCGATGCCGAGCAGGATCACGAGCGGGTGGAGGCGCAGCGCCCGGCCGTAGATCACCGGCGCCAGCAGTTCGTTGTCGAGCTGCTGCACGACGAGGGCGACGCCGGCAACGATCAGGGCCGGTACGCCGCCGGCCGTGACGAGGGCCACGAGCACCGCCACGACCCCGGCGAAGACCGCACCGACGATCGGGATGAAGGCGGCGAGGAACGTGACGATCATCACCGGCAGCTCGAGGCGCGCCCCGACGGCGAACAAGACGATGCCGATCGCCACCGACTCGACCAGGCCGAGCACCGCCGCGCCGCGCAGGTAGCCACCGAGTGCGTCCCATGATCGGCGGGCCATCCGGTTGGCGACCGGACGGCGAGCGGCGGGCAGGGTGCGGAGCATGCCGATCGTCATCCGCCGACCGTCCTTGAGGAAGAAGTAGCCGACGATCACGGTCAGCACCGCGCCGATGACCACCTCGGCGGCGATCAACGCGCCCGACGCCACCGAGCGCTGGTTCGAGAAGAGGAACCGCGACAGTGCCTCACCGGCCCGCTGGCGCCATTCGGCCACCTCGGCGGCGTCGAAGTCGAACGGGCCGTCCTCCACGAGCCAGCGCTCGAAGTCGTCGATGCCCTGCGAGATCGTCGAGCCGAGCTCGTCGAACTCGCGGGCCAGCGAGACACCGACGACCAAGAGGACGCCGATCAGCACCACGAGGAAGCCGAGCACCGTGACGAGCGCGGCGAGGCTCGGCTTGAGCTTGCGGCGCAGGCGGGCCGCCACCGGTGTCAGGGCCCGAACCAGCAGCACGGCCACCACGACGGGAAGGACCACGACGAGCAGCTGGCCCACCAGCCAGATGACGGCGTAGACGGCCAGGCCGATGGCCAGCAACCGCCAGGCGTACGCCGCCGCCGTCGCCACGTTCTGGTTGACGCGCGGAGCGCCGCGGGTTGCCGGCCGCTCGGGCGTTTCGTCAGCCACGGTGTGGGGTGCTCAGCGGCTGCATCGGCACGATCACCTCACGGATCGATGCCGTCCGGGTCGTCCATCGCCCGACCGAGAAGTGCTTCCCGCTCTGGATCGTCGAGGAGCGCCCCGGCCTCTTCGAGCTCCTCGACGTCGACATCGCCATCGCCCTCCTCCACGCCGGAGTACTCCATGCGCGTCTCGTCGAACGGGGTTTCGTCGGGCTCGGCCAGCACGTCGACGATCTCGTCGGCGTCGCTGAGCGCCACCTCGTCGGCGAGCTCGGCGACCAGCGCCTCCTCCTCGTCGCCGAGTTCCTCGTAGTCGTCGAGCTCGTCGGTCATGGGTCGATCCTGGCACGCCGGGCCGACCGTCAGTCGATGCCGCCACCCCGGCGGGGTACGTTGTCCCGCCGTGGTGCCGGCATCGACCGGGACGTACGCCGTTGGCCGGACGTCGTTCGAGTGGTCCGACGAGGCGCGCACGGATCCGTATGCGCCCGACCCGACGACCGCCCGTGAGCTGGTGGTCTGGACGTGGTACCCCGCCGCTCCGAGCAGGGACGGAGCGACAGCCGACTACCTGCCGGGCGCCTGGTCGCCCGTCGCTGAGTTCCTCGGCCTCGGCGTCGGCGGGCTGCGCAGTCATTCGGTAACCGACGCCGACCTGGCCGACGGGGCGGCGCGGTGGCCGGTCATCATCCTGTCCCCCAGCGGATTCCCACCCCTCCTGCTCAGCGGGCTGGCCGAGGGGCTGGCCAGCAGCGGCTACGTCGTCGCCGGCATCAACCACACCTTCGAGACCACCGTCACGGCGTTCAGCGACGGTCGGGTCCTGCCCGCCAACGCGGCGGCCATCGGCGGCGCGCTCGGGCCCCAGACGGGGTCGCACGACGAGGTGTTCGCCGGGCGCGCCGCAGTCTGCCGGTACAAGGTCGGCGACGTGGCGTTCGTGGCCGACCAACTGACGCTGCTCGATGCCGAGTCCGGGGGCCGGTTCGAGGGGCGGCTCGACCTGCGGCGCCTCGGTGCCGCCGGGCACTCGTTCGGCGGGAACGCCGCCGTGGAGTGGATGCGTCAGGATCCGCGCTGCCGGGCAGCCGTCAACCTGGACGGGGCGGTGTGGACGGAGGTCGGCGAGGTCGGCGTGCAGCGCCCGGTGTTCCAGCTCCTGGCCGAGCACCCCGAGTTCGCGATGCCTTCCGACGACGCCGTGCGCATGGGCATCGCCCCGTCGACCGGGTGGTTCGAGGCCGAGAAGGCGACCATGTTCGACGGCTGGCGGCGGATCCACGAACGGGCGACGCCCGGGTACACGGTGCGCATCGGCGGGGCCACGCACCTCAGCTTCATGGACGTGCCCAACCTGCCGGTCGTCGACGGTTCGGTCATGACCACGATGCTCGCCGCGACGACCATCGATCCGCAGCGGATGCAGCACCTCACCGTCGAGGCGGTCCGGGCGTTCCTCGACCGCCACCTCGCCGGCGCGGCAAACGGGCCGCTCGACGGACCGAGCCCCGATCGCCCGGAGCTGTCCTTCGGGCCGTCCTGACTGATCCGCGTAGGGTCGCGTGTCCGTCACCAACATCATTGGGCCGCGCACGGCGCGAGGTCCACGAATATCGGAGTCGCTATGGCTGTCGTGCCCCCGGCCGGAGAGACGAAGTTCGTAGCGACCCCGGACGGTCGCCAGCTCGCTTACGTCGAGTTCGGGGATCCGACGGCACCGCTCGTGATCCACAACCACGGGGGTCCGAGTAGTCGGCTCGAGGGGCGGCTGCTGGCCAACGGCGCAACCGCCCATGGGTTACGCCTGGTGAGCGTCGATCGACCGGGCATCGGGCGCTCGACCGCGCAGAAGGATCGCAGCTACGAAGGCTGGACCAACGATCTGGTCACCATCGCCGACGCGCTGGGATACCAGCAGTTCGGCGTGAGCGGCTGGTCGGAGGGCGGTCCCTGGCCGCTGGCCGCAGCGGCCTACCTCGACCCAGCCCGGCTGCGCCACGTCACCAGCATCGCCGGCGGCAACTACGGAACGTTCGGCGACATGTGGGCGGCCAAGTTCATGGACAAGGTCGACACCATCGGCGGCAAGCTCGCCCTGCACCACCGGCTCGAGTTCCACCTCATGTACGAGTTCCTCGGGCTCGATGCCACGCACTTCCGCACGTCGTACATCAAGACGTTGGTCAAGACGGTCAACGACTACGACGCCAAGTTCCTGCGCGACCCGGAGTACGCCGAGCCGTTCGCCGACATGTCGGCGGAGTGCTTCGCCCAGGGCTCCGAACCGCTGGTCGACGACTCCGAGCTGCTCTACCACCGGTGGGCGTTCGATGTGACCAAGATCGAACGACCGGTGCACATGTGGCAGGGCACCGACGACCACCTCGTCCCGTACCCGATCAACAAGGAGATCTCGGACCGCATGCCTGGCTCGGTGTGGCACGAGGTCCAGGGGGCCGGCCACCTCGTGGCGATCGGCAAGGCCGACGAGATCTTCGCCATCGCCGCCGACGAGCTGGGGCCCGCCACCTGACGAGCGCGTCATTGTGGGACACCGGTCGTCGGTGCGCAACAGCGACCCTCCGGAGAGGGCCCTGTTCGAGCGTTACTTGGAGCGGACGACGGGATTCGAACCCGCGACCCTCACCTTGGCAAGGTCATGGGAAGTGTCCGTGTTCCGTGCGCCGTGGAGCCGTCGGCTGGCTGCGTCCCTGACCATCAGTCCTCCTGGCGACTCGAACGTCCCTGCCCGCTCGAGGACCTGTCGCCGCATGTTGCGTAGCCCGAATTGCAGGTAGCTCTCCTCGAAGCCACGCGACACGAGAGGGACGCACCAGCGTCCGACAACGACTGGCGCCGGCCGTCGGCAAGGTGGGCCCGACGAGGCGGCAGCGGGCCAGCGACGGCACGGCGGTGGCCGCCAGGCGAGGAATCTCGTCCCCGTCCTCGGAGTCGGTCATCCGCATCGACAGCGCAAGCAGCGCTTGCAGGCTCGACAGCTGTTCGCGTAGCAACAGCCCATGGCGCGTCGTCGCCTCGGACGTCACCGGCGGGTTCACGACGGGCTCGCCTGAACCACGACGGCTGTTCGCGATCGACATCGGCGACGATTCTGTCCCTCACGGCCATTCGGTCGCCGGTGACGGGGGCTCGGCCGAGGACCCATGCGTTCACGGGATGCTCGGGCTGCTGGACCGGCGCGATATTCGACCTGCCAGCCCACCAAGGAACTGGCGAAAGCCAATGGGCGCGACATCATGAAGCGCTCGGATCAGCCGATCACGAAAGGCCTGCAGGAGCGCATCCACCAGGTCGTGAAGCTCGACGAGGCGATCGAGCTGCAGCCCATCCTCGACCGCCTGGCGGAGGCACCCCAGCTTGACCTGGCGACCGACGACGACACCGACCAGCGACGAGTGTCGGGCGAATAGCACGAGCCGAAGATGCGGAACCCGGCTCGACCTCGATGAGGATCGAGCGCCGCTGCAGGTAGGCGCGCAGGATCACGTCACTCGGCGCGGTGTCCTGGAGCACCAGCTCTCGGAGCCGCTCCACGGGGACGACGAGCACCTCTCCTGGCTCGACGACCACGGCCGTGACGAAGGCTGCCTGTCCCGCGAGCAGACTGATCTGGCCGAGGAACCGGCGCCGCCCGTGGACTCCGACGACTTGCTGCTCGGGTACCTCGTAGCCCTCGATCACGGCGACCTTTCCCTCGAGGATGACGACGAAGTCGTAGTCCAGGTCGCCTTCGCGGTACAGCACGTCGCCGGCGTCGGTCATCCGGCACTCGCCGGCGCCGGCGAGCGTGGCGATCTGGGCCTCGCCGAGCTCGGGGAACGCTCCGTAGAGATCAGGGGTCTCCTCGAATGGGTGAGCGGCAAGCAACGTGTCAACCATCCCCGCATCGTCGTCTCATCGGGTCGTGGCGACATCCCTCGGGCGCGTAATCGAAGGTCTACGCGACGGCGGGATGCGGGACCGATCCGGCGGGCGCGACGGTGATGAGGTGACGCTCGAACAGCTCGTCATCGCCGTGGAGCGACATCGCCTGCAGATGGCGCCGCTGATGGCCGGACTGGCCGGCCTGATCGAAGACAACGCCAGCCGAGAGTTGGTGGGGCTGCTCGAGGAGAGCGACCGCGAGCTCGATCGTTTGTGCCACCGGTTGAGCCAGCACCTCCGACGGCTCGACGAACCAACAGGAAGGCAGCAGCAATGGACGTGAAGACCGCCGGGACATGGATCGTCGATGGACGTGAGGTGCCCCCCTCGGGAACGTGGAAGATCGACCCGAGCCACTCCGAGATCCAGTTCTTCGTGCGCCACATGATGATCGCCAAGGTGCGCGGCAGGTTTCGCGAGTTCGAGGGCACGATCCACATCGGCGAGCGCCCCGAGGACTCCCGGGTCGAGGTCGTGATCGAGGCGGCGAGCATCGACACCCGAGACGGGACCCGCGACGAGCACCTCCGCTCCGCCGACTTTCTAGACGTCGAGCGCTACCCAGAGCTGCGCTTCGCCAGCACCTCGGTCCGGGCGGGCGACAAGGACCGCTGGCAGGTGACCGGTGACCTGACCGCACACGGCGTCACCCGTCCTGTGGTACTGGACGTCGAGTACAACGGCGCGATGGTCGACCTGTGGGGCAACCTGCGCGCTGGGTTCCTCGCAACCACGGAGATCGACCGCGAGAACTTCGATATCACGTGGAACCAGCCCCTCGAGGCCGGGGGCTTCCTTGTCGGCAAAGGCGTGCGCATCGAGATCGACGTCGAAGCCATCCGACAAGTGGACACCTGACAGGGCGAGAGGCCGGGTCAGCCCTGTTGCGCCGACAGGTGAGCGTTCGATTGGACACGGTCACGTTCTGTCAACCGATTGTTCGTGAACGCCGCGAGTATCAGATCCGCGGGTCGGTCAGCAAAGGTGTCGAGCGCGTAGCGCACCAGCTCGGCGCGGGTGCGCACGCCCAGGGTCCGGCGAAGGCGTGCCCTGCTGGATTCCACGCTCCGCAGAGAGGAGCCGAGGAGTTTGGCGAGCTCGAAATGGTGTAGCCAGCGGCCACCAGCCGCAACACGGCCTGCTCGCGAGGTGCGAGTCGGTCGAGCGCACGAGTTGACCCCTCGTCGCCCTCTGGCCCGGCAGCGTGTGACACGGCGGTCGTACCGTCGTCGATCGTGAGTAGGCGGTTGACGCGGGTCGGGCGCGCCCGCTGGAGTCGACGAAGGCGAAGCGTTCACCGTCCACGGGTTGGACCGCGCCGAGCAAGTCGCGCAGCTCGGATGCCTGACGCTCGACGCGGGCCGCCTCGTCCTGGGGCTCGAGTCCATCGAGGTCGTCCGCCGTGCCGATCCATCGCATGATCTCCCCAGCCTGTCCCCGCACGGGCCGCCCGGAAGGCATGCCAGTGGAACGCGCCATCGTGGCGGCCCTCTACCTCCTCCTACCTGGAGCGGACGACGGGATTCGAACCCGCGACTCTCACCTTGGCAATGTGTCTGGGCGCAATTGACGTAGCTGCGGGGATGACCGGAGCATGGCTTTGAGCTGCAGTTTCCGAACGTCAGCTCTTCGCACCCATCCTCACCGTTACGCACTGTCCTGTGTCCGATTGGTGTCCCTGCCCTCCAACGTAAGGTCGAGGCGAGCAAGTCACCGACGACGGGGCCGCTCGTCGCCACGGCCACGAGACCCTCCGTCATTCCATCCCTGTCGCATCTCCAGGAGACACTGGCATTCACCACCCTCCAGTGCGGTTTGAACCGGCGAGGCGCGCATCCGGGACCTGTCGCCTGGAGCGGCGCTTCCTGCACGGGAGCGCAGCCGATCAGGACAGTGAGACCCCGCACGTACCCTGCCGCGCATGCCATGGCCGGTCATCCACCTGTCAGCGAGCCGCGCACGTGGTGGATTCGCGAACAACGGTTATCGCCTACGTGATGACCGACAGCGCTTCGAGTTAGGCGCACGCTCGCGGCACCACACCGCGGCGTCACGGACCGAGCGCCGGTTTGTCATCCCGTTCGTCGTCGGAGGCCCGTCAGGGACCGTGGTTCAGTGCTCGTGATCTCGCAAGGGGCGCTCAGCTCTCACCGCGACGGAACGCCGGTTCGGGGCGCGGATCCGTGGCCCCGGGCGGCCCCGAGGGCCGACGTTCGGTACGACCGCCCGTCTCGGTCGGGAACCTTGACCCTTGCAATGGTCGGTCAGTTCGGCCACCTTGAAGATCGATCCGACTCAGCGATCCCCCGCCAGCATGCCGCTCGCCGGAGGCATGTCCTTGTCGACGGGAATGGTGGAGGACGGTCGCTCCATCGAGGCCTTGAAGTGATGGCATTACCGTTCGGCGGTGGCGACGAAACCGCCCAGCGGTGTGCAACCTGGGCTGCGACGGTGGTGGCGTCGGCTGGCGGATGCAGTGGCGTGGACACCGCCAACATCGACCGAGATCGGTACGGTGGCCAAGTCCGGCCTGGCAGCTGGGTTGTCGTGGTGGTTGGCGCAGGTTGTCACTGGTGTGCCCGCCCCAGTGCTCGCTTCGCTGTCGGCCGTCGTGGTGGTGCAGGTCTCGGTTCGGGCCTCCGTTCTCAGGGCGCTGCAGCGCAGTGCGGCTGTTGTGCTCGGAGTTCTCGTCGCACTGGCGATCGGCGACGTCCTGTCGCTGAACGGTTTCACCGTCGGGGTGCTCGTGGCCGTGTCACTGATCGTCGCCCAACTCGTGCTTCGGCTTCCGGCGGCAGCGGCGAGGCAGGTTCCCATGAGCATCCTGGTCGTGCTCACGGCGGTCACCTTGGGCCCTGAGAGCAGCGGCTGGTCGCGAGCTGTCGACACCGTCGTCGGGGCGGCGGTCGGCGTCGTCGTCTCGCTGATGCTGCCGGCGTCACGGTTGGTCGACGCCCGCCAGACCCTTGGCCGGCTGGCTGAGAGTCTCACCGGCGCGCTCGAGACGATGGGGTCGGGACTCCAACAGCCGTGGTCCATCGACCAGACCGAGGGTTGGCGGCGCCAGGCGCGCACGACTCGTGAGCGACTCGTCAGTCAGGCCGTCGACGCAGTCGGCAATGGCCGCGACGCCGCCCGGTGGAACGTGCGCGATCGGCGCCACATCGACGCGCTCGGCCGCTACGAGGACGTGATCCCACGCCTCGAGCGAACCGCGATCGGCATCTCCGTCATCTCCCGCGGCCTCGACGATCATGCCCGCCTGTCGGGCACGACCCACTCGGCGATGCCGTCCATGGGAGCGCTCTTGGTGGCGTTAGGTCGCGCTGTCGGCGCCCTGGTGCACGAAGTGCTTGGCGAGCGCGACGACACCGACGTAGTCACAGCGCTGTCGGAGGTCCAAGCCCGACGAGCGCGGTGCGTGCTCGGCGCCTCCCGCCGGGCCGAGTGGGCCCTCCAGCACGACGAAGCGCCCGAGGGTCACCAGCTGCAGGGCGAGTGGCTCTCCTACGCTGCCCTCCTCGTCCAAGTCGACCGCATCGTCCGCGACCTGAGCGCCCCTCTGCCCACATGAATCCACCCGCCGACGCAGCTCACGCGGCGCAGCGCGGCGTGGCGCAGGTGGCTGTTGCGGGCATGGCCGAGGGCCCGACGCAGGTCGCCGCTCCCTCAGCGCTGTGGCACCGAACAGGAACACCGCACGACGTCCTGCTACGAGAGGAGGCCGCGCACAGATCGGCATCTCCGCGATGTCGGTTGGCTCGCTGGACGGGACCTCCGTCCATGTGTTTGATGTCGGGGTCAGAGTTCTCGGGGCACCACGAACGCGTCCAGAGTGGCGTCGGCCGGGGCGAGATCGCTCCAACCCCCGTCGAATGCGAGGGTTGCCAGCGCGCCGGTCGGAAACTTTGCTGCGACACGCCGCCGCAGGTCTTGCTCGCCGTCGCCGATGAGGAGCGAGGTGAGCGTTTCAAGCCCCGGGTTGTGGCCGATCATCAGCACGCTGGCTACGTCGTCGTTCATTTCGTGGAGCCGGCCGAGCAGAGCACTACTCGACGCGCCGTACAAGCCAGCCTCGATGAGGACGACAGTGTTGGCCGGCAGGGCGGAGGCGATGCCATCCAGCGTCATCGTCGTGCGACGCGCCGACGAGCACAGGACCAGATCTGGCGCGATGCCAGTGGCCACCATGTGATGGCGCAGTCGCACCAATGCGTCCTCGCCGCGCTTGGTCAGTGGTCGGTCATGATCATCGAGCCCGCGATCGGTCCAGCTCGACTTGGCGTGGCGGAGCAGATAGAGGATCCGCGGTCGCGATCTCACGGCGGCTCCGCTTCCCCCGCCGTGAGATCGCCGACCGATGTGACCATCCTGTCGGTGCCCCTCCCGATCTCCAGCCGCTCAAGGCGATGCTCGCACCGTCGCGGCGAGGCGCGCAACCCATCCCAGAATCCCGCCGACCCGCATCCTCCGACCACTACCGAAGCACGAGCCCGAACGACAGCCGCCAACCGCCACGGGCGCGCCGTGGCGCGTCTACCGGTTCAGTGAGACACTCGCCTGAATTTCGCCCATGCGCTCCGTTCTTCGACACCGTCGTGACGCGTTCGCGCGCGACTGGTGCGTCGAACTCTCGTCCCGTCGCAGCGTCGGCACGCTGGCATGACGACCACTCTGCTGACACGCTGCCACGGACGGCGTGCGAAGGGTTGGATCATCGATGACGCCGAACGCTCCCACCTCGCGCCGCGGTGACGCGAGGACCAACGCGCACAGATCGGCAGCTCTGCGCCGCGTGGGCGACGCGGTCTTGGGCGCTGCTCGGCCCTCGGCCACCCGAGACGTTCCAAACTGGACGACAGCAACGCGACGTCGGGATTCCTGCCGTCGCAGACGCCACACGGTCTCTCCAGCGCGCAATCTCCTCACGCAATGTGAGGTGCCGATTGCAGCGACGGACCAGGACCGGCTTTGAGGATGCGTCGTGCCCCGGCGAACTCCGACCCTGATGCCGTGCCGAGTGCAGCTGGCGAGAAGGATCAGCCCGCACGGCCCGCGTTGTGGGGCCAACCGAACCGGGCGGAGACACCATCCGCGAAGTGGACGAGCGGCGGCTGCCCGGGCAGCGCAAGCCCGGCCAATGCCGTCAAGTTCTCGTCGATCTCGACGACGCCGGCGTTCACCAGTGGCCAGGGCTCGTGTTCCACCGGTACGACCATGAGAGGCCGTTGACCGCGCTCTACGCCCGCCACCGTCCGGTCAACCAATCAGCCAAGGCGACATCGTCGGCCACCACGGCACTTCCAAGCCCGACCACGATGCGATGTCCGATCACCGTGGAGCGGCGCCGACGCCGACTGACATAGGTGCATCGCTGCGGGGTTCGGTCCACCGTCATCGCAGCGCGCTCGATACACGGCGCGCTGAGGTTCGTGTGTCCCGGGTGTGTCCGGCGAACGTCGCGCACTTTGCTGACTCGCGGATCACTCGCCCAAAAAGAGGGCCTGACCTGCGGTTCCTATGGAGCGGACGACGGGATTCGAACCCGCGACCCTCACCTTGGCAAGGTGATGCTCTACCAGCTGAGCCACGTCCGCAGTCGGGCAACGAGGGTAGCAGCGAGATCGGTGAGCGGAACGGACGGAAGTCCGTCCGTGACGCTCACAGATCAGCGTTCGCTCGCCGGCCGGAGGTCGATCCGCAGCACGAGTACCCCATCCTCGATGGTGCCCGCGGCGTCGCCGATGATGGCGAAGTCCTGGTAGTCGGCCTGCGCCTGGGCGATGAACTGCTGGCGCTCCTCCCCCGCCACCGGGGGAAGCGGTCGGCGCTTGACCGCCGCCGCCCGGTCCCGGAAGCGGCCCAGCATCTCCTCGACATCGAACGCGGCCATGGCCGGATGGTACCCACCCGGGCTCAGCGGGCTTCGTCCTCCACCCGCTCGTCGACGCCGTCGATCTGGGCCGCCGGCGCCGCTTCGCCGTCCACCGGCTCGACCACCTCGACCGGCTCGACCACCTCGACCGGCTCGGCGGGCTCGGCGGGCTCGGCGGGCTCGGCGGGCTCGGCGTGTTCGGCCGCCAGCGACGCGTCCTCGACGTCCTCGAGCGGCACGATCGGTGCCGGATCGGGCGCGCCGTCGGGGCGTGCCGACGTCAGCCGAGTGGTGCGCGACGACTCGTCGGCCCGGCGAAAGCTGCGGTCGCCCATCACCTCCAGCGGCCCGAGCGCCACGTGGTCCGAGCGCGTCGAGCGGACCAGCCACACCGTGACCACGATCATCGTCACCCCGAGCGCGACGAGCGCGCCGACCAGGAGCAGCATCGTCGTCCCGGTGGAGCCGACGATGCCCAGGTGACCGCTGGATCCGGTGATCGGCACGACCGCTGATCATCGCAGGTCAGGGTGGGTGGTCACCACACCAGTCGCCCATCCCGGCGATGGCGGTCTGGTCGAGCAGCACCGACAGCGTCCGCCGGGTCACGTCGACCTCCGGCACCGCCGGCCGGCCCGGCGAGTGTGGCGTGGCGTCTGCCGGCCGGGCACACTCGTTGACGCATGTCTGACCTGCTGTGGTTGCTCGGTGCGGTCGTCGGGTGTGGCGGCCTGTTCATGCTCGCCTCGCGCATCGAGCCGCACTGGGTCGCAAAGGACGGTTCCCGCTTCCTCACGACGGCGCAACCGATCGACCGGACCGGCCGCAACGTCGGCCGCAAGCGGGAGGTGCGCGTCGCCTTCCTCGCCGGCGGCGAGCTGCTCGTCTCCCGCCGATCGCTCGTGCGCACGGCCAGCGGGATCTGGCGCATCCAGGCCCGTTCGCCGCAGCCGCCGAAGGGCCGCCAGGTCTACCTCCTGCGCGAGGTGCCGGCCGACCCCGACGGCGAGCTGCTGGCGATCCGCGTGCCGGCCGGGTCCAGGGTGATCCCGACGCTCGACGAGATGACGCCGAACATCGACCCCAACGACCCGCGCGTCGTCAGCGTTCCGACACCTGGTCCAGGAACTCGGCGATGGGGTCGGCGAGCTGATCGAGGTTGATCAGGAACGCGTCGTGCCCGTGGGGTGAATCGACCTCGACGTACCGGCTCGTCACGCCCTCCGAGCGCAGCACCTCGTCGATCTGACGCTGCTGGTAGTTCGGGTAGAGCAGGTCCGACGAGATGCCGATGACCAGGCACGCCGCCTGCACCCGGGCCATCGCGCCGGCGATGCTGCCCCGCCCGCGAGCCACGTCGTGGAGATCCATCGCCTTGCCGATGACCAGGTAGCTGTTGGCGTCGAAGCGCCGGACGAGCTTGGCGCCGTGGTGGTCGAGGTAGGTCTCGACCTCGAACTGCTGCCAGAGCCCGAAGCGGTCGTTGGCGCCCTCGACCAGGCCGCGCCCGAATCGATCGGTGAACACGTTGTCGCTGCGGAACGTGACCTGGGCGACCATGCGGGCGATCGCCAGTCCCTCGTCCGGGGCGCGCTCGGCGTCGTAGTAGTCGCCGCCGCACCAATCGGGGTCAAGGGCGATGGCCCGCCGGCCGATGGCGCCCCAGGCGATCTGTTGGGCCGTCGCCTGCATGCACGTGGCGATCGGCACGATCGATCGCACCCGCTGCGGGTACATGATCGCCCACTCCAGCGCCTGCATGCCTCCCATCGAGCCACCGATCACGGCATGCCAGGTCGTCACGCCCAGCGCGTCCGCCAGCCGGGCGTGGGCCCGCACCATGTCCCGGATCGTCACCACCGGGAAGCGCGATCCGTATGGCCGGCCGTCGGCCGGGTGCGGCGAGGCCGGCCCCGTCGAGCCCTGGCAGCCGCCGAGCACGTTGGCGCACACGACGAACCACCGGTCGGTGTCGATCGGGCGTCCCGGGCCGATCATGCCCTCCCACCACCCGGGCGCCGGGTGCCCCCGACCCGCCGGGCCGGTGACATGGCTGTCGCCCGTCCAGGCATGGCAGAGCAGCACGGCGTTGGCCGCCCGGTCGTCGAGGCGACCCCACGTCTCGTAGGCGACGGTCACGTCGGCCAAGGCTGGGCCGCCGTCGAGGGCCAGCAGTCGGCCGAGGGTGAAGAACTGGCGATGGCCGGGCGGGTCGCCGGGCAACCACGCCCCCGTGCTCCTCGTCATCGCCTCCCGTCACCTCCCGCGTCCCGAACGTCCGACGCATGACGAGTGACGAACGCTCGGTTGCCGGAACCTCATCCGACCACATCCCGCCTGGTGGCGGAGGCACCTTGAGGCGTTCACCCAGGTTGCCGGGCCCGAGGGCCACTCGAAATGCGCCGCGGAGCGTACCAGTGGCGCCCGGGCGGCACCGCGACGCGATTCCGCGCCGCGATCGGTACGGCGTTCCGTACCGGATCGTCGTCAGAACCCGATGGTGCCGATGACGGGTTGGGCGTAGCGCAGGCGGTGGTCGAACCCGGACTCGTACGGCAGCCAGCCGTCACGGTCCGGGTAGATCAGCTGGACCACCTCGAACGGCTCGCCGCGGTACCAGGCCGCAGCCGTGGCGAACAGGTCGGCCCACTCCCCCAGGTCGACCGGCGCGAACCGGCAGCGCAGGTCGTTGTCCAGCAGCCCGACGAGCTCGGCGTCGAGCGGCAGCTCCGTACCGCCGCGCCGGAGATCGGCGACCAGGCCGACCAGGCCACGGGCGGCGACCGGGGTCAGCCCGAACACGACGACGTCGGGGAACTGCACGTGGCTCGGGAACCCGATCGTGTACGTGTAGCCGGCACGAGGCGGGTCGGTCGTCGCGTCCGGCGCCACCGGCTCGACGGCGAACCCGTCGGTCTCCACCATCCACTCGATCTTCTCGGCGTGCGGGAGGTGGAAGTCCGGCAACTCCACGACCGGCGACGGTACCCCGACACCGGTACCGTCCGATCCACCCATGTACCGCTTCCTGCTGCGTCCGCGGTGGCTGCTGTTCCACCTGGCCTGCATCGGCGCCGTCGTGCTGATGGTCAGCCTCGGGTTCTGGCAGCTGCGCCGGCTCGACGAGCGCCAGGCCTTCAACGCCACGGTCGAGGCCCGCATCGACCAGCCGGCGGTGCCGCTGGCCGACGTCCCGGCGGATGGCGACCTCGACGCGCTCGAATGGCGCCCGGTCGTCGCCTCGGGCGAGTACCTGCCCGACGAGGAGCTCGTGGTCGTCAACCGCAGCCAGGGCGGGCGGGCCGGCGACATCGTGGTCACGCCGCTGCTGCTGGAGGACGGACGGATCCTGCTCGTCGAGCGTGGCTTCGTCCCGTTCGGCACGGTCGCCGAGCCGCCGCCGACGGGAATCGTCGAGGTGGTCGGTCGCCTGCGGCCATCGGAAGAGCGCCGGCGCGGCCAGGTCAGCGACGCGCCGAGCGGCGATCTGACCGAGGCCCAGCGCCTCGACATCGACCGCCTGGCCGCCCAGCTCCCGGCGCCGCCCGTCGGGTTCTTCGTCGAGCTGACCGCTTCCACGCCCGCCGGGACGGGAGCCTTCCCGGAGCCGCTCGGCGGACCCGAGCTGACCGAGGGCTCCCACCTCTCCTACGCCGGGCAGTGGTTCATCTTCTCCGCCGGCGTCGTGGTCGGTTGGGTGCTCGCCGTCAGGCACTCGCTGCGGACTCGGCGGGCCAGCGCGGCCACGGCGGCGTCGTCACCAGTCGGCGACGCACCCGCCAGGGAAGCCGTCGCAGCTGGGCCACCATCGCCCGACTGACCGCGCCGGGTGGCGAGTCGACACGCAGGTACGCCGACCACTCCTCGGTGGGGAGGTCGAAGAAGCAGGCGAAGAACTCGGCCAGCTCGTTCTCCGGGAGGCGGACGAGCACGTTGAGCCCGTGGTCGTGCAGGCGACGGGTGCGCCGCAGCGACGTCGGCCACACGGCGCGGTGGATCGGCCGCACGTCGGGTCGGCCGGCCGTGGACAGCGCGTCGGCGATCGCCGTCGCAACCCGTGGGGCCGCCCGCAGTGCCGTCGCCACGGAGAACCCCGTCACAGGGTTGGTGTAGCCGGCGGCGGCGCCGAACGCGACCACCGGTTGGCGCGCCGACGGCAGTCGCCCGCCCATCGGGATGTGGACGACCTCCACCCGGCCCGCCGGCCCGCCGGCTGGCGGTGCGTCGGCGCCGAGCCGCGCCGCCAGCCGATCGGCCAGCCAGCCGGCGTCGACACGGGCGGGAGCGGCGAGCACCGTCTCCTCGACCAGCCAGCCGTCGTGGACAGGCACCACGTAGCAGAACGTCGGCGGCCCACCGCTGCGGCCGACGGACCGCAGGTCCATGAACGTCGGTCGGTCGGCGTCGAACCGGCTGGGTGGAGCATCGAGCACGACGCCGTACGCCGACTGCCACGCGGCGGGCGCCGGCGGGGCGCCGGCCAGGCCTCCACGACCGGCGGCGTCGACGACGAGTCGGGCGTCGACGTCGTCGCCCTCCGCGACGCGCACGCGACTCCCCCAATCGAAGTGCTGGACGCCCTCGGCCGCGGTTCGCAGGCGTTCGAGGCCGCCACCGAGGTGGCGGCGCAGCGCGTCACCGTCGAGCACTCCGTAGGGACGCTCGACCACCTGGCGGCGCGTCGTGTGGACGACGACGGACGGTGAGGTGGCGCCGAAGCAGTGGGCCGGCAGGTCCGCCACGTCGTCGACCCACGTGCCGTACGTCGCTATCCACGGCTGGTCCGGCCCGACGACGACGACCCTCACCCCGCGGTCCCGGCAGGCGGCGGCCAACGCCAACCCGGCTGGACCGTCGCCGACCACGGCGACGTCCAGCTCGGGGCCGGTCACGTTCAGCCCACCCGTTCGAGCGCGGCCATCCTCCGGAACTGCTCGACGACGTCGGGGGTGCGGTGGGCCGGGTCGTGCGAGCGATACACGGTCTCCACGTTCACGGCGATCCGGCCGGCCTCCCCCAACGAGTCGAAGCGCTGGTCGGCGCCGAGCAGGGCGGCGATCTCGCGCGCCGCCTCCCAGGCGTCGACGCCGGCGCTCTGGCGCTCGCTGGCCGCCTGCTCGACGAAGGCCAGGTAGTCGCGCACCGCGGTGACTCCCGTCTTGTCGGTCACCGGACCGTGCCCGGGCACGACGACCTCGATGTCCATCCCCAGCATCAGGTCGCAGGCGGCGATCCAGTTGCTCAGCGGTCCGGCCCAGACGATCGGCTGGCCACCGATGAACAGGATGTCCCCCGTGAACACGGTGCGGGCGTCCGGGACGACGGCGATCAGATCGCCCTTGGTGTGCGCCGGCCCGACCTCGATCAGCTCGACCTTCCGCCCGCCGATCTCCAGCCCCAGCCGGCCGTCGAACGTGCGCGTCGGTGGGGTCAGGTCGATGCCGTCGAAGTGGAAGTCGCCGAAGAAGCTGCGGAACAGATCACCGACCTCGCCGGGAGCGGCCGTCAGGGCACCGAGCATCGACGGCGGGACGTCGTTCATCTCCTCCGCGGCGGCCGAGGTGGCCACGATCTCGGCGTCGGCGACCAGCTCGTTGCCGTAGCAGTGGTCCCCGTTGGCGTGCGTGTTGACAAGGGTGGCGATGGGCGCAGACCGCGTGGAGCTCTCGAATGCTTCGAGCATCTCGGCGGTGAGCCGGAGGTCGAACAGCGTGTCGACGAGCAGCGACGCGCCGTCACCGACCACGAGCCCGGCGTTGCTCCATCCCCAGGACCCGTCGCGCTGGACGTAGGCCAGGCACCCGTCCCCCGCCGCGTGCACGCTGCCGTTGGCGACCACGCGGCATGACTACCACGAACGACGGGCCCGGCCCAGCACGCGACCGACCATCCGCTCGGCCAGCATCAGCGTCGGCAGGTACGTGTTCGCCGTCGGCAGCTCCGGGAAGATCGAGGCGTCGGCGACGAACAGGTCGCGCCGTCCGGACACCGCGCCGTCTCCGTCGACCACGGCGCCCATCCGGCACGTCGACGTCGGGTGGTAGACGCCCTCCGGCGGGTGGCCGACCGTGACCTCGGCCACGATGCGCTGGAACGAGGGGTGGTCGAGCAGCTCGTGGACGAGCTCGACACCGGCCGCCAGGCGGCGGTGGTCGTTGGCGCTGAGCACCTGGTGGGCGGTGCCGTCGGCGGCGACGTGCCCCTCGCCGTCGGCCTCCATTGCGACGACCAGCAAGCCCGCCCGGCCGGGAGCGTCCGGTCCGAGGTGGTTGACGGCCAGCAGCTGCAGGTCGGCCCGCCGCAGCAGTGTCCCGGCGACCAGGCCGTGGGGGTCGGAGTCGACGCCCGGGCGCAGTTCGAGCTCGACGGCCAAGGCGGCGTGGTTGCGCAGGTGGGCGCCGACGTCGGGCCCGTCGACGCCGGAGTGGCGAAGGATCACGGGCGTGCCGATCGCACCGGCGCACAACACGACGGCGTCAGCTGCGATCATCGTCCCGTCGTCGAGATCGACGCCGGCCGCCCGCGTGCCCTCGAACCGCACCGCCGTCACGAGCGCGTCGGCGCGCAGCTCAATGTCATGTCGGGCGGGCGCATAGGCATCCCAGGCCGAGACCCGACGGTGACCGTGACGGGTCAGCGGGGGGCGGGCGGCGTCGGCGGCGGCGGCGAGTAGGGCGCGATCGATCGGGCCCAGCTCGCCGTCCCTCGCCGGCTCCATCGGGACCTGCACCCGGGCCAGCGCCTCGTCGGTGTCGTCCCAGCCCCACGATCGGTACTGCCCGGCGTCACCCTGGGTGGCGACCATGCCGTTGATCGCGCTCGACCCGCCGATGCCCCGACCGCGCAGGAACGGCCCGGCGAAGGCCCGCCCCGGCGCGGCAGCGGCGTCGAAGAAGCTGGCTCCCGTCGTCGCCTCGTCGACCGTCCCCGCCCCGGCCTCGACGACGACCACGTCCTCGCCGGCCTCCGCCAGTCGAGCCGCCACCACCGACCCCGCCGCTCCCGCCCCGATCACGACCCACCGCACGGATCCGAGTCTCCCTCATCCGAGGATGGATCAGGCGGGGCGGGGCGTGGCGAGGGGGAGGCCGACGAGGTGGGTGGCGTCGTTGTAGCGATGCAGGCGCCAGCGGCCGGCCCGGACGAGGACCAGCTCGGTGATCGACGTGTTCGTCGTGTACAGCTCGAAGTCGCCGACGATCGGGGCGCGCAGCGCCAGCCGCATCGCCGCGTTGACCACGCCGCCGTGGCAGCAGACGACCACGGTGCCACCGGCGTGCCGGTTGGTCACGTCGTGCAGCCCGATGCCGACCCGGTGGTGCAGCTCGGCGATGGTCTCGCCGCCGGGGAACGTGACCGCGTACGGATCGGCGTCCCAGTCCGGCATGCCGTGGCGCTCGACGAACTCGGCGAACGTGAGCCCGTCGCAGTCCGGTCCCGGGTCGTGCTCGCCGAAGCGGTCGTCGACCTGGACCTCGACGCCGCCGAGCGCCGGGGCGAGCAGCTCGGCCGTTTCGACCGCCCGCCGGTAGTGGCTGGCGTAGAGGGTCACGTGGTCGCCCGCCTCGCCCGTTCTCGTCAAGCGGTCGGCCAGCGCCTGGCACTGCCGGCGCCCCAGGTCCGAGAGCCCACCGCACGAACGCGGCCCGCCGATCGCCCGGTCGATGCTGGAGCGCGACTCCCCGTGGCGCACGAGCAGCACCCGCGTCGATCGTGGCTCACCGTCGTCCGCCATCCCGACACGGTACCGACGGCCGCATTCCTGAACATTTCGTTCAGGTCACCAGCACGGAGGCCCCGGGTGCGTAGGGTCCGGGCGGTGGTGTCCGGGCACCGTTTCACGGTGCGGACGATCGGCGCGGACCCCCGGGCGGCGGCATCGCGGACGGCGCGTCGACGCTCGGCCTGACGTTGGACGGGCCGGTACACGTCGCTGACCTGGTGTTCCTCGAGGGTGACCTCGACGATGCCGGTCGGACCCGCTTGGCCGACCTGCTCGCCGATCCGCTGCTCCAGGTGGGCAGTTGGGGCCGGCCCGACACCGACGGCATCGAGATCACGCTCCACCCAGGCGTGACGGACACCGCGGCCACGGCGTTCGTGCAGGCCGCCGGTCAGCTCGGCGTGCCCGTCGCCGCGGCGGCGACGGGGCGCCGCGTCGAGCTCCCACCGGGCACCGACCCGGCGACGGCCGAGCTCCTGCTGCGGCGCCTCGTCGCCAACCCGGTGATCGAGGAGTGGTGCACCGGACTCGCCGACCCCGACCTGCACCCGGGCTCCGAGCCGCCCGCCACGGCGACGGTGGTCGAGCTGCGCAGCCTCGACGACGACGGGCTGGAGGCGCTCGGCCGCGAGCGGGCGCTGGCCCTCGACCCGGCCGAGTTGCAGGTGATCCGCGACCACTTTCGCGCCGCCGGCCGCGACCCGACCGACGTCGAGCTGGAGACCCTCGCCCAGACGTGGAGCGAGCACTGTGCCCACAAGACCTTCCGGGCCGAGATCACGACCACGACCGGCGAAGCACGGCCCGGGCTCCTCGACCGGCTGCGCGACGCAACGGATCGGGTGGCCGCGCCGTTCGTCCGGTCGGCGTTCGTCGGCAACGCCGGCATCGTCGCCTTCGTCGACGGCACCACGGTCGCCCTCAAGGCCGAGACGCACAACCACCCGTCGGCCGTCGAACCATTCGGCGGCGCCAACACGGGGGTCGGCGGCGTGATCCGGGACGTGCTCGGGGCCGCCCATCGCCCGGTCGCCGTGACCGACGTCCTGTGCTTCGGCCCCGCCGATCTGCCCGCTGACGAACTGCCAGCCGGCGCGCTGCACCCCCGCCGGATCCGCGACGGCGTGATCGACGGCGTGGCCGACTACGGCAACAAGATCGGGCTCCCGACGATCGCCGGCGCCGTGCTCTACGACCCGGGCTTCACGACCAACCCGCTGGTGTTCTGCGGCTGCATCGGGCTGGCCGCAGACGTCCCCCCGCCGACCGGACCGCACCCCGGCGACCGCGTCGTGGTGCTCGGCGGCCGTACCGGGCGCGACGGGATCCGCGGGGCGACGTTCTCCAGCCTGACGATGGACGCCAGCACCGGCCAGGTCGCCGGGGCCAGCGTGCAGATCGGCGACCCGGTGACGGAGAAGCGCCTGATCGACGTGCTGACGGGTGCCGACCACCTCTGGACGGCGATCACAGACTGCGGCGCCGGTGGGTTGTCCTCGGCGGTCGGCGAGATGGCCGAGGGCGTCGGCGCCGACGTCGACCTCGCGACGGTGCCGCTCAAGTACCCGGGGCTCGAGCCGTGGGAGATCTGGCTGTCGGAAGCCCAGGAGCGGATGGTCATCGCCGTGCCGCCGGATCGGTCGCCGGAGCTCGTCGTGCGGTGCGCCCGCCACGGCGTCGAGCTGGCCGATCTCGGCGCCTTCACGGGCGACGGGCGGCTCGTCGTGCGCCACCACGGCGACGTCGTCCTCGACCTCGAGACGGCGTTCCTCCACGACGGGCGGCCGCGCCGCTCGATGACCGCCGAGCTGCCGGCGCCGGCGCGGCGACCCGTCGGACGCGTCGTCGACGACCCGGCGGCGACGCTGCTGCAACTGCTCGCCCACCCGAACATCGCCAGCAAGGCGGCGACCATCCACCGCTACGACCACGAGATCGGCGGCGGCACCGTCGTCCGTCCGCTCGTCGGTGCGGGCGGCGACGGGCCGGCCGACGGCGTCGTGCTGGCCGACCCCCGCGACGGGCACGGCCTGGCCGTCGGCATCGGCGTCAACCCGTGGTACGGCCTCCACGACCCCGAGGCGATGGCCCACGCCGTGGTCGACGAGGCGATCCGCAACGTCGTGGCCGTGGGCGCCGACCCGGACCGGGTGGCGCTGCTCGACAACTTCTCGTGGGGCGACCCCCGCCGGCCCGAGACGCTGGGCGCGCTGGTCGCCGCCGTCGATGGCTGCCACGACGCCGCCGTCGCCTACCGCGCCCCGTTCGTGTCGGGCAAGGACTCGCTGAACAACGAGTACACGGGGGCCGACGGCGCCCGGCACGCCGTGCCGCCGACGCTGGTCATCACCGCGGTCGGCCACGTCGCCGACGTCGGCCGCACCGTCACCCCCGAGCTCAGCGCGGCCGGGAACGTCGTCGTGCTGCTCGGTCGCACGGCGGCGGAGTTCGCCGGCAGCCACCTCGACCTCGTGCAGGGGCACTCGGGCGATCCGGGGCTGGTCCCGCAGCCCGACCCAGATACCCCGGCCCGCTACCGCCGGCTCCACCAGGCGATCCACGACGGCCTCGTGAGATCGTGCCACGACGTCAGCGAGGGCGGGCTGGCCGTCACCCTGGCCGAGCTGTGCATCGCCGGCCGACTGGGGATCGAGGTCGAGGCGCTGCCCGACCCGGACATCACGACGTCGCTGTTCTCCGAGTCGACCGGTCGCCTGGTGGTCGAGCTCCACCCCGACGACCTGGATGCATTCGTCGCCACGGTCGGCCCGATCCACCGCCTCGGCACCGTGACCAGCGACCCGACGCTGCGTTTGTGCGATGGCGCGCGCCTGACGGTCGACCAGTGCACAAACGCGTTCAACGGGGGCGCGTCGTGAGTCGGCCCACCGCGATCGTGGTGGCCGGGCCGGGGACCAACCGCGACGGCGACGCCCTGCTGGCGCTGGACCTGGCCGGCGCCGAGCCGTCCGTGGTCCTGGCCGGCGAGCTGACGGCCGATCCGTCACGGCTGGACGAGGCGCGCATCGTCGTCGTCGCCGGCGGCTTCAGCTACGGCGACGCCCTGGGTGCCGGTCGCGTCCTCGCCCTCGACCTGACGCTCGGCGACGGCGGCCGGCTCGGCGATCGGCTGCGCGACTTCGTCGCCAGCGGCCGACCGGTGATCGGCATCTGCAACGGGTTCCAGGTGCTGACCAGGGCCGGGCTGCTGCCCGGTGCGCTCGGTCACAACGAGCAGGGCCGGTTCGACTGCCGGTGGGTCGAGTTGGCCGCCGAGCCGGCGAGCGCCTGCATCTGGACGTCCGGGTTGGACGACCCGGTGCACTGCCCGATCGCCCACGGCGAGGGGCGCTACGTGCACCCCGACCCCGCCGCGCTGGCTGCTGCTGGTCAGGTCGCCTTGCGCTACGCCGGTGCCAACCCCAACGGCTCGGTGGCCGACATCGCCGGGGTCTGCGACCCGACCGGTGTGGTGCTCGGCCTGATGCCGCACCCGGAGAACCACGTCGTCGTCCGCCAGCACCCCCGCCACCGCCACGACGACACCTCGCGCTTCGGTGGGTTGCGCCTCTTCGAGAACGCCGTGCGCCATGTCAAGTAGCCCGACGCTCTCACCGTTCGCCGACGTCGACCTGCCGCTGCCCGACCGGCGCGACGGCAAGGTGCGGACGTCGTACGCCCTCGGTCGCGACCGGCGGCTGATCATCACGACGGACCGGCTCTCGGCGTTCGACCGCGTCCTCGCTGCCGTGCCGTACAAGGGCCAGGTCCTCAACGAACTGTCGGCGTGGTGGTTCGAGCAGACCGCCGACGTGACCGCCAACCACGTCGTGGCCGTGCCCGACCCCAACGTGCTCGTCGCCCGGGCGGCGACCACCCTTCCCGTCGAGGTCGTCGTGCGGGCCTACATCACTGGCGTGACGTCGACCTCGCTGTGGGCGCCGTACTCGACCGGCGAGCGCGTCCTCTACGGCCACCGCCTCCCGGACGGGCTGGCCAAGAACACGGCGCTGCCTCGACCGCTGGTCACGCCGACGACGAAGCCGCCGGCCGGCTCGACCGTGCACGACGAACCGTTGACGGAGGCCGACGTGGTCGAGCGAGGCCTCGTCGACCGGCCACGCTGGGAGGCCGTGACGTCCGCCGCCATGGAGCTGTTCCGCCGCGGCCAGGACGTTGGGGCCGCCGCCGGGCTGATCCTCGCCGACACCAAGTACGAGTTCGGCCTGACCGCCGACGGTGACCTCTTGCTGATCGACGAGCTGCACACCCCCGACTCCTCGCGCTGGTGGGTCGCCGCCACGTACGCCGATCGTGTTGCGGCCGGCGAGGAACCCGAGAGCCTCGACAAGGAGGTCGTCCGCCGAGCCCTGGCCGACGCCGGCTTCCGCGGCGACGGACCGGCGCCCGACCTCTCGCCCGACGTGTGGGCGGCCACGTCGGCGCGATACATCGACGCCTACGAACGACTGACCGGACGCGACTTCGAGCCCGGCACCTACCCGGTCGGCGAGCGGATCGCCGCCCGGGTCGAGGATCTGAAGGGGTATGCAGCATGAACGACGTTCATTGCGTTCCCCGGCCACGCCACCTGCAGCCTGCGCAGCTGAGAGAGGTTCACCATGACTGATTCCCCGCGAGACGAGTGCGGCGTGCTCGGCATCTCGACGCCCCATGGCGAAGGCGTGGCCCAGCTCGCCTTCTTCGGCCTGTTCTCGCTGCAGCACCGAGGGCAGGAGGCCGCCGGCATCGCGGTGAGCGACGGCCATCGGGCCCGGGTCCACAAGCAGCCGGGCCTCGTGTCGCACGTCTTCACCAACGACACGCTGGCGCCGTTGGCCGGCTACCACGCCATCGGCCACACCCGGTACTCGACGACCGGGTCGAGCAACGAGCGCAACATCCAGCCGTTCCTCGTCGAGACGATGCACGGGCCGCTGGCGCTGGCCCACAACGGCAACATCGTCAACACGCCCGAGCTGCGCGACGAGCTGCTCGGGCGGGGCTTCGGACTGACCGCGACCAGCGACTCCGAAGTGATGACGCTGATGCTCGCCGCCGCCGGCGGCCGCACGTGGGACGAGCGGGTGGAGCGCACGCTGCCGGCGTGGAAGGGGGCCTTCTCGCTCGTCCTGCTGGCCGCCGATCGAGTGGTCGCCGTGCGCGACCCGTGGGGCTTCCGGCCGCTGTCCGTCGGTCGCCTGCCGCACGGCGGGCACGCCGTCGCCAGCGAGACCTGCGCCCTGTCGACGCTCGGCTGCGTCGACATCAGCGAGGTCGAGCCGGGCGAGATCGTCACGTTGCAGGGCGCCGAGCTGCACCGCCGCCGGGCGCTGTCACCGGCGCCGGCCCAAGCCCGCTGCACGTTCGAGTTCGTCTACTTCTCCCGACCGGACTCGGTGTGGGACGGCCGCAACGTGCACCACGTGCGCGAGCGCCTCGGCGCCGAGCTGGCCGTCGAGTGCCCCGTCGACGCCGACATCGTGATCCCGGTCCCCGACTCCTCGATCCCCGCCGCCATCGGATACGCCCGGGCCAGCGGCGTGGCCTACAACGACGGGCTGATCAAGAACCGCTACATCGGGCGGACGTTCATCGAACCGACCCAGGAGATCCGCGACCGCGGCGTGGCGCTGAAGTACAACGCGCTGTCGGAGAACCTGGCCGGCCAGCGGGTCGTGATGATCGACGACTCGATGGTCCGTGGCACCACCGCCGGACCGCTGGTCAAGTTGGTGCGCGACGCCGGTGCGTCGGAGGTGCACGTGCGCATCACGTGCCCGCCGATCGTGCACCCGTGCCACTTCGGTGTCGACATGGGCCACGACGGCGACCTGATCGCCGCCCGGCTGACGGTGCCCGAGATCCGGGACCGGGCCGGCGCCGACAGCCTGGAGTTCCTGTCGCTGGAGGGGATGATGCGCGCCGTCGGGCGAGCGGACGGCAGCGAGACCGGGTACTGCAACGCCTGCTTCACCGGCCGCTACCCGATCGAGGTCGGCGGCGCCCAGGCCAAGCTGTCGTTCGAGGGAGTGCTCGCTTGAGGGTCGCCGTCGTCGGCGGCGGCGGGCGGGAGCAGGCGATCGCCTGGGCCTGCCGGCGCCACGACCACGTGGTGACGCTGGTCGCGTCGCTCGACGTGCTGGACCTCGACGACGTCGATCTGGTGATCCCCGGCCCCGAGTCGGCACTCGTCGACGGCGTCGCCGACCGCTGCGCCGCAGCGGGCGTGGCGTGCTTCGGGCCGAGGGCCGAACTGGCGCGACTGGAGTCGTCGAAGGGCTGGGCCCGCCAGCTGGCCGCCTCGCTCGGGATCCCCGGGCCGGCGTTCGCCCGGTTCGACGGCGCCGACGTCGACGGAGCGCGGCGATGGTGGCAGGACCTCGGTCGCCCGGTGGTCGTCAAGCTCGACGGGCTGGCCGCCGGCAAAGGCGTGACCGTCCCAGTCAGCGACGACGAGACGGAGGCGGCGATCCGCGCCGCCGGCGCGCCGTTCGTGCTGGAGGAGCGGATGAGCGGCCCCGAGTGCTCGCTCCTTGCGTTGTGCGACGGCACCATGGCGCGGGCGCTGCCGCTGGCCCAGGACCACAAGCGCATCGGCGACGGCGACACGGGCGCCAACACGGGCGGGATGGGCGCCTACGCACCAGCGCCGGTGGACGTCGACGTCGACCTGCTGCTCGCCACGTTCGTCCAGCCGGTGCTCGATCACCTGCGGGCCGCCGGCACGCCGTACGTCGGCGTGCTCTACGCCGGGCTGATGTTGACCGCCGACGGGCCGCGCCTCGTCGAGTACAACGTCCGGTTCGGTGATCCCGAGGCGCAGGCCGTGTTGCCGCTGCTGCGCTCGGATCTCGCCGCGCTGGCCATGGCGTGCGTCCAGGGCGACCTGGCGTCGATGGCGATCGAGGTCGATCCGGGCGCGGCGTGCACCGTGGTCGCCGCCGCACCGGGGTATCCCGCCGCTCCGTCGGTGGGCGCGGAGGTCACGACCGGCGAGCTGCCGCCCGGCGCGCTGCTCTTCCCCGCCGGTCTGACCGACGGCGTGGCGACGGGCGGTCGGGTCCTCGCCGTGACCGGGCTGGGCGCGGACCTGGCCGAGGCGCGGGCGGTCGCCTACGCCGCCATCGGTCGGATCCGGTTCGACGGCATGCAGGTTCGCCGGGACATCGGATGGCGGGCACCCGGTGCGGCACTGGTGTCGTACGCCGCCGCCGGGGTCGACATCGACGAGGGCAACCGGGCCGTCGACCGGATGCGCGCCGCCGTCGAACGCACCCACGGCAGCGAGGTCGTGCGCGGCGTTGGCAGCTTCGGCGGGGTGTTCTCGGCCAAGGCCATCGCCGCCCTCGAGGATCCGGTGCTCGTGGCGTCCACCGACGGCGTCGGCACCAAGGTGGAGCTGGCGGCGCGGCTGGGCCGGGTCGGCTCGGTCGGCCACGACATCGTCAACCACTGCGTCGGTGACGTGCTGGTGCAGTCGGCCACGCCGCTGTTCTTCCTCGACTACCTGGCCGCCAGCGTGCTGGACGCCGACGTGGTCGCCGCCGTCGTCACCGGGATGGCCGAGGCCTGCGAGGCGGCGGGCTGCACGCTGCTCGGCGGCGAGACGGCCGAGATGCCCGGCGTGTACGCCCCAGGGGCATTCGACGTCGCCGGCACGATGGTCGGCGTGGCCGAGCGGGCGGCGCTGCTGCCCCGAGGCGACGTCGCCGTGGGCGACGTGCTGGTCGGTGTGGCGTCGAGCGGCCCGCACACCAACGGCTACTCGCTGCTGCGCGATGTGTTCCGGTGGGCGCCGATGGACGTGACGCCGGCGGGGATGGATCGGCCGCTCGGCGACGCGCTGCTCGAGCCGCACCGCAGCTACCTGCCCGTGTTGCGGGGCGCCCTGGCCGGCGGGCGCGTCAAGGCGCTGGCTCACATCACCGGCGGCGGACTGCCGGAGAACGTGCCACGGGTGCTGCCCGGCGGCGTCGACGCCGAGATCACGCTCGGGTCGTGGCCCGTCCCAGCGCTGTTCCGTCTGGTCGAGGAGCTGACGCCTCGCCTCGGCGTGGTCGAGCGCTACCGGACGTTGAACATGGGGGTCGGGATGGTCGTGGTGTGCGCGGCCGGTGCCGTCGCCGAGGTCCAAGCGGCCATCCCCGAGCCGACCTGGGTCATCGGCCGGCTCGTGCCGTCGGAACCCGGCCGCCGCCCCGCCGTCCACCTCGTGTGACCCAGCCCAATCTGGGCGCGCACGTTCTCAAACCACCTTCTGGGCGCGGACGTTCTCGATTTCGAGAACGTCCGCGCCCGGATGCCGGGCTCAATCGAGGGTGAAGCGGATGCGGCGGTTGCGCTTGCCCTTGCTCTCGACCTTGGTGATGCGGAACGGGCGGGACTGTCCGGTGTTCGACAGGTGCGTGCCCCCGCAGGCCTGGCGGTCGATGCCGTCGATGTCGATGATCCGCAGCTGGCCGTCCGGCGTCGGCGGCGGGGCGACGGAGAGGCTGCGCACGAGTCCGGCGACGATGGCCGCGTCGGTGGCGTCGACGTACACGCCGCGCACGTCGACGGCGGCGCCGATCACGTCGTTGACGCCGGCATCGAGGCCGCGCAGCACCTCGTTGTCGATCTGCGTGAGGTCGAAGTCCATCCGGCCCGTGCCGTCGTCGTTGATCTGGGCGCCGGTCACGAGCGTGCCCGGGAACCGGTCGTAGACGAGGGCGTTGAGGATGTGCGAGTCCGTGTGCAGCTGGGCGACCCGGCTGCGCCGCTCGGCGTCGACGCGAACGACCACGGGACCGGCCGGCTCGGCCGTGGCGTCGGCGAGCACGTGCCACGGCACGCCGTCGATCGTCTCGATGCCAGCGACGGCGACCGTGCCACCGACGTGGTCGAGCCACCCGGTGTCGCTGACCTGGCCACCGCCGCCCGGGTGGAACGCGGACCGGTCGAGCACCACCCGGCCGGGCGCGGCGTCGACGACGACGGCGTCGTGCTCGTACAGGTCCGGCTGCTCGTGGCACAGGTACACGGCCATGGCGCCGACGCTAGGTCCCCGATCCCCAACCCGGACTTTTCGTCAAGGGTCCGTGGGGCTGATGGCGGGGACGCGTAGCGTCGAGCTATGTCGGCGCGGCTCGCCGTCCTTGCTTCCGGGACGGGCACCAACCTGCAGGCGATCCTCGATGCCTGCGCCGACGGTCGGGTCGCCGCCGAGGTCGTGGTGGTGGTCTCGGACCACGCCGATGCCGGCGCCCTCGAACGAGCTCGCCGCGCCGGCGTGCCGGCGATCCACGTCGGTCGGGAGCTCGATGAGCCACGCGCCGTCTACGACGCCCGCCTCGCCGACGCCGTCGCTGCCTACGACCCCGACGACGTGGTGCTGGCCGGCTGGATGCGCATCCTCACCATGGTCTTCCTCGGTCGATTCCCAGATCGTGTGCTCAACCTCCATCCGGCGCTGCCCGGGCAGCTGCCCGGGACCCACGCCATCGAGCGGGCGTGGCACGAGGCGCTGGCCGGCGAACGCACGGCGACCGGGGTGATGGTCCACCTGGTGCCCACCGAGGAGGTCGACGCCGGACCCGTGCTCGGATCGACCATCGTGCCGATCCGCCCCGACGACACGATCGAGACCATGACCGCCCGCATCCACGCCGCCGAGCACGACCTGCTCGTACGCACCCTCGCCGCCCGCCACCCCCGCAAGGACGTGATCGCCATGAACGTCAACGACGAGCTGTTCGACCGGTTCGAGGCCCTGACCTTCGACGACGTGGTGGTCGTCCCGGGCTACTCGGAGACGCTGCCGGACGCCGTCGACACGACCGCCACCCTGGCCCGTGGCATCACGCTCGCCGTGCCGTTGATCTCGGCGGCGATGGACAAGGTCACCGAGTCCCGGACTGCCATCGCCATGGCCCGCCAGGGCGGCATCGGCGTGATCCACCGCAACCTGACCGTCGCCGACCAGGCGGCCGAGGTGCAGAAGGTCAAGCGCAGCCAGAGCGGCATGATCACCGACCCCGTGACGCTGCCGCCCACGGCGCTGCTGCACGAGGCCGAGGCGCTGATGCACCGGTTCAAGTTCTCCGGCGTCCCCATCACCGACCACGACGGTCGCCTGGTCGGCATCCTCACCAACCGTGACATCCGGTTCTGCGCCGGCGACGACTTCGACCGGCCGGTCACGGAGTTCATGACCGGCGAGGGGCTCGTGACGGCCGACGTCGGGACCACGCTGGACGAGGCCAAGGCGATCCTCCAGCGCCACCGCATCGAGAAACTGCCGCTCGTCGACGAGGCGGGGCGGCTGGCCGGGCTGATCACGGTCAAGGACATCCAGAAGCGCCAGGAGTTCCCCAACGCTTCGCGCGACGACGCCGGCCGGCTGCGTTGCGCCGCCGCCGTCGGGGTCGGCGACGACCTCGAGGAGCGCGTCGACGCCTTGGTGGCGATGGGCGTCGACGTGGTGGCCATCGACACCGCCCATGGCCACTCGGCCGGGGTGATCAAGGCGATCGAGCGGATCAAGGGCGGCTGGCCGGAGCTCGCTGTGCTGGCCGGCAACGTCGTGACCGAGGACGGCGTCGATGCCCTGACTGGCGCCGGCGCCGACGCCGTGAAGGTCGGGGTCGGTGCCGGGTCGATCTGCACGACCCGGGTGATCAGCGGCGCCGGGATGCCGCAGCTGTCGGCCATCTGGCACACGACGCGTCGGGCCCGCCGGCTCGGCGTGCCGGTGATCGCCGACGGCGGCATCACCTACTCCGGCGACATCGTCAAGGCCATCGCCGCCGGCGCCGAGTGCGTGATGCTCGGCTCGCTGCTCGCCGGCACCGAGGAGAGCCCGGGCGAGCTGGAGCTGTTCGAGGGCCGGCGCTACAAGAGCTACCGCGGCATGGGCTCGATGGGCGCGATGCAGGGCCTCGGCGCCGACCGCTACGCCAGCGGGCAGTCGGCGATCGGGACGGCCAGCCGCAAGCTGGTGCCGGAAGGGATCGAGGGTCGGGTGGCCTACGCCGGCCCGCTCGGCGAGGTGCTGTACCAGCTCGTCGGCGGCCTGCGCAGCGGCATGGGGTACGCCGGGGCGGCCACGCTCGAGTCGCTGCGCACGTCGGCCCGGTTCATGCGGGTGACGACGGCCGGCCGCACCGAGAGCCACCCCCACGACGTCCAGATCACCAACGAGGCCCCCAACTACCAACGCGGCGGCTGACCGCTCCGCCATCGGAGTGTTCCCGCACCGGAGTGTTTGGCGCATGGCCTCCATGCGCCAAACACTCGGATGCGGGGAACACTCGGATGCGTCAGCGGGGGCGGACCTCGTAGGCGCACGAGGTGGCGCCGGCCATCATGTGGGTGACTCGTTCGATGTCGGCCTCGGGCAGGGCGGCGCGCAGGAACTCCAGCTCGGTCGAGCAGCACGTCGGGTGCTCGCGGGCGACGGCGAAGATGGCGCAGTTGCGTTCGACGATGCGCGCCGTCCCGTCGGGGCCGCGCTCGACCGAGGCCATGTACCCGTCCTCGTCGAGGATCCGCGCCAGCTCGTCGACCTTGGCGGCGAAGCTGCGCTTGCCGGCCAGCCGCGTCCGTGCGCCAGCGATCCGCTCGTCGCGCCGGCGCTCGAACGCCATGGTGACGACCTCCGACGGCACGTGGTTGAGCAGCTGGTTGGTCAGCTCGCCGTAGGCCCGGGGGAACAGCGCCTCGGCCGGCGGAGCGATCCGGTACACCCGCTCGGTCCGCCCCTGCTGGCCGGCGGCGCGCGGCGCATCGGCCACCTCCAACAGCCCGACGTCGCTGAGCCCGGCCAGGTGCTGGCGAGCCCCGCTGATCGTCATGTCGAGCTGGCCGGCGACGTCTCCCGCCGTCGCCTCGCCGCGCCGGCGGACGGCGTACAGCACGCTGCGCTGGGCGGCGCTGACCGGCGGGGGGACGGCGACAGCGGCCACTTCGTCGACGGTCGATTCCGGCATCACCGCTCCGGCAGCAGCAGGTGGACGTCGCCGAACTCGTGCCAGCGGTACCCGGCGGCCACGGCCGCAGCGTAGGCCGTCCGCAGCGCGGCCCCGCCGGCCACGGCCTCGAGCAGCTGCAGATGGCTGGCCTCCGGCTCGTGCCAGCCGGTCAGGAGCCCGTCGACGGCGCGCACACCGTCCTCGGGCGTGATCACCCGCTCCGTCCACCCACCGGCCGGGTGCACGGTCCCGTGCTCGTCAACGGCGGTCTCCAGTGCCCTCACGACCGTCGTGCCGACGGCGACGACCAGCCCCCCGGCGGCGTGCGTGGCGTTGACCAGCCGCGCCGTCGACTCGGGCACCCGGAACCGCTCGGGGTATGGCGTCTCGTGGGCCTCGAGCGAGGCCACCCCGGTGTGCAGCACGATCGGCGCCACCACGACGCCGTGGGCGACGAGGTCGGTGACGACCTCGGCCGTGAGCGCCCGCCCGGCCGATGGCATCTCGGCCGATCCCGGCTCGATGGCGAACGAGTTGGTGTAGGCGTCGATCGGCCACGCCTCGGGCACGTACCGGTACCGGATCGGGCGGCCGAACCGGGCCAGGTGGTCGAGCAGCGGCGACGGCAGGTCGAGCGTCGCCACCCACAAACGCACCGAGCGAGGCATCCGCCCGAGCAGCCGCACCTGCCCGCCGCCGGCCAGCGCCAGCGCCACACCGGTGTGGTCGGCATCGTCGGGCACCGTCGCTCCCCCCGGCAGCGGCCGGCGCACTTCGACGAGGTGCAGGCCCGTCGGCAGCTCGGTCGAGAGGTGCACGACGACGGCCCGACCGTCGGGCGTGCTGGCGTCGATCGCCGCCGGCACCGTGGCGGACGTGTTGACGACCACGAGGTCACCGGCGTGCAGCCACGACGACAGGTCGCGGGCGATGGAGTGACGTGGCTGCTGTTCACCGATCGAGACCATCATCCGGACGGCATCGCGGCGCCCGAGCAGCAGCTCGGGGGGCGCCGACGCCTCCAGTTCGGCCGGCAGCACGAAGTGGTCGAGCACCGACTCCATCACGAGACCTCGGCCAGGCGGTGGCGACCCGCCCGTTCGGGACCGTCGATCAGGGCGAGGAAGGCCGGCACGACCGTCTCCGGCCCCGGCCGGTCGGAGATGTCCTCGCCGGGGAACGCCGCCTGGTGCATCGCCGTGCGCAGGTCGCCAGGGTCGACGGTGAGCACTCGAAGGTCCGGGCGCTCGACGGCCAGGACCCTCCCGATGTGGTCCAGCGCCGCTTTGGTTGCGCCGTACACCCCCCATCCCTCGTACGCCTCCACCGCAGCGTCGGAGGTGATGTTGACGATGACGGCGTCGGGCGAGAGGTGTGGGAGCGCGTCCTGGATGAGGCCGAGCGGCGCCACCACGTTGACATCGAACAGATCGCTGAGCGCGTCGAGCGGCACGTCGGCCAGCGCCGGCAGCGGCGACGGTCCGAGCCCACCGGCGTTGTTGACGACCAGGTCGACCTGTCCCCCGAGCGTGACGGCCGCCTCGACGAGTGCGGCGCGATGCGCCTCGTCGGTCAGGTCGCCGGGGACGCCGACGGCGTGCTCGAGCCCGGCCATGGCGGCGCGCAACGCTGTCGCATCGCGAGCGTCGGTGACCACGCTCCAGCCGTTGCTGGCCAGCGCGTGGACGATGGCGTGGCCGAGGCCCCTGGAGCCTCCACTGACGATGGCAGTTCGACGGTTCGACATGCCAGCCACTTTAGACAGTGACTGCTTCTTTTACTCCCTCGACCATCGGAGGGACCGAGATTCAGCGGGCGCGAACGGCACTCTCCAGCTCGGGGGTGCTGAACGGGCCGATGGCGTGGTCCTCGGCGATGTAGCGATACAGGGCGGTGCCGAACACGCCCCGGGTGGCACCCGCGAACACGCTCCCGGCGACGGCGAGCACCACACCGAGCAGCAGCAGGCCGGCGCCGAGCACCTCCAGCCCCGCCTCCCCGCCGGCCAGCAGGGCGACGCCGCCGAAGCCCGCCAGCACCCCGAGCAGCACGACGAGCCCCGCCACACCGCCGATCACGACGTTGCCCGTGACCTGCTGGCCCCAGCGCTGGCGGAACAGCGTCGCCGAGCGCTTGATGGCGCCGAACGGACCGATGCCCTCGAAGGCCAGGACGGGGATGACCATGAACGTGATGAGGCCCCAGATCGCCGCCCCGATGCCAGCGCCGATGGTGCCGACCACGCCTCCCTTGTCGCGCAGCAGGGCGAAGAACGCCGACACGACGGCCGACACGGCGGCCCACGCGGCGATCACCCCGATGCGGCTGCGGGCCACCTGTCCGGCGGCCCGCAGGTCCGGCGGCTGGCCGCGCAACGCCTCGTCAGCAGCGGCAGCCAGAGCGACGTTGAAGTAGATGACGAAGAACGAGGCGAGGTAGGCGCCGACCACCACCAGCGCCACTCCGCCCACGGTGGTGCCGGTCGACCCCTGGTCCCGGCTCAGCAGGTAGGCACCGGGACCGGCGATGATCACCGCCGACAGCAGGGCCAGCACCCCGCCGTAGATCGGCAGGCGGATCAGTCCGGGGTGGCTGCGCACGACCCCCCACGACTTCTTGGTCAGCTCCCACCCATGGCGCATCCGCTCGAACATGGACGGGACGGTAGTCACCCCATCCACACAGGATCGACGCTGGGTGTTACGTCAACTTCTCGACGAAGGCCTCGAGCTGGCGCAGGTTGCGGCACTCGTAGACGCCGTCGACGTGGCTGGCGTAGTCACCGACGATCGAGTCGCCGGTGTTCCAGTACGACCGCGGCTCGGGGTTCAGCCAGTACACGTGGCGCGCCTTGTGGCGCATCTCCTTGACCACCCACGATTGGCTGGCGTGGTAGTTGTTCCGGGCGTCGCCGAGCAGCAGCACGGTGGTCTTGGGCCCGACGTCCTTGCCCCACTTCTCCCAGAACACCTCGAAGGCGTGCCCGTAGTCGGAGTGGCCGTCGACCCACACCACGTCGGCCTCCGTGTTGACCCGGTGGATCGCCTCCTGGATGTCCTCGGTGGCGCGGAAGTAGTCGGTCACCTCGTCGATGCCGTCGATGAACACGAACGAGCGGACCTTCGAGAACTGGTTCTGGATGGCGTAGACGAGCATCAGCGTGAACCGGGCGAACGCAGCAACCGACCCGGAGATGTCGGCGACGACCATCAGCTCGGGCTTCGCCGGGCGGGGGTACTTGAACTTCGGTTCGGCCGGGACGCCGCCGTAGCTCAACGAGTGGCGCACGGTGCTGCGGAAGTCCAGCGGCCCCTTGCGACCGTGGCGCCGCTTGCGAGCCAGGCGGGCGGCCAGCTTGCGGGTCAGCGGGTAGAGCGCCTTGCGCAGCGACTGCATCTCGTCGCGTGAGGCGTGCATGAACTCGACGTCTTCGGGCAGCGGTTTGCGCAAGGTCTTGGCCATCGCCTCGGCGCCACGGTCAGCGACCAGCCGCCGACGGATCTCGGCCTCGATCTCGGACTTGAACTTGTCGATCCGGTCCTCGTACTCCTCCCGCTCCAGGCGCTCCTCCAGCGACGTCAGGTCGCCGCCGACCTGCTGGCGCGTGGCCTCCATCAGCTTGTCGAGCATTTCGTCGAGGTCGAGGTTGCGCAGCGTGCGGTACAGGTAGTACGTCCCGCCGACGGGGCGGCCCGGCTCCATGCCGGCGAAGCGCTGCACGGCCTGGCGGGCCATCGCCCGCAGCATCGCCTGGTCCCCGTTGAGCAGCGCCTGCATCAGGAGGTGGGCGATCTCCTCCGGGGTCAGGCTCTCCATGCTCCCGCCGGCGCCGCCGCGGCCGTCGCCCTGGCGCATCTGCTCCTGCATCTCGCGCCACATCTCCTCGAGGGACGAATCGTCGCCCTCGCCGATGCGGTACTCGGGGCCGCGCAGGCTGAAGTACACCTCGAAGACGGTCTCGAACGCCCGCCAGTGGGCGTTGTTCTTGATCAGCGTGGCGCCGAGGGCGTACTTGAACGCCTCCCGGTCCTCGAGCGGGATGTGCTGCACCGCCTCCATGGCGTCGAGGTTCTCGGTCAAGCTGACCGGCAGCCCGGCGTTGCGCAGCTCGACGACGAACCCGTTGAGCAGGTCCAACATGCCGTTGCTCGCTGCGGCCTCCGCCGGAGCCACGTCGGTCATCGGCTGAACCGTACCGGCCACGCGCGATGAGTTCGCGATGCTGGCGACGTCCAACGCACGATGCCTGATTCGACGAGGAGCGACTGATGCGAGTGGTCCTGAACGAGTTCATGAGCCTGGACGGCGTGGTGCAGGCACCCGGGGGCGCCAAGGAAGACGTCGACGGTGGATTCGCCCACGGCGGGTGGTCGATGCGCTACTTCGACCCGGACGTGATGGGCTCGTCGATCGACGAGGCGATGAGCCGGACCGACGCCTTGCTGTTCGGTCGACGGACCTGGCAGGTGATGGCCGGTGCGTGGCCGGGACGGGCCGGCGACCCGTTCGCCGACCGGATGAACTCGATCCGCAAGTTCGTCGCGTCGCGCACCCTGTCCCCCGCCGACATGACGTGGGACAACTCGGAGCTGCTGTCGGCCGACGGCGTCGTGCAGGACGTGGCGCGCCTGCGCGACGAGCCCGGCGGAGATCTGTCGGTGATGGGCAGCGCCAACCTGGCCCAGACCCTCATCAGCAACGGGCTCGTGGACGAGTACAACCTGATGATCGAGCCGATCGTGCTCGGTGGCGGCAAGCGCCTGTTCCCGGACGACGGTGAGGCCCGCCCGCTCGAGCTCGTCCGCTCGGTCACCACCGGCACCGGGGTGCAAGTCTGCACGTTCCGCCCGGCCCGATAGCGACCCGCACCGGAACCGAGGAGATGACAGGTGCGACGTGTCACCCGCCGACGGGCTCGCCACCCGGAACAGCATCCGCCATGCCAGCGAAATCGGCGGAGTACCGCGGAGCTCGGCAGCAGCTGCTGAGGTTGCAGGCCCGGGTCGCCTTGACGATCGCCGCTCTCACCGACGGCGCCTCGGTGCGCGAGCAGCGCTACCGCCAGATCGTCGCCGCCGATTCGACGACCCGGGCGAGCTTGGCCCATTGCTGATCCGCCGTCAGCTCGTTTCCCTCGACGGTGCTGGCGAACCCGCACTGCGGGCTGAGGCAGAGCTGCTCGAGCGGGACGTAGGCCGACGCCTCGTCAACGCGGGCGGCAAGCGATTCGACCGACTCGAGTGCCGGGCGCTTGGTCGTGACGAGGCCGAGCACGACGGTCTTGTCGGCTGGCACGAAGCGCAATGGCGCAAAGTCGCCTGAGCGCTCGTCGTCGTACTCCAGGAAGTAGGCGTCGACGTCGAGCTCATTGAAGAGCACCTCGGCGACCGGTTCGTAGCCGCCCTGCGCGAACCAGGTGCTGCGGTAGTTGCCCCGACAGAGGTGGATGGCCGCGACCATGTCGTCTGGGCGGCCGGTGATGACCTCGTTGATCAGCTCGGCATAGGCGTGCGGGAGCTGGTCCGGGTCGTCACCGCGCTCGGCGGCGCCGGCACGCATCGCTGGGTCACAGAGGTACGCGAGGTTCGTATCGTCGAGCTGCACGTAGCGGCACCCGGCGGCGTAGAGGGCGTCGAGCTCGGCGCGGTAGCACGCCGCGAGATCGTGGAAGAAGTCCTCGACGTCGGGGTAAGCGTCGATGTCGATCGCGGCGCGACCGCCACGGAAGTGGACCATCGTCGGCGAGGGGATCGACACCTTGGCGGTCTGTGTGACGCACGAGGCGAGGTAGCGGAAGTCGTCGACCTGGATATCCCTCGTGTGCCGGAGCGGCCCGACCACGGACAGCTTCGGTGGTGACATGTGCACCGTCGCCTCGGCGTCCGAGCTGGCGGCGATGTTTCCGGTGACGGCGACGCCGTCGAGCTGCTGCAGGAAGTCGAGATGGAACCATGCCCTGCGCAGCTCACCGTCGGTGACGCTGCGCATGCCGAGACCCTCGACCGTGCGCACGGCGTCGGCGATCGCCGCGTCCTCGACCGCGCGCAGCTCCGATGCGGAGATCTCGTCGGCGGCGCGCTTGCGTCGCGCCTCGTGCACGGCGGCGGGGCGCAACAGGCTGCCGACGTGATCGGCCCGAAATGGTGGGTTCACGGTGGACACGAGCGACCTCCGGGATGCTGTGCGGGCCTCATGGCGCGAAGGCATACAGCTGTTGTGGGTTGGACACGAGGATGCGGTGACGAGCTGACTCTTCCGGCGCGAACTCGACGAGTTGGTCGAGCAGGTCACCGTCGTCTGGCATGTGGCGCACGTTGGGGTGGGGCCAGTCGGTGCCCCACAGGACCCGCTCCGGGGCGACGGCGACGATCGCGCGGGCGAACGGCGTGACATCGTCGTACGGGGGTACGCCGCCAACGGTGAGCCGCTCGCCGCCAGAGATCTTGACCCAGCATCGCTCGTCGCCCATCAGCGCGAGCAGGAGTTGGAACGGCTCCTGCTCCACGCCGGCCGACGCATCTACGCGCGCCATGTGGTCGATGACGTACGGCGTCGGCATCGACTCGAGCACGCCGGCGTACGTGGAGAGGTCCTTGGCGTCGAAGTGCAGGACGACGTGCCATCCCCGCCGGGCCACACGGTCGACGATCCTCCAGAACGCGGCGAGCTCGGGAGCGCCGCCGAGGTGGGCGACGAAGTTGAACCGGGTGCCGCGCACGCCGACCGCGTGCAGCTCGTCGAGCTCGGTGTCAGTCACCGTTTCATCGAGCATCGCCACCCCTGCGAACCGTCCCTTGCCGCGCACGAGCGCGTCGACCAGCGCCGAGTTGTCCGTGCCGTGGCAGCTGGCCTGGACGAAGACGGCCCGCGACAGGCCGAGGCGGGCCTGCAGCCGGAGGAAGTCGTCGACGCCGGCGTCCGGCGGCGTGTAGGAGCGGTCGGCGGCGAACGGGAACCGGTGCGCCGGTCCGAAGATGTGGCAGTGGGCGTCGCAGGAGCCAGGCGGCGGGGTGAACCGGCGCGGCGGATGGGGGTCGGGGTGCGGGGGCGCGATGTTTGGTTGCACAGCACTCCTCTCAGTCCCGGGCGAAGACGGTGCCGTCCATCAACTTGCGCGCCGTTCGCAGGATGCCGGCACGGACGACTTCGACCCGCGCCGCGTCGCCGTCGACACCACGCAGGTCGACCGTCGCGTCGAGCGTGCCTGTTGGGTGTTCAACGGTGATCCGCCCCGGCTGTGCGACCGGCGCGGCGACGGTTGCGGCCGGTGTCCGTGGGATCAACGCCGCCGTGGCGACGCTGACTGCGCCGAGCACGCCGATGGCGTCGTGGCAGCGGTGCGGGATGAACGTGCGCGTGCGAAGCGTGCCGCCGTCCGCCGGTGTGCTGACGAGCGTCATTTTTGGCACGGTGAGCCCGCTCACGTCGCCGAGGCCCATCAGCGGCCCCGCAGCGAGGCGGATCTCCTCGATGCGTCGACGCAGCACAACGTCACCTTCGAGCTCGGCGCACGACTCGCCGCCGTTCGCGCCGACGTCACTCGCGGCGAGCACGACGACGGGCATGCCGTTGTCGATGCACGTCACGTCGATGCCAGCCACCGAGTCGACCACGTTGCCCGTCGGGAGCAGTGCCCCGCACGTGGAGCCGGCGGTGGCGGCGAACTCGAGCTCGATCGGTGCCGCCGTGCCCGGCACGCCAGCGATGGCGCACGTCCCGTCATAGCGGGGCAAGGCATCGTCGAGCGCGAACCGCGCCGTCGCGATTCCGCCGGTGTTGACCATCCGGATGCGCACGTCTGCCCGCTCGCCAACAACGGCGACGAGCCCCCGCTCGACGGCGAACGGACCGACCCCGGCGAGCAGATTGCCGCAATTCTGCTTGTCGGTGACGAACGCGTCCTCGACGCCGAGCTGGAGGAAGAGGTACTCGACGTCTGCATCGTCGTCGCCGGCGGGCGCCACGATCGCCACCTTCGACGTGAGCGGGTGGGCGCCGCCGACGCCGTCGATCTGGCGAGCGTCGGGGGTGCCCATCATCGACAGCAGAAACGCATCGCGCGCGGCGGTCGTGGCGGGGAGGTCGGCGGCGACGAAGTAGGCGCCCTTCGACGTGCCGCCACGCATCAGCATGCAACGTGTTCCCGTCATCGTCCCGCCATCCGGCCCGACTCGAACGGGTGGGTCTCGATGGAGCGTTGCAGCTGATCGAGCGTGCGCATGGCCGGCAGACACTGGGCGACGCTGGCGTTGGGCTCACGGCCCTCGGCGAGGGCGGCGACGAACTCGCGGTCCTGCAGTTCGATGCCGTCGTTGGACGTCGCGACCGCGGACAGATCGACGGCGTTGCCGTCGCCGTCGACGAGTTCGTCGTAGCGGGCGATGTACGTCCCGTTGTCGCAGATGTAGCGGAAGAACGTGCCGAGCGGGCCCTTGTTGTTGAACGAGAGCGCCAGCGTGCACAGCGCGCCCGTCGACGCCCCGCGCAGTCCGATCGTCATGTCCATGGCGATCTCCAGCTGCGGGTGCAACGGGCCCTGCTGCGCCCACGCCACGTCAATGTCGTGGCCGTTCTGATACCCGAACAGGTCCACGGTGTGACAGGCGTGGTGCCACAGGAGGTGATCGGTCCACGAGCGTGGCTGGCCCAGGGCGTTCATGTTCTCGCGCCGGAAGAAGAACGTCTCGACGACAAGGTGCTGCAGGGTCAGCTCGCCGCGCAGGACACGCTCATGGATCCACTGGTGGGAAGGGTTGAAGCGGCGCGTGTGGCAGACCATCGCCGTGACCCCGGTGCGCTGTTGGGCCGCCACGACCGCCTCGGCATCGTCCAGCGAGTCGGCCATCGGGATCTCGACGAGCACGTGCCGGCCGGACTCCATCACGGCGATCGCCTGCTGCGCGTGCAGTGGCGTCGGGGTGGTCAGCACGACGGCCTCGACGCCGGGCTGGCTGATCGCCGTGGCGAGATCGAGCGACCAGAACGGGATGCCACGCTCGGTCGCCAGCGCGGCGGTGTCATCACCGTTGCCCCCGGCGATGCTGACCACGTCGATGCCGTCGATGCGGTCCAACGCATCGAGGTGCTTGCGGGCGATGGCGCCCTCGCCGGCGATGCACATCCTCATTGGCGACATTATTGTAGACAGTCGTGATCATCGACTGCCACGGCCACTACACCACGGCCCCGGCAGCGCTCGGTGACTACAGGGACGCCCAGCGGCGCGCGCTCGACGCCGACCCCGCGCACGTCGGCGTGAAGGGTGCCGTCGAGATCTCCGACGACGACATCCGCGACAGCCTCGAAGGCGCCCAGCTGCGCCTCCAGCGCGAGCGCGGCACGGACCTCACGATCTTCTCGCCGCGGGCGAGCTGGATGGGCCACCACCTCGGCAACGAGCACACGAGCAGGTTCTGGAGCGAGCACTGCAACGAGCTCGTGCGGCGAGTGTGCGACCTGTATCCCGACCGCTTCGCACCCGCCTGCCAGCTCCCGCAGTCGCCGGGCGCACCGCTCGAGCGCTCCGTCGCCGAGCTGCGCCGCTGTGTGGAGCAGATGGGCTTCGTCGGCTGCAACCTCAACCCTGACCCGAGCGGCGGCTACTTCAGCGACCCTCCACTCGGCGACCGCCATTGGTACGTGCTGTACGAGGCGATGGTCGAGCTCGACGTGCCGGCGATGATCCACGTCTCCCAGGCCTGCAATCCGCACCTCTACACGACCGGCTCGCACTACCTCGGTGCCGACACCACCGCTTTCCAGCAACTGCTGATGTCGAACGTGTTTGCCGACTTCCCGACGATCCGCTTCGTCATCCCCCATGGCGGCGGCGCCGTCCCGTACCACTGGGGCCGCTTCCGCGGGATCGTGCAGGACCTGGAGATGGCCCCACTGGAGCAGCTCGTGCTCGACAACACCTTCTTCGACACGTGCGTGTACCACCAGGCCGGCATCGACCTCCTGCTGCGGGTCATCCCCGCCGACAACGTCCTGTTCGCCTCGGAGATGGTGGGCGCGGTGCGCGGCGTCGACCCGATGGCGGGCCACGCCTACGACGACACGCGGCGCTACGTGGAGGCCGCCGCGGTCAGCGCCGCCGATCGGGACAAGATCTACCAGGCCAACGCCCGACGCGTCTTTCCCCGCCTCGCCGTGAGGGATCCGAGTGGCTCAGTTCGTTGACGTGGGGGCTCATCTCGACAACGTCGGGCCGAGGTGACCGTGCAGTTCCACCTCAACGGTTTTCGTCCGGGCGATCCCACGATCGCTCGGGCAGAGGACGCCCTGCCGCCACGGGCGCCGGTACGCCCGGTACCTGCCGAGGTCGACGTGCTGATCGTCGGTTGCGGTCCGACCGGGTTGACCCTCGCCGCCCAGCTGACCGCGTTTGCGGATGTCGCGGTCTGCATCGTCGACCAACGGGATGCGCCGTTGCAGGTCGGTCAGGCCGACGGGATCGCGTGTCGCACGATGGAGATGTTCGAGGCCCTCGGGTTCGCCGAGCGGGTGGAGAAAGAGGCCTATCGGGTCAACGAGACCGTGTTCTGGAAGCCCGATCCGCACGCTCCACAACGCATTCAGCGCAGCGGACGGATCCAGGACGTCGAGGACGGGTTGTCGGAGCAGCCGCACGTGATCCTCAACCAAGCGCGGGTGCACGATTTCTACCTCGAGGTGATGCGTCACTCGCCCAGCGCACTGACTCCGACCTACGGTCGCCGCCTCGACCACCTGCACCTCCCGGCAGGTGACGGTCAACCCGCCGTCGCCCGGTTCGAACGCCTTGACGCTGGCCACGTCGGCGAGATGGAGACGGTGCGCGCCCGGTACGTCGTCGGCTGCGACGGAGCGCGGAGCGCGGTGCGCGGCTTCATGGGGAGTGCGCTGCGAGGCGATTCGGCCAACCAGTCCTGGGGCGTGATGGACGTGCTCGCCGTGACCGACTTCCCGGACATTCGGTTCAAGGCGGTCGTCCAATCCGCCACCGAGGGGAACCTCCTGGTGATCCCCCGCGAGGGTGGATTCATGATCCGCCTCTACATCGAGCTGGATCAGCTCCGCGTCGACGAGCGCGTCGCGAGCCGCCACATCACGATCGAGCGATTGATCGCAGCCGCGCAGCGCATCCTGGCGCCGTACACCCTGGACGTCGAGGAGGTCGTCTGGTGGTCGGTCTACGAGATCGGGCAGCGACTGTGCGACAGATACGACGATGGCACCGACCTCCGTCGGCCAGGCGTGTTCATTGCCGGCGACGCCTGCCACACACACAGCCCCAAGGCCGGACAGGGCATGAACGTCTCCATGCAGGACGCCTTCAACTTGGGGTGGAAGCTCGCCTCGGTGGTGCGTGGCCAGTGCCGCCCGGAGATCCTCAACACGTACTCCTCCGAGCGGCAAGGCGTGGCAAAGGAGCTGATCGACTTCGACCGGGAGTTCGCAGCCATGTTCAGCGCCCGTCCCGCCTCCTCGGACGACGAGGACGGTGTCGATCCGGGCGAGTTCCAGCGCTACTTCCAGCAGCACGCCCGCTTCACGGCCGGCACGGCGACGAGGTATGCCCCCTCCATCCTCGTCGGCGCCGCCACGCACCAGCACCTCGCCAAGGGCTTCGAGATCGGGATGCGCTTCCATTCGGCGCCCGTCGTGCGCCTCGCCGATGCCAAGCCGGTGCATCTCGGTCACGTGGTCAAGGCGGACGGGCGCTGGCGGCTCTTCGCCTTCGCCGATGAACTCGCACCGAACGTGCCCGGTTCGCGCCTCGCCGAACTCTGCGCCTTCCTCGCCGCCGACCCTGGTTCACCCCTCGTGCGCTACCGGGCCGACGGGACGGATGTCGATGCCGCCGTCGACCTGCGGGCCGTCGTGCAGCAGGGGCACGACAGCCTGGCGATCGGGGACGTGCCGAGCGTGCTGCGTCCGAACAAGGGCCGGTACGGGCTCGTTGACTACGAGAAGGTCTTCTGCCCCGACCTGAAGGAGGGTCAAGACATCTTCGAGTTGCGCGCGGTGGACCGGACGTCGGGAGCGATCGTGCTGGTGCGACCGGACCAGCACGTCGCTCATGTGCTGCCGCTCGACGGATTCGGGGCGCTCGTCGACTTCTTCGCCGGCTTCATGATGCCAGTGGGCTGAGCCGCTCTGGCACACGCCCTCGTCGGGACGCGACCGCAACACCTCCGCGACGATGATCGCCTCGCGTGCCGGCTTGGCGCTCGGCGGTTACAACCTGACGTCGTCGGCGGGCTCCGCGATCGCCGGCAGGCCATCGCGCAGCACGCGGCGCAACGACTCGACGGTCGATGCCGTCATCACCGGGTCGACGCCGAGCTCGATCAGGAGATCACGACTCGCCTCCATCTCGTGGAGGCGGCGCGGCGCGTGCACACCGGTGCCCTCGACGATCCGCAACAGCATCGACACGTCCGCGGCCGTGACCTCGTCGACGATGTTGGCCCACAGCCAGCGCGCTTGGCCGGCGGCCTCGGCCGCCGCCATCGCCTCGATGACCACCGCGGCGAAACCCTTCATGAACACGCTGCGCAGCAACTTGCGCGTTGCCGCGTCACCGGCGCGGCTGGAGATCACATCGACGCGCCCGCCCATCGACGTGACCATGTCGCAATAGGCGTCGGCGCCTGCACCACTGGCCAGTGACGGCGTGCGAACGCCGTTGCCCGGCACGATCGCCATCAACGCGACATCGGCGAACCGCAGCCCGCCAGCGGCGGCGGTGGCTGCCAAGGACCGCTTCGACTCAGCGCCGGCGGTGCTCAGGTCGGCGTAGACGGCTCCCGGGGGGATCGACGCCAGCGCCTGGCGCAGCGCCTGCGGTGCATCCGCGGCTGACGTCAGCGCGATCACGAGGTCGGCGCCGGCCACGGCGTCCGTCGGAACCTCGACGCGCTCGACCCCCTGCGGGGTCTCGACCGCGGCGGGATCGAAGCCGATGACACGTGCCCCGGCGGCGGCGAGGTCGGCGGCGAACAGCGACCCCGCCTCGCCGAGCCCGAAGATCGTGACGATCACTCGTCGTCCTCGATGTCGTCGACGTCCTCGATGTCGTCGACGTACTCGACGCCGACCGATTCGAGCCGAGGGCGCAGGCCGTAGATGTCGACGCCGAGCTCGCCGGCGGCCAGGCGGCGGCGGGTCTCCACTTCCTTCTCGAGGCGTGCCTGGGACAGCTCGAGCACCCCAGGCGCCTCGGCGCGGCGCACCACGACGACCCCGTCGTCGTCGGCCACGATCACATCGCCCGGTTCGACGACGGCGCCGCCGAGCACCACGGGCACGTTGACCGAACCCGGCGACGCTTTCACCGTGCCCTCGCAGGACACGTGCTGCGACCAGACGGCGAATCCCATCGCCCGCAGCTCGGCCGTGTCGCGCACGCCGGCGTCGATGACGAGTGCCCGCACGCCACGCTGCACGAGCGACGTCGCCAGCAGCTCGCCGAACATGCCATGCGTCGAGGGCGCCGTGTTCGTCACCACCAGGACATCACCGGCGACGCAGCACTCGACGGCGGCGTGGACCATCAGGTTGTCGCCTGGATGGCTCGAAACGGTGATCGCCGACCCGGCGAGACGGACATCGTGTTGGATCGGCGCCAGCGCCGGGCCGGCGAAGCCGCGGCGGCCCTGGGCCTCGTGGACGGTGGCACTGCCGGCGGCGCCAAGCCCAGCGATCACGTCGGATTCGGCCCTCCGGATCCTCCGGACGACGACGTGGCGGCGGTGCGCGCCAGCCGCGGCGTCACCGTGCTGGCGCTGATCCTGCTGGCTCATGACCGTGCCCCCGGGCCCCCGCTGGAATGTCAACAAGATTGTCGCCACCGAGCATACTGATACCCGGTGCGTACGCAGGTGGCGATCGTCGGGGCCGGCCCGGCCGGCACGCTGCTGTCGTTGCTGCTGCACCAGGCCGATGTCGACACGGTCGTCGTCGAGCGCCAGACTCGCCAGCACGTGCTGGAGCGGATCCGTGCCGGCGTGCTCGAATGGGGCACCGTCGAGGTGCTCCGTGATGCCGGTGCGGGGGCGAACATGGATCGTCTCGGCGTCGTCCACGACGGGGCGCGTGTCGCATGGGGCGGGCGCTCGCTGTTCTTCGACATCTCCAGCCATACCGGGCGGCACTTCATGGCGTATGGCCAGTCGGCACTGCAGGCGGACCTCTACGCCATCGCCGATGAGCGCGGCGTGACCATCTTCGACGAGGCCCAGGACGTCGTGCCCCACGACATCACGACCGGTTCACCGTGGCTGAGCTACCGGCATGACGGCGTGGAGCACCGCATCGATGCCGACTTCGTCGTCGGCTGTGACGGGTACCACGGCGTGTGCCGGTCGATCATCCCGGCGAGCCGCATCACGACCTATGAGAAGGAGTATCCGTTTGGGTGGCTCGGCATCCTGTCCGAGACGCCGCCGTTGCACGATCTCGTCTATTGCAACCACCCGCGGGGCTTCGCCCTGGCGTCGCAACGCAACCCGATGCTCAGCCGCTACTACGTCCAGTGCTCGCGCGAGGAGACGGTCGACGACTGGCCGGATCATCGGTTCTGGCCGGAGCTGCTGGCCCGCCTCCCGGACGAGCTGCGCGCCCAGGTCGTGACCGGTCCGTCGATCGAGAAGTCGATCGCCCCGCTGCGCAGCTTCGTCGCCGAACCGTTGCGCTACGGCGACATGTTCCTGGCCGGCGACGCCGCACACATCGTGCCCCCGACCGGAGCCAAGGGCCTCAACCTGGCGATCTCCGACGTGCACTACCTGTCGCGCGGGTTGATCGATCACTTCGACCACGGCGATGATCACGAGCTCGACCGTTACTCCGAGGTCGCGCTGCGCCGAATCTGGAGCTCCGTGCGCTTCTCGTGGTGGCTGACGTCCCTGCTGCACCGCTTTCCGGGCCAGAGCGCGATGGACCAGCGGCTGCAGGAGACCGAGCTCGACCACCTCGCCGTCTCCGAACGGGCGCAGGCGGCGCTGTGCGAGCAATACGCCGGCCTGCCGTTCGAGCGCCGTGCCGGCGACGGCGCGCCCGCCGGTGCCCGCCGATGACGGCGCACGCTCCCGACGACGCGTCCGGCACGACCACGGACCTCCTGCGGGCGCAGGTGCTCGACGGAACGCTGGCGCCTGGCTCGCGCCTCGTCGAACTGCACCTCGCCGACCAGTACGCCGTCAGCCGGGCGGCCGTGCGGGCGGCGATCGGCGAGCTGGCCAAGGAGGGACTGGTCGACCGCCAGGCCAACCGGGGCGCGACGGTCCGCCGCGTCGCGCTCGACGAGGCGATCCAGATCACGGAGGTGCGCAACCTTCTCGAGAGCTTCATTGCCGCGAGAGCAGCGATGATGGTGACGGCCCCCGAGCGCGACGAGCTGGCGTCGATCATCGAGCAGATGGGTGACGCCGTGCGGCGCGACGAGCTGGCCGCGTACTCGGACCTCAACGTCGTGCTCCATCGACGCCTGCGTGAGATCAGCCGCCACGCCGTCGCCGCCGACCTCATCGCCAACCTCCGCAACCGGGCTGTCCATCACGAGTTCCGTCTGGCGCTCATCCCCGGCCGCGCCGCCGTCTCGCTGCCGCAGCACGCGGCCATCGTCGACGCCGTCGTCGCTGGCGATGCTGGCCGCGCCGAGCGGGCGATGCGCGAGCACCTCGATTCCGTGGTCGACGTGCTTGCGGCGCTGGGCCGCGGTCGACCGCCGCGGCTGAGTCTTCGAGGCCGCCCGGCGCTGCCCCGCCCATCGCCCAGAAGGCGAAATGAGACGCTGCCCGCCCAGATCAAGCTCTCCCTGACTCAGCGCCGGCGTTGGCGACGGCGTCCCCGGTGGAACAGGTCCAAGACGACGGGCACGACGCCGCGGCGGAAGAAGAGGAAGAGCACGACGATCACGACGCCGTAGATGAGGAGGCGCAGCTCCCGGTAGTCGACGAGGAACTCGTCGAGCCACGTGAACGTGGCCGCACCGACGACCGGTCCGAGCAGCGAGCCGATCCCGCCGAACGCCAGCATCACGAGGACGAGCACGTCGACCTCGCCGAACGCGTACGTGCTGGGGCCGATGAACCCCCGCCCACTGTGGGCGTACAGCGCGCCGGCCAGCCCGAACATCGCCGACCCGAGCGTCCCGGCGAAGACCCGGTAGCGGGAGACGTCGACGCCGGCCAGTTCGGCCGCCAGCTTGTCGTCGCGCAGGGCGCGGAACGCCCAGCCGGTGCGCGAGCGCTGCAGCAGTCGGAAGACGACGAGGTACACGACCAGGAGGCCGAGGAACACGTAGTAGGTGGGCACTCGTTCGCGCAGGATGGTGTCGCCGCCCGCATCGATGAACAGGCCGGTCTCGCCGCCGGTGAGGTCGCGCCGGCCGAGGATCAGGTTGTCGAACGCCAGCGAGAAGGCGAGTGTGACGATGCCGATGAAGATCGTCTCCAGCGCCCGCTTCACGGACACCCACGCCAGCAGGCCACCGATCAGCGCCGAGCAGAGCGTCGCCACCATGATGGCCAGGATCATCGGCAGCCCGAGGCGATCGGAGAAGATCGCCGAGGCGAACCCACCGACGCCGGCGAGTGCGCCGACACAGAGGAACAGCTGGCCGGTGCTGCCAAAGATGATGTTGAAGGCGACTGCGTACCCGGCGAACAGCAACCCGTCGGTGACGGCCCCCATCATCGACCCGGAGTCGCCGTAGCGCAGCGGCACGAGCGCGAGGAGCACGGCGGCCGCGAGCACCGGTGCATAGGCGAGCAGCCGGCGACCCACCGACTGGCCGACCGGCGACGCCACCGTCGTCGCCGTCGACTCCTCGACGACGGTCATCGCGACGACCGTCCGAGGAGGCCGGAAGGTCTGGCGACGATGGTGACGGCTGCGCACAGCAACAGGACGATCGTGGTGATGTACGTGCCGATGTAGAACGACGACAGTCGGTCGACGATGCCGAGCAGCACGCCGGCGAGAAAGGCCCCCGACACGCTGCCCAGCCCGCCGACGACGGCGACGATCAGGGCGAGGATCGTGAAGCTGATCGTGTTGTTGACACCGACCGGGCTGGTCATGGAGCGGGTGACACCGACGAGACCGGCGAGGACGCCGCTCATCGCGAACACGAACGTGCGCACCGCCGCCGGGCTGACCCCACACAGGCGGGCGCCTTCCTCGTCCTGGATCACCGAGCGCACGCCGCGCCCGAGCGAGCTGTAGCGGAAGAACACGACGAGCACGAGCCCGGCGGCGACGGTGATGCCGGAGGCCAGCAAGCTGCCCGTCGTCATGCTGACACCGAGGATCGGGACCGGATCGCCGCCGATGCGCAGCGCGAGTTGCTCGACGGGGTAGCGCCACACGAGAAAGCCGTCGATGATGAAGGCCACGCCGAGCATCAGCAAGAGTCCGAGCAGCACCCGCCGCTCACCTTCTTGCCGGTACACCGCCCGCATCAAGGTCAGGTCGAGCAGGAGGAGGACCGCCCCGGCGACGGCGATGCCCAGCACTGCGGCGGGGAACGCAGGGGTGCCAGCCTCGATGACGAGCGCGACGACGATCGCGCCGAGCACGGCGATCTGGCCGTGGGCCAGGTTGAGCACGCCGGCGAGCCCGTAGATGAGGGTCAAACCGACGCCGAGCAGGCCGTACTGCAGGCCGAGCACGACGCCGTCGACGAGCGCCGACTTCATTGGTGCACCATCGATCTGTGCGACGGGTTCAGCGGAGCGTCCGCGACGTGGCACCAATGACCGTGTCGCCGCAGAGCCGGCGACGAAAAGGCACCGCAATGATGGCTCGTTCGCTCGAAGACTCGCTCGTTCACGCCACCCCCAGATAGGCGCGCTGCACGGCTGGGTTGTCGGAGAGCTCGGCGGATGTGCCGCTGAGCTCGAATCGCCCGTTCTCGATGACGTAGCCGCGGCTGGCCAGCTGCAGCGCCAGCGGCACCTGCTGTTCCGTGACGACCAGGGTGAGGCCGGCGTCGCGCAACGTGGCCAACGCCCGATACGCCTCGGTGGCGAGCCGCGGCGCGAGGCCCGTCGTCGGCTCGTCGAGCATCAGCACCCTCGGCTTCGACATCAGCGCGCGACCGACGGCGAGCATCTGCTGCTCGCCGCCGCTCAGCGTGCCGGCGGCTTGCTTGCGCCGTTCGGCGAGGCGTGGGAACAGGCCGAACACGAGGTCCTCGACCTCCGGATCGGCACGGCGCGGGAACGCACCGAGCAGCAGGTTCTCGATGACCGACATCTGCGCGAAGAGGTGCCGCTCGGCGGGCACGTAGGCGAGTCCGCGGCGGGCGATGGCGTGCGTCGGGACCTTGCTGATGTCGCGCCCGTCGAACTCGACGGCGCCCGTGACGGTGCGCAGCATGCCGAGCATCGCCCGGAACAACGTCGACTTCCCTGCCCCGTTGGAGCCGATGATCGTGACCGCCTCGCCCTCGTCGACGTCGTAGGTCACGTCGTGCACGACGTGCTTCCCGGCGTATCCGGCCGACAAGCCGCGGACGCCGCAGGATCACGACGCGGCCGCCTGCGGCTCTCCGAGGTAGGCGGTGACGACGTCCGGCTGCCGCATCACGTCGTTCGGCTCGCCGTCGGCGATGAGATTCCCGAAGTTCAAGACGAGGATCCGCTCGGCGAGGCTCATCACGGCCTTCATCACGTGCTCGACCCAGATCACCGTGACACCGAGCTCGGACCGACAGCGCCGAACCATCTCGATCGAGCTCGCCAACTCGGTGTCGTTGAGCCCTGCCATCACCTCGTCGAGGAGGATGAGGCGTGGCTCGCCGGCGAGCTGGCGAGCGATCTCCAGGAATCGCTGCTCGTGGAGGTTGAGGCTGCGCACCATCTCGTCGCGGCGGGCGCCGAGCCCGACGAAATCGAGCATCTCGTCGGCCCGCTGGCGTGCCTGCACCTCGCCGATGCGGCGACCGCCGAACAGTGCGCCAAGCGTGACGTTGTCGCCGACCGTCATCGTCTCGAACGGGCGCGGCGTCTGCATCACCATCGCCACACCGGCATGACGGACGCGGTGTGGCCGGCGTCCGGTGATGTCGTCACCGGCGAAGCGGATCGTGCCGCGCGTCGGCGCGTGGAGGCCGCCGATCGCCTTGAGCAGCGTGCTCTTGCCGGCTCCGTTCGGGCCGACGAGGGCGACGATCTCGCCGTCGTCGACCGTCAGCGTCACGCCGTCGACGGCAGGGAGGCCACCGAAGCGCTTCTCGACGTCGTTCAGCTCGAGGATCGCCACCGCCGACCGTGACGTTGATTCGGTCGCTCGACCTTCTCGCTCATGGCTCGTACGGCTCGAGCGGATCGGGACGGATCAAGGTCTCCGGATACCAGGTGCCGGCTTCGTTGACACCCTCGGGCGCGGGTCCCTCGCCGATGACGGCGAACAGCGGTTGGGCCGTCGCCAACTCGCCCCACTCGGTCCAACCCATCTCGAACGGGTAGCCGGGCAGGTCGAACGTGTTGGCATGCAGATACTCGGCGATCGCCGTCGGGTCGTCGCCGACCTCGTCGACGGCCTCGGCGACCATCGTGACGATGCCGTACCCGGCCACCGCGTCGTCGTCCATGAACTGGTTGTCCGACAGCTCGAGGTACCGGCGGGCGAGGTCGTGGTACTCCTCGCTCTCCCAGTCGGCGCAGTCGAAGTCGGAGTAACGGCCGATGGCGGCGTCGGCGGCGCCGCCGACGACGAGCGTCAGCGGCGAGTAGGCACCGGTCACGGGGATGTCGAGCCCGAGGTCGTGGGACTGGACGGTGATCGCGCCCGATCCCGGTGGGTGGCCCGTGGCGACGAGCAGCTCCGGGCCGAACGCTTCCAGGCTGCGCAGGTACGTCGTGAAGTCCTGCTCTGGCACGGGCGCGACCTCGACCTGCAGCTCGATGCCCTCGACCGAGCCGAACTCGGTCTCCAAGGCCGACTTGACCGCCTGACCCCAGCCGTAGTCGGCGATGATCGCCCCGACCTTGGTGATGCCCTCTGACTGCGCGTACTGCACGATCGGTCCGGCGACCATCGGCGCCGCCGGCAGGCACGTGCGGAACGTGTAGCGGCTCTCCCGGGTGAGGATCGTCTCGGCGCCGGCCTTGACGAGCATGAGCGGGACCTCTGACTCCTCGGCGACCTGGGCGGTGGCCAGGCCGACGTCGCTGGAGATGATGCCGCCAACCGCGACGACACCGTCCTCGATGAGGCGCTCGAGCTGGCTCACGCCCTCCTCGGCGTTGGACTGGTCGTCGGCGACGACGAGCTCGAGTGGCCGCCCGCCGGCGCCCCCGGCGGCGTTGATCTCGTCGACGGCGAGCTGCATGCCATCTTGCACCTGGATGCCCCACGGGGCGAAGTTGCCGGTCAACGACGTCAGCGCGGCAATGCGGATCGGATCTCCGGTCGGTGCGGGGCCGCTGGCCGCCGTGTCGCCGCCGGTGGTGGCCGTGTCGCCGCCGGTGGTGGCCGTGTCGCCGCCGGTGGTGGCCGTGTCGCCGCCGGTCGTGGCGGGGCCGGTGCCAGACGTCGCGCTGGCCCCGTCGGTCGCGCCCGTCGCGGTCGCGTCAGTGGCGACGCCGCCGGACGTGTCGCCGGCCCCGCCCTCGCCGCCGCCGTCGTCGTCGCCGCAGGCGGCGACGAAGATGGAAGTCGCCGCGAGTACGGCGAACCACTTCGAACGAGTGCGAGTCAGCACGGGTACCCCCAGCTCCGAGCCGCTGTTGTCGACCGGATTGTCGACAATATTGCACCCTCCGTGTTGCCGCCGCAAGTGAGGCCGTCAAGACTGGTGGCGTGGCCCTCGAGAAGCCGTACCTCGACGTGCCCGGCACGACGATCTTCGACGCCGACCAGGCACGCAAGGGCTACGGGCTGAACCAGTTCTGCATGTCCCTGATGCGCGCCGACCAGCGCGCCCGCTTCAAGGCCGACGAGCGTGCCTATCTCGACGAGTGGGCGATGTCGGAGGAGCAGAAGCAGGCCGTACTCGATCGCGACATGAACCGCATGATCGAGCTCGGCGGCAACATCTACTTCCTGGCCAAGATCGGCGCAACGGACGGGCGAAGCTTCCAGCAAATCGCCGGGTCGATGACCGGCATGACGGAGGAGGAGTACCGCCAGATGATGATCGGCGGCGGGCGCTCACCCGATGGCAATCGCTTCCTCCACGAATGGGCGGATCGGGACGACCGCTGATGGCCAGGGTCGCCGCCAGCGTTTACACGTCGCACGTGCCGGCGATCGGCGTCGCCATCGATCAGGCCAGGACCGACGAGCCGTACTGGCGGCAGCTGTTCGCCGGCTACGAGCCGTCACGGGCATGGATGGCCGACCACACCCCCGATGCCATCGTCCTTGTTTTCAACGACCACGCCACCTCGTTCAGCCTCGACATGATCCCGACGTTCGCCATCGGCACGGCCGCCGAGTACGCCATCGCCGACGAAGGCTGGGGGCCGCGCCCCGTCCCGCCCGTGGTCGGCCACCCGGAGTTGGCCGCGCACATCGCCCACTCGGTGATCCAGCAGGACTTCGACCTGACGATCGTCAACCGGATGGACCTCGACCACGGCTTGACGGTCCCGCTCTCGCTGCTGTTCGGTCAGCCGCCCGAGTGGCCGTGCCCCGTCATCCCGTTCGCCGTGAACGTCGTGCAGTACCCGGTGCCTTCGGGGCGGCGCTGCCTCGAGCTGGGCAAGGCGATCCGTGCGGCCATCGACAGCTATGACGAGCCGATCGACGTGCAGGTCTGGGGCACGGGCGGGATGAGCCACCAGCTGCAGGGACCCCGCGCCGGGCTGATCAACTCCGAGTTCGACGCCCGCTTCCTGGACGATCTCATCGCCCGTCCGGCCGAGCTGGCGGCGATGCCGCACATCGAGTACATCCGCGAGGCCGGCGCAGAGGGCATCGAGCTCGTGATGTGGCTGATCGCCAGGGGAGCGATGGCCGACCTCAACGGCGGTCCGCCACTGACGGTGCGCCATCGCTTCTACCACGTCCCTGCCAGCAACACCGCTGTCGGCCACCTCGTCCTCGAGTCGTGACCACGACACACCCCATCGTTCAGGCGAACGAGCGGCGCTGGGGGATGGGCACGCTCGGACCCTGGCGGCCTCGCCGACCTTGCCTCCCACCGTGTCGCCCGGGCCCAGAGCGCCCCCGGCAGAACTACTTGGGTTCGACGTCGAGCTCCTTCGCCGCCTTGGCGATGTCGGTCTGGTACTTGAGCAGGATGTGCAGCGTGTCCTTGGCCGTCTGCTCGTCGATCGAGTCGAGGTTGAGCAGCAGCAGGGTGCGCGCCCAGTCGAGGGTCTCCGACACGCTCGGCGCCTTCTTCAGGTCGAGCTGGCGGATCGAGCGCACGATGCGGGCGATCTGATCGGCCAGGTTCTCGGTCACCTCGGGGACCTTGGCCAGCACGATCTCCTTCTCCCGGGCCAACGTCGGGTAGTCGACGTGGAGGTAGAGGCAACGCCGCTTCAGCGCCTCCGACAGCTCCCGGGTGTTGTTCGAGGTCAGGAACACCAGCGGGATCTGGGTGGCCTCGATCGTCCCCAGCTCGGGGATCGACACCTGGTAATCGGACAGGATCTCGAGCAGCAGCGCCTCGGTCTCCACCTCGACGCGGTCGACCTCGTCGATCAGCAGCACCACCGGCTCGGGCGCCCGGATCGCCTCCAGCAACGGCCGGGTGAGCAGGAACTCGTCGGTGAAGATGTCGTCGTGGACCTCGCTCCACGAGTCGGCGTTGCGGTCGGCCTGGATGCGCAGCAGCTGCTTCTTGTAGTTCCACTCGTAGAGCGCCTTCGACTCGTCGAGGCCCTCGTAGCACTGCAGGCGGATCAGCCGCGACCCGGTCATCTCGGCCACCGACTTGGCGAGCTGCGTCTTGCCCGTGCCCGCCGGCCCCTCGATCAGCACCGGCTTGCCGAGCCGGTCGGCGAGGAACACCACCCCGGCGATGCCCTCGTCCGCCAGGTAGGCGACGTCGCGCAGGCCGTCACGGACCGCTGGGACGCTCTCGAAGCGGTGGGCCTGGGTGATCGTCGACATCGGGGGCACGTTACTGGCGCGGCCCGCCAACCCTTGGGCCGGATCAGCCGTACGCTGCGCCGCCGTGGGCGGGGTGTTGGCTCGGTACGTCGACGAGTTCGTCGACGTCGTCACCACCGAGTTGGAGGAACTGGCGCCCGGACGTGATCACCGGGCCGACGTCACCATCGAGGCCGGTGACGTCGTGGCGGCCGTGATCGACAGCGACGATCGGCTGACCGACGACGAGCTGGGGGCCTGGCTCGACGACATCGGCCCGCGACTCGAGCCGCCCGTGATCGTCACCCCATCGCGTCTGCGCGAGGGCGGGATGCTCGACGGCCGGCGGCGGTGGCTGGATCGGCCGAGCACGCTGTTCGATCTCCTGCTCGCGGCCGACGCCTCACGCGGTGGGCGGCGCGCCGACCACTACTACGACGCGGCGATCCGCCTCGCCCACGCCGCGGCTGCCGTCGACCTCGTGCCGTCCCCCGACGAGATCGCCGCCATCGACCGCTTCCGTGACGTCCTGCTGTCAGCCTTCGACGCCGCCGGCGTCCCCCGACCCGGCCAGCCGGCGACGGCGGCGCCGAGGGACGCAGGGAGCGCCGCGGCCACGCCGGCATCGCCGGTTGCCCAGCCCGAGGCGGAGCTTCCCCGGGCCCGTCCGATCGAGGAGCTGCTGGCCGAGCTGGACGCCCTCGTCGGACTGGAGTTGGTCAAGGCCGACATCCGCCGTCTGACCAGCCTGCTGCGGATCCAGCGGCTGCGCGCCGAACGCCGGCTCCCGACGCTGGAGACCAGCCACCACGTCGTGTTCACGGGCAACCCGGGCACCGGCAAGACGACCGTCGCCCGGCTGCTCAGCCAGATCCTGCGCACGCTCGGCATCGTGTCCAAGGGCCACCTCGTCGAGACGGACCGCTCGAACCTGGTCGCCGGCTACGTCGGCCAGACGGCGACGCGCACTCGCGCCGTGCTCGAGTCCGCCCTCGGCGGCACGCTGCTGATCGACGAGGCCTACGCCCTGGCCCGCGGCGGTGAGCAGGACTTCGGCCTCGAGGCCATCGACACGCTGGTCAAGTTCATGGAGGATCATCGCGACGACCTTGCCGTGATCGCCGCCGGCTACCCGGCCGAGATGCGCGAGCTGATCGATGCCAACCCCGGGCTGCAGAGCCGGTTCGCCCGCACGGTCCACTTCCCCGACTACACGACCGAGGAGCTGATCGCCATCTTCGAGGGGATGAGCGGCACCCAGCGCTACCACCTCGACGAATCGGCGGCGTTGCGGCTGGCCGAGGTCATCGACGCCGAGCCGCGCGGCCGGGGCTTCGGCAACGCCCGCTTCGTCCGCAACGTGTTCGAAGCGGCGATCGGTCGCCAGGCCGACCGCCTGGCCGCCGTCGCCGACCCGACCGACGAGCAGCTGACGACCCTGACGGCCGCCGACATCCCGTCCTGGCCGTCGGAACCGACCGCCTCCGGCGCATAGCGACGGCCAGTAGCCCGGTCTACCCTCGGGCCGATGGCGTGGCGAGATCGGTTCTTCACGCCGCAGACCGCCCGCGCCATCCTGTCGTGGCGGCTGCTCCTCGGCGCGGCGGCAGGTGTCGGTGCGGCCCTCCTCGGACTGCCGATCCTCGCCTCGATCGCCCTCGGCGTCGGCGTCTACGTCGCCTCCGTGGCGCTGGCGATCCCCCGCCCGCCGAGGGTGGCGGCGATCGATCCGTTCGCCGTCGGTGAGCCGTGGCGGCACTTCGTCAAGGACGCCCAGCGCGCTCGCAGCCAGCTGCAGGCCACCGTCCGCGACACCCCGGCGGGACCGCTGCGCGAGCGCCTGGAGAGCATCGCCCAGCGTCTCGACACCGGCCTCCAGCAGGGGTGGCAGATCGCCAAGCGGGGCAACGAGATCGACGGAGCCGTGCGCCGGCTCGACCCGACCCGGCTGCGGTCACGACGCTCCACGCTGGAGGCGCAGCCGGATCGCACTCCCGAGGTCGACGGTGCGCTGGCCTCGGTCGACAGCCAGCTGGCCACCGCCGACCGCTTGAAAGAGCTGTCGGCGTCAACGGCCGACCGGCTGCGGCTGAGCCAGGCCCGGCTCGACGAGCTGGTGGCGCGGGCCACCGAGGTGAGCATCGGAGCGGCCGCCACCGACGACTACGCCCACGACGTCGACGAGCTGGTCCTCGAGCTCGAGAGCCTGCGCCAAGCGGTCCAAGAGCTCCAGTGATCGACCACCGGTGACCACCACGGCGGCCAGCGTCCCCGCCGACCCGACTCCGGCAGCGGCGGCCGCGACGGCGACGTCGTCGTCGGACGGCTCCGGGGGGCTGCTGCGCAACAACGTGGTCGTGGCGACCGGGACGGCGCTGTCTCGGGTCACCGGGCTGGCTCGGGTCGCCGCGTTCGGCTACGTCATCGGCCAGACGGCCCTCGCCGACGCCTACCGCATCGGCAACGAGACCCCGAACATCGTGTACGAGGTGCTGCTCGGCGGCGTCGTCTCGGCGACGTTCGTGCCCCTGTTCACCGGGTTCAAGGAGCGCGACGACGAGGAATCGACCGACGTCGTCGTCACCCTGGCCATGGTCGGCCTGCTCGTCATCACGATCATCGCCTTCTTCGCCGCGCCGCTGATCTTCCGGCTGTACACGCTCGACCCCGCCGATGGCGTCGACGTGGACCAGTTCCGTGCTGTCGGGACGACGCTGACCCGGATCTTCCTCGTGCAGATCTTCTTCTACGGCGCGACCGGTGTCGCCAACGCGCTGCTGCAGTCACGCAAGCGGTTCTTCGCCGCGGCGTGGAGCCCGATCGTCTCCAACATCGTCATCATCGCCACGCTCCTGTCGATCCCCCGGGCCGGGGAGCAGGACTTCGACCTGGAAGACGTCCTCGCCGACGATCGGTTGCGCTGGACCCTCGGGCTCGGAGCGACGCTCGGCATCGTCGCCATGGCCGTCGTCCTGATGCCGGCGATCAAACGGGCCGGGATCCGCCTGCGGCCGCGCCTCAACCTGCACCACCCGGTGGTCCGCCAGGTGCTGATCATGTCGGGGTGGACGGTCGGCTACGTCGCCGCCAACCAGGTCTCGGTGATCATCGTGCGCAACCTGGCCGACCCCGGTTCGGGTGACGCCGCCGCCTACTTCGACGCGTTCACGTTCTTCATCTTCCCGTACGGACTGCTCGGCGTGTCGATCGCCACCACGTTCGTGCCGGACCTCGCCCGATCGGTGGTGCGCCGCGACAAGCCGGCGTTCCTCGCCCAGTCGTCGCTCGGCCTGCGGATGACCGCGCTGCTGACGCTCCCGGCCGGCGTCCTGATCTTCGTGCTGCGCCGGCCGATCATCGGCGCCTTCCTGCAGCACGGGCAGTACGAGCCGGCCGACGCCCTCGACACGTCGAACGCCCTCGCCGGGTTCGCCCTCGGCCTGGTCGGGCTGTCCGTGTACGTGTTCGCGCTGCGCGGCTTCTATGCCCACCAGGACACCCGCACGCCGTTCGTCATCAACGTGGTCGAGAACATCCTCAACATCGTCCTGGCGCTGGCGCTGGTCGGCCGATACGGCGTGCTCGGCCTGACGTTGGCCTTCGCCCTCGCCTACCTGATCACGTCGGTGTGGGCGATCCAGGTGCTGTCGTACAAGGTGCCGGGGTACCCGGTCGGCGAGGTCTTCGCCAGCTTCTGGCGGATGATCGTCGCCGGCGCGCTGGGTGGCGAGGCGGCGTGGGTGGTGGCCGACCTGATGAGCAGCGGCCCGGGCAGCGACGTCGGGATGGCCGCGTTCTGGCGGGTCGTCATCGCCTCGACCATCGGCATCGCCGTCTACGCCGGCGTCCTGCTGCTCCTGCGCGCTCCCGAACTGGCCACGATCCGCGCCAAGCTCACCCGCCGCCGCCCCGCCACCTGACCCCGAAAATCGGATTCTGAGCAAGGATCGCCGCCAGATCTGGCGGCGATCGCGCCACGGAACCGTTGTCGCGGGCGGTCACTAGGCTTCCCCGCATGTTCAAGGTCCTGAAGAAGTGGTGGCGGTACCTCACCGCCCGCACGTCGGCCTCTTTCGAGGAGCGGGCGGATCCGAAGATCCAGCTCGAACAGGCACTCACCGAGGCGCAGAACCAGCACCGCCGGCTCAAGGAGCAGGCGGCCAACGTGATCGCCAACCAGAAGCAGAGCGAGATCCGGCTCAACCAGAAGCTGACCGAGCTGGAGAGGCTCAACGCCAACGCCCGCCAGGCGCTGATCATGGCCAGCGACGCCGAGAAGTCGGGCGACACGACCAAATCGGCCCAGTACACGGTGGCCGCCGAGACGATCGCCAACCAGCTGATCCAGGTCGAGCGCGACGTCGAGGGCTTGAAGACGATGGTCATCGAGTCGACGCAGGCCTCGGACCAGGCCAAAGCGGCGGTGCAGCAGAACAGCCGGCTCCTGCAGGAGAAGCTCGCCGAGAAGTCCAAGCTGCTGTCGCAGCTCGATCAGGCGAAGATGCAGGAGGAGATGAACTCGGCGATGGCCCAGCTCAACGAGAGCGTGGGGGCCGACGTGCCGAGCTTGTCCGAGGTCCAGGAGAAGATCCAGGCCCGCTACGCCAAAGCCAAGGCGACCTCCGAGCTGGCCGAGACATCGGTCGAGTCCCGGGTGCTCGAGGTGGAGACGGCAACAGCGAACGTCGAGGCGCAGAGCCGCCTGAGCCAACTGCGCGCCGAGCTCGGCCTCGACGCCGGGGCGGCCACCCCGCAGGCCGTCGACGCCGGCGCCCCGCAGGATGCGCCGGCCGCCGCGCCGGCCCCGCAGCCGCCGGGCTGACCTCGGCGGAGGAAACGCCGGACGGCCCACGGCGCCGGATCGGGCAGCATCGGTGCCCGTGCCGTCCCGCATCCGCCACATCACGATCGACTGCCGCGAGCCGTTCGCGCTGGCCCAGTTCTGGAAGGCCGTGCTCGGCTTCGTCGACGAGCCCGGCGAACCGAACGAGCCAGGCGACGACGAAGCCCTGATCGTCGACCCGCAGGCTCGCCATCCGGGCCTGCTGTTCATCGCCGTCCCCGAGCCGAAGTCGGTCAAGAACCGGATTCACCTCGACCTGGTGCCGGACGCGGGTCGGGACGTCGCCGTCGACGAGGTGCTCTCGCTCGGGGCCACCCTCGTCGCCGATCATCGGCAGCCTGACGGCACCGGCTGGGTCGTCGTCGCCGACCCCGAGGGCAACGAGCTGTGCGTCGAGCGATCGGACCTCGAACGGGGTCGGCCGCAGCCGGCGGCGGTCGAGGACGTCGACTACCCGGAGGGCACGGCGACGGCCGGCGAGCTGGAGATGTTGACCGCCGTGCTCGACTGGTATCGCGCCGCGGTGCTGCGCAAGGTCGCCGACCTCGACCCCGTCGTGGCCCGCACGTCGCCCGTGCGGTCGGGCACGACCATCATCGGGCTGGTCAAGCACCTCGCGCTGGTCGAGGACAGCTGGTACACGGATCGCTTCGCCGGCGATCCCGAGCCCGAGCCGTGGGCGTCGGCGCCGTTCGACGACGATTGGGACTGGGACTTCCACAGCGCCCTCGACGACTCGCTCGACGACGTCGTCGAGCTGTATCGGCAGGCGTGCGATCGGTCACGGCACGTGGCTGCCGGCCGGTCGCTCGACCAGCCGGCAGCCAACGCATCGAGGCCGTTCACGTTGCGCTTCGCCCAGGTCCACCTGATCGAGGAGACCGCCCGCCACCTCGGGCACCTCGACATCCTGCGCGAGTACCTGGACGGCACCGTCGGCGAGTGACGGTGCCGTCGAGTCGGCTCAGCCGAGCTGGCCGCGGATGGCGCCATTCGGGAACGGTGCGTTGTGCACGTTCACGTAGTAGTTCGAGGGGTTCTCGACCAGGGCGTCGGCGAGCATGGCGTTCGTGACGCACGCGTCGGACTTGCCCTCGGTCGGCGGGATGAGGCCCTGCACAACGGGCCCGAAGTCGCCTGCCTCACCGACGTGGATGTGGGCTGCGGCGGCCGGCGCAATCTTCTTTGCCACCAGCTGGTAGCAGATCTCGCCGGTGTCGGTGTTCACCTTGACCACGGCGACGCCACGGCCGTCGGGATCGCCCGGTCCGGGGACCTCCTCGGCGCCGTTCAGGGGGGCGGCGAACGTGAAGCGCGTGCGCTCGGCGCTGGTCGTCGCCGGCAACGCCAACGCTCCGATGACCCCAACAGCGGCGACGGCTCCCAATGTCCTGCTGAACCTCATGGCACTCCTTTGAATAGGTTTGGACGAACGTCGGTTCGTTGCTCGAACCCGTTCGGATCCCGTGCGAGCAAGAAAACCTAGACCGATCGCCCGTTAGCCCGGGAGCAGCACCAGATCGTCGCGGTGGATGACCTCGTGGGCCATGCCGACGGGCAGGTCGCTGGTGTGCCGCCCGACGACGCGCCGCAGGTCAGCGGCCTCGACGAACACCATGCCCCGGGCGAACGTGACGCCGTCGATGCCGGTCACATCGACCGTGTCGCCCTCCCCGAACCGGCCCGTCACCTCGACGACACCCGCCGGGAGCAGGCTGGTCTGGCGCTCGACGAGCGCCCGCCGGGCCCCGTCGTCGACGGTGACGCGCCCGGCGACGTGGCTGGCGAAGGCGATCCACAGCTTGCGCGCCGCCAGCTTGCGGCGGTGGGCCTCGAACGTGGTCCCGATCGGGCGGTCGGCGATGGCGCCGGCGAGCACCCCCGGCCGGGCGGCGTCGGCGATCACCGTGCGCACCCCCGACCACGACGCGATCCGTGCCGCCTCCAGCTTGCTGGCCATGCCCCCGCTGCCCCGGGCGCTGCCGGTGCGCCCGGCCCGGATGGCGAGCAGCGGGTCGTCGGCCGGCACCCGTCCGATCAGCTGGGCGTCCTCGTTGACCCGCGGGTCGGCGGTGTACAGCCCGTCGAGGTCCGTCAACAGCACCATCACGGCGGCGCCGATGTTGTGGGCGACCAGGGCGGCGATGCGATCGTTGTCGCCGTAGCGCGTCTCGTCACTGGCGATGGCGTCGTTCTCGTTGATGATCGGCACAGTGCCGAGCTCCAGCAACCGGGTCAGCGTGCGGCGGGCGTGGAGGTACTGGCGGCGATCGATGAAGTCGTGCGGCACGAGCAGCGCCTGGGCCGGCACCAGCCCGTGGGCGGCAAGGGCGGCGTCCCAGCTGCGCATCAGGCGCGGCTGGCCGGCGGCGGCGAGGGCCTGCAACGTGCGCACGTCGGTCGGGCGGGCGGCGAGGCCGAGGGCAGCCACGCCGGCTGCCACCGCGCCCGACGACACGACGACGGTCTCGTGCCCGTCGGCACGCAGCGCGGCGATCTCGGCGCTCAGCTTGGCGATCGCCGCGTCGTCGACCGCACCCGCATCGTCGGTGACCGACGACGTGCCGACCTTGACGACGAGCCTGACCACTAGCGATCGTCCCGGTACTCGAACGAGAAGTCGCCGATCCAGACCACGTCGCCGTCGGCCGCTCCGGCGCGGGCGAGCAGCTTCGGCACGCCGAGGCCGTCGAGGCGACGATCGATGTAGGCGACGGCGTCGTGGCTGGTCACGTCGTTGAGCGCGACGGCGCGCTCGACGTCGCGACCCGTGAGCCGGAACTCGTGATCGCCGACGCGCTCGACGCTGGCCCCGATCGCCGCTGGTCGCAACAGGACGATGCCGTCCTCGTGCGGCTCGCTGGTGCGCGCCTCGTGCACCAGACGGGCCATCGCGCCGACGAGCGGGCTGACGCCGTCGCCGGTCACGGCGGAGATGACGAACCGAGTCGCTCCATCGGGTGCGAACCCGAGCTCGGCCGGATCGGTGGTCGTCGTGATGTCGGCCTTCGTGCCGACCACGAGGCGCGGTCGGGCGAGCAGCTCGGGGCGGTACCGCCGCAACTCCTCGAGGAGCACGGCCTCCTGGTCGGCCGGGCTGGTCCCGTCGAGCGCGGCGAGGTCGACGAGGACGCACAGCACCCTGGCCCGTTCGACGTGGCGAAGGAACCGGTGGCCCAGCCCTCGGCCATCGCTGGCTCCCTCGATCAGGCCGGGGATGTCGGCGACGACGAAGTCCGTCGCGTCGTCGACGCGCACGACACCGAGGTTCGGCTCGAGCGTCGTGAACGGATAGTCGGCGATCTTCGGTCGGGCGGCAGAGATGACGCTGATCAGCGTGCTCTTGCCGACGTTCGGGAACCCGACCAGGGCCACGTCGGCGATCAGCTGCAGCTCCAGCTTGAGCCAGCGCTCCTCGCCGTGTTCGCCCTGTTCGGCGAACTTGGGCGCCCGGCGATGGTTGGTGAGGAACCGGGCGTTGCCGCGCCCGCCCCGTCCGCCGGCCGCGGCGAGCCACCGGTCGCCGTGGTGCAGCAGCTCGGCCAGCACCTCGCCGCTGTACAGGTCCTTCACGATCGTGCCCTCGGGGACCATGACCTCGAGGTCGGCCCCGGTGCGCCCGTGCTGGTCCTTGCCCTTGCCGTGCACGCCGTCGGTCGCCCGGCGGTGCGGGTGATCGCGGTAGGCGAGCAACGAGGCCACGTTGTGGTCGGCGACGAGCCACACGTCGCCACCCGGGCCGCCGTCGCCGCCGTTCGGGCCGCCCATCGCCACCGGACCCTCCCGCCGGAACGCCACGCAGCCCGCCCCGCCGTCACCGCCGCGCACGTTGAGCTGGCACTCGTCCACGAACTGGGACATCGGAGCAACGCTACGGGCGATGACACCCCTTCCGTAGGCTCGCGCTCGTGACCGATGCGGCGATGCAGGATCGCGCCGAGCGCTGGGCGGCGACCATGGACGGCGCGGCAGGCGCAGGGGTGCGGGTGGCGCACACCGACTCGCGCGCCGCGGTGGACCGGCCGAGCCTCGACCGCCGAGCTCGCCAGGACCACGAGGCGCTCACGCTGTCGCCGAGCGCCACGCGGGCCGTCGGTGGGGGTCGCCGCGCCCGGCCCGAGGAGCCCGACGACTGGCGCACCTGCTTCGAGCGCGACCGTGACCGCATCCTCCACGCCGCGGCGTTCCGCCGCCTGGCCGGCAAGACCCAGGTCTTCGTCGTCCCCGACGACCACCAGCGCACGCGGCTGACCCACGCGCTGGAGGTCGCCCAGGTCGCCACGTCGGTGGCCCGGGCGCTCGGGCTCAACGTCGCGCTCGACCGAGGCCATCGCCCTCGGTCACGATTGCGGGCACGGTCCGGGCGGGCACGCCAGCGAGGACGCCCTGTCGCCGTACGTCGACGGTGGCTACGACCACGCCCAGTGGGGCGCCGACGTCACCTTGGCGCCGCTCAACCTCTGCGCCGAGACCCTCGACGGCGTTCGCAACCATTCGTGGAGCCGGCCGGCGCCGGCCACGGCGGAGGGCGAGGTCGTCTCGTGGGCCGATCGCATCGCCTACGTCTGCCACGACTTCGAGGACGCCGTGGCAGCTGGCATCGTGGGCGCCGAGATGTTGCCGGCCGTCGTCGCCGATCGGTGCGGCGCCACCCGGTCACGCCAGCTCGGCTCGTTCATCCACGCCATGGTGCGGGCGGCGGCCGAGCACGGCCGGGTCGGCATGACCGAGCGCGAGGCCGAGGCGCTGGCCGAGATGCGCCGGTTCAACTACGACCACGTCTACCTGCGCCCGGCCAGTCGCCAGCAGGCGGCGTCGGTGATCGAGCTGCTGCGGGCCCTCGTCGAGCACTACGCCGACCGACCGCAGCTCCTTCCCGACCCGCCGCGGACCACGGGCGGCAGCGATCAGGCGGTGCGGGCGGCGGTCGCCTACGTCGCTGGGATGACGGACCGGTTCGCCTGCCGCGAAGCGGTGGCGTTGCTCGGTTGGGATCCCGCCAAGTTGCCAGCCGGCGTGAGCTAGTCGGCGGCGACGGCGTTCACGTCGACGACCTTGCGGCCCTTGCGCTGGCCGAACTTGACGCTGCCGTCGACGAGCGAGAAGAGGGTGTCGTCCCCGCCGATCCCGACGTTCTTTCCGGGGTGGAACTTGGTGCCGCGCTGGCGCACGATGATCGCGCCGGCGTGGACCTTGGTGCCGTCGAACACCTTCACGCCGAGGCGCTGGGCGTTGGAGTCACGGCCGTTGCGGGTGGAGCCGCCACCCTTCGTCTTCGACATCTGGCGCTCCTACTTGGCGATCTTGGTGATCTCGACGAGTGTGTAGCGCTGGCGGTGCCCGTACCGGCGGCGCTGGTTGGTGCGCCGCTTGTACGTGAACCCGTTGATCTTCGGCCCCCTGGCGGTGCCGACGACCTTCCCGGTCACCGTGACGCCCGACAGCTCGTCCGGCGTGGCCAGCACCGTGTCACCGTCGACGAGCAGCTTCGGGGTCAGCTCGACCTCGGCGCCCTCCTCGGCGTCGAGCAAGTCGACCTGCACCTGCTCGCCCTGGGCCACCCGCTGCTGGGTGCCTCCGGCATTGATCACGGCGTACATAGCGACCGGCCATGCTACCGCCGCATCCACCGACTTCTGGCCGTCGGAACCGGCTGCTGTGAGCCGATTGCGCCGGCCAGAACCGTCAGTCCAACAACGCGTGGTCGACGACGACACCGCGGCCGTCGCAGTTGGGGCAGATCTCCGAGAACTCGGTCAGCAGGCCCTCGCCGATGCGCTTGCGGGTCATCTCGACGAGGCCGAGGTCCGAGATGTCGAACACCTGCGACCTGGTCTTGTCGCGCGACAGGGCAGAGCGGAACGCCTCGACCACCTTGGCCCGGTTGTCCCGGATCTCCATGTCGATGAAGTCGATGACGATGATGCCGCCGATGTCGCGCAGGCGCAGTTGCTTGGCGATCTCCTCGGCGGCCTCCATGTTGTTGTGGAACACCGTCTCCTCGAGGCTCGACGAGCCGACGTTCTTGCCCGTGTTGACGTCGATGACGGTCAACGCCTCGGTGTGCTCGATGATCAGCGAGCCCCCCGACGGCAGCCACACCTTGCGATCGAGGGCCTTGTGAACCTGCTCGTGGACGTGGTACTGCTCGAACAGGCTGAGACCTTCCGCCTCGGCATCGTAGAACTCCACGCGGTCGGCCAACTCGGGGTTGAACGCGCCGATGTACGCCCGGAGCTCGTCGTACAGGCGGCGATCATCGATCACGACCCCCCGGTAGTCGGCGTTGAACTCTTCGCGGATCACTCGCACGGCCAGCTCCGGCTCGCGGTACAGCAACGTCGGCTGCTTCGCCGAGGTCGCCTTGGCGGCGATCTGCTCCCACTCGTCGAGCAGCAGTGTCATGTCGGCGCGCAGCTCTTCCTCGGTGGCGTGTTCAGCGGCCGTGCGCACGATCAGGCCGTGCTGGGCCGGCTTCACGCGATCGAGGATCCCCCGGAGGCGCTTGCGGACGTCGTCGGGCAGCCGCTTGGAGATGCCGTAGGTCTTCGAGTTGGGGATCAGCACGACGAAGCGACCGGGCAGCGAGACCTCCTGGGTCAGCCGCGCCCCCTTCGCCCCGATCGGGTTCTTCGTGACCTGGGAGATGATCAGCTGCCGAGGGCGCAGGATGTCCTCGATGCGCGCCCCGTCACCGCGCTCCTCGATGTCCTCGGCGTCGTATTGCACGTCGCCGCGGTACAGCACGGCGTTCTTCGGGGTGGCGATGTCCACGAAGGCCGCTTCCATGCCGGGCAGGACGTTCTGCACCCGCCCGATGTAGATGTTCCCGTGGATCTGGCTGATGTCGTCGGAGGGTCGGCTGACGTAGTGCTCGATCAAGCTGCGGCCCTCGAGCACGGCGACCTGGGCCACCGATTCGCGGACCTGGACGCACATCAGATAACGACCGGCTGGCTTGCCCTTGCGCTCCCGTCCGCCGCGCCGGACGTCGGCGTCGAGCGGATCCTCGACGAGGTCGACGCGCGGCTGGTCCTGGCGGCGGCCGGCTCGCTTGCGCTTCCCGCCGGCGGCGTCGCCGCGGTCCCGGCGACCCGGTCGATCGCCCGCCGAACGGCTGCGGCGGGCCGGTGGTGCGTCGCTGGCCGGCTGCGCCGGCGGCGCCGGTCTGGTGTCGCCGATCTGCGGCTTGCGCACCAGTGAGCGCTCGGCCGCCTCGGCCGTGACCCGTCCTTCTCGCGGCAGCTCCGGGAGCTCTGCCGGGTCCGATCCGGCGGTCATCGGTTCGCCGTCGTGCGCCCCGCCCGGACGCTCGCCGTTCTCCCCGCCGCGCTCGGTCGCCTCGGCCGATCGGCGGCGACCTTGGCCGCCGCGCGAACCCCGTCGCCGCTTGCGGCTCGGCGCGCCCTCAGCAGCGCTGTCGTTGTCTCCGACGTCGCCGACGGAGGCGGCACGCTCCGTGGTCGGGCCGCTCTCCGGTCCCGAGTCGTTGTCGTCCATCATCGTCCCTTCTGGCGCGCCCAACGGGCACCCGGCCGACCTCCAGCTGCGCCAACACGAGGTGCTGGTGGGTCGCCTGCTCGATCGATCGAACCCGTGCGCCGTCATCGGACGGCTGGCACTGCGGGGTTCGAGTACTCCTCGCCCGTCGCTGCTGCTGGTCGAGAGGCGGGAGGACCCGCGCCCAGCGTGCGGTCATGGCGTGGTCGAGTCTAGCCCGAGACGGCCGGCACCAGGTGCGTTCGGCGCCGCCGCGGCCTCAGGCCATGCGCCGCATGTGCACGCTCTGGACGAGCCCGAGCAGCGCGAACCACGTGATCAAGCCGGATCCGCCGTAGGAGATGAACGGCATCGGCAGCCCCGTGACCGGCATGATCTTGAGCGTCATCCCGATGTTCTGGAACACCTGCCACAGCAGCATCGTGAACACGCCGGCGCAGAGGTACGTGCCGAGCAGGTCCTTGGACAGGTGGGCGATCCGCCAGATGCGCACCAGCACGACGGCGAACAGGAGCAGCAACATGGCGCACCCGAACATGCCGAACTGCTCGCCCACCGCAGCGAACGGGAAGTCGGCCCACAGCACGGGGATGTCCCGGCCGTTCGTCAGCGGCCCCTGCAGCCAGCCCTTGCCGAACAGCCCGCCGGTGCCGACGGCGCGCAGGGCGTTGGTGGACTGGAACGTGAGATTGGCCAGCGCTGGGTTGCTCTCGTCGAAGAACACCCGCACGCGGTCGAGCTGGTACTGGTTGACCAGCCCGCTGATCAAGGTCGCTCCGACCGTGGCGAGCGACAGCAGGCTGACCACGAAGATGTACCGCGCCTTGGCGCCGGCGACGAGCAGCACGCCCATCGCCATGGCGGCGATGACCGATGCCGTGCCGAGGTCCGGCTGCAAGAGGATCAGCCCGGCCGGAAGCCCGACGATGATCAGCGAGCCCATGAACCGCGGATAGGACACGGCGTCGGCCCGCTCGTCGCTGAGGTAGGCGCACAGCGCGAGGAGCACGGCGAACTTGGCGAACTCGGCCGGCTGGAGCTGGATCGGGCCGATCTCGATGGCCAGGACGGCGTCGTCGGCGGAGCCGACCGTGTTGATCGCCGCCAACGCGGCGAGCACGATCACCATCAGCACGTAGAGCCGGCGGGCCTGGTGCTTGAGCCATTCGTAGTCGATGGCCATCACGATGACGAGGGCGAGGACGGCGGCGATGGCGAAGATGACCTGCCGGGTGACGAACTGGTAGGGGTCGGTGGTGCGCGTCCTCGTGGCCGAGTACACGATGAAGCACCCGATCACCGTGAGCGCGCCCTGCGCCGTGAGCAGGACCCAGTCGATGTTGCGGCCCGGCGCGGCCGGGCTGGCCCGGATGTTGCCCAGCCCCGAATCGGGTTTGCGCTGGAGCATCGAGAGGCCCATCGACGCTCAGTCCCCGCCGGACGGGCGGGTCTGCAAGGCGTCCGTGTCCGCGCTCACCCCGCACGTCATGTCGACCGGCGCCAACGGCTCGGCAGCCACTTCGCTGGTCACGTCGAGCGGATCCGAGATCGTCACCGGGTCCATCGGGACCTGCCCGCCGAGCGCCAGGTACATGCACTTGACGACCGGCGCCGCCCCGAGCGACCCGTAGCCGGCCTTCTCCAGGTACGACACCACCGTGTACGGGCGGTTCGGATCGAGGCTGAAGGCGGCGAACGCCGACGAGTCGTTCCACGGATAGTTGAACTGGCCCTGGGCCGTCCCGGTCTTCCCGGCGATCGGGATGGCCCCCAGATCCTCCGGATAGCCGATCTCGAACAGCTCCTCGGCCGTGGTCGACCGTCCGTTCTCTCCGGGACCGGTGATGTTCCGGCGGGTGCCCTCGACGATCGGGTCGCGCACGGTGGGGGGCATCGGGATCGGCCGGGCCTCCGGGACCAGTCCCTCGACGACGGTGCCGGCGGCGACGTCGGCAACGCCCGGCTCGCCGTCCGGCACCTCAGGGGCGTAGATCGTCTGGACCAGCTTCGGCGTCAGCACGTTGCCGCCGTTGGCGATCGCCGCATAGCCGACGGCGACCTGCAGGGGCGAGGCAGCCATCAGACCTTGACCGATGGCCATCTGCAGCAGGTCACCGGGGGTCACCCTCGGGATCTCGATGTCGCTGAGCGCGCCGCTCGCCAGCAGTTCGGCCTTCAGCTCGTCCGTTGGGACACGGCCGTCGAACTCGAACGGCAGGTCGATGCCCGTGTCGGCGCCGAAGCCGAACTGCCGGACCTGGTCCTGCAGCTGGGTGCCGGCGACGTAGAAGAAGTCCTCACCGAGCTTGTAGTAGAAGGAGTCGCTGGACACGGCGAGCGACACGGCGACATCGACCAATCCGTACTTGCATGGCTGCCCGTCGCCGCACAGCGAGTTGCGGTACTCGCAGCGCACGGGCCCACCCTGTGTTTGGCACTGGCTCGGGTCGATGCGCGTGATCGTGTACGTACCCTGGTCGTCGTACTTCGTGCCGGCATTGATGAGTCCCGTGGCCAGGGCGGCGTAGGCGACGAACACCTTGAACGCCGAGCCCATGTTGTACTGACCCTGGATGGCTCGGTTGGTCAAGCTGGAGAGGTCCGGGTCGACCGGAGCGCCGCCGGGGATCGGTCGGGGGAACAACTGGTCGAACTTGTCGCCCGGCACCTCGGCGTTGAACCAGCGGTTGTCGAACGTCGGGTAGCTGGCCATCGCCCCGATCTGGCCGGTCTGCTGGTTCATCACGATCACCGAGCCGGCCGGCGCCTTGTACGGCACCTGCTCGGGTTGCTGGGGGTCGATCACCGTCTTGGTGCCGTCGAGCGCGGTGAGGAAGTTGTTGACGAAGAACTGCTTGCGGTACTGCAGCTGCGTCTGCAGCACCCGCTCGGCGTACTGCTGCACGTCGAGGTTGATCGAGAGCTGGATGTCGTTGCCGTTGACGGGCTCTCGCCGGCTGATCTCGCGCACGATGCGGTTGCGGGCGTCGACCTCGACGACCCGCTCGCCCCATTGCCCGTGCAGGACCTCTTCCATGCTCAGCTCGATGCCGCTGCGCCCGACCTTCTCGCCGCCCTTGCTGATGTCGTAGCCGAGCGCCTCGTACTCGTCGGCGTCCTCCTCGGTGATCGCGCCCGTGTAGCCGATCACGTGGCTGGCCAGCGGGGCGTAGGGATACGTCCGCTTCCACTCCGTCTCCACCGTGACGCCGGGGAAGTCCTCGGCCCGCTCGCCGAGGGCGATGGCCACGTCCTCGCGCACGTCCTCCTTCAGCGGCATCGGCCGGTACCGGCTGTAGAGCTCGCTGTCGTAGCGCTCCTCCATCTCGGCGACCGGCATCTCGAGCCACCCGGACAGACGGCTGAACAGCTCGGCCCGATCGGTGTCCCGGCGCATCACCTCCCAGTCGACGGTGGCCACGAGGAGGCGGTCGTTGTCGGCGAGGATCCGCCCGGTGGCGTCGAAGATGCGGCCCCGCTCGGGGATCAGCGGGATGGTGCGGACCTTGCTCTGGTCGACCGTGGCCTGCAGCGAGTCGGCCTGCACGGTCTGCAGGAACCACAGGCGCGTCCCGACGGCGCCGAACAGCAGGGTCGCCACGAGGGCCAGGACCCCCAGGCGGGCGGCCCGCTTGTCAGCAGCCATGGCGCCAGTCTGCTCCGTGGGTGTAAGAGCTTCGGTTCATTGGCGCACCCTGCCGATGAGCGACGCGATCCAGCATGCCGGGGTGCACCAATGAGCCGAAGACCGTGCTTGATGGTTCGCTCGCTCGAAGTTGTCGATTGCCTCGCTCGCTCGAAGACTCGCTCCCTCGGACAGTCGCTCGCTCACGCGCTCGACTCCTGGGGCACGGCGCGCCACTCGGTGCGCTTGATGCGCATGCACCATCGACCGAGCGGGACGAACACCGGGCTGAGCACGATCGCCCCGGCGGCGACGACGGCCACGGCGACGCCGTAGCGCGGTCCGAAGGCCTGCTCCTCGCCGATGAACGCCCGCACGACCGGCACCGCGGCCTCGCCGACGGCGGCGCCGAACCCGGTGAAGATCGCCGCCAGCCACCACTGCGGGTCGACGGTCAGCGACATGACGTAGCCGGCGGCGAACCCGGCGAGCCCCATCGTGATCGACGACGATCCGAGCGGGGTGTTCGACCCGAGGTCGTACATCAGCCCCAGCACGAAGCCGGCCAACGCGCCCTTCTGCGGGCCGCTGGCCGCGCCGGCCGCCGCCGCAAGGGCCAGCATGACTTGGACCACCACGCCGAACGGCGTGAGGTCGGTGAACAGCGTCCGCTGCAGCGCCAGCAGGATCAGGCCGACGGAGACCAACCGCAGCAGCGGTCCCTGGATCAAGGACATCAGCATCAGTTGCCGGCCTGCGTGTCGATCGGCGCCTCGACCTCGGCGCTCGGCTTGTACAGCACGACCCTGACGAACTGCAGCTCGTCGAGGTCGGCCAAGGGGTTCACCTCGAGCAGCGGGCCGTCGGCCGTCGACCGGGCGATCACGTTCTCGATCAGGCCGACGGGGATGTCCGGAGGGGCCAACCCGGTCGTGCCACCTGCGGTGAGGACGATGTCGCCGACGGTCGGCCGGCCGAACCCCGGGTCGTCCTGGATGAGGTCGATCTGCGGGAAGTTGTCGGGCCCATGCCCGGTCATGCGGCCCGTGTCCCGCTGGGGGTTGGTGGTCGTCGTGGCGGGGATCGTGGTGGTCGTCGTCGACGACGTCGTCTCACCCGGCGCCAACGGTTCGACCGTCGTCGGGGCGGTGGTCGTGGTGGTCGTGGACTCGGTCGTCGTGGTCGCCTCGGACGTCGACGACGAGGCGTTGGCCGGGACGTCCGTCGACGACGGCACGCTGCTGTCGGGCGACCCGGCGATCGTCGTGCCCGTCGCCGGCGCCGACGTGGCCGGGATCGTCGTCGGCGGGGGCGGCGGCGCGACGACCTTCACGGTGAGCACGTAGCGCGGGTCGCTCATCAGCATCACGTAGGCCCGGTCGGGCAGCAGCGGCTCGGTCACCTTGCCGACGAGGCCGGCCGAGGTGACCACGGCCATGCCGACGTCGATGCCGTCGTTGCGGCCCTTGTTGATCTCGATGATCTGGTCGAGGTTGCCCGGGCTCTCACCCTCGACGGCGGCGGTCACGGTGGCGTAGTCGCTGAGCGAGGGCAGCTGGTTGAGGGCCAACAGCTCCTCGTAGGCCTGGATTGCCGCCCGGCCGCCGATCTGGTCGGCACGCTGGCCCTCCAGCTGCTCCTGGAGCGCCTCGTTCTCCTGCTCCAGCTCTTCGTAGTCCATGATCCCGCGCCATGCGTTGCGGATCGGGTTGGTGACCACCTCGGCGGCGGCCTCGAACGGCTCCATCGCCTTCTGGAAGCCCTCGCGGGCGGTGTCGAAGATCGCCGTGCCGCGCAGGTCGAGCGTCAGCAGCAGGGCAGACGTCAACAACAGCAGCAGGATCGCCCGGCGCCGCCCGGGGGTGTAGATCGGCATCAGTCAGGCAGCAAGGGGCACTGGAAGGGTTTGGGTTCCCGAGCGTTCGTGCCGCAGTGAGCGATCGACGTCAGGCCGGCCTTGCCCGGCCCGCCGAGTGAGCGGAGTCTTCGGAGCGAGCGAGGCCATCAACAACTATTCGTCGCCACCCATCGACATCAGGCCGCGCATGGCGTCGATGTTCTCGAGGGCGCGGCCGGAGCCGATGACGACGCTGTAGAGCGGCTCGGCGGCCAGGCGGATCGGCATGCCGGTCTCGTGGGAGAGGCGCTCGTCGAAGCCACCGAGCAGCGCGCCGCCGCCGGTGACGGTGATGCCGTCCTCCATGATGTCGGCGGCCAGCTCGGGCGGGGTCTTGTCGAGCGTGGTCTTCACGACGTCCACGATGGCCGACACGGGCTCGGAAAGGGCTTCGCGCACGTGCTCGGTGGTGAGCTGGATCGTGCGCGGCAGGCCGCTGATGAGGTCGCGACCGCGGATGTCCGCCGTCAGCTCCTCCTCCATCGGCCACGCCGAGCCCATCTGGATCTTGATCTCCTCGGCGGTGCGGTCACCGATGGCCAGGGAGAACTCCTTCTTGACGTACTGCATGATGGCGTCATCCAGCTCGTCGCCGGCGACGCGCACGGACTGGGCGGTGACGATGCCGCCGAGCGAGATGACGGCGACCTCCGTGGTGCCGCCGCCGATGTCGACGATCATGTTGCCGGACGGCTCGTGGACCGGGAGGTCGGCCCCGATCGCCGCGGCCATCGGCTCCTCGATGATGTGCACGGGCTTGCGGGCGCCGGCGTACTCGGCGGCGTCCTGCACGGCGCGCTGCTCGACGCCGGTGATGCCCGACGGAACGCAGATGACCATGCGCGGCTTGCTCCAGCGGCTGGCGTGGACGCGCTGGATGAAGTAGCGCAGCATCTTCTCGCAGACCTCGAAGTCGGCGATGACGCCGTCCTTCAACGGCCGGATGGCCTTGATGTGGTTCGGCGTGCGGCCCATCATCCGCTTGGCCTCGAGGCCGACGGCCACGGGGCGGCCGTCGTTGACGTTGATCGCCACGACCGAGGGTTCGTCGAGCACGATGCCCTGGCCTCGCACGTAGATCAGGGTGTTTGCGGTCCCGAGGTCGATGGCGAGGTCCCGGCCCAGGCTGAGCGTTCTGTTGCGAGCCATGCCGGCACTCCTTCGAGGGACGTCAATGACCGCCGCCCCTGGCTGCTCGTGTTCGTCGAATGTTACTGATCCGGGAAGAAGATCGAGACCTCACGATTCGCCGACTCGAGCGAATCGCTGCCGTGGACGAGGTTCTCCGTGAGCTCGATCCCGAGATCGCCGCGAATCGTCCCCGGTGCGGCGTTGCGGGGGTTCGTGGGCCCCATGAGGGTGCGCACGACCTCCCAGGTGTTCTCCGGACCCTCGAGGACGAGGGCGACCACCGGCCCGCGGCCCATGAAGGCCACGAGGTCGGGGTAGAAGGGCTTGCCGACGTGCTCGGCGTAGTGGCGAGACAGCGTGTCGTCGTCGAGCGTGCGGAGGTCCAGCGCCACCAGCCGCAGCCCCTTGGCCTCGAATCGACCGAGGATGGTGCCGACGAGCCCACGCTCCACAGCGTCGGGCTTGAGCAGCACCAAGGTCCGATCAGACACGACCGGCGAGACTACCGCCACCACCGACCCCCGCCCCGCCGCCCCAACGACCGTTCTGGCCGTCAGGACCGACCGTTGTGAGTCGATCCCTACGGCCAGAACAGGAATACGGTGCGCGGGATGATGCGCCGGCGGGGTGATCTCGTTGGGGCGGTGCGGCGGCGGGTCGAGCAGCGCGTCGACCAGGTGGTGACCCGGACCCGCCATCGCGTGGGGGCGCCCGAGGTGGTGGCGCCGTTCGACGGCGATCCGCGCCTCGCCCTGGTCACCGTCAACTTCTCGACGACGCGCTACCTCAAGTTGATGCTCTGCACGCTCGGGGAGCAGTCGGCCCTGTGGTTCGTCCAGCATCTCGTGGTCGTCGACAACGGATCGCGCGATGGCGGTCTGGCGTTCCTGCGCCGCCTGGCCGAACGGGTCCCCCGGCTGCTCCTCGTCGAGCGTCACCGGTTCCCCAGCCACGCCGCCGGGATGCGTGCCGGTGCCGCCGCCCTCGACGCCGTCGACAGGGGCAACCCGCCCGACGAGCGGGCCGGGATCCTCGTGTTCTGCGATCCCGACGTCGTGTTCCGCAACCCGGACACGCTGCTCGACCTGTCAGCGGCGATGGTCGAGCACGATGCCGCCTTCGCCGGCGAGGCGCGGGCCGCCCTTGGCCACGCCCACCCCGACATCCAGGCCTCGTTCTTCGCCGTGCGCCGCGACGTGCTGGCCCGTCGCGACGTCGAGCCGCTGGTCAACCACGGCTCGCCGGCCGCCCCGATGCAGGCCAGCATCGTCGCCGCCGGCCTGACCATCGCCGACTTCCCGAGCAACCACGGCGGCTACGTCCTTCATCGCGGCCGGGCCGGTGTCGCCGCCGCCGGGCAGTACCACCCGACGCACTCGTACGCCCAGGCGACCACGACCGACCCTCACTACATGGGCGTCCACGACGGTCCAGCGATCTGGGCCGCCGTCGAGGCGCAGTGGGCCCACCTGCTCGAACCGGGCGGCGAACCGGCGCTGCTCGAGCACCTCGCCGCGCGCTTCGCCGTGCTCGGCCGCCGCGACGCGCCGCCGCCTACGGGTGCAGCGCCATGAGCGCCAGTCGCGCCGCCCCAGCGACGTAGAGCGAGCCCGTGGCGAGCACGGCGTCGTCGCCGCCGGCCATCGACATCGCCTGGGCGCACGCCTCGGGCACGGTGTCGGCGACAAGGACCTCGTCGCAACCGACCGCCAGCGCGGCCTTGGCCACCTCCGTTCCCGGCACGCCACGGGGCGACGGCGCGGTGCACGCCACCACCACGTCGAACTCGTCGGCACGCAGCGCCTCCAGCATCCCCTGCGGCTCGCGCAGCGTGCCGACGACGAGGATCCGCCGACCCTCGGGCGCGAAGTCGTCGAAGAACACCCCGGCGCACGTGTCGGCGCCGGACGGGTTGTGGGCACCGTCGACGATCACCAGCGGCTGGTGGCCGAGGACCTCGAAACGTCCAGGCATGACGACAGCGGCGAACCCTTCCTCCACCACGTCCGGTGCGAGCGGTGCGGCGAAGAACGCCTCGGCGGCGCACAGCGCGACCGCGGCGTTATCGCCCTGGTGGGCGCCGTACAGCGGCACGAACACCTCGGGGTAGATGGTGGTCGGCGTGCGGATGTCGACGAGCCGGCCTCCGAGCGCCAGCTGGTTCCCCGTGACCTCGAAGTCGATGTCGCGGAGCAACCGGGTCGCTGCCGGCTCGGCGGCCAGCACGGCGACGAGGTCCGGCCGGGTCTCCCCGATGACCACCGCCGATCCCGGCTTGATGATCCCCGCCTTCTCCCGGGCGATGTCGGCCAGGGTCGGCCCGGCGAGGTCTTCGTGGTCCATCCCGATGTTGGTGATGACTGCGACCTGACCGTCGGCCACGTTCGTGGCGTCCCAGCGGCCGAGCAACCCCACCTCGATCACGGCCACGTCGACGGCGATGTCGGCGAACCAGCGGAACGCCGCCGCCGTGCACGCCTCGAAGTAGGTCGGCCGGACGCCGGTCAAGCCCTCGAGATCGGCGACGGCGGCGATCTGCTCGGCGAACTCCTCGTCGCTGATCGGCTCGCTGTTGCGGGCCAGCCGTTCGTTGATCCGCTCGAGGTGCGGACTGGTGTACGTGCCGACGGTCAGGCCTTGGGCGACGAGCAGCCGGGTCAGCATCTGCGCCGTCGACCCCTTGCCGTTGGTGCCCGTCAGGTGGACGACCGGGTACGCCCGCTGCGGCTCCCCCATCGCCTCGACCAGTCGGCGGATCGAGTCGAGCGACGGTGACGTCAGGTGGCCGGTCTTCTCGTACGACGCGTGCTCGTCGAGATAGGCCAGCGCCCCGGCGTAGTTCACGCCCGGCGACGCTAACGGACCCGCCTCGGCGCCCTTCTGGGCGCGGACGTTCTCGATTTCGAGAACCTCCGCGCCCAGAAGCGGGACTGAGAACGTCCGCGCCCAGATTGGGGGCGGCGCGACGGGTCAGCTGGCGGCGCGGCGGGGGCGGGTCTGGCGGCCGGTCTGGCGCGGCACGAGGGTCGGGTTGACCTTCTCCAGCACCGTCTCGGTGTCGATGACCACCTTGCCGACGTCGGTGCGGCCGGGCAGGTCGTACATCGTGTTGAGCAGCACCTCTTCGAGGATCGCCCGCAGCCCGCGGGCACCGGTGCCGCGCAGCAGCGCTTGATCGGCCACGGCTTCCAGCCCGTCCTCGGTGAACTCCAGCTCGACGTCCTCGAAGTCGAACACCTTCTGGTACTGGCGGACCAGGGCGTTCTTCGGCTCGGTCAGGATGCGCACCAGCGACTCCTGGTCGAGCGACCGCACGGCGCCCATGGTCGGCAGCCGGCCGATGAACTCGGGGATCATCCCGTACTTCACCAGGTCCTCCGGCAGCACCCGCGTGAACAGCTCGCCCGGATCGCGCTGGCTGCGCGACTTCACGGTGCCGTGGAAGCCGACGCCTTTGTGACCGATGCGGCTCTCGATGATCTGCTCCAGCCCGGCGAACGCCCCACCCAGGATGAACAGCACGTTCGTGGTGTCGATCTGGATGAACTCCTGGTGCGGGTGCTTGCGCCCGCCCTGCGGCGGCACCGACGCCTGCGTGCCCTCGAGGATCTTCAGCAGCGCCTGCTGCACGCCCTCGCCGGACACGTCGCGGGTGATCGAAGGGTTCTCGCTCTTGCGGGCGATCTTGTCGATCTCGTCGATGTAGATGATCCCGGTCTCGGCCCGCTTGACGTCGAAGTCGGCGGCCTGGATCAGCTTGAGGAGGATGTTCTCGACGTCCTCGCCGACGTACCCGGCCTCGGTCAGCGCCGTCGCGTCGGCCACGGCGAACGGCACGTTGAGGAGCCGGGCCAGCGTCTGGGCGAGGTGGGTCTTGCCGCACCCCGTCGGCCCGAGCAGCAGGATGTTCGACTTCGCCAGCTCGACCTCGTCGCGCCGCCCGACCCCCATCGACTGCTGGTACTGGATCCTGCGGTAGTGGTTGTAGACGGCCACCGACAGGATCTTCTTGGCCTCCTCCTGCCCGACCACGTAGTCGTCGAGGAAGGCCCGGATCTCACGCGGGTTGGGCAGGTGGTCGAAGCTGAGCTCGGTGGTCTCGGTGAGCTCTTCCTCGATGATCTCGTTGCAGAGATCGATGCACTCGTCGCAGATGTAGACGCCGGGTCCGGCGATCAGCTTGCGAACCTGCTTCTGCGACTTGCCGCAGAAGGAGCACTTGAGCAACTCGCCCGTGTCGCCGAACTTCGCCACGCTTGGTCGTCTCCCTGTCGTCGCTCGATCAGCGGATCGCGCCGGAGCGGTCCGCGAGCTCCCTGGATTCGATCACAGCGTCGATGATGCCATACGCGAGCGCCTCGTCTGCTTCCATCACGAAATCGCGATCGGTGTCGGCGTTGACCCGCTCGACCGGCTGGCCCGTGTGCTTGGCCAGCAACTCGTCGAGCAGGTCGCGCATCCGCAGGATCTCCCGGGCCGCGATCTCGAGGTCGGTGACCTGCCCGTAGCCCACGGCGCCGTGGGGCTGGTGGAGCAGGATCCGCGAGTGCGGCAGGGCCAGCCGCTTGCCCTTCGTGCCCGCGGCCAGCAGCACCGCCGCCGCCGACGCCGCCTGACCCAGGCAGATCGTGGCGATGTCGTTGCGGATGAACTGCATGGTGTCGTAGATGGCGAACAGCGACGTGATGTCCCCACCAGGGCTGTTGATGTAGATGTTGATGTCCTTGTCGGGGTTCTCCGACTCCAGGTGGATCAACTGGGCGCAGATCAAGCTGGCGATCTGATCGTCGATCGGCGTCTGGAGGAAGATGATGTTCTCCTTCAGCAGCCGGCTGTAGAGGTCGTAGGCCCGTTCCCCGCGACTCGTCTGTTCGACGACGTTGGGGACGAGGTAGTTCTGGGGGTTCATCAGGTGGGCACCGCTTCTGTCTCGGGGGTGTCGGCGTCTTCGTCGTCGTGGTGGTGGTCGTCGGAGTGGTCGGAGTGATCGTGGTCGTGGTCGTGGTCGGCGTGGCCGAGCACGAGGTCGCGGTCGAGCCGGTTGCCGTCGGGGTCGACGAGCTCGACGTGGTGCAACAGCCAGTCGAGCGCCTTCGACGTGCGGATGCGGGCGGAGAGCTCGGGCACCATGTCGTTGCGCTCGTAGGACTTGCGGATCTGGTTGGCCTTCTGACCCGAGCGCATCGCCATCAGGTCGTACTCCCGCGCCAGGTCGCCGTCGTCGACCTCCAGCGCCTCGGCCTCGGCGACGGCGCGCAGCGCGAGGTCGACCTTGACGGCCTGCTCGGATGCCACCTTCAACCCTTCGATGAAGGACGCCGCGTCCTGGCCGGTGACCGACAGCCATTGCTCGATGTCGATGCCCTGCGACTGCAGCTGGCCGACGGTCCCCTGCACGCGTTGCTGCAGATCGCTCTGCACCAAGGCCTCGGGCGCTTCGATCTCGGTCAGCTCGGTGAGTGCCGCCGTGACCCGACCGACGAGCTCGCGCTGCACGCCGTTGAGCTTCAGCTCGGCGAGCCGCTGACGCGTCGCCGCCCGCCACTCCGCCACGGTCTCGAACTCGGCGAGGTGCTCGGCGACCCACTCGTCGGTCACCTCGGGGAGCACCAGCTCCTGCACCCGCTGGACGTCGACCACGAAGTCGGCGGGGTCGGGGGTCTCCTTCGGTGTGGTCGTGAACGTGAGGTGGTCGCCCGCCGACGCCCCGATGAGCTGATCGTCGAAGTCGTCGCTGACCCAGCCCTGGCCGATCTCGTATGACCAGTCCTCGGTGTTCAGCCCGACGACCTCCTCGCCGTCGCGGCTCGCGGAGATGTCGAGCACGACGAGGTCACCGGTCGCCGCCGGCCGGTCGGCGTCGGCCAGCTCCCCGTGCCGGCGCAGCTGCGACTGCAGTGCATCCTCCAGCTCATCGTCGGTCGGCTCGGGGTTCGGCAGCTCGACGCGCAGGCCGCCGTACCCCGGGACCGTGATCTCGGGTCGCACCTCGCACGTGGCGTCGAAGTCGATGGGGCCTTCTTCGGCACCGCCGGTGATCTCGACCTCGGGCGTGGCGATCAGGTCGACGTCGTGCTCACGCACCGCACGGGCCAGGTACGTCGGGATCGAGTCCCGCAGGGCCTGCTCTCGCGCCGGGGCCAGGCCGATGCGCGCCTCCAGCACCCGCCGCGGCGCCTTGCCGGCCCGGAACCCGGGCAACCGCACCTCCCGGGCGATCTTGCGGAACGCCTGGTCGATGTCGCGGTCGAACTCCGCCTCGTCGATGTTGACCGAGACCTTGACCTTGTTCCCCTCGAGGGGCTCGACCGAGCTCTTCACAGACCCCACAGGGTAGAGGCCGCGCATGCCGATGCCGGGAGACGAACCGGACCTACTGTCTCACCGCATGGAGAAGCGCTCGATGCGCGCTCGGCTCGGGGCCTCCATGGCCGACCTCGAGCGGACCCGGCTGCAGGATCGCTTCAAGGGCCTCGGGCTCACCCCGCTCGGCGAGCTGACACTGCGCGTGCCCGTGCGCGTGGCCGGCGAGGTGACGCGCGTCGTGCTGACGCCGCGGCGTGGTGTCCCGAACCTCGAGGTGATGATCCACGACGGCTCGGGCGCGATCGTGGCGATCTTCACGGGGCGCCGGTCGATCCCGGGCCTGCACAACGGCCGGGCGACGATCCTCGAGGGCGTGGCGATGAAGGACCGCGACCGGACCGTCGTCTACAACCCGGCCTACACGCTGGTGGCCTGAGCGAGGCCGTCAGGCCTGCACGCCGGGTTCGGGCGTGGTCGATGCGGGTGCGGCCGGCGCGGCGATCAGGATCGCCCGGACATCGGCCTCCGATTCGTCCGTCACGAGCACGAGCACCTCGTCGCCGACGCGCAGCACCGTGTCGCCCCGGGGCACCATCAACCGCTCGGCCCGCAGCACCGCCACGACGGTGGCGTCACGGGGGAACCCGAGCTCGACGATCGACCGACCGTCGGCGGGCGTGCCCTCGGCCAACGTGACCTCGGCCAGCTTGGCCTTGCCGCCCTCGAACGACAGCAGGCGGATGAAGGAGCCGACGCTCACCGCCTCCTCGACCAGGGCGGTCAACAGGTGCGGTGTGGAAACGCTGACGTCGACCCCCCACTGATCGTTGAACATCCATTCGTTCTTCGGGTTGTTGACCCGGGCGACGACCCGCGGCACGCCGAACTCCTGCTTCGAGAGCAGCGAGATGACGAGGTTGTCCTCGTCGTCGCCAGTCACTGCGGCCACGATGTCGGCGGAGCCCACCGCGGCTCGGTCGAGCTGCGACACCTCACAGGCGTCGGCCTCGAGCCACGGCACGCCCGGCGGGTCGTCCGAGCGCACGTGGTGCTTCACCACGCTGGCGTCGTTGTCGACGATCAGCACGTCGTGGCCGGCGCCGTGCAGCTGCTCGGCGATGAACCGGCCGACGCTGCCTCCGCCTGCGATCACGACCCGCACGTCAGTGGATCCCCGGCCCGGCGGCCAGCGCCCGGTCGACGGCGGCCAGCGACTCCGTCGGGACGCTGAGGTACAGCAGGTCGCCCTGCTGGGCGCTGGTGCTCTTGGTCGGGACGATCGCCTTGCCCAGCCGGCCGACGGCCACGACCCGCCCACCGACCGCCTCTTCCAGCTCGGCCAGCGGCTGGCCGGCCCACAGCGTGGGCGCGGCGCGCTCGACGAGCGCCACGCTGGCACTGGGGTCTGTCCACTCGGGCGGCGTCTCGGACGGCATGAGGCGCCGGAGCACCTGGTCGGTGGTCCAGGCGACGGTGGCGACGGTCGTCAACCCGAGGCGCTGGTAGATGGCCGCCCGTCCGCGGATCGTAGATGCGCGCCACGACGTGCTCGATGCCGAACGTCTCGCGCGCCACCCGGGCGATCAGCACGTTGGAGTTGTCGCCGTTGGTCACCGAGGCGAGCGCCGTGGCCTGTTCGATGCCCGCCTCGACGAGTCGGTCCCGGTCGAACCCGATGCCCTCGACGGTTTGTCCCTTGAAATCGGCGCCGAGCCGGGCGAAGGCTTCGCTGCGCCGATCGACGACGGCGACGGTGTTCCCGGCGTCGAGGATGGCGTGGGCCAGCGAGGACCCAACCCGCCCGCACCCGACGACCACCACGTGCACGGCGCGGAGCATACGTTCGCCGGCAGCCGCGGGGAGGAACTCCGGGACACCTAGATTGCCCGGTCGTATGGTCTCGTTGGCCAAGAGGATCCTGATCGGCAAGCCGATCGCCACGTCGGAGGAAGGCCACCAGAAGCTCAAGAAACGCGTGGCGCTGCCGATCTTCGCCTCCGACGCCATCTCCTCCACGGCCTACGCCACCGACGAGATCATCCTCGTGCTCGTCGCCCAAGCCGGCATCGGTGTGGCCGCGTTCACCGACCTCGTTCCGATCTCGATCGTCGTGGCCGTCCTGCTCGTGATCGTCGTGCTGTCCTACCGCCAGACGATCCACGCCTACCCATCCGGCGGCGGGGCCTACGTCGTGTCGCGCGAGAACCTCGGTGAGACGCCCTCGCTGGTCGCCGGCGCCTCGTTGATGACCGATTACATCCTGACGGTCGCCGTGTCCGTTGCCGGTGGGGTGCTGGCGATCCAATCGGCCTTCGACTTCGACGCCGGATGGAGGGTGCCCCTGTGCCTCGCCTTGATCGTGGTCATGACGGTGGCCAACCTGCGCGGCCTGAAGGAGTCCGGCACGCTGTTCGCCCCGCCGACGTACCTGTACATCGTCATGCTCGTCCTGCTCATCGTCGTGGGGCTGTACCGGGTCTACGTCCAGGACCTCGGCCCGATCCCGCTCGAGAACCTGTCCGAGGAGGCGCGCGAGCTGTCCGAGGGAACGAAGGCGCTCAGCCTGCTGATGCTGCTGCGGGCGTTCTCGTCGGGAGCCGTCGCGCTGTCCGGTGTCGAGGCCGTGTCCAATGGCGTGCCGGCGTTCGCCAAGCCGGCCCCGGTCAACGCCTCCAAGACGCTGGCGATGATGGCGGGCATCCTCGGCGTGTGTTTCATCGGCATCTCCGTGCTCGCCTCGAAGCTCGTGCCGCTGCGCGGCGAGGAGGACCCGACCGGCATCTCGCTGATGGCCGAGCACGTCTACGACGGCAAGAACATCCTCTTCTGGGTCACGCAGCTGGCCACGTTTGCCATCCTCATCCTTGCCGCCAACACGGCATACCAGGGGTTCCCCGGACTGTCGTCGATCGTCGCTCGCGACGGCTACCTCCCGCGTCAGCTGGCCAACCGCGGCGACAAGCTCGTCTTCAGCAACGGGATCATCTTCCTGGCCGTCGCCGCCTGCATCCTGATCATCGTCTTCAACGGCAACATCTCGGCGCTCATCCCGCTGTATGCGTTCGGGGTGTTCACAGGGTTCACGTTGAGCCAGGCCGGCATGGTCATCCACCACCGGCGTCACCGCGAGGGGCGGTGGAAGGTGTCGATGGCGATCAACGCCGTCGGCTGTGTGGCCACCGGTCTCGTCGCCACGGTCGTCGTCGTCTCCAAGTTCACCGAAGGGGCGTGGATCCCCGCCGTCCTGATCCCGGCCCTTGTCGTGGCGTTCCGGCTGGTCCACCGCCACTACTCGCAGGTCCGCGATGCCGTTGCCATCGAGCACCCGTACCAACCGTCGCGCAAGACCCACCTCGTCGTGGTCCTCGTCGGCACCGTGAACAAGGGGGTGATCCAAGCCGTGCAGTACGCCAAGTCGCTGGCTCCGGAGCGGCTGATCGCCGTGTCGGTGATCACGGATGCCGAGGAGCAGGAGCGCTTGTCCAAGGCGTGGGCCGACAACGACATGCCGATCGAGCTGCACACGATCTCGTCGCCGTACCGCGACCTGACCCGCCCGGTGCTCGACTACCTGGACGAGCTGGACACCGAGAGCCAGGACGACCTGCTCACGGTCGTCATCCCCGAGTTCGTGACGCAGTGGAAGACGCAGTGGCTGCACAACCAGTCGGCGTTCGCGCTCAAGGCGCGACTGCTGTACCGCCCGAACACGGTGGTCACGTCGGTGCCCGTCTTGGTCGGATCCGTCGACCACGAGGAATGATGACGACGATGCAGTTCTGGAAGCCGCACTCGCTGGCCAAGCCCCACGAGGACCAGCTCGACCTCCACGTCGGCGACAAGGTCCGGGCCACGGTCAACCTGCCGGGTGTGGCCGCCGGCGACGAGGGCAAGGTGATCCTGGCCAACGGCTTCAACTGGCAGCGCTATCGCGTGCGCTTCGCCGACGGTGCCGAGCTCGGCGACCTCGACCAGCGCCACCTCCAACCCATCGGCCGCGCCGCCAAGCGACTCGCCCGCGCCGCCCGCCGCGCCGCCCGCTGACCCCGCCCCCCAGCGCCCAGGCGATTCTGACGATGCTCCGATACGGGTTTCCATATCGATCGCGGCACAGAATCACTCCAGGCGTCACGGCGTAGACTCGGCCACCCGTCCGGGGAGTAGCGCAGCCTGGTAGCGCTCCTGCTTTGGGAGCAGGAGGTCGGGGGTTCGAATCCCCCCTCCCCGACC
>CAVUCK010000009.1:0-7403 GCA_963739975.1 uncultured Acidimicrobiia bacterium
TCCTGCGGGCATCCAGCGCCAGCACCGGTCCTTGTAGCTTGCGATCGGACGCACAGTCGTCGACGCCATCCACCTCGCCCCAGTCGCATCGATGTGAGGTGGCGCCCGACCGGGGCATCGCAATGGGATGACGCTCGGCGGGCGCGTGCCAACTTCCCGCCGATGCGCCTGCCATCACCCTTGTGGGGGACGCTGGGGGCGCGCGCTAATAGTCGGTGTGCGGGAGGGGGCGACTGGGGTGGCGGTGTGTCGGTCTGGCTGACGTTCCGCGGTCTGCTCCGCAGGAGGTGGTCGGCGTGGCTCGGCCTGGCCCTCCTCCTCGCGGTTGTCGCGGGCGGGGTGATGGGTGCGGTGGCGGGCGCCAGACGGACCGACAGTGCCGGCGAGCGGTTCCGCGAGGCACATCACGCCTACGACGTCCTGATCGGCATCAGCTGTGCCCGCCCTGCCGACGGCGGTTTGTCACTTCCCATCTCGCCCGCCCGCTGCCTCGAGGAAGTCAGGCGATTGCCGTCGGTCGCCGATGCCGCCCTCGTCGAAGCGCTGTCCGGCTTCATCGCCACCGCCGACGGGACGTCCGTGCAGCCGTTCGCCGACGATGCGTGCTACTCAGGCCCCGGCCGCGTCGATGTCCTCGGTGACCGGACGGGCCGGTTCGGCAACGAGCTGAACGAGACGCGTATCGTCGCTGGTCGACGGGCTGACCCGGAGGCGGTCGATGAGGCGGTGCTGTCCAAGTCGACGGCCGACCGCCTGGGCATCGAACCGGGGAGCGTGCTGCAGGTGTCGCTGTTCGACGGCGACGAATGCTTCGAGCCGAGCCGGTGGAGCCCACCGATCTCGGTGCGCGTCGTCGGCATCGGTCTCGCGCCTGGCGAGGTGCCGCCGCCGTCGGGCGATTACTCCTCCTCCCTCTTGGTGACCCCGGCCTTCCTCTCCGAGCACGCGGCCGCTCCGAGTTACTTCGTGGCGATGCCGGTGCGGTTGCGCAACGGCGCCGACAGGGCGGAGTTGCTCGCCGACATCGAACGCGCTGGCGGGCATGCCCAGGTGTTCATCGATGCGCGCGACCTCAGCGAGTCGCTCGGTCGAGGGATCCGACCGCAGGCGGTCACACTCTGGCTGGTCGCCGGTCTCGCTGCATTGGCTGGCGCGGCGGTGGTCGGTCAGGCGCTCGTCCGGCAGAGCCGCGCCGATGCCATCGATCGCCCCACGCTCACGGCGATCGGCATGAGTCGTCGAGGACATCTCGCGGTCGGTCTGGTCGCCGGGGCGTCGGTGGGTGCAGCTGCCGGCGTGTTGGCGGTGGTCGTGGCCCTCGCGGCGTCGACGCTGACCCCGGTCGGGCTGGCCGGGGTGATCGAACCGGACCCTGGCGTCTCCGTCGACGTGGCGGTGCTGGGGATCGGGATGGTCACCACCGTCGGCTTCGTGCTGGCGGTGACCGCGGTGTGTGCGTGGTGGCCATCGCGTGTCGGCGAGCGGGGACGGTCGCTGCGCCGTCGACCCGTACCTGTCGTCGACGGCATGGCGCACGTGGGGTTCCCGACGACGATGGTTGCCGGTGTGCGGATGGCGCTCCAACGTGGGGCTGGCCGAGCCGCCGTCCCCGTGGGCACGAGCATCGCGGCGATCGCGGTGGCCACCGTGGCCACGATCGGATCGTTGACGTTCGGTGCGGGCGTCGACCACCTGATCGCGACGCCGCGGCTGATAGGGCTCAACTGGGACGGCCTCCTCCTGCGTCCGGACGTCGACCCGGATCTCCTCGAAACGGCGCTCACTGAACACCGCGACGTCATCGCATCCACTGCTGGAACGTTCTTCGCTCCGTTCCCCGCTGCCGAGGACACCGAAGGCAACTTGCAGCTGGGCCCTGAGCGTCGCGACGTCGCTGTCCTCAGTTTCGCCAACACCACGGACATCGGTCCGTCGGTGATCGCCGGGCGGGCTCCGACCGCCGACGACGAGGTGCTGATCGCGCCGGAGACGCTGGCCGAGCTGGGGCTGGCGATCGGCGACACGGTCGATGGCTACGGCCAGGTCGACCCCATGCCTCTGCGCATCGTCGGCGTCGGGGTGATCCCGAGCAGCGGCGGGGAAGGTCGCCTGGGTCGAGGCGCCACCTTGACCCTCGCCGGGCTGACACGCCTCAACTCCGATGTCTCATCCGACGGCTTTTGGCTGCGATTCGCCGAGGGTGCCGATCACGAGGCGACGCTCCGGGACGTCCTGGCGACGGCGGGCGCCCCGGCGATCGGCCAGGGGTCCGACTACCTCCCGGCCGGGGTGTTCGGCACGGCCCTTGAGCTCCGCGACGTCGCCCAGGTCGATCGCGCACCTCGCTTGTTCGCTGCGGTCATGGCGGCGATGGCGCTCGGTGTAATCGTCCACGTCCTGGTCACGGCGTTGCACGCCAACCGTCGCGATCTCGCCGTTCTGCGCGCCATCGGCTGGCGACGCGGCGACGTCCGGCGGGCGATGGCGTGGCAGGCGACCGTGTACGTGCTCAGCGCGCTGGCGCTCGGCGTTCCATTGGGGATCGCGCTCGGGCGCAGCATCTGGCGCCTCTATGCCCAGCGCCTCGGCGTCGTGCCGGAGCCGGTCGTTCCGTGGCTGAGCGTGGCGGCCGCCGTTGTGGCACCACTCGTCCTCGCCGTCGTGATCGCCCTCACGCTCAGCAGACGGACCACCGCCAAGCGGACCGCCGACGCACTGACGACGGAGTGACGCGGTCCAACCCGATTGACGGCGTTGCCGGTCCCTTGCCGTGGTTGACGGTCATCTCGCCTACCGAGAGTTCGATGCCACCGCCGGAACGCAGGGGCTGGTCGAGTGCCGGCGGCGGCGCGAGAGTGGCGCCATGGCGACGAGATGGCCGGACCGTCGGCTCCTGGAGCTCTTCGACGTCGAGGTTCCGATCGTCCAGGCGCCGATGGCCGGGGCCCAAGGCGCCGCCCTTGCAGCCGCGGTCAGCGAGGCCGGCGGTCTCGGGTCGCTGCCGTGCTCGCTCCTCGATGCCGAGGGGATGAGCGCCGAGCTCGCTGCGTTTCGGGAGATGACATCCCGGCCGGTCAACGTCAACTTCTTCTGTCACGACGACCACCCCGTCGACGGGAGGTCGGAGGCGGCGTGGCGCGAGGTGTTGGCGCCGTACTACACGGAGCTCGGCATCGCCGACGCAGACCAGTACGAGGTGGAGATCATCCCGTTCGACGAGGGCCGCTGCGGCGTCGTCGAGGAGATGCGTCCGAAGTGGTCAGCTTCCACTTCGGGCTGCCTCCGGATGATCTGCTCGACCGGGTGCGAGCGACCGGCGCCCGAGTGATCGCTTCGGCGACGACGGTGCCCGAGGCCGAGTGGCTGGCGGCGCACGGCTGCGACGCCGTCATCGCCCAGGGCGCTGAGGCGGGCGGGCACCGCGGCATGTTCTTGGGCTCGGCGGTCGAGCGCCAGGTCGGCACGATGGCGCTGGTTCCGCAGGTGGTCGACGCCGTCGGCGTGCCGGTGATCGCAGCCGGCGGCATCGCCGACAGCCGCGGGGTTGCTGCTGCCTTCGTGCTCGGTGCCAGTGGTGTCCAGATCGGCACCGGCTACCTGTTGTGCCCCGAGGCCACGATCAGCGCGCTGCACCGGGCGGCGCTGCGCAGCCCGGCGTCACTCGAGACCGCGATCACCAACGTCTTCACCGGTCGCCCTGCCCGCAGCATCGTGACCCGGCTGGTCGACGAAGTCGGCCCGCTGTCGGCGGCTGCGCCCGATTTCCCGCGGGCAGCTGGAGCGGTGCTCCCGCTCCGGGGGGTCGCCGAGCCGGACGGCGACACGGCGTTCACCGCGCTGTGGTCGGGACAGGCCGCGGGGCTCGCCGTCGAGCGATCGGCCGGCGAGCTCACCCGCCTCCTCGCCGCCGAAGCACTCGAACGCCTGACCTGACCGCCGGAGCGACATTCCACCGACTGGGTGGACACGCCGGTCCACCGCGCGATCGCCCGATCGTCCGATCCCGCCGTCTCAGACCTTCCTTCACCATGGTCGAGTAGCCCCGGAACCGCGCCGGACAGCACCAGGAGCAAGATCGATGCACACCCTCACCACCCATGACCGGCGGACCGATCGAGGCCGGACGCCAGGGTCCATGGACCCCGACGCCGTGGCGGCCGTCTTCCGCCGGAACATGGCGGCGCTCGTCAGCGAGCGGGAGACCAGGCTGCAGGCACCCACCTCGCCGTCGCACCTCCAAGCCGCCTGACCCTCGGTTGGCACTGGCCCGAGCTCCGGTGGAACGTCCCGTCGGAGCTCGGACCGTCGTCGCGGCCGGCTGCGCTCAAACCTGGATCGCCCGCGCTGCGGTGACGAGGCGCAGTTGGGCGCTGTTCGCCGCGATGCGGTCATCTGGGGTGGCCCGTACCTGTTCATCAAGGTCGCCATCGAGCACGTGGCTCCGCCGGTGGTGGTGGTCGGCCGAACGGCGTGGCCGCCCTTCCACTTCTATGGTTCGCCCATCGGGCCGACGCCATCCCCGATGTTGTCACGGTGGCGGCCGCTGCTGGCCTTCGCCGCCCTGGAGATGGCCATCCCTTGGTTCCTGCTCACCGACGCTGAGCGGCACCTCCCATCGGGTCTGACCGGGCTCCTGATCGCCTGCGTGCCGATCGTCGGCGCCGTCGTCGCCTTCCTGCTCGAGGGAACGTGACGCGCTGCGGCCGATCCGCCTGCTCGGCATCGGCCTCGGGCTCGGCGGCGTGGCCCTGCTGGTGTCGACCGAGCTCGGCGGGGATGCGCCGTGGTGGAGCATCGTCGAGGTCCTCCTCGTCTGCGTCGGGCTACGCCACCGTGCCACGCTGATCACGTTCATCAACCCGGCCGTCGCCATCGGAGCCGTCGTGCTGGGCGAGCAGGTGACGCTGGCCCCGGCCGGCGGCTTCGTGTTGGTGATCAGCGGTTGCTGGTTCGCCACCCGACACGGTCCCGAGGTGATCCCCGACTCGGCCATCGTGCTCGAGACCCGCTCGACGGCCGAGCGTGGTGTCTAGCGGACCTCGTCCAGGAGCTTGCGCACGGCGGGCGAGCGAGATCGCGCTCGTCAGTCGCTGGGCGGCGGCCCGAGCAGGCGAACTTCCTCGAGGTCCAATGACGCCTGCACCTCGCGCAGCACGATGTCGTCGATCTCATTGGCATCGCGCAGATCGGTCACCACCGCTCGCTTCGTGTCCAGGATCGCCAACCGCAGCTGGCGGTCGACGTCGAGCTCCGGGTGTGGGTCCCGATCACCGACGATACGGGCGTGGTCCTCCAACTCGACGCGCAGGCGGGCGACCCGGTCACCATCGACGCCCAGCCGCTCGGCGATCTCGGGCAGTGCCACGAGTGCGGCCTCCGTCGCCCGCTGGCGGGCGAGCAGCACCTCGACGCCGCGCTGCTCGTCCTCCGGGAACCGGGCCCACCGGACGACGGCGGGAAGGGTCGTGCCCTGGACGACGATCGTCAGCAGGATCACCACGCAGGTCGTGAAGACCATCAGGCTGCGGTCGGGGAACGGTGCGCCGTCGGCCGTCACCGGGACCGCCAGCACCGCAGCGAGCGACACGGCGCCGCGGAACCCGACCCATGAGGCGGCAGTGCGCTGGCGCCATCCGACTCGCCGCAACCGTTGCGCCGGGCGGCGATCGAGGGTGCGGACGACCAAAGTGGCGAGATGGGTCCAGACCATGCGAGTGCCGATGACGACACCGGTGATGGTGAGCGCCACCCACATGGCGTACGCGAAGTCGACGTCACCGAGGCCGCGGACGGCCTGCGGGAACTGCATGCCCACGAACACGAACAGTCCGCCGTTGAGCAGGAACGTGGACAGGTCCCAGAAGGCGAGCACCTGGAGGCGTGAGCGGGCGCGAACGATCCGCGGCGAGGCGTAGGCGAGCACCAGCCCGGCGACGACGACGGCCACGATGCCACTGGCATGGACGACCTCGGCGAGCAAGAACGCAACGAAGGGGGTGAGCACGCTCAACGCACCCTCTCGTAGCGGGTCGTCGAGACGTTTGCGAAGCATGATGACGGCGCCGCTGGTCAACAGCCCTGCGACGATGCCACCGCCGTAGGAGCCCAGGAAGCGGGCCACGAGCTCGAGCGGCCCGGGCGAGGCGCCCCCGGTCGCCGCGTCGACCGCCACCGTGAACATCACCAATGCCGTCCCGTCGTTGATCAGGCTCTCGGCGCGCAGCGTCGTCAGGGTGCGCCGTGGGAGCTGGCGGGCCAGTCCTCCGACCGCCGCCGCATCGGTCGGGGCGAGCACGGCGCCGAGCACCCAGGCGGCGTGGGGATCGATCCCGAGCGCTTGTGCGCTGAACGACACGGTCGCCGCCGTGACGATGACCAGCACCACGCTGTACAGCACGACCACGCGCAGGTTGGCCCTGATCTCGCGCAGGCTCGTGTTGATGCTCTCCCAGTAGAGGATCGCCGGTAGGAACAGCAGCAGCACGACGTCGGGGTCGAGCTCGATGTCGGTCAGCCCGGGCAGCATTGCCAGTAGCCCGCCGAAGCACAGCAGGAGGACGGGCGGGGCAACCCGATAACGACCTCCCAAGGTGGTACCCACGATCACGGTGGTGCCGAGGACGACGATGATCACGAGGCCGAGCACGCCGGCCGACCCTAGGAGTCGCGCCCACGTCGTGCTCAGGGGCGACGGCCCGGGCGCCAGCTGATGTCCCACCTGCCACGATGACGGTCGTGACCACGACGCGGGTCGAGTTCTGCCAGACGGTCGGCGGACATCGGGTGGCGTACGCCGAGGCCGGCTCCGGGCGGCCGCTGGTGATGCTGCCGGGCTGGCTGTCCCACGTCGAGCAGCTCTGGACGCACCCCGCGGCGGCCAGCGGTCGCGCCAAGCTCGCCCGGTCGCATCGCTTCATCTGGTACGACCGGCTCGGCTGCGGGCTGTCCGACCGCACCGGGTTCACCCCCTCCGTGGAGGACGATGTCGACCAGCTCGAGGCGGTGCTCGACGCCACGGGTGTCGAACGGTGCAGCCTCATCGGCTACTCGTGGGGAGGGCCGGCCGCCGCCACGTTCGCCGCCCGCCACCCCGAGCGGGTCGACCACCTGGTGCTCTACGCCACCTACGCCCGCGGTGCAGCCGTCACCACGGCCGTGGTGGGAAGATGCACGAGCACGCACGACAGGCCCACGAGCAGCGTGACGCTGCGCTGCGCACGTACATCCAGGGCGCTGCGGGCACGAGCGGGGGGAGCACGGCCGACGAGCTGGAGAAGCTGGCCTGCCCGCGCGAGCAGGGCGCGGACGACGAGGAGTACGCCACGGCCAAGTCCAGAGCCCTGGCCTGACGCCGACCGGGACCACCGGGCTCGGCCCGGTGGTCCCGTCGGAGCCTGACGCTC
>CAVUCK010000010.1:0-193510 GCA_963739975.1 uncultured Acidimicrobiia bacterium
TGGGCGAGGGGGGACTTGAACCCCCACGAGGTTTCCCTCACTGGCACCTGAAGCCAGCGCGTCTGCCATTCCGCCACTCGCCCGAGTAGCACGGCAACGCTACCAAGGCGACTCGGTGGCGCATCTCGGGTTCTGGGCGCGGTGATTCTCGAATCCGAGAACGTCCGCGCCCGGAAGGTGGGATGGGAACGTACGCGCCCAGATGGGTGGTGGGCGCGACAGTCAAAGCTTGCGGGTGACGGCGATGGTGTCGCGTAGGGATCGTGCGCAGCCGGCGGCGAGGCGGCGGGGCACGAGCCACGAGCGGCGGTCGGGGCGGTCGGCGACCGTTACGGGGACCTCGACGATCCGCCCACCGCCGCGGGCGACCGTGACGACGAGGAGCACGGATGGGGCGAAGGCGTCGGGCGGGGTGACGCGCAGGGCGCGGTCGAGCCACTCCCTGCGAACCAACTTGCACGGTACGTTGGCGTCGGCGATCGCCCGGTGGGCGGTGACCCGCACCACGGCACGCAGCGCGGCGCTGACCGCCCTGCGGCTGAAGCCCCCGGACCGGTTCGCCCGCTGGCCGAGCAGCAGGTCGGCATCGTTGCGGCGGTCCCACAGGGCGACCAGCTCAGCGACGGGGACCTCGCCGTCCCCATCGAGCAGACCGATCCAGGCGCCGGTCGCCTGCTCCAGTCCGGCCAGCAGTGCCGGGCCGTGACCACGGTTGTCCGGCAGATGCAGGATGCGCAGCTCGGACCGTGATCGAGCCAGACCATCGAGGATCGCCCCGGTGCGGTCCGTGGATGCATCGTCGACCACGACGATCTCAAACGGGACGTCGAGGCGATCGAGCGCGTCGACGGTCTCGCCGACGACCGACATCATGCCTGCTTCCTCGTTGAACGCCGGCAGCACGACAGAGAGCTCCACCGGCACCGAGCGATGTTATGGTCCGCCCGCTGCGATGAACGCCCTGGTGCTGCTGTTCCTCGTCGTCGTCGTGTCGGTCGGCGTGGCGCTCACCTACCTCAGCGGCTTCGAGATGCGCCTCGAAGAACGGCTGGGCGTCGGCACCGTGGTCGGCGTCATCGGCGTCACGATCGCCACGATCCTCGCCGCCCAACCGTTGGGCTTCGACGACCGGGCCGTCGGGCTCGGCACCCTGGTCATGGTCGGGCTGTCCATCCCGGGCTGGCGCGTGGCGACGCCGTTGCTGCGCGCCGAGGTGCGGGACCTGGGCGACCGGCTCCGGCGCCCGTGGCGCACGACCGACAGCCTGCGGCCGCTGGCGATCGTCACCGTCGCGTCGTGGCTCGTCACCGCCCGCATCCTCTCGCTCGCCTACCAGGACGACGGCGCGGGAGGCGTGGTCGCCGGCCACCTCAGCATCTACGGCGACTGGAACGCCCACCTCGCCTACGCCGGCTCCTTCGCCTACGGCGACAACCTCCCGCCGGAGCTGCCGATCGCCGCCGGCAACCGGCTCAGCTACCACGTGCTGACGAACGTCTTCGCCGCCGACGCCGCCGTGCTCGGCATCCCGATGACGTCGGCCCTCGTCGTCACGAGTGGGTTGCTGGCGATGGCGTTCCCGCTGGTGTTCTGGTTCGCCGGACGGCGCATCGCGGCGTCCACGGCGATCACGCTGACGGCGTACGTGCTGTTCACGCTGTCGGGCGGCCTCGGGTTCGTGTACGCCATGGCCGACGTCGCCCGCGACGGGCTGGGGGTGCTCGGTGACCTGCCCCGCACGTACGCCCGTCTCACCGAGCACGACATCTGGTTCGACAACGCCGTGCTGGCCTTCATGTACGCCCAGCGCCCCGGGCTGATCGCCCTCCCGGTGGTCCTGATCGCCACCGCCGTGACCTGGACCGTGCGCCAACGGGGGCCGACCCGGGCGCTGTGGGCCGCCGGGCTGTTGGTCGGCGCGAGCGCCGGCTTCAGCGCCTTCGGCTTCCTCGGCGCGCTCGGGCTCGGCGGCTGGCTGACGTTGCGCCAGCCGCGCCGCTTCGTCCGCTTCGTCGGACCGGCGTTGGCGCTCGGCCTGCCCGTGCTGATCGCCATCGCCCCCAGCTCCAACCACCTGCGCTGGCAGGTTGGCTGGATGGCCAACACCCTGGGGGTCTTCTGGCCGTGGTTCTGGCTGCTCAACGTCGGGCTGTTCCTGCCGCTCGCCGTGGTCGTGCTCGTGCGCCGCGGCGTGTTGTCCACGGGGTTCGACCGGGCGACGGCCGTGCCCGCATGGACGATCTTCGTCGCAATGAACCTCGTCGTCTTCGCCCCATGGGAGTGGAACAACACCCACTTCCTGATCATCTGGCAGCTGTTGCTGGCCTTCCCGATCGCCGGGCTCCTGGTGGCCGGCGTGCAGGCGTCGCGCCGACCGCTGCGGTACGCCAGCGCCCTCGCCGGCGTGGCCCTGGTGCTGTCCGGGGGGCTGGACGTGTGGCAGGCCGTGGATGGCTCGTCATTCCGAGCCGGCTTGTCCGATGCCGACGGCCTCGCCGCGGCGGCCTGGGCGCGCGCCCAGCCCGACGACCAGGCCGTCTACCTGACGGCGCCCGAGGTCACCGAGCCGATCCCGTCGTTCGGCGCCCGCCGGGTCGTCTCCGGCTACAGCGGCTGGCTCTTCGACCTCGGCCTCGACGACTGGTCACAGCGGGCCGCCGACATCGGCGCGGCGCTGCGCGGTGAGGCGACGACGGACCAGGTGCTGGCCCGCTACGGGGTCGACTACGTCGTGATCGGGCCCGTCGAACGGGCCGCGCCGTACTCGGCCGACGTGGAGTACTGGGAGCAGCGCGGCGGGCTGGTGTACGAGAACCCCGGTTACCGGATCTATCGCACGAGCTGACGCCAGCGGGTTGGCGCCCCGCGCTCAGTCGGTCGAACCGTCGCGGCGTCTGACGGCGAGCGTCATCGCCACGCCGGGAACGGCGAGGGCCAGCCCGAGCCACAGCAGCGACCAATAGGGCACGCCGCTGTTGCCGGTCGCCGGCAGCGTCCCACCCGTCGTGGTCGTGGTCGCGCCGCCAGCACCGCCGCTCGTCGTCGTGGTCGCGCCGCCCGTCGTCGTGGTGGTTGCGCCGCCCGTCGTGGTCGTGGTTGCGCCGCCCGTCGTCGTGGTTGCGCCGCCCGTCGTCGTGGTGGTCGCGCCGCTCGTCGTGGTGGTTGCGCCGCCCGAGGTGGTCGTTGTCGTGCCGCCGGTGGTGGTGGTCGTCGTCGTCGTGTCCGGTGGACACGGCGTCGGTGTCGGCGTGGCCGTCGGGGTCGCCGTCGGCGTCGCTGTGGGAGTGGCCGTCGGGGTCGCCGTCGGGGTCGCCGTCGGCGTGCCCGTGGGCGTGGCGGTCGGCGTCGCCGTCGGCGTGGCAGTTGGCGTCGCCGTCGGCGTCGGCGGTCGGCGTCGCGGTCGGCGTCGCGGTCGGCGTCGCGGTCGGAGTCGCCGTCGGCGTGGCGGTCGGCGTCGCCGGTCGGAGTCGCCGTCGGCGTGGCCGTGGGCGTGGCGGTCGGAGTCGCCGTCGGCGTGGCGGTCGGCGTCGGGGTCGGAGCCATCGGCGTGGCGGTGGGCGTGGCGGTGGGCGTCGGTGTGACGGCACCCGCCGGCGCCGCCACGCCGGCCGGCGAACCAGCAGACGCCCAGCGCATCGGAGCCGCCCACCACGACGGCTGTCGCGCCGCCGCGGCCGCCAACTGGTCGGGGGTGTCGACCGGCGCGCACGGCGTCGGCTCGGGGATCGCCGAGGCGGGCAGCGGCGCGGAGGTGAGCGCGCTGGCGAACAACACGCCGAACGTCACGGCGATGACCAGAGCCGCAAGGACGCGACCACTACGCTCCACCGGTCGAACGGTACCACATCGCCCCTGGTCGCGCCGCCGATGTGGTCCGCCGACACCCGCTCGCAGTCACGGTCGGCCTCGTCGCGGTGGCCGCCGTGGCCTGGCTTCGCCTCGCCGGCCTTGGCGATCGGCCCATGCACCACGACGAGAGCCTCGACGCCTGGTTCTCGTGGCGCCTCTCCACGGGCCAGGGCTACGAGTACGACCCCGTGTACCACGGCCCGTTGCGGATCATCTTGACGGCCGGGATCTTCAAGGTGTTCGGCGCCGGTGACCTCACGGCTCGCCTGCTGGCGGCGATGTGCGGCCTGGCGCTGCTCGCCACCCCTCTGCTGATCCGCCGCACCCTCGGTCGCGCCGGCACGGTCGCCGCGATGGTCGCCCTTGCGCTGTCCCCCTCGCTCGTCTACTTCGCCCGGTTCGGTCGGGAGGACACGCCGTTCGTCCTCGCCGCCACCGTCTGCACGCTCTGCGTCGTGGAGTACCTCCGCCAGCCGAGAGCGTGGCTGCCACCCGTGATCGGCGTCTCGGCGGCGGCGGCGGCGGCGATCAAGGAGTCCTTCTTCATCACCGCCTTCATCCTGGTGACGTTCCTCGTCGCCGTCGCCGTCCGCCAGTGGCGCCGGCAGCCCGACCTGCGCTGGCGAGACCGACCGATGGCCAAGCGGCTGGCCGCCGTCGGCTCGTCCCCGTGGTGGTGGGCGCTGTCCGCCTTCCTGATCGTCTTCCTGCTCAGCTACACGGTGTTCTTCACGGACCTCGCCGGGTTGTGGCGCGGCACCTTCGGCGGACTGCGGTACTGGCTCACCCAACACGACGTGAACCGCAGCGCCCAGCCCGCCGGCTTCTACGCCGTGCTCCTGGCCGCCTACGAGTGGCCGCTCGTGCTGCTCGCCGGGCTCGGAGCGTTCGTCGCGCTGCGTCGCCCGACCATCGTGACGATGTTCCTCCTGTGGTCGACGGTCAGTCACGCCGTGATCTACACCTGGGCCGGCGAGCGCTACCCGTGGCTCCTGGTCCACCTGCTCGTGCCAATGGGCCTGCTCGCCGGCCTCGCCGTCGGATGGCTGTGGGCCCACCGCGCCACGACGATCCGGGTTGTCGCCAGCGTCGCCTTGGCGGCCACGGCGACGTGGATGGCGTGGACCTCGGTGCGCACCAGCCACCTCGAGCCGACCGACCCCTCGGAGTTGCTGGTCGCCGTCCAGGCCACCGACGACGTTCGATCGATCGTCGATCAGCTGACCGCGCTGGAGGATCAGGTCGGCGAGGAGCGCGACCCGCGCATCCAGATCGACAACGGGTCGAGCGGCGGCTGGCCACTCGGCTGGTACCTCCGCGACGTCGATGGCGTCAGCTTCGTCACGATGGCCGACGGCCAGACCGGCGACTTCGATGCGCTCGTCATCGCCGAGCGCAACACCGGAGACCTCCGCCTCGACCCTGCCCGCCACGAGGTGCAGCGCTTCTCGCTGCGCGCCAACTGGCTGCCCGATTACGCCAACGGCACCCCGTCGCGCTGGCTCGACTGGCTGCTGCACCGGGAGATGTGGAACCCGCCGGCCGACGAGTGGATGTGGCTCGTGATCGATCGCCAGGCGGTCGCGACCTGACGGATCACGAGCGGGGTGCGAGTGGCGCAACGGCCAGCGCGTCGGCCAGGACGTCCTGGTCGACGGCGACGATCCGGTTTCCGCCCGAGCGGAACACCACCTCCGTGCCCGGCACGTGCTCGATCGCCGCCAAGCCCCGAGGCGTGCCGTTGCGCCGCTCCTGCGTCCCGATGACGACGTAGTGCACGCGGTACGCGCGCAGGAACCATGCGTCGAAGTCGACGTCGCCGGCCGTGTAGAAGCGCTCGACGTCCTCCATCCGCTCCGTCACCAGCGCGCTGTAGCCCAACCGCTGCTGCGTCTGGTGCCACGGCCACCCGATCACGGTGGGCAACCCGGTCGTCTGCGAGATGCGACCGGCCCACGTGTAGCCCTGCCCGGCCATCTCGACGATCGTTGGCGTGCCACCGACGTTCGCTCGCAACCACTCGATCAGCGCCAGGTCCTCGCCGAGCTGCTGGGGCGGATCGTTGATCACGGGGTCGGCGCGCAGGTAGTCCAGGCCGTCCAGCGAAACGTGGGCCGCCGACGATGCGATCGTCCAGCCGGGGCCCGATGGCCAGCACCGGAAAGGCCAGCCCGGCCGCCAGCAGCCCGGCGCCCGCTGTCGTCAGGACCCGGCGGGTCGCCGGCACGGCGAATGCGCTGCCGATCACGATGACCGCCGGTCCGATGCCGATGGCGATCAGCTGCCAGGCCTGGTAGGTCAGCTTGAACACGGTGTTCATCCGCTCGATGTCCGGCGTGACGACGACGACCTCCGGCACGGTGGCCAGCGCGATGCCCGCCGCCACCAGCCCTCCGCCGACGACGACGGCCCAGGACCGTTGGTCGCGGGTGCGCCAGATAGCACTCGCCACGAGCGCGACGAGCAGCGCCGACGTGCTGGCCACCCATGAGACGGCCAGCCCGGCCACGATCACTGCCGGCGCGGCGACAACGGCGGCGAGGAGCAGCCGACGACCGGGAACCCCGCCGGCGCGATGGTGGACGGCGACGGCGAAGATGAGCGCGACGGCCCACAGCGCACCGAGGTGGACGAGCTGGTCGGCGAACGCCGTCGTAGCCGGCGCCGGGTCGACTCCGCTGCTGAACACCAGCCCACGCCCGCGATACGGCGCGGTGACGAGCTGCGCCACCGCGCCCACGACGAGCAGCTCGAGCGCGAGGGCGCCGATCGTATGGCGCAGCGTGCCGGTGCGCCGGCGCGAGCGCGACCACCCGACCGCGGCCACCACGATCAGCGCCGCCATCGGCAGGTCCCACGTGTGGACCATCCGGACGAGACCGAGCGCGGCGCCGGCCAACGCCAGCAGCACCCATCGTCGGCGGCCAAGTGGGGCGACTGCGACGGCGAGGGCCAGCAGCACGACGAGGCCCGTCGTGACCAGGCCCATCACGTGGGGGTGGAGGTCACCGAAGACCATCGACCATGCCGGAAACTCCGTGATGTCGATGACGCCGTCGTGGACCCGCGACGTGGCCCACCAGTCGAGCGGGCCGGACGACGACCCGAGCCACCCGAACGCCTGGCGAATGGTGTCGAGGTTGCCGGCGACCAGCAGCACGGCCACGCTGACCAACCCGGCGACCACGGGTGCCCGCCCGGACGGCCGATCGGTCAGCCGGCCGTCGCGCCGGCGGGTCAGCGCGACGGCGTCGTGGGCGACGGCCATCGCCGTCGCCGCAGCGAGGGCGGCGACCGTGGCCAGCCCGAGCTGATAGGCGACCTCGGGCAGGATGCCGAGGGCCCGGGTTGGCACGGCCAGCACGAACCAACCGGCGTAGTAGTAGTTGAGCACCCCGCCGGCGAACCAGGGGTCGAGCGGCGGCAGCTGCGTCGTCCTGGCGATCGACGTGAAGTAGGCCATCTCCATCGGCTTCTCCCCGCCGCGCGCGGGGTGCCAGAGGTCGGGGTTGGCGGCGCGCAGCGCGAGCACGGCGGCAAACACGGCACCGGCGACGCTGATGACCGCGATCCACACCCGACCGTCGATGCGGGCGGCGCGGCGCAGGCTCGGCCAGCGGCGGTAGCCGACGAGCGAACCGACGGCGACGACGCTGGCCGTGACCCCCCAGATCAGCCCCGCCGACAGGCCGACCACCTTCCAGGCCACCAGCGACCAGACCACACCGACGACGGTCAGCGGACCGAGCACCACGGCCAACGCCATCGCGCCGGCCGGTAGTCGCGGCGCCAGCAGCGTCGTCAACGGCAACGCCGACGCCGCCAGAAGCGCCCACCACAGCACCCACAGCACCACGGCCCATGCCCCGCCCCGATGCAGCACCTCGTCGAAGGTCGCCCCCGACTGGGCCGCCGCGGCCTCGTCCGGACGGGCCAGCAGCGCGTTGGCGCCGCCGTCGCGCAGGTCCGGCGTGACGGCCAGCTCGGCGCTGGCCGGGTCGAGGACCCGTCGGGCGTTGGCCGTCGAGTACGCGTCGGTCTTGCGGTAGATCTCGACCGGCGGGTGGTCGTACACCGAGAAGGCTTCCTCGGCGCCCTCCGTCTCCACGCGCAGCGGTCCGAGCTGGGGCACGTTCTGGAACCGGGCGGCGAGCTCGAACCCGAGCGAGCCATCCTCCAGCGCGTCGTAGTACCGCAGCATCGCCGGGAACCGAGCCGGCAGCCGTTCGACGCTGGCCCGGGCGCGCTGACTCGACACGACGACCCACTCGATGCGATCGAGCGCGGCCACGTGGCGCTCCACCTTCTCGGCCGAGTCCGGGTCGAACGGGTTCAGCGTCTCCAGCTCGAACTGGGGGACGTCCGGTCCGAGCCCCAACGGCAGGGCATCGTCCCAGCCGTCGACGCTGAGCACCGAGCCGGCCGGCACGTTGGCGGCCAGCCACTCGGTGGCCTCGACTCGGCTGTTCGGGCGTCCATAGACCCCGACGACGAACGCGATGCACCACAGTGCGGCCAGAGCGGCCAGCGACCCGCCGACCATGAGGCGGGCGGGGCGGGCTCGGCTGGCGGCGCCGAACATCGTGGCGAATCCGACGCCGGCGAGCACCGCCAGCGCCGGATAGACGGGCAAGAGGTACCGCATCGTCGGCGTCCAGCTCGCAGCGACGACGGCGAACCAGATCGCGATCCAGGCGGCGAGCACGATGAGCGGGCCGGAGCGCCGACGCCAGCAGACCACCGCACCCACCAGCGCAGCGCCAGTCAGCGCCGGTCCGAGCCCCCACAGCACCAGCTGCTGCAAGGGGTAGACGAGCGGCGTTCGGCCGACCCATTGGATCGAGGGGGGCATGTCGGCCCCGGCCTGCACCTCGCGCAACCGGCGGAGGTCCTCCGTCCACTGCTGGTTCAGCCCCCAGCCGTCGAACGCGTACGGGTTCGCCACGCGGAAGACGACCGCGGCGAGCGCACCGGCGCCGAGGACCGTCGCGGCGGCCCGGCCGATGGAGGTGACCGCGGCGCGCGCCCGCACCACGCCGGCGATTGCCACGACAACGAGGACCAAGACGGCTTGGATCCGGCACGCCGTCGCTGCGCCGGCCAGCGCGCCCGCAACCAGCAGCCACGCCGGACCGCCCCGGCGGACGTGGAGCAGGGCGGCGAGGACGGTGGCGGCGACGAACATCGTCGTGAAGGAGTCCGGACCGAGGAAGTGGGCCTGCTGGATCGGCAGCACGGCGAGGGCGTAGGCGCCGGCGCCGAACAGCGCCACCCTCCGCCCGGCGAGGACCCATCCGATCAGCCCGACCACCACGATCGTCGCCGTGTCGGCCAGCGCAGCCAGCAGGCGGCCGACGAGGTTGGCTCGGTAGGCGCCGTCGAATCGGGCGGCACCGTCGTCGTCGACGAGGTCGACCCCGATCCGGTCGAGCGCCTCGACGATCGGCTCGGCCACCGACGTCGTCATCACCGACGCCACCGCCTTGGTCACGAACAGGGGCAGCGTCCCGTAGACGAACGTGTCCCGGTCGCGGTACGGGTTGAGCGGAGACGCCTGCGTGTCGAAGTACTGCCCGACGCCGGACGGTGCCTCGATGTCGTCGAGCACGAAGCTCCAGTGGCGCTCGTCGGGGTGGAGGTGCTGACCGCGATCCCAGTCGAGGTTCCACACGCGGGCGAGCAGGCCGACGAAGGCGATGAGCGCCAGCGCCGCGACCGTGCGGCGGCGTGTGCTCACGGCGAGATTCTGTCCCAGCGATCAGTTCGGGGCGGCGCGGCGCCCGGTCAACCGTGGACGGCGTAGGTGACGAAGAGCAGCGCGTCCCGGTACCGCACCTCGTCCGTGACGCCACCAGGAATCGTCGAGCGCACGACGTCCAGCTCGCCGAGCCGCTCGGGGAGGAAGGCGAAGACGGTGCGGCCACCAACGGAGGGCACGTCGGTCGGCGCGCGGAGCACCTCCTCGAGCTCGACGCCGTTGACGTGGTCGGCCAGGAACGGCACCGTGCTGTGGCTGGAGAACGACATGCGCGGCGAGAACGCGGTGTACACCGTGGTCCCGTCCGGCTCGTCGTCGAGGACGCCGACCAGCTCATGGGCCACGAGGGAGTTGGGGTCGCTCCAAACGGTGAGCGTGTTGGAGTCACGGAAGAACCATGTGACGCTCCACAACATCACGCCGACCACGATCACCGAAACGATCGCCGTCGCCCATCGAGCAGGGACCACGAGCCGGTAGCGCATGACCCGCCAGACAGCTTCCAGCCCGATCGCCGCCATCACGGCGACCAGCGGGTAGGCCAGGATCCACCGCTGAGCGTTGAGGCCGATGGTCAGCCCGACGCCGGCCAGGCTCAGCCACCACGCGACGGCGACGGGGAAGTACCGGCGTTGCCGGATCGCAACCGTTGCGACGGCCAGGCCGAGGGCGGCGAGGACGGCCACCGGCAGGCCGATGATCGGCGCCTCGGGGTGCCAGTGGACGCTCTGGGTGGGCGTGGAGAACGGCAAGAGCGCGGCGCGGGTCGCCTGGTCAGTGACGAGCTCCACCGTGCTGGCGCCGGTTGCCTCGCGAGCGTCGTCCAGCGCCGGCCCGAAGAACGCCACCTGCCGGTACCGGCTGTGCAGGTCCTCCGGCTGGTCGACGTAGTGCGCGACGAGCGGCATGCACACGACGACCGCGCCGGCCGAGATCCACGCCCCAGCGCGGGCAACGCGGCCGAGCGCGTCGCGCCACGAGCGGCCACGCCGGTGCCACCACGAAACGAAGTAGGCAAGGAGGGCGGCGACGATCAAGAGCAGCAACCGGGCGCCGAAGTAGAAGTACTGGCTGAACCCGAGTGCCAGCCCGGCGAGCACGGCATCGATGCGCCGGCCGTCGACCAGCGCCCGGTCGAGCAGCCACAGGATGATCACGAGGAAGAAGGCGTCCTCGACGAGGTTCAGCGAGATGCGGCTGAAATACAGGTGGATCGGGAGCGTGGCCAGCAGGGCCGACGCGATCAGGGCCACCTTGACCCCGAGCAGGCGGCGGCACCAGGCGTAGGTCGCCAGCACGGTCAGCGAACCGACCGCCGCGCTCGAGCAGTCGGGCGCTGAACAGCGACTCGCCGAACACCCGCATCACGGCGCTCTGCAGGAATGGATAGAGCGTGGGGTTGTCGAAGAAGGCGGTCGAGAACGGGTCGGTCAGGTCTCCGTCGATGAACTGTCGGCCGAGGAGGCTCAGCGACATGCCGTCGCCCTCGACGATCGGGAAGCGACCGAGGGCGATCAGTCGGGCGGCGACGGCGACGACCATCACGGCGACCACGAGGGAGCACTCAACGCCGGCGAGGCGGCGCCTTCGTCCGGCGCGTCCGTGCCGGCGATCCCGAACCGGAAGGACGGCGACAAGCATCGCGACGACACCGATCGCCCACAGCAGGGTGATGTCCGTCCAGTCGGCCTGCTCGGGGCGACCGCGGGCGCGGACCCAGATCGTCACCCCCGTGACCACGGCGACGCCCACGAGCGACCACCGCCACCAGGCCAGCAGCGAGCGGCCGTCCTCGACGGTGGGCGCCGCCGCCTCGCCAACGGTCGGCCACTGCAGCCACACGAAGAGACCGAGCCCCGCTCCCCAGACGAACACACCCACGAGCAGCGGGGTCGACTGCAACAGCAGCCATTGGCCGACGCACACCAGGGCGACGGTCGCGCTCCAGAGCGCAGCCGTCCGCGCCGATGCATCGCCTCGCGCCGACGGCGCGATCGCGGTCATGATCTGACCCCCGGGTTGGCGCCACCGTCTCCGCCGACGGTGGCGAGTTCGGTGACGGAAACAGACGGCCGAGGCTGTGCGTCTCCGTTTCCGCCGCCGGCGACAAGTTCGGTGACGCAAACCGGGGATGGAGCGCGAAGGGTGAGCATGAGGAGGGCGATCACCCGTCCGGCGGGCCCGGCTTGCGAGCCACGACGAAGCACCCAGTGGCGTCCGGCGGATCGTGCTCGGCGACGAGCGGGACGAGCAGTCGCTCCTTCGGGGCCAGCCACCACCGCCGGGGCACCAGCAGCCAACGGCCGACAAGCCGTCGGGTGACGACGGTCGGCAGCCCGGTGACGTGGCCGACATCGAAGAGCCGCGCCGCCCGCGCCGACATGTAGCCGCACTGCTCGACGACCTCGAACCCGGCGCCGACGACGCGGCGGGCCCACTCGTCGGGCTGGTACATGTGGTCGTGGCGCTGCACCTTGGCGAAGCAGCGGCGGTACCGAGCCGCGGTGCGTCGGGCGCCGGCGGCGAGCAGGACCCGGTTGCCGGCGAGCTCGTCGTTCAGTCGCGGAGTCGGGACCGTGAACACGAACTCCCCGCCCGGCCGCAGCACGCGACGCACCTCGGCCAGCACGCCGTCGAGGTCGGCGATGTGCTCGATGACGCAATTGCTGATCACCGAGGCGAACGAGCCGTCGGCGAACGGCAGGGCCGTGGCGTCGGTCCGCGCCACGGCCCGGTACACGTCGCGGCGCCGCGCCTCCTGCAGCGCCTCGGAACTGCGATCGACGCCGACATCGACCCTGCCGAGCACGGCGGCCGCGAAATGCCCGTCGCCGGTGCCGAGGTCGAGCACTGGGCCGGGCAGCGGAGCTCGACGCCCCACCAGCCGAGCCTCCATCGCCCGGATCATCGCCCGGAAGCCCGGCAGATCGCGCAGGTGCGGCCACAGCACCTCGCGGGCGTCGGCCCGGGCACGGTCGGCGTGGACCAGTTCGTCCAGCAGCTGCTCGTAGCCGTCGGCGGTGCGCGCCGGCGAGTACGACGCCACGACGTCGCCGCGCTCACCTCGGAAGTCCTCCGGCGCCCGCAGCACCGTGCCGATGGCCGCAGCCAGGGCCGGCGCGTCCCCGGGCGGGGCGACCAGACCCATCCCGGTCGTCGCGATCGGCACGCGGACGCCGGGCAGCTCAGAGGCGACGACCGGCGTGCCGCACAGCATCGACTCGACCTGCACGAAGCCGAAGCTCTCCGTGCGGTTCAGGCTGGGCAGGACGGTCACGTCGCAGGCCGCGTAGAACACCGCCAACTCGGCGCCGCCGATCACCCCGAGCGGCACCCAGTGGTCCCCGGCCCGCGCCAGGAGGGGCCGGAGCCGGTCGCGGTAGCCCTCCTCGCCGATGACGTGCTCGAACTCTCCGGCGTGCAGCACCCGCAGGTCCGGGAACTCCTCCAGCAGTCGCGGGACGGCGTCCAGCAGGTGCTCGAAGCCCTTCTCGGTGGCGAAGCGGGCGGCGATGCCGACCGTCGCGCGACCCAGCCCGTGGCGCTGACGGAACCGAGCGACCTCGGCCGGGTCGGGTGGGGCGAGGGCGACCGGTGGCGGGATGACGGTCACCCTGCGCAGCCGGCGCCGCATCACCGGGCTGTGCTCGGCGTAGTCCGCCGTGTAGGCGACGACGCGTCGGGCGAGGCGGGTGGCCAGCAGGTTGCCGACCAGGATGACCCGATCGGCGATCCGGTTGAACCACCCGCTCGGCAAGCGCACATCGCAGTGGTAGGTGAGCACGGCCGGCACGCGCATGAGCCGGGCCAGGGCGGCGAGGATCGGGGCCTCGAACTGGGGGACCTGGATGACGACCGCGTCGTTGCATCGCAGGACCCGGCGGGTGATGCCGAGGTAGGTGGGCATCAGGACGCCCTTGGAGATCCGGGCCAGCACGGGGATGCGCTCGATCCGCACCCCGTCGACGTCCTCGTCGCGTGCCAACCCCGGCTCGTAGCGGGAGGTCAGGATGGTCACCTCGTGCCCGCGGCGGACCAGCTCGGCGGCGAGGTTGTCGGCGTAGACGATCGGCCCGCTGACGTACGGGCGGTAGTAGGTCATGGCCAGGACGATCCTCATCGCGGCGCTGGTCCGATCGTGGCGGCCAGCTCAGCGCGCAACCAGTCGTGCAGCAACGTGATCGCCTGGCGCACATCGATCTTCGGTCGCCAGCCGACGACATCGGCGAGCTTGGAGATGTCCGACACGTAGCAGCGCTGGTCGCCGGCCCGGGCCGCACCCCACTGCACCGCAATGTCGTGGCCCACGAGCGCCTCGAGGAGCGGCCCGAACTCGTGCCACACCGAGATCGTGTTGGCGGGGCCGCCGCCGACGTTGAACACCTCGCCCGCCGTCGCGTCGATCCGGTCGACGACGGCGTCGTACGCGTCGAGCAAGTCGTCGACGGCCAGCACGTCGCGCACCTGCTTGCCGTCGCCGTACACGGTGATCGGGTGACCGGTCAGCGCGGCGATGATGAGCCAGGCGATCCATCCCTGGTCCTCGATGCCGATCTGCCGGGGTCCGATGATGCAGGACTGGCGCATGACCACCGTGCGCAGCCCGTAGACGCGGTGGTAGTCGCGGGCGTACTGGTCGCCCGCCGCCTTGCTGCAGCCGTACGGGGAGTGGGGATCGACCGGCGCAGTCTCGGACACCCCGAGTGGCCAGGTGCTGTCGAGCCAGCGGGTGGCCTGCTCGACGAGCTCCCCGTCGACGAGGCCGCCGTAGACCTTGTTGGTGCTGGCGTAGACGACGATGGGGTCGTCGCCGACCAGGCGCGCCGCCTCCAGCACGTTGAGCGTGCCGAGCGCGTTGGCGTGGAAGTCGCCGCGTGGATCGACGATCGACTTGGTCACGGCGACCTGCCCGGCGAGGTGGTACACGCGCTCGGCGCCAGCGAGCGACTGCTCGACGACGCGCCGATCGCCGACGTCGCCCCGGATCAGGGTCAGCGGGCCGTGCCGGGCCTGCAGCCAGTCCAGGTTGCCCTTCGCGCTCGACCGGGACAGGTCGTCGACGACGGTGACGTCGTGGCCGGCGGCCAGGAGCCGATCGACGAGGTTGGACCCGATGAATCCCACTCCGCCGGTCACCACCGCCCTCACCACGCCGCCACGATGCCACGCCGGGACCATCAGGGTTTCTCGGCCGCGAACCGTACGGGTTCCCGTACCGGATCTTCGTCAGAACCTGGTCGGTGGGCTGCCCGGGGCTCTGCGGGGGTCGTCGGTAGCATCGTCCGCCACCATGGGCTTGCAATCGTTGGAGCGCCGACTGGAGCGTATGGTCGAGGGCGTGTTCCGGAGCTCGCGGGCGGCGATCCGCCCGATCGAACTTGGTCGCCGGTTGGTCCGGGAGATGGACGACCAGCGCTCCGTCGACGTCAAGGGTCGACGGGTCGTGCCCAACGACTTCGCCATCGAGCTGAGCGAGCGGGACTACGACGGCTTCGGCGACATCATGGACGTGCTGCGGGCCGAGCTCGTCGAGGCCGCCCGGGAGTACGCCCGCGAGGAGGGCTACCACTTCATGGGGCCGGTGCGCGTCGAGCTGGTGCAACGCGACGACTTGCGGCCCGGCCGGTTCGAGATCCTCGCCCAGCTGCGCCAGGCGGCCGGGGGTGTCGGCGCCGGCTCGCTGGTGCTGCCGTCGGGACAGCGGATCTCGCTCGGCGACCGGCCGATCAGCGTCGGCCGCCTCCCCGAGTGCACGATCCCGCTCAGCGACCACAACGTCAGTCGCAAGCACGCCGAGATCCGGCCCGGGCGCGGCGCTTACGTGGTCGTCGACCTCGGCTCCACGAACGGGACCATGGTCAACGGCACACGCATCACCGGGGAGCAACGGCTCGGTGACGGGGACATCTTGAGCTTCGGCTCCACCTACGTGCGGTTCGAGGCGTCGTAATCTGACGCGGCGCGCCACGAGCGATGACAGATCAAGCACTTGACATCCTCAAGCTGGTCCTGCTGGGCCTGCTCTACCTCTTCTTCGCCCGTGTCCTGTGGGCGGTGTGGAGCGAGGTGCGACGTCCGTCGACCAAGACGGTGGCGACGCTGAGCGCCGACGACCGCGACGCCACGACCATCGTCGGTCCGGCCTCGCGACGCGACGAGCGGCGCGCTCGCCGGTCCGTCCCGCGCGGTCGGTCGGGCCAGGTGGCGAGGCTGGTCGTCGTCGAGCCCAAGTCGCGGCGCGGCAAGGCGTTCCCGCTCGGCGCCGAGATCACGATCGGTCGCGACCCGGCCTCGACGATCGTCATCGGCGACGACACGTTCGTGTCCCAGCACCACGCCCGCATCTACGAGCTCGAGGGCCAAGCGATGGTGGAGGACCTCGGCTCCACGAACGGCTCGTTCCACAACGGCAACCGCCTCGTCGGCGCCCGCCTCCTCCACCCCGGCGACCGGGTGCAGTTCGGTTACACGGTGCTGGAGGCCCAGTGACGGTGCACCGATGACGGCCTTGCGCTGGGGCGCGGCGACGGATCCGGGGCGCATCCGTCCCGACAACGAGGACAACCTCCTCGTCGAGTCGCGAGCCTTCGTCGTCGCCGACGGGATGGGCGGCCACCGCGCCGGCGAGGTCGCCAGCGCGCTCGCCGTCGACCTGCTGCGCTCACGGCTGAACGCAGACGAGACCTCCCTGGCCGACGTCGTCGCTGCGGTCGCCGATGCCAACGACGACATCTACCGCGCTGCCAGCGGGAACCCCGAACAGCAGGGCATGGGCACGACGGTCACCGCACTGGTCGTCATCCGGACGCCGCACGTGTCACCGGAAGAGGCCGATGCCGACACCACGCAACCCATCCCCACCCAAGGGGAGGACGCCGCCGAGCCGACCCCGTCCGAGGAGCGGAGTCTGCCGAGCGAGCGAGGCGATCAACACGCCGCCGATGACGGCGCGCCGAGCACCGCCGACGACGAGGCGTCGCCCGACACCGGCGGCGACCCGGAACGCTTCGCGCTGATCAACGTCGGTGACTCACGCACCTACCTGCTGCGCCACGATCGGCTGCGACGGGTCACGATCGACCACAGCTACGTCCAAGAGCTCGTCGCCACCGGCCACATCACCGACGACGAGGCACGCACGCATCCCCGCCGCAACATCGTCACCCGGGCCCTCGGCATCGACCCGGCGGTGCGTGTCGACGCCTGGACCCTCCCGATCGTCCAAGGCGACCGGTTCGTGCTCTGCAGCGACGGCCTGGTCGACGAGGTGCGCGACGACGAGATCGCCGAGATCCTGCGCGCCAACGCCGAACCGCAGGATGCCGCCGACGCCCTCGTCAGCGAGGCGAACCGCCAGGGTGGCCGGGACAACATCACCGTCGTCGTCGTCGACGTGCTCGACGGCGAGGCGCCGCCGGCGGCGGACACCGAGCTCGATCTCGAGCCGGCGTGGCAGGACGGCGCCGCCCAGGGCACCTGGGCCGTCGACGACCCCGACGGGGAGGCGACCGAGTTCGCCGACCTCGCCGCGCTGGTCGGCGGGCAGGCCCCGGAGAAGGTCGAGTCCGAGACCGAGGCCCGGGAGACCACCGACCAGCTCGCCGTGGTCCCGCCCAGGTCCCGCCGGAAGCGCCGCGTCACCGGGTTCCTCGCCGGGTTGGGGGTGCTCGCCGTCATCGTGCTGGCCTTCGTGATCGCCGCGGCGTGGGCCCGCCGGGGCTACTTCGTGGCCTTCGACACCGCCGAGGAGGTCGTCATCTATCGCGGGCAGCCCGACGGCTTCCTCTGGTTCGAGCCGACCGAGGACGCGTCCACCCTGTTCAGCCGGTCGTCGCTGGACCAGGCGTCGATCGAGCGGGTCGAGCGTGAGCCGCGCTTCGACTCCCGCCGCGCCGCCGACCGCTTCGTCGCCGAGCAGCTCGAGAACACCACGACATCGACGTCGACCACCACGACCACCACCACGACCACCACGACCACCACGACGACGACCACCACCGTGCCGCCGACGACGGCAGCGGCCACGACGGTGGCGGTGACGACCGTCGCTCCGTGACGGCGGCGTCGCACTGATGGCTGCCAGCTCACCCATCGCCCGGGCCCGCCGGTCCACCGAGCTGTCGCTCGTGGTCATGGCGGCGATCATCACCGCCGGCGCTTACACGCTGGCCAGCCTCGGCGAGTTCGCGGTGATCCCACCGCGGATCATCCCGTTCCTCGGCGTGCTCCTCGGCCTGCTGCTCGTGGCCCACCTGGCGGTGCGCTGGTTCGCCCAGGGCGCCGACGCCACGATGCTCCCGCTGGCGGCGATCCTCCACGGGCTCGGCTACGTGATGATCACGCGCCTCGACGAGGACCTCGCCGCGCTGCAGACGACGTGGAGCATCCTGGCCATCGTTGCCTTCGTGGCGACGCTGGTCGTCGTCCAGCGGGCGCCCGACCTGTCCCGCTACCGCTGGCTGTTCCTCGTCACCGGGATCGGCCTGCTGCTGCTGCCGTTCGTCCCTGGGGTCGGCAGCACGTTCGGGGGCGCCCGCATCTGGGTCAGCCTCGGCCCGGTGAACTTCCAACCGGGGGAGTTCGCCAAGCTCGCCCTGGCCGTCTTCTTCGCCGGCTACCTGGCCGAGCACCGCGAGCTGATCGCCAGCTCGGGGTGGCGGGTCGGGCCATTGCACCTCCCCGAGCCGCGGTTCCTGCTACCGATCGCCTTCGCCTGGGCGTTCGCCGTGCTGGTGATGGTCGGCCAGCGCGACCTCGGCTCCTCGTTGCTGTTCTTCGCCCTCTTCGTCGTCATGATGTGGGTCGCCACGGAGCAGGCGGGCTGGCTGCTGCTCGGGCTGGTCCTCTTCGCCACGGCGGCCTACGTGTCGTGGCGGCTCTTCGCCCACGTCCAAACGCGCGTCGACATCTGGCTCGACCCGTGGCAGGACTCGCTCGACCGCGGCTACCAGATCGTCCAGGCGCTGTACGGCCTGTCGGACGGCGGGCTGGCCGGTACGGGCCTCGGCCTCGGCAGTCCCAACCAGGTCCCGGCGGCGCGCAGCGACTTCATCTTCACGTCGATCGGCGAGGAGCTCGGCCTGTTCGGCGCGGCGGCGATCCTCATGGCGTTCCTGCTGATGATCGGCGCCGGGCTGCGCACGGCCATGCGCACGGACAACCCGTTCGAGAAGCTGCTCGCCGTCGGGCTCACGACGATCATCGGCGTGCAGGCCTTCATCATCGTCGGCGGGGTGATCCGCGTGGTGCCCCTGACGGGGATCACACTGCCCTTCGTCAGCTACGGCGGCTCCTCGCTGTTGTCGAACTACGTGCTGCTGGCGCTGCTCATCCGGCTCAGCGACTCCGGCGCCCGCCGCCTCCACGAGCTGCCGGACACTCCGACGCCCGGCGAGCGATGGGCCGCCTGGCGCCTGCGCCGCCGCACCCCCCACGTGGTCGACGGCGGCGGGTCGCGTCGTTCAGACGGTGCAGCCCCGGTTCGGCACGGCGGGCGCGCCAGCGCCTTCGCCGGCCGCATCGAGCCCAGCAGCCAGGTCGCGTCGTTCAGACGTGCAGCCCCGGTTCGGCACGGCGGGCGCGCCAGCGCCTTCGCCGGCCGCATCGAGGACGCCGTGAACCGCCAGATCCGTCAGCTGGCCGGCGGCCTGATGGTCTGCTACGCGATCCTCTTCGTCGCCCTCAACTACTGGCAGGTCGGCCAGGAGGAGGAGCTGAACGCCCGCTTCGACAACACGCGGGCCATCCGCCGCGAGTTCGAGGAGCCGCGCGGACCCATCGTCACGGCCGACGGTCTTGTGGTCGCCGAGTCGGTGGAGAACCCGCCGGGCAGCCCGTTCCGCTTCCAGCGGGTGTACCCGCAGGGCGAGCTCTACGGCCACCTCACCGGGTACTACACGTTCGCCTTCGGATCGACGCAGGTCGAGCGCACCGAGAACGCCGTGCTCACCGGGTCGACGGCGGAGCAGCGGCTGCGCGCGCTGCCCGACCTGCTCAGGGGAGGTGGTGACGACTCGGGATCGGTGCGGCTGACCGTCGACAGCCGGCTCCAGCAGGTCGCCCGCGACGCACTGGGCCAGCGCGACGGGTCGGTCGTCCTGCTCGAGCCGTCGACCGGTGCGATCCGCGCGATGTGGAGCTTCCCGACGTACGACCCGAACCTGATCGCCGACCCTGACTTCGAATCGGCATCGGCGGCCCGCACGTTCTACGAGAGCTTTCCCGGTGACCCGCTGCTGGCCAACAGCTACCAGCAGCGCTACATGCCGGGCTCGACGTTCAAGGTGCTCACGACCGGGATCGCCCTGACCGACGGCGTGGTCGACCTGGCGACGGTGTTCCCGGACGAGAACCAGTTCGTGCCCCCGCAGACCGACGACCCGATCGAGAACTTCGAGGGCACGACGTGCGGCGGCGACCTCACCGAGGTGTTCGCCCGGAGCTGCAACATCCCGTTCGCCCGGATCGCCCTCGACGTCGGCGTCGACCGGATGCTGAGCGGGGTCGCGGCGTGGGGGGTCGGCCAGGCGCTGCCGATCGACCTGCCCCGACCGGCGGCCAGCACGTTCGGTCCGAGCGACGACCTCGATCAGGAGCTGCCGCTGCTGGCGATCAGGGGCTTCGGTCAGAACGAGGTGCAGATGGTGCCGCTGCACATGGCGATGGTCGCCGCCACCGTGGCCAACGACGGCGTGATGATGAAGCCGTACGCCGTCGAGGCGACGCTCGCCCACGACGGCGACCTCCTCGACCGCGCCGCTCCCGAGGTCTGGAAGACGCCGATCTCACCCGCCGTGGCCGACACGCTGAACGGCCTCATGCAGGAGGTGGCGCGAACCGGGACCGCCAGCTGCTGCCTCCGGCTGGACAACGGGATCTCGGTCGCCGCCAAGACCGGGACCGCACAGCTCAACGCCCGTGGCGAGCCCGAGCGCTCACATGCCTGGATCGTCGCCTTCGCCCCCGCCGAGGACCCGCAGTTCGCCGTGGCGGTGACGCTGCTCGGCACCAGCGAGGAGATCAACGCCGGGACGGGCGGTCGACTGGCCGGGCCGGTCGCCGAGCAGGTGCTCAACGCCGCCCTGTCCGGAGGTGGGTGATGAGCCAATGTGAGCCGAGCGAGTCTTCGAGCGAGCGAACAATCGTCCACGGCGAGCGAGCGAGTCTTCGAGCGAGCGAACAATCGTCACGGCGAGCCGAGCGAGTCTTCGAGCGAGCGAACAATCGTCCACGGCGAGCCGAGCGAGTCTTCGAGCGAGCGAACATTCGTCCACGGCGAGCCGAGCGAGTCTTCGAGCGAGCGAACGCGGCCCGGGGCATGCGCGGTTGAGTCGGTCGGTAGATTCGTCCGACGGTCCGGGCCACCCGGACGGATGAGGCACGTGTGACCACGAACGACCGACCCGCGATCGTCAACGATCGTTACGAGCTGTATCGGCGGATCGGCCGCGGGGGCATGGCCGACGTGTTCCTCGGCCGGGACCGGTTGCTCGACCGTCAGGTCGCCATCAAGGTGTTGTTCCCCGAGTTCGCCGTCGATCCCAACTTCGTCGAGCGGTTCCGGCGGGAGGCCCAGGCGGCGGCCAACCTGAGCCATCCGAACATCGTCAACGTGTTCGACTGGGGCCGGCACGCCGGGACGTACTTCATCGCCATGGAGTACGTCGACGGCCGCACCCTGGCCGAGATCCTGCGCACCAACGGACATGTCACGTCCCGCCAGGCGGCCGAGATCGCCGGCGAGGTGGCGTCGGCGCTGGGGTTCGCCCACCAGGCCGGGCTCGTGCACCGCGACATCAAGCCGGCGAACATCTTGATCGGATCGAACGGCCAGGTGAAGGTGGCCGACTTCGGGATCGCCCGGGCGCTCAACGCGCCGACCGAGTCCAACCTGACGCAGGCCGGTGCGGTGATGGGGACGGCGACGTACTTCTCGCCGGAGCAGGCCCAGGGAGCCCAGCCCGACCCGCGCAGCGACCTGTACTCGCTGGGCATCGTGATGTACGAGATGGTTGCCGGGCACCCACCGTTCCGCGGCGAGAACCCGGTCGGCATCGCCTATCGCCAGGTCCACGACCACCCGCAGCCGTTGAACCAGATCGTCAGCGACATCCCCCTGCCGTACGAGGCCATCGTCGCCAAGCTGCTGGCCAAGGATCCGCGCATCCGCTACCCGACGGCCGAGGCGCTGCGCGACGACCTGCGGCGCTTCCGCAACGGCGATCCCGTCCAGGCGTTGGCGGCGGCAGCGACGGTGCGCGGCGAAAGCGCCGCGCCGACCGCCGTTCTGGCCGCTGGCGCGGCTGCCGCGGCCGCCACGGTCGCCATGCCCGCCCAGCCCACCGTGATCGACGACACCGACACGATCGATGGACGCCCGACCGGGGCATCGCCGGCGGCCCACTACTACGAGCCGCCCCCGTCGCGCACCGGGTGGTACGCCCTGGCCGCCTTCCTCGCCCTGGTCGCGCTCGGCATCGGCGCCGTGCTGCTGTTCAACGCGCTGTCGGGCGACGACGCGGCGGGCAGCAACGCGCTGCCCAACTACGTCGGCATGCCCCTGCCGGACGTCGTCGCCGACATCAACGCCAGGAACTTGACGTCGGAGGTCTTCGCCCAGGAGAACAGCGGCGTGGCGCCCAACGTGGTCTTCCTGACCGATCCAGCCGCCGGGACGCTGGTGGTCGAGGGCCAGAACATCAAGCTGTACTTCAACCCCGAGCCGCAGCTGCAGGAGATCCCCAACGTCGAGGGCCAGACGCTGCTGGAGGCCCGCGCCAACCTCAGCGCCGCCGGCTTCCAGGTCGGGCAGCTGATCAACGAGGAGAGCGAGACGTTCGCCGACGGCGCCGTCATCCGCACCGACCCGCCGGCGGGTCAGCGCGTCGAGCAGGCGACGACGGTCAACCTGGTCGTGTCGTCGGGGCCGAACCAGGTGGCCGTGCCGGCGAACGTCGTGGGCCTCCCCGAGGACGACGCCCAGGCGCTGCTCGAGGACGACCCGTACCAGTTCTCCGTGAGCACGGTGGCCGAGGAGAGCGACAGCGTCGCAGAGGGGCTGGTGATCAGCACGGATCCGGCGCCCGGCCAGCTGGTCGACGTCGGCGGCGCGGTGACCCTCGTCGTGTCGGCGGGCGCTCCGGGCGTCGAGGTGCCCGACGTGACGGGCGAGACGGAGGCCGAAGCGCGCGAGGAGCTGACGCAGTTCGACGTGGTGGTCACGAGCGACGAGCTCGACGCCGGGAGCCCGAACGACGGTCTCGTGCTCAGCCAGAGCATCGCGCCGGGACAGCTGGCACCGGCGGGCACGACGATCGAGCTGGTCGTCGGCGTGGCCGCCGATCCACCTCCTGCGACGGATCCTCCGGAGACGGATCCGCCCGCCACGGAGCCCGAGGCCACGGCGGCGGCCGTGCCGGACCCGACGGCGGCGGCTCCAACCAGCACCTGATCCGGTCGGTAGCGTGACCGCATGCTCGGCACGATCCTGTGGGTCGCCGCCGGACTCTTGGTGGGGTATGTCGTCTGGAAGGTCGGCATCGCCATGCTGCGATCGCTGACCCGGCCGCTGCCCCCACCACCGCCGCCGGGCGAGCTGCGCCGCGTCAACCTCCGTTACCGGTGCGACGTGTGTGGCGTCGAGGTCAAGCTCACGGTGGCACCCGACGAAGACCCGCCGCCGCCGCGCCACTGCCTCGAGGACATGGTCATCGTCGCCCCCGTCATGGAGTGATCCGGACGAGTTGTCCACAGGGTGTGCACAATTCGGTGGAGAACCACACGGATGTCATTCGGCCATCGCCCGTTCGCCCTGACGCCGCCCGCCGGACATCTCGGGCGCCTGGGATTCTGCGTGAGGGAACACGTCGGATCTGGTGCTTTCGCTCACCCACAGCCGTCGGCCCGGTTCTGCGTGAGCGAACACGTCGGATCTGACGTTTTCGCTCACCAAGATCGCCGGCCTGATCCGTTGGCGTCAGCGCCAGCGGGTGGCCAGGAACAGGCCGCCGAGGAGGCAGACCAGGCCGACGAGCAACGGGATGTTGCTGTCGGAGAAGATCAGGTAGCGGGCCATGATCGCCAGACCGCCGACGACGAACAGGCCGAGCATCACGATCGGCAGCCACGGCGGGCTCTCCTTGGCCGACAGCGGTGTGGGCGGTGTGTAGCGCGACGACGGGGCGACACGTCCATGGGCCGGGTGGCCCGCCGGCTCGCTGCTGCGCGCCGCCGCCGGGCGGTGCCCGGGCTTCGTGCCCGACGGTGTGACGCGCCCGCCGCCCGTCTTGCGCTTCGGAGGAGCCACGGCCGACGAGCCTACGAGCCACGGGCCCGTGACCCGGCACCACGCCACCATGTGGAGATGCCGGTACCGTCGGGCGCCGTGCGGATCCTCGTGATCGACAGCTACGACAGCTTCGTGTTCAACCTGGTCCAGTACCTGGGTGAGCTCGGGGCCGAGCCGATCGTGCACCGCAACGACGCCATCACGATCGCCGAGGCCGTCGACATGGCACCCGACGGCGTCCTGCTGTCACCGGGGCCGGGCCGCCCAGAGAACGCCGGGATCCTCTGCGCCGCCGTCGAGACGTTCGGCGCCGGCGGCACACCGGTGCTCGGCGTCTGCCTCGGACAGCAAGCGATCGGCCACGCCCACGGCGCCGCAATCGTCGGTGCCGACGAGCTGATGCACGGCAAGACGTCGCCGATCGACCACGACGGCCGGGGCGTCTTCGCCGGCCTGCCGTCGCCGTTGACGGGGACGCGCTACCACTCCCTGACGATCGACCCGGCGTCCCTTCCCGACGTGCTGGAGGTGACCGCCACCACCGCCGGCGGAACGATCATGGGCGTCCGCCACCGGGAGCGACCGGTGGAGGGCGTGCAGTTCCACCCTGAGAGCGTCCTCACCGCCGCCGGCCACGACCTGCTGCGCAACTGGCTGGCGACCTGTGCCGTGCACACGCCGGTCAGCGCCCGCTGACGTCGTCGACCTGACCGACCTGGCGCAAGTACCCGAGCGAGTCCCAGTAGTCGGTTCGTTCGGCGATCAACCCGTCGACGACTTCGAAGACCATGACGCCGCGGACCTCGACCGGGTGCTGCTCGCTCGTCGCGGTCAGCCGGTAGGCGACGGCGACGTGGGTCCCGTCGGCGATCACCCGCTCGACGTGGTAGGCGAGGCCGGGGAACCGTTCGAGAAACCCGGGCAACCGCCGCACGTACTCATCGCGCCCGGTGCACCCGCTGCCCAGCGCCGAGGCGTGGGCGTTGACGAACCCCTCGCTCACGTGACCGGCGATCGTGTCGGGATCCCGCCCGGCGAACGAGGCCAGGTAGGCCAGCGCGACCGCCGCCGGTGGCGACTGGTCCGTCACGCCTTCCCCGCACCGTGACTCACCCTCCTACCCACACCGTGACTCACGCCTTCCCCCACACCTCCTGCGCCTTGGCGTACACGCCCTGGTCGAACGAGAACTCGACCATGTTCCCGTCGGGGTCGCGGAGCATGCAGATGTAGCCGATCGGATCCGGCATCTGCTGCGGCGGGAAGGCGAGGCAACCGGCTGCCTCGCCGCGGGCGGCGATGGCGTCGATGTCGGCCCGCTCCGGCAGCTCCACGCCGAAGTGGGCGAACGGGGCCAGGACCTCGCGGGGGTACTCGCGGAACGGGTCGGTCTCCGGAAGGAACTGGGCCAGCACCAGGATGAACGGCTTGTCCGGCGAGTCGGACTGACCGAGCCAGGCCCCGAAGCCCAACTCGTCCTGGCGCTTGTCGAGCAGCTCCAGTGGCGTGAACTCCTGGTACCAGGCGATCGAGGCGTCGATGTCGGCGACGCGCAACGCGATGTGCGTCCAGCGCGGCTGGGTCGGACGAAGCGCGTTGACGGCCACGTCATTCATGTGAGGACCTCACGTTGGCGGTCGCGCCGAGCAGGAGCGCAGCAGCAGCTCGGCCATGAATGAACGGACCGCAATGATGGTTCACTCGCTCGAAGACTCGCTCACTCACTGCTGGTTCCGCCGGGGATCTGCGGGTCGTCCCCACCCTTGACCCACAGGATCAGGGTGTTGCCCCACGGGTCCTTGAACGCCGCGTTGAAGCCGTTGAACTCGGCCCAGTAGTGGTCGCGCCAGAGGATCTCGGCGCCGCGGGACGCGGCCTCGTCGAGGATGCGATCGATGGAGTCGTCGTCGCTGACGAGGATCCACGTCCGCACCGTGCGCCCGTCCGAGGCGATGTGGCGCGGCTCGACGCCGTCGGGCTCGGGGTGGGGCCGGGCGTTGGCCACGTTGTGGATCCCCATGTGCAGGTTCCCGGTCGGTCCAGGCGTGCCGTCGTCGAGCAGGAACTGCCCGCCCGGCACGATCCGGTGGAACACCCCCTCGGGTCGCGGCTCGACCTCCCACCCGAACACGGCGCGATAGAACTCGGCCGACGCCGCCGGGTCGGTCGATGGGAAGTCGATGAAGATCAACGTGTTCGGGTAGCCCACGGGTCCGACCTTAGCGTCGGGCCTCGGTCGGATGGTCAGACCAACAGGCCGGATCGGCGAGTTCTGGAGGACCCGGCGAGTACGGTGATCGCGTGGACCGATCATCCCACCCACCTCGCCGATGAGCGGGAGGCTGGCGCATGAGTGATGCCGCCACGACGCCCGCCGAGCGGTTCGAGCCGGTGTTCGAACCCGTCGCTCGCGAGACGCTGAGCACGATGATCCGTGACCGCCTCGTGGCTCGCATCGCCACCGGCGAGCTGGAGCCAGGGGCCCAGATGCCATCGGAGCGGCGGCTCTCCGAGCAGTTCCAGGTCGCCCGCACGTCCGTGCGCGAAGCGATGCAGGGGCTGGTGTCGCTCGGCGTGATCGAGCGCCGCGGCAACCGGTCCTACGTCGCCGAGCGCCTGCCCGACCTCCACCTCAACGGCCGCCAGCCCGACGATCGCAAGGCGTTCGTCCGCCAGCTGTTCGAGACGCGCCGGGCGCTGGAGCTGCCGATCGTCGAGCTGGCGGCCAAGCGGGCGTCCGCCGAGGACCGGGCCGAGATCGACGAGCTGGCCAAGGGGTTCAGGCCCGGCATGCCACTGGCCGACTTCCGGGCCCTCGACCGAGCGTTCCACGGGGCGATCGCCCGTGCGTGCGGCAACCCACTGCTCGTCGAGCTGTACGGCAAGGTCCTGGCCCGGCTGTTCCGGTCCGACGACTTCGCCTCCCTGCTGTCCGCCGACGCCAACCAGGTCGAGGTCCAGCGGATCGTCAACCGCGCCGTGCGCGACCACCGGATGATCGCCAAGGCCGTGGCCGCCGGCGATCCGGTCGCTGCCGTCGGCGCCGGCACCCGCCACCTCGATGCCGTCGAGCACAGCATGATCGACAAGCTGATCTGAATCGATGGCCTCGCTCGCTCCGCAGACTCCGCTCGCTCGGCTGGGCCGGGCAAGGCCGGCCTGGGGTATCACGCTCGCTGCGTAACGAACGCTCGGGGACTCCCTCGGCTTCAGTCCGCAGCCGCGATCGGTACGGAGTTCCGTACCGGATCATCGTCAGAACTTGGTTGGTATGGTCTGACCATCGGACCGTTCACCAACCAGTACTGCCACTTCTACGACGACGAGGCGTTCGCCGAGACCGAGCGCCCGGGGTTCCGCCACCGGGTGATCACGGGGAGCGAGCTGCAGCTGTGCTTCTGGCGGATCAAGGGTGGCGCCACCGGTTCCGTCCTCCACCATCACCCCGAGCACGAGCAGCTCGGGATCGTCGTGCGCGGCGGGCTCGACTTCCGCATCGGTGACCCCGACGACGACCGGCGGGTGGTGCTCGGCGAGGGTGACGTGTACCTGGCACCGCGCTCGGTGTGGCACGGCGACTCGATCTTCCTCGGTGACGACGAGTACGGCGAGTGCTGGATCCTCGACGTCTTCGCGCCGCCCCGCCCGGAGCTGGTGTTGTGAGCGAGCGTCCGGGCCAGAGCACCGAGGCAACGGTGAAGTCAAGCGAGCGAACGATCAGCTCGTGAGGGACTGGAGGCTGGCCGTCGACATCGGCGGCACGTTCACCGACGTCGTCCTGCTCGACGCCTCGTCCGGCGAGGTGGTCGTCGACAAGACGCTGACCACGCCGGTCAACCCGCTCGACGGCGTACGGCGCGGCGTCGAGCAGCTCCTCGGCCGGGCCGGCGTCCGGCCGTCCGACATCCGGGCACCGATCGTCCACGCCACGACGCTGATCACGAACGCGCTGATCGAGGGCAAGACGGGTCGAGCGGGCCTGGTCACCACGGCCGGGTTCGGCGACACGCTCCTCATCCGCGACGAGCACCGCTACGACATGTACGACCTGCAGATCGAGTTCCCGCCACCGCCCGTGCCGCGGGAGCTGACGTTCGAGCTGGTCGAGCGCACCGGTGCCGAGGGGGCGGTGCTGGTCGCTCCGACCACCGCCGCGCTCGACGGGCTGACCACGGCGTTGGCGGCGGCCGAGGTCGAGGCGGTCGGCGTTTGTCTGCTGAACGCCTACGTCGACGCGACGAACGAGCGAGCCGTGGCCGATCACCTGCGCCGCGAGCTCGGCGTCCCGGTGTGCATCTCGGCCGAGGTGTCGCCGCAGATCCGCGAGTACCCGCGCATGGTCACCACGGCATGCAACGCGGCGACCATGCCGGTGATCGGCCCGTACCTCGACGAGCTGCAGAAGTGGCTGTCGACGGAGGGCTTCGGTGGCGCCGTGCTGATGATGCTGTCGAACGGTGGCGTCGTCGCGGCCGACGATGCCGCCCGCACCCCGATCCGACTCGTCGAGTCCGGTCCGGCCGCCGGGGCGCTGGCCGGCACGTGGCTGGCCGGACGGCTCGGGCTGGAGCGGCTGCTGTGCTTCGACATGGGCGGCACGACCGCGAAGGCGTGCCTCATCGACGACGGCGAACCGGCGTTGACGAACACGTTCGAGGTCGGCCGGGTGTACCGGTTCAAGAAGGGTTCGGGGTTTCCGGTGTCGGTACCGTCGGTCGACCTGGTCGAGATCGGGGCCGGTGGCGGCTCGCTGGCGCGCGTCGACCGGTTCGGGCTGCTCAAGGTCGGCCCCGAGTCAGCGGGAGCAGCGCCGGGCCCGGCTTCGTACGGCAAGGGCGGCACGGAGCCGGCGGTGACCGATGCCGACGTCGTGCTCGGGCTGCTCGACCCGGAGGCGTTCCTCGGCGGCGACATGCCGCTCGACCCCGGGCTGGCGGTGACGGCCGTCGACGGCCTCGGTGCCGCACTGGACCTCGACACGACGGCCACGGCCGCCGGCATCCACGACATCGTCGCCGAGAACATGGCCGCCGCCGCCCGCATGCACGCCGTCGAGCTCGGCATCGACCTGCGGGGCGTCCCACTGCTGGCCTTCGGTGGCGCCGGCCCGGTGCACGCCTGCGTGGTGGCCGAGCTCCTCGACTCGGACCAGGTCGTCTTCCCCGTCAACGCCAGCGTGCTGTCGGCGTTCGGATCGCTGGTCTCGCCGATGCGCATCGACCTCGCCCGCTCGATGCCACGCCGGCTCGAGGCCGTCGACTCGGCCGAGCGCGACGCCCTGCTCGACGAACTGCGGGCCGAGGGTCGCCGGGTGCTGTCGGCCGCCGGAGCGCCGGGGGATGCGATCCGGTTCCGATACGGCCTGGACGCCCGGTACACGGGGCAGGGCAACGAGGTCACCATCTGGCTGGACGGGGACGGTGACGGGAACGGTGACGGGGACGGCTGGCCGGCCGGCGACGACCAGGTGCTCCAGGCGTTCGAGGCCGAGTACCGCCGCATCTACGGCCTGACGATCCCCGACGTCGGCATCGAGGCCGTCACGTGGCGACTGTCGGCGGTCGCCGACGGCGTCACGATCGAGACGGTCGACCTCCCGCCGAGCGCCGCCGACGCCACCCCCGCCGCCCACCGTCCCATTGCGTTTGTGCGCGGAGCGTCGCCCGTCGACACACCGGTGCACAAACGCGCTGACCTCGGGGCGGGGGCGACGATCGAGGGACCGGCGATCGTCGAGGAGCGGGAGACGACGGTGGTGATCCGCCCGGGCTGGACGGTCACGGTCGGCCCGGACGGCACCCTCCACGCCCGCCGCCACCCGAGACTGGCCGTCGCCAACGGCCGGAGTGAGTCGATCGCGACGGCCAGAACGGATGAGGAGGCGGTGGCGTGAACGATCCGATCGAGCTGGAGATCTGCTGGCAGCGCCTGATCGCCACCGTCAACGAGCAGGCCAAGGCGCTGCAGCGGTCGGCGTTCAGCCCGATCGTGCGCGAGGCCGGCGACCTGGCCAACGCCGTGTTCGACCGCCGCGGTCGGATGGTCGCCCAGGCCGTGACCGGCACCCCGGGCCACATCAACAGCCTGGCCATGGCCGTGGTCAACATCCTCGACCAGTACCCCGTCGACGAGCTCGAGCCCGGTGACGTGCTGATCACCAACGATCCCTACAAGACCGCCGGCCAGCTGCTCGACGTCACGGTGCTCGTGCCGGTCTGGCGGGCCGGTCGGCTGATCGCCCTGTTCGGCTCGACCATCCACCACACCGATGTCGGCGGCTACGGCATCGGCGCCGGCGGGCGCGACGTCTTCGAAGAGGGCCTGTGGATCCCGATCGTCAAGCTCATGCGAGGCGGTGAGCGCAACGACGACGTGTGGCGGTTCATCCTCTCCAACGTGCGCCAGCCCGACCACATGGCCGGCGACCTGCACGCCCAGATGGCGTCGGGTGAGATCGGCGCCCATCGACTGAACGCGCTGTGCGACCGCCACGACCTCGACGACATCGAGGCGCTGGCCGACGAGATCATCGAGCGCTCCGAGGCGGCGACTCGCGCCGGCATCCGCGAGCTGCCGGCCGGCACGCATCACGCCAGCGCACTGCTCGACCTGGCCGACGGCAGCGAGATCGAGATCCGCTGCGCCCTCACCGTCGATCCCGACGCCGGACGCATCGTCGTCGACTACACCGGCTCGGCCGACGCCAGCCCGTGGGGCATCAACGTGGTGCGCAACTACACCCACGCCTACACCACGTTCACGGTGCGCTCGGTGCTCAGCCCCGACATCCCCAACAACCACGGGAGCCTGGCGCCGATCGAGGTGGTGGCCCCCGAGGGCTCGATCGTCAACGCCGTGTCCCCCCAACCGTGCACGGCCCGCCACGTCGTCGGGATGTTCCTCCCCAACGCCCTGCTCAAGGCGCTGGCCCAGGTCAAACCCGAGCAGTCGATGGCCGAAGGCTCGGGCGCGGTGTGGACGATGCAGGTCAACGGCACCGACGACGCCGGCCGGCCGTTCATCACGGCGATGTTCACGTACGCCGGCGGCGTCGGCGCCCGAGCCGGCAAGCCCGGACTCGACGCCTGCTCCTACCCGACGGGCGTCGCCGCCGTGCCGATCGAGGTGGTCGAGGCGTCCGCTCCGATCCGCTTCGCGACCAAGGCGCTGCGGCCGGGATCGGGCGGGGCCGGGCGCCAGACCGGCGGGCTGGGCCAGACCATCGAGTTCACCGTCGACACGACCCGGCCGTGGCAGCTCAACGCCGTGACCAGCCGGCTGGCCGAGGCGCCGCAGGGCATCTTCGGCGGCGAGCCCGGCGCCGCCGGCCGCTTCAGCGTCAACGGCGAAGCCGTCACCACCCAGGCCCGCATCACGCTGCAACCCGACGACGTCGTGCGCCTCGACCTCCCCGGCGGCGGCGGGTACGGCAAAGTGGTCTCGGCATGACGACGCTTGCACCTCATCTCCTGGCCGAGCTCGACGCATCGACGACCGACGTCGCCAAGGCCCGCACGCTGCCCGCCGAGCTGTACACCTCGGCCGACGTCCTGGCCGTCGAGCGCGAGGCGGTGTTCGGCCACGACTGGCTGTGCGTCGGCCGGGCCGACCGCGTCCCCTCGACCGGCGACTGGTTCACCGTCACATTGTGCGACGAGCCGATCATCGTCACCCGTGACAAGGCCGGTGCGCTGCGGGCGATGTCGGCCGTGTGCCAGCACCGGGCGATGCAGGTCTGCGACGGCGCCGGGAACAGCTCGACGTTCAAGTGCCCGTACCACCACTGGACGTACGGCCTCGACGGGCGGCTGCTCGGTGCGCCGGCGATGGAGCGCACCGAAGGCTTCGACAAGGCCGACTTCGGCCTACCGCAGCTGGGCGTCGAGGAGTGGCAGGGCTTCGTGTTCGTCAACTTCGACCCGGCGGCGGAACCGCTGGCCCCGACGCTCGCCGGCTACGAGCCGTTCATCGACCACTACGACCTCGCCGACACGGTCTGCCCGGGCACGTTCACGCTGCCGGGGCTGCCGTGGAACTGGAAGGTCATGTTCGAGAACTTCAACGACGGCTACCACGCCAACCGCCTGCACCAGTACGTCCAGGACTTCGCGCCGAGCGGGATGAGCGCCTTCCCCGTCCCGTGGGACGAGTCGTCGAACGTGATCTTCCGCACCGCCGGTTACACCCACATCGACGGCGGCTTCAACGCCACCCACCAGGCGATCATGCCCGTGTTCCCGCGCCTGACGGAGGACGAACGCACTCGGTCGACGTTCGCCCTCGTCCCGCCGACGCTGTGCTTCGGCACGGCCCCCGACCAGTGCTTCTTCTTCCTCGTCCGACCCACCGGCCCGGAGACGATCGACCTCGAGATCGGCTACCTGTTCCACCGCTCTGCCCTGGACGACCCGCTGTTCGAGCACAAGCTCAAGCTCGTCGACGTCGGGGTGCAGGTCTTCGTCGAACAGGACCAGGACGCCACGACCAAGGTCCAGCGCGGCCTGCGGTCTCGCTTCGCTCCGCGCGCCCGCTACTCGTGGCAGGAGGAGAGCCACGTGCAGTTCAACCGCTGGCTCGTTCAGCGATACCGGCAACATCAGGACGACAAGTAAGTTTCGGACGTGGTCTGACCATCAGGCCAACCAAGCAAGGCAACCACCAGTGCGGACGGGGGAGGACACCGTGAACAACCAGGGAACAACATCGAGGCGTCGAGCGGCGCGATTGGCAGCTGTGGCGGCCATGCTCGGGCTGGTCGCCGCCGCCTGCGGCAGCGACGACGACGAGGGCGGCGCAGCGCCTGGGACGACCGCCGGCAGCGCAGCGTCGACCACGGCGGCGGCCGCCACCGAGTCGACCGAGCCGATGACCACCGAAGCGATGACCTCCGAACCGGAGGGGACCGAGCCGGAGACCTCGACGGACGGGTCCGGTTCCGGCGAGACGGTGTCGTTGGACACCAACGGCGACGGAACCGTCGTGTTCGGCGTGGCCACGCCGGGTCCGCGCGACGACGGGGCCTACTACCAGGCGCTCGTCGATGGCGTGACCGCGCTCTCGGAGGCGCAGGGATTCGGCGAGCCGATCATCGTCGACAACATCGACCCGGCGCAGGCCGAGACCGAGCTGCGCAACCTGGCCCGCCAGGGCGTCGACGTCATCACAGTCGGCGCCGGCGAGATCTCCGAGCCGCTGGCTTCGCTGACGGAGGAGTTCCCCGAGATCTTCTGGTATTGCAACTGCGCTGCCGGCACCCCCGACAACCCGGGCCTGGCCCAGACGGGCGACGATTCGTCGGAGATCAGCTACACGGCCGGGTACGCAACCGGCCTGTTGCTGCAGGACACCGACAAGACGTCGGTGGCCTTCCTCGGCTGCTGCGACCTCGACTTCGAGAAGGAGGCGTTCCTCGCCTTCCAGCTCGGGCTCCAAGCCGTCGACCCGGCGTTCACCGTGACGTACATCCCGACGGGCGATTTCAACGACGTGGCCGGGGCGACAGAGGCGTTCAACAACGCCATCGCCGAAGGCGCCGGCGCCGTCTATCCGTTCCTCGGCGGCTCGCACGAGGCCGTCGTCCAGCTGGCCAACGATGCCGACGTCATCACCATGTCCGCAGGCACCTCCGACGCGTGCGAGCGCACGGACCTCGACTACCAGATCGCCGTCCAGTTCTCCGCCGGTGACTACCTGGAGACGATCTTCGACCAGATCCTGACCGGTCAGCTGGAGGAAGGCGACCGCTACGTCATCCGTGTCGGCGAGTTCGAGAAGGTCGGAGCCAAGTTCTGCGATGCCACGCCGGAACAGGAGGAGGCGCTGAACGCGGTGCGCGAGCAGATCGCCGCCGGCGAGTTCGAGGCCCAGTTCGCCGAGATCAAGGGCGAGGCCTACGGCGGCGGTTGATCTGGACGGGCGCGACCAGGCCGCCGTCTCCGTGCGCGGCCTGGTCAAGCGCTACGGCGCGGTGGTGGCGTGCGACGGCATCGACCTCGATCTGCGCGCCGGCGAGATCCACGGCGTGCTCGGGGAGAACGGAGCCGGCAAGTCGACGGTGATGAAGGTGCTGATCGGGCTCGTCGCGCCCGATGGCGGCACGATCGAGGTGCATGGACGACCGGTGCACATCGGCGACCCACAGCACGCCGCCGACCTCGGCATCGGCATGGTCCACCAGCACTTCAGCCTGGTCGACGAGCTGCGGGTGTGGGAGAACGTCGTTCTCGGCGAGGCGGGCAGCTGGGACCGGCGGTCGGCCCGCCGGCGGGTCCGGGAGATCGGCGACCGGTACGGGCTCGACGTCGACCCGGATGCTCGGGTGGTCGACCTGTCGGCGGGCATGCGACAGCGGGTAGAGATCGTCAAGTGCCTGCGGCGGGATCCGGCCATCGTGATCTTCGACGAGCCGACGTCCGTGCTCACGCCGCAGGAGTCCGAGTACCTGTTCGCAACGTTGCGCGCGGCCGTCGAGCACGATGGCAAGGCTGTGGCGCTCGTCAGCCACAAGCTCGACGAGGTGATCCGGGCCACCGACGTGATCACCATCCTGCGGCACGGCCGCGTGTCCGACTGGACCCGCACGGCCGATGCCGACGTGCGCGGCCTGGCCACGGCGATGGTCGGTCGCGCTGTGTCGCTGCGCAGCGAGGCGGCGGCACTCGGCCTCGTGTCCGAGCCCGCCGATGCGGACACCGCAACCGACCCTGCGATGGCCCGCACCGTGCTCGCGGTGCGCGAAGCGACCGTCGCACGCGCCGACGGCAAGCTCGTCCTCGACCGGTTCGATCTCGACGTGGGGGCGGGCGAGATCGTCGGCCTGGCCGGGGTCGAGGGCAACGGCCAGGCCGAGCTGTGCGACGTGCTGGCCAACCTGCTCCCGCTGGACGCCGGCACCGTCGAGGTCGATGGCCGATCCGTGCTCACCGGCAGGGCTGGGGCGATGGGTGCGGCCGGCGTGGCACTGGTCCCGGAGGACCGCCACGACGCCGGCTGCGTGCTCGACCTCTCCGTGACCGACAACCTGCACCTCGACCTGCTCGGATCGGCCGGGGCGCTCCAGCGGATCGACCGGCCGGCGATGCGCGCCGACGCCGAGCGGATGATCGCCGAGTACGACATCGCCTGCTCCGGTCCAGACGCGCCGTTCAGCTCGCTGTCGGGCGGCAACCAGCAGCGGGTCGTGCTGGCCCGCGAGCTCTCCCGCCATCCCGTCGTGTTGGTCGCCGCCCACCCGACGCGCGGTCTCGACGTCGGGGCCATCGAGTTCGTCGGCGACAAGCTGCGCCAGGCCGCCCGCGCCGGCGTGGGGGTGCTGCTGGTCAGCAGCGAGCTGGAGGAGCTGCTGCACCTGGCCGATCGCATCGTCGTGATCCACGGCGGTCGCAACGTCGGCGAGGTGTCGAGGGCCGACGCCGACCTCGAGCGCCTCGGCCTCCTGATGGGCGGGGTGAGCGCATGAGCATCGGCAGCGAGCTCGGGAGGCCGCAGGCCGAAACGTGGACGGCGTGAGCGCATGAGCATCGGCGACGCGACCAAGGGCTCGATCGCACTCGCGCCCCTGTCAGCCCGCATCGCCAGGACCATCCGGGGGCCGGTCCCCGGTCCTCGCTCGGGCGCCGAGCGGCTGATCACCGCGGCGACCTACGTCGGCTCGATCGCTGCGGCGATCGTGATCTCGGGACTGCTAGTGGCGGCGACGGGTGGGTCGGCCACGGCCGTCTTCGACGCGTTGCTCGACGGCAGCATCCGATCTCCCGGTGCGTGGGGTCTGACGTTGACGACCATGGCGCCGCTGCTGTTCGTGGCGATCGGGACGATCGTCGCCACGCGCGCCGGTCTGGTGAACATTGGCCAGGAGGGCCAGCTGCTGCTCGGCGCCTGCTTCGGAGCGTTCCTCGCCGTCCGCCTGCCGGGGCCCGGCCCCGTCGTGCTCGTCGCCGCCGTCGTCTTCGCCGGCGTCGGGGGCGCGCTCTGGGCTGCCATCGCCGCGGCCCTTCGCACGTGGCGCAACGTGCCCGAGGTGCTCACCACGCTGCTGCTGACGTTCGTCGCTTTCCCCCTCAGCGTGTACGGGCTGCGCCAGAACTGGCTGATCGGGGATCGCGACACCGGGCGAATCAACCACATCAACTCCGGCGAGCAGATCCCTGCCGACACGCAGCTCCCCGACCTGAAGATGTTCGGCAACGCCATCGACAGCGGAACGATCGCCGCCGTCGTGGTGGCCATCATCGTCGCCACAGTGCTGGCGCGGACGTGGCTCGGCAACCGCATCACCGTGCTCGGCCTCAACCCGCGAGCCGCCCAACGGTTCGGCGTGGCCAGCCGACCACTGGCCGCGGCGGCCCTCGTCTTCTCTGGGTTCACGGCCGGCATCGCCGGCGGGGTGCTGCTGCACAGCGCCTCGGCCGGGGACCGGTTCACCGCCGGCTACTCCGGCAACCTCGGGTGGGACGGCCTGCTCGTCGCCCTGCTGGCCCGCAACCGCATCGGCGTCGCTGTGCCCATGGCGTTCGTCTTCGCCGCGCTGCGCACCGGGTCGGGCTTCCTCGCCTCGACGGGAGTGGATCGCAAGATGACCGACGTCGTGCAGGCGTTGCTCGTGCTTGCCCTCCTGCTCCCGCCGGCCATCGCCTCCGTGCGTGATCGACGGCGGGCACAACGACTGGCCGTCGCCTGATGGAGCTGTTGCGCGCCCTCGCCGACGTCTTCTCCTCCGAGGCGCTGTACGTCAGTGCCTTCCAACTGTCGGTGCTGTTCGCCTTCGCCGCCACCGGCGAGTGGGTCGCCGAGCGCGCCGGCACCCTGAACATCTCGGTCGAAGGGATGCTGCTGACCGGCGCCTTCGGGGCGGCCTGGGGGATGTCGGCGTCCGGCAACGCCGCAATCGGCGTGCTGGCGGGTTGCGCTGGTGGCATCGCCATCGCCCTCGTTCAGGCCAACCTGGCCCACCGCTTGACGGCCAACCAGTTCGTCGTGGGCCTGGCGCTCAACGTGCTGGCCATCGGGCTGACTGCGTTCCTGTCGACGGAGCTCGACCTCGGCTCGACCAAGGCCAGCGTGGTGGAGATCCCGTTACTGTCCGAGCTGCCGCTCATCGGCGAGGCGCTGTTCGCCCGGCCGTGGCCGGCCTACGTCGTCTACGCGCTGGTGCCGCTCGCCTGGTGGCTCGTGTACCGCACGCGGTGGGGCCTCGAGGTGCGCTCGGTCGGCATCGACCCACAGGCCGCCGACGTGTCCGGCGTGCCTGTCAACGCCCGGCGCCGTCAGGCCATCGTGCTGTGCGGGCTGACATGCGGCTTCGGTGGCGCGTTCTACGTGCTCGGCCAGGTCGGTCTGTTCCAGACCAACATGATCGGCGGCCGTGGCTTCATTGCCATCGCCGCGGTGATCTTCGGCGGCTGGACGCTGCGCGGCACGATCATCGGCTGTGTGCTGTTCGGGTTCGTCGAGGCGCTGACGATCACCACGTCGGCCAAGCGGTACACGATCGACCCGTTCATCCTCGACGCCGCTCCGTACGTGGTGGCGCTCACCGTGGTGCTCCTGTTCGCCTCTCGAGTCCGTCCGCCCCGCGCCCTGGCCCAACCGTTCGTCCGCGGGTTGACCTAGGCCGTCGAGCCCGCTGACCGCGCCCATCCGCAGCACGCGGGAGCTGCCGGATCAGCCCGGTTCGTGCTCGGCCCGGAGCACGCGGCCGGCCGCCCGCAGCAGGTCGCGCTGGCGCTCTTGGGCGTGCCCGGCGAGATCGCCGATGTCGACGGTGGTGCACTCGCCGTCGCGCACGACGATCCGTCCCGAGGCGACCACGTGGCGGATCGAACGGCTCCCTGCGGCCCAGATCAGCTGGGCGACCGGGTCGGGCGCCCGCGGCGTCCAGGCCGGACCGGAGGCGTCGACGACCACGAGGTCGGCGCGCTTGCCCGGCTCGAGCGAGCCGATGCGATCAGCCATCCCGACCGCCCGAGCGCCGCCGATCGTCGCCATGGCCAATGCGTCGTGCGCCCCGAAACGGGTCGGGTCCCGCCGCGTGTCTTTGGCCAACCCGGCGGTCAACGCCGCCGCCCGCAACACGTCGACGGCGTCGCCGGCATTCTCGGAATCGCAACCGAGCGCCACCCGTCCGCCGCGCTCGACCAGTTCGGCGTGGCGACCGACCTGCGTGAACCCTTGTCCGAGACGAAGGTACGCCCACGGGCAGGAGGCAACCGCGACGTCGCGGTTCAGCACGAGATCGACCTCGGCGTCGTCGAGGTGCACCCCATGTGCCACCAGCACGTGTGGGCCGAGTACCCCGAGGTGGTCGAGGTGGACCAGTGGACGGCGACCAGTGCGGGCGACATAACCGATCGCGTCGTTCTCGCTCGGCGACAGGTGGAACGTGAGGCCTGTGTCGTTGGCCCGGGCGAGATCGCTGGCTGCCACGACCAGCTCGTCCGACATCAGGTCGTGCCCGACCAACGTCACCCAGCCGTGCACACGCGGGTGGCCAGCGGTGAGCTCGCGGACGTGTCGTTGGCGGCCGACGACGTCGCCCAGCGAGCCGGACCACGGCCCACCGCCGACGTCCCATCCCCACGACCCGAGCGTCCCGGCCACCCCGACGCGGTCGTAGGCCGCCAGCACACGCTCGGGGTGGGCGACCGTCCCGGCCTCGACCGTGAACGTGATGCCATTCGTGACCGCGTCGACGAGGGCGAGCGTGGCCGACAGCTCGTCGTCGTCCGGGGTGTGGGCGGCGTGGATCGGCACGGCCCAGTCGAAGATCGCTGCGTCTGCGGTCAGATCGTCGGGGATGACGGACCGCACGAGGCGGTCGCCGGTCAGGTGCTGGTGGGCGTTGACGAAGCCGGGGAGCACGAGGTGCCCGGTGCCCCCGACAACCTCGACGTCGGCCGGCGCCCGGGCGGTCAGCTGGTCGAGGGGCCCGACGGCCACGATGTCGATGCCCTCGACCAGCACTGCGCCGTCCGTGACGATCCGCCGCTGCTCGTCCATGGTCACGACATCGCCGGCGACCAGCAGCACGGCCGGATGGTACGACAGACTGACCAGATGCCCACCGAGCGAGCCCACGTTGCCACCGAGCGTGCAGCCGACGAGCTGGCGCCGTGAGGGCCGACCGCACGCTCGGACGCACCGGCATCAAGGTCAGCCCGCTCGGGCTGGGCACGATGGTGCTCGGGGCGTGGGGCAACACCGACCACGCCGAGTGCGCACGGATCATCCACCGGGCCATCGACGCCGGGATCAACCTCGTGGACACGGCCGACGTTTACGCCGCCGGAGAGAGCGAGGAGATCGTCGGCGACGCGTTGCAGGGCCGCCGCGACGACGTGGTCGTGGCCACCAAGTTTCACGGCTCGATGGGCGAGGACCCCAACCGGCAGGGCAACTCGCGGCGGTGGATCAACCGCGCCGTCGAAGGCAGCCTGCGCCGCCTCGGCACGGATCGCATCGACCTGTACCAGGTCCACCGGCCCGACCCGGACACCGCCATCGAGGAGACGGTCGACGCCCTGACCGACCTCGTCCGGGCCGGCAAGCTCCTGGCCTGGGGCACGTCGACCTTCCCGGCCGCCGAGCTCGTGGAGGCGCACTGGGCAGCCGCCCGCCACGACGTCGCCGGCCCGCACACCGAGCAACCCCCGTACTCGATCCTCAACCGGGGCATCGAGGCCGAGGTGCTCCCGGTGTGCCGGCGCTATGGCATGGGCGTGCTGGTGTGGAGTCCGTTGGCCGGCGGGTGGCTGACCGGGAAGTACCGCCGTAACGAGCCGGTACCGCCCGGTTCGCGCGCCGAGACCAACGCCGAGCACTTCGACGGCGGCAACGAGGCCAAGTTCGACGCCGTCGAGCGGCTGGCCGGCATCGCCGAGCAGGCTGGCCTGCCGCTGGCCCACCTGGCGCTGGCGTGGTGCACCGAGCATCCGGCCGTCACGTCGGCCTTGATCGGCGTGCGGACCATGGACCAGCTCGAGGACCTGGTCGCCGCCGGCGACGTGAGGCTGGACGCCGACGTGCTGGACGCCATCGACGACGTCGTGGCCCCTGGCGTCGACCTCAATCCGGGCGACACGGGATGGACGGCGCCCGGCCTGGCCGCCGAGTCCCGGCGGCGGCCGCCCGGACGATGAGGGCGGTCCGAGCCTCCCGTTCTGTGTGAGCGAACACCGCGCATCTGTCCTGTTGCGCCTTCCTACCCCGGCGGCGAGGCGGACCTGTCGTCTCAGGCCAAGATCGGTGAGCGGAGCGGGCGGAGGTCCGCGCGCCGTGCTCACAGATCATCGACCGAGCGCCGGGCTCAGTTCGCCATCTGGGCCTTGACCGCGGCCGCCATCGCCGCCGGGTCGTAGTCGTCGGGCACGCCGGGCACGAGGATCGCCTCGCCCTCGATGTGGTCGGTGCGCAGGTGCAGGATCGCCCGGTAGTCGGGCGAGTCGTACCAACCCCGGGCCGCGTCCATGCTCGGGAAGCCGATGATCACGATCGTGCCCGGCCACGGGCCTTCCTTGACCTCGACGTCGCCGCCGTGGACGAGGAACCGACCGCCGAAGGGGTCGAGCGTGCTCTGGATCCGCTCGAGATAGTCGAACACGTCGGCGTTGAACTGAGGGGTGCGCAGGTGGGCGACGGCGTAGGCACTCATGGCTCCACGATGACGGTCCGCCGGCCGTCGCGCCATGACCCGCAGGGTCATGACCCACGACGGGCGCGTGCGCCTGTCGGTCGTCCGCAGCCTCCCGGTCACCGCGCCGCTGCTGGAGACGTCGACGCACTGGTTCACGCACGGCTTCGGCGCCGACCTCGACGCGGCGATGCGGAACGCGGCCGAGCGGGCGGTGCAGTTGCTCGTCGACCACGGCGGCTTCAGCGCCGACGAGGCGTACTCCCTGGCGTCGGTGGCCGTCGACGTCGGGGTGACCCAGGTGGTCGACGGGACGCTCGGCTGCCACGCCGCGATCCCGAAGTCGCTCGTGGCGCCGATCGTGGCCTGACCGCCGCACGCACTCGGCGGTTGGTACGACAGACTGACCAACGTGATCGAGACGCATGCGCTGACCGAACGAGTCGGGCTGCGCGACCACTGGCACGTCGTCGCCGAGAGCGCCGATGTGGCCGATGAGCCGCTGGCCGTCCGGCTGCTCGGGCAGGACCTCGTCGTCTGGCGCACGCCCGATGGCACCGTCGTCGCCGCACCCGATCGCTGCCCGCACCGTGAGGCGCCGCTCTCGCTCGGCCACGTCGAGGGGGGATGCCTGGTCTGTCCGTACCACGGGTGGACGTTCGGCGACGGCGGGCGATGCGTCACCGTCCCGTCGGCGGCGCCTGGCGTACCGGTGCCACCGAAGGCGCACCTCCGCACGGTCGGGGTGACCGAGCGGTACGGCCTGGTGTGGATCTGCCCGGGCACGCCGTCCGGTGACGTTCCGGTCATCGCCGAAGACGACGATCCGGCCTACCGGCGGATCAACTCGGGCGTCGCCGCGTGGTCGACGTCGGTGACGCGGATGACCGACAACTTCCTCGACATCTCGCACTTCCCCTACGTGCATCGGGGCACGTTCGGGCTGGCCGCCACCACCGAGGTGCCGAAGTTCGAGATCGTCGACCTCGACCACGGCTGGGTCGGCTACGCCTACGACGTCGAGGTGGCCAACGAGGCCGGCAAGGTGGCGTCAGGCCTCGCCGCACCGGTGATCAAGCGGCACATGACGACCGGGTTCCACCTGCCGTTCACGGTGCGCAGCACGATCCACTACGAGACCGGGCTCGACCACATCATCCTGCTGTGCAGCACGCCGATCGACGACGAGCACTCGTACTTCACGTTCGTCGTCTGGCGCAACGACGACCACTCGGTGCCGGCCGAGGAGGTCATCGCCTTCGACCGGGCGATCGGCGCCGAGGACCAGCGGATGCTGGAGCGGGTGCCCGGCGTGCTGCCGATCGAGAACACGGCGACGGTCAGCGTGCAGGCCGACCGAGCCTCCGTCGAGTGGCGCCGCCGCCTCGCGACCCCCTCTCTCTGATGGCCTCGCTCGCTCCGAAGACTCCACTCACCGCTGCGGCAGCATGCAGAGCTGCCGTGAGCTCGCTTCGCTCGCGAAGCCGGACAAGGCCGGCCTGGGCTGTCGCGCTCACTGCGCAACGAACGCTCGGGAACCTCCCCACCGAACGTTCTTGCCGGCGCAGGTGGATCAGCCGAGGCGTTCGATCAGCGTGGCGTTGGCCATGCCGCCGCCCTCGCACATCGTCTGCAGGCCGTAACGGCCGCCGGTGCGCTCGAGCTCGTTGAGCAGCGTCGTCATCAGCCGGGCCCCGGAGCAGCCGAGCGGGTGGCCGATGGCGATGGCGCCGCCGTTGACGTTGACCTTGTCCATGTCCGGGTGGAGCTCCTTCTCCCACGCCAGCACCACCGAGGCGAACGCCTCGTTGATCTCGACGAGGTCGATGTCGTCCATGGTGGTCTTCGACCGCTCGAGCAGCTTGTGCGTCGCCGGGATCGGCGCCGTCAGCATGAACCGCGGATCGGCGGCGGCGAGCGAGAAGTCGACGAACCGGGCGCGTGGCGTCAGCCCCAGCGCGCTGGCCTTCTCCTCGCTCATGATCAGGATCGCCGCCGAGCCGTCGGTGATCTGCGACGAGTTGCCGGCCGTCACCCGACCGCCCTCCTCCTCCGGCTTGAACGACGGCTTGAGCTTGGCCAGCGACTCGAGCGTCGTCTCGCGCAGCCCCTCGTCGGCCGTCATCATCTGGCCGTCGGCGCCGAGCACGGGCAGGATCTCCCGCTCGAACCGCCCCTCGGCCGTGGCCTTGGCGGCGAGCTGCTGACTGCGAGCCCCGAAGGCGTCGAGCGCGTCGCGGGAGATGTCCCACTTCTCGGCGATCAGCTCGGCCGAGATGCCCTGCGGCACGAGCCCACCCTGGTCGGCGTAGCGGGCGCCGACCTTGGGACCGAACGGGTACCCGAACTTGCCGTCGGCCATCGAGGCGCCCATCGGCACGCGGGTCATGACCTCGACGCCGGCCGCCACGACCACGTCGTACGCCCCGGCGATCACGCCCTGGGCGGCGAAGTGGGCGGCCTGCTGGCTGGACCCGCACTGCCGGTCGACCGTCGTGCCGGGCACCGCCTCGGGCCAGCCGGCGGCCAGCACGGCGTTGCGGGCGATGTTCACGCCTTGCTCGCCGACCTGCATGACGCAGCCCATGACGACGTCGTCGACGAGCTCCGGGTCGACGCCAGTGCGGTCGACCAGCGCCCTCAGCGTCTCGGCGGCCAAGTCGACCGGGTGCCAATCTTTGAGCTTGCCGTTGCGCTTGCCCAGCGGGGTCCGGACGGCATCGACGATGACCGCGGTGCTCATCGGACGACCTCGGCGCACCTGCGAGCGACCGAGCGCCAGCGAGGGAGTGGCCAGCAACTGCGCAGGCTGCAGGTGTTGTGGCCGGGGAACGCAATGAACGTCATCGCGCGATTGTGACGACGGTCGTCCACGCGGCCCAAACCCTGCGTTCAGGGCGCCAGGTGGTCGAGGACCCTCGTCAGCGCAGCCACGTCACCGTCGGACAGACGCGACGACACGTTGGCTTGGACGGCGCGGCGATAGGTCAGGTTCATCTCCCGCCACAGCGCCCGGCCGCGGCGGGTCAGCTCGATGACCACGGCGCGGTGGTCGCCATCGGTCGGGCGCCGGCGCCGGGCCACCCACCCCTCCTCCTCCAACCGGTCGAGCCGGCGGCTGAGGCTGGAGCGGACGATCCGCAGATCGATGGCCAGATCCGACGGACGGGAGGACCCGCCGGCGCGTGCCAGCGCGGCCAACACGTCGAACGATCCGAGCGGCACGTCCCACTCGGCCATCAGCTGCTCGTCGATGCGGCGGCTCAACTCGGCCGCCACCGACTGCAGCTCCCGCCACGCCGCGACCCGAGCAGCGTCGAGGCGCGGCACTGTTCAACCATAGGCCTCGCTCGCTCGGCCGTCCGGAGAACGAGCCCGCTGCGCAACGGGCCGAACCGTCGAGTTGGGCCTCGCTCGCTCGGCCGTCCGAGAACCCTGCGCAACGGCCGAACCGTCGAGTTGGGCCTCGCTCTTCGCGCGGAGAACGAGCCCGCTGCGCAACGGGCCGAACCGGGATCGCCGACAGCCACACTGCCGGGGACCCTGGGTCAGGCCGCGAACGCTGCCGCCAGCACGTCGGCGTACGTCGTCGCCAGGTGGAACGTCATCACGTCACGAACCGCGTCCGGGACGTCCTCGAGGTCCGCCTCGTTGCGCTTCGGCAACACCACCTCCGTCAGCCCGGCCCGGTGGGCGGCGAGCACCTTCTGCTTGACGCCGCCGATCGGGAGCACCGCGCCCTGCAGCGTGATCTCACCGGTCATGCCGACGGTCTCCTTGACCGGCTGGTCGCGCAACAGGCTGACCAGCGCCGTGGTCATCGTGACGCCCGCCGACGGCCCGTCCTTGGGCACCGCGCCCGCCGGCACGTGGACGTGGAACCTCCCGCGTACCGCGTCCGGGTCGACGCCGAGCTCGCTGGCGTGGGACCGCACGTAGTTGAGGGCGATCTGCGCCGACTCCTTCATCACGTCGCCGAGCTGACCGGTCAGCGTCAGCCCCGGCTCGGCGTCGGCCGACGTGGGGAACGCCGTCGACTCGATGAACAAGACGTCGCCGCCGTGGCCGGTGACGGCCAGGCCGGTCGCCACGCCGGGCAGCTCGGTCCGCTCGGGGACGTCGTCGACGACCTTGGAGCGGCCCAGCCACTCGTGCAGGTAGTCGGCGTCGATCGGCGGCAATGGCTGCGCCGACGCGATCTTCGCCGCCGCCTTGCGGGCCAGGCGGCCGAGCTCGCGCTCGAGCGAGCGCACCCCGGCTTCACGCGTGTAGCCACGCACCACGGCAAGGATCGTGTCGTCGTCGACGGTCAGCTCGTCCTCGCCCAAGCCAGCCCGCTGCAGCTGTCGCGGCAGCAGGTAGCGGCGGGCGATGAACACCTTCTCGGCGTCCGTGTACCCGTCGAGGCGCACGATGTCCATGCGGTCGAGCAGCGCCGCCGGCACGGTGTCGAGCAGGTTGGCGGTGGCGATGAAGACGACCTCCGACAGGTCGAGGTCCAGCTCCAGGTAGTGGTCGCGGAACGTGTGGTTCTGCGCCGGGTCGAGCACCTCGAGCAGCGCTGCGGTCGGGTCGCCCGACCAGGCGCCGGCGCCGAGCTTGTCGACCTCGTCGAGCAGCACGACCGGGTTCATGGTGCCGGCCTCGGTGATCGCCCGGACGATGCGGCCCGGCTGCGAGCCGACGTAGGTCCGGCGGTGGCCGCGGATCTCGGCCTCGTCGCGCACGCCGCCCAGGGCGACGCGCACGAACTTGCGGCCCATCGCCCGGGCGATCGACTCGCCGAGCGAGGTCTTGCCCACACCCGGCGGGCCGACCAACGTCACGATCGCCCCGGCCCCTCGGCGCGTCGCGGCGCGTGCTTCGGCCTCGTCGATGTTGCGGTCGCCGCGCAGCTTGCGCACGGCCAGGAACTCGACGATGCGCGACTTCACGTCGGCCAACCCGTAGTGGTCCTCGTCGAGGATCCGCTGTGCTTCGGGCAGGTCAAGGGTGTCATCGCTGCGGACGCCCCATGGCAGCTCGAAGGCGCGGTCGAGCCAGGTGCGGATCCAACCGTGCTCGGGCGACTGGGCGCTGGTGCGCTCCAACCGGTCGAGCTCCTTGGCCAGGAAGTTCTTCGTGGAGTCGGGCGCCTCGAGCGACTCCAGCTTGGTGCGGTACTCGCCGACGACGTCATCGTCACCCTCGCCCAGCTCCTTGCGGATCGCCGCCAGCTGCTGGCGCAGCAGGTACTCGCGCTGCTGCTTGTCGACGCCCTCGCTGACGTCGTTGCGGATCGTCTCGGCCACCTGCAGCTCCGCCAGGTGGTCCTTGGCCCAGGCCAGCACGAGCTCGACGCGGTCGGCGACGTTGACCGCGGCCAGCGTGTCGCGCCGGCGGTCCTCGTCGAGCTCGGCCCACGACACGACGGCGTCGGCCAGCGCACCCGGCTCGGGTCCACTGCGCAGCAGCTCGGGCAGGCGTCGCGAGCGGCGCAACTGGGCGATCGGCTCGAGGGTCGCCCGCAGCTCGCGAGCCAGCGCGTCGACCCGTGGCGTCGGCCGAGGATCGGTGAGCACCTCGGCGTCGGCGAACGCCGCGCCGCGCTCGGCAGCGTGGACGGCGGTCACGCGGGCCCGCTGGTCGACGCGGATCACGGCCACCGGCTGACCGTTGGGCAGCGCGCCGATGTCGGGGACCTGGGCGACGACGCCGAGATCGTTGCCGGCGGCGCGCAGCAGGATGCGATTGCCGGCCGACTCGCGGGCGGCGTCGACGGCCCGGCGCAGCGCGTCGGAGTCGATGGCGAGGGTGACGACGGTGCCGGGCAGCACGGTGGCCGGCAGCTCGGCGATCGGGAGGCGAACGGTCTGGCCGGCGGTGATCGTGCCGGTGCTGGCATCACTCATGGGTTCAGGCTATCGATTCGAAAGTGACCCGCCTCGGCGCGGTGGTGGAAGCTGCGTCGAGGCGGCTCAGCTTTGTTGCTGTGCCGCCAAGGCTTGCGCGTCGTCCCAGCTGGCGCCGCTGGCGAGCAGTGGCCGGTAGCGCATGAGGAGCTTGGGCACGTTCAACCCGAGGGCGCCGCGCAGGCGGCCGCGCCGCCCGTACAGGGCCAGGAACCGGTGCTCGGCGGGATCACCGACGACGATCTCGGCGACGTCGTCGGCGGCGACGGCCGGATCGGCGGCGCGGCCGAGGAACTGCACCCGGTGGCGGCCCTGGTCGCTCCAGAAGAACGGCACCGGCGCGTACGCCTGACCCGGCGCTCCCGCCGCCGCGGCGAGCAGGTTGCGCGCCGCCGCCGCGCCCTGCTCGGCGGCGTTGGTCCAGTGCTCGACGCGCTGCTCCTCGGCGAACAGCTCGTTCGTCCAGCGGGCCAGGTCGCCGGCGGCGAAGACCCCGGGCGGTCCGGCGGCCAGCGTGGCGTCGCAGACCACACCGTCGCGCAGCTCGAGCGAGCTGCCCTCCAGCCAGCCGGTCGCCGGTGCGACGCCGATGCCCACGACGATGACGTCGGCCGGGACGACCTCGCCGTCGGCCAGGCGGACCCCGTCGTGCTCGAGATCGGCGACAGCCACGGCACAGCGCACGTCGATGCCGTCCGGTCCGTGCACCGAGGCAACCGCCGCGCCGAGCTCGGGGCCGAGGCCGCGGATCAGGGGCGCCGGGGCGCCTTCGAGCACCGTGACCGTGTTGCCGAGGCCACGTGCCGTTGCGGCGACCTCCAGGCCGATGAAGCCGGCGCCGATCACGACCACTCGCCGGTCGCCATGGAGCAGCTCGGCGCGCAGGCGCAGCGCGTCGTCCAAGGTCCGCAGCTCGTGGACGCTGGCGACGGCGCCCTGGTCGGGCAGGCGGCGCGGCGCCGCCCCGGTGGCCAGCACCACGGCGTCGAAGGGGACGTCGGTGCCGTCGGCCAGCAGGACGGACCGGGCGGCGAGGTCCAGCCCGGTGGCGGGCATGCCGAAGCGGCGATCCAACCCCAAGGCCTCGAGATCGTCGGGCTTGCGCAGCGTGATGCGGTCCGGCTCCCACTCGCCGGCGAGCAGCTTCTTGGACAGCGGCGGCCGGTCGTAGGGCAGGTGGGTCTCGGCACCGATCAGCGTGATCGCCCCGCCGAATCCCTCGGTGCGCAGCGTCTCGCAGGCCCGCAAGCCGGCCAGGGAGGAGCCGACCACGACGACGCGGCGGAGCTCCGGTTGGGCCACGGGCGACACGATGCCAGAGAATCCGCTGATGGCCCGCCCCACCGTCGAGGAGATCAACGAGATGCTCCGCACCGGATTCCCGGGCACCTCGAACGTGTGCGCCGAGGTCGGGAGCGATTACGCGGTCGCCCGACGGGACGTGCTGGCGAGCGAGCTGCGTCCGGGCGGCTTCATCTCCGGGCCGACGCAGTTCGGGTTGGCCGACGCCGCGCTGTGGTTCCTGGTGTTCGCGGCGATCGAGCGCGTCGAGCCGATGGCGCTGACGTCCGAGCTGTCGATCCGCTACATCCGCCCCGCCGTCGGCCAGACGCTGTGGGCCCGGGCCACGGTCGACGTCGCCGGCCGGCGCAGCGTCGTCGGGACGGTGCGGATCTGGGTCGACGACCGCTCCGACAAGCCCACCGCCGTCGCCCAAGGCACCTACATGCTCCCGTGAGATCCCTCCGAGTGTTTGGCGCATGGGGGGTGTGCGCCAAACACTCGGACGTCACGAAACACTCGGATGGGTCGGGGCGGGCGGGCGGCGGTCGGCGCCGTAGCGGTAGGTGATCGAGATGCGCGGGCCGGCCGAGCGGACCTTCGGGACGCAGTGCTCCCAGTCGTGCTGGCAGGCGCCACCCATGACGAACAGGTCGCCGTGGCCGAGGTCGAACGACCGGGCCCGGCCGCCGCCTCGGGGCCGCAGGCGCAGCGGTCGCGGTTGGCCGACGCTGACGATCGCCACGACGGGGTCGGTGACCGTGTGTCGATGACGGTCGCCGTGCCACGCCACGGAGTCGCCGCCGTGGCGGTAGCAGTTGAACCCGATGGAGTCGAACGTCTCGCCGTAGCGGGCGTCGAGGGCGTGGCGGGCGTCGGCCAGCACGTCGAGAGGCTCGGCCGTGCCGCCGTCGACCGTCCACCACCACGTGAGGCGTGGCTCCGCCACGCGGCGTTCGTACATCGTGACCGTTCGCTGACGCCACGGCAGCTCGTGCCAGAGCTGGTCGAAGACGACCTCGTGACCGTGGAACCAACCCGGCACCACGTCGAGCCAGCTCGTGGCGTCGAGCCGGATCCGCCGGAGGTCGGCGAACGCCGGGTCGACAGACGCCGCATCCGACCCGAACAACGAGCCCTGCAGCTCGATCGACTGACCCTCGATGACCAACATCTGTTCGATGCTCGCGCCGATCCGCCGACTGGTCAAGATGGGGCATGGGCGACGTCATCCCGGTCGACGATCCGTCCGACGCCAGGCTGGCCGACTACGTGGCGCTGGCCGATCCGACCGAGCGGCGACGCCGCGAGCGCGACGACGTCTTCATCGCCGAAGGGCTGACGGCGATCGAGCGGCTGCTCGACTCGGACCATGTCGTGCGCTCGGTCCTCCTCACCCCGCAGCTCCACGCCCGGCTGGCCGACCGGCTGGCGACGGTGCCGGCACCCGTGTACGTGGCGCCGCGAACGGTGCTCGTGGCAACCGTCGGCTTCGACCTCCATCGGGGTGCCGTCGCCGCCGCCGAGCGCCGGCCGCTGCCGTCCGTCGACGAAGTCCTGGCCGCCGGACGCCGGATCGCCGTGCTGGAGGGGCTCAACGACCCGGAGAACGTCGGGGCCATCGCCCGCTCGGCCCGGGCCCTCGGGCTCGACGGCCTCGTGCTCGACCCGACGTGCATCGACCCGTACTACCGGCGCACCATCCGGGTGAGCATGGGCGAGGTGCTGCACCTGCGTGTCGCCCGTGCCTCGGCGTGGCCGGGAGACCTCGACCGGCTGCGGGCCCACGACTACGAGACGTGGGCGTTGACGCCGGCGCCGGACGCCGTCGACCTGTTCGCCGTGGCCGTCCCGGACCGGATCGCCGTGCTCCTCGGCGCCGAGGGTGACGGCCTCTCGACGGCCGCGATCGAGGCCGCCGACCGTCGCCTCCGCATCCCGATGGTGGCGGGCGCCGACTCGCTGAACGTCGGCCACGCCGCCGCCATCGCCTTCGCCCGGATCGCGTCCAGCGACCTGCGATAGCGTTGATCGCTCCCCCGGGGACGTGGCGCAACTGGTAGCGCACCACCTTTGCAAGGTGGGGGTTGCGGGTTCGAGTCCCGTCGTCTCCACCCGGTCGGCAGGGTTCTGCGTGAGCGAACAGATCCGATTTGGTGGCTTCGCTCACTCAGAACTGCGATCGACGGCGAGCGGCGGTCAGTCGTCCTTCTGGGCCACCGCGTTGGGCGTCACGTTCATCTTCGGCTCGTACTCCGCCACGGCAACGACGCGCCGCTCCCTGACCAGCTCGGCGCGCAGCGTGTCGCGGCACGCATCACACGGTCCGTAGAACCGGGCCTCGACCTCCTGGCCGCAGCGCGGGCACGTGATCGTCACGGGTTCGAACGTAGTGGTGCGGCGGCCGGCTCGATGAGGACCTCCGAACACACCGGCACGAACCCGGCAGCGAGGAACGCCCGCAGCGACGTGGCGTTGCCGGCGGCGACCTGGGCCCAGCACCACTCGTCGGCCGGGACCTGATCGAGGCCGGCGCCGATCAGGCGGCGGCCGTGGCCCTGACCGGACGACGACCGGTCGATGAGCTCGACCGACAGCTCGCGCCGCCCGACCAATCCCCGACCGATGACGACGAGCCCAGCCTCGTCGGCGTACACCTCGACGTCACGCCGATGGTGCGTCGCGCGAGCGACACGGGGGTGGTGGTCGAGGTCGGTCCGGCGCGGGAGCGACGCGGCCGGACGCCCGCCACCGGCGGCCACGAGCACCACGTCGAGCGACCCGATCTCGCCCCCAGGGCCGGCCAGCCACCGCTGAACGTCCGGTGCGGTCGCCCCGCCATAGCCGTCGGCACCGAGCGCCGTCAGCTCGTCCGGGTCGACGTCGGCCAGGACGTACGCCCGTCCCGAGAAGGCGACGACCGCGCCCGTCCGGCCGTCGGGTGGCAACACCTCCACCGCCCCGTCGGCCGGCGGGAAGCGCCCCGCCGCCGCATCGGCGAGGATCGCCGCCAGCGGGTGCGGCGGCCCGTCAGCCAAGGACGCGGTCGAGGTACGGGTTGGCGAACGTGCGGTCCGGGTCGACCTGCTCGCGGGCGTCGGCGAAGGCGTCCCACTGCGGGTACCGACCCTTCAGCATCGACGCCCGCTGTCCGTGCAACTTGCCCCAGTGCGGCCGCCCGTCGTAGTCGTCCATGATCCGCTCGACGCCGGCGAAGTACTCCTCGTAGGGCATCCCGCGGTACTGGTGCACGGCGACCCACCCGGACGTCCGACCGGACGCCGTGGACAGCGGGATGTCGTCGGCGGCAGACACCCGCACCTCGATCGGGAACAGCACGGGCGTCGGCAGGTCCCTCGTCAGCTCACGCACGCGACGCACGGCGGCGGGGAGGTGCTCGAGCGGGACGCCGTACTCCATCTCCACGAAGCGGACCCGCCGCGGGCTGCAGAAGATGCGGTCGCTGCGGTCGATCAGCTCGCGCTCGGTCGCCGCGCTGGCGACGAGCTTGGCCACTCGCGGTGCCATCGCCGGGAACCGCCTCCCCACGCGGCACACCGCGCCGAACGCCAGGTTCTCGCCGACCCACTTGTCCCGGGCGTAGGCCAGCCGGCCCTGCGGTGCCGCCGGCGCTTCCGTGCGCTGGTTGCGCTTGACCTGGCAGCGGCGGCTCCCGGGCATCCAGTAGAGCTCGAAGTGGTCGACGGCCGCCGACTGCTCGGCGAAGCCGTCGAGCACGTCGTCGAGCACCTCGACCGTCTCGCGGGCGTGCAGCCGGAAGGCGGGGACGCACTGCAGCGTGACCTCGGTGACGATGCCGAGCGCACCGAGCCCGACGCGGGCGGCGTGGAACAGCTGCGGGCGTTCATCGAGCGAGCACCGCACGATCTCGCCGGCGCCTGTCACCAACTCCATGGCGACGACGGTGGTGGCCAGGTTGCCGAGCTCCAGCCCGGTGCCGTGGGTCGCCGTGGCGATGGCGCCGGCGATCGTCTGGCGGTCGATGTCGCCGAGGTTGGGCATCGCCAGGTCGGCCCCGGCGAGCACGTCGTTGAGGCGGTGGAGCACGATGCCGCCGCCGACGGTCACCTGCTGCGTGGCCAGGTCGACGTCGACGACCCGGTCGAGGTCGTCGAGGACGACCTGCACGCCGTCGGTCGCCGCGGCCGCGGTGAACGAGTGGCCGCCGCCGATCGCCTTGACCCGCCGACCGTCACGATGGGCGCCGGCCACCACTTCGGCCACCTCGGCCGCCGACCCCGGGCGGACGACCTCGGCCGGCGACCACGCCTGGTTGCGGCCCCAGTTGCGCAGCACCACGGCCCCGGATCGTACGCCGCCTCCCATCCGAGGGTTTGCGTGCATCGGAGGGTTTGCGGACCTGCCCCCGGTCCGCAAACCCTCCGGTGCGCTGAAACCCTCCGATGGGGTGGATGGGTAGCGTCTCGGGGATGTCGGTCGACGAGATCGTGCACGGCACGTGCCACCACGACTGCCCCGACTCCTGCGGGTGGGACGTGACCGTGCGCGACGGCGTGGCCGTCAAGCTCCGCGGCCGGGCCGACCACCCGTACAGCTACGGCGAGCTGTGCCCCAAGGTCAACCGCTTCCTCGACCGCGTGTACAGCCCCGACCGCGTCCTGCACCCGCTGCGGCGGGTCGGTCCCAAGGGCGAGGGCCGGTTCGAGCAGATCGCGTGGGACGACGCACTGGCCGAGATCGCCGCCCGCCTGCACGGCGTGATCGACGAGCACGGCGCGGAAGCGATCCTGCCGTTCAGCGACGCCGGCAACCAGAGCCTGCTCGCCGTCTCCAGCATGGACGGCAGGTTCTTCCACCACCTCGGCGCCAGCCTGCTCGACCGGGCGATCTGCGGCCCGACCGTCGGGGCCGGCGTGCGGATGACCAACGGCACCGGCCTCGGCCTCGACCCGCTCGAGCTGCGCCACAGCCGCCTGATCATCATCTGGGCCAGCAACACCCGGCTGACCAACCGCCACCTGTGGCCGACCATCGAGGCCGCCCGCGCCGACGGGGCGAAGGTCGTGGTGATCGACCCGCTGCGCACGACCACCGCCGAAGCGGCCGACCAGTTCATCCAACCACGCCCCGGCACCGACATCGCACTGATGCTGGCGATGATCCATGTCCTGGTCCGCGACGAGCTCGTCGACCGGGCGTGGGTCGACGAGCACACGGCCGGGTTCGCCGAGCTTGCCGACCACGTCGCCGACTGGACGCCGTCGCGCGCCGCCGAGATCTGCGGCGTGGAGGCGACCGTCATCGAGCAGCTGGCGCGGGACTACGGCACCATCCGCCCGGCCGCCATCCGCACCTTGATCGGTGGGGAGCACCACGAGAACGGGGCGATGTTCTACCGGACGATGGCCGTGCTGCCGGCGCTCGTCGGGGCGTGGCAGGACCGGGGCGGCGGGCTGGCCCGCAGCGTCGGCTCGTACCAGGACGCCCTCGTCGACGGCCCGGCGGTGACCCGCCCAGACCTGCTCGCGGGGCGCACACCGCGCACGCTGAACATGAGCCGGCTGGGCGAGATCCTCACCGACACGGAGCTCGATCCGCCGGTGTCGGCCATGATCGTGTGGAACAGCAACCCGCTCGTCATCGTGCCCAACGCCGAGCTCGTCCGCCGCGGCCTTGCCCGTGACGACCTCTTCACGGTCGTGCACGAGCAGTTCGTCACCGACACCGCCCGCTACGCCGACCTCGTGCTGCCGGCGACCACCCAGCTCGAGGCGACCGACGTCGTGCTGTCGTGGGGCCACCTGTGGATGGGCTGGAACGAAGCGGCCATCGCGCCGCGCGGCGAGTCGTGCAGCAACCCCGAGCTGTTCCGCCGCATCGCCGCGGCGATGGAGCTCGACGAACCGGCGCTGTACGCCGACGACGAGACCCTGCTGCGCGACGCCCTCGGCGCCAAGGTCGACCTCGATGCGCTGGCGGCGACCGGCTGGCTGCGCGTGCCATACCCGGAGGACGGCCGGCCGTGGGGCGCCGGGGTCTTCCCGACCGCCTCGGGCAAGGTCGAGCTGGTCAGCGAGGCCTTGGTGCGCATGGGGCAGCCGGCACTGCCGACGTTCGTGGCGCCGCACGAAGGCCCGCACGGTGACCCCGAACTCGTCGCCCGCTTCCCGCTGCAGCTGCTCACGCCCAAGCACCACACCCGTTTCCTCAACTCCGGCTACTCGCACCTGCCGAAGCACGGCCCCGCCGAGGGGGCCCCGTTCGTCGAGCTCGACGCCGCCGACGCGACCGCTCGTGGGCTGGCCGACGGTGACACGGCGACGGTGTGGAACGACCGTGCCTCGCTGCAGCTGCCCGTGCGCATCTCGACGCGCCTGCGACCCGGCGTCGCCGCCATCCCGTTCGGGTGGTGGCAGTCGCAGCACTCCGACGGCAAGGTGGCCAACGCGCTGACCAACGACACGTTGACCGAGTGGGGCGGCGGCGTCGCCTACAGCGACACGCTCGTCCAAGTCGCGCCGACCTGACCCGCGTTCTGGCCGTCGCTACCGACCGTTGTGAGTCGGTTGCAGCGTACAGAACCGAAAAACACCTGATTGGTAGCATCGGCCGCATGGCCGGCGACCTGATCTACGCGTTCCGCGTGATGCGGCTGCCGCTGCTCGACGCCGGCGGCGCAACGATCGGGCGGATCCAGGACCTCGTCGTCGTGCCCGGTCGTCCCGGCGCCGGGCCCCGGCTCGTCGGGTTCGTCGCCGAGACGCAGCGCCGGCGGGTGTTCGTCAACGCCCACCGCGTGGCCGAGCTGGCACCCGACGGCGCCCGGCTGCGCAGCTGGGACGTCGACCTCAACCCGTTCAAGCCGCGCGCCGGCGAGGTGCTCATCGGCGCCGACGTGATCAACGCCCACGTCGGCGACGAGACGGTCAGTGACGTGGCACTGCGCGCCGTCGAAGGTGGGCGCGGCCAGTGGTGGGAGATCGCCAAGGTGCGCCTGTCGCGGCGCAACTCGCTGCGCCGCCGGCCGAGCTTCCGCCTCGTCGACGTCGACGAGGTGCCGTCGCTGTTCCCTGCCGTCACGGGCATGGCCGCCGAGGCCGCCCGGTTGCGCGACCTGCACCCGGCCGAGGTCGCCGCCGTCGTGCGCGCTTTGCCGCTTCCACAGCGTCGCCAGCTGGCGGCGGCGATGGAGGACGATCGCCTCGCCGACCTGCTGGAGGAGCTGCCGGAGTCCGAGCAGGTCCAGGTGATCGAAGGCCTCGACCTCGAGCGATTGACCGGCGTGCTCGAAGAGATGGAGTACGACGATCTGGCCGACCTGCTCGGCGAGATGTCCGGCGAGCAGCAGCGGCGGATCCTCGACGCCATGGACGACGACGACGCCGCCGTCGTCCGCCGACTGCTCTCCTACGAGGCGGCCACGGCCGGCGGCATGATGACGCCGGAACTGATTCTCCTCGGCCCAACGGCCACCGTCGCCGAGGCACTTGCCCAGCTGCGCCAGCCGGACTGGGTCGTCAGCCTCGCCGCCCAGGTGTTCGTGTGCCAGCCGCCGTTCAAAGCACCGACCGGCAAGCTGCTCGGCACGGCGCACTTCCAGCGCCTGCTGCGGGAGCCGCCGAGCGTGGAGCTGCGCCACTGCGTCAGCCAGGACCCGGTGGTCGCCCCGGAGTCGACCGACCGCGATGTCGCCGAGGTGCTGGCCAGCTACGACATGCTGGCCGTCGCGGTGTGCGATCCGGCCGGCCGGCTGCTCGGTGCGGTGACCGTCGACGACGTGCTGGATCGCCAGCTCGGCGCCGGATGGCGCCAGCGCGAGCTCTCGGCCAGGGCCCGGACGGCATGAGGGGGCCCCGATGGTCAAGCGCCGCGAAGACCTCACCGCGCCTCGCGCCCGCCGGCGCCGGATGCGCTACGACTCGGACGCCATCGGTCGCTTCAGCGAGAGCGTTGCTCGTCTCTTCGGGACGGGCCGGTTCCTGGCCATCCAGACCGTCATCGTCATCGTCTGGATCGTCGTCAACGTCACCGTCGTGGCGTTGCGCTGGGACCCGTACCCGTTCATCCTGCTGAACCTGGCCTTCTCGACCCAGGCGGCGTACGCCGCGCCGCTGATCCTGCTGGCGGCGAACCGCCAGGAGGCGCGCGACCGGGTGCAGACCGAGCTGGACCGCACGGTCGCCGACCGCACCCGGTTCGAGATGGAGTTCCTGGCCCGCGAGATCGCCGGGGTGCGGCTGATGTTGTCCGACGTCGTCACCGGCGAGGAGCTGCGCGACCAGCTCGACGAGATGCGGCGGTCCCTCGACCGGCTGTCCGAGCGCCTTGACGATCCGGCGACGTCAGGCGACGGGGAGACGCCGCCCGTCGGCGTCGGCTGACGCGGCGACCACGACGTCGATCAGCTCGACGGTCAGCTCGGCGAAGCGGTCGGGGTCCGACAGCGCCGCGAGGTGGTCGGCGGGCAGCTCGCGCACCGTGGCGGCGAGCGCAACCGCCAAGGCCCGCTGTTTGCGCGGCGGCACGAGGCGGTCCTTCGTCGTGATCAGGCTGGCCGCCGGAACGCCGAGCGACGCCGCCCACGGCCGGGCGTCGTAGCGCGCAAGGGCCCGGCCGGCGTCGACCATGGCGAACGCGTCGTTGCGCGACATCTCGCTGACCAGCCACGGTACGAACGGCTCGAGGCGGTTGCGGGCATCGATCAGCTTGGCGACGGCCCGGCGCAAGTACCAGCGATAGCCGCGGCTGCGCATCCACGACCCGGCGATCGGGAAGATCCGCCAGATCGCCCGCTCCCGGCGGGTCCCGCTCCATTCGAGCGCCGTCGCCTGGACGATCAGCCCGCCGACGAGGTCGGGATGGCGGCGGCACAGGTGCAGGCCGATCGGCCCGCCCATCGAGTAGCCGATGGCGACGATCGAGCGCAGTCCGAGCGCTCGCACGACCGCGGCGGCATCGTCGGCGGCGTCCTCCAGCGTGAACTTGTCCGGCGAGCGCAGCCCGCGCCCATGGCCGCGGTGGTCGATGCCGACGAACGAGCACCGTTCGGCGAGGCGCTCGTAGGTCGGGAAGAACTGCAGGTCGCTGGACGCCGTCCAGCCGTGCAGCAGGAGCACCACCGGGGCGTCGGGATCAGCGTGCCGGTGGACACGGACGAAGAACTCGCCGCGCCCGTCGATGCGCACCGTGCGCCCGTCCGGCAGCCACGGCAGCTTCAGTTCACCCATCTCCCGGGAGGGTAGCCACCCCCTCCCCATCCGAGGGTTTGCTGCATCCGAGGGTTTCCGGCCCGGACGGGGTGCAGGAAACCCTCGGGTGCAGTGAAACCCTCGGATGGGCTACGCCGGGAGGGCGATGCCGGTGAAGGACTGGAGGCGGACGCCGTGGCGGGCGACCGTCGACAGCAGCGTGGCCGTCGGCAGGTCCTCGTCCGACGACGTCACGACACCCGGCGGTACGTCGGCCGTTGCGAGGTGATCGACGAAGGCCGCGGCGACGGCCGCAGCTGCGGTGCCGAGCAGCTCGGCGATGCCCATGATCAGCGTGGTCCGCGCCTCCCGCTCGGCGTGACCGCGAGCCTCGACCCGCAGAGCACCGATCCCACCCTCCCGGTGGGGTGGGCTGAGCATCGGCAGCCGGGCGGTGAACCGGTCTCGCCGAGTCGCCGAGGTCCGGGCCGAGATGCGGTCGACCTCGGGGAAGCTGCGGTGCAGCAGCCACGGATCGGGCAGCTCGGCGCGGTAGCAGTCCCGGGCGCCGACGGGCTCCGGGAACCAGCAGAGCTCCCGGCCGCTCCCCGCCGGCCGCTCGATCCACTCGTCGTCGTGCCACCCCACCGCCCATCCGCGCAACGCGCGGTGGTGCTCGCGGGCGCAGGCCGGGCCGGCGGTCCCGTGCACGGCGATGTGCAACTCCTCGCAGCCCGTCATCGACGACGCCAGGTGGCGGGCGAGCAGCCCGCTCAGGCCCGGCGACACTGCGGCGCCGACGACGAGGGTCGCCCCGTTGGAACGGGCGTGGTCATCGAGGTCGAGCAGCTCGCGCACGTCCTGGGTCGATCCGCTGGTCGACACGACGTCGACACCCGCCGACAGCAGCTCGGCGGCGTGCTCGGCGTGTGGTCCGGCGGTCGCCAGCACGGCCTGGCCGGCGCCGCGTCTCGCCGCGGCGTCGGCACCGACGAGACGGTGACGGTCGGCGATGGCCCGGCGGAGCCGCTCGGCGACGACCCCGCGCCCGATGATGCTGACCGCGTCCGTCACGGGTCGGGGAGCTCGACGGGCTTCCAGCCCCCGTGCTGCGGTGGTGTGCCGCCTCGACCGCGGGCCCGGAGCGCACCGGCGATGGCCCCGGCGAGGAACAGGGCGACGAAGGCCCTGCGGAGGAGACGAACCACGGGCCGTCACGTTGGCAGGCGACCGGGCGCGGCGCAAGCCGCCTCAGCCGGCGGTGTGGGCGGCCCACAGCTCGGTGGCGCCGAACCCCTTGAGGTCGTGGAGCCCGAGTGAGCGCCACGCGGCCCCGTCGGGGTGGGCGTCGCGCACCGCGGCCGTCACGGCGACGACGCCGGCCGGAGCAGCGTCGACGGCGCGGCTGGCCACGTTCACGGCCGGGCCGTAGAGATCGCCCTCGAACCAGAAGGCCGAGCCACGGTCGAGCCCGGCGCGCATCTGCGGGATGCCGAGCTGGCGCCGACCCTCGCTCAGCGCCGCGGCGATGGCGACGGCCGACACCGTGTCGTCGGCGGCGAACATCACCTCGTCGCCGATGGTCTTCACGAGCCGGGCGCCGTGGCCCGCCACGGTGTCGTACACCAGCTGCTCGAACGACTCCACGAAGGACGCCAGCGCGCTGGCCCCGTGCTGGCGGGTGAGCGCCGAGAACCCGACCAGGTCGGCGAACCCGACCGTGCGCATCGTCCCGTCGCGGCCGGGCAGGCGCGAGCTCAGCTCGCGGCGGATCGCCGCCTGGAGCTGGTGGCGGTGGACGTACCCGAGCAACCACGTCAGCCGGTCGAGGTCGAGGAACGGCAGGATCAGGTGGGCGACCTCGTCGGGACTCAGCCCCTCGTCGAGCAGGGCACGAATGTCGTCGACCCACACCTCGGCGATGCGGGCGACGGCGGCGCTGATCACCCGCGTCTGGCGCACCAGCCGCTCCATCCCGCCGAGTGAATCGACCTGCTCCATGGCCCGGCGGAACGCGGTCACGTCGAGGGCGGTGCCGATGCGCTCCGTCGGTCCGGGGTCGGCGAACCCCATCGCTCGCCACAGCCGCCGGCCGAAGGCGGCGTCGACACCGGCGGCGTCGGCCACGTCGCTCAGCGTGCGGTCGTACGGACCGGGCCGGATCGCCTCGTCGAACGCCGCGGCGAGCCGGGCCAGCCCGTCGTCCTCACTCGGTGACGGCTCCGTGTCGGTCACGGCACGGACCGTACCCGTGGTGCCGTCAGCGTCCCGTCAGGTGGGAGAGTGGACAGTCAGACCCGGAGGTCCGCCGGTGAAGCTGCTCGTCGTCGAGGACGACCACAAGATCGCCGCCGCGGTACAGCGCGGGCTCGAGGGCGAGGGGTTCACCGTCGACCTCGCCGCCGACGGCGACGACGGCTGGTGGATGGCGACCGAGGGCACGTACGACCTGATCGTCCTCGACATCATGCTGCCGGGGCGCAACGGGTACGTCCTGTGCGCCCAGCTCAGGTCGGCGGGCGACGTGACCCCGGTGCTGATGCTGACGGCCAAGGACGGCGACCTCGACGAAGCCGAGGCGCTGGACACGGGCGCCGACGACTTCCTGTCCAAGCCGTTCTCGTTCGCCGTCCTCCTGGCCCGCGTGCGGGCACTGCTGCGGCGGGCCGGGGACCGGGTTCCGGCGCCGGCGGCCGTCGGCGCGGTGCGCATCGACCCCGTCGCCCGGCGGGTCTGGTCGAGCGGGCAGACGATCGACCTCACCCGCCGCGAGTTCGACGTCCTCGAGTTCCTGGTGCGGCGGGCCGGGCGGGTCGTGTCGAAGGACGAGATCCTCTCCGGCGTCTGGACGTTCGACTTCGACGGCGACCGGAACATCGTCGAGGTCTACATCGGCCGTCTGCGGCGCAAGCTCGACGGCCCGTTCGGCACCAACCACATCACCACGGTGCGCGGCGCCGGCTACCGGCTCGATGGCGGCGATGGCGGCGATCGCTGACCGCTGGCGGCGGCCGTTCCAGGCCGGCGTGCGGTGGCGCGTGACCGCGCTGGCGACCCTCGCCGTCGCCGCCGTTCTCGTCGCCGCCGGCGTCCTCCTCGTCGTGCGCCAGCGCGCCGACCTCGTCGAACAGCTCGACGAGAGCCTCGCCGTCGAAGCCGACCAGCTGGCCGGCGGACTCGCCAGCGGCGCGCCGGTCGCCCCATCCGCCGACGACGACCGGGTGGTCACGCTGATCGACGGCGAACGGAGTGGAGGCGGCGACGCTCGCCAGATCGAGCTCGACGGCGAGGCGTTCCGCGCCGTCGAGCGGTCGATCGGATCGATCGACGGCGCACCGCCGAGGATCCTGCGGCTGGCCGCTGCGCTGGACGACATCGACGAGAGCGTCGGCGCGCTGGTCGCGTCGCTGGCGTGGATCATCCCGCTGGCCACGGCGCTGCTCGCCACGCTCGTGTGGCTCGTCGTCGGGCGCACCCTGCGACCGGTGGAGCGGATCCGCACCGAGGTGGCCGAGATCGGCCTGACGGAGCTGGGGCGCCGGGTCCCCGAACCAGCGGGCGACGACGAGATCGCCCGGCTGGCCGTCACGATGAACGAGATGCTGGCCCGGCTGGAGCATGCGGTCGTTCGCCAGCAGCAGTTCGTCGCCGATGCCGCGCACGAGCTGCGCACACCGCTGGCCCGGATGCGCACCGAGCTGGAGGTCGACGCTCGCGACCCGACCGGCGGCGATGCCATCGCCGCTCGCCGCAGCCAGCTCGAGGAGATCGTGGGGCTGCAGCTGCTGACCGACGACCTGCTGGCGCTGGCCCGCATCGACGAGCACTCGCTGGCGCCGGCCGCGGTGCAGCGCGTCGACCTGGACGACCTGGTGCTCGACGAGCTCCGCGGGCTCGACGCGACGACGATCGCCGTCGACGGTCGACGGGTCTCGGCCGCCCAGGTGCGTGGCGTCCGGGCTGACCTGCGCCGCGTCGTGCGCAACCTGCTGGACAACGCCCAGCGCCACGCTCGCACAGCGATCGCCGTCGAGCTGCACGAGGACGGCGATCACGCCGCGCTCATCGTCGACGACGACGGCCCGGGGGTGCCGATCGACCGGCGGGCCGAGGTCTTCGAACGCTTCACGCGGCTCGACCCGTCACGCACCACGGGGGCCGGCGGCGCGGGGCTCGGCCTGGCCATCGTCCACGAGCTCGTGGCCCGTCACGGCGGCACCGTGATCGTGACCGACGGCCCCCTCGGCGGCGCTCGCTTCGTCGTCACCCTTCGCCGGTGAGGCCACCCTCAGGGTCGGGTCGACGAGAAGTTCAGGGTCCGACCCTGACGCTTCGGTCCCACACCCGGGCGCACAGTTGTCACATGCCCACCGAGCAGCTCATCCGCACCGCCGACCACCTGATCCCGTCCGCCGAGACCAGCCAGCTCGTCAACCACTACGACGCCCGACGCGAGTCGCTGCGGGCGGCGATCGATGACGACCTCGGCCGAGCCACCTCGTTCAGCAACCGGCTGCGCCGGACGGATCGCCGATATGGCCTGACGAGCACGGCGCTCGGCGGCGCGGCCGGCGTCGTCGCCGGGCTGCCGGCAGCCACCGGCGTGGCGCCCGGAGGATGGCAGTTCACGTGCGTCGTCGTGGCGCTCATCGCCTTCGGCGGCACCCTGGTCGGCGCCTTGCGCCAGCACGTCAGCGAGCCCGACATCGTGGCCAAGGCCAACGAGCGCGTCGGCAAGCTGCGCTCATTGCGCATCGACACCGTCACTCCGGGCTTCGACGTCGAGACCGTCTCCGGGCGCCACCAGCAGGTGATGGCGGAGTACTGCGACCTGCCCCACTGACGGTGCCGGTCGCACGACGTGGGTCGGCGTCAGACGGCGTCAGTCGGCGTCGCCAGGCTCCTCGACGGCGGCGTCCGCGGTGACGACGGCGAAGCGCTCGTCGAGCTGCACGTCGACCTCGGTGCCGTCGTCCAGCGTGACCTCGACCTCGTAGTAGCTCTCTTCGTCGCCGACCTCGGTGCCGGTGACCCGCCCACCGCCGGTCGCGGCCAGCGCGGCGGCAGACGCCCGATCGAGGTCGGCACCGCCGATCGGGGTCTCGACCTCGTCATCGTCGTTGCCGGCTCGCGCCGTCGTGACGGCCAACGCACCGCCGGCGACGATCGCGGCAGCTCCGGCGGCGAGGATCAGGGAGCGGGAGTTCATGACGTCATCGTGCTCCACGCCGCCTGACGGCGAGCTGACTGTCCCGGCGTCGCTTCCACACGACAAGGATGTCGGGAGTGACCGACCTCCACCACCCGGCGCCCGAGATCGCCTCGGCGCGCCGCCACGACCTCGGCTCCCTGCTTGCCCGCACTGCGGCCCGGACCCCGGACCGCACGGCGCTCGTGTGGGACGGCCGGCGCGAGACCTACGGCGAGTACAACGCGGCGGTCAACCGGACGGCCAATGCACTGCTCGATCGCGGTGTGCGGCGTGGCGACCGGATCGCCGTGTTCTCGCACAACTGCCGTGACTTCGTGGTGGCGTACTTCGCGCTGGCCAAGCTCGGCGCCATCTCCGTGCCGATCAACTTCATGCTCAACGCCGACGAGGTCGCCTACATCCTCGACCATTCCGGCGCCAGCGGGTACGTCGTCGAGGACGCCCTGTCGGCGACCATGCTGGCGGCGATCGAGCGCGCCCGCACCGATGGCGCGGCGACGGTGCGCGGCGTCATCGCCGCCGCCGGCGGTGCGCCGCCGGCCGGCTGGGAGACGGTCGCCGACTGGACCGACCATCGCGACGATGGCGAACCCGACGTCCTCGTCGACGACGACGAACCGCTGCAGCTCATGTACACCAGCGGCACCGAGTCCCGGCCGAAGGGCGTCACGCTGACCAGCCGGTCGCTGATCACGCAGTACACGAGCTGCATCGTCGACGGAGGCATGGACGCCGACGACGTCGAGATCCACTCCCTGCCCTTCTACCACTGCGCCCAGCTGCACTGCTTCTTCACGCCGGACGTCTACCTCGGGGCGACGAACGTGATCCTCCCCGGTCCCGACGCCGACCTCATCCTGCGGACGATCGAGGCCGAGCGGGTGACGAAGCTGTTCTGCCCGCCGACGGTCTGGATCTCGCTGCTGCGGGCCGCCGCGTTCGACGACTGCGACCTGTCGTCCCTGCGCAAGGGGTACTACGGCGCGTCGGCGATGCCCGTCGAGGTCCTCAAGGAGCTCAGCCGGCGCCTCCCGGACGTGGGGTTCTGGAACTTCTACGGCCAGACCGAGATGTCGCCGCTGGCCACCATCCTGCGCCCCCACGAGCAACTGGCGCGGCTCGGGTCCGCGGGCAGGGCGGCGACCAACGTCGAGACCCGCATCGTCGACGACGACGACGAGCCCGTCGCTCCCGGCACGGTCGGCGAGATCGTCCATCGCAGCCCGCAGGCGATGGTCGGGTACTGGGACGATCCGGACAAGACGACGGAGGCGTTCCGAGGCGGCTGGTTCCACTCGGGCGACCTCGGCGTGATGGATCCGGACGGGTACCTGAGCATCGTCGACCGCAAGAAGGACATGATCAAGACGGGCGGCGAGAACGTCGCCAGCCGCGAGGTCGAGGAGGTGCTGTTCCAGCACCCGGCAGTCGCCGAGGCCGCTGTCTTCGGCGTCCCGGACCCACACTGGATCGAGGCCGTCGCCGCCGTCGTCGTGCTCCGCCCCGGCCACGAGGTCGCCCCGGCCGAGCTGATCGAACACGTCCGCCGGCACCTCGCCGGGTACAAGACGCCGAAGCACGTGACGATCGGTGCCGCCCTGCCCAAGAACCCCAGCGGGAAGATCCTCAAGCGCCAGTTGCGCGAGGAGTTCGCCGGCCAGGACGCGCCGTGAGGCTGGGCAACGTCGCCGGGCGGGCCGTCCTGGTGCTCGACGACGAGATCGCCGACGTCGAGACGGCGTCGGACGGTCGGTTCGGGCCTGGCCCGAGCGCCGTCTACGACGACTGGGCCGCGTTCGATGCCTTCGCCGCCACCGTCACGACCGGCACGGGGCCGCTGGTCGAGGACCAGCTCGGGTGCCCGGTGCCCACACCGCGCCAGGTCTTTGCCATCGGCCTCAACTACCGCCGCCACGCCGCCGAGACCGGGGCGACCGTGCCCGATGTGCCGGCGACGTTCACGAAGTTCCCGGCCAGCCTGGCCGGTCCGTTCGACGACATCCCGATCCACGGGACGACGGTCGATTGGGAGGTCGAGCTCGTCGTCGTCATCGGTGAGCGGGCAGAGCAGGTGGCGGTCGGCGATGGGTGGTCGCACGTCGCCGGGCTGACGGTTGGCCAGGACATCAGTGATCGAGAGCTGCAGTTCGCCGCCGGCCGGCAGTACTCGCTCGGGAAGTCCCGGCGCGGCTACGGGCCGATGGGACCGTGGGTGGTGACCACCGACGAGCTGGCCGACCCGGACGACCTGGCGCTCGGCTGCTCCGTCGACGGCGAGACGATGCAGGACGCCCGCACCTCGGACCTCGTCTTCTCGGTGCCGCACCTGATCGCCGAGCTGTCGGCCGTGCTCCCGTTGCTGCCGGGCGACGTGATCTTCACCGGGACGCCGGCAGGCGTCGGGATCGCCCGCCAGCCGCCCCGTGCACTCCGGCCGGGCCACCTCCTCGAGACGTGGGTCGAGGGCATCGGGACGATGCGCAACCGGTGCGTCTGAATTGATGGCCTCGTTCGCTCCGAAGACTCCGCTCACTCCGCTGGGCGGGGGCAAGGCCGGCCTGTGCTGTCAGGCGCACTGCGTCACGAACGCTCGGGAACCTCTCTAGGTCGGCATGACCAGCGGCGTGTCCGGCGCCATCAGCTCGGAGATGCGGGTGCCGAGCGTGACCGACGCGTTGCCGTCGCCCGCGTTCGTCACCGAGCCGGTGGAGTAGACGACGATCGTCACCTCCGGGTCGCGCAGCTGGCCGGTGAACCCCTGGTAGCCCTGCAGGCTGGGGTTGCCGACGATCCAGTCGTCATCGACGATGAGCATCCCGAAGCTGAAGTAGGTCTGTTCGGTCATGCCGGCGAGTCCGGCGGTGTTGGCCGCCATCTGCAGCTCGAACGACTCGTCGTCGAGCAGCTCGCCGCGGTTCAGCGCCAGGCTCCAACGGCCGACGTCCGCGACGGTGGCGTTCATGTTGCCGCTGTTGAGGGCCCACGTCGGGTTCCAGAACGTGGTCTCCTCGTACATGCCACGCTCGTTGCTGTAGGCGTGGAACGTCGGGCTGCCGATCTCGTTGGTGGTGAAGCCGGCGCTGTGCGTCATGCCGAGCGGCTCGAAGATGCGCGACGCCAGCAGCTCGGAGACCGTCTGACCCGTCGCCGCCTCGAGCACCTCGCCGAGCAACATGATGTCGGTGTGCGAGTACGCCCAGTCCGTCCCCGGCTCGAACAGCGGCGGGGACTCCTGGGCCGCGGCGAGCAGCTCGGGCCCCGTCCACTCGGCGAACGGATCGGCGTAGACGTCCTTCAGGAAGTCGGCGTTGTTGAGGAAGTCCGGGGTGCCGGACGTCGTGTTGGCCAGCATGCGGGGCGTGATCATGTCCCCGTTCTCGAGGTCGGGGAGGTAGTCGGCGACCGGGTCGTCGAGGCCGAGCACGCCCTCGTCGACCAACTGCAGGAGCACCGTGCCGAGCATCGCTTCCATCGGCTGGCCGACGCGCACGATGGCGTCCGGACTCGTCGGTGGCATGGACCCCGGCCCGTCGACCGCCGCCCGGACGATCTCCTCGTCGCCCTCCCACACCCCGAACACGACCGATTGGAGTTCCAGCTCCGGGATGGCCTGGCGGACCAGGGCGACGATCTCCTCGGCCCTCGGGTCACCGTTGTCGATGACGCTGGGCGCCGAGCCATCGATGGCGGTCCCGGCGGTCGTCGAGGTCGCGGCTCCTTGTTCGGATCCGTCGGAGCACGCCGCGACGAGCGCCGCGGCCGCCGTGCAGGTCAGCAGGACGTCCCGCCGCCGACGGCGCCCCGGTGGCGACTTGATGCCTCGTTGCCGGCCATCGTTCGCTTGCTCCACGCCTCCGCCTTCCGTGCGCGTCCCGGGCGGTCCGGCGGGCGGACGTTAGTCGTGGCCGGCGCGATGGTCCCGGCGCCGGGGTCATACTGAGACGTGTCACCGCGGCCCACGCGGGACGGTGCGCGAACGAGGAGGCAGCAATGCCGCTTTACCTGACGAGGTTCAGCTACACCCCCGAGACGTGGAGCAGGATGATCAGCAACCCCGAGGACCGTCGCGAGGCTGCTCGGTCGTACATCGAGTCGGTCGGCGGCCAGCTGCACGGCTTCTGGTACGCCTTCGGCGAGCACGACGGCTACAACCTCTGGGAGGCCCCCGACAACGTGTCCATGGCTGCGGTCGCCCTGGCGATTGGCGGCGGCGGTGCCCTCAGTTCCTTGGAGACGACCGTCCTGCTGACCGTCGACGAAACGATGGACGCCCTGCGGAAGGCGGCGAACGTCGGGTACCGAACGCCCGGGGCCTGAACCTCGTTCGTTCGGACCGAGGCGGCGACCCCGCCGCCGGCCCGCAAGGCCTCCCGGCGCGGGGTGTCGGTGAGACCTACGTCACATTCGCTCGTGTCACATCTCGCCGAGCCGTGGCGTCAGGAGGTGTAACCACCCACGACAGCACAGGAGTGCACCATGGATGCTCGCGTCAACCTCCTCGGCAACCAGGTCGGAGCCAAGGTACTGAAGTACATCGTCTCGGCGGGCAAGGCGGCCGCCGACTCGACGCTGCCGGCGGCGACGCAGGAACTGGTCAAGCTCCGCGCCAGCCAGATCAACGGCTGCGGGTTCTGCACCGACATGCACAGCAAGGACGCCGCCCACGGCGGGGAGACCTCGACGCGCCTCAACCTGGTCGCGGCCTGGCGGGAGGCCAACGTCTTCACCGACGCCGAGCGCGCCGCCCTGGAGCTGGCGGAGCAGGGCACCCGCATCGCCGACGCGGCCGGCGGCGTCACGGACGAGGCATGGGCGAACGCCGCCCAGCACTACGACGAGGACCAGCTCGTCGCGCTGATCTCCGTCATCGCCCTCATCAACGCCTTCAACCGGATGAACGTCATCGTCCAACAGCCCGCCGGCGACTACCGGCCCGGCCAGTTCGGATGACGACGAGTACGTCGTCGCAACCACCTTGAGACGGGCGGCTTCGGTCATTCGACACGGAAGGACGAACGCCACGTCCAGCCGCGAGCCGGGCGGCCAAGGATGACGTCAGCGGAGGGCGGCGACGAACTCGTCGTGGTGGTCGATCCACCAGCGGCGCCGGCGGTCGTAACGCTCGCTGCCACCGGTCCGGTTCCACATCGCCACGGAGCTCGGGTCACCAGCTTCCACGCTGCGACGGGCGGCTCGTTCGATGCGGGCGATGGCATCGTTCATGGCGGTGAGCAGCTCCGCCCGGCCGTCCCGGTCCAGCCCGTAGGCGTCGGCGACGAGTCGTAGCCGTGCCGGCCGGTCGGCGGGATGCCAGCCCAGCCGGGCCTGGTCGAAGTCGTCGTCGATCGGTACGCAGAGTCGGGCGAGCTGCGCGAGGTCGTAGACGGGGCGTCCAGGGGCGGCAAACTCGAAGTCGAGCAGCGCGACGGCGATGCCGGCGCGGAACACGACGTTCGACGGCTCCACGTCGTTGTGGCACACGAGCGTCCCGCCCGCAGGGTCGGCCAGCCGGTCGTCCCAGCTGTGACCCTGCGGGTCGAACCCGCGGGCGGCGTCGTGCAGCCGGCGCAGCAGCCTGGCGATTGACGCCAGCGCGGTGTCGGCTTGGCTCCAGTCCGGATAGGGCGCGACGGGGACCTCGCCGTCGATGAACTCGAGGCGCTCGCGTCCGTCGTCGTCGATGCCGACAGGCGACGATGCGCCGACGAAGCCGGCGTGTCTCACCGCCCGCAGGAAGGCATGGATCGACTCCGAGTGTGGACTCGACGGGCGAAGGACATGCGCACCGAGGCGGACGACCAGGCCGGCGTTGGCGATCCCGCCATCGAGCTGCTGCTCAGCCACCCCGCCACCTTGACAGACCATGAGCGCGGCCGCCGGCGTTCGCGATCTGGGTCACCGATTCCTCGACCGGTCGCGACATCGTGACGCAACCGAGGAGTTGGGCGCGGCGCCCTACGTGGCTCCGCGCGAAGGGGGCAGCAGGAAGCGGCCGACGTAGAGGTTGTTGCCGGCGAAGCCGGCGAGCACGGCGGTGTGCGGGCTCGGCAGCACGACCGCGTTGATGCCGAGGTCCGAAGGCGTGCTGAGGTTGGTGATGCCGCCGGGAGCGAAGTTTGCGTTCGGCGTGCCGTCCCGCAAGAGCTGCGCAAAGCTTGCTCCGGCGCCGAGCGTGAAGACGCCCCCCTTGGCCGCCGCGCCGCAGGTCGTGTCTTCCCCACCGCTGGCGCCCGGGATGAGGGCTCGGCCATCGCCGGCCGTGCCGAACGAGGGGTCTGGAACGCCGGCCGCCGTCAAGCGGATCGTGAGGATGGCATTCCCGGCGGCGGGCGAACCGTCTCCGGTGACCGTCGCCCGGCCGTTGGCGGCAAGGGTCATCGCGCACGGGAACCACGACACGAACGAGCCGTCCGGGTTCGTGAACGCCACCTCCACGCCGCCCCCCGTGCCGTAGCCGGGGTCGAGATGTCCGCTGGACGTGAGCCGGAACACGCCGGCGCTGCCGTGCCCGTCGCCGCCGATGTAGTCGATGTGGCCGGAGCCGACGATCATCCCGTTCGGGGTCACCGCCAAGCCGGTGACGCCTGCGCTCGCGGCGTGGAGCGAGTCCCAGAAGAGGATCTCGGTCGTCCCGTTCGTCCCGAAGCTGGCGTCGACCACACCATCCCGCGTCAGCCGCGCCACGACCATCGGCCGTCCGTCCTCGTTGCCGTTGGAGGCACCCACCAGGATCCGTCCGTCGCGCTGGATCGCCATCGACTCGGCGATCCCGCCGACGGGAATCGTCGCCAGCCCGGTCATGCCGAACGTGGTGTCGAGCAGCCCGTCGGCGCTCAGCCGCAGCACGAGCACCGAGCCCTGCCCGTACCCGCCGGCGACGAGGAGCCGCCCGCCCGCATCCTCGGCGATGGCGGTGGCGATGAACGGCCCATCGGCCGCCGGCAGCGAGCTCAGGAAGACCCCCTGCGTCGCGAAGCCGGGGTCGAGCTGACCGGACGAGTCGTACTTGGCGACCAGCACCTGCCCGTCTCCGTTGGCGGGACTCGCTCCCCCGGCGACGACGATCCCATCCGAAGTGGCGATCGCCGCGGAGGCGAAGGTCGACTGTCCGCTGAGCTCGAGCGTCACGTACCCGAGCCCGTTGCCGAACGAGGTGTCCGGCTGAACCTCGCCGAGCGGCTTGGCCTCAGCGCTCGCAGGGGCGAGCGTCACCACCAATGCCGACGCAAGGAGGAGAACGAACGAACGACGCATAGGCGCATTGTTTCCAGTTCGCCGGCCGCTAGCAAGGGGTCGAGGCGCGCCGACAACCCGTCGACGCGGTGACGCGGCGGTCAGGCCTCTTGCCACCGTGGCGGGCGCGCCTTGCCCCGGTCTCCTCACCCGTCCACCGGGGGGTCAAGGCATCCAGTCGCCGAAGATCATTGGGCGACGGCGCGAACCTCGTTGCCCTTGGTGATCTGGAACGGCACGGCCTGCAGGGCAAGGACGCTGACCTCTGCGCTCTCCAAGTCGACGCGGACGACGGCGACGGCAGGCACGGTGGCGTTGTTCTCGGCGTTCAGGAGGATGACCGCATCCGTGTGCGGGCCGCTCGAGGGGTCCGTCCAACTCGAAACGGACACCGCCTTCGCATCGTCGATCTCCAGGCCGGCGATGCCGCCACTGTCGCGAGTACGGGCGGAGAGCAGCTCGGGGATCGTCGGCTCAGCGATGAGTGTGCCTTGGCGGTCCCAGATTCTCAGAGTGTCACCGGTCGCGATGCCCACGATGCGATTGCCGTCGGCGGTGAATGACGCCGTGGCCGTCGCGTCGCTCTCGGCGAGGTGCTCGAGGTCGTGGTCGAAGAGCAAGCTGGCACCGCTGTCGTCGACGACGAGAAGGCGGTTCGCCTCCCAGGGGTCGGCATCCAAGTCACGGATGCCGCTCAACCCGGTGGCGACGAGTTCCGGACTCGTCACGCCGTCGGCCGACGAGACGTACTCGATCTCGCCACGGCAGCGACGACCTGGTGTGCAATCGTTGGTGATCGCATAGAAGAGTCCGTCGCCGCCCTTGGCTTGCCACGTTGGTGCATGCTGGATGCGACCCGGCTGAGGGGGCGGCACGAGCGGCACGTAGCTTGCGTCGGCGCTCACCGCGCAGAGCTGGCAGCCGCCTTCGCCGGCGACGCGGCGAAACGCCAGCCGCTCGTCGTGAGGATTCCAGTCCGGCTCGATCTCGTCGCCGTCACCCACCGAGATCGCCGCTGCTGCGTTGCCCAGGTCGGCGTCGGCGATCAGGAGTCGTTGACGTCGGTCCGGCTGCTCCACTTGGACCGCAAGACCGACCGATCCATCTCCGGTCGCCCCGAGACCGTCCCCGGCCCCGCGACTGCGCAGGAACACGGCGACGGTCGCGGCGACGCCGAGAGCGACGGTCGCGGCGACCGCCACGGCCAGCACCCTCCGGCGGCGACGGCGGGCCGAACCGTCCCCGACCGGCTCGCCCGGCGGCGGGAGCGGTGCTGGAGGCAGGGCGAAGCGAAGCAGCTCCACATCGGGATCGCGGACGAACAGCACCGGCGTCGCCCACTCCACACGGTCGATCTCGACGTAGATCGCTTTGCGGCCCTCGGCGACGGCGGCGTCGATCGGATCCTGTCGCGCGATCAGATTGGTGTACAGCTCTTCGCCGAACGTGATGGCCGCGGCGTCACTGATCGGGAACTGCATCGCAACGACGGCTGGGACACCCAACTGGATGAGCGTCGTAGCAACCCCTGCGTAGGGGTCCGTCAACGACGTTCGTGCACCCTCGCACGAGTTCAACACCACCAGACGCAGATCGTCCTGATCATCGAGCAGGTTGGCAAGGACCGTGCTGTTCACCTCGGCGGCCGTTCCGTCGATGTCCTCCAGAAACAGCATTCCCTCACCATCGTCGGTGAAGTCGCTGTGCCCGATGTAGTGGAGGACGTGATAGCTGCCATCCCGCAACGCCTCACGAAGCCGACGCGGAGTCGCCGGCTCGAGCCAGTCCAGCTCCACCCGGCCGAACTCAGTCACACGCGCCAACGTCTGCTCGACCCGCCGCCGCTCAGCATCGACGTCCAGTGGGGGCAGCGACCGCGGATTGGCGATGACGCCGAGAATCCGCACCACCGAGGCAACCGTCGGTGGCGGAACCGCCGAACCGATGTCGAGGAGACGGACCACCGGCGTGTCGCGCTGACTGGCCATGAAGCGGGGCCGTCGATACATGAACTCCCACGGCACGCTCAACAACGCAGGCGCATCTGCCAGCGACAAGGAGAGCCGCAAACCGTGACCGGCACGCTCCGCACGAAGACGGTCGGCGTCATAGCTGGCACCAACTGCCCCCGAGAACAACGCGTCCGCCAGCGCACCACCAAGGACCTCAGCATCACGAACCGCCGGCCCGGCCGGTCGCAGGTCACGAGTCGTTTGCGATGCCCTCCGGGTCGCGGTGCGGGACAGCCGCTGCACGATGCCGCCGAGCACGCCGCTCGACAGCGGGACGCGGAACTCGCCCGTGGTCTCGACCCCGGTCGAGCCGACCGCTACGACGTCGTAGCTGCCATCGATCCGGCTTCGGAACGTGACGCGGAAGTCGTCGTAGACGTAGGTGGCCACAACGACTCACACCGCCGGCAGCACCACGATCACCGCCCGAGCCAAACCGGGCGCAGCACCTTCCACCTCCCAAGCATGACCGCCTGCGCACCGAACAACGTCGCACGGCGTTCGGTAGCGCCATCGAGCCGGTGGTGGGCGGACGCGACGGCCGGGATCATCGGCTGTCGTTGCCGGACACGGTGGAGGGGTCATCGCACCCGAGGCTCTGTCCGGGAGTGTGGTACAGCTCGACGAGGTCGTCGGCGTCGACGTGTCGGTGCCACCGGCCGCGTGGCACCACGACCAGCGAGCCGGCGGTCAGCGGCACGCACTCGTTGCCGCCGTCGCCGAACAGCTCGATGGTCACGGACCCCTGCAGTGCGAACAGCAGCTCGTCGGTGTCGGGGTGCATCTCCCACGGACCGGCGCCGGCGCCGGTCGCTCGGAAGACAGCGAAGTGGTCGCTGTTGAACGCCACGAAGTCGTGGAACGCGAGCTCCGGGTCAGCCTTCGCGATGTCGACAGGGCGATGAGCATCCATGACGGCATCATCGTCGGCTGCGGCATGCCTCCGACGTGCGCAAGCGCGACTGCCGGGCGGCTGCTCGCTCCAGGGGCCGGGACCTCACGCTTGGCGAGGGCCCGACGACAGTGTCGCCGCGCTGCCGCTCGATGAATGCGGACACGGCGAGCCACATGACTCGTGCCGGGCGCGATCAGATTGGTCGCGGCGGTGGCACCGGCCGACGACAGGTCCCACCAGGCGCGGATGTTGTCGGAGCTGCCGTCGATGACGGCAAACGCAGGTCCGGCGTTCGCAGGCACGCCTCGAGCAATCGGACGAGGTCACCCGCGACGACCACGACGAGAGGTGACGTCTCGTCGTCGGGCGTTCGCGGAAGCTGACGATCCGCAGACACGCCACGGCGACGCCGTGGCGGTCGTGAGAGCGGCTGCACAGCGCGTCGGCAGCGGCCGTTCCGACGCCGTAGACCGTGTCGGGCCGGACGGCCGTCCCCGGCGTCCGCGAATTCAGCAAGCCGCTTCGGCGGACTCGTTCGCCCGCATGGCTGCTTCGACTCCTACGAGCGACCCAGGATGAGATCGAACCGGGCCGGCGGCATCACGGTCCCGAAGTAGTACTCCTCGGCGACGGACCATCGTGCTTCCCACTCCGACCGGTACGCCGCGCCTTCGCGCTCGAGCAAACGTTGCCGCCGGACATCGCAAGGGGTGTCCAACAGGACGCGGAGATCGAGCGCATCGTGGAGCTCGGGGCGGCAGCTGTAGGCACCCTCGAGGATCACCAGCGATCGTGCGGTCGCGACGACGACCTCCCGGGCCAGCGGGACGACGTCGCTGTCCCAGTCGTCGGCCTCCCAGTCGAACGGATACCACTCGGCCACACCTCGATGTCGAAGCTGCTCGAGCACGGCGCGCTGGCGGCGCCAGTCGATCACACCGGATGCCTTCATCGCCGGCGTCCGTCGATCCCACGATTCCGCACTGCCGCCTGCGTAGAACTGATCGCCGTCGATGACCGTCACAGCGTCACCGACACATTGGGCGTCAGTGAGGCTCGCGCTGACCGCCGCCGCCAGCGTCGACTTGCCAGCGCCACTGCGCCCGTCGATCCCGACGAAGACCGGCTCACCGCCCGTGCTGATGTCCCGCAATCGAGCCAACAACTGGCCCGCAGGTTGCTGCGCCACCGTCAACAGCGTCCTCCTCGCGTGTACCAGCCCGAATCACCGCCAGTCTGGCGCCCCACGGATACTTGGTTCCGCTGGGCGGCACTGACGGTGTCGGCGGGCGCGTTCGGACTCGAACCAACCGTCACCGAGCGAGCCCCGCGTCCGCGTTCGGCAGCGGGTGACCAACCGGGCGGTCTCGGACGCGCCGGTAGGCCGTTGTCCCGGCTTACTCGGGCGGGTCGGGGAGCACGCCGCGTTCGCAGCCCGACAGCGGGAGCTCCCACCGCCAGACGCCACCGGCAGCATCGTGCCGTCGGTCGCGAGCGAAACCGCACTTCAGCAGCACTGCCGTCGAGGCGTTCTCCTCGGCGAGCGTGTGAGCGCTCACGACGCGCACGCCCGCCATGTGGGCGCGGCTCACCAGCTGCTCGACCACCGACGTCGCAATGCCGCGGCCTTGCCGCGCCGGCGCAACGGCATAGCCGACCTCGACCTCGCCGCCGCGAGGCTCGCCCTTGAAGCCGCCGAAGCCGACGAGGGCGCCATCGTCGTCGAAGAACAGATGGGTTCCCCACGGGTCCTCCGGCCGTCGTCGGGCGCCGTCGAGAGCGATTGGCAGCGCCTCGGGGAACCCGACCCAGTCGGCGACGACCGAGATGCCGAACCGAGCGGTGAAGACTTCGTCACTGGCCGCAAGGGCCTCGAGCCAGTCGACACGGGCGGGCAGAACCTCGACCACCCCGTGATTCTTGCCGCTGTGAAGCCCGTCGTTTCCGAAACGTTGCCGGTCGGGCATGATCGGCGCGACCACCGCGACTCCCCTGGAGGATGGCATGTACGGAGCCATGGCCCGACTCGTCGCTCGCGACGGGCACAAGTCCGATCTGCTCGACTTCCTCCGCTGGGATGCGGAAGTGTGCCGGAGGGTCGAGCCCGGCACACTTCGCTTCGACGTGTGGGAGTCGCCCGACGAGCCCAACGTCGTGCTCCTCTACGAGGCGTACACCGATCGCGACGCATTCGAGGTCCACACGGCCAACGAGCCCTTCAAGAGGTTCGTCGACGAGATCATCCCGAGCCTCCTCGAGCCGCCGAGCTTCGTCTTGACGTTCACGAACAGCTCCACGTCGAACGCCGACGCTTGACCACTTTCGGCGGACGAACGCGGACGCGCTTCCCGGATGGCAGCGGAGCTCGTTCGCACACGTTCGAGGACGCCTGGTATCGGATGCCCGCCGCGGCCGACGGCCTGCTCCAGAACGGGAGCTGAGTCGCTCAGCGCGTCAGGGTCAGCACGCGGCTGTGCGCCTCGAGGTCGCGCGCAGGCGGTGGCGTGCGGTGGCACACTCGTCAGGCTGCGCAACGAGGGGACACCAGATGATGGCGCATCGGTGGGGAGGAAGGCGGTCGCATCGTTCGATCGTGGGGCTGATGACTGCGCTCGCGCTGGCCGTTGGAGCGTGCAGCTCCGACGACAACGACGCCGCGACCACCGCGACCACCGCGACCACCGCGACCACCGCGACCACCGCGACCACCGCGACCACCGCGACCACCGCGACCACCGCGACCACCGCGACCACCGCGACCACCGCGACCACCGCGACCACCGCGACCGACACGACCGACACCACGGCCGAGTCCAGCGACCCGCCGACGTCGCTGGCCGACGCCACGGGCGAGGTCACACCCGTCGTCATCTGCGTCGACGAGAACCGCGGCGTCGCCTACTTCGGCTACACCAACAGCGGCTCGTCGCCCGTCGAGATCGCCGTCGGTGATGCCAACCGCGTCACGCTCCCCGACGGCACCGCACTCACCGACCAGCAGCCCGATGTGTTCGCCACCGGCGAGCAGGGGGTCGTGTTCTGGACGGAGTTCCTCGACCCTGCCTTCCCACCAACGTGGGCGCTCACCGGCGCCGACGGCACCGAACGCACCGCGAGCGCGGACGCCTCGGCGCCGACGTGCCCCGATCGGCAGCCCCCGCTCGACCCGCCGGACGACCGCGCTGCCAGTGTCGTCGGCACGGTCGACTCCGACGGCGACTCCGCCAGAATCACGATCACCGTCGAGGAGCTCCCCGACGAGAGCCGCTGCCCATCGGGCTCCGCCGGCTGGACGCCCGACCCCGCCGACGTGTTCGTCGAGGCTGCCGGCGCCAACGTCACCACACAGGACGGCGACGACCCGTCGACCGCCCAGTTGACGGTCGACGATCTCACGCTGGCGCCGTCGGCAGGCTTTGACGTGACGGGATTCGCCTCGATCTTCGTCTGGGTCGATGTCGACGACCGTTGCACCAACGAAGCGGGAGTCACCTCCCGGGCCTGGGGCGCTTCCGAATCGCTGCGCGACCTGAGCCAGATCGGCGCCAGGATCTGTTTCGGCGCGATCGACGACGGCTACCGCGAAGTCGACTGCGATGAGGGCCCAACCCTCGCCCCCACCGGTGGCATCCGCTCCCGCTGACCCAGCGCTGCGGCTTGCCGCCTACGTCCCCCGACTTGCGGGCCGGGTGGCCGCCCACGGCGACACCCTCGCCGTCGAGGGATCGCTCCTCTGCGCCGACCTGAGTGGGTTCACTCGCCTCACCGAACGTTTCGCCGCCCTCGGCCGACACGGGGCGGAGGAGGTGAGCGAGGTCCTTGACGCCACGTTCACGGCGATCCTCGGACCGGCGATCGATGCCGGCGGTGACGTCTTGTACTTCGGGGGTGACGCGGCCACCATCATCTTCACCGGCGACGGTCACGCCGAGCGCTCGGTGGGCGCCGCGGCTGCGATGCAGCAGGCCCTGTGCGCCGTCGAGCGGCCGCACGGCACCCAGCGGGTGACGCTGCGGATGACGATCGGCCTCGCATCGGGTCCGCTCGTCGCCACTCTGGCCGGAACCCGGCAACGCGCGCTCGTGGTGATGGGCGAGACGGCGGCCAGCGCCGTGCGACTCGAGAAACTCGCCACGCCCGGCCAGGTGCTGGTGTCACTGCCGGTGCCGGCGGCGCCGCCAGGAGCCCGTTGGGGGCCCGAAGTCGACGGGGGTCTGCCGGCCCGTCCGCTCCATTGGCGCTCGGCTCAGCCCCCCGGGCGAGCCACCGCACCGGACGCCACGGCAGCCGCGCCGCTCGCCTCGCTGCTACCGCCGGCACTGAGGGACCTCATCGACGCGCCGCGCGGCCCTGGCGAGCTGCGCCGGACGACAACGGGCTTCGTCCTCGCCCGAGATCTCGGCGTCGACCGAGGCGCGGGGGGCCCCGGCCCCACGCTGCGGCGCATCGACGATCTGGCGGCGGCCATCGGGTCGGCCAGCGACCGGTGGGACGTGTGCTGGCTGGCCACCGACCTCGGCGACGGGTCCCTGTCATTCGTGCTCACCGCTGGGGCGCCCCTCGCCACCGAGCACGACGAGGAGCGGATGGTGGGCGCGATCGGTTCGATCCTCGAGACAGCACCGCACGACTCGGTGCAGGTGGGGCTGGAGCGGGGCGTGGTGTTCGCAGGCGACGTCGGCCACCCGGAGCGACGGGCATGGACGGTGATCGGCGACAGTGTCAACGTGGCGGCCCGCCTCGCCGGCGCGGCCCGGCCGGGTCGGGCGCTGGTAGGACCCGAGCTCCGCTCGACCGTTCCCCACCTCTTCGACGACGCCGACCTCACCACGCTGCCGGTAAAGGGTCGGCGCCGGCCGGTGTCCGTTGCGGAGTTCGACCGGCCCCGACCGCTGCGTCCGCCATCGACGCTCTCACCGGCATCGGTGTTCGTCGGTCGAGACGCAGAGCTGGCCTCGCTGAGCGAGGCGTGGGCGGAAGTCCTGCGGGGCCGAGGCCGGGCGATCGAAGTGGTCGCCGAGTCCGGCATGGGCAAGACCCGCCTGCTGGCGGAGTTGCGGCGAGCCGCCACGGCCGGTGGCGCCGGGCCGGAGCAGATCACCGATGTGGTGCCGGACGTCTACCGCGCCTCGGCGCCCTATGCGACGGCGGCGCGCCTGTTGCGAGCGGTGGCCGGCATCCCCGAGGACACGTCGCCCGACCGTGCCGGTGCGCGGCTACGGGCCTGGGTCGATGAGATCGCCCCACACCTTCTCGAGTGGCTGCCCCTCGTGGCCCAAGCGGTCGGCGCCCGGGTCGCGCCGACGCCCGCAGTCGACCAGCTCGACGCCGAGTTCCTCCCCGAGCGCAGCAGCGACGTGATCGTGCAGCTGCTCGCCGCGGCCCGAACCCAGCCATGGCTCCTCGTAGTGGAGGACCTGCACCTCGTCGACGCTGCCACCCGTGGGCTGCTCTCCGCCGTGGCCCGAGCGACCGCGGATCACCCATGGCTGGTGTGCACCAGTGCGGTCGGTGATGCGGACGCACCCGACCCGCCAGGAATCGCCGAGGCCGGCGGCGCCACCGTGGTCCCGCTCGCTCCCCTTCCCGCCGACGCTGCCGCCGAGCTGGTGCTCGCCGCGGCCGAGCCGGTGGCCGTGGCCGATGCCGTCTTGGCGCGCATCGTCGACGCTGCGAACGGCAATCCGCTCTTCCTCGAGCAGTTGGCCCGGCACAGTGTCGGCGTCGACCCCGAGGTGCCCGACACCGTCGAGCGGGTGCTGGCGGCGCGCATCGACACACTGGCGCCCGCCGACCGGCAGCTGCTGCGCGACCTCTCTGTGCTCGGACGGACCGGGCCCGCCGCCCTCGCTGCCACCTGGCTCGGTCGGCCCGAGCTGGCCGACCCGGCGCGCTGGGCGCACCTACGCCACTTCGTCGAGATCGATACTGGCGACGAGCGTGGTGCAAGCCTGCGGTTCAGCAGCGACCTCATGCGCGCCGTGGCCTACGACGGTCTGTCGGTGCGGCGCCGGCGGGCGATGCACGCGGAGGTCGCCGGCCTCATTCGGGCCAGCCTCGGACCGGGTCGCCTCCTCGATGGAGCAGACGACCTGACGGTTGGGCTCCTCGCCACTCACCTGCTCGAGTCCGGCGACGCCGAGGCGGCCTGGCCGGTGGCGGTCGACGCCGCCCGACGGGCCCGGGCCCGCGTCGCTCTGGTCGACGCTGCCGCCCTGTACGCCCGAGCGCTGCGTCTCGCGCCCAAGCTGACCGGCCTGCCGGGCGCCGAGCTGGCCGCAGTACATGAGGAGCACGGCGACGTGTGTCAGTCCCTCGGCCGGTTCCAGCTGGCGCTCGACGCCTACCGGACGGCCGCCCGGCTCGTCGACGACCGCGTCGACCGCGCCCGGCTCTGCAGCCGACGTGCAAGCGTGGAGCAGAAGCGCGGTGCCCTCGCCCGCGCTTCGGCGTGGGGCACCAGGGGCCTGCGGCTGCTCGACGGCGCCAAAGGCCCCAACGCGGCGGCGGCACGGGCGCAGCTGTCGCTCGACCAAGCGGCGACCCGCCACTACCAGGGGCGCAATCGGGAGAGCATCCGGTGGGCAGAGCGGGCGGCCGCCGACGCACTTGCCACCGACGACCTCGGCCTCCTTGCCAACGCCCATCTGCACCTGGAGATGGCGCACAGCATGCTCGGCGACGGACAGGCGGCCGGTTACGCCGAGAAGGCGGTTGCGCTCTTCGAGGAGCTCGGCGACGGGGTCGGCCTCGCCCACGCCCTGATCAACAGCGGGCTCACGGCGTACGATGAGGGACGGTGGGGCGACGCACGGACGTCCTACGAGCGGGCGGCCGAAGTGGCGACGACGACCGGCAACGTCACGCAGGTGGCGACGACGCAGCTGAACACTGCGTTCCTTCTGGCCGAGTTGGGTGAGACCGACCGCGCGGCCGCGCTGTGCGCATCGGCTCGGCGGGCGTTCCGGGCCAGCGGCAACGTGCTGACCCTCGGCTACGTCGACTGGCTCTCGGCCCGGCTGGCGCTGTGGGCCCGCGACGCGTCGGCGGCCAGGGAGCACCTGGCCGTGGCCCGTCGCCGGTTCGACGACAACGGCGCCCGACAGATGGTGCTCGACTGCGACGTCGCCGGCGTCGAGGTGCTGTTGGTCGCCGGTGACGACGCCTCGGCCGCGTCCGAGGCATCCCGACTACTGGTCGAGGTCGATGCCTTCGGGCCGGCCGAGCTGCTGCCCATCACCATCCGGCGGCTCGTGTCGCATGCGGCACGTCGCACCGGCGATGCCGACGCAGCCCTCGCCGAAGCCGAGCAGGCCGTTGCACTTGCCCGTGACCACGGAGCCCGAGTGGAGCTCGCCCTCAGCCTCGACGCCGCCGCCCACGCCCAGCTCGCGCTCGGGCGAACCCCTGACCCCGAGTGGCTCGACGAGCGCGACAACCTCCTGGCCGGCCTTGGCGTGCAACGCACCATCTTCCCCCTCGCGTGAACCGGCCGAGAAGGCCGAGCGGCGGGCGGCCGACACCCGTTGGGGATCGGCCGACGTACGGTGTCGGAGCTGGGAGGCGACGATGAACGTCGGGACCGAAACCGTCGTGGTGACCGCCGGTGACGGACGCCGACTGGAAGTGCTCACGACCGAGGGCACTGCCACCGCAGTGGTGGTGCTGCACCTGGGCACACCGGCGGGCCTCGTGGAGCTGCCGTTCCGACTCGTCGACCGGACGCGAGCGCGGATCGTCATGTATGCGCGTCCTGGCTACGGCGCGTCCACCGCGCAGCCCGGCCGCTCGGTCGCCGACGCGGCCGGTGACACGGCCACGATCCTTGATGCACTCGGCATCGATGAGTTCGTGACCGCTGGCTGGTCGGGCGGGGGTCCTCACGCACTGGCCTGCGCCGCCCTACTCGCCGATCGGTGTCGGGCCACGGCGATCGTTGCCGGTACCGCACCCGCGATGGCCGACGTCCAGGACTGGTCCGGGAGCAAGATGGATCTGGCCCGACGTCGCGACGACGAGGGCTTGGCGGCGGCGCTCGAGGTCGACCGGGCCGCCTCCGAAACAGTGCAGGCGGCTGACATGTCGGCAATGTTCACGTCGGAACCCGATCGGGCGGCGCTCACCAACGGGTACGCGGCGTGGGTCGCCGCCTCGTTCCGAGCTGGGTACGCCTCCGGGGTCGCCGGTGCCAGAGACGACTGGATGGCGTTGGTGCGCGACTGGGGCTTCGAGCTGGCCGATGCCCGCCAGGTCACCCTCTGGCAGGGCGGTTGCGATGACAGCGTCACCCCAGCCAATGCCCACTGGTTGGCCGACCGCATCCCGGACTCGGGGCTGCGGATGCTGCCCGGTGAGGGCCACATGTCGATCGGGCTTCGCCTCCCTGAGATCCTCGATGACCTGCTCATCCGCGCCCCAGCGTCACGTGACGCTGAGGGTCGGGCGAGGAACTGACACCGAGGACCTACCAACGAGCGAGCGTCGAGCACGCGACGTCGGAGCTCACGTGAAGAGATCGTGCTTGCCGGGGTATCCGATACCGACGGTGACGGTCAGTCCGGTAACGCCGGATCTGGCACGCCTTGGAACGATGCGGGACGCTGTTCGGTGCGTGCCGGGTGGACCGAGATGACCCCTACGGGGTCGGTGGCGGTGGCCTGCGTGGTGGGCGTCGTCGATTTGGCGACCGCGCCGAACGAGGCCGGCGCCCGCGATTCGACGACATGACCGACTGTGAGAGGATTCCGCGACGATGAACCACGCAGCGGCTCGTCGTCGGCACGCGACCGTGATCGACGGGGTGCGCCGGGCGGCGGTCGAAGCACGGGGCGTCACTGAGCCAGCACTGCGCAGAGCCGTCTACGACGCCGCGGAGCAGCCGGCGCCGCTCGGCCCGTACCTCGACAAGGTACGGAACCAGGCATGGGCCATCACCGCCGACGACATCGGCGCCCTTCGAGCGACGGGGTACTCCGAGGACACCATCCTTGAGCTGACCATCGCTTCCGCGGCCGGTGCTGCGGGTCGCCGCTACGACGCCGCTCTCCGGGCCGTACGTGGGGAGGGGTGACGTGCGCCTCGCTGCCCTGGAGCGGGGGCATCGCTTGCGGGCTCGGCTCTTCCTTGCCGTGGCCCGCCGGATGGCCGGCGGAGAGCAGGCCGACGACGTCGTCAAGACAATCCTGTACCGCCCGGAGCTCGTTGGTGGCCCGGCGTTCACCACAATGCTGCGAGAATCCCTGCGTGGCCCGTCCGAATGGTCACAGGGCGAGCGGGAGCTCTTCGCGGCCGCCACGTCCCAGGCGAACGCCTGCACCTTTTGCGCGGACATCCACAGTCGCACCGCGACCCTCATCCTTGGGTCGGAGGTCACTCCGCAGATCGTTGCGGACGCCGAACACGCCGACTTCCGGGTGGAGGCCAAGGCGATGATCCGGCTGATCGAGAAGGTGTCCCAGTACCCGGAACTGGTGACGACGCAGGACGTCGAAATGGTGCGTGCGGCGGGCGTGTCCGAGGCGGCGATCGAGGACGGGCTCGCCGTCTGCTTCGCCTTCAATCTGATCAACCGGCTCGCCGATGCGTTCGGGTGGGACTGGGACAATGAGCGGCACCGCGACCAGGGCGCCCGCGCGCTGGTCCGGTTCGGCTACAGAGTTCCGCGCTTCCTGATGCGCTGAGCCATTCAGCACGTACACGAAGTCGGGCGCCATCGACCCAACGAACAGCGCCACCCCGTCGATTCGATCCGGCCAGCGTCGAGCGATCGGCAGCACCGGCGCCTGATGAGCGAGGAACGTGACCGGCACCGCCGCAACCTAGATGCGCCGGCGCAGGATGGTCCGTCGCCACCGCTGCACAGTGATGCACCCGCCTCAACACGAGGCCCGGCTCGGTGACGATCCGAGATCGCGCCGGCTCGATGGCGCTGCTGAACGGGGCGGGTCGCTGTTCGGTGCGCGTCGCCCGCAACCGTGGTGGCCGAGCGTTTCGCCTTCTGCGAGGAGCAGACGCTTCATGATCGACGCGACGACCATGCCGAACGACGTCGAAGCTGGGCGCGGACGAAGCGCTCGCGACAGCGAGGGCGAACAGCGTTGGCCGTCGCGCAGGGGCGCTACCGCCGGAGCGACGGCGCGCCGACTACGAGCGGAGGATCGCCGGAAGCCGCCATTGCGCGTGTGGGAGGTGGCCGAGGCTGGAGCCGTCGTCATCGTCTCCGCGGGCGTCGCCGGCGAGGGTGAGCAGGGTGAGGCCCGCGGGCAACCGCTTCATGGTTGGTTCCCTCCTGGGATGACAATCAGGGTACGACGACGTCGACGGCCATCGTGTCGGTGTTGCCTCCGAAGTCGACGACGGTCAGTTCGGCGTGCAGCGGCGTGCCCGACGGCAGCGCCCGCAGTTCGTACACGAGGTTGGGCAGGTCGGCGAAGAGCCCGACGTCGCTCGTCGTTAGCCACTGCTCGGTCCCGTCGGCCAGGTAGTTCGGCACCTTCGGGATGACGATGCCGTCGGGCTCGGCGGAGAGCTCGCCCCAGGTGCCCGACTCCTCGTCGACGACGTAGTACGTCTCCTGCGCCACGTCGCCCGTCTCCGAGTCGAACACGATCAACAACACGACGTCGGAGAAGATGTCGGTGCCGACGTCTTCCGGCGCGAAGTACACCATTGGGACGTCGATCGTGCCGAAGCCGCCGTCGTCGTCCCACGACAGCCCGACGTACGCGACGGCTTCGTCGGTGTTGTCCTTGATCACGAGCTGGGTGAGGTCATAGATGCCGAGGATGGTGCCGTCGTCTTGGATGACCGCAGGCTCCTGGCCGAAGTAGGTGAACGAGCCATCGGCTTCCGGAAGCGCGTAGGTGATGAACGCCTCCGCCAGGTTCTCGGCGACGAGCGAGTCGAACCGGCCGATGATGTTCAGGCCGTCCTGGTCGAAGAAGACGTCGGGCTCGTCGTCGAGGAACTCGGCTTGCTCCTCGGCGGGGATGGCTGCGCCCGCGTCGTAGTAGCTGGCGAGGAACGCGCCCCATGCGTCCGTGCCAGGCGCGGCGTCGTACGCCGCGTCGAACAGCGCCTGGGTGGGCGGGAAGTACACGGTCATGCCGCTGGCACCGAGCGTCGCCGGGCTGTCGACGTTGTAGAGGACCACGTCGTTGATGGCCTGCTCGACGGCGTCGGTCTCGTCGGAGAGGTCGAGCGCCTCGACGCCGATGCCGCTGACGAGCAGCCGCAGGTCGGTGACGTGCGAGGACAGCGCCTCATCGGGGTTGCGCCCGAACGACAGGGTCTCAGCCTGCGTCTTCGCGACGATCGGTGCGATGTCGGCGCCGCGCTCGATGAGCGCCTGCGTGAACGCCGCCATCGCCTCGTCGAGCGCTGGCATCTGCGTCAGGTCGAGCAGCGACAGCGTGATGGCGTCGGCGGTCTGGTTCGCCTCGGCCTGGGCCTGGAACCCATCGACGATCGTGGTGCCAAGCGTGTCGACGTCGGTCGACGGGTCGTCGGCGAGCACCTGGAACGCCCGGTAGTCCCAGCCGTGGCCGGGCTCGAGATCCTCCGACGCGATCATCCGCTCGGCGTACGGCTGCATCGCGGTGGCGACCTCGTAGCTGGCCATGAGGCAGGCGTCGAAACCGATCAGGTCAAGGCGGTCGACGCCGGCGCCGTCGAGCCCCTGCTCCAAAGCGGCCTGGAACTCGACGAGCTCCATGCTGTCGCCGAACGAGTCGTCAGGCCCCACGCCAGGCCAGGACGCGCCGTGATCGGAGATGATGAGCGCGTAGTGGTCGGCAGGGTTGTCGCCAAAGCCCTGTGTGATGAAGTCCGCGAGCACGGCGGGATCGCCGGTGTTCGTGTCGCCAAGGTCGGCGACCTCGGTGAAGTCGCCCTGGTCGACCCGCAGGACCTTGGCGCCCGTCCAGACACCGATGCTGCCGAGCTCGACCTCGGATTCCTCGACGTGCCGGTCAACGAGCGCGACAAGGTTCAGCCCTTCCTGCGAGCCGACCTCCGCGAGCTCCTCGATGTCGGCCAGCATCGGCTCCTCGAGGTTGTTATCGGCCATCGAGTACTGCAGGACCGTCCAGCTCTCGCCGGCCACGCCTTCGTCACCCTCACCCTCACCGTCGCCTTCGTCACCTTCGATCGTCGTGGTCGACATCGTCGTCGGCCGCGTCGTCAGCGTCGCCTTCGGTCGTCGTGGTCGACACCTCGTCGGCCGCGTCGTCAGCGTCACCTTCGGTCGTCGTGGTCGACACCTCGTCGGCCGCGTCGTCAGCGTCACCTTCGATCGTCGTGGTCGACACCTCGTCGGCCGCGTCGTCATCGTCACCCCCGCTGCACGCCGCCACGACGCAGGCGACGACCACCAGCACTGCCACCTTCGTTCGCATCCGCGCCTGTCTACTCGGCGGCCGCGGATCGTCGGACGATGGCCAGGATGAGACGGACGAAGGCGATCTGCGACGCCAAGAACGTGAAGGCGATCGTGCGAGTGAGCGCCGCCAGGCGGCCGTCGAGCCTCGACTCGATCCGCAGATCGAGCACCTCCAGGTCGCGCGACCAGAAGTGTGAGCTGATCAGTCGGCTCGTCGCTCGTCGTGGCCGCCGTTGCGAGCGCAGCGAGCGCAACGTGATCGCCCGCCTCCCCGTGGAACGCGCACAGAACGCTCCGCCCGGGGATGTCCTCGAGCAACGGGGATTGACGATGGCCGCCCCGTCCTGTACAGCCGGTTGCTCCGCGCCAGGCGGGTCAGCGGAAACGTCCGGTGCGCATCGTTGGTCATGTCGAGCTGCGCTGCGGCGGAGGCTGGAGCAGCGCAGCGATCATCATCTCGGTCATCCACACTTCGTACTCGTCCAGGCTCCAGCCGCAGCGCAACACGAACGCGTCGCCGGTCTCGGCGGCGTTGAGGGCCCAGAGCCGATGGCCGGCGCGCTCGACCGTGAGTCCCGGACGCAGCGCACCGAGGGCCGACAGGTGGGCGGCAACGCTCGCGGTGCCGACGAGCGGTTCCCGCTCGACGGTGTCGACAAGGTGCCGCAGCTCGAGGAGCTCGCTCGCCGTACTTGACGCGACGACCATGCCCGTCCGCCGAATCGGGGACGCGCCGGGGCGTACTTGTCGAAGCGGGTGGGCGGTCACCGTCCGAGGAGGCGGGCTCGTTCGTTTCGTGACAGCCGGCTGACGACGAGCTCGTAGGAGAGGTCGATCATCTCCCGGAGCTCCGCGTCCTCGACGGTCCCGTCGAGGTCGATGGTGTTCCAATGCCGCTTGTTGGTGTGGTAGCCGGGGCGAACCGCGGGGTGCTGGGCGCGCAGCTCGAGCGCCCACTCCGGGTCGCATTTGAGGGTCACGCTGCCGCGTTCGCCGGTCAGCATGACGAGGGCGAACATCTTTCCCCCGACCTTGAACACAGCGACTTCGTCTCCGAAGGGGTCGTCCTCGACCGCGCTCGGCATCCGGGAGCACACATCGAGCACCTGGTCCCTCGTCACGCGACTGCTACTCGGGGTTGGAGTAGACGCGAGTAGGAGTCACGAAAACGGCGGTCCGCCGCTCCTCGCGCATCACTCGGTCGAAGGTGGTCCAGTCGTCGTGGGTCCCGCCGGCCGCGCTGAAGATCTCACGCAGCAGGAGCCGGAGGCGCTCGTCATCCACCTTGGGGTCGGGATCGTCGGGTCCGATCAGCTCGGCGCGGCCCTCGACGGCGGTCCATTGCCAACCGGCCCGGACCACGACGGCGATGGTGGGGTCGGCGCGCAGATTGGCGAGTTTGCGGGTTCCACCGGCTGCGACGAACGCGACGCCGTGGTCGGCTGTCGCCGGATGTGGGACTACGCCGGCGTTGACGACGGTCGTGTGCGGCGTGTGGTCGGCGCGCCTGGTGACGATCACACAGAGGCCGTGGTCGAGCGGCACGAGCGCCTCGAACGCAGCGAGGTCGGTCATGTTCACCTCCGGGGTGGGTTGGTTCCGTCTGCTTGGGCCACAGCACGTCCGCCGTGGAGATGACGCTACCGAGGATCACTTTCATGATGCAAGTGAGATCGATACGATCGGGCTGTGCTCGCCAAGACCTACGACGCCGAGGTGTGCTCGATCGCTCGCGCCCTCGAAGTGGTCGGCGAACGCTGGAGTCTGCTGATCGTCCGCGACGCGCTGTTCGCCGGCTCGACCCGCTACAGCGACTTCCAACGCAGCCTCGGGATCGCCACGAACGTCCTCCGAGTCCGCCTCGACGGGTTCGTCGCCGCGGGAATCATGCGACGGCATCGCTACTCCGAGCAGCCCGAACGCCACGATTACCGGCTGACCGCGAGGGGTCGCGACCTCGCGCCCGCGCTCGTGGCGCTCAGCGAGTGGGGCGACCGGTGGGCAGCTCCCAGCGGTCCCCCGATCCTCTATCGCCACGCGGCCTGCGGTTCACCGGTCAGCCACCAGGTCATCTGCGACACGTGCGGGCGTGTGGACGACGTCTCCGATCTGCAGGCCCGACCCGGTCCCGGTCTGCCGACCCAGCAGCGCGAGCGCATGGACGAGCTCGTCGCCGGCCGATCGCGTCGCCGCGCATCGCCCGCAGGTTCACAACGCCTGCCGTGAGCCAGGCTCCCAACCCGACCGATCAGACCGCTCCGCGTCGTGCCGACATCTGACCACCAATGCCGGCCGCGGCGAGGCCCGCGTGCGAGACCGCCGGCACTCCTGTGCTACCCAGCATCGTCGAACGCTCTCGGGCGGCCGCCGCTTAGGATCGCCCGCCGTACGCCCACCGGAGGTGGTCGACGGCAGCGAGGAGCGGAGCAATGGGAGCCGAGCACAACGACGCGCTGGTCCGGCGCCTGATCGCGAACGTCTTCAACGGGCACGACCTCAGCGGCCTCGAGACATTGCTGGCGCCCGACCTCGTCTCCACCTGGCAGGGCTCCCCGCCGCTGAAGGGCATCACCGCGTGGCGGCGGGGGATGGAGGGCTTCTTCGGTGCGTTTCCCGACGCCGCGTACACGCTCGACGATCTGTTCTGCACAGAGGATCGCGGTGCGTGGAGGGGACATTGGCGCGCCACGCAGCGGGGCGAGTGGCAAGGCGTCGCCGCCAGCGGCCGCGAGGTCACTTGGGGCGTCATTATCGTCGGGCGTTTCGTCGACGGGAAGCTGGCCGAAGATTGGGTCGCCTACGACCGGCTGGGGCTGTTCCAGCAGCTCGGGGAGCTGCCGCTCCCGCGAGAAGCGTGAGCGGCGGGACGTCGCGATGATTCGCCGTCGCACGGCACCGTCACGATCCGTCGCATCCCCAAATGCCGCCCTTCCCGAGTAGCCGATGACAACGGCGGATGTCGACGGGCGGATACGTCCGGTAACGCCGGGTCCGTGATCGGATCAGCGGTGCGATCAGAGCGAAGCGACTCGTTCGATCGTGCGGAAAATGTCTTCCGTGCTCACGGGGGCGTGACGCTGCTCGGGCGAGGCGTCGGGTTGCGGCAGGACAACCAGCCGGTGAACGCCAAGCTGCTCGTACCACTCGAGCGTGTCGCGATCGAGTGAGCCACCATGGATTCGGCAACTCCCAGGGCTTCCAACTGGCTGGCCGGCGTTTGCCACGCCTTGACAGGCGGTCCGACCTGGGCGTGACCCACCGACGGCCATCACCATCTGGGCGCGGACGTTCTCATTTCCGAGAACCTGCGCGCCCAGAAGGGCGATTGAGAACCTCCGCGCCCAGTTGCAGGCGAGCGCGACGTGTCGGTGGGACTCGGTGCCGGTCGTGGGCGGTGGGGCGCGACGATCCACACAAACCTGCGGAGCACCGATGATCGCGGTCAGGCGCGTCGCCGAATGCCGGCTCGTGTCGTCCCGACCGTCGGGGTAACGCCGGGTAGTTGCAGCGTCACGGAATGGCGGGGCAGCGGTGAATCGCATTGAGCCCGTCTCGGAGCTCGCCGACGGCGGCAATGGCGTCATTGGCGTTGTCGGCGCACGCGATGACGTTGATCGTCGTGCATCCGGCTTCGATGTACGGGCTGAGGAACTCTGCGACCTGGGCTGGTGTGCCGTGGGGCGAGTAGCGCTCGAACGGCTCGAATGGCATCTGGTAGAAGGTCTGCATTCGGGTTGCCAGAGCTGTTCGGGCGGCTTGAGGGGTGGGACCAAACCCGCACCAGACGTTGAGGGCGTGCTGGAAGCGGTTCGGGTCTCGGCCGGCCGCTGCGGCCTGCTGGGCGATTTGGTCGAGCGTGGTGGCGTAGCGGCGTGGGGAGACCCAGATCCCGAGCCAGCCATCGCCGAGGGTGGCGGCGCGTCGTGCCGCGGCGGGTGATCGGCCGCCGACGATGAGTGGGATTCGTGGCGTCAGGGCGGGGGTGATGAGGGCGTCGTGAAGTGTGAAGAACTCGCCATCGAAGCTGAGCGGGTTGCCGTCGGCGAGGGCGCGTAGGATCCGCAGGCTTTCGTCCATCCGGCGTCCACGGGTCGTCGGGTCGACGCCGCAGATCTCGAGCTCGTGGCGGTCCTCGCCGCCAACGCCGACGCCGAGCGTGAGGCGGCCGGGTGCGGATTCGGTGAGCGTGGCGAGTTGGCGGGCGACGAGGACCGGGTGGCGCAACGGCAGTAGGTAGAGCCCGACGTACACCGGTAGCTCGGCTTGCGCGGCGAGCAGCGAAGCTGCCGTGATCAGTCCGTCGGAGCCGGCCCCGACGAAGAAGCTGACGTGGTCGCCGACGCAGAGGTGGTCGACGTCAGCGTCGCCGAGGCGACGAAGGATCGCGTCCGGCACCGGGCCGCCGTCGAGGTGGAGGGCGGCGGGGAACAGTCCGACGCGGACGTGCGACGTCATCGCGCTGCCCCCCGTGCCGTTGCCCACAGTGCGTGGTCGACGGGTGAGCCGACCTCGGCCAATCCGTTGGTTCGGGGTCGGGCCCGGCCGATGACGAGCGGGCGGACGATCGGCGGCATGGCCCGCCACGTCGCGACACGCAGCGTTGCGAGTTCGAACCCGCAGACGGCGATGAGCTCGGCGGTCGCCCGGTTGCAGCGACAGCCCCGCGCGAAGCAGCGCCACGGCTTGTCCAGCCGGTCCTGCCAGCGGGCAAGGGTCGGCGAGTCGGAACGGACGTGCTCGATGAACAGCAGCTGTCCGTCGTGGCGCAGCACACGTGCGATCTCGCGAAGGGCGACATCCGGCGCGGTGACGGTGCACAGCACGAAGCTCGACACGACCGTGTCGATCGAGTGGTCGGCGAAGGGCAGCTGCTCGGCTGGCGCGTCGATCAGCCGCGCCCGGCTTCGAGAGCGCTCCAGCCGTTTCGTCAAGCGGGCGTGCATCGCCGGGTCCGGCTCGGCGAGGACCAATTCGTCGAGGTGATTGGGAAAGTGCGGCAGGTTGAGACCGCTGCCGCTGCCGATGTCGACGGTACGCCCGCGAGCCTGGCCCAGCAGCGTCCGGCGCAGTTGGCGGACTCCGGCCCGCTCGCCCGTCCACAGGAACGGGTCATAGAGCGATGCGAAGGCGCGTCCCCAGTTCGTGGCCGGCGCTGATCGTGCGACCCGGGCAATCTCCTGTTGCATGAGGACGATCATCGACGAGTACCGGCAGGATCGCATCGCTCTCCTGGGCCATCTTCAGACGATGGCCCGTTCGGGTCATCGACTCAGCGCAGCTCAGAGCAAGCCGAGGCGCGCCGCCTCGGCGACCGCCGCGGCTCGCGAACCACGGCCGAGTTTGTGGCGGATGTTCGCCACGTGGCGGTGAACCGTGTGGTGACTGAGGATCAGCTGGTCGGCGATCTCCTGGTCGCTCAAGCCGGCGGCGACCAACGAGAGCACCTCGCGCTCGCGTCCCGACAGCAACGCCGCCGCCGGTTCTTGGCCAACGGCAGCCGAGACGGGGGAGGCGAGCACCGATCGCAACGCCCGCGCCACCGCCTGGGAATCCCCCGCCCACGGAAAGTGAGCGCGGCCATCGAGCGGAACGAGCGTCGCCCGCGGGATCGCCGCGGCGAGATCGCGGCCCAACTCGTAGGGGATGGCGCGGTCGCCGCGACGGTGCACGACCAGCGTCGGGGCGCGCACCTTGTCCAGTTCGAGGCGGACGTCGTTGCGATAGATCAGCTCGAGCAACCTCGCCGCTGTCTCCGGGCTTGTGGCGGCGCGCTGATATTGCGCCAAGCGCTGCTGGTCGACACTGTCGGCACCGCCAAGGAAGATGTCGGCCAGCAGACGCGAGCCCAGCCCCCAGTGCGAGCGCACGGTCGACACGATCGCCTCGCCCACCTCGGGGGAGGTGATCGAGCACCCAGCCGCGTACGCACCGTAGAGCAACAAGCGATCCACTCGCTCGGGGAACCGAGCCGCAAACGCGACGGCGGTGCAACCGCCAGACGAGCCGCCCATCAACACCACCTTGTCGAAGCCGAGCTCGTCAAGGACCGCGCCCAGCAACGCGACCTCACCCTCCAGGGTCAGATCCGTGTCGTGCACCTCACGATCGGACATTCCGACGCCCAGCCGGTCGTAGCGTACGACGGTGTAGCCCTGCCCGACTGCCTGCCAGAACTCCCGAAAGGCCTGATCGCCCCAGTCGAGCTCCACGTGACTGACCCACCACGCCGGTGCGACCAGCGGCGGCCCGTCGCCCGTCACGGCGTAGGCAACGCGACGACGGGCAAACGGCAAGAACCGGATCTCCGGCCCGGGCGTCATCTCGTGACAGTACCGGCGCTCCCGCCGAGGGGCGTGCCGTCTGGAGCCTGAGTGAGGGTGGCGACGACGATGACGGTCGTGTCGGTGTGGGATCGGGCGACATCATCGTCTTGTAGCCGGTGATCTGACCGCCGTGGCCGTAGGAGGTAGCGAGCTTGTCGATGCCGTCGCCGTAGCCGTACACACACTCGGCCGGCGGATGGTGCGGAGACGTGCCAAGCGCCCGCGAGCGCGACGACGGCCTCGAGCACGAACCGATGTCATGCTTGCACCGTGGCGACATCGCGTCGGGGTGCGACCGGTGAGGATACGGTTTCCCGGCGCGAGGCAGAGGTGCTCGGCCTCGTCGGCGAGCACCTGACGAACGCCGAGATCGCCGCCCGGCTGTACATCTCGGAGCGCACGGTCGAATCCCACGTGTCGTCGCTACTCCGCAAGCTCGGAGTGCCGCACCGACGTGAGCTCGCTCGACACGGCGCGCCGGTGGTCGCCCGCGAGGCCGGTCCACCGACGCTCCCCCCAGCCCTCGCGCTGCTCGCCGACGATGCCACCTTCGTCGGCCGGGTGCACGAGCGGCTCGTCCTCCGGCGCCAGTGGGAGCTTTCACGGGAGGGGCACACGCTGCTGGTCTTCGTCATGGCCGAGGCCGGCATGGGCAAGAGCCGGCTCGTCTCGGAGTTCGCCTCCGAGGTGCACGCCCAGGGGGCGCGGGTGCTGCTGGGCGCGTGTCACGAGGACGTCGACGAGCCGTATGGGCCGTTCATCGAGGCGATCGTCGATGACGCGTCCGGAACCGAACCTGTCGAGTTGCGCCGACGCGCCGGTGATGCGACGGACGTGTTGGCGCGCCTCTCGCCGGAGCTGGCGCGGGTCATGGGCGTGATCGCCGGATCGCCGCGAGGTGGTGACGCCGACGCCTCCGAGCGGGCGATCGTGTTGGATGCCGTCAGACATTGGTTTGTCGACCGCGCTGCGGCGGTTCCGTGCCTGCTCGTCATCGAGGACCTCCACTGGGCCACATCAACGTCGCAGGACGTCGTGCGCCACTTCGCTCGGCGGGCGAACCGGGCGCCGTTGCTGATCGTCATCACGACCCGCGACACCAAGCCCGATCTCGACGCCGACGTGGCCGCGTTGCTCGCCGACCTGGAGCGGACCCCGTCCGTCCGCCACCTCCGACTGCTCGGTCTCCGCCCCGACGAGGTCGGACAGCTCGTCGGCGCGATGGGGGACGAGGAGGCCGAGGCGATCAGGGTCGAGACCGGCGGCAACCCCCTGCTGGCCACGCACATGGGTTCGGGACCTGGCCACCGGACGCTTCCGGGATGGCTGCTGCGGCGCGATGCACTCCTCGACGACGAGTCCCGCGCGGTGCTCGACATGGCGGCGACGTTCGGGGCGGAGTTCGACGCCGATCGCCTGGCGGCTGCGCACGGCGCACCACTGCTCGGCGTGCTCGAGGCGCTCGAGTCAGCCGAGGCCGCCGGCCTCGTGGTGCCGCATCCGGCGCGGATGGCCCGGTTCACGTTCGTCCACGCCCTGTTCCGGGCGCACCGTTATGACGGATTGCCGCTGCGCCGCCGGCTCGAGCTCCACGCCCGGGCGGCCGCCGCACTGGCCACGCCGCTGGGCGACGACCGTGTCCAGTCTGAGCGGGCCCGGCACGCCTGCCTCGCGCTGCCACTTGGGGACGCCCGTGAGGCGGTCGAGCTCGTTTGCGCCGCTGGTCAGCGTGCCGAGCACGCCTACGCGTACCAGGAGGCGGTCACCCATTATCGGCGCGGGATCGACGCGGCGCGGTTCCTCGACCCGGCCGATCCCGTCGCGATGCTCGACCTGACGGTGCGCATCGGTGCCGCGTTGCATCACCGGGGTGATCCCGCCGGCCTGCCGATGCTGCTCGAAGCTGCCCAGCGGGCGCGCGTGACGGGCAATGACGGGGCGCTCGTGCGTGCCGCCATGGCGATCCCGCAGTTCGGGGCCATGGGTTTCGTCGGGCCGATGGCGGAGGGCCGAGTCGTGACGGAGGCCGCCCTCGCGGTGCTCGCGCCGGGACCGAGCCCGGAGCGGGCTCGCCTGCAGATCGATCTCGCGTCGCACTCGAGGTACCTCGACATCGACAGGGCACGCCGGTTGGCTGGCGAAGCCGAGGCCATCGCCCGGGATCTCGGTGATCCCGAGGTGCTCGGGGCGGTGTTGAACAGCGCCCGCCACGTGTTCAGCCACCCCAGTCGCATCGACGATCGCGTTCGGATCGGCACCGAGCTCGTCGAGCTCGGGCGTCGGTTGGGTCGGCTGTCGATGACACTCGGGGGCCTGCACTCGCTCGCCGCCGCCCACTACGAGCGCGGTGACCTCGCTGCGTGGCATGACGGCTACGAGCGCTTCACGTCGGTCCTCGGTGAGCACAGTCTCGCGTTCTTCCAGATCCAGGCGATCGTGTACCGAGCGCATCGGGCGTTCCTCGCCGGCGATCTCCAACGCGCCGAACGGATCGCCGGGGAGACCGTTCCGCTGTCGGTTGGGATCGGCGCCGGTCGGGTGTTCGCCGAGGCAATGATCGCCGCGTGCCGGCGGTTGCAAGCGTGCGACGATGAGCTGATCGATCGGTTCGAGCGGGCGGCGAGCCGGTCGCAGGAGGCCTGGTACGTGTGCGCGTTGGCCGCCCTCAAGGCGCGCAGCGGACAGCTCGAGCCGTCCCGCGAGATTCTGCGCCAGCTCCGCGAGGACGGCTTCGCGGTCCGACAGATCTACCCGTGGTCGTCGGCGATCAGCGATCTGGCGGAAGCCGCAGAGGTCGCCCACGACGCCGCTGTCGCCGCCCACGTCCTGTCGGTCGCCGAGCCGTACGCGGGAAGGATCGGACTGAGCGGGCCCCACCCTGGCCGGCCCTTCGACCAGGTGCTCGCCCAGGCAGCTCTGGCCGTCGACGACCCCGTCGCCGCTGCGACGCACGCCGACCGCGCCGTCCAAGCCAGCCGTGCTCGCGAGACGCCGGTCTTCCTCGTGCGCGAGCTGGTCTTCCTCGCCGAGGCACGTCGCCGGTGCGGCGCGACCGCCGACGAGGTTCGTCCGTTCGTCCGCGAGGCGAGCACGATCGCCGAACGCTTCGGGGCGCGTGCCGCGGTCGCCGACATCGAGCGCTACCGGCTCCCTGGCTGAACTCAGCTGGGCCGGCGGCTCAACGAGTTGATCTTCTCGACGAACACGGCGTCACCGAATCGGTCGCAGCGCGCTCGTCCTCAGGGCGTGACCCACCGACGGCCATCACCATCTGGGCGCGGACGTTCTCAGTTTCGAGAACCTGCGCGCCCAGAAGGGCGATTGAGAACCTCCGCGCCCAGTTGCATGCGAGCGCGACGTGTCGGTGGGACTCGGCGCTGGTCGTGGGCGGTGGGACGCGACGACCCACACAAACATGAGGAGAACCCTCTTCATCCCTCGGGCGCCGGCGGGCCGGTGCACGACAGACGGTCAACGGTGACGCGACGCCCCGGCGGCGGCCCCCAGCCATACTGGGCGATCACGGTGCCTTCGGGCAGGGGAGGAACCATGGGACGGACGGCGCGATCGGCAGGCGTCGCACTCGCCGTGGTGAGCGCGCTCGTCGTCGCAGCTGCGTGCGGTTCGTCGGACGACGGAGAATCGGACACCGGGGATTCGTCGAACACGTCGACGTCGTCGAGCACCGCGGCGCCGGACTACGTCGCCACCCTCCAGCAAGAGCTCCCCGAGCTCATGAAGCAGAACGCCATCCCCGGGGCGTCGGTGCTGGTCCGGACGCCGGACGGCGACTGGACGGCGCAGTTCGGCACGACGGAGGTCGGCACCGACAAGCCGATCACGGCCGGCGACTTCTGGCGGATCGCCAGCAACACCAAGACGATGACGGCGACGATCGTCCTGCAGCTCGTGCAGGAGGGGGCGCTGGCGCTCGACGACCCGCTCTCGAAGTTCGTCGACGGGTTCCCGAACGGCGACGAGATCAGCATCGGGCAGCTGCTCGAGATGCGCAGCGGCCTCTACTCCTACACCTCCGACGAGGCGTTCAACGCGACGCTGGATGACGACCCGCTGCGCGAGTACACCCCCGACGAGCTCCTGGCCATCGCCAAGCCGCAGCCGGCGCAGTTCGCGCCCGGGACGCAGTTCAACTACTCGAACACCAACTACGTGCTGCTCGGGGTCATCATCGAGCAGCTGACCGAGCAGCCGATCGCCGAGGTGTTCGAGGAGCGGATCTTCGAACCGCTCGGGCTCGACGACACGTCGTACCCAGCGGCCGACGACCCGGACATCCCCAGTCCCCACTCCCAGGGATACCAGTTCCTGACGAACGTTCAGACCATCGACTCGTACGCGGTGCCGCCCGACGAGCTTCCCGCCGCGCTCGACGGGTCGCTGCCGCCGATCGAAAGCACGATCCTCAACCACTCGGCGTTCTTCACCGCCGGCGCGGTCATCTCCACACTGCCCGACATGGCCGATTACGTCGAGGCGCTCGTCGGCGGCGAGCTCCTGGACGAGCGCACCCAGGAGATCCGGATCGCGAGCATGCAGCCAATGAGCGCCGGATCCCAGGGTGCGTACGGGTACGGGCTCATCGAGTTCCTGCCCGAGATCTACGGCCATGACGGGCAGACCCCCGGCTACTCGTCGGTCATCGCGTACGACCTCGAGCGGGACATCACCATCGTCGTCGCCACGAACCTGTCGGCGTCGCCTGTCGACGGGACCAACGCCGCGATCGTGCTCATGAAGCAGGTGGTGGGCGAACTCCTCGGGTCGCCGGCGAGTGACGACGCGTCAGGGTCGGGCGCGGGCCAGAACTGACCGACACGACGAGCCGTCGCGTGCGGGCGGATCGAGAGCAACCCTGACGAGTCGGGCGACGAGTGTGATCCGCCCGTGTGGACGGCTGCGCCAGACGAGCCTGCAGGCACGCCAACCTCGAACATCACGTCGCCGGTCGCGGCTGCGGGAGGAACAGCGCTCATGCGATGCCCTCGCGGCCCGTTGAGCGCGTGTTCGAGGTTGCGCGTTTGCGGACACTCGTCAGGCGCGTCGATCGGCGTGCACGATCAGAGCTGCTGGCGGGCGATGAGGTCGGCGAAGGTGCCGGGACTCTCGGCCAGCTCCGAGTACGGCCCGTCCTGCACGACGCGGCCGCCGGCGATCACCACCACGCGGTCGGCCGACGCGATCGTCGAGAGCCGGTGGGCGATGACGATGCGCGTCACGTCGAGCTCCTCGATGGTGCGGGTCACGACCGACTGCGTCAGGTTGTCGAGGGCCGAGGTCGCCTCGTCGAGCAGCAGTGCGCGAGGCCGGCCGGCGAGGGCCCGGGCGATCTGGAGGCGCTGGCGCTGGCCCCCCGAGAGGATGCCGACGCCGTCGCCGATGTTGGTCGCCATGCCGTCGGGCAGGCGCTCGATGTCGCGATCGAACCCGGCGCGGCGCGCCGCATTCCAGGCCTCCTCCTCGGTGATGGGGACGCTGCCGGCGATGTTCTCGAAGACCGAGCCGGGCAGCAGCGCGGTCTGCTGCAGCACCACCCCGATCTGGCGCCGCACGGCGTCCATGTCGAGGCTGGTGACGTCGACGCCGTCGATCGTGACCGTGCCGCCGTCGATGTCCTCGAATCCGAGCACCAGGCGCAGCAGGGTCGATTTGCCGGAACCCGACGGGCCTACGACGGCGACGAACTCACCCGGCTCGATCGAGACCGACAGGCCGTCGAAGATCGGACGGGTGGTCCCGGGATACGTGAAGGTCACCTCGCGCAGCGCGAAGCCACCGTCGACGCGTCCGGGGTGCTCCTTGGCCGTGTCGGACTCGGTCGCCTCCTCGAGGATGGGGCTCGCCTGGTCCAGCACCGGCCGGACCTCGAGGAGCGTGACCGTCGAGCGAGCCACGTTGACGACAGCGGTCTGCAGCTGCCCGAGGGCGACGTAGAAGCCCATGAAGGCGGCGGTCGGCACCGCCTCCCGCCCGATCAGCACGACGGTGGCGAACAGGACCAGCACCATCGCCGTCGGGAACACGCCCTCGAAGACGACGCGCACGTCGTCGATGCGGAACGCCTCGTACGAGCGTCGGGTGTCGCCTGCGTACCGGACGGCCCAGCGGGCGAAGATGCGACGCTCGGCGCTCGCGGTGCGCACCTTCACGATGCCGTTCAGCAGCTCGTGCACCGTCGCCGTCATCGCCCGGCGGTCGCGCAGCACCTTTTTCAGCGGGCCCTGGTAGGCCCGCGAGATCCCGAAGAGCACGGCCGCTCCGGCGGCCGTGACGAGCAAGCCGACAACGGCCAGGCGCACGTCGATCGCGATCATGACCACCAGGTTGAAGAGGCCGAAGATCCCTGCGAGCAACGTGGTGATGACGCTGTCGGTCACGGACTCGCGGATGCTGTCGACCGCCATCGACCGTTCGGTGAGATCGCCCACCTGGTAGCGACGGAAGAACGGCGCCGGGAGGCGCAGCAAGCGGTCCCACAGCCCGAGCTGCAACGCGTGATCCATCGTCGTCCGGGCGCGCAGCAGGGCCACGCCGCGGGCGAGCTGAAGGAAGAACGCGCCGATCGCCAAGCCGACCAGCGCCGCGGCGAGCGCGGCGAGGCGCTCGCTCTGGTGCTGGGGGACGATCTGGCCGAACACGAGGCTCGTCGCCAGCGGCGGGACGAGCGCGATCAAACCGATCACGAGCGCGGCGAGGACCAGCCGCACGACGTCGCGGCCCGTGCCGCGACCGGCGAAGCGGACCAGGACGCGGATCGTGAGCGGGCCGTCGGGAAGGGGCCGCACGAGCTCGACGCCGTCGTCACGGACCTCTCGGGCGACCGCGGCGTCGACGCGGACCACCTCGCCGGTGGTGCTGTCGACGAGGTCGTAGCCCCGTCGCCGAGCCAGTACTGCGACCGGCCGGCCATCGGTGCGGTACCCGACGAACGAATCGCCCTGCTGCGTCCACCATGCATCCGGGAGCCGCACCGGTCGAGAACGGACCTTGGACGAGAGGGCGATGGCCTCGACCGGTGAAGCTCGGAGCAGATCTTCGGGATGTGCGGCGTGGACGGTGACGCCGATCGATCGGCCGACCTCACGGCACACGGCGAGCAGCTCGTCGTGGCCAACCACTCTGACCCGCCGCGCGGCGCGCCGTTCGAGCACGCTGCCGAGTTGGTCAAGGGCCAGCTCGCTCTCGAGGTCCACGGCGCGCGCCGAGGCATCGACCAGCTCGGCCTCCGCCGTGAGCTGCTCGTCGAGTGCTCGCACCTCGGCCTCGGCGAGCGCGATCCGGGTGCCGTCGAGCCGGCGTGCGAGATCGTCCACTCCACCATCGGCGCCGGCGGTGTCGAGCCACTCGCCGACGAGGGCCCACTCGGGCCCGTCGGCGGACTGGCCGTCGAGGGCGCTGAGTGGGAGCTCGGCGAGAACGCACCGGTCGGGGCTGACGAGGATCCAGCGGCGGGCGACCGAGGAGCCGTCCACGGCGGCGGCGAGGGAGCCGGTCGTCAGCCTGGTGACCAGGTTCCGCGGCCGCGACGGTGAGGTCCCGGGCGCGTCGGTTGCGAAGACCAGCGCCTCACCCTCGAGCACGACCCACACGACGCTGGCGTCGTCCAGCCCGATCTCCTGGTGGCCGCTCAGATCGACGACCGCCGTCGCGTGCTGTCGGGCGAAGGCCGCGACCGCGTCCCGATCGATGACCTCTCGCGGGCTCATGCCATGTCACCCACGAGACGGGCATAGGCGCCGCCTGCGGCCAGCAGCCCGTCGTGGGTGCCGCGCTCCACGACACGGCCCCGGTCGAGGACGATGATCTCCTCGCAGTCACGGATCGTCGACAGGCGGTGGGCGATGATCAGGCACGCGCAGCCCCGCCGGCGAAGGTTGGCGTCGACCTCGGCTTCGGTCACGGCGTCGAGCGCGCTCGTCGCCTCGTCGAGCACGACCAGTCGCGGGCTCGTGGCCAAGGCGCGCGCCAGCTCGAGGCGCTGCCGTTGGCCGCCGGACAGGTTGCGACCGCCCTCGCTCACGACGGCCTCGAGACCGCCGGGCGCGGCCATGACGTCGGCCAGGATCGACGCGTCCCGTGCGGCTCGCTCGATCGCCGCAGCCGGGACCGTGGGGTCCCACATGGTGACGTTGTCGCTGACCGTGCCCTCGAACAGCATGATCTCCTGCTGGACGTACGCGACCGAGTGGGCCAGGATGTTGGCCGGCACGCGGTGCCGAGCGACGCCGTCGAACAGGACCTGCCCGGCCCATGGGTCGAGCTGGCCCGTCACGAGGCGGGCCACGGTCGACTTGCCGCTGCCGCTGCCGCCCACGAGCGCGACCCGGTGGCCGGGCGCGACGGTGAACGAGAGGTCGTCGATCAGCGGGTCGTCGCCGTAGCCGAAGCGCAGGTTGCGGACCTCGAGCCGCCCCGACAGCCGCTTGGCCATCGCGGGGTCGTCGAGTCCCGCATCCCGGGCGGCGACTTCGGACGCAACCGGCTCGCGCAGCAGCTGATCGAGCTGGTGGCACCGACCGACGAGGCTCTGGAACGCGCCGGCGGTGCGCACCAGGCGCAGCACCGAGGTCAGGAACCCGAAGAGGAGCGCTTGGAAGGCGACGAGCGACCCGAGCGTGAGCCGGCCGGCCAGCACCTGCACCGCTCCGAGGGAGATCACCGCGGCGACGATGAGCGCGTTGAACAGGTCGGGCAGCGCCGAGGCGATCAGGCCCTTGTTCGTTCGCCGCTGGTCAATCGTCAGCACCGACTCGTACCGGGCGATGAACCGCCGGAAGAGGTCGTTCTCGGCGCCGTTGGCCTTGAGCGACTCGATGGCGCTGATGCCCGACGCCGCGGTGCCGGACGTCGCGGCCTGGGCTTCGACCATCTCGCGGTTCAGCGGACGCAGGCGCTTGGACGACCACCGGACGGTGATGATGCTGGCGACCGTCAACGTGAGCGTCACGACGGTGAGCAGGACGTCGTACCGCAGAAGGAACGCGCCGTAGACGATGGCGATGACGCCGCCCATCGCGGCGTACGAGAGCTGCCCGCCGAGTTGCCAGGAGATGCGGTCGTTCAGCGCCATGGCGTAGGCGGTGTCGCCTGCGGGCCGCGACACGAAGTAGCGGATGGGCAGCCGCATCGTGTGCCACATCGACTCCGCCATCATGTGGATCGCCATCTTGCGGGACAGGCGGTTGAGGGTCAGGTTCTGCACGCCACCCAGCACCACCTGGACGACGAGCGCAGCCGCGAGCCCGATGAACACCACCGGGAGCCAGTCGTCGCTCGCGCCGATGAGGTAGCGGTCGACGAAGGTGCGCGCCAGCCCTGCGACGACGAGCCCGGGGACGGTGAGCGCGGCGCCGGCGAGGATCGACAGCACGTAGCCCGAGCGCACGACACGCAACCGGCGGCCGAGCGTGCCGCGAGTCCCGAGCTCCTCCTCGTCGGCCAAGAACGACGCGCTCGGCGAGAGGAGCAGGTGGTGCCCGTCGACGTCGACGGTGGTGCTGCCGTCGGTCGCCTCGCCGCCGTCCGTCACGACGAGGCCGAGCCCCGTCGCCACCGACCTGACCCGATCGACGGACGAGTCGCCGTCGTAGGCGGCGAGCGAGCGCTGCACCTCGTCAGTCGAGACCGTGCGGTCGAGTCGGGCGACGGCGTGGACCAGCGCGTTGGCGAGGTCGTCATCACCGCTGCCGTCCGCGTCGCGCCTCGGTGCCGCCGCGAGCTCGTTGGGCGTCATGGTGCTGGCGTCAACCCAAGATCTGCGACGCCGGGCTTCCTTCGTCGATCACGATCGTCGCGGTCCCGAGGGTGGCGGTCGAGATGGTGAACGGCGGTCCGGATCCCGAGCTCCACCGGTACCCGCTGGGCGTCGACGGGTCGAGCTCGAGGGCGACCGCGATCTCCAGCACCGGTTCGCCGCCGGTCAGGAAGTCGACGAGGTCGTCATTGTCGCCGAGGTTGAGCCGGATGCGTGCGGGTGATGCCGGCAGCGTGGAGACGCTGCCCACGATGCCCAGCATCGAGCCGTACTGCGCGGCCGGGGCCGTGGACGGCGAGACGAAGACCCGCATGCCGTTGCGGACGACCTTGCCTTCCTGCGCCGGCACGTAGACGACAGCGATCAACTCATCGCCATCTTCGACGAGCGTGAACACCGGCGTGCCGATGGCGCTGTACGTGCCCGGTTTGACCAGGATCGTCGCCACGTCCCCGGTGACTGGCGCCTCGATGTCCACGACCTGGCCGTCGCGCTCGGCGCAGCCGGGCGAGCGCCTGACCCTCTTCGACGTGGTCACCGGTCTGCACCAACAGCTCGGTGACGAACCCCTCGGTCTCGACCCCGATCTCGTAGAGGCCGTGCGGCGGCAGGAGCATGCTCTGCCCCCGCACCTCGGTCGGTGCGGTCCCGAGGAGGGCCCACACCAGCGCAGCGCCCAGGAGGACGATGACCCCGACGAAGACCATCCACGTGTTGGTCGTCGTGACGCGCAGTCGCCGGTCGAGCACCTCGACCGGCGAGGGCGCGAGCTCGGCCGAGCGGTCGTCGTGAACCGCCGTCATCGGCGGCGAGGTTACTGGGGCAGCTGTGGGGCGAGCGGCCGCATGCAGTGAATGGTCCGGCGAGCGACGCGCAGTACACGAGCGCGACGACCCATCGGCCGACGAGCGGCCGCGTCCGCAACCGCAGGCTCTGCGCAGTAGCGCTCGGGGAACTGGTGAGGAGTCGGCACGTCCTCTACGCGAGCGCGAGCATCGCCTCGGCGACCTCGCCGGCCGCCGCATCGGGGATCGCAGTGGCGGCTTCCTCGAGGATGAGCAGCCGCGCCCCGGGGATCTCGCGCCCGATCGCCTCGCCGTTGCCGACGGGGAAGAACAGGTTGCGGCGGCCGTGGACGACGAGCGTGGGGACCTCGATCTCGGGCAGGCGCTCGCGCCAGCGGGGTTTGCAGTCGAGCTTGGCGAAGACCATGCCGAGCTGGTTGGCCCTCTGGATCGGAGGTTCGGTGCCGGGTGTGCGGTCCCAGATGCGGGCGGCGATCGAGCGTGCGGCGACGGGGTCGTCGCCGAGGATCTCCGCGCCGGCGGCGGCGAACTCCGCCACCGCCTCGCGGTCGGTCCAGTCGGGCATCGGCCGCGTGAACAGGCGCTTCATCGTCGCCTCGTCGTGGTCGGGAAGGTCATCGTCTGGTTTGCCCGGCGCGACCGCGCGGGTGCCGGCCAGTGTGAGCGCCGAGAACGCGCCGGGATGGTCGAGCGCGGCGACCTGGGCGACCATCCCTCCGACCCCGATCCCGGCGAGGTGGGCGGGCCCGCGGCCGAGCGCGTCGGCGAGGGCCGCGGCGTCAGCGGCGAGGTCGCGGCAGGGTGTAGGAGGGCGCCTCCGGGTCCGCCGTCGTCGACTCGCCGCTGTCACGCAGGTCGTATCGCACCACGCGTCGCCCGCCAGCGGCGAGGCGCTCGCAGAGCGCGTCGGGCCACGAGAGCATCGTCGTCCCGCCGACGAGCAGGACGAGTGGTGCGTGGTCGTCACCGAAGGACTCGATGCCCAGGGCGACCTCATTGGCGGGCCGGTCGAGCGCCTTGGCGACTCCATCGGGCGTCATGACCTCGGTGATGGTGAGTGTTCCCATGCTGGTTTCGACGACGGCGGCGGGCGAAACCAATCGAACGGCAGAACCTGCGGCACCTCCCGCGCCAGCAGGTGATCGGCGGGAGTCGGACGGCAGTGGCTCAGCGCCATGTCACGGAGGGCGGGAAGCGGCAGCACGGCGAGCAGCTGTCGGGCCGTGGCGAAACCCTCGCGCCGGCGTGGGACACGCCGCAGGACACGAGAACACCAGATCCGCACCCGCCACCCCTGCAGGCCATCGACTCCGTCGTGTCGCACGCGATTACGTCCGGCGACGTCGGTGATCTCCCCGCGATGATGGCCGACGTGGAGGAGGTCGAGGTCGTCGTCGCCCATCGCGAGCGCGTGACGCTGCGCGTCGGCGGCGTGTTCGTGAAGATCGACAGTGATCAGACGCGCACCGACGTCGAAGTCGAGGCGATGGCGCTGGCGCCGGTGCCGACCCCGGAGATCCGGTGGCGAAAGCCGCCCGTGCTCGCCCTCGCCGCCCTCCCCGGGACCGCGCTCGGCCGTCTCGGCGAAACGTCCACTGCGTCGTCGGCGGCGTGGGCCGCGGCGGGTGCCGCCGTCCGGACGCTGCACGACGCGCCGCTGCCGCCATGGCCTGGCCGGAGCGTCGACGACTTCGCATCGCGCCTCGGCGGCGAGTGCAGGTGGCTCGTCGCCAATGACGTCCTCCCCGCCGACGTGGTCGCGCGCAACCGCCGGCTCGCCGAGACTGCACTGCGGCCGTGGAGACCAGTGTTCACCCATGGCGACCTGCAAGTCGACCACGTCTTCGTCGCCGGTGACGAGGTCACCGGCATCATCGACTGGTCCGAGGCGTCCCAGGGCGACGCGCTGTTCGACCTCGCCACCCTCACCCTCGCCCACGAGGAGCACCTCGGCGACGTGATCGCCGGCTACGGCACCGACGTCGACCGCGACCTCATCCGCGCATGGTGGTCGTTGCGGTGCCTGTCGAACGTCCGCTGGCTGGTCGAGCACGGCTTCGGCCCACCCGAGGAGATGCCCGAGGTCGCCGTCCTGCGCTCTCGGCGGTGAGGCTGCACCAGGCCCGCCGCGGCGCTGGCGTGCGGCGGGGACGCCCTCGGATCCGAGTCTCCTAGGGTGCTGTCACCATCGCGGGTCGGGCGAGCGAGGCTCCGCCGCTGGTTGCGAACGGTCCGGTTTGGTCGACGAGGGTGGCTGATCCGATCGAGATGCCATCTGCGTCGATCTGCTGGGCGACCTCGAGACCGACCCACTCGCCGACGGGGTAGCGGCCGATCAGCATCGTGTAGTCGGCGTTGATGTAGTTCAGGCCGAGGTCGCTGCTGTTGGCGAGCGGACACGCGAGGTCGCCGGTCAGCGCTGTGCGAACGAAGGGAGATACCGGCTCATCGTCAACGAGACAGGCGGTCTCCCTGGTCCAGATCCGGGTGTGCTCTCCGGTGCCGAAGCCGCCCTGCACGATCCGCAGCCACCAGCCGTCCTGGCCCGGCGCGCCAGCCTCGGACGAGCCAATCGAGTCGGGATCGGGCCACGGCTCGTGCCGAGGACGCCAGATCTGCCCAGGCGGTTCGTCACCCTCGGACAGGAACACAGCGGTCGCTCGCCCGACGTCGATCCGGTCGCAGCGCAACAACGCGTCGGCAACCTGGAGACGCCGGCCGGCCCGGACACGTCGCACGTCGATCTCCACGAGCGCCATCGCTGCCGGTCGGAACAGGTCGACGGTGAGCCTCGCCGCCCGCCAACCCGAGACGCCGTGCTCGGCTTCGAGCGCCCGCGCCGCCAACCCGCCGAGCAACCGGCCATGCAACATGTCCTCGCCCCACGGCGCGTGCGCATGAGCAGATGGCAACACGCCCGAGCCCACGGACCGAAAGTACGGATCAGCCACGGCGCTGGTGTAGCAGCCCGGCCGGCGCGTTGAGCTCGTCGGGCTGGCACCCGCCGCGAACGGCATCCGACTACCGCGTCGGATGGCGGTGATCAAAGGGCGTCGAGCCAGAGATGAGAAGGTTCGGTGCGTTCGAGCCACGTACGGAGACGGGCCCGCTGCTGTTCGTCGAGCGCGGGTAGCACCGTGTCGAAGTCCTGCTGGTCCTTCGGCCGTTGGAGCTTGGCCTTGAACAGCATGACGACCTCCGGGGCGAGGTACCGCAGTCCGTTCTCAGCCTGCAGGTAGGCCTCGGCGTACGGCAGCGTGATCGTCGGATCGCGCCGGTAGGCCCACGTCGTGTCGTCGTGGCGTTCACGGAACACGTCGAGCAGGAACGAGCCGGACGCCGGGTCGCGCAACCAGGTCTGGTGGAAGTCGTCGAGCGCCTCGGGGTACGGCCACAGCAGCCCGTCGCCGACGACGTCCCACTCCAGGTCTGGGAACTCGGCCGCGATGAGCTGAAACGTGTGTGCTGGGACGGCGATCTCGAGGTCGGCGTGGTGGCGCGTGACTCTCCCCAAGTACAAGTCGATCGCCCAGCCGCCGACGACACCCCAACCTCGGACCTCACCGAGCCGCTCGGCCAAGATCGCCAGCGACCACGGCCGCCACCGTCGGTCGCACTCCTCCTGGGAGATCGCGACACCACCCGCTGGCACGAGTACCAGAATGCCATCCGACCCGCCCGATGGGGCCGGCCCCCACCGCGTCGACCGGGCGTCACAGAACGCCGGGTCAGGAATGACCCGATGGGCCGTCTCGAGGACTGGCACGAGCAGGTCTGGACCAGCTGACCGGGCCCTACCCGTCGGCGAGCTCGGCGACGGACGGACCGGCGAGCGGGACGATGTAGCCGCACGGTCTCTTCGTCCGCGAATTGGTTGCAGGTCAGCCAATTCGCGGACGAAGAGACCGTGCCGACGGATCCGGCGCGCGGTGTCGCTCGGGTAGCCCGGCGGCATGGACGGGATGGGGCCCCGAGCCCTCGATCGCCGGCACCTCGGCGTTCGCGGGCGTCTCGCACGACGGGGTCTGGAAGGCGCCGTTGGTGTGGTAGAGCATCCGTCCATGCCGCCGACCAGAGTGCACTTCAACGGGTCGGTCAACCTGCCGAACTCCGAGACGGTGATGCGGGAGATCAGCGCCCGTATCCCCGACGGAGTGACCCGAATGACGGATGGGGAGACCGGGGAGCGCAACTACTGGATTCGGTTCCAGATCCAGAAGTTCGCTCAGATGCCTGAGTTCGAGCAAGTGGCCGCCGTGCAGGCCTACGAGACGACGTCGGACGCGCCCGAGATGGTCCAGTTCCGCCTGGCCCAGGAGCGGTCGGCGGACACGATCGTCTGGCCGAACTTGGGTTACGCCGACGCCTACGCCACGTCGTTCAACGTGTTCGACGAACTGCAGCAGGAGGGCACGATCGCCGCCGACGTGCGCATGCAGGTCCAATACCCGACGCCCCTCGCGTCCATGGCGGGCACGATCGTCCCGGAGGACATGCCCGCCGTCGCCGAGGCGTACGAGGCGGCCCTGTTCGCCGATCTCGACGAGCTGCTCGGCCGCGTGCCGCACGAGCGCATCGCGGTGCAATGGGACGTCGCCGTCGAGTTCGGCCTGCTCGAGGGCGCGATGGGCCCCGTAACCGTGCCGCTTGAGCAGATCGTGCCCGGCCTGGTCCGTTGCGCCGACCGGGTGCCCGACGACATCCCGGTCGGCATGCACCTTTGCTACGGCGACTACGGCCACCAGCACTTCAAGCAGCCGGAGTCACTGCAGATGCAGGTCGATGTCCTGAACGCAGTCAACGCCGCCGTCCGACGGCCGATCGCCTGGGCGTCGTTCACCGTCCCACAGGCCCGCGACGACGCCGACTACTTCGCGCCGCTGCGCGACGTCCGAGCCGGGCCGCAGACAGAGCTCTACTTCGCGCTCGTCCCGTATCATCCCGACGATCAAGCGGAGGGCACGACCACGGCACAGGTCGCCCACATCGACGCCGCCCTGTCCAACTCGCCCGGCGGAGTCCGCCCTTGGGGCATCTGCACCGAATGCGGGATGGGCCGTGTGGACGCCGGCGACGTGCCACGCCTACTGGACATCCACCGCCAGATCCTGGCGACCTGACGACCCGCCGCGACGTCTTGTCGTAGCATCCGAGAACAACGCCCGATACCGCGCGCCAGCCTCGTCCTCGGACGCCGGCTCTGCAGCCTTGGAGGGCGATCATCAGGCAGGTTCGTCAGGCAAGACGATCGTCGACGTCGATGCCTGGCGTCGGTCGCTCGGTCTCTCGACAGTGCGATGCAGGGAGCCATTCGCTGCGCGCGACCAATGGAGCCGTACCTTGACGGTGATGGAGGTGAGGTTCACGAGGCTGTCCGATTCCCGCCACACCGTTGATGTCACTCGTGTCGATGGCTCGACCGATCGTGTGGAGGTTGATTCCCGCAGCTTTCTCAACCACGACTTCGCCCACCTCGCGGTCGAGTCCGAGCTGAAGCTCGAGCACGGCTTCTGGGGATCAGTGGCGGCAGGTGCCCCGCTCGCCGGCGTCGGACTGGACGGCGACGAGATCAGCCTCGCGGAACGGCTCGCTGGTCCGGTCCAAACACTCTTGCGCGTCGAAGCGGAAGCGGCCGAGATCCAAGCCGCACTCGCGAACCTCGCGCCCGATGTCGTCGATGACCAGACAGGTGAAGGAGTCCACGAGCAACTTCGACGACTGGTTGGGCAGTGGCGGGCCACGCCATACAGAAGTCAGATGGTGATCTCATGGCCACTCGGCCCGGTCAAGAGGACGACGCGCACGCGTCCGAGTACCGCGTCCGATGGCGCGACCCACGCCGTCCTCGATCGCCGGGTCCGGGTGCGACCCGACGGCGAGAGGTGTCCCGTAAGGACGTCCGAGGGGATGCTGCGTATCAGCGAGGCGCTGTCGTAGAGACGCTCCATCTCGGCGACGGCCGCGTCGACGTCGGCGGTCGTCGTGCCGGAGGTGGCGGCGGGTTCGACGCGGCCGAGCTGCACGGCGATCGGGACTCGGCGCCGGCAGTGGCAGCGTGCCGTCTTCGGGGACACGAGCCCGCAGTGTGGGCTCCTGCACGAGCATCTACCAGGTCACGTTCGACCAACTGGTCGTGCCGGTGGCGCTCCGCTCAGCGGGCCGACTGATCGGCTCGAAGACATCGAGGAGTCAGGCGATAGCTGGGTCAGACCCGACGAGCGGAGCGCCACCACCCATTCTCACTGGCGGTAGCGGACGCGGTCAGCGGCGCTACTGACACGAATTAGGGTCCCTACCACTCGATGGGGGGCACGCAACGTGGCGTGTCGTACGAAGGAGGCTGAGTGGTGGATGCCCGCAATCATCGGCCGTGGTGGCGCGCGCTCTGCGCGGCCGCGGTGACGTGCACACTGATCATCCCCGTTACTGGTTCGGCGGGCGGTGCGCCAGCGCAGTCCGATGATCCGGCATTGCCCGAGCCGCGCACCGCGGCCGGGGTCTACATCGTGCGGATGGCCGATCCTCCCGCGGTCGCGTACGAAGGCGGCCGACCAGGGTTCCCGGCAACGTCACCTGGCCGCGGCGAGCACATCAACCCGAACAGCGCCGCCGTCCAGCGCTACGCGCAGTTCCTCGACGGCCGCCACGCCGCCGCTCTCGCCGCCGTCGGGGCCGGAGGCGCGAAGTTCTATGACTACCGCTACTCGTTCAACGGGTTCGCCGCCACGTTGACGCAGGCGCAGGCCGCCAGGCTTGCGTCGCTGCCCGACGTCGTCTCCGTATCGCCCGACGAACGGCGCCAGCCGTTGACCGACAACACCCCCGCGTACTTGGGCTTGACGGGCGAAGGCGGACTTTGGTCGCAGCTCGGTGGGCAGGGGTCGGCCGGCGAGGACGTCATCATCGGCGTGATCGACTCCGGCATCTGGCCGGAACATCCGAGCTTCTCCGATCAGGCCGATCTCGGCGACCGGCCTGGCAACAGCGGCCAGGCGCTCCGCGTGTACGACGCGCCGCCGTCGTACTGGCACGGCACCTGCCAGGCCGGCGAGCGGTGGTCGAAGGACGACTGCAACAACAAGCTGATCGGCGCCCGCTACTTCCTGGCCGGGCTGGCCGCTCACGGCGAGCAGCCCGGCGGCGAGTACGCCTCTGCTCGCGACCATGACGGGCACGGCACCCACACCGCTTCCACCGCGGGCGGCAACGCCGGTGTGGATCCTTCGATCTTCGGCCGCGACCTCGGCGTCGACACCATCTCTGGGATGGCGCCGCGGGCTCGGATCGCGGCCTACAAGGCCTGCTTCGGCGAGGCGGGTTGCGTTCTCAGCGATCTCGTCGCGGCGATCGACGCCGCCGTCGCCGACGGCGTTGACGTGATCAACTACTCGATCGGATCGGCGACGCCGCAGCTCCTCGGCGCCGACGACGTCGCCTTCCTGTTCGCCGCCGACGCCGGCGTGTTCGTCGCCACGTCGGCCGGCAACTCCGGACCGGGTGCGTCAACCATCGGCTCACCGGCGGCGGACCCGTGGGTCACCACCGTCGGGGCGAGCACCCACGACCGCTACTTCCTGTCGACGATCGCATTGGGAAGCGGGCCGCCCTACACCGGTGGAAGTGTCGGTGTGCCACTCGCCGCGAGCAAGCTCGTGGACGGCGACGACAACTGCCTGGACGGGCTCGACCCGGCGGTCGTCGCCGGCGCGATCGTTCTCTGCGAGCGCATCACCGGCGTTCCACGCGTGAGTCACGGCGCAGCGGTCGCCGCAGCGGGCGGGGTGGGGATGATCCTGTTCGACCCGCCGCAGACCAACGTCATCCCGACCGACAACCACGTGCTGCCGACGGTGCACGTGTTCGAAGCCGACGCGCTCGCGATCAGGGACTACATCGAGAGTGCCGGCCCGTCGGCGACGGCGTCGTTCAGCGGCGGCAACGCCGCACCCAACCCGGGGGCGCCGGACATGGCGGTGTTCTCCTCACGGGGACCGAACGGCGGAGCCGGCGACATCATCAAGCCCGACGTCACAGCGCCCGGCGTCCAGATCCTCGCCGGCAACTCGCCGACACCGTTCCTTGGTGCGCCGGACCAACTGTTCCAGGCGATCCAGGGCACCTCGATGTCGAGCCCGCACGTCGCCGGTGTCGGTGCGCTGCTCGTCCAGGCCCATCGGGATTGGACGCCGGCGATGGTCAAGTCGGCGCTCATGACGACCGGCCACCAGAACGTCGACAAGGAGGACGGATCGACCGGGGGGGACCCGTTCGACTTTGGTGGCGGGCACATCGCGCCGACCCCGGCCAACGATCCCGGCCTCGTCTACGACGCTGGCTTCCTCGACTACGTCGCCTTCCTGTGCGGGGATGGCGAACTGCCGGCCGCGACGTGCGTGGACGGGTTCGAAGTCCAGCCGATCGATCCCAGCGACCTCAACCTCGCCTCGATCGGTGTCGAGGCGCTGGCGGGCATCCAGACGGTCACGCGCACCGTGACGAACGTCGGATCGGCGGGCACCTACTCGGTGTCGGTCGAGCCTCCTCCGGGCGTCGCCGTGGATGTCAGCCCGGACACTCTGACGCTCGGGGCGGGCGCGAGCGGCGAGTACGCCGTCACGTTCACGACTCTGGACGGGGCCGCGTTCGACGAGTGGGCGCTCGGCTCCCTGACGTGGAGCGACGGCTCTCACGCCGTCCGCAGCCCGATCGCGGTGCGCCCCGTCGCTCTCGCCTTCCCGGCTGAAGTCAGCGGCACGGGCACGAGCGGAGACGCCAGCTACGAGGTGACGTTCGGCTACACCGGCCCGTTCAACACCGCCGTGCACGGGCTCGTGCCCGCCACGGTCACGACCGACACGGTCGTGGACGATCCCGCCAACGACATCAACGTCGCTCTGGAGACCGGCGTCGGGATCAACGCGCACGCGATCTCCGTCGCGGCCGGCGACCGCCACCTGCGCGCCTCCTTGTTCGATGAGAACACGGACGGTGAAGACGACCTCGACCTCTACCTCTTCGATCCGGACGGCAACCTCGTCGATTCGAGCGCTACCGCAACATCGGCCGAACAGGTCGACGTCACCAATCCTGTCGAAGGTGATTGGACGCTGATCGTCCACGGCTGGCAGACCGACGGACCCGACGCCGTGTACGACCTGTTCACCTGGCCGATCGGCGAAGCTGACGCCGACAACCTGACGGTCACCGCCCCGCCAACGGCGACGTTGGGCGAGACGGCCACCATCGGGTTGGCCTGGTCCAGCCTGACCGCTGGCACGCGCTACCTGGGCGTCATCAGCTACGGCAACGGCAGCGGCGGCGCTATCGGCTCCACGCTGGTGTCGATCGCCGCGTAACCGAGCCGTGGGTGGTCGTTCGGCGGGAGCTGGGGCGACCACCCACGACGAGGTGTCAGGTCTTCGCAGCCCGTTGCCCGACGGGGCTGTCGCGAGGCCGGCGTACCGTGGCGTCATGTGCGTGCTGACCGCTTCGCGCTGCTGGCCCCCGATGTAGGTGTCCCATTCGGCGCGAGTGAGGTCGCGTCCGGCAAGGTCGCACGCGGCGGAAGCGAGGTGTTCGTGGTCGAGATCCCAGAAGATGAAACCGGCGCCGCTGTTGACGGCGACGGCGTTGCCGTCAGGGCGAAGCGTGCCGTTGGGTCCGTCGAATGGGGCGTCGGTGGTGATCGGGTCGCCGAGTCGGGTGCGGGTGGCGACGTCGTCGATCGACAGGATCTGGTTCCTCGACTCGACCAGGCGTCCGGACCGCCGTGTCGACGGCGCCACCGAAACGATGGCGATCGGCAGCGGAGCGCTTGTTCGAGCCAACGTCCTCGAGAACAAGTCGCCGACCGCGTTTCGGAGGGACGTGCCCATTATTGTTACCGCACGAAGAACGGGCGGTTGCGTCTCCGATTCTTCCGCGCACCTACGCGGTGCGAGGACCATGAGGGAGGGGGAGTGCAGCAGTCTCGGCTGATCGTGGTTGCGCTCGCCGTCGCAGCATCGAGCGTGCTGGCGGCGTGCTCTGGCGGATCGAGCGACGCCGACGATGCTTCGTCCGCCACGTCGGGCGGCGGCGCCGCGCACTCCACCGCGGCCGGTGCGGCAACATCGGCGACGTCAGCACCGGCGACGTCGGCACCGGCGACGTCGGCACCCACCGTGGGGACGGCCGTGTCGGACTCGGCGTCTAACGACGAGCAGTTCACGCCGCTGATCATCACGCCATTGGGGCTTGATCCCATCCCGGTCCGGGGCACCGACGGGATGTACCACGTCACCTATGAGCTCGAGGTGCTGAACGCGTCGCCTCGCGAAGCCATCATCACGTCGGTCGAGTCGTTGGCCGACGATGCGCAGGGGGCGGTGGTGGGCAGCATCGCCGGGCCTGACGTGGTGGCCCGAACGCTGATCGTGGGTGACTACCCCTTGCCGCCCGTCCCGGCGTCGTCCGTGCCGGGCGGGCGAACCGTTCTGTTGCTCCTCGACGACGTCTACACGCGCCGCGAGGACATCCCGGCCCAGGTCGTCAACCGGTTGGCGGCGACGTTCGAACCGGTGCCCGCCAATCAGGCGGAGTTCGCCAACAACTTTCCTGGGCAGGTCAGCCAGGTGGGTGTCCCAGTGCGGGTGAGCGACCGCAGCCCGGTGGTCATCGGGCCGCCGCTGACGGGAGACAGCTGGGTCGCCGTCAACGCCTGCTGTGGGCTCTCTCCGCACCGGGGTGCGATGGTCCCGGTCGACGGTCGGATCAACGCGGCGGAGCGGTACGCCGTGGACTGGGCTCGGTTCGACCTGACCGCGCAGCCGATCGCCGACCCCGCCACTGGGATCGGAGCCTCGTTCGAGGGCGATCCGACGAACAACGCGAGCTACTTCGCCTACGACCAACCGCTCTTGGCGGTCGCCGATGCCACGGTGGTCACCGTGGTGTCCGACCTCCCGGACGCCCCGCCGCGCGAGATCCTTCCCGGACTTGCGCTCGGACAGCTCGGCGGCAGCCACGTCGTGCTCGATCTCGGCTCCGGCGCGTATGCCTTCTACGCGCACATGAAGCCCGGGTCGGCCACCGTCGAGGTCGGTGACCAGGTGCGCAAAGGTCAGGAGATCGGTCGCACCGGCAACTCCGGCAACACCACCGAGTCGCACCTCCACTTCCACGTCATGGACGGCCCGCTGCCCTTGACCGCCAACAACCTCCCCTTCGAGATCGACCACTTCACGTTCCAGGGGACCGTCACACCCGAGGCGCTGCTGCTCGAGCCATCGCCCGGCGCACGGACCGATGAGCTCCCGCTGACCGACAGCGCCATCGGCTTCCCCGATGCCGGGTAGCGGCGACGCGGGGCCTGGGCCCACACCGCGCCTACCAGGGACTTTGGGGTGGGGCTAACAAGAATCGAACTTGTGACCTCATCCTTATCAGGGATGCGCTCTAACCGACTGAGCTATAGCCCCGGGGCGGTCGTCGAGGCTACCGGAGCGTCGGGTCGGCCGCTTCGGCCGGTTCGGCCGGGAAACGCTCCCTGAGCGGCACCGTGGCGGGGTGCACTTCCGGCTCGCTGCCGGGCATCGGTTCGGCGTCCGGGTTGGCGGCGCCCGTGCGGCGCACGGTGAACCGGCGCATGGGAGCAGTCGTCTTCTCGACGACCTCTTCCTCCAGGACGGTCATGCGGACCCCACCGACGAGGTCGGTGATGAGGTTGAACAACGTGGCCGCCAGCACGGCGGCGCCGGTCAGACCGATCACCCCGAACAGCCCGGCGATCCACGCGCTGTGGTAGATGGCGCCGCCGTTGAACTCGAACTCGCTCCAGCCGAACGACTCGAAGAACCGCTCGAGGTTGTCGATCGTGCCAGTGGCGTAGGCCACGTTCCACAGCAGCACGCCCGCGGTCAGCAACACGCCGTAGATCACGATGTTGAACACCAGCGCGACCTTGAACACGCTCCACGGATCGACGTGGCGCAAGACGCGAGTCACCTTGCGCACCCGCGGTCGCCGGCCGAGCACCCGCGGCACCGGGGCCACCTGGTGCGACGTCATCGTGGTGCTGGTGACGTACGGCGCTTCGAACGGGACGTCGGGCCGCGCGGCCGGGATCCACGTCGGGTCCGGGAACGTCTGGGTCTGCGACCCGCGCGCCGCCGGCGAGGTCGTGATCACCGGGATCGGTAGCGGCTCGACGTCCTCTTCCTGCTCCTCGGGCGTCTCGACCATCGGGATGCCGAACGGCTCGCTCATCGCCGCGTCGTCGAACACCACCGCTTCCGCGGTCGGCGTCGGAAGGTCCGACGGGGCTGCGGGGAGCGGGATCGGCGCCGGTGGCTCGAGCAGGCTGCCGCCTGCGCCCTCAGTGGCACCGTTGGCCGGCGGCGGCTCGAAGGCGGACGGTTCCGCAGCACCAGACGTGGCGTGAGGCGTCGATCCGTTCGACGGCGCTGCTTCGGTCACTGGCGGGGCCGCGATCACCCCGGTGGTCACGCCCTCGTCATCCGTCGGCGTGGCGGGCTCAGAGGACGCCTTGCGGGCCACCGAGCTGGACGATGTCCCCCGCTGCGACGCCGAGCCCCGCTCGGGCTTCGGGATCGCCGACGCCGTGGTGGAGCGGCGCTTCTGCGCCCGCTGCCCGTCGCCGTTGCCGTTCGAGCCGTTGCCGTTCGACGCGTGGCCGTTGGACGCCGAACCGTTGCCATCGGTCGTCGCCTCGACGTCCTGGCCAGGCTCGACCGTGGTGCCAGCACGGTTCCGGGCATTCACATCCATCGAGTGTAGGCAAGGGCCTGGCGCGATTTCTGGCAACCCCGTTCAACCGGCGTCGACCGGCGGCGGGCCGCCCGTCGCCCGGGCGATCGCCACCGCGTCACCGATCCGCACCGACACCGTGAACACGGCGCCATGCTGCGACCACGACACCACGGAACCTCCGTGGTCGACCGCCAGGTTCGACGCCGCCGCCCGGCCGCCCGCGATCGATGCCAGGGCCGCTGCGTCGGCGGCGGTTTGGGCCCGGGCCGAGTCGACGACGTCGCCGGCCATCGAGCCGAAGGCGATCGTCAACAACCCGGCGACCACGATCGCCGCGATGGCCAACGGCATCGCCTGGCCCCCATCACCTTTGAATCGCACCGGCACCTCCCGATCCGGCGGCGCTCGGCGCCGCTCGTGTCCGGGTAGCTGGCGCTACCGAAGGGCGTCAGTCGTTGGCGAGGATCGCCGCAACGGACGCCAGTGTCTGGCCGTCGTCGAGGTTCATCACGCGCACGCCGGTCGCCATGCGACCCTGCGACGAGATCTCCCGCACCTCCATGCGGATGGTCACCCCACCCGAGGACACGGCGACGATCTCGTCGTCGATGCCGACCATGAAGGCGGCGACGACGTTGCCCCGCTTGCCCGTCAGCTTGATGCCGATCACGCCCTGCCCGCCGCGGGTCTGGCGGTTGTAGTGCTCGAGCTGTGTGCGCTTGCCGTACCCGGCCTCGGTGACCATCAGGATCGCCGTGTCGTCGCGGGCCACGTCGACGGACACGACCTCGTCGTCGGGGCGCATCCTCATCCCCCGCACACCGGCGGCCGAGCGTCCCATCGGTCGCACGTCGTCCTCGTTGAACCGGATCGTCAACCCGCGCCGGCTGACCATGAAGATGTCGTCGCCGCCACCGGTCTCGATGACGCGCACGAGCTGGTCGCCGTCGCGCAGGTTGATGGCGATCAGGCCGTCGCGCCGACTCGAGTCGTAGGCGTCGAACGCTGTCTTCTTGACCTGACCCTTGCGCGTGGCGAAGAACAGGAACCGCTCTCCAGCGAAGTCGCGCGTGTCGATGATCGCCTGGATCGTCTCGCCCGGCGCCAGGGGCAGCAGGTTGACGATCGGCATGCCCTTGGCCGTGCGGTCGCGCTCGGGGATCTCCATCGCCCGCAGCCGGTACACCTTGCCGATGTTGGAGAAGAACAGCAAGTGGGCGTGGGCCGTCGTGAAGTTGACGTGACGCACCAGGTCGTCGGTCTTCAGCTTGGCGCCGCTGACGCCACGACCACCGCGCGACTGCGTCTTGAACGAACCCGCCGGTACGGCCTTGACGTACTGCGCCTCGGTCATCACGACGACGAGCTCCTTGTCGTCGACGAGGTCCTCGATCGACATCTCGCCGACGTCGAGAGCGATCTCGCACACTCTGGGCGTGGCGAACTCGCTGCGGATGGCCAGCAGCTCGTCCTTGATCACGCTGCGCAGCAGGCCCTCGTCGGCGAGGATGGCTTCGAGCTCGCGGATCGTCGAGCGGACGTCGTCCAACTCGGTCTCGAGATCGATCCGCGACAGGCGGGTCAGCTGGCGCAGCTGCAGGTCGAGGATGTCGATCGCCTGCACCTCGCTGAACTCGAACGGCTCGGCCATCAGGCCGGCCTTCGCTGCGCTGGCATCCTCGCTGGCCCGGATCAGGGCGATGATCTCGTCGATCACGTCAAGGGCCTTGATCCGACCCTCGAGGATGTGCTCGCGGCGGCGAGCCCGGTCCAGTCGGAACCGCGACCGGCGGGTGATCACCTCGACCTGGTGGGCGACGTAGCCGGCCAGCGCCTGGGTGAGGTTCAGCGTGCGCGGTACCCCGTCGACGAGGGCGACCATGTTGATGGCGAAGTTGGTCTGCAGCTGGGTCAGCTTGAACAGCTTGTTCAGCACGACGTTGGCGTTGGCGTCGCGGCGCAGCGTGACCACCAGGTTCGTCTTGCCGCCCGACGATCCGTCGTTGACATCGGCGATGCCGTCGAGGTCGCCGCCGTCGACGAGCTCCTGGATCCGCAGGGCGATCGCCGAGCAGCTGGTCTGGTAGGGCAGCTGGGTGATGACGATCTCGATGGCGCCGCGGGCGCTCTCCTCGATCGTCGCCGTGGCCCGCATCTTCACGCTGCCCCGCCCGGTGCGGTAGGCGTCCATGATCCCGGCCCGGCCGAGGATGCTGGCGCCGGTCGGGAAGTCCGGGCCCTTGACGAACTGCATCAGGTCGTCGGGCGTGGCGTCCGGGTGGTCGATCAGGTGGATGGTGGCGTCGATCACCTCGCCGAGGTTGTGCGGCGGGATGTTCGTGGCCATGCCCACGGCGATGCCCTGGCTGCCGTTGACGAGCAGGTTCGGGAACCGCGACGGCAACACCGTCGGCTCCTCGATGCTGCCGTCGTAGTTGGGCTGCAGATCGACGGTGTCCTCGTCGATGTCGGCCAGCAACTGCATGGCCAACGGGTGCAAGCGGCACTCCGTGTAGCGGGATGCGGCGGGACCGAAGTCCGGGCTGCCGTAGTTGCCGTGGAAGTCGATCAGCGGGTGGCGCAGCGAGAACGGCTGGGCCATCCGCACGAGGGCGTCGTAGATCGCGCCGTCGCCGTGCGGGTGATAGCGGGCCATCGTGTCGCCCGAGACACGGGCGCACTTCACGAATGGGCGATCGGGGCGGAACCCCTGCTGCTCCATGTCCCAGATGATCCGGCGGTGGACCGGCTTCAATCCGTCCCTCACGTCGGGCAGCGCCCGGGACATGATGACCGACATCGCGTAGTCCAGGAACGAGTTCTCCATCTCGTCCTGCAGCTCGATCGGCTGGATCGGCTCCGGAGGGGCGGGGGTGGTGTCGTCACTCATGGTCGTCGCCTAGAAGTCGAGGTTCCGCACGTCGCGGGCGTTGGTCGTGATGAACTTGCGGCGGCTCCTCTGGACATGACGGTGTCGTCGCCCATGCCACACGTGTTCATGCCTGCGGCGATCATCAGAAGTCCAGGTTCCGCACGTCGCGGGCGTTGGTCGTGATGAACTTGCGGCGGCTCCTCTGGACATGACGGTGTCGTCGCCCATGCCACACGTGTTCATGCCTGCGGCGATCATCAGAAGTCCAGGTTCCGCACGTCGCGGGCGTTGGTCGTGATGAACTTGCGGCGGCTCCTCTGGACATGACGGTGTCGTCGCCCATGCCACACGTGTTCATGCCTGCGGCGATCATCAGAAGTCCAGGTTCCGCACGTCGCGGGCGTTGGTCGTGATGAACTTGCGGCGGCTCTCCACGTCGTCGCCCATCAGGACGCTCATGACCTCGTCGGCCAGCGCCGCCTCCTCGACGGTGACCTGCAGCAGCGTGCGCGTGGCGACCGACATCGTGGTTGCCCGCAGCTCGTCCCAGTCCATCTCGCCCAGGCCCTTCAGGCGGGCGAACTCCTTCTTGTGGTTCGGGCGCTCCTCCCGGAACCTCGCCTTGGCGGCGTCGTCCTTCAGGTACACCTTCTCCTTGCCGACCTCGGTCGAGTACAGCGGCGGCTGGGCGATGAGCACGTAGCCCGCCTCAACGAGCGGACGCATCTGGCGGTAGAAGAACGTCAGCAGCAGCGTGCGGATGTGGCTCCCGTCGACGTCGGCGTCGGCCAACGCGATGACCTTGTGGTAGCGGGCCTTGGTGACGTCGAACTCCTCGCCGACGCCGGCGCCGATCGCCGTGATCAGCGTCTGGATCTCGTTGTTCTTGAGCATCCGATCGACGCGCGCCCGCTCGACGTTGAGGATCTTGCCGCGGATCGGCAGGATCGCCTGTGTCCGCGGATCACGCGCATCGACCGCAGTGCCCCCGGCGGAGTCGCCCTCGACGATGAACAGCTCGCTCTCGGCGGCGTTGCGGCTGGAGCAGTCCTTCAGCTTCTCGGGCATGCCGGCGCCGGTGAGGGCGGTCTTGCGGCGGATGGCGTTGCGGGCATTCTTGGCGGCAACTCGCGCCTGGGCCGCCGACTGCGCCTTCTTGACGACCTTGTTGGCCTCGGTGGGGTTCTCGTCGAGCCACTCGGCGAGGCGCTCGTTGGTCGCCCGCTGCACGAACGAGCGCATCGGGACGTTGCCCAGCTTGGCCTTGGTCTGCCCCTCGAACTGCGGGTCGGTGAGCTTCACCGACACGATGGCCGTGATGCCCTCGCGGATGTCCTCGCCGAGGAGGTTGTCGTCCTTCTCCTTGAGCAGCCCCTTGGCCCGGGCGTACTTGTTGACGACGGTGGTCAGCGCGGTGCGGAAGCCCTCGACGTGCATGCCGCCCTCGGTCGTGGAGATGCCGTTGGCGTAGCCGTGGATGCCCTCGTAGTAGCCGGTGTTCCACTGGATGGCGATGTCGAGGGTCTGCTGGTCCGGGTCCTTGTCCTCGAAGTGGCAGACCTTGGCGAACAGCGCCTCCTTCGAGGCGTTGAGGTGCTTCACGAAATCGATCAGGCCGCCCTTGTACTGGTAGGTGACCTGCTGCTCCTTCTCCGGGCGCTCGTCCACGAAGACGATCTCGAGGCCGCGGTTGAGGAACGCCATGGTCTGCAGCCGTTCGAGCACGGTGCGGGCGACGAACTCGGTGCCTTCGGCGACGAACACCAACGGGTCGGGCCAGAACGTGACCGTGGTGCCGGTGCTGCGGCCGCGCTTGGGCGTTGACCCGACGACCTCCATCTTCCCCTGTGGCTTGCCGCCCTTGGCGAACTCCTGGCGGTAGCGCTGGCCGCCCCGGTCGACCTCGACGACCAGGCGCTCGGAGAGCGCGTTGACGACGCTGACCCCGACGCCGTGCAGGCCGCCCGATTGCTTGTAGCCGTTGCCGCCGAACTTGCCGCCGGCGTGGAGCACCGTCAACACGACCTCGGCGGCGCTCTTTCCCCGGTGCGGTCCGGAGGGGTAGGCCTCGACGGGGATGCCGCGGCCGTCGTCGTCCACGCGGCAGCCGCCGTCGGCCTGCAGCGTGACGCCGATGCGCGTGCAGAACCCTGCCATGGCCTCGTCGACGGCGTTGTCGACGACCTCCCAGATGAGGTGGTGCAGGCCGGCCAGCCCGGTCGAGCCGATGTACATGCCGGGGCGCTTGCGGACCGGATCAAGGCCCTCGAGGACCTGGATGTCCTTGGCGCCGTACTCCGCCCGGCGCATCTGCCCGGTGGTGTCGGGTCCGGCGGTGTTGTCGTCAGTCGGCACGCGTCGCTCGCTCAGTCCTGTCGGTCACGGGCCCCCCTCGGTGGAGGGCGAGGGATCGTCGAGTGGTCCGGTCGAGGTCACGTCGCACCGGGTCCGCACCTGGCCGCGAAGGACGATCCGGGGCTTCGCAGCGATGAGATACATCCTACCAACGGGGTGTCATCGGGGGGCGGAAGGTCGGCGCGGGTGGCGCTGGACACGGACGTCGATCTGGTCGATCTGGACACCGGTCGTCTCGGCCAGCCGGGCGCGCAGCTCGTCGGCGAGGAGGTGGACCTGGGTGGCCCACGCCGGATCGCTGACCTCGAGCAACAGCCGGCCCGCTTCCAGCCGCACCGGGCGCACGTTGGCGGCGATCGGCGCGCCCACCGACTCCTCCCAGCGGCCGAACACGCCACCCACCTCGCGCCGCCCCGCGCCGGCACGCATCGCCCGCAGCACCTTGTCGAGGGCGGCACCGATGGGCACCGGGTCGCTGTGATCGCCCGCCATCGGTGCCTCAGGGGGCCCCGACCGCGTCGAGCGCCTCGTCCGGGCCCTCGACGACCCGTCCGTCGCTGATGCGCAGCAGACGCCGCCGGCCCGCCGCCGCCGGGACCTGCCCGGCGGTGGTGATCACCACCTGGCCCGGCGGCAGGCCACCGAGCAGCGCCGCGGCCCGGTCAGCGTCGAGCTCGGACAGCACATCGTCGAGCACGAGGACCGGCGACGAGCCCGTGCGCTCGGCGACCAGCCGGTGGGCGCCGAGGCGCAGCGCCAGCGCCAGTGTGCGCTGCTCGCCCTGCGAGGCGTGGGTCCGCGCCGGCAGGTCACCGATGGCCAACGTCAGCTCGTCTCGATGCGGCCCGATCGTCGAGACGCCCCGCCGCACGTCGTCGCCGCGCGCGGCCGCCAGCGCGGCGGCCAGGCCCGTTCGTCGCCAGGGGGGGTCGTAACACAACTGTAACGTAGTTGGACGGCCGGCGAGGAGGTCATAGGCCTCCGACACGTGCGGCTCGATGCGGTGCACCAGCAGCTCCCGGGCCTGGCCGAACTGCTCCCCCGCCGTCGCCAGCCGGGCGTCCCAGACGTCGAGCGTCGTGGACGTCGACTCGTCGAGCCGACCCCCGGCCTGGCGCAGCAGCGTGTTGCGCTGACGCACGATGCGCTCCAGCTCGAGGCGCGCCGCGTCGTACTTGACGGCCAGCGCGACGAGCGTGTCATCGAGGAACCGGCGGCGGTCGGCCGGACCGCCCTTGACCAGCGTCAAGTCGTCGGGCGAGAAGACCGTGACCCGCACGGTGCCGAGCAGGTCCCGAGCCCGGGCCAGCCGCTGGCGGTTGACCTGGACGCGGTTGCGGCCGCCGGGCACGAGCTCGGCCTCGATCTGCGAGGTGCGGCCGTCCTCGTCGCGCACGTCGGCGCGCACGACGGCCGCGCCGGCGCCGACGCGCACGAGCGCGTCGGGTGGCGCCGAGCGGAAGCTGCCCAACGTGGCGAGGAAGGCGAGCGCCTCGGCGAAGTTCGTCTTGCCCTGCCCATTGCCGCCGGCGACCACGGTGACGCCGTCGGTCAGGTCGAACGTCGCGTGGTCGTAGTTGCGGAAGTCGACGAGCTCGAGCCGTTCGACGATCACGGCCGCACCCTCATCGCCTGGGCCCATGCGGCGCCACTCGACGCGATGAGCGATGAGCGCTCATCGACCGCCGACCTCTCATCGCACACGGCGGAGAGGCTTACGGGACCCGCACTGGCATCAACAGGTACAGGTAGTCGTCCCGACCGACGGCGCGGATGACGGCGGGCTTCATGGGATCCACCGTCGACAGCGTGATCTCGTCGACGTCGACGGCGTCCACGCCGGCGGCCAGGTAGTCGGGGTTGAAGGCCACGGTCATCTCGGCGCCCTCGTAGCTGGCGTCGATCTCCTCCGCGGCGTTGCCGACGTCCTGGGTGATCGCCGTCAGCCCGACCGTGTCACCACCGAGCGCCAGCCGCACGGGCGTGGCATCCCGAGCGAGGATCTTCACCCGGCGCAACGCCTCGAGCAGCGCTTCTCGCCCGACGGTGAGCACGTTCGGGTGCGCCGGCGGGAGCAGGTTGCGGTAGTTCGGGTACTGACCCTCGATCAGCCGTGTGGTCAGGCGGACTCCACCCGACTCGAACACGGCATCCCTGGTCCCCAGGCGCACCTTCAGCTCGTCGGTCCCCACGAGCAGCCGTTGCAGCTCGTTCAACGCCCGACTCGGCACCAACACCTTCTGGCCGGCGGTCAGCAGCTCGGTCTCGGGAAGCGTGCGCACGGCCAAGCGGTAGGAGTCCGTCGCCACCATCCGCAGGCCGTCCTCCTCGGCCGAGATCAGCACGCCGGTGAGCACGGCGCGGGCCTCGTCGGTGCTGGCCGCCCGCACGACCTGGCGCAGCGCCTCGGCCACCACGCCCGGGTCGAGCGTGACCGCGTCGGCGGCTGGTTCCGGTTGCATCGGGTAGTCGTCGAGGCCGAGCGGGCGGATGGCGAACTGGGTGCGCCCGGCGGAGATGGTCAGCGTGTCCGCATCGGGCTGGCTTGGCAGCTCGACTTCGACCGCGCCGGCGGGCAGCGAGCGCACGATGTCGGCGACGAGGCGGGCCGGGACCACGGCCGCACCATCGCGTTCACCGCCGACCTTGATCGACAAGCGGATCGACAGCTCGAGGTCGGTGCCGATGACCGCCAGCTCGTCACCGGTGACCTCGAGGCGCAGCCCGGAGAGCACTGGCAGTGTGCCGGTCCGGCTGGTCGCCGCCCGTCCAGCCGTGGCCAGCGCTTCGGCGAGGACGTCTCGCTCACATCGGAACTTCACAGGGCGCCCTTTCCCACGACGAGGTGGTGAAGAAGATCAGTAGCAGTAGTAGGTGCTGTGGATTGTGGATGATCGAAGGATCGAGCAGCGTAGGCGGCACGGCGAAGACGGTCGTGTTGTCCACCGCCGTCCCCAGCGCGCGGATGACAACGGTGTGGTTCGGTGGATGACGGGCGGTTGTCCACGAGTCGGGCGGGTGATGTCCACATCATGACGACAGGGTGCGCGCGCTACGACGGGTGGCCGGGCTGGCCGGCGGGCGTCATGACTTGAGGCGTTCCTGCAGATCGGTCACCTGGTCGTAGATCTGCTTGCGCTCGCTCATCAACCGGCCGATCTTCTCGCAGGCGTGGATGACCGTGGTGTGGTCGCGACCACCGAAGATCCGGGCGATGGCGGGGTAGCTGAGATCCGTCAGCTGGCGGAACACGTACATCGCGATCTGGCGGGCGGTGACGAGTGGGCGCTGCCTCGATTTGCCCTTCAGGGCGACGACCTCGAACCCGAGGATCGAGGCGATCTCCGCGAGCAGCTCCTCGTCGGTGCGCGGCTTCGGCGCCGCCCGCAGCAGGTCGGCGAGCAGGTGCTGGGCCAGCTCGGTCGTGATCGGGACGCGGTTCAAGCTGGCGTAGGCGGTGACGCGGATCAGGGCGCCCTCGAGCTCGCGGATGTTCGTCGAGATCTTGGTGGCGATGAACTCGAGGGTCTCGGCCGGCACCTCGACCCGGTCGCGCTCCGCTTTGTTGCGCAGGATGGCGAGCCGAGTCTCCATGTCCGGCGGCTGGATGTCGGTGATCAGACCCCACTTGAAGCGGTTGCGGAGCCGTTCCTCGAGGGTGGGGATGCCGTCGGGGACGCGATCGGACGAGATCACGATCTGCTTGTTGGCGCCGTGCAGCGCGTTGAACGTGTGGAAGAACTCCTCCTGCAGCCGCTCCTTGGTCTCGAGGAACTGGATGTCGTCGACGAGCAGGACGTCGACGTCGCGGTAGCGCTTGCGGAACGACGGGTTCTCGTCGGTGCGGATGGCGTCGACGAACTCGTTGAGCATCGTCTCCGTGGAGACGTAGCGGACCGTGTGGTGCTGGTAGTTCTCGTGCACGTAGTGCCCGATGGCGTGCAACAGGTGCGTCTTGCCCAGCCCCGCCGAACCGTAGATGAACAGGGGGTTGTACGAGCGGGCCGGCGTCTCGGCCACGCGCAGGGCGGCGGCCAGGGCGAACTGGTTCGACGAGCCCTTGACGAAGGTCTCGAACGTGTACCGCGGGTTCAATCCCGCCTCGTCGAGCATCGCCAGCCCGTCGGCACCGCCGCCGAGCGAGCCGTTCAGCGCCGGGGACCGCAGCGCGGTGTCGTCCATCATGTCCAACCCGCGCCGTGGCGGCACGACGACGATCTCGAGGGCACATGCTGGCGACACGACGTCGTCGAGCGCCGCCCGCACCAGCCCGAGGTAGCGGGTCAGGATCTTGTCGCGCACCATGTTGCTCGGCACGCTGACCTGCAGGTGCTCGCCGTTGGCGGCAAACGGGACCACGTCTTGGAAGGTGGAGTACCAGACCGCATCGGTGAGCTGGTCACGGAGCTGGCTCGCCACGTCCATCCACACTTGATCGTGGTCGCTCACCTGCACCTCCTGCCTCTCGACACGGCCCGGATCCACATCGTTGTCCACACTTTGGGGAAAACCGTCGCCGTACCGAACGACCGAACGTAGCAGTTGCAGCGCAGCGGTGATTCCGTGCACTGCGGCCCCACCACCCGGCATCCGGGCCGGATGCGCCACACCATCCGAGGGTTTGCGCCCACCCGAGGGTTTGCGGCCCGGCAGGGGTGCAGGAACCCCTCCGATGACGGCGACGAAGGCCATGACCGCCCCGGCGCACGTCTGCGCTGAGCAGGGCCGGTCGGCGGTGACGTTGTCGGTCCCCAGGCGGTAGTGTGGCCGGCGAAATCCGTCAGCCGGGCGGCCGTCGCCTCGGCTGACAGCGCAGCGCGCGTGGAGGTGAATGCGCCGGTGCGGCCCCAGCCGGCCGGCCGCATCAGTGATACCTCCGGAACGAGCGAGGCCACAGCAGAGGAGCCGCGGTGAAGCGCACCTTCCAACCGAACACTCGTCGTCGGGCCCGCAAGCACGGGTTTCGGGCGCGGATGAGCACGCGCGCCGGTCGAGCGATCCTGAAGGCACGGCGGGCCAAGGGCCGCACGCGACTGTCGGCTTGATCGGCCGGATCCATCGACGGCGCGAGTTCGCAGAGCTGTCCCGTGGCCGCCGTGCCAAGACCGAGACGCTGTGGTGTCGATACGTCGACGACCCGCAGCTGGTTCCGCCGCGCGTCGCCTTCGCCATCGGTCGGGTCGTCGGTACGGCGGTGCGCCGCAACCGGCTCCGTCGCCGTCTGCGGGCGATCCTCGGCGCCCATGCCGGCGCCGACGGACCGCTGCACCACGGCGGGCTGCTGGTCGGGGCCGGCCAGGGCGCGGCCGAGCGGTCGTTCGAGCAGCTCAGCGGCGAGGTGGTCCGCCTCCTGGCCGAGGTGCTCGTGGCGCCCCGCTCCCTCGGCGGTGGGCGATGACTGAGCCGATGGTCGCGCCGGGTCGGCTGGTGCGCCTCGTCGACTGGTACCAGCGGGGCGTGGACGGGCGACCGTCACCGTGCCGGTTCACCCCGTCGTGCTCCAGCTACGCCCGCGAGGCGTTGATCGTCCACGGATCCGGGCGCGGGCTGTGGCTCACGGCGCGCCGCTTGCTGCGCTGCCGTCCGTTCGGTCCGTCCGGGTACGACCCCGTGCCGGAACCGTCCCACTCCCACCATCCCGGCGTGCCCGTCCGCCCGACGACGAAGGATCCCTGATGTTCGAGGCCCCCGCCTGGCTGCTGTCGTGGTTCTACAGCATCACCGGCAGCTACATCGCGGCGATCGCCCTGATCGCCGTGGTCGTCATGGCGCTGATCACGCCGCTGACCCTGAAGAGCACCAAGGGGATGCTCGAAATGCAGCGCCTTGCGCCGCAGATGCGCCGGCTGCAGCAGCAGCACCGGGGCGACCGCCAGAAGCTCAACGAAGAGATGATGAAGCTCTACCAGGAGCACAAGGTCAACCCGATGGCGTCGTGCCTGCCGCTGGTGGCCCAGATGCCGGTGTTCATCATCATGTTCCAGGTCCTGCACGGGTTGACCTACCGGCCGATCGGCGAGGCGGCGCCCGTCGCACAGGCGATCATCGCCGGCACCGGGCAACCGACGGTCAGCGAGATCGGCTTCGTGCCTCGCTACCTCAGCCACGACAGCGAGATGTTCGCGTCGCTGTTCCGCCAGGACGAGATGAAGTCGCTCGGGTTGGACCTCGCCAAGTCTCCGGCCGAGGCGCTCGGGTCCGGGCTCGGGCAGGGGATCGTCTACGCCCTGCTGGTCGTCGCCCTGGCCGGCCTGTACTTCCTGCAGCAGCGGATGGTCGCCGCCCGTGCTGCCGTGAGCCCGACGATGTCACCGACCCAGCAGAAGATCATGCAGTACCTGCCCGTGGTCTTCGCCGTGTTCCAGGTCTTCTTCCTCGCCGGTCTGATCATCTACTACATGGCCCAGGCGCTGCTGCGCATCGGGCAGCAGGCCTACATCACCCGCCGCTTCTACGGCCACGACGAGTCGCTCGGACGGCAGGCCCAACGGGCCTCGGAGACGGCGCGCGAGCTGGCCAAGGAGCAAGGTGGTGGCGGCGGGATCTTCTCCCAGGCCAAGCGCGACCTGACCGCCGCCAAGGGTGACTCGTCCTCGAACGGCGCCAAGAGCCCGGCGACTCCGCCCGCTCCTCGACCGTCGGGCTCGAAGCGCACGACGGCGCCGAAGAGTCGGCCGACCCCGACGGGCAAGGCAGCTCGAGCGCCGGCGCCCAGACCCGGGGGCAGCCGGGCCAAGAGCGGCGGGAAGCGGCGGCGCTGATGGAGTGGGTGGAGACGACGGCGAAGTCCGTCGACGAGGCCAAGGAACTGGCGCTCGACGAGCTCGGAGTCGTCGCCGACGAGGCCGAGTTCGAGATCCTCGAGACGCCACGCCCGGGGCTGTTCGGGCGGACCCGGGGCGAGGCCCGCGTGCGGGCGCGCGTTCGGCCGACGCCGGTGCGACCGAAGCAGGAACGGCGCCGCGGCCGACGTGGCGACTCGCCGCCGAGCGGATCCCCGGCCGCGCCGGCCGCGGCGAGCCCGACCAACGGCGAAGGCGCCGACGGCTCGACGGACGACGGCCCATCACGCCCGAACCGTCGTCGTCGCCGCCCGGCTGCCGCCAGCCATCCCCCGACCATCGAGCAAGGAGCCGAGATGACGGCCGAGGACGTGCCCACCAACGGCGAGCCGCGCCCGCAGGAGCCGGCCATCGAGCCGGTCGACATCGATCGGGTGCGCGATGCGGCGCTCGAGTTCGTGGGCGGCTTGACCGGAGCGTTCGGCTTCGACACCTCGGTCGACGCCGACGTCGACGGCACCGAGATCGAGGTGCGGGTGAGCGGGGAGTCCCTGGGACTGCTGATCGGCCCCGGCGGACGGACGCTGCTGAGCATCCAGGACCTCGCTCGTGTCGCCGCCCAGCGTCGCCTCGGCGACCACGAGACGCGCCTGCGCGTCGACGTCGCCGGCTACCGGGAGAAGCGCAAGGTGGCGTTGCAGCGCTTCGCCACCTCGGTCGCCGAGCAAGTGCGCGAGTCCGGGGTCGCTCGCTCGCTCGACGCGATGCCGTCGGCGGATCGCAAGGTGCTGCACGACGCGTTGGCGGCGATGGACGGCGTCTCCAGCCGGTCCGAAGGCGAAGAGCCGAACCGTCGCGTGGTGGTGACGCCGACCGCGTGAGCGAGCGTTCCAGGCGGGCGACCGCGTTGCGGGTCGGTCTGGCGAGCGAACGATCAGCGCTGTGAGCGAGCGTTCCAGGCGGGCGACCGCGTTGCGGGTCGGTCTGGCGAGCGAACGATCAGCGCTGTGAGCGAGCGTTCCAGGCGGGCGACCGACGACGGTCCGTTGCTCGATGCGCTGCGGTCGTCGCAACAACTCGGCAGCCTCGGTGATCGACCGGTCGAGGCGACCGTCGAACACGCCGAGGCGTTCGTCGACGCCCTGCGCCCCGTCGCTGGCGACGTCGTCGATCTCGGCAGCGGCGGTGGAGTGCCAGGGCTCGTCATCGCCTGGCGACGTCCGGACCTCGCCGTCGTCTTGGTCGAGCGCCGCCAGTCCCGTGCTGATCACCTGCTGCGGCTGGTCGGCCGGCTGGAGCTCGCCGATCGGGTCTCGGTCGCTGCGGTCGATGGTCGTCGGCTCCGTTCCGCCTCGGCCGATGCCGTCGTCGCCCGCAGCTTCGGCGCGCCGACGGCCGTGGCCGAGCTGGCCGGTCGGCTGCTCCGCCCGGGGGGCCGTCTGGTGGTCAGCGAGCCGCCGGATCCCGAGCCGATGCGCTGGCCGCCGGCGATGCTCCAACGGTGCGGCCTGGCCCCCGTCGAGACCGATGATCGACGGATCTTCGTCGCCACGCGCCATGATGGTTCCACGTGAAACCTCGACGTCTTGTCGAGGCCGTGTTTCACGTGAAACCGACAATGCTTGACCCCTCCCCGCTGCTCGCGCCAACCTGGTGGGGCGGACCGTCCGGTCCGTGCGATCGAACAACGTGCGATGAGGGTGCCTCATGACTGCCGCCGACGACGTCTTTGTGACCCCACCGACCGCGCTCGAGGTCGTCCCGGCTCCGACCGCGCCCGGCATCCCGCTGCCGCGAATCATCGCCGTGGCCAACCAGAAGGGCGGGGTCGGCAAGACCACGACGACGATCAACGTCGGTGCCTGCCTCGCCGAGCTCGGTCAGCGGACGTTGATCATCGACCTCGATCCGCAAGGCAACGCGTCGACCGGCCTCGGCATCGAGAACCGGGGGCTGGACACGTCGATGTACCACGTCCTGATGCACGACGTGGCGCTCGAGAACTGCATCGAACCGACGGACGTCAAGGGCCTCTTCGTCGCCCCCGCCAGCCTCGACCTGGCCGGCGCCGAGATCGAGCTGGTCCCGGCGTTCAGCCGGGAGACCCGACTGCGGCGGGCGATCGACGCCGTCATCGAGGATTACGACTACGTCCTGATCGACTGCCCACCCTCGCTCGGCCTGCTCACGGTCAACGGCCTCAGTGCGGCCAGCGAGGTGATGGTCCCGATCCAGTGCGAGTACTACGCCCTGGAGGGGCTCGGCCAGCTGCTGCGCAACGTCGACCTCGTGCGCCGCAACCTCAACCCGGAGCTGCACGTGAGCACCATCGTCTGCGTGATGTACGACGCCCGGACCAAGCTCGCCGATCAGGTCGTCGCCGAGGTGCGCGACCACTTCGGTGACAAGGTGCTGCGGACCATCGTGCCGCGATCGGTCCGGCTGTCCGAGGCGCCGTCGTTCGGCCAGCCGATCATCACGTTCGACCCGCGGTCGCGCGGAGCCGTCGCCTATCGCGACGTCGCCAAGGAGGTGCACGATGTCTCGACGCAGCGGGCTGGGTAGGGGGCTCAGCTCCCTGATCCCGCCGAGCCAGGTCGGTGACGAGCCGGCAACCCTGGCCGACATCTCGGTCGACGACATCGTCGCCAACCCGAACCAGCCGCGGGTCCACTTCGACGAGGACTCGTTGGCCGAGCTGGCGATGTCGATCGCTCAGCTCGGCGTGCTGCAGCCGGTGCTGGTGCGCCCGGTCGACGGCTCGTACCAGCTGATCGCCGGTGAGCGACGCTGGCGAGCCGCTCGGCGGGCCGGCCTGAGCAGCGTCCCGGCGGTGATCCGCACGTCCGACGACGTCAGCGCCGTCGAGGAGGCGCTGGTCGAGAACCTCCACCGTGATGACCTCACGCCGCTGGAGGAGGCCGCCGCCTACCAGCAGCTGCTCGAGGACTTCGAGCTGACCCACGAGGACATCGCCCAGCGCGTCGGCAGGAGCCGGTCGGCGATCACCAACACCTTGCGGCTGCTCGGTCTGCCGCCGGCGGTGCAGCACCTCTTGGCCGACGGGAAGCTGTCGGCCGGCCACGCTCGCGCCCTCCTCGGCACCCCCGACCGAGCGTTGCAGGAGCAGTTGGCCCGCCGAGCCGTGACCGACGGCTGGTCGGTGCGCACGATCGAGGAGGCGGTGCGGCGAGCCGGCGCGCCCGTCCGTCGGCCGCCGGCCAACGACGGTGCGGGCCTCGCATCGGCCACCCGCCTGCGCCCGCCGGGGCTGCTCGAGCTGGAGCAGCTGCTCGCCGACCGCCTGGACACCCGCGTCGGCGTGCAGATGGGGACCAAGCGGGGCAAGGTGACGATCGACTTCGCCGACCTCGCAGACCTCGAGCGGATCTACCGGCGGATCATCGGCGACCAGGACGCCCCGTCGGCCTGACGGCGGCGACGGGGCGCGAACCGCGCTCGATGCGCTGGGACCCGTCGACTTGGCCCGGTCGCGCCAGCCGGCTGCACCTGTGGTCCAGCGTTACGCACAGGGGTGGACAAGTCTGTGGACAAGGTGGATATCCCCTGCTCAGTGCTGGGACCAACCGTGAACGTTCGGTCTCATCCCATGACCGCGCGAGCGACGGTGAGACCGGGTCGCCGATCGGTCAGGCGGGCACGGACGCCGGCGACGCCGCCCACGCGGCGATCGCTCCAGCGACGGCGTTGCTCACCGCCGGCGCGGCGTCGACCACCCGTTGCACCGGACCGAGCGAACACATCACGGCCGTCATTCGGGTCTCGCGCAGCACCTGCAGGCGGCGACCATCGGCGCGGGCCGGACCGAGCCCGCCGATGCGGGTCAACTCGACGACGAGGTTGCGGGCCAGGGCCCGCCCGCCGGCGGACTCGAACCCCGACGTCGAGTAGTAGGTGACGTCGGCGGCGTCCTCAACCCTCGACTCGAACCCGACGTAGACGCTGGCCTCGTGGCGGTTGGACGTCGCGGCGTGGACGGCCGGATCGAGCTCGTCGACCGTGATCACGTTGGCGCCGTGCTGGCGCAATGAGAGCGTGACCTGACGGGCCAGCGCGCCCAACCCGCCGAAGTCCCCGACGACCAGTCGCAGCTCGCCGAGCGACGGAGCCACGGTGCCGAGTTGCTCGAGCTCACGGATGGCGGCAACGCCCGGCCCCGAGCCGGAGCGGGCGCTGTTGACCTCGACGGCCCGTACGGTCAGCGGGCCGCACACGCCGTCGACGTCGAGTCCACAGTTGCGTTGGAACTCGACGAGGGCACGTGCCGTGCGCGGACCGAAGATGCCGTCGACCCGCCCGCAGTCGAACCCCAAGCGAGCCAGTCGCGTCTGCAGCACGTCAACATCGTCACCGCGCAGGTGGGGGGCGACGAGCTTCAGGTGGCGGTCGCCGAGCCGCCACGACGCCTCGACGAGGGCCAGCCAGGTGGCCTCGTCGCAGCGGCCGTCGTCCAGTAGGCCGCGCTGACGTTGGAAGGCGCGCACGCTGGCCGCGGTGGCCGGGCCGAACGTGCCGGCTCCGTCGTCGTGCGGGCCGAAGCCCGACGCGGCGAGGCGCCGGTGGAGGTCGCGGATGGCGTCACCGCGTTGACCGATGGTCAGCGGGAGGAAACGAGGAATTCGTCGAGCTCCTGGAGCAGCTGTGACTTGCCCTTGGCGCCGACCAACCGCTTGCTCACCTCGCCCTGCGAGAACACCAGCAGGGTCGGGATGCTCATCACGTTGTACCGCATCGCCAGGTCTGGATTGTCGTCCACGTTGACCTTGCTGATCGTCACCTGGCCGTCGAGGTCATCGGCCAACTCGGCGAGGATCGGGGTGATCGCCTTGCACGGGCCGCACCACTCCGCCCAGAAGTCGACCACGACGGGCCGATCGGCGCCGAGCACCGTCTCGTCGAAGGTGCTGGTGGAGAGGTTGACGATTCCGGTCATCGAGGATCCTTGCTGTTCGAGGTGGCGGTCACCATCGGCCTCGGCAGCGAGGCCAGGAGTGTACCCAGTTGCAACCGAGCCCAAGCCGACCACATTCCAGGCCGACTGGCGATCACCAGTTCGAACTGGTGTTCGTGTCCGTGTCCGTGTCGGTACCGTGGGCCAGCCACCGCTCGGCATCGATCGCCGCCATGCAGCCGCTGCCGGCGGCCGTGATCGCCTGGCGATACTCGTGGTCCTGCACGTCACCGCAGGCGAACACGCCCTCGATGTTGGTCGCCGTGGAGCCGGCGGTGGTGATCAGGTAGCCGTTGTCGTCCATGTCCAGCACGCCGGCGAAGAGGTCGGTGTTCGGTCGGTGCCCGATGGCGACGAACATGCCGGTCACCGGCAGCGTGGCGGCCGCTCCCGTCTTGACGTTGCGCACGACGGCGCCCTCCAGTCGCTCGGCGCCGAGCAGCTCGTCGACGACGGTGTCCCACATGAACTCGATCTTCGGGTTGGCGAAGGCCCGCTCCTGCATGATCTTGGACGCCCGCAGCTCGTCGCGGCGGTGCACGACGGTGACCTTGTCGGCGAAGCGGGTGAGGAACAGCGCCTCCTCCATCGCCGAATCGCCGCCGCCGACGACGGCGATCTGGTGACCGCGGAAGAAGAAGCCGTCGCACGTGGCACACGTCGACAGGCCGTGGCCGATCAGCCGCGGCTCCTCCTCCAACCCGAGCATCACGGATCGGGCACCAGTGCTGACGATGACCGCCGAGGCCTCGTAGACGTCGTCGCGCACCCACACCCGGAACGGGCGGGCCGACAGATCGACCTTCGTGGCCTTCTCGGTGATGAACTCGGTCCCGAAGCGGGCGGCCTGCTCGCGCATCCGCATCATCAGCTCGGGACCCATCACCCCGTCCGGGAAGCCGGGGAAGTTCTCGACCTCGGTGGTCAGCATCAGCTGGCCGCCCGGCTGGTCGCTGGTGCTGGACGGCTCACCCTCGATCATCAACGGCGACAGCTCGGCGCGGGCGGCGTAGATGGCGGCGGTCAGCCCGGCGGGGCCCGATCCGACGATGATGACGTTGCGCCGCATGGAGCCTCCGGAAGGTGCGCGCTCAGGCGTCGCTGGTGCGACGCATCCTCAACACCAACAGCCCGGCGAGGCACAGGATTCCCCCGAGGATCAGGTAGCTGAGGTACACGGCCTGCGGCTTGTCGACGACGAGGTCGAGCAGCGACTGCAGCGCCCGGGTGCCCCCGATCAGGAACAGCACCAGCGCCGTGATGCCGAGGAACGCCGCCAGCAGGCCGTAGACGGCGGCCCGGGCGAGGTGGACGAGCGGCGTGGTCGTCCGATCACGAATGGTCCCGACGTACCGTTCGATCTGGTCGGCGAGGTCGGCGGCGAACCGAGGGTCGCTCAAGGGGTTCCCGGCCATCGTCGGGACACTAGCGATCATCGATGTGTGAGCCGAACCGGCTCACACCAGCACGCGGCGCTCACAGATCTCGGTCTACGGCGTCGCCAACAGCAGGATCTCGCACGTCGCGGCGTCGGCGGCGAGCACGGCGCCTGACGGGTCGATGATCACTTCGACGTCTCGCGGGTCGAGGGCAGCGTTCGGCTGGTAGCGGGCGAACGTCACGAACGTGCCGAGCTCACAGCGCGGACTCCGCGCCACGGCGGGCGACTCCGTGCGGTCCGACCCGGCGGCCTCCTCGATCTCGACGAGGGCCAGGAGGTCCGGCCCGCTGCGCACGATCGGGTTGGAGGCGTCGAACGAGCCCTGGGTCTCCTCCGCGCTCGTCGTCGCCTCCGTCGCCGATTCGCCGGCGGTCTGCGTGGTCTGCGCGCCTCCGGCTGCGGTAGGGGGCGCCGCCGCATCGGGAGCATCCGCCGCGGCGGCCGTCGTCGCCGCGGCGTCACCCGCCTCGTTGTCGAGTTCGGCGCCGGCCGGGGCCTGGCCCGTCACGGCGCTGGGACCGGCGTCATCGTCGCCCCCGCCGTCACGCAGGGCGACGATCCCCCCGACCACCAGCACCGCGGCCGCCGCGGCCGCCGCCAGGGGGGCGTACCACCGGGCCCGCCGACGGGCCTCGACGGTCGGGCGGGGCGGCGCCTGGAGCGTCGGTCCCGCCGCCGCCATGGCAGCGGCGATCGCCGCGTCGCGTCGCCCGGGATCGGGTGGCGGGACGGCGGCGAGGGCGGCGCGCACCGACCGCAGCGCTTCGACCTCGGCCAGGACGGCCGGGTCGGCCTCGGCGCGCGCCAGGTCCTGCGGCGACAGCTCGTCGTCGAGGTAGGCGCTGGCGAGCAGGCGTCGCTCGTCGGGCAGGTCGTCGTGTTCGTCGGTCATGGTGCCGCAGTCGGGGAGTGAGGGGGATCGTCGGTTGGACGTGCCGGCGGGCCGGTGCGGTTCCCGAGCAGGTCGGCCAGTTGCCCCCGCCCGCGGGCGATGCGCGACTTCACGGTCCCGATCGGCACGCCGAGGATCTCGGCGATCTCGGCGTAGTCGAGGTCGGCGACGTCGCGCAGCACGACCGCCGCTCGGAAGTCGTCGGCCAGGTGCTCGACGGCGTCGTCGATGGCCATGCGGTCGGCGACGGCGTCGAGGACGCCCGTGGCCCGGTCGTCGATGACGTCGCGCGGTCGGTCGTCGACGGCGTGCAGCTGCGGTCGCCGTTTGCGACGGCGCAGCTCGTCGAGGGCGGCGTTGGTGGCGATGCGGTAGATCCACGTCGAGAAGGCGGAGCGCCCGTCGAACCGCGGGAGGCCACGGACGATGCCGATCATCGCTTCTTGGGTGGCGTCGTCGGCATCGCGCGACCCCCCGGCGATGCGCCGGCAGACGGCGTGGATCCGGTCGTAGTGGCGACGCAGCAACCGGTCGAGCGCGTCGCGATCGCCCGCCTGGGCGGCGGCGACCAGGGTCCGATCGTCAACCTCGCCGATGGCCGCGAGCGTACGGCCCGCCCGTTCTGGCCGTCGTGACCGACTCACAGCGGTCGTTTGCGACGGCCAGATTCAGATCTACGTGAAATTGACCTCGCCGAGCGAGCCGCGGAACGGGTAGCTGTCGCTGCAGCCGGCATCACGGGGGAGCTGGCGGAACACGATCAGCAGGTGGCGGACCGGGCTCGTCGCCGACACCTCCAGCGTCCCGGGCTCGTCGCCGACCGTCAACGGAGCCAGGGGTTCGCCCCACTCGTCGAACTGCGTCGGCCGGTCGAGCGAGGCGGTGGCGAACACCTCCAGCTCGTACGGCGCCACCGGGACGTCGAAGCGCAGCGTGCCCGCCTGCTCACGGTCGAGGTCGACGGCCAACGCCACCCCGGACTTCGCCATCCGCTCCGAGGAGTAGCACTGCGTGCGCCACATCGTCTGCGGGTCGTCGTCGGCGCCGGCGAGGACCGCTTCGGCGTCGTTCTCCTCGCCGTCACCCTCGGGGTCGAACGCCTGCAGGCCGACGACGAGGTTGGACGAGCCGGCGGCGGCATCGATCGGCACCGACACCGGGCCGGCCGCCGGCGTGGTCGACGTGGCGCCGTCGGCGCCCTCGTCGTCGTCGGGGCCGATGGTCGCCCACAGCACGAGCGCCACGAGCACGGCGATCCCGATGAGCAACCCGACGACCACGAGGGCCGGTGTCAACCGCGACTCCAAGCCGCGCGCCGGGGCGCCGCGCAGGCGCGGTCCGGCGTCGGGTGTGTCATCGCGCTGGCGGGCGGGCCGCCGCCCCGATGGCGTCGCCTCGCCCGGGATCACCGGCCGCACGGTGCGGGTCCGCGCCTGCTGGCCGGTGGTGCGCACGCGCGGGGCGTGATCGAGCATGTCGGCCGGCAGCGGCGAGCTGACCAGGCCCGAGAGGTCGGGAGGCGGCTCGTCGGCGACGCGCTGCAGTTCGGCGCGCAGCTCGGCCCCCGTGGCGGGTCGATGGTTGGGGTTGCGGGCGAGCAGGCGGTGGACCAGGTTGACGAGCCCGCGGGGCAGTGTCGGGCGCAGCCGACCGAGATCTGTCGGGTCGCGCTGCAGGCGGGCCAGCGCCGTGTCGGCGTCGGTCTCTCCGAGGAACGGCACGCGCCCGGCGAGGCACTCGTAGAGGACGAGTCCGAGCGAGTAGAAGTCGGCCCGCCCGTCGAGCTTGCGCCCGCGCACCTGCTCGGGCGACAGGTACTTGGCCGTTCCCATCATCACGTTGTCGCTCGTGAGGTCGTCGCCGGTGGTGTCGAGCCCCTTGGCGATCCCGAAGTCGGTGAGCAGCACGCGGCCGTCGGGTGTCACGAGGATGTTGCCGGGCTTGACGTCCCGGTGGACGAAGCCGGCGTGGTGGGCGGCGTCGAGGGCGGCTGCCACGCACGTGCCGATGTGGATCGTCAGCTCGGGGCTCAATCGGGTCTGGACGTCGAGCAACTGGCGCAGGCTCTTGCCATCGACCAGCTGCATGACCACGGCCTGGCGATCGCGGTCCTCGAAGACGTCGTGCACGGCGACGATGTTCGGGTGCGTGAGGCCGGCCACGGCGATCGCCTCACGGCGGAACCGCTCGGCGACGACCGGGTCCGAGGCCAGGCTCGGCTTGAGCCACTTGAGCGCCACCTTGCGGTCGAGGGACAGGTCCGTCGCCACCCACACCTCGGCCATCCCGCCCTGGGCCAGGCGACGCTCCAGCCGGTATCTCCCGGCGAGCACGATGGGCTGTTCCCCGTGGGGCGGCGTGGTGCTGGAGGTGGGGGGAGGAGTGATCGACGCCGGCATTCCGCACGGTGAGGCTAGTTGTGGGTCCCTGGTCGATGAGGGATGCCACCAGGGCAAACGGGGTCGGGCCCAATTCGCCATCTGGGCGCGGAGGCTCCCGAAATCGCGAACCTCCGCGCCCGGAAAGCGCGCAGGGTCAAACGGTCTTCTCCTGGAAGGCGACGCCGATCGTGCCCCGGCCGGCGTGGGCGCCGATGACGGGACCGATCTGTCCGACCACGATGCCGTCAGGTGCCATCGGTCGCAGCTGGTCGACGAACGCGTCGACATCCGGACAGTCGGCGTGGAGCACTGCGAGGTGCTCGATCCGCCCGTCGAACGACCGGACCTTGTCGACCAGGAACGCCAGTGCCTTGGATCGGGTGCGCTGCTTGCCGTGCTGCTCGACGATCCCGTTGGCGACCTCGATGATCGGCTTGATGGCCAGCGCCGTCGCCAGCATCGCCTTGGCATTGCCGATGCGCCCACCCTTGCGCAAGTTCTCCACCGTGTCGAGCGCACCGAAGACGCGGGTGCGACCGGCCAGCTGGCGGGCCAGCGCCTCGACGTCGTCGGCATCTGCACCGGCCGCAGCGGCCTCGGCGCAGGCCAGCACGATCGTGCCAAGGCCGAGCGACACCGTGCGGCTGTCGACGATGCGGATGTCGAGCTCCACGTCCCGGGCAGCCAGCTCGGCGCTCTGGATCGTCGCCGAGAGCGCGCCCGAGAGCGTGATGACCACGACGCTCGTTGCTCCCTCGCCGACGAGGCGGCGGTAGGCCTGCTCGAAGCGGCCCGGTGCCGGCGCCGCGGTCGAGGGCAGATCCGGCGTCGCCGCGCAACGGGCCCAGAACTCCGACGGGGTCAGCTGTTCGCGATCAACGAGCTCCTCGTCGCCGAAGCGGATGGTCAGCGGCACGATCTCGATGCCCAGCCGCTGCACCAGATCGTCGGGCAGGTCGCACGAGCTGTCGGTGACGACGCCGACCCGTCCCGTTCGATCGCTGTCCGGGGAGGCCGTCACGGTCGAGGGACCCTATCGGGCCCGACCTCGACCTTCGGGGCCAGGTCATCGTCGTCGTCGTACCCGCCGCCGGGCGGACCGGCCGCTTCGGCGGCGTCGGGCGAGATCTCGTCGAGCGCGGCGGCTGACGCGCTGCTGGCCACGGCGAGCGACCGTCGGCGTCGCTGCCGGCGCAGGTGGCTGAACCACCACGACACGAGGACGAGCAGCGCGCCGACCGTGATCACCTGGCCAAGACCGGTCAGGGCGTTGACGTTGGCGGTCAGCACGACCGTCCCGTTGATCTGCTGGTCGAACTCAGGGGTCAGGAGCTCGACCTCGATGGACGATGTGCCGTTGGCGCGGGCCTCCACCGGGATCACGACCTCCGTCGACCCGGCCGGGATGAGCTCGACGAGTTGATCGCCGTCCGGGAACGTCAGCTTCGGTGAGCGCGCCCGTACGAGCACCTGCAACGGCTGGTCCGAGTTGTTGCGGACGTTCACGCGCAGCGTGCTCGACCGGCCGGTGAGCGTGAAGTCGAAGGGCTGGGGCGCGACCACCGATGCGCGGATCGCCGCAGCCTCGTCGGCGATGTCGGTCAGGGCCCGGTCGACCTGCTCGTCGGTGAGGGCGGTCGTGACCAGCGCGTCGAGCTCGGCGCGCCACCGCGTGCGGTCGGTGTCGTCGAGCTGCATCGAGGCGGCGCTCTCGGCGGACACCCGCGTGAGCTCGATGCGATCGAGGCGAGCGGCAAGATCGGGCCCGGCCTGCGCCGGCAGGCTGACGGTCGACGGTCGGCCGTCGACGATCATCGTGTCGATCGATCCGGAGATGGCGGACAGCTCCACCAGGCGGACGCTGTCGAGCTCGCTGGCCATCGTGGCCAGCGCGCTGGCGACGTCGGCGTCCGGTCGGCCGTCCGGGGCGGTCAGGACGACGCCACGGCGCGGGTCCTCACCGAGCATGCGCTGCGTGGTGAGCAGCTCGGCGAGGATCTGGACGGCGCTGGCCGCGGGCCGATCCGCCGACGGCCGCCCAGGGTCGAGCAGCGCCCCGAGGGGGCTGAGCACCATCGCCGGCACGGATCCGCCGTCGCCGAGGTCGACGTCGACGGCCAGCGAGGTGTCGAAGTAGCCGCCGATGTTGCCGTCGAGCTGGGCGTAGATCGCTTCGTCCACCACGAGCACGTCGAACGCGAGGGTCGCGCAGCATGGTCGCTGCGCCGGCGCTGATCGGAGTCGTCGTGACCCAGCCGGAGCGCGTCGCGGATGACCCTGGCAGCGTCTCGTCGAGGGCGTCCTCGCCGTCGCGCAGGCGACGCACGAACGTGTCGCCCTGCCCGACGGCGACGGCCGACGACGGGTCGAGGGGCGATGACGGCAGCGAGAGGAGCTCGTCGCCGTCGAGCGCGACGCGCAGCGCGTCCTCGAGCGCCGGCGCCTCGGCCGCCAACCCCGGCAGCGTGGACGGCGGCAGGGCGACGGTCAGTGGGCCTTCGTAGCGTTCGGCCAGGTCGACGAGGGCCTCGAGCTCGGCGCGCTGATCGTCGGTCAGGTCCTCTGCGTCGCCCGGTCCGGTGGCCGGGACGCTGGCGAGGAGGGCGATGCTCAGCGGTGGTGCGGTGCTTGCTTCCAGCGGGCGGCGATCGAAGAAGGTCCGGTGCTCGGCGACGAGGTCGCCGTCGGAGCGCACCTGCACGGCGATGGGGTAGAGGCCGGCGCGGCGCAGGTGCAGAGCGCCCTCAACCGATGGTTCGATCGTCGTGGGCACGTCGACATCGAGCTCCGTCGCCCCGCCGGCCACGGTGGTGACGGCCGACGACAGCGGGTCGATCAGCTCGTCGATGGCGGTGCGGTCCTCCCCGTCGATGAACTCGGCCAGCTCGCCGCGATCCTCGATCGGCAGGTACACGACGATGCGGAGCTGGGCGTCGTCCTCGTCCCCCGTCCCGGGCCGGGTCGGCGGCGTCTCGGCGTCCGTGGCCGCCGTGCCCGGCGGCGCCGGCTCGGTCTCCGTGGCCGCCGCAGCGGACCCGGCGCTTGGCGTCGTGGAGGTCGTGGTGGTGGTGGCCAGATCCAGGGCTTCGACGTCACCTTCGAGGGCGAACGTCGCTCGCCAGCGACCGTTGGCGGCGACCGCGAAGCGCTGCTCGACCAGCACCAGGTCGACGTCGCCCGCCACCGGGGCCCCGGCGGTCACCGCGGTGACGTCGAACGCCACGGTCGGCGCGAGCACACCGGCGGCGACGGCACCGATGAGGAGCGGCCGCATCAGCGGTCCGCAGCGAGGTCGAACTGCATGACGACGAGCTGCTCCGGCAGGCGGCGGAAGCCGAGCGACTCGTAGAGGCGCAGCGCCGGCTCGTTGGAGGCGGCGGTGTTGACGACGCCGTGCCCGAGGCGACGCCTGCGCATCCAGGCAAGTGCGTCGATGACCAGGGCTCGACCGTGTCCGGCCCGCCGGTGCTCCGGATCGACGGCCAACCGCTGGAGGTAGCCCTGGCCTGCGGCGGCACCTGAGATGGCGAAGGCGACCAGCCGCCGCCGAGCCGTCGGTCCGACGTAACGGGCCGCGGCATGGTGGGTCGGGGTGGCGTGGCGGATGTCGGCGAGGTCGCCGGCGTCGTTGCCCCACGGGTCGCCGAAGGCGGCGCGGTCGAGGACGGACGCCTCGCGGTGGCGGCGGACCGGCAGGCGAGCCGTGCCCGGTGGCGGCGCCAGCTGGATCCCCGAGCGCAGGAGCTCCACGCGCAGCAGCGCCAACGTGTCGATCACCTCGAACCCGGCCTCGGCGAAGCGCGCCGCGGCGTCCGGGAACAGCGCACCGGTGCGCACGGCGCGCAGGTCGCGCTCGGCGGCGACGACGTCGACCCACTGGGCGACCTCGTCGGGACGGGGCACGACGGTCTGGTCGGCGAGCGTCAGGTGGACGACGCGGTCGTCGAACGACCATGGCCGGGCGCGCACCCGGGAGCCCAGACCGGGGATGCGCACCTTCACCGCTCGGCAACGGTAGTGGCTGGCCCGTGACGGGTCTTGGCGCCAGGCGCAGCGAGACACGGCGAGCCGTAGGCTCGCCGTCCATCACGGTGCTGTTCGTCACCCACGAGGCGTATCTCGGGCACCTCACCGGACCGGGGCATCCCGAGCGTCCCGCCCGCTTGGAGGCGGTCATCGCCGGTGCCCGGCGGCAGGGCCTTGTCGACGCGCTGACCGAGCTGGAACCGGTGCCGGCCGATCGGGTCGACCTCGAGCGGGTCCACCCGCCGTGGTACCTCGACCGGCTGGACGCGATGGCCGCGGCCGGTGGCGGGTGGATCGACGCCGATACCCGGGTGAGCTCCGGCTCGGCGAGCGCCGCCGGGCTGGCGGCGGGTGCCGGGCTCACGGCGGTGGCCGCGCTGCGGGCGGGTCACGGCGACGCCGCCTTCTGTGCCGTCCGACCGCCGGGCCACCACGCCACGCCGACCGACTCGATGGGGTTCTGCCTCGTCTCGAACGTGGCCGTCGTGGCGGCCTCGCTCGCCGCCGCCGGCGAGCGGGTCTGGGTGTTCGACTACGACGCCCACCACGGCAACGGGACCCAGGCGACGTTCGAGACCGACCCGCGGGTCCTGTTCGTCAGCCTCCACCAGTGGCCCCTGTACCCCGGCACGGGTCGGCTGACCGAGCGGGGCGCCGGCGCCGGCATCGGGACCACGATGAACCTGCCGATGCCGGCCGGCACGACGGGTGACGTCTACGTGCGGGCGTTCGATGAGGTGATCGCCCCGGTGGTCGAGCGGTTCGCGCCGACCTGGCTCCTCGTCTCGGCGGGGTTCGACGCCCACCGTGACGATCCGCTGGCCGAGCTCGGGCTCACCGCCGGTGACTACTCACTGCTGACCCAGCGGGCGATGCAGTTCGTCGGTCGCGGCCGGACCGTGGCGATGCTCGAAGGCGGCTACGACCTCGACGCGCTGTCGTCGTGCGCAGCCGCCGTCCTGTCGACGCTGGCAGGCGCACCGAGCCATCCCGAGCGGCCGAGCGCCGGGGGCCCGGGTGGCCACGTCGTCGACGACGCGGCGCGCCTGTGGGCGACGAGCCCACCGTCCTGAGCGCCGCGCCGTAGCCTCCGCGGCGTGCGGTCGGAAGGGACGACGTCGTGATCCCGGCCCGCTTCGCGCCCGTGCTGGCCGAGCTGCAACCGCTCGCCGCCGCGTTCGGTGCGGCCGGTCATCGGCTGTACCTGGTCGGCGGCGCGGTGCGCGACCTGCTGCTCGGCGGAGAACGCGAGGACTACGACCTCGACCTGACCACGGACGCCAGGCCGCCGGAGATCAAGGCCCTCGTCGCCGGTTGGGGCCACGCCGTGTGGACCCAGGGCGAACGCTTCGGCACGATCGGGGCCCGACGCGATCAGCCCGACGGGTCGACGCGGACCATCGAGATCACGACGTTCCGGTCGGACGTCTACGTCGACGACTCGCGCAAGCCGCACGTCACGTTCGGCGACGACATCGAGACCGATCTCCACCGGCGCGACTTCACGATCAACGCGATGGCGCTGGAACTGACGGGGGCCGACGGAGGGGTGGCCCTCGTCGATCCGTACGGTGGCGCCGCCGACCTCGCCACGTCGACGTTGCGCACCCCCGGCCCGGCCGAGGTGAGCTTCGACGACGACCCGCTGCGGATGCTGCGGGCCGCCCGGTTCATCGCCGGCTACGGCCTCGAGCCCGTGCCCGAGTTGGTCGCCGCCGTCGTCGAGCGCGGCGGGCGGCTCGACATCGTGTCCCGCGAGCGCGTCCGCGACGAGCTCGACAAGCTGATCGTCGTGCCCCGCCCGGCGGCCGGGCTGTGGTTCCTCGTCGACACCGGGCTGGCCGAGCACTTCCTGCCCGAGCTGCCGGCGCTGCGGTTGGAGCGCGACCCGATCCACCGCCACAAGGACGTGCTCAGCCACACGATCGCCGTGATCGAGAACGTCCAGCCGGGTCCGGACCACGACTTCCGCCTGACCCGGCTGGCGGCGCTGTTCCACGACGTCGGCAAGCCGGCGACCCGCGGCTACCAGCCGGGCAAGGGCACGACGTTCCATCATCACGACGTGGTCGGGGCGCGGATGACGAGGCGGCGGATGGAAGCGCTGCGCTACCCGACGGCCGACATCGCCGCCGTCGCCGAGCTGGTGTTCCTGCACCTGCGGTTCCACACCTACAAGATGGGGTGGAGCGACGCCGCCGTGCGGCGGTACGTGCGCGATGCCGGCCCCCTGCTCGCCGAGCTCAACGTGTTGACCCGGTCCGACTGCACGACTCGTGACGAGCGCAAGGCGGCCCGGCTGGCGCTGCGGATGGACGAGCTGGAGGAGCGCGTCGGTCAGCTCGCCGCCGAGGAGGAGCTGGCGGCGATCCGCCCCGAGCTGGATGGCCGGGCGGTGATGGAGCACCTCGGGATCGCTCCGGGACCGGTGGTCGGCGAGGCGCTCGCCCACCTGCTGGAGATCCGCCTCGACGAGGGCGAGATCGGCCACGCCGAAGCCCTCAAGCGCCTCGACGCCTGGTGGAACGCCCGTCCCGCCGATCTGTGAGCCGTCCGTGCGGATGTGAGTCGTGTTGGCTCACAGATCGGACGGGTTGGCGGTGCAGCGCGGCGGTGCGTCGTAGCGTGCAGCCGTGCGCGCGGACGTGACGGATGGGTCGGGCATCCGGCGCCGCGCCAAGACGTGGCGGTGGGTGCTGTCGGTCGTCGTGGCCGGGGCCCTGCTGGTCGGGCTCGTCGTCCTCGTCATCCGCCTCGACACGGACCGCTCGGCGCGCGCCGTCGCGGCGGCGATCGTGGCCGCGCTGCTCGCCGTCGCCGCCGTGGTCATCACGTGGCTCGAGTCCAGGCGCATCACCGGCCATCTCAACCGCACCATCGACCGCCTGATCGAGGCCGAGTCCGAGCTGCGCGTCCTGCTCGACGACCTTCCGGAAGCGGTCATGTCGGTCGACGCCCACGGGATCGTGCGCGGGGCCAACGCCCGCGCCGCCGAGCTCGTCGGTCAGCCCGTCGACGACCTCGTCGGGCGACGGCTCGACGGATTCGTCGAGTCATCGCGCCTCGACGAGCTGACGTCGTGGCTGGCGGGCGGACGGCGCGGTGAGGCAGTGCCTCCGATGTCCTTGCGCGTGCTGCGCGCCGGCGCACCGACGGCGACGCTGGTCGAAGCGCTCGTCGAACGCCCCCACCGCACGGCCGGCGCGGCGATCGTCCGGCTGCGCGACATCACCGAGCGCGAGGCGCGCGGTCAGGCCCTCGAGCAGGCCCGCCAACGGTTCCAGCAGGCGTTCCACTCGGCACCGACCGGCATGGCCCTCGTGCGCATGCATGACTCGACGATCATCGACGCCAACCGCTCGCTGGCCGAGATGCTCGACCGCCCGATCGGTCAGCTGGTCGGCCGCTCGATCCGCGACTTCACGCACCCCGACGACCTGCGCGTCGCCGAGGCCCACGGCGCCCGGCTCGAACTGGACAGCAGCGACAGCTACCTGCTCGACCAGCGCTTCCTGCGCAGCGACGGCGAGTTCGTGTGGGCACGCACGCGCGTCGCGCTGACCGAGGACAACGGCGTGGCGCTGGCGATCACCCACATCGAGGACGTGACGGAGCAGCGCCGCACCGCCGAGCGGCTGCAGTGGGCGGCCAGCCACGACGACCTGACGGGCCTCCCCAACCGCACGGAGCTGCTGGCGCGAGTCGACGGCTTGCTCGTCGACGCCGTTGTCGGCGACGTCGCGCTGCTGTTCATCGACCTGGACAACTTCAAGACGGTCAACGACAGCCTCGGCCATGGCATCGGCGACACGCTGTTGACCGCCATGACGGCGCGGCTGCGGGGTGTCGTCGGCGACGACGTGCTGCTGGCCCGCTTCGGCGGGGACGAGTTCGTCGTGGTGCTGACCGAGGTGGCGACGGGTGGGCCGCCACCAGTCGAGGTGGCCGAGCGGCTGCGCGCCGCGCTGCGCGACGCCGTCGACGTCGAGGGGACGGAGATGTTCGTCACGTCGAGCATCGGCGTGTCCGTCAACGACCGTGAGGGCGTCACCGCCACGGACCTCCTCCGCGACGCCGACGCGGCGATGTACCGCGCCAAGGCCCGCGGCCGGGACTGCGTGGAGACGTTCCTGCCCGGCACCCACGAGACCACGGTGATGGCGCTGCGCACGGCCACCGAGCTGCGGCGCGGGCTCGAGCGGGGGGAGATCGTCCCGTACTTCCAGCCGATCGTCGAGCTGACCACTGGGCACGTGACCGGGTTCGAGGCGCTGGCCCGCTGGCTGCACCCGGATCGTGGCCTGCTGGCGCCCGATCAGTTCCTGGTGATGGCCGAGGAGACGGGGCTCGTCGACGAGATCGGCGCCGTGATCCTGGAGGACGCGCTGGCCCAGTTCGCCTCGTGGCGGGCTCGCCAGCTCCCGTTCGCCGATGCCACCCTGGCCGTCAACGTCGGAACCCGCCAGGTGGTCGACCCGGCCTTCGCCGCCCTGGTCGGCGACCTGCTGGCGCAGACCGGCATCCCGGCCGACTCGCTGTGGTTGGAGATCACCGAGACCGCTCTGCTGGCCGACGTCAAGGCGTCGACGGTGGCCTTGCGCAACCTGCGCAGCCTCGGTCTGCACCTCGCCGTCGACGACTTCGGCACCGGCTACTCGTCGTTGACCTACCTCAAGCGGTTCCCCGTCGAGGCGATCAAGATCGATCGCAGCTTCGTGGCCGGGCTCGGGCTCGACGCCGAGGACACGACGATCGTGGAGGCCGTCGTCAACCTCGGCCACTCGTTCCACATGGCCGTCGTCGCCGAAGGTCTGGAGACCCCGTTGCAGCTCTCCCGCCTGCGCGAGCTGGGCTGCGACCGCGGTCAGGGCTATCTGTTCGGGCGGCCGCGCCCGGCTTCAATCGTGGAGGCCGAGCGGGCCGACGCGTGACCGCTGCCGGCGGCCCCTCACGCGGTTCGCAACCGGATCTCATGGGTCGGCGCCGAACGTTCGTCCCTGTACGGTCCGCCAGCCCGGCGGACCCGGCGGAAGCGGCATGGCCGCGTGAACTTGGAGGGACGATGAGACGGACGAGTCAGCGCTTGCTGCTCCTGATCGCGCCACTGGCGGTGGCCGTTGCCGCGTGCGGCGGCGGTGGATCGAGCAGCGACGAGCCCGACGACACCTCGGCGCCGGCGACGACGGCGACGACGGCCACGACGGTTGCCGCCACGGAGACGACCGAGGAGACAGGGCAGACGAAGCCGACCACCGAGCAGACGAAGCCGTCCACCGAGGGCACCGAGCCCGACGACACGACGGAGGCCACCGAGCCCGACGACACGACGGACGGCACCGAGCCGTCCGGGTCCGGCGAGATCTCGAGCTACGAGGACGTCCAGCCGGCCGTGATCCAGATCGAGACCCAGGGCACGTTCCGCGACCCTGAGATCGGCCAGGCGTCGGCGTCGGGCAGCGGCAGCGGGTTCATCATCAGCGCGGACGGGCTGGCCGTGACGAACAACCACGTCGTCACCGGCGCGGCGACGCTCGAGGTCTTCATCGGCGGCGACCGCGAGACGAGCTACAACGCCCAGGTGCTCGGCGTGTCCGAGTGCTCGGACCTCGCCCTGATCCAGATCGAGGGCGACGAGGAGTTCCCGTACCTCGACTGGTACGACGGTGAAATCACGGCGGGCCTGGACGTCTACGCCGCTGGGTACCCGCTCGGCGATCCCGAGTTCACGCTGACCCGCGGCATCGTCACCAAGGCCGAGGCCGACGGCGACGTCACCGGCTCGTCGTCCATCGACCACACGGTCGAGCACGACGCCAGCACCCACCCGGGCAACTCCGGTGGCCCGATCGTGTCGGAGGAGGGCGACGTGGTGGCCGTCCACTACGCCGGCGTGACCCTCGACTCCGGCATCCAGAAGTTCGGCATCGCGTCGGACCTCGCCCAGCCGGTCGTCGACCGACTGCAGGACAGTGACTTCGAGGCGCTCGGCATCAACGGCTGGGCCGTGGTCGACGAGGAGGCCGGGCTGTCCGGGATCTGGGTGGCCGGCGTCGAGCCCGGCTCCCCCGCCGCGGACGCGGCGATCCTGCCCGGCGACATCGTCACGACGATGAACGGCCTGCCGGTCGGCAGCGACGGCACGTTCCGCGACTACTGCGACATCATCCGCACCGCCGGCGAGGGCAACCCGATCGGCGTCGAGGTGCTGCGCTTCGACACCTCCGAGGTGCTGCGTGGCGAGATCAACGGTGACGCCCCGCTCGAGCTGGCCTTCTCCTTCGCCGAGGAGGTCAGCGACGAGGTCGGTGAGGACACGGGCGCCGCTCCCGTTGCCGAGTACGACCAGGTGACCGACGACCTGGGTCGGATCGTCATGGACGTACCGACGGCGTGGGCGGACCGCAGCACGTCGCCGTACCTGCTCGAGGACGGCAGCGAGGCGCCGTACATCGCCGCCTCGCCGAACCTCGACGGGTTCATCAACGGGTGGACGGATCCGGGCGTCGTCTACGTCCAGATCCCCGCCGGCGCGAACGTCGATGACGTCCTGACGTTCTTCGGCTTCGCCGGGAGCTGCACCGACGGCGGACGGGTCGACTACACCGACGGCTTGTTCACCGGCAAGTACCAGCTGTGGCTCGATTGCGAGGGCACCACGACCGATGTCGTGACGCTGGTGGCGGCCCAGGACGGCGGCGGGGACCTGGCGCTGATCCAGGCCCAGATCCTCACGGATGCCGATATCGCCGCCCTCGACCAGGCCTTCTACACCTTCAACGTGACCGGCGGCTGAACCACCGCTGACGCGTCGTCCACCACGGTGCCCCGCAGCCACGTGCTGCGGGGCACCGTCGCGCCTTCAAGAACCCTGTTTGCGGGTCTTCACCACGAGGGTCGTCGGCACCGGGTGCTCGGCGTCGACACCGAGCTCGTGGAAGGCCTCGATGCGGAAGTTGGTGCGGGCCAGCGCGGTCAGCAGCTCCCCGACGGTGCGCTCGTCGTCCCCGTAGCGCCGCAGCGCGCCGTCGGCCCCGACGCCGACCGCGGCGAAGGGGTGGTCGAGGGCGACGACGAACGGCGCGCCCGGCTTGAGGACACGGTGCACTTGGCGGAGGGTGCGCCCGAGGTCGATGTCGTCGTGCATCGTGTGCGACGACAGGACCAGGTCGATCGTCCCGCTCGGTGCGAAGCCGAGGTCGGCGAGGTCACCGTGATGGCACTCCACCGAGACCTCGGCCCGGGCGGCGTCGGCGCGCAAGTCGGCGATGCGGTCGACGTCGGGGTCCAGCGCGATCACCTTGGCGCCCTCGGCGGCCAGCGCGACCGCGTTGCCGGCGATCCCGAGCTCGATGACGCGCTTGCCCGACACGTCGCCGACGAGGTGGAGCTGGTCGTCGCCGGGGACGTCGGCGCCATAGGTCACGGTCACCCACCCAGTGTGGCGCGCCCGCACCCGTCGGAAGCCCAACCGGCGTGTACGAACACGTCGACGCCAGAATTGGCGTCGATCGTTGACCCGGAACGGGGTCGACCTCGCGGTCGGGTGGCGGGGGCGCAACGGGGCGACCGCCACCGGTCCGAGCACTAGCCTTCCGTGACGATGACGCTGACGGCCGACTCGCTGCGCGGGCGGAGCGGACGCGGGCAGATCGACCACCGGCTGACCCGTCAGCACCTCATCAACGAATACCGTCGCGGGAGGCTCAGCCAGGAGCAGGTGTGTGACGCCCACCCGGAGCTGATCCGGGCGGCCAAGAACGTCGGCACCGAGTCGCAGAACTTGTGCCCAATCTGCGCCACCACGCAGCTTCGCCTGGTCACCTATGTGTTCGGGCCGCGCCTGCCGGCACACGGTCGTTGCGTCACGACAGCGCGTGAGGTCGCCGCCCTGAACCGGCGCCGCGAGGAGCTGTCGGCCTACGTCGTGGAGGCGTGCATCGAGTGCCGCTGGCACCACCTCCTGCGCGTGCTGCCCGTCGGCGGCCGGTAGCCCATGACCCGGAGCCTCGGGTCGCGCCTCGTCGCCACGCTGATCCTGGTCACGACGGCGGCGGCGTGCGGGTCGAGCGGTGGCGACGGCTCGACGGTCGCCGCGGCCGGTCAGCCGCAGGGGTTCGATCTCGTCGCCGCGGAGGTCACCACGGCCGACGGTGAGGTCTGCCAGCTGTGCATGTGGCTGGCCGACACCCCCGACCGGCGCGGGCGCGGGCTGACCGCCGTCACGGACCTCGGGCCGGCGGACGGGATGGTGTTCCGGTGGGACGAGCCGGCGACGTCGGCCTTCCACATGCGTGAGGTGCCGATGCCGCTGTCGATCGCCTGGTTCGCCGCCGACGGCTCGTACGTGTCGGCGCTCGACATGGCGCCCTGCACGCAGGAGCCGCTGTCGAACTGCCCGGTCTACGGTGCCGCCGGCCCCTATACGGAGGCGATCGAGGTCCCGGCCGGAGACCTCACCGAGTTGGGCATCGGGCCCGGCAGCCGGCTCGTCGTCCTCGACGAGCCCTGCCCGCAGGCCTGATCCTCCATCTGGGCGCGGATGTTCTCACGACGCCTTCCGGGCGCGGAGGTTCTCGAAATCGAGAACCACCGCGCCCAGATCACGGATCGGACACGGGAGGGCCGACCCATGACACCCCTGCGTCATGCTCCGAGATCGTGGACACACCGGTACACTCCTGCGGTCACATTCGCCCTGCCCCACAACGGGGCCCCGACCGCGACGCGCGGCCGGGTCCGAAGGGAGGTCCTCACGCATGATGCGTGCGTACGAGCTCATGGTCATCATCGACGGGGACGTCGAGGACCCGAAGGCCCAGTCGTGGGTCAAGACCGTGACCGACGGCATCGCCGCGGCCGGTGGTTCCGTGCACGGCAAGCCCGATTGGTGGGGCAAGCGCCAGTTCGCCTACCCGATCAACCGCAAGGACACGGGCTACTACCTGGTCGTCGAGACCGTGGCACCACCCGGCGCGCTCGACGAGCTCGAGCGCGCCCTGCGGCTCGCGGACGACGTCGTCCGCCACAAGCTCATCCGCCTGCCCGACGCCGAGGCTGAGCGCCGCGGCATGGCGGGCGCGGCGGCCTGACGCCGCCCTGCTGGAAGGACCACAACCATGGCAGACAACACCATCACCCTCGTCGGCAACCTGACCCGCGACCCCGAGCTGCGCTACACCAGCGGCGGCCGCGGTGTGGCCAACTTCGGGCTGGCCGTCAACCGGCGCTACCAGGTCAACAACGAATGGCAGGAGCAGACGTCGTTCTTCAACGTCGTCGCCTGGGGCACGCTCGGCGAGAACGCCGCGGCCTGCCTGAACAAGGGCACGCGCATCGTCGTCAACGGTCGCCTCGAGCAGCGCTCGTGGGAGACCCAGGACGGTGAGAAGCGTTCGGTCGTCGAGGTCGTCGCCGACGAGCTCGGACCGAGCCTGCGCTGGGCCCAGGCCCACGTGGAGAAGACGGCCCGCACCAACGTCGAGGGCGGCGGCGGCGCCGCCCCCGGTGGCGGCGGCGGCCGAGCCCCCGACCCGATCTACGGCGACGAAGAGCCGTTCTAGAACGAGAGCACAGGACCGATGGCGAGCAAGAAGAACCGGGCCCGGGCGTCCAAGGACACCACGACCCGCAAGTACAAGAAGAAGACCAGCGCCCTCATCACGGAGAAGGTCACCTACGTCGACTACAAGGACGTCGACCTGTTGGCCCGCTTCATGAGCGACCGCGCCAAGATCCGCAACCGGCGAGTCAGCGGCAACGACGTGCAGCAGCAGCGCGAGGTCGCCAACGCCATCAAGGTGGCCCGGGAGATGGCCCTGCTGCCGTATGCCCGCCGTGTGTCGACGCAGCGCACCCGGCCGCCACGCGACGGGCGTCGCGAGCGTGACTCCGACCTGCGCACCGAGACGCCCGAGCAGCCGGTCGACGAGGTGGCCGCTGACCAGGTCGTCGAGCAGCCGGTCGACGAGGTGCGGGCGTGAAGCTGATCCTGCGCGCCGACGTCGACGGGCTCGGCAAGCGCGGCGACATCGTCGCCGTCGCCGATGGCTACGGCCGCAACTTCCTGCTCCCGCGGGGGTTGGCCTTCGTCGCCACGGCCGGGGCCGTCGATCAGGCGGCGCGCATGCGCAAGGCGCGCGACGTCCGGGACGCCAACGACCGCGAGGCGGCCCAGTCGATCGCCACGCGCCTGGTGCCGAAGATCATCACGATCCCGGCCAAGAGCGGTCAGGAAGGTCGCCTGTTCGGGTCGGTCACGCTGACCGACGTCGTCGAGGCGGTCCGCGACCAGACCGGCGTCGAGCTCGAGCGGCGGCAGCTGGACAGCGATCCGATCAAGGCGCTCGGCCAGCACACGGTGACGGCGAAGCTGCACTCGGACGTGTCGTTCCCGATCACCGTCGACGTCGTCTCGGTGTAGATCGGACGAGCTGTGCGGTCCACAGCTCGTCCCCAGGAACACGATGAGTCGTCCACACGTGAACTGAGCGCGCCCACCGACTGCCCACAGGCAGTCGGCACTGGTTATGCCCAGGGGATCTCCGCGAGGGTCGACTGATGGATCGGCGGGACCAACGCGACGGCCGGCGCGGCGGTCGTGGCGACGATGATCGGCGGCCGGCGCGCTCGGGGAACCGGGTGCCGCCGCACAACCTGCAGGCCGAGGAGTCCGTGCTCGGTGCGTTGTTGCTGTCGCGCGACGCCATCGGTGCCGTCAGCGAGCAAGGTCTGCGTCCCGACGACTTCTACAAGCCCGGGCACCAGCACGTCTTCGACGCCATCCGCGCCCTGTACTCGACGGGCGCGCCGGCGGACACGATCACCGTCGCCGACGAGCTGCGCAAGGTCGGGCTGCTCGACCAGATCGGCGGCGTCGAGGCGCTCCACGCGCTGCAGAACGCCACCCCGGCGATCTCCAACGCCGCCCACTACGCCCGCATCGTGCAGGACACCGCGCTGCTCCGGCGCCTGATCCACGTCGCCGGCGACATCGCCGAGCTGGCGTACGGCGAGCCCGACGACGTGACCAAGGCCGTCGACGAGGCCGAGTCCAAGGTGTTCAAGGTTGCCGAGGAACGGATCACCGACTCCACGCAGCTCCTCAGCGACTCCATCAAGGGGGTGATGGACCGCCTCGAGGAGACGTTCGCCCGCGGCGACATCATCACCGGGACGGCAACCGGGTACCACGACGTGGACGAGTTGCTGTCGGGCCTGCAACCGTCGACGCTGACCATCGTCGGTGCGCGCCCGGCGATGGGCAAGTGCATCGCCGCCGACACCCCGATGGTCGACACCGCGACCGGTGAGGTGGTCACGGCGCGGGTGCTGGTTGCCCGAACCGCGTCGACCGGGCGGCTGCGCGTGCGGGCGCTCGACGGCGATGGTCGCCAGTGCGACGCCGACGTCAGCGCGGTGATCGAGGACGGCGTGAAGCCCGTGTTCAGGGTGACGACCCGTTCAGGACGGACGGCGATGCTCACGGCGTCACATCCGCTGCTCACGCCGGCAGGTTGGCGGCCACTCGGCGAGCTGGCGGTCGGGGTCGACATCGCCGTGCCGGCTCGATTGCCCGTCTTCGGCACCGACGACCGGTCCGACGCCGAGCTCGATGAGCTGGCCGCCCGAACGATCGAGGAGGGCGTTCCGGCCGACGCGTTTCGGCTGGCTCGGCACAGCCTGCGGCGATACGTCGCCAAGGTGCTTCGCTGTGAGGCTCCCCTGGACGACCGTTCGTCGTTTCGACATCGTTGCCCGACCGAGGCGGCCGCCCACGGGCTGGCCCACCTATTGCTCAGGGTCGGCGTCAGGGCGCAGGTTCATCGGCCCGTCGGCGGTCCGGTCGCCGGCGGCGTGCTGCTGAGCGGGCCGGTTCGCGACGACACCGTGCCGGCTGCGGTGTGGGACGACATCATCAAGGCCAAGGGCGGCCGCTCGTGGGCAGACGTCAACCGGTGTTGTGGGCGGCCGGCCTCCCACAACTGGCACCCGTACCGGGGTCGGGTCCGCCGGGAGACGGTTGGACGACTGGCCGAGGCGCTCGATGACGACCAGCTGCGGTGGTGGGCGTCGCCAGACGTGTCGTGGGATCGCGTCGTCGAGATCGAGCCGATGGGCCTGATGGAGGTCATCGACTTCACCGTGGCCGGACTGCACAACTTCGTCGCCGCCGACCTGTACCTGCACAACACCGCCTTCGGGCTGGGGATGGCGACGCACGTGGCGCGGACGTCGGGGTTGCCGGTGCTGGTCTTCTCCCTCGAGATGGGGCACCACGAGCTGACCCAGCGCATCCTGTCAAGCGAGGCGCTCGTCGACTCGACCCTCATCCGCAACGGTCGCTTGAAGGAAGCGGACTGGGCGCGCATCGGCCAGGCCATCGGCCGGCTCGAGGTGCCCCTGTTCCTCGACGACAACCCGCGCGTCACGGTGATGGAGATTCGCGCCAAGGCCCGTCGGATCAAGGCCCGCCACGGTGCGCTTGCGCTGATCGTCATCGACTACCTGCAGTTGATGAGCGCTGGCGGCAACCCCGAGAACCGCCAGCTCGAGGTCAGCGACATCAGCCGCAACCTGAAGATCCTGGCCCGCGAGCTGGAGGTGCCGATCGTCGCGCTCAGCCAGCTGAGCCGGAACCTGGAGAGCCGCAGCGACAAGCGGCCGATGCTCGCCGACCTCCGGGAGAGCGGCTGCCTGACGGCCGACACCCGGCTGGTGCGCGCCGACACCGGCGCCGAGGTGGCACTCGGCGACCTGGTCGGGTCGACCGACGTACCGGTCTTGTCACTCGACGAGCGGTACCGGCTCGTCCCGGCCCGGTTGCTCAGGGCCTTCCCGAGCGGCGTCAAGCCGACGTACCGCCTGCGACTCGCCTCGGGTCGTTCGGTCGACGCCAGCGCCAACCACCCGTTCCTCACGGTGGGTGGCTGGCGCCCCGTCGAGGCACTCGTCGTCGGTGAGCACGTGGCAGTTGCGCCGCACCTCGCCGGCGCGCCGATCACCGACGACGTGCCACTGGCCGTCTGGGAGCACGTGCGCACGAAGTCGGCGCCCGCCGCGGCGCTCTCCATGGCCGAGCTCGGTGACGCCCTCGGGCTGCGCTACTGCGCGGCGACGCTCGAGCGCTTCCGGCTGACCCGCCACCGGGTCGCCCGCATCGCCACCGTGACCGGCGACGACTGGCTGCACGCGCTCGCCGCGGCCGACGTGGCCTGGGACCGGATCATGTCGATCACGCCGCTCGGCGAGCAGCCGGTGTTCGACGCCACCATCGAGACGACGCACAACTTCGTGGCCAACGGCATCGTCGCCCACAACTCGCTGGAGCAGGACGCCGACGTCGTCATGTTCCTGTACCGGGACGAGGTCTACAACAACGAGTCGCCCGACAAGGGCTCCGCCGAAGTGATCGTGGCCAAGCACCGTTCCGGCCCGATCGGCACGAAGCGCCTGGTGTTCCGGGGGCAGTACACGCGCTTCGACAACGCCGCCCGCGGCGTCTGAGCGTAGACAAAGTCCCCGAGCGTTCGTGCCGCAGTGAGCGCGACGCGTGAGGCCGGCCTTGCCCGGCCTTGCGAGCGAGCGAGCTCACGGCAGTCTGGCTGTTGCCGCAGCGGTGAGCGGAGTCTTCGGAGCGACCGAGGCCATCAGATCAGACGAAGCGGAGATCGACGCCGCAGATCGTCGTTGTCTCGCCGGTGCGCCTGCGGTCCGTGGCGATCAGGTCGATGGCGTCGATGCCCTCGCCGCGCGTTCCGGCGGGGACGAAGCGCACGGCGTGATCGACCTCCAGCTGCCGCCATCGGGCCTGCATCGCCGCCGGATCGTTCGCCGCCACGTCGATGCCGGCGATCCCGGACACGACGTCCGTCTCGGCATGGGCCCGCCAGGGTCCGGCCCACGCCCACGCCCCGGGCGTCGCCGGCTGGTCGATCGAGACGATCGCCCCGCCGACGTCGCGCGGGTGGAGGTGGCGGCCGCGGATCTGCGGAGCGTCAGCCTCGAACACGATGCGCACGCCGGCGGCGGTGACGAGGTCGACGCGTCGATCGAGGTCGTCGCACTCGAAGATCGCCATGTAGCCGCCATCCCCCGAGCGCCGATCGAGCAGCCGCCCCGCCGTGGTGCCGTCCTCCACCGGACTGACCACCTCGATGAACTGGTCACCGACGGTCATCAGGGCGTTGTGCAGGCCGAACACCTCGACACCCGGGTCCTCGAAGCAGACCGTCACGCCGAGGTGGGCGCACAGCGCAGCGACGACGCGGTCGCGCTCCCTGGCGACCAGAGCGACCTGGCGCAGTCGGATCATCGGCGCACCGTACGTCAACCGAGCCGAAGGCAGGTTCTCGCGTTCCTGCCGTAGCGTCCTCGCCCGTGGCGCAGCTCATCGCCAGCCGCTACGAGGTTGGACCGTTGCTCGGATCCGGCGGGATGGCCAGGGTGGTGCGCGGGCGTGACACCCGCCTCGACCGTCCGGTGGCGATCAAGCTCGTGCCCGCCGACGCCATCGATCCCGTGGGTCGTGAGCGCTTCGGTCGCGAGGCCCGTTCGTCGGCCGGGTTCGCCCATCCGAACGCCGTCACGGCCTTCGATGCTGGCGAATCGGACGGGTTCTTGTACCTCGTCATGGAGCTGGTCGATGGTTCGTCGCTGGCCGAGCTGTTGGCGGACCAGGCCCCGCTGCCGATCGATCAGGCGCTGCACATCGAGGATTCGATCCTCGCCGCCCTGAGCGCGGCCCATGCCGCCGGGATCGTGCACCGCGACGTGAAGCCGGGCAACGTGCTGCTCGGCGACCACGGCCGCGTGAAGCTGGCCGACTTCGGCATCGCCCGGCGGCTCGACGACCTGACGTCGGACCTGACGGGTGTCGGGCAGTTCATCGGCACTCCGAAGTACCTGGCTCCCGAGCAGATCGCCGGCGAGCCGGCGACGCCGGCGTCCGACATCTACGCCGCCGGCGTCGTGTTGTACGAGATGCTCGCCGGGGAGCCGCCGTTCGACGCGGCGACGCCGATGGAGCTGGCGTGGGCCCACCACCACGCGCCGGTGCCCGACGTGCGGGTGCTGCGCCCCGACGTGCCGGGCCCGATCGTGGCGACCATCGCCACGGCGATGGCCAAGGAGCCGGGCGATCGCTTCGCGACCGCCGACGCGATGCGCCGGTCCCTGACCCACGCCGCGACACCGACCGGCGCGCTCCCGGCGACGGCGTTGCTCAGTGCACCGGTGCTCCCGCCGACGGTCGTCGGCCCGGCGTCGGGCTTCGATGATGCCGACGATCCTCCGCCGTCGAGGCGCCGCTGGCTCTGGCTCGGCGCCCTCGCCGCACTCGTCGCACTCGTCGTCGGCGTCGTCGCCCTGGCCCGGGACGAGGGCGACACCGACCCGACGACCACCACGGTCGCACCAGGCACCGAGGTGCCAGCGACTACAGCCGCGCCGGCGACGACGGCTGCCCCGGCGACCACGCTCGCCCCGGTGACCACGGCTGCGCCGACGACGCCCACCCAGCCGGCAACGACGACACCGTCGACGGCCGCGCCGACGACGGCCACCGTGCCGCTCCTGCCGGACGTCCCGCTGTCCCTCAACGACCTCCTGATCGGCGGGACGGACGTCTTCGGGGAGCGCACCGACCAACTGCTCGATGACGTGACCGGTGTCGGCGGCGACCCGGAGCGCGCCCGGCGCGTGTTGGAGCAAGCCGACGAGTGGGTGCAGGACGGCGAGCTCAACGCCGATGTCCTGCCCCTCCTGGATCAGCTGCTCGGCCCGCTGGCCGCCCAGGACCAGGACGCCAACAGCGGCCAGGGGAACGGGAACGGGAACGGGAACGGCGACGGTGGCGACGACTAGATGACGCGCCGTGGCCAGCCCCGAACTGTGAGCCCAGGCAGCGGATCTCCGCCGTTCGCGCTCACCGTTCAAGCCGTCGGACGATTGCGTCGCCGGGCCGCACGTCTCGTGCCGAGCGGACGGTGATCGGTGAACCCGCTCGGTGACGACCTGCTGGCGTGGCTGGTGCTGGCGCTCGGCGGGGCGCTGCTCGTCGGCAACGTCCTGGCCATCGTGCGGCCTCCCGGTCGCCCGGAGGAGGGCACGCTCGAGCGGGCGCCGATCGCCCGCAGCCTGGTGATGGCGGCCGTGGGGCTGGTGGCCACCATCTGGGCGCTCGCCTCCCTCATCGTCGGCTGAGAATCCGGGTGAGGTGAGCGATGAGCGGTCACCGACCGCTTCTCGCTCGCCTCGTCAGCGCCGCTCGTTTGCACCGTGCGCCGGCACGGGTACGACGACGCGGGTCGCCGATCAGGAGGTGCAACCGATGGCCACGACCCGCACGGAGGATCTGCCGGGGACGATCAAGCGATCGCCGGCAAAGGCCCAGCGGACCTACGCCGAGACGCTCGACTCGGCCCACGAGCAGTACGACTCCGAGGAGCGGGCCCACCGCACGGCGCTCGCCGCGCTGAAGCACACCTTCGAGAAGGTCGGTGACCACTGGGAGCCAAAGGCCGAGAAGGGACCGTCCGACGACCGGGCCGCCGCCGGCGGCCTCGGCCCCGAGGAGACGGCGGGCGGCGTCGACGAGCGTGGGCACTCGAAACAGGAGCTGTACGACCGGGCCAAGCGGTTGGGCGTGAAGGGTCGGTCCTCGATGACCAAGCACGAGCTGGCCGTCGCCATCGCCCGCCAGCAAGACTGACGGCGTGCCGCAGTCCGCGCCCGGATCGCTGGATCCGAGCGGCCCGGCGGCAGGTGACATCGCCGGGTTGTGGTGGCTGCTGCTCGGGGGAGGGACGGCCGTCTTCCTGCTCGTCGTCGCCCTGCTCGTCATCCCGATGCTGCAGCGGCGGCGCGGTGGGACCGACCAGCCCGATGACGGCCACCGCGCCGAGGTACCGCCGCGACTGGCCAACCGGTTGATCATCGGGCTCGGCATCGTGATGACGGGCGCTCTGCTCGTCGTCGTGCTGGTCGTCAGCGTGGCGACGATGCGTGACGTGTCACGCGCTGCGCCGGCGGGAAGCGTGCGCATCGACGTCGTCGGCTACCAGTTCTGGTGGTCCGTGCGCTATCCGGAGGCCGACGTGACCGTGGCCAACGAGCTGCACATCCCGGTCGGTGAGCCGGTCGAGGTGCGACTCACGTCGGCCGACGTGATCCACAGCTTCTGGGCGCCGGAGCTGCACGGCAAGCTCGACCTCCTCCCCGACGGCACCAACACGTTGGTCATCGAGGCCGACCGGCCCGGCGTGTACGGCGGCGAGTGCGCCGAGTTCTGCGGGATCCAGCACACCAACATGGGATTCCTCGTGATCGCCGAGCCGCCGGACGACTTCGCCGCATGGCTCGCCGCGCAGCAGCAACCGGCGGTGCAGGCGGCCGGCGAGGGTGCGGCGCTGTTCCGGTCCGAGGGGTGCGCCGAGTGCCACGTCATCGAGGGTGTGACCGCAGCGTCGGCCGCACAGCCCGGCCCTGACCTGACGCACTTGTCGTCGCGCCAGACGATCGCCTCAGACACGCTGGAGAACACGGCCGCCAACCTCACGGAGTGGCTGCGCGATCCGTCGGCTGTCAAGCCGGGCACGACGATGCCGACACCCGACCTCACGACCGAGCAGATCGAGCAACTCGTCGAGTACCTGGGGTCGCTCGAGTGACCGAACGGGGGGCTGCGTGAGCGACCAGGCGCCGGAGCGGTCGGCCGACACGCCGGCCGTCCACGAGCCGGAGGAGACGTCCGAGCGGCTGGCCCGGCTGTGGGACGATCCGCCAGGCCTGCGCGGGCGGTTCATGGCGGTCCAGAACGACGTCATCGGCAAGCGCCTCCTCTACACCGGGTTCTTCTTCCTGCTCCTCGGCGGCAGCGTCGACTCGCTGGTGATGCGCCTGCAGCTGGCGTTCCCGGAGAACGACTTCATCAGCCCCGAGCTGTACAACGAGATGTTCACCAACCACGGCTCGGTGACGATGTTCCTGGTGATCCTGCCGATCACCGAGGGCTTCACGATCCTGCTGTTGCCGTTCCTGCTCGGCACCCGCGAGATGCCGTTCCCCCGCCTGGGCGCCTACAGCTTCTTCACGTTCCTGATGGGCGGGCTCTTCTACTACAGCGGCACGCTGTTCAGCGCCGTGCCCAACGCCGGGTGGTTCGCCTACACCCCGCTCAGCCTGCTGCAGTACTCGCCGGACCTGAACCTCGACTTCTGGGTGCTCGGGCTCTCCGTCGCCGAGGTGGCGGCCATCGCCGCCGGCATCGAGATCGTCATCAGCATCCTCAAGTTCCGGGCCCCTGGGATGACGCTGTCGCGGCTGCCGCTGTTCGCCTGGGCGATGCTCGTCACGGCGTTCATGATCATCTTCGCCTTCACGACGCTGGTCGTCGGCAGCCTGCTGCTCGAACTGAGCCGCAGCTTCGACTTCAAGTTCTTCGAGCCCGACGTCGGTGGCAGCTCGCTGCTGTGGCAGCACCTGTTCTGGATCTTCGGGCACCCGGAGGTGTACATCCAGTTCCTGCCGGCCGCCGGCGCGGTGTCGATGATCCTGCCGGTGTTCGCCCGGCGCCGCCTGGCCGGCTACGGATGGGTCGTCGCCGCCTTCGTCGCCATCGGGTTCATGTCGTTCGCGCTGTGGGCGCACCACATGTTCGCCGTCGGGCTGTCGCCCGTCGTCGCCAGCTTCTTCTCCGCCGCCAGCATCGCCATCGGCATCCCCGCCGGCGTCCAGATCTTTTCGTGGCTGGCCACCCTGTGGGCCGGCCGGCCGGTGTGGAAGACGCCGTTGCTCTTCGTCGTCGGGTTCCTCGTCACGTTCGTCATTGGCGGGATCACCGGGATCATGGTGGCGTCGGCGCCGTTCGACCTGCAGGCCCACGACTCGTACTTCGTCGTCGGCCACCTGCACTACGTGCTGATCGGCGGGGTCGCCTTCCCGATCTTCGCTGCCGCGTACTACTGGCTCCCGAAGTTCAGCGGTCGGCTGCTCAACGAGCGTCTCGGCAAGTGGAACTTCTGGTTGATGTTCGTCGGGCTCAACCTGGCCTTCTTCCCGATGCACATCGTCGGGCTGCTCGGCATGCCGCGGCGGGTGTACACGTACGAGGACGAATCCGGCTGGTGGATCTACAACCTCCTGTCGACCATCGGCGCGTTCGTGCTGTTCAGCGGGATCCTCGTGTTCATCCTCAACCTGCTGTACAGCAGGTACCGCGGCCAGGTGGCGGGGGACAACCCGTGGGGCGCCGACACGCTGGAGTGGTCGGTCGCCTCGCCGCCGCCCAACCAGGGCTTCTCGATCCCGCCGATCGTGCACAGCCGTCACCCGCTGTGGGACCAGCAGGACCTGCACAGCGGTGAGCCGCGCGTGCGCAACCTGCTGGGCGCGCTGTCGCGATGGCCGCTGACGTGGCGAGCGGCGCTCGTCACGGGCGTCAACGACGGTCAGCCGGAGGAGGTCATCCGGGTCTCCGGCCCGTCGATCTGGCCGTTCGTTGCGGCCTGCGGCACGGTGCTGCTGTTCATCGGCGAGATGATCCACCGCATCGAGGTCATCGCCCTGTCGGCGGCGGTGATCATCGGCGCCGTCATCATGTGGAACCGACCCGAGCCCGTGTCGACGACGGACGAGGAGGAGGACGAGTTCGAGCGGGAGCATGGCATCTCCGTGCGGGTGGACGGCGGCCGCACGCTGGCCACGTGGGGCATGGGGATGTCGCTGCTCGTCGCCGGCGTCGCCTTCAGCACGCTGCTGCTGTCCTACTTCTACCTGCGCATCGAGAACCCCAGCTGGCCGCCGGAGGGCGTCGCCGACCCAGCGTTGGGTCCGGCGGTCATCGCCGCCGTCGCCGTGTGCGTCAGCGCGCTGTCCGTGCGGCGGGCCCACCGCGGGATCAGCGACGGATCGACGGTCGCCCTGCGCAACGGACTCGTCGGTGCCGGAGTGCTGACGGTGGTCGCCGGTGCGCTGCAGGTCTACGACCTGACGACGCTGGACTTCAGCGCCCAGGACCACGCCTACGGTTCGATCTTCTACCTGCTCGCCGGGTTCCTGCTGACGCTCGCCCTGATCGGGCTCGTCATCCTTGCCGTCGTGCTCGGCGGCGTGGCGAAGGGGCACTTCTCGCCCCGCCGCCACGCCGCGGTCACGAACACCGGCCGGTACTGGTCGGCGTTCACGGCGATGTGGGTGCTCGGCTCGGCGACCCTGTACCTCGTCCCGCGGGTCGTGTGAGCGCGTTGCGTCGGCTCGGGTCCCCGTGGGCGGTCCTCCTCGCCGGGCCGGTGGTCGGCATCACCTACTTCTGGGTCGTCTACCTGCTGGCCGAAGCGAGCTGCTCCGGCGATCTGGCACTGCTCGGCACGGCCACGCTGCGCACGACCGTCCTCGCCTCGACGGCGGGCACCGTGGCCGTGCTCGCCGCCTATGCCTGGCGGGCCCGCCGACTGTGGGCATCGCCGGAATCGGCAGACGTCGGAGCCGGCGGGGTCGGTGCGGGCGACGGCGCCGACGACCGCCTGCAGAACCGCCGGTTCCTGCTGGTCACCGGATCGATGTTGCTGGCGATGTTCGCGGTGTTCGCACTGTTCATGGTGGCGCCCGTCGTCAGCGGATCATTGTGCGCGGCGCCGTCGTGATCGGCCACGACGGGCCGATCGTCCCGGCCGAGGCATGGACGTCCTGGAACCTGGACCCACTGATCTGGAGCGCGCTGGTCGTCGCTGGCGGCGGGTATTGGTGGGCATCGGCCCGCTGCCGGAGGACGGACCCGTGGCCGGCCCGTTGGTTCGCCGCCGGCCTGGCGGTGGCCGCCGTGGCGTTGTTGTCGCCGCTCGACGCGATGAGCGCATCGTTGGGCTCGGCACACATGGTCCAGCACGTGCTGCTGACGATGGTGGCGGTGCCGCTCATCGTGCTCGGCGCGCCGGTGCGAACGATGTCCCGGGCACTTCCGCGCGCCGGGCGGCGGCGGCTCGGCCGATGGCGGGCCGGCCGCATCGCCCGATCGGCCTCGGACGCGATCGCCGACCCCGTCCTCACCGCTGGCGTCTTCGTGGTCGTGCTGTGGGTCTGGCACGCCCGTGGCCCCTACCAGGCGGCGTTGGAGAGCGACCTGCTGCACGGCATCGAGCACGCCACGTTCTTCCTCGCCGCCTTGGCATCGTGGGCAGCGATCCTGCCCGTCCGCCGGCGCCGCGGGAGGTCGGGCATCGGTGTGCTGGTGCTGTTCGGGCTGTCCGTGCAATGCGGGCTGCTCGGTGCGCTGCTGACGTTCGCCACCGAGCCCTGGTACCCGGCCTACGAGTCGACGACCGCCGCCTGGGGCCTGTCCCCACTCGCCGACCAGCAGCTGTCGGGGGTGATCATGTGGGTGCCGGCCGGCGGCATCTACCTGGTCGCCGCGCTGCTCCTGCTGCGTGCGTGGCTCGGCCTCGGCGACGTTGCGTCACCCCAGGTGCCTCGTCGCGGCGCGCTGGCAGCACGTGGTGCAGCCGGGCGCGGTTGTAGCGCTGGGCGACGATGCACGGGCCGTTGGCGATGACGGCGATCGTGGCCAGCGCGATCAGCGTCGGAGCCGGTGACCACAACGCGAACAACGGCACGATCGCCAGGCTCCCCCAGTGGGCAACCTCGGCCCGCCGGGTCTCGGTCTCCAACCGCCGGAGCGCCCCGGGGTCGCGCACCGCGAGGTGCCGCTTGTCGAGGCCACCCGGGAACAGGGTCGCCGCATCAGGCAGGTGGGCCTTCCACCGGCGGACGCCGAGCGGTTCGTACCTCCCGCCGCCGCGCTCCCACATCCGAAGGCGAGTGATCGGGCCGTCGTGGTCGAACGTCGTCGTCGGGAGCAGGTGGGCGAGCACGCTGACCGCGACGGTCCACAGCGACCAGGCGGTCACGACCTGCACGACGCTCACAGGAGCCTGATCGTAGAGCCGGGCGAATGGGTGCTGACAGACTCCGGCGGTGACATGGGCGCTGGACGGGGAGGCGTTGCGCGGTCGTGTCGCCGTCGTCGCGGGAGCGACGCGCGGGGCCGGACGCGGCATGGCCGTGGCCCTCGGTGAGGCCGGCGCGACGGTCATCTGCACCGGGCGCAGCAGCGTTCGCGGGCGCGGCGGCTCGGACTACGACCGGCCGGAGACCATCGAGGAGACGGCCGACCTGGTGACCGCCGCCGGCGGTCGCGGCACCGCGTTGCACGTCGACCGCCTCCGAGTCGCCGCGTTACGCCGGGCGGGCCGTCGCTGCGCGCTGGCCGCCGATCCCGGCCGGTCGCGGTGGAACCAGCAGTCGGTCACGTCGGCCGAGCTGGCGCGGGAGTACGGCGTCACCGACATCGACGGCGCCCAGCCCGACAGCTGGGCCCGCACTCTGAGCGACCAGCCGGGTTGACTTCAAGTTTACTTGAACTCGTAGCGTGGCTCCCATGGAGACCACCACGCCGCTCGCCGTGATCGTCGGCAGCACACGCCTCGGGCGCTTCGGGGACCGTGTCGCCGACTGGTTCGTCGAGCAGGTCGACCGCCGTCACGACTTCGAGGTCGACCTGATCGACCTGGCAAAGGTTGAGCTCCCAGCCACCCTCGGCGTGGAGACGGACGGTCTGGCCCACTACATCGAGCGGCTCGACGCCGCGGACGCCTTCGTCATCGTCACCCCCGAGTACAACCACGGCTACCCCGCCTCCCTGAAGCAGGGCATCGACGTCGCGTTCACGCAGTGGCAGGCGAAGCCGGTCGGGTTCGTCTCGTACGGCGGGATGGCCGGCGGGTTGCGGGCCGTCGAGCAGCTCCGTCAGGTCCTCGCCGAGCTGCACGCCGTGACCGTCAGAGACTGCGTCAGCATGCACAACCCGTGGACCGTGTTCGATGAAGGTTCACGGCCCGAGGTCGCCGCCGAGGAGGCGGCCGGCGTCATGCTGGACGAGCTCTCGTGGTTCGCCCGGGCGCTGCGCGAAGCACGCACCGCAGAGCCGTACGCCGCCTGAACCCGTCACGGTCGGCGGATCGAGGTCGCCGTTGCGATCAGCCGGTCGGCAGGGCGTAGGCCCGCAACACCCCGTTGGAGCCGACCGCCGTCGTGAGGCCCTCCTGCCGGGCCGTCCGGACCGATGCCGACACCGTCAGGCACAGCCCCGTGGCGGTGATCAGCCACGTCGCCGCGGTGGACGCGCCGACGAACATCGCCGTCGACACGGTCCACAGCAGGGACAGGCTCACCGCCGCCAGCGCCAGGTTGACGCACGCCCACTGGAACGTGAGGCGCCGGAACAGGCGGGTGACGCCGGGCCGCATCTCCACCTCGGCGTCGAGCGGGCAGAAGTCCTTGGCGAAGCGGGCGATCAGCGGCCGCCCGACGGCCACCGAGAGGGCGAACGCACCGGCCGTCAGCAGGGTCCGCAGGACCGGTTGGAGGTAGTAGATGACGGGGTTGCTGCTCCACACGTAGATCCCCGTGCGGATGCTGATGCCGAGGCAGCCCAGCACGAGCAGGCCGGGCACGCTCTGGCGGCGCACCAGCCGCCGCGCCACACAAGCGAACGACCAGCCGGCCGACGCGATGAACGCCCAGAACAACCCGAGTGCGGCGAGGAAGGTGTAGAAGAGCGCCGTCGGGATGATCGTCGCTTCGATCAGGAACGGTACGAGGCGGCGCACGACGGCTCCGACGACGGAGACCTTGGTGGGATGGAGTCGCCAGCTCACCTCGTCCGTGGACGCTGACGTTGATGGTGCCGACATGGAACTCCTGGAGCGCTTTCGTTCGCGCCACCAATGTCCGGAGCAACGCAAGAGGCCGACCCGCTGGTTTCGGCACCAGAGCTCGAACTGCCTCGGAGATCACCATACGGCGGGGACGGACCGTTGTGGCCGCGCCCGCCGTCTTGGTCAGGCTTCTGGTTGCCCGTCCAACCAGAAACCTGACCAGGACGATCGGAAGCGCCGATCAGCGGGGGAGCGAGGGTTCGTCGCCCCATGCGTCGATGCGGAGGAAGCGGCTCACGGCGAAGCACCAGAGCACCGTCAGGATCCCCACCAGCAGGACGGCGAGCAGCCAGGGGGCTGGTCGAGCCCAGCCGACGGCGACGGCCGCGCCAGCAGCGACGGCCAGCGCAGGGCAGAGCGGCCGGTACACGGCGTCGAGACGTCGAGCGTCGGCCAAGGCTCGTGCGGTGACGATCAGGGCGAGGAGGCCGATCGCGACGGCGCCGGACAGCACCCACGCAGTACTGGCCGGCGTGCGGTCGTCGCCGGCATGGGCGATCAGGCTGACCATCGCCGCGCCTGCAGCCGTGATGGACAGCGTGATGGGCAGGTGGCTCAGCAGCCAACGCACCGTCGAACTTCCCTCGCCATGCGGCAGGCGCCCGCCCACCAGGTCGAAGTAGATCCACCAGAAGCCGAAGCCGATGGTCAGCGCAAACATCCCGGTCGTGATCGTCTTGGCCTCACCCTCCGACGAGGACAGGCCATCGACCACGCCGAACACGACCTCGCCGAGGACGATGATCGTGAACAGCCCCAGCCGCTCGACCAGCGAATGCGTCGGAGGCATGGCCCGGCTCATGGCGGTTCCCGATCGGGCCAGCAGCACGAAGGTCAACGCCCAGCCGATGGCGACGCTCGCCCACACGATGAGTCGCGGTCCGGCAGGGAGGAAGGCGCTGGCCAGGACGGCGACTGCGGCCACGACCATGCCGACGAGGTAGCGCCCGGCGACGCCCAGGAACTCCACGTGGCCCCGCCGGTCCTGCCGCCGCACGGCGTACCACAGCCACGCCGAGAACGCGAGGAAGGTCGCGTACACGAGCGCGAACGATCGGCCGCTGCCGTTGGCCGCGTCAGCCGTGAACACCGCCAGCAGGACCAGAACGCCCATCTGGACGAACACGACGTTGCGCGTCCGCCCATCCTCGCGGCCGTGCAGCTCGAGATACACGGATCCGTTGACCCAGGCGATCCAGATCAAGGCGAAGACGATGGCGAACTCGGCGACGGCGCGCCCCGACACGTGCTCGGCGAGGTGGTGGGCGGCTTGACCGATGACGGCCACGTAGACGAGGTCGTAGAAGAGCTCGAGCACGCTGACCGTCCGGCCCGTCACCACCTCACCGTGCGGTCGCGGCGGGCGCCAGAACCACCGCTTGAAACGCCGCCCGAGCGTCTCATCGCTCACCGTCGCAACGTAGCGACCTGATGCGCAGCGTCCGACGGACGTTCGGCGTGCTCAAATCCCGATCGAACTAGTCAAGATTGCGGTGGTGCGCCGCTACCGTGAGCGCCGTGGCGTCGGTGCTCGGATTCCCCAACCCCGTCAACGAGAAGGCGGCGCGCGTCGTGGCGGGTGGCGTGGCGATCAGCGCGCTCGTCACGCTCGTGACGGGTTGGCACTGGTTGCTGGTGCCGCTCACCCTCGGGTTCCTCGCTCGAGTGCTCACCGGACCGACGCTGAGCCCGCTCGGACAGCTGGCGACCCGCGTCGTGGCGCCTCGACTGGGCGGTCCGGTCCTGGTACCGGGCCCACCGAAGCGCTTCGCTCAGTCCGTCGGCCTGGCGCTGACCGCCGCCGCCGCAGTGGCCAGCCTGGTGCTCGACCGTCCCGTCGTGGCCTCGGTCCTCCTCGGCGTGCTCATCCTCTTCGCCACCCTCGAGTCGGTCGTGGGGTTCTGTGCCGGATGCTGGATGTTTGGTCAGCTCATGCGCGTCGGAGTCATTCCCGAGGCGGCCTGCGTCGCGTGCGCCGACATCTGGCGCCGCGCCTGAGGTCAGCGCCGGGCGGGCCGCGGCGTGGCCGCGGCGACCAGGTCGGCGAGGTGCCGCAACGAGTGCTCGAGGTGATCGCGGCCGAACGGCGGGAAGTGGATGATCTGGCGCACCGGGGGTGAAACGGCTGACCAGTCGTAGGTGATCGTCACGTTCGTCTGCGACGGGCCGCTCGCCGTCAGGTCGTAGCGCCAGAACCAGCCGCCGAACCCGAGCTCGCCGGTCTCCGGCGATTCCTGTCCAGGCTGCCAGGCGATCGCCTGCGGAGGGTCGAAGACCTCCACCCGGTTGGCCATCTCGTAGTCCTTGTCAGGGTGGTTCTCGTGGTGCATCGCCATCCGAAAGATCTGGCCCGTCGCCGTCAACGGGGCGGCGCCGCGAGCGGCGCGGACCCAGCCTGTGCCGTCGATCGCGGGGTGTGCTGCGGGGTCGGCCAGCACCGCGAACACGGCATCAGGCGTCGCCTCGATCGTGGTCGTCGCGGTCATGCGCTCAGGTTCCATGCGACCTCAGACGATCGGCATCAGCCGAACTCATCGGCGCTCGACACGGGGCCCGTGCCGATCACGCCTTCTCGGCCGGGCCGGCCGTCGAGTGGTGGGCCGGGACCTCGTCGGACGTGAGGTGGCGGAGGAACGTCGCGATGTCGCCGGCGACACGTTCAGGCTGCTCCCAGTTCGGACTGTGGCCGGCGCCTTCGTACACCACCAGGCGGGCACCCGGGATCGTCGAGAGCAGGGCGTCCTGCTCGGCGCGCGGGACGAGCGCGTCGTGATCGCCCCACAGGAGCAGCGTGGCGGCCGTGATCGCGCCGTGTCGGGCGGCTGGCATGGTGCGGACGCCGGCGAACGCGTCCCGCCAGACACGGGCCGGAGCCTTGAGGCTCTCGGCGACGAGCTGCTCGAAGAACTGATCCGGGACGGGCGCCGCCAGCGTGCTCGATTGGAACTGGCGGACGAACTCCTCGCTGATCGGATCGGTGAGGTCGCGGGCGACCGACCACACCTCGTCGAACACGTCGTCGGGGAGCTTGGTGAAGCCGCCGATCAAGACGAGCCCGGCGACGACCCCGGGATGCTCGGCGGCCAGCCGCTGCACGACGAGCGTCCCCATCGAATGACCGACGAGCAGGGCCGAGGTGACGTCGAGCTGATCGAGGAGGTCGCGGACGTCGGCGGCGAAGTGATCGGGGGTGTAGCCCGCCGGCGGGGCGTCCGATCCCCCGAAGCCGCGCAGCGAGACGCTGATCGCCCCGACAGCGGGCGGCAGCGCGTCGAGCACCGGTTGGAACGAGCGCCACGAGTCGGGCCAACCATGGATGAACACGACGGTGATCGGACCATCACCGCGCAACCCATAGCGCAGACGGTGGCCGTCGGTCGATGTCAGGGTGTGCTCGGTGACGGGAACGGTGCGGGTCATGATCGGACCTCCATGGTCGTGTTTGGTTGGTGGGCGAGGAAGTCGGTGAGGACGTCCAGGTAGCGGTCCCTGGTCGCCCGGTCGCCGCGGATGTTGTGGCCGGCTCCCGGCATCGGGGTCACCGCGACGTGCGGCGACGATCGGTGGAGGCGGTTCTCGTGGTGCGGTTGGAAGGCGGCGTCGTACCTGGGGTCCGCCCGGACGACGAGGCCGGGGCGGTGCAGCGGCCGGTCGGGTTCGAAGGTGCGAAACGTCGTGCCGTCGAGCACCTTGGTGATGGCCTCCGGGTCGGTCTGGGCGAGCGATGCGGCCCGCGACCACAGGGCGTCATCGTGGAGGTGATCGCCGAGGCGGTCACCGGCAGGATGTGGCGAGGCGGCGAGCAAGTCCCGATACGTCTCGATTGGGGCGTGCTGCGCCTGGAGCCGTTCGATGTGTTCGCCCAGGACGGCGAAGCCCCGGGCGAGGCTGGTGGCGGCGAACGCTCGTGCCTCGACGATGTAGAGCGGCGGGTCCTCGAGGAACACTGCGGCGATCAAGGGGTGCCGGTCCTGGGCGAGCGCGGCAGCGACGATGGCGCCCAACGAATGGCCGACCACGACGGCCGGTTCGCCGATCATCTGCAGCAACCGGTCGGCGTCGCCGAGGTAGTCGTCGAGGCGGTATCGGCCCGGCGTGCGGGCCGAGCGGCCGTGGCCGCGCAGGTCGAGGGCGTAGGCGCGCCAGGCCCCCTCGGTGCGGGCGATGACTGGTGCCCAGCTGGTGCTGTTCGCCGACAGCCCGTGGAGGAGCACGAGCGGCCGGCCGTTGGAGTCGCCGGCGTGGTCATAGGCGATGGCCGGGCCGCGACCCGGGACCAGGTGTTGCGAGATGGCGGTCACGTCCGGACTCCGGCGAAGCAGGCCATGGCGATGGCGTCGACGTGGCGGTGGCTCGTGCCGCAGCAGCCGCCGAGCACCTGCAGTTGCGGATGGCAGCGCCGGAGCTGGCGGTAGTGCTCGGCGAGCTCGATGGGATCGCCGGCGTCCAGCTCGGTGGCGGCGTCCAGCTCGGCGTGGCTCATCGCCGACGCGTTGGCCCGGATCCCGCCGATCCGTGCCGTCCAGGGCGCGGCAGGGTCGAGCACCGAAGCGAAGTGCGTCGGATGGGCGCAGTTGACCATGAAGTAGGCGGGGTAGCCGCCGCTGGTGCGATCGACGGCGGCGACGGCGTCGCCGAGACCGTCACCCGAGGGCAAGGTCCCGTCGGTCTCGACGGTGAACGAGATGACCACGGGCATGCGGGCGTCTCGCGCGGCGAGGGTGACACCGATGGCTTCGGCCGGGTGGGTCATGGTGACTGCCGTGATCAGATCGGCCTCGGAGCCGGCGAAGGCCTGGGCCTGCAGGGAGTGGTAGGCCCGCGCCTCCTCGACCGTCATCAGCTCGTCGGCCCGGTAGCCGTCGCCTCGTGGGCCGATGGCACCACTGACGACGACGGGCGTCTCCGGCCGCTGCCGACGGTGCCGGGCCCCGACGAGGAGGGCAACGGCGGCGTGGTTCGCCTCGATCAGCCGGTCGGTCGAGTACGTCTGGCGAGCCCCCCAGTCCGGGGAGGCCCTCCAGGTCGGCGTGTCCAGCACGATGCCGACCCGGTGGCGCTCGGCGACGTCGAGGTAGGCGTCGTAGTAGCGCTGCAGAGCGGCGTGCCCAGCGGCGTCGTCGAGCAGCGGGAAGGCGGCGAAGTCGATCAGCTCGAGACCGTCGTCGTAGATGAGGGTCGTCTCGAGCCCCCCGTCGGCGAGGAAGGGGGCGTGGTCGAGTTGCGGGAGTTGGTGGCGATGCATCGGCATGGTGGCTCCGTTCGGGTGGTTCGTCTTGCACGACGCACCGGTGGCGTGAAGACGTGGTTCACGATGTGAATCGAGGGTCACGGCCGGCTGAGTCCGCGGACCGATCGACGAGACTGGGGGAGCGTGGACGGCATCGAGCGCCTGGTCGGCCGGGACGAGACCGTGGCACGACTGCGCCACGCGCTCGACCAGTCGTTGGCGGCACGGGGCCGGGTCGTGCTCGTCGCCGGAGAACCGGGGATCGGCAAGACGGCCGTCCTGAGTGCGCTGGCCGCCGAGGCGGCCGGCCGTTCCGTGCTCGTCGCCTGGGGCCAGTGCTGGGACGACGCCATGGCGCCGGCGTACTGGCCGTGGACGCAAGTGCTGCGCGAGCTCGGCGACGACGCCGAGGGCGAGTCGGCGGATGGGCTGTTGTCGGGTCGGGACGGCCCGGCCGCCGGTGACGCGCCGGGTGATCGCTTCGAGCTGTTCGACCGAGCGCGCACCATCCTGATCGAGGCGTCCGGCCCGAACGGTCTGGTCGTCCTGCTCGATGACCTGCACTGGGCCGACGAGGCGTCGCTGGCGCTCCTCTCCTTCGCCGCCCGGCACGTGCAGCGCGCTCGGCTGTTGATCGTCGGGGCGTTTCGCGACCTCGACGCCGGACCCACGATGACCCGGGCGACGAGGGGCATCGAGGTGATCGCGCTGCCGGGGCTGGCCGATGACGACGCCGCCGAGCTGGCCCACGCCGTGGCTGGCGAACGCCTCCAGCCGGACACCGTCGCCGACCTGGTGCAACGAGCCGGAGGAAACCCGCTGTACGTGCGCGAGCTGACCCGCCTGTCGGTCGCCGGCCACGCCCGAGATGTGGTGCCCCAACCGCTGGGCGGGATCCGGGAGGTGGTCGCCGAGCGACTGGCCGGTCTCTCGCCGGCCTGCCGGACGATGCTCGATGTCGCCGCCGTCCTCGGTGCCGACGTGCGCGTGGACGTCCTCACCCGGACGCTGGGCGAACGCGGCGACCTCACCGACCTGCTGGCCGAGGCGATCCAGGCGAGGATCCTGGTGGCACCGACCGACTCGATGACCCCGCTCGCCTTCAGCCACGACCTGTTCCGCGAGGTGCTCGGCGTGATGCTCGACCCAGCGACCAAGGCGCAGCTGCACCTCACGGTGGCCCGCACGCTCGATGAGCTCCAGACCGACGGTGCGCCGGTGACCCATGCGTCGCTCGCGGCCCACTACGTGGCTGCCGCCTCGCTCGGCTTGCGCCCAGCAGCAGGAGATGCCGTCCGCCACTCCCAGCGCGCCGCCGCCGAGGCAGCCACGCAACTGGCCTTCAAGGACGCCGTCGGCCACCTCCGTCGAGCGCTCCTCGCGCTGGCGCTCGCCGACCGCCCGGATCCAGGAGTGCGCCTCGACCTGCTGTTGTCGTTGGGCACCGCGCTCGATCAGAGCGGTGATGCGCCGGCCGCACGGCGCTGCCTGCTCGAGGCCGCCGACCTGGCCCGCCAGCTCGACGACCGCGACCGGTTCGCCCGTGCCGCCATCGGCACCCATCAGCTCGGCGCCTTGAGTGGCTTGGCGCGCGAGCACAACGTGCGGCTGCTCGAGGAGTCGGTCAGGGGCCTGGCCGGCCGGCCAACGGCGTTGCGGTCGCGGACCCTGGCCAGCCTGGCCAGGGAGCTGCATCACACGTGGGACCCCGATGTCGACGACCGGGCGCACGCCGTTGCTGCCGAAGCTGTCGTCCTCGCCCGCCAACTCGACGACCCGGCCACGCTCGGGTTCTGCCTGCTCGCCCTCCACGACACGAAGTGGTCCGTCGGGTCGGCGGTCGAACGCCTGCCGATCGTCGACGAGATGCGTGACCTCGGGCGGCTCGCCGATGATCGCCAGCTGTTCGCCCAGGCGCAGCTGTTGCGGGCCACCGCGCTCCTGGAGCTCGGCGAGCCGTCCGCCCGAGCGGAGCTCGAGCGCTACTGCCGCACGGCCGATGACCTCGGACACGCTCGAGGCCGCTGGGGAGCGCTCTCGCGGCGGGCGGTCGTCGCTCTCCTGGCCGGTCAACTCGAAGAGGCTGACGCGCTCGGGGCCGCCGCGGCGCGGCTCGGCGAGGAGATCGGTGAGCCCGATACGCCAGGAGTGCGTGACACGTTGTTGTGGGAGATCGCTCGCTTCCGAGAGGGTTGGGCGCAGTTCGTGACCGAAGCGCACTGGGTTCCACCGGGTCACTGGCCCCCCGTGCGAGCGGTGCTGCTGGCGGCCCGAGGTGATCGCTCAGCAGCCGAAGCCGCGCTCGCCGGGTACTCACTCGACCAGGACCGCCAGGGGGGCGTTCGTCGTCACGACGGCTGGATGCCCATGATCATCACCGAAGCGGTGGTCGTCGCTGGGCGTGACGCACAACGGACGGAGGTGTACGAGTGGTTGCGGCCCCTCGTCGGCAACCACCTCGTCTACGGCGGCTGCATGGGGTACGGGGGAGCGGTCGATCACCACCTCGGCACCCTCGCCGCCGCCCTTGGCCGTCATGACGACGCCGTGAACCACTTCCGGACCGCCCTGTCGATGCATGAGCGGGTCGGCGCCGTCGCCTGGGCGGCACTCGATCGCTCCATGCTCGCCGCCGAGCAGGCGGCCCCACCCATCGATTCGGATGCCCGTGGCGGCGACACCGGCAACGCCCTGCGCCGCAACGGGGACGCATGGCAGGTCACGTTTCGTGGGCGATCGTCGACCGTCCGCCACGTCAAGGGGATGATCGACCTCGCCGTGCTCCTCGGGCGGCCAGGCCGGGAGGTGCCCGCACTCGAGTTGATGGGCGGCGTCGACGTCGGCGGTGCTCCCGGCCCCGTCCTCGACGACCGAGCTCGCCGCGCCTATCAGACTCGCGTTGGGGAGTTGGAGGCAGAGATCGACGACGCCAGCGCGGCCAACGACTGGGTGCGCGCGGAGCGCGCCGAGGTTCAGCTCGACGCACTCGTCGAGCAACTCAGCCAGGCCTTCGGACTCGGCGGACGTCATCGCGCCGCAGGTGCAGCCGGCGAGCGGGCCCGTGCCGCCGTGACCCATCGCATCCGCGGAGCCATCCGCCGCGTCGCCGACATCGACCCAGCGCTCGGTCAACACCTCCTCAACGCCGTCAAGACGGGCACCTGGTGCGCCTACCGACCCGACACGCACGTGGAGTGGACCGTCGACAGCGACGCACGCTGACCGTGCGCCGCTGCGACGTCTCCTGCGTCGGTTGATCAGTCGCGGGCCACGATCAACCCGCCGGTGTCGACGCTCTCGAACGACGTCACCAGCAGCCGGTAGGTCCCGGTCACTTCGGCGGTCCAGTCGAACGCGGCGAAGGCCGCGTCGTCGTCATCGCTGCCGACGACCGGCGTCCCGTCGGGAGCGCTCAGGACGGCGATCGAGTCGTAGAAGTCGCGGCTCGAGGTCGAGACGCCGATCGTCTCCCCAGCGATCGCTGCGACCGGGATCTCGTAGGTCCGCCCCGGGACGAGGTCAAGCGCGAGCGAGTCGTTGACGGCGAGCGCGGAGGTCGTGATGAGCTCGGTGGTGACGAGCTCGATGTGCCGTCGAAGGTGGGTCGCCGCGGACGAGGTGTCGCCGAACGCGTCGTACGCGCTGGCGAGGATCGCGTGGACCCGGGCGGTGTCGAGCCCCCAGTCGAGCGCCCGCGCCGCCTCCGCAAACGCACGGTCCGGATCGGGCAGTCCGTAGGTGTAGGCGTCGGCGACGATGAAGCGGACGTCGGGGCTCAGCGGCGCGAGCCTGATCGCCTGCTCGAGATCTGCCACGCCGCGATCCTTGGTCGCGCCCAGCAGGAGACGACTGGAGCCGCGAAACACGTTTCCGAACACGTCGTCCGGCCTGAGGTCGACGAGCCGGTTGAGCAGGTGGATCGCCTGGGCGTAGTCGAAGAACACCCAGCGGGCGAAGCTGGCACCGGTGAGGGCAGAGACGTCGTCCGGGGCGACGGCGAGCCGGGCGGCGTAGGCAGCGAGGATCGTGTCGGCGGCGTCTGGGTGCGCGGGCATCACGAACGACGTGATGAGGGCGTAGTCGCGATACGCGTCCGAGTAGCGGCCGAGGCGGAGGTTCGCCTCGCTGCGGCCGCGGTAGCCCTCGATCTCGGTCGGCTCGGCATCGACGAGACACGTGAACTCGCGGACCGCCCGCTCGTAGCGACCATTGTCGATGAGCACTTGCCCCTGCTCGGCGGAGCACTCCGCGGCGTGGGCCTGGGTCGCCGGGGAGACGACGAGCAGCCCCCCGATCGCGACGACGCTCGCCAGCAGGAGCGCAGACGTCGAGCGGACCGCCCGTCGGGCGGCCCTCTCGGTGGTGGCTGGCGCGCTTGGCTTCAGCATGAGACTGCCGGCACCAGCACGGCCGGGTTCGAGGTCAGGCCCGTCGGGTCCCCGACCGTCCCCTTGAGATGCGGGAAGGTCGCCCCCTCGATCGAGGCGGCGAGGTTCCCGAGCAGGCGCTGCGCGGGCAGGTCAGGGTCGGGCGGATCGACGAGCCCGGAGATCACGCCGTTGAGCTCGAGGTCGGGGTCCGGTGGATTCACCGCCGTGACGACAGCGACGAACTCGCCGCGCCCGCCGAGCTCCGAGGGAGGATCCCCGAACTGCCAGTGTCCCTCCGCCGTGCCGACGCCGGTGGTGCGGTCGACGGCCATCTCGAGCGAGAAGTTGATCAAGTGCTCACTCGCCGTCGATCGTCATCGTCCCGCGGTACCGACCCTCGATCTTCTGGCCGTCCGGGCCGAGGCCTGGGCAGGGCTCGATGGTGGGTTCGCCCAGCGGTCGGGCCTCGAAGCTGGCGGCGAGCGACTCGGCACCCTCGCCGCGGCCGGTCGCAGCCGTGGCGATCGACGTGCCTCCGATGACGCCGACGAACGCGACCAGCGCCAGGAGCTTGATCCGCCGAGTGTGGGAGCGTCAGTTTCCTTCCAGACGTGCGAAGCATGTGGTTCTCCTTCAAGGTGTGTGATCTGCGTCAGGCCACGGGATTGACCGTCGTCTCGTCGAGCCCGGAGAGGATCGTGCGACTCGCCAATGCCGTGGAGTCGATGATGGAGAAACGGCTCACCGGGAGCATCGAGGCGGCCCCCAGTCGGAGACCCCAATCTTTGGACGGGAACCCTTAGGAAGCGCGAGGCGGCCGTACGATCCGTCCATGACCGCAACGGCGGGTGCGGGTCTCGGCCCGAGCCCGACCCGTCTGCTCGAGCGTGAGCGCGAACTGGAGGTGCTCGACCAGGCGATTGCGGGCGCACTGACCGGCCGCGCCGGGCTCGTGCTCGTCGAGGGCCCCGCCGGAATCGGCAAGTCCCGACTCCTCGCCGAGGCGCGGGCGAGGGCGGCCGAGCGCGGCCTGCTCGTCCTCTCGGCCCGGGGCGGCGAGCTCGAGCGTGACTTCCCGTTCGGGGTCGTCCGCCAGCTCTACGAGCCGCACCTCGGCGACGAAGACGAGGGCGAGCGCATCCTCACCGGCGCGGCGCGGGCGGCTGCGACCGTGTTCGGCCCGCCACGTGATCTCGTCAGCGGCGAGATCGCTGGTGAGGGGAGCTTCGCCGCGCTGCACAGCCTGTACTGGTTGACCGTGAACCTGAGTGCGCAGTCTCCCCTCGCGCTCGCGGTCGACGATCTGCACTGGTGCGACCGGCCGTCGCTCCGCTACCTCGCCTACCTCGCCCGTCGGCTCGATGGCCTCCCCATCCTCGTGGTTGGCAGCCTGCGCCTGTCGGAGCCCGGTGCAGACCAGTCGCTGCTCGCCGAGCTCACCAATGACCCGGGCGCACAGGTGCTCGCTCCGGGACTGCTGAGCGCGGTGGCTGCAGCGGAGCTCCTTCGCCAGCGGCTCGGCGAGGGGGTGGAGCCGGCATTCGCCGCGGCGTGTCATGCCGCGACGCAGGGCAACCCGCTGCTGCTCGGCGAACTGTTGAAGGCGCTGCTCGCCGAGGGCGTGACGCCCGACGGGGCGCACGTCGGCGTGGTCGCCGAGCTCGGCCCGCGAGCCGCGTCGCGCGTGGTGCTGCGGCGCCTGGCGCGGTTGTCGGCCGACGCCGTCGGCGTCGCACGCTCGCTGGCCGTGTTGGGCGACGGCGCCGACCCGGCGGTCGTCGGCGCGCTCGCTGGTCTCGACGGCGACGCGGTTGCCGTGGCGGCGCGGGAGCTGGTGCGCGCCGAGATCGTGTCTCCGGAGCCGCCGCTCGGCTTCGTCCACCCGCTCGTGCAGGCGGCCATCTATCGCGACCTTGCGCCGGGCGAGCGGGAGCTGAGCCATGAGCGTGCGGCTCGGCTGCTGCGCGAGGTCGACGCTCCGGTCGAGCACGTCGCCGCGCACGTCGTGGTGGCGATGCCGAGGATCGGCGAGGGCTGGGTCGTCGATGTTCTGCGGGCGGCCGCGCGAGCCGCCTTCGCCAAGGGTGCACCGGATGCGGCCATCGCCTCGCTTCAGCGCGCGCTCGCCGAGCCGTTGCCCCCCGAGCTGCGCGGAGAACTGCTCTTCGAGCTGGGCCGCGCCCAGGCGCTGACGTCGCTGCCCGATTCGGCCGAGGCGCTGCGTGGCGCGTACGAGATCGCCGGCGATCCGCTGACTCGCGGACATGCCGCCGACTGGCTGGCGTGCACGCTGATGTGGCTCGACGCTCCCGAGGAGGCGGCGGAGATCGCCCGTCGAGCGACCCTCGAGCTCCCTGCATCGCTCGAGGACCTGGGTCGTGAGCTGGAGGCGGGCGAGCTCATCTCGCTCTTCTTCGGCAACCGTGACGACCACGGCGAGCGCCTCGAGCGGCTGCGGAGTCATCGCACGATCGACACCAACGGCGGACGGGGCGCCAAGATGCTCGCCGCCGTCGCGGCCTGGGAGTGGGCCGAGAGCGCGGGCCCGGCCGACCAGGTCGTGGCGTTGGCGCGTGCGGCCCTCCGCGACGACTCGCTGCTGGCCGCGGACGCCGGCTACCACGTCGTCGCCGCGATCGTCCCGTTGGCGCTCGCCGACCTCGACGAGGCGACCGAGCACTGGGATGCCGTCCGTGCCGAGGCGCACCGGAGTGGCTTCGTCTTCACGACCCTGGCGGTTCAACTGTGGGGCGGCTACACGCAGTACCTGCGCGGGGAGCTTGCCGAGGCCGAGGCCGAGCTCAGAGCGGCGCTGGCGTCGATCGCGCTCTGGGGCGTCTCCACCCAACAGCCGTGGGCGACAGCTGTGCTCGCCGAGCTCCTCATCGACCGCGATGCCGTGGCCGACGGGCGTGCGCTCCTCGACCGCGCGACGTCGCCGCGTCCCGGGTCGGACCCGGCGATCCTGATCGCTCGGGCGGAGACGCGCCTGCTCCTCGCCGAGGGGCGCGCCGAGGAGGCGCTCGTCCACGCCGACATCCTCCGGACTCACGCTGGTTGGAGGCGCCATCCGCGCTACGTCCCGTGGCGCTCGCTCAAGGCGCAGGCGCTCGATCGTCTCGGCCGGCAGGACGAAGCGGTCGAACTGGCCGCCGAAGAGCTCGACATCGCCCGCACCTGGGGTTCGCCGGGAACGGTCGGGCGCTCGCTCCGGGTTCTCGGAACGATCGAACGCGAAGCCGGGCTTGATCATCTCGAGGAGGCGTGGGCGGTGCTCGAGCACGCCCCTGCTCGACTGGAGCGGGCGAAGGCGCTCGCCGCGCTCGGTGAAGCGTTTCGGCGGGCCCGCCGGCCAACCGACGCTCGCCTGCCGCTCCGCCAAGCCCTCGAGCTGGCCGAGATCTGCGGCGCCACCGCGCTGGTCAAGCGGACCCGCGCCGAGCTCTACGCCACGGGCGCCCGACCCCGGACGACGTCGCTGCGCGGAGTGAGCGCACTCACCGCCAGCGAACGGCGAGTCGCCGGACTCGCCGCCACCGGGCTCTCCAACCGGGACATCGCACAGACCCTGTACGTGACGCCGAAGACCGTCGAGGTCCACCTCAGCAACGCCTACCGCAAGCTCGAGATCGGCTCCCGGCGGCGACTCCCCGCAGCACTCGCAGGCGCCACCTGACCAGGAGGAGGTGAGCCGGGCGAGGAGGTCGGCCGCCTGACATGTCGCGCTCGGTACGGTCGCCGCGGTGCGCTTCGAGGAGGTCGTCACGCGGGTTGGCGCGGTGTGCCTGGCATTGCCGCAAGCGGTGGAGGAGGACGCATGGGTCGGCGTTCGCTGGCGCATCCGCACCAAGACGTTCGCCCATGTGGTGCCGATCGCCGACGGCGCTCCGCGCGCCTACGCGACGGCCGCCGGCACCGATGGCCCCGTCACCGTGCTCACGTTCCGCGCGGTTGGCGATGAGCTGGATGCGCTCAGCGCGATCGGTCCTCCGTTCTTCAAGCCGGTGTGGTTCCGTGACATCGTCGGGCTCGTCGTCGACGCCGACGTCGACTGGGACGAGGTCGCCGAGCTCCTCACCGAGAGCTACTGCGCGCTGGCACCCGGGCGGCTCGTCGCCGACGTTCGGGAGCGGGGGCACTGACCGCCGGGTGCACGGTCGGCAGGTGCGAACGTCCGACACCTCGAACCGAGCGGGTTCGGGCCATGCGGACTCCATAGGTTCTGGGACATGCGCCCGTTGCGAGAGGAGCATCGGGCCGGGGTCCACTCCCTGGCCGACGTGACGAGGCTCCTGCAGCGAATCCGTGGCGCTCACCCCACTGCAGGGTTGTACGAAGCCGCCGATCTGCAGTGGTGGTGGTCGCAGCGGCCGCGCTCGACCGACGACCTGCCTCAACTCTTCTGGTTCGACCACGTCGGCCGCCCGGAAGCCGCCGTGATCGCAACCGACGGCGGCGATCGGATGCAGCTCGACCCGATGGTCATGCCCGACGCAGCACCCGGCTGGGTTGCCCACGTCGTCGATCGCGGGCTCGCCCACGCCAGCGAGTCAGGGATCGAAGCCGTCGGCCTCGAGGTCGACCGGGCCGATGAGGTCTTGCGCGAGGTGCTGCTCAGCCATGACTTCGTGATCGAGCAGGGTGGGCTGGTCGAGACGTGGCTGGCGACCGACGCTCGACCAGCGATCAGCCCGCTGCAGGACGGATATCGGTTGTCGAGCCGCCTCGAAACCATGCAACGTCCGCACCACATGATCAGCGCGGTACGGAACCACCCCGATCCCGAGGCGCGTCTGCGTCAGACCTCGCTCTACCGCCCCGACCTCGACCTGGTGGTGCACGACAGCGACGACCGCGTCGCGGCGTACGGGTTGTTCTGGTACGACCCCGAGACCGCCACGGGGCTCGTCGAACCCATGCGCACCGAAGAGGATCACCAGCGACGTGGTCTCGCTCGCCACGTCCTCACCGCCGGCCTCGACCGGCTGGCCGACGCCGGCGCGAAGCGGGTCAAGATCTGCTACGAACCCGACAACCCGGCGTCGGGGCGTCTCTACCGCAGCGTGGGCTTCGAACCGGATCGGCAGACCGTCATCTTCACGGGCAGTACCACCGGATGAGCGTCACACCGACTGACCCCAAATCCCGATTCTGAGCAAGGATCGCCGCCAGATCTGGCGGCGATCGCGCCATGGAATCACGATTGGCGAGGCTCGGACGTCGTGTCGTCGGGAGGCACCGCGGGCAGCTCGGCGCTGAGGGCGAGTGCGGTTGCGACCGAGGCGGCCCGTACGACGACCGCCGAGAAGTAGCTCGCCAGTGGTCCGCCTCCGGCGAGCGGGGGGTCGCCGAGCGAATGCAGCAGGGCGGCCGCGTTGTCGGGCGGCGGCACCAGCTCGACGTCGGGCAGCGGCGCAGGTACCAGCCAGGGGTCGAATGGCCTCGTCGGTCGGCGCGCGGTCGTGCGACGGGCGGGTTGACGCTTCCTGCCGGGTTGGTTCATGACCAATCCTCCGTGAGCAGTTCGTCGGGCTGCAGTCCGAGGGCGTGGCGGAGCTGATCGATGTCGAGGTCGGCGATCGAGCTGGACCGGGGCAGGACGAGTTGGGCGATGTGGCGCTTGCCGGCAACGATCTCCTCGACGCGCTCGTCGATGGTGCCAGGGCAGACGAGGCGGTGCGAGATGACGGTGCGCTGCTGCCCGATCCGCCACGCACGGTCGCGGGCCTGATCTTCGACGGCAGGGTTCCACCAGCGGTCGTACAGCACGACGTGGTTGGCGGCGGTGAGGTTCAGCCCGGTCCCGCCGGCCTTCAGCGAGAGCACGAGCGCGCCGGGTCCGGACCCCTGTTGGAACTCGGTGACGATTCGGTCGCGGGCGCCACGGGCCAGGCTTCCGTCGTAGCAGGCGATCGGTGTCCCGGTGAGCTCGGTCAGGTGGTCAGCGAGGCGACGCCCCCACGTGGCGAAGTGGGTGAACACCAGCACGCGCTCGCCGGCGGCGAAAACCGCCTCGACGATCTCCTCCAGCCGGGCGAGCTTGCCGGACCGCCGGGCGAGGGGCTGGTCATCATCGCGATAGGCGGCGGGGTGGTTGCAGATCTGCTTGAGCGCGGTGATCGCCGCCAGGATGGCTCCCTTCTTGCGCTCGCCGCCGCCGTCGACGTCGGCCACCTCGGCGACCAGCTCGTCGAGCACGGCCTGGTACAGCCCGATCTGTTCGGCCGTCATCGTGCAGTGATCGAGCTCGTCGATCTTGTCCGGCAGCTCGGCGGCGACCTCTGGCTCTTGCTTGGTGCGTCGGAACACGAGGAGCCCGTTCAGCGCTCGCAGCGCGCTCTCGGCGTCGCCGGCCAACTGGGCGGTGAACGCCGGACGGGCGCCGACGAGGCCGGGGTTGGTGAAGTCCAAGATCGCCCACAGGTCGCCGAGGCCGTTCTCGATCGGGGTGCCGGTCAGGGCGAGTCGCATGCGCGACGGGATGCGCCGGAGCTGCTGGGCGGTCTCGCTCGCCGGGTTCTTGATCGCCTGTGCCTCGTCCAGCACACAGGTGGCCCAGCGCGTCGCGGCGAGCGCGTCGATGTCTCGGACGGCGGTGGCGTACGTGGTGATGACGACGTCGGCCGCGGCGATCTCCGCCTCGAGTGCAGCAGCGGTGGCCCGTGACGTCCCGTGGTGGATGACGACGCGCAGTCCGGGGGTGAAGCGCGCCGCCTCGGCCGCCCAGTTGCCGACGACGGCCGCCGGAGCGATCACGAGCGCTGGTCCTGACGTTGCGGCACCGGCGAGGTGGGCGAGCACCGTCGGCGTCTTCCCGAGACCCATGTCGAGGGCGAGGCACCCACCGAGGTCGGCACGCTCGAGGAACCCGATCCACGCCAGTGCCTCGGCCTGATAGGTCCGCAACTCGCCGGTGAACCCCGCCGGTCGGGTGACCGGCGACGTCGACCACTCGGTCGCCAGCGTCAGGATGTCGGTCGCCCAGCTGTGGCCCCTGACGTCGACGCGGAACGGGGCGCCGTCGAGGCCGAGGCTGTGCCGGAGGATCTCGGCGCCGGTGAGCTGGCGGTCCTCGGCGCGCTCGGCGAGCGCGGCGGCCGCCTGCTCGAGGTCGAGTCGATCGACCTCGACCCAGCCGTTGCGCGACCGGACCAGGGGGCGCGCCTGCTTGGCGAGCCGGGCGACGTCGGCCGCCGAGAGCTCGACGTCGTCGAACAGCACGGACCAGGCCACGTTGCTCAGCTGGTCGGCGCCGACCACGGTGTCCGATGGCTCGGCGAAGAGCCCGAGCATCGGTGTCGCCTTGCGGCGCGACATCCTCGGCACGCGCACGTCGAACCCGATGGTGGCGAGCGTGGGACCGGTCATCGTCATCAGCTCCCAGGCCTGGTCCTGGGTCAGCGCCAGCTGGCCGCGCCGAGTCCCGGTCGACCTGCCGATGGGCGGGAAGGCCCGGCCCAGCCGCTCCCACTCAGCGGTGAGGGTGCGGCCGCCGCGCTCCTGTCGCAGCGCCGCGTCGATCGGGACGGGCGGGCTCCCGCCGGTGGCCGCAAGGACCGAGAGCAGCCACACCCCGGCCTCGCCGGGGGCATCGAGCTGAACGATGAGGTTGGGGCGCGACGCGGACGTGACCCCACGCGTCCAGCGGTCGAGCGCCTGGGACACGTCGTCGACGAGCCGTTTCGGGCCGTGGAACGGGGAGCCGTCCATGCCGGCGATGACCGCATCCTGGAGGTCTCGCGGCGACCGCACCGACGGCGGGGCCGCCGGCAGATCCAGTCGTTCGACGCCCTCCGCGACGATCGCCTCGACCACGGCCGTGAGGACGGCGAGGGTCGTCGCTCGACCACTGTCGCGGTCGATCATGGCGACTGGCCCTGGCATGGCGGCCGCCAGCGCGGTGATCGTCGGGCTGTCCACCAGCGCCGGTCGCCACCGCACCTCGGCCGTGACCTGCTGGTCGCGTGATCGGGGGCGGGCGCGCACCGTTGGCACGATCGTGCCCGCTGCCGTGAGGCGGACACCCTCGAAGGCCACTCGCCCGAGCCAGCGCAAGCTGGCGCCGACGTCCTCCGCACGGTGACCGGCGCCGATCGACACGAGCCATCCGAGTGCGTCCGCCAACCCGATGGCGTGGCTGTCGGCCGTTGCACCGCCAGGGAGGGGAACGCCCGGATGCGCCTTCCAGCCGACCGGCGCGGCACCGACCGCCTCGAGCCGCGCCGACACCTCATCGTGCGACTCCGCTGAACGGCCCGGGCCGCCGGCCCAGAGCACCACGCTGCCGGCCGACCACGACGCGTGCAGCTCGACCTCGCCCAGCACTGCACCACGAGGCCCATCGGGTCCGTCCGATCCACGTCGTGGCGACGTCTGTCGCCGCAGGCGAGCGGCGACGTCGCGAACGCTCTTCAACGTCTCGGTGAGGTCGGCGACGACCTGATCACGCTCATCGCCGGTCAGCGATCGCACCGACCCGAGATCATCCTCGGTCTCCCGGATCAGGGCGTCGACCACCGCCAGCGACGTCTGCTCGTCCGCCCGCAGGAGGGCCAGGTCGTCCTCCGAGCCGCGACCATCGGCGAGCCTCCAGATCACCGATTCCAGATCGGGACCGTCAATCGTCAACGGCGCGCTCACGCGATCGCAGCGAGGACGGCTGGGGCAGGTGTCGCCCTCGCCCCACGCAGTTCCTGACCCACCAAACTCACGACGCCACCAACCCTACGAGCTGACCGTGACAACAGCGCCCGGACAGTGTCGATATGCGCGCCGGTCATCGGACCGCGATCGCGCTGCCGTGCTCACGGCCGGCAGGGTTGAATGGTCAGATGAGCGCCGGCCACACCGTCACGATCACGCCAACCGACTTGCTCGTCGAGGTGCGCCTCGGCAACGAGGTGTTGGCGACGAGCAGCCGGGCCCTGCGACTCGACGAGACCGGCCTCCCCCCACGCTTCTACGTCCCGAAGGAGGACGTCCGCATGGACCTGCTGCGGCCGACGACGTTCGAGACGACCTGCCCGTTCAAGGGAGGCGCCTCGTACTGGTCGGCGACCGTCGACGGCGACACGCACGACGGCATCGTCTGGGCCTACGAGACGCCCATCGAGGCCGTCGCCGACATCGCTGGCTACCTCTCCTTCTACCCGCACCGCGCCGAGGTGACGGTCGACGGCGAACGCCTCGCCGGCTGACCGACCCAGACCGCGGGCGCGGTGAGCGCGCCGCTCGGTGGTCAGTTCAGGATGCGGTGGCGGACGTACACGACACCGTTGCCGAAGCGCCGCTCGTCGAGCAGCTCGAGCTCGGCGCGCAGGTCGCTGGGGAGCGATGGCTTGCCTCGACCGACAACGGCGGGACCGATGAAGAGGTGGCACTCGTCGATCAGCTGGGCCGTGAACGCCTGCGCGGCGAGGTTGGCGCCGGCCACCGTCAGGTCACGACTGGCGGCGACCTTCATCTGACGGACGGCGTCCGGGTCGAAGCGGGGTTCGAGCCGACTCCTGGCAGTCCAGACCGCATCCATGGTGGTGGAGTAGACGACCTTGGCCGCGGCCTGCCAGACGTGGGCGAAGTCAGCGTTGAGGTCCGATTGGTCGGCCAAGGAGCGGTCCGTCTCCCAGACGGCCATCGTCTCGTAGATGCGACGTCCGCAGAGCTAGGTGCCGACCGGGCGGATGAGGTCGGTGATGAACGCCATCTGCTCGTCGTCGGGCTCCGTCCAGTCGAAGCCGCCATGCTCGTCCTCGATGAACCCGTCGAGCGACACGTTCGTCACGTAGATCAGCTTGGCCATGCGCTCCTCGTGTCCTGCTCTGGTGCCGGCGCCTCAACCCGAACCGTCGGAAAATAGTCCGTAACGTGGATCTCAGCTCCCGGCTGCGACCATCGACCTGTCGTGTCACCACGGGTGCCTGACCTCGCGCGGCGGAAACTGTCTGACAAACCCGGCGACAGAGGACGGCGCGCGGATCGGGGATCATGACGTGATGCGGATGGTCGATGAGGTCCGCGCTCGGTCGCGGGCACGGTTCGTGGGGCGGGAGGACGAGCTGACTCGCTTTCGCGCCGCGCTGGACCGCGTCTCGTCGACGTTGCTGTGGGTGTTCGGGCCGGGCGGGATCGGCAAGTCGGCGCTGCTGGGTGTGTTCGCCGACGAGGCGACCTCCTCCGGCCGAGAGGTGGTGCTGGCCGATCTCCGGTCGTCCGACAGCCCGCGAGCGACGGTGGACGAGGCGCTCGGCACCTGGGTTCAGCGCACGGGGTCGCAGGAGGGGCCGGTAGTCCTCGTCGATGGGCTCGATCGGTCCGACGGTCTCGACCGCTGGCTGCGCGACGACTGGTTCGGGCGGCTGCCGTCCGGCACGATCGTGGTGATCGCCGGTCGTCGGGCGCCGAGCCTGGAATGGCGTTCGGATCCCGTGTGGTCCACCCTGCTCGAGCTCGTGCCGTTGCGGGAGTTGTCGCTCGGTGACGCGCACGCGCTGCTCGATCGTCTCGACGTTGCGGCGGCGTCGCGGGCCGACGCGATCCATCTCGGCGGTGGCCATCCACTGGCGCTGTCGTTGCTGGCCCAGCTGCTGGCCGCCGGGCGTGGAGGCACGATCCCTCCTGACCTCGCCGGTGCCCCCGATCTCGTCGCGGGACTCCTCACCCGGTTGGTGGACGACATCCCCGACGGCGTCCACCGCCAGGCACTAGAGATTGCATCCCTCGCTCGTGTCACGACGCAGAGCCTGCTGCGAGCCGCTCTCGGCGGCGACGCCGACTCGGTGCACGCCTGGCTCGAGGACCAGCCACACATCGATCGTGTCGACGACGGCGTGTGCCCTCACGACCTCGTCCGAGACCTCCTCGAGGCCGACCTGCGCCGGCGCGACCCCGACCGATATGCGGCGGCCAACCGCTCGATCCGGGCCTTCCTCCTCGATCCCGATCGCCTGCAGCGGGCGCCCGATCGATGCATCAAGGACTTCATCTACCTGCATCGATCCAGCTCCTTGTTGAGCGGCTACTGGGATTGGGCCACGTTCGACTCCGCAGAAGCGACACCGCTGCGTCGTGGCGATGAGGACGCGCTCGTGGACGTCGTGACGGGCCACCACGGGACCGCCGCCGGAGCGTGCATGCGCCACTGGCTGCGCCGCCAGCCGGAGGCGTTCACGGTGGTGCGGTCGTCGGCAGGTGCCATCCAGGGGGTGATCGGGCTCCTCACCCTGGCCGCTCCGGAGCCGGACGACTTGGAGGCCGATCCGCTGATCGCGGCGATCTGGGCCCACGCCGGACAGGTGAGGCCGCGACGCCCCGGCGAGGTGATCGGCGTCTTGCGCTTCTTCGACGATGCTGCGCTGGGCCAGGCGGTCTCATCGACGTTCAACGTCCTGACGTGTCAGCTCACCCGTCACTGGCTCCTGCCGCAGCGACTGTCGCTCGACTACATCGTGGTCGGCGATCGCGACCAGTGGGCACCGATGATGGGCTACATCGACTTCCACGAGGCACCCGGCGCCACGTCCACGGACGGTGTGACCGCCCAGCACCTGTTCGTGCACGACTGGCGCGACGTCACGCCGGCGGCATGGCTCGATCGCATGGAAGCGCTCGAGGTTGGCGGACCGGTGCCCCCCTGCCGCGGCGCCTCGCCCGTGCTGGTCGCGCTCGGCGAAGCCGACTTCGCGGCGGCGGTGCGGGCCGCCCTGCGGGACCTCACGAAACCTGCTCGTCTGGCCGACAACCCGCTGATCGGGTCCCGGGTGGCTCGCGATCTCGATGACACTGGTGGCGCTGCGGCGGTCGAGCGGGTCGTGCGGGAGGCGTTCGCCGCGCTCGTGGACGATCCCCGAACCGACCGGGCACGCCGGGCGGTGGCCCGCACTTACCTGCACGGCGCGGTGAGTCAGGAGGCGGCCGCCGAGGTGCTCGGGATGGCGTTCTCCACCTATCGGCGACACCTCGCCGCAGGTGTGGAGTTGCTGATCGAGCAGCTCTGGCGGTGGGAGCTCTACGGGCGCGACGGGTGAGCATGGCGCGCACGCGGTGAGCATGGCGCGCACGCGGTGAGCAGGTTCTGGACTGGCGGGTGAGCAGCGATCACCGGGATCGTGACGGCATCACTCGTGATGACCAGGAGGCTCTCGCCATGCCCACCATCTTCCGCAGCGACCTGTCCGACGTCAGCGTCGGTGGCGCCAACCTCGCCCTCGTCGTCGTCGACGCATGCCGCGAGCACGGCCCACGACTCGCGGTGATCGACGACACCACTGGGACGCGGCTCACGTACGGCGAGCTCGGACACCACGTCGACCGGATCGGGGCCTGGTTCACCGACCACGGCTACGGGCGCGGCGACACCGTGGCGATCTGGGCGCCGAACCTGGCGCCGTGGGTCACGGTGTCGATCGGCGCGATGGCCGCCGGGTGCACCGTGACCGGAGTGAGCCCGCTCGCCACCGATCCCGAAGCCCGCCAACACCTCACCACCGCCAAGGCACGCGCGCTGGCCGTGTTCGCCCCTTTCGCACCGCGCGCGGTCGCCCTCGCTGCAGACGGCGTCGTCGAGGATGTCATCGTTCTCGGCGACCCGTGTCCAGGCGCAATCGGGATCGATGAGCTCGTCGGGTGGCGCGGCGCGTCACCCGACGTCGACGCCGTCGACGAGACCTCGATCGCGATGCTGCCGTTCTCGAGCGGCACGACTGGTGCGCCGAAGGGCGTCCGACTCACGCACCGCAGCTTGGTGACGATGCTCCGCCAGCTCACACCGACGGTGGGAGCGACTCGTGACGACGTCGTCCTTGCCCTTCCCCCGTTCCCCCACATCATGGGCTCAGTTCTCACGATGCTGCTCCCCCTCAGCGCCGGAGCGACCGTGGTCACCACCGCCAAGTTCGACCCCGATCGGTTCATCCCGTCGATCACCGAACACGGCGTCACCGTCATCGTCGCACCACCGCCGCTGGCATCGCTGCTCGCCCACCACCCCGCTGCTGGCCCCGAGGCGCTGGCGACCGTGCGGCTGATCGCGTTCGGCGGCGCCCCACTGTCGGCACAAGCCGAGACGGCCGTCGCCGAGCGCCATCCTCAGGCCCTCGTCGGGCAGGGGTGGGGCATGACCGAGCTGGCCGTCGGCGCCACCACTTCTCGCGTCGGTCAACCCGTACGCCGTGGCGCCGCCGGCAAGCTGCTCCCGAACACCGAACTGCGCGTCGTGCACCCCGAGAGCGGCGCCGACCTCGACGTCGACCAGGTCGGCGAGCTGCTCGTGCGAGGGCCGCAGGTGATGGTCGGCTACCTCGACCACGACGACGCCACCGCAGCCACCGTCGACATCGACGGCTGGGTGCACACCGGTGACCTTGGTCGCATCGACGCCGACGGCTGGGTCTGGGTCGTCGACCGCATCAAGGACCTGATCAAGGTCAAGGGCTACCAAGTCGCGCCCGCCGAACTGGAAGCCGTCCTCGTGCAGCACGCGTCGGTGCGCGACGCCGCCGTCATCCGCCACACCGTCGACGGCGAGGAACGACCCATCGCGCTCGTCGTGCCCGCCGGCGAGGTCGACACCGCCGTCCTCCGCACCTGGTTCGCCCAGGAGGTCGCCCCCTACAAGCGCATCGACGACATCCGCATCGTCGACGAACTACCCCGCAATCCCTCGGGCAAGCTCCTCCGCCGCCACCTCATCCCGGCATGACCGATCCGCGCCGAGACGGCGACGAGCTCGGCGCGGCCCGTCGACGAGCTCGACCCCCCGCCGGACACTTCTTTGGATGTCAAGCTGCGATGCCTCGTGGTTGGTCATGTCGTGCCGTGCACTGGTGGAGGCTGGAGCAGGGAAGCGATCATCATCTCGGTCATCCAGGCTTCGTACTCGTCGAGGCTCCAGCCGCACCCTACGACGAGCGCGTCGCCGGTTTCGGCGGCGTTGAGGGCCCAGAGCCGGTGGCCGGCGCGCTCGACCGTCAGACCCGGACGCAGCGCACCGAGGGCCGACAGGTGGGCGGCGATGCTTGCGGTGCCGACGAGTCGTTCCCGCTCGACGGTGTCGACAAGGTGCTGCAGCTCTGAGTCGCCGGCGGCCGCACCGGCGCGCAGCACACGAGCGAGCGGACCGAGGCGTTCGTACAGCTGTCGGCAGACAGTGGCGTAACGGGCGAGCTTGCGGGCCGGTACGGGCTCGGCGAACAGCGCCTGGATCGCGGGTCGGGCTTCCAATGGCACTGCGTCAAGGTCGCCGGCAACCGTGACGTCCCACACTCGTTTCGCCAGTGTGGCCTTGCCCCCGTCAACGGCGTTGTACACGGTCTGGACGGCGACGCCGGCCGCTGCGGCGATGTCGGTCATGGTGGTCGCGGCGTAGCCGCGCCCGAGCATCAGAGTTCGCGCAGCTTCGAGGATCCGCGCCTGGGTGCCCTCGGCGTGCTCTCGTCGCCGGGAGTTGTCGTATCGCCGCCGGACCGCGTTCACGCTCTTGACTTCTGCGGGAGTTCGCTAGAAGATAGTTCCATTGGAATATGAGTCTAGTCGAAAGGACCTTGAACATGAACCCGGACCGCGCTGAGCAGAGCCGTGACACCCGAGCGACGATGGAGTCGATGCACGCGGCGATCGCTGCTGGCGGCCTCGTCGCGCAGCTGCCCTTCTTCGCCGATCCGAGCCGCAACCACGGCTTCGAGGTCAGCCACGACCAGCTGGGGGCGGTGCTCGACGACATCGAGCGCACCTTTCCCGATGTCGCCCTGGAGGTCCTCGACCTGGCCATCGACGGCGAGGTCGCCATCGGCCGCTACGCCATGACCGGCACCCACCTCGGCACCCAGCAGCTGCCGTTCGTCCACGGCGGCGTCCTCTACGCGCTGGAACCGACCAACCGGCGCTTCCGCACGGAGCACGCACACGTCTTTCGTGTGCAGTGCGGCCAGATCGTCACCCATGACGCCGTTCAGGACAACCTCGAACTGGCCCGGCAGCTCGGCGTCCTGCCCACCCCAGGGCGCGCCTCGACATCCGATCCCAGTCTCGCAGCACGAGCGTGATTCGAACAGATTCTCTGTTGACATCCGGAAACGACCGGGGCGATCGCTGGTCGGGCGTGTCCTGGACCGCCCGACAGCGGGCGGGATCTGCGCAACCTCCTCGCCGAGTGTCGTTCAATTGTCTCGGTGACGACGCCGCCGTGGCGCTCGCCAGCGACGGTGCCAGCTTGGCCATGAGCGCCGGCCAGTCGCCATACATCCGAAGCGACTGATCCGGAAGACCCGCGAACAACGGCTCGTCGATCGCTCGTCCCTCGGCGGCGTTCCGTGCGGCTGGGAGGGTCGCGGGAGGACCCGGCGGTACAGGACGCGGTAGCGCCGAACCGTTCGGTGCCCGACGTCTCCATCTCCTCACCGCCACGGCCGCACCAATCAGGCGTTCGATGCACCCAACTGTGAGGTGGGTTGCCGGCAGTAGGCCTTCTCACGTCGCCCAGACGATCGCGAACCACGGGACCGTTCCAGACGTACTGGTAGTCGCAAGGTCCCCAACCAAGGAGTGTGGACATGAAGCACATGTTGATCGCCGCTGCGACGTTGGCCCTGGGGGCGTTCGCCGCGCCATCGCTCGTGATGGCCGAGGACAACCAGCCCAGTCAAGGCGAGAACTCGACAGGGCGAAACGACGCAGGTTTCGGCGGTGGCCCGCACTGCCACCTGCTCGCAGTCGAGCAGGCCAACGGCCACTTTACGTTCGTACGGGTGTTCCCGTCGCACACCGGACACTTCCGCTCCGGCCTCGGCGAGGGTCCGTTCATCGCCGATGGAGACTGCAACGGCCTCCCGTGATCCTTTGAATCGGGTACGGACCAGCGCTTAGCCCGAGCGGCGACGCGCTTGCTCCGGCAGGGCTCGATGCCACGAACCGCACGAGCAAGAGCTGTCGATCGGCGTCGCGGGGTCTGGCGACGGCCGCCGCGACGACGTGTCGGATTCGCCAGAGCGGTGTAACCCCGGGACCGCCGTCGTATCACCCCCAGCGCGGCTCGGCACGTTCGTGCCGCTGCCGTCGGGACGGCTGTCTGACAGAACCAAACACGGCCGTCGTTCGGTCGCGCGCCGGAGCCCCGGCGGTACAGGATGCTGGTGGTGCGTGGTGTCGGCGAGCGTCATCCGATGCAGGGACGGATTGGGCGCGGCCCTGCCGGCCCTGCGAGCCCGACGCATCGCTCCTCGGAGCGACGGGCCGCCGCAAGTTCCGACGCGATCCGGTTTGTCTGGGTGGCTCGTCCGCAGGTTGAGGGGCAAGGCCCCGTCGAGCCTCAGCGCATCAGGAAGCGCGGAACTCGGTAGCCGAACCGGACCGGTCCTCGAGAGCGTGCCAGAAGTTTCGGTCCAGGACGCTCGACTCGATTCGTGCTGATGTCCGACGCAGGGCGTCCGCTTCCAAGCGGTCGGAGCGCCGCGTCACCGTGCGGCCCCGGAGCAGTTGGAGGTCGCGCCCTCTCGGCACAGCTCGCGATCCAGCGCAGAAATGACCTTGTAGCAGGACGTTCGCGGAGCGGATGAGGGGAATCGAACCCCCGTATTCAGCTTGGGAATCAGCCCGGAGGGCTCTGTGAGCGGGGATGATTCCGCGTCGTCCCAGGTCGGAGTGTCATTCTGTGTCGACCGATGCTGTCCGATCGCGACCGGTTCCGACTGGTTGTGGCACGGATATGGCACGAAATCTCGCTCTGGCGTATGCAGCTTTCTCGTGCGAGTACTCATCTGTCGGCCGGCAGAGACGGGCGACTTGTGGCACGCCGGGCGATCGCGACAGCGCGACGAGCACTGTCGACGCACGACGTCGCCTTGGCGCGCGTCACTGGCTTCGAGCTGTAATGCGACTGCGTCTTGAGGGGGAGCAGTCGGCGCAGCTCCCTGGCGGTGTCCCTGCCGTCGATGCCGGCGCCAGCGACGAACTGAGCTGCCTGCTCGTGCGCCCCTTTCCATCGGCGACCGAGGTTCATCCCGGCGACGGCATCGGCGGCGTTGATGCCAGCGTCGATGGCAGTACCCGCTGCGGCGTTGAAGTCTCCGATCTCAAGCGAGTGCTCAGCCGCACGGAGGTACTCCTCGGCCTGCCGACAGTGTGCTGCGGCATCCGCTCTCGAAATGGAGACGCTGTCTTCACGAGCCATGTCGGCTCCCCGCCCTGTCGACGAGCACAATGGCGTCTCGGCGAATCGCTGTCCACAGTGACCCCCTCGCCTGTCGCGGCCGGTCCGCGATCAGTAGAGATGGGTTCCTTCCCGTGACCCGCCCGGCGTAGCTCGACCACACGTCGAGTGCCTCTAAGAACGCGTCGTGATCACCGTCAGCGCCACCGATCACGGCGACGTCGAGGTCTGAGCCCTCCACCGCGTCCCCGCGCGCCCAGGAGCCGTACAGGGCCATGAACACGGGGGCCGGCTCGATCTGCAGAGCTGCGCGTCGCAGTAGGTCGATCGATCGCTCACGTGACACGTCGATCTCCCTGAGCGATTGCGTGACGGGGTGCTCGTCAACCAACGAGACGAGGTGGGCTCGGCCTACTCGCTCACGTTCGACGAGACCGGCGCGTTCGAGGTCAGCGACGACCGTGGCGGCCTGATCGCGGCTGACGGCAGCGATCCGGGCGACCTCGCTGATCGTGCGCGGCCCGTCGAGGCGGACGAGTGCACCAACGATTCGGCCTCGCGCTCCCCGAATGACTGTTTCGATGTCAACGTGGCTAGCCATGGCTCGTGTCGAGTTTAACCGACATATGTCAGATCGAATCGACCTGAAGGCGACGGCGTGCCGGGGTCACTCGGGCGTTCCAGGGCGGAGTACTTCGGCCGGGTCGATCGGTTCGAGGTCGTCGAAGCCTCCGGTGCTGGGCTCACCGGCGGCGCGGCGTCGTTCGGCGTCGGCGGTGAAGTCTTCGACGTGTTCGTCGGCTTCAACCAGTAGCGCGAGGGCTTGTTCGGGGTCGGCGTCGCGCAGCTTGCGGAAACCGAGCGGGGTGAGCTTGACGAGGTCAACCAGGACGGCGGCGAGGCGGGTCACGGCTTCGTCCTCGGGGCCGACGAGACGAGCAAGGGTGATCTGCTGCAGGGCGCGGCGGCGGAGATCGATTTGCCGTTCCCAGCTCTCGCTGCGCCGGACTCCGTCGAGCGCTTCGCTGATTGCGTCCCACGTCGGCTCGTGCTCGACGTCGAGGAGCTCGTCGAGCCGGTCAAGGAGTGATCGCCAGCCGCCGGGGGTGCCGATGACGAGCTTGGTGAGGTCGGCGACCTGGAACGCGTAGCGGTCGTCGCGCGGGTCATCGAGCGGTTCGACCCACTCGGCGGCGTGGCCGGTAGGGGGGAGGAAGAACCAGCCGATGGGTCGGTTGAAGCAGCGGGCGAAGGCGACGATCTCGGCGGCGTCAATGTTGCGTCGCCGTTCGGTGTCGTAGGTCTTCTCGATGGCCGAGACGCCGGCCTGGTTGAGGCGGTAGCCGAGGTAGGGCGCCAACCGTTCACCGGTCTCGACTTGCGTCCAGCCTGCGTGCTGGCGGGCGCGGGCGAAGTTGTAGGCGACGATCTGGTGCACGGTGAGCGTCGGTGGCGCAATAGCTGCGCCACGGCCCTTCTTGCGTCCGACCACGCCCTCAACGTAGCAACACGGTCCAGGACTGCTTGACTTCGGTCCGGCAGTGGCGCGCATACTGCGGTACTGTTGTTGGGGACTTCCGGAAGGGAGTTGGCCGTGTTCGATGAGTTGCCGCCGTTCATGACGGTGATGCAGGCCGCTGAGGCCTTGCAGGTCGGCCGCGGGACGGCCTACGACTTGACCGTCGAGTGGGAACGCAGCGGCGGCAGGTCCGGCCTGCCGTTCGTGTGGTTGCGCCGACAGAAGCGGATCCCGCGTATCGCCCTCGTGCGTTTCGCCGAGCAGGCGCTGCCGACTCCGCCCGCCGCCTGAGCCGCTGCCGAGTTTCCGGTGCAGCCACAGGCCGTGCTCGTCGCTCCGGCTGCGTGGCAGCTGCGTCGCCGGGTTGGGCCTTTGCCCTGGTGCGCCCTCGAGGCGCTCGTTGCGCGAAGCCACCCGGAGGGTGGGGTGCTGGTCGCGCAGGCCTCGGTGCGCACCATCGCGGACGATCTCGGCGTCGCCTACAACACGGCGCTGCGAGCCCTCCGCTCACTCCGCGCCGCCGGACTCATCGAGCACCGCCAGGCTCGCGCCAACGCCGGCCTCTTCGGCATCGCCCACTACGCGCTGACCGTGCCCGCCGAAGAACTGCGCGCCGTCGCCACGACGCCCGAGTTGCCGATCCTGACAACCAGGTCCCCTCGCCGCAACGGCCATCGCTCGCGGTCATCGACCGTCGAACAGCTCTCGTTCTCGCTCACCGACTGAGAGGCGACCGTGTCCCCACAACCGTCCACGACCACCGGACGCATGAGATCGAGCAGACAGGTGCACGGCGGCGCCGGGTGGGGTGCGGGTCGATGCTGCGGCTGAGGACGATCTACGCGTCGTCGGCGTCGGCGGCAGCGAAGTACTTCGCCAAGTACCTGGCCGAGGCGCCAGGTGAGCAGCCCGGCGTGTGGACGGGTCAGCAGGCCGCAGGCCTCGGCCTGGCCGGCACGGTGACGGTCGCCGACTTGGAGCTGTTGTTGTCGGGCCGTGACCCGGTGTCGGGGATGCGGCTGGGTCGTGAGTTGCGTCGATCGGGTCAAGCGCAACGGTGAACTGAAGCGGGCGGTGGCCGGCTTCGAGGCGACGTTCTCGGCGCCCAAGGCGTTGTCGGTGTGGTGGGGACTGACCGGCGACGACCGGCTGCTCGATGCCCACGATGTCGCCGTGCACAGCGGTGTTGGATCACATCGAGCGGTACGCCTCGACGACCGCGGGTGGGCAGGTGGACGGCCGGATGACTTCCCCGGATACCAGGGGCTGGTGATGGCGACGTTCCGCCAGACCACCTCTCGGCCTCGACGACCCGCAGGTCCATACCCACGCGGTGATCTCCGTCCAAGGTGCAGACGGCGGATGGCCGGTGGTGGGCGCTGGACGCCCAGTACGTGAAGCGGCATCAGCGCATGCTCGGCGGCCTGTACCAGTCGGTGCTGCGCTCGGAGCTGACCGCCCGGTTCGGGGTCGCCTGGGGGCCGATCGTGAAGGGGCAGGCGGAGATCGCCGGCGTC
>CAVUCK010000011.1:0-19069 GCA_963739975.1 uncultured Acidimicrobiia bacterium
TGAGAACCGACCCGTCTGTGTGGGGGGAGCGGGCTCGGACGCGTGGCGGGCGGTCCGGCCTTCGTCGGATCCGTCCGTTCCCGGCTCGAGGCCGTCGGCGTGTCGATGCGAGGGCTACAGGACGCAGGTCCACGCGTGTGACGTGACGTCGTTGGGTGCGGGCCGTCCTCGAGCTTGACGTGGGGCGCGAGAATCGTGGCCCGTGTCACAGAGTCCGACAGCACCCTCGCGGTTGTGGTCGGTGAGGTTACGGACCCAACGGTCGCTGCCCATGCGGTGGCTCAACGGTTGAACACTTCGGGCCGGTCGACCTCCGTCAGCGATGCCGGCGTGAAACAGATCGGGACGGTTGCCGACATGGCGATCGACGCTTGGTGGGCGGTGCTTGATGTCAACCTGCGGGGCTTGCTGATCTGGACCAAAGCCGCCCCCCCGGCCTCCCCAGGAATGCGTGCCCAGCGGCATGGTCGCATTATCAACGTGTCGAGCCCCGGCGGGTTCACAAAGCACCTTTATGCCAGCGCCCACTATGCGTCGAACGCCCCACTCACCGAACTGACCTGTGTCTGGCAGCCGAGCTTGCTGACGACGGCATCACCGTATTGGCCTTCGGACCGGAAGCACTCACGGACCTCGCCCGAGCGCTCGACACGATGCCCGAGCAACTGCGACGGATCTATGGGCCGCACTTCATGGCCGCACCGGCCCAGCTGCTGCGCCGAAGCCCCGACCTCTTTCGCTTCCGCGTACGCGGCGGCGGCGATCACCTCTCCGGCCACTTCGTCGGCACGCGACTTGATGGCTTCGACAGTCCGATCGACGTTCAGGCACGCACGCCCAAATCCTGAACGCTGCACCGCAGCGAGAAAGGCGTGCACTCGCCTCGCGCCCTGGGGTCAGTCAAATTGAACGTGCGCGGCTCAGGCGCTTTCGCAGCCGGCGCCACCCTCGTCGTCACCGTCGAACTGTGAGGGTGTTGTGGCGTACCGGGACCGGCAGACGCGATTCGCCAACTGGCGGCATCCCTGCCATCACCGGCTCTGGGCCGTGCGCTCGTCGAAGCTGCTGGCGTTGCCTCGGCCCTGCGCTACTGTCCAGATTCTCTCGTACCCAAGTTTGGCGGTGAGTGCATGAGATCGCTCCGATCCTGGTCGCTTGCGCTTCTCCTGCTTGCCGTGAGTGCGTGCGAGCCGGCCTGCGTCCCCAACCCGTCCGGGCCCCCGCCGTCGTCGCTGCGCCGTGTCCATATCGAGACGGCGGGCGGCGCCCCGGTCCTGAACACCGAGGACTACGTCGACGCCACCATCCGGGTCGTCGCACCGGGCGGCGCCGAGGAGGTGACCGCGCCCACGAGGATCCGCGGTCGTGGCAACGCCACATGGGCGTTCGCGAAGAAGCCTTATCGCTTGCGCCTCGACGCGGGAATATCGCTTGCCGGCATGCCGGCGGATCGTGACTGGGCGCTGCTGGCGCACTATCTGGACAAGACGCTGGTCCGAACGCGCTTGGCCATGGACCTCGGCGACGAGCTCGGGATGGCCTACAGCTCTCGATCGGAGTTCGTCGAATTTTACTTCAACGGCGTCTACCAGGGGGTGTACGAGCTCTTCGAGCACCTCGAGGTCGCTCCGCACAAGATCAACGTTCCGCAACTGGACCCAGACGTCGATGCGGCGCCCGAGGTGATCACAGGTGGCTACCACATCGAGGTGGATCACTACCTCGACGAGGCGGTGTGCTGGATGACCGCCCGGGGCATCCCGATCTGTGCGAAGGACCCGGAGCTCGACCCGAACGCCATTAGCGCCCCGAACCATCCGAGCGCTGCGCAGTATGCGTACATCACGAACCTCGTGAACGAGGCCGAGGCGGCGATCAACACGCCCGGCGACTCCTACGCCGAGTACTTCGATGTCGACGCCATGGTCGACTGGTATCTGATCAGCGAACTCCTGCGCAACGCCGACAGCCGCATCGTGGGAGTCGGCCGCGGCGCCATGAGCAGCGTCCACCTTCACAAGGACCGTGATGGCAACCTCGTCTTCGGCCCGCTGTGGGATTTCGACAGGTCCGCCGACAGCGCGCCCCAGGACTCATCGGGCTGGTGGATCCGCCAATCCGAGTGGTTCAGCCCCCTGTTCGCCCACTCGTCGTTCGGTCAGGAGGTATTCAGCACCTGGTGCCAGCTGCGCGACGATGGCGTGCTCGACAGCCTGCCTGCACGCGTCGATGCGCTCGTCGCCGAGATCGGCCCGGTTGCGATCGCGGGCAACGTGCAGCGGTGGCCCGGCATCATGAGCGGCACCACCTATGACGCAGAGGTCGCCCGTCTCAAGACCTGGCTTAGCGCCCGCGCTGAGTGGATGGACGACGAGCTCCAACGCGAGTTTGGGTCGTGCCCGACGTCGTGAAGCAGCCTCGGTCAACATCAATTCGAATGTCGAGCCGATCGACCTCAACCTGCAGGACACCACCGAGGCGGTCGAGGCGCCGCTCGAGATCGGCGTCGCCTCCAGCGAAGAAGGACTCGCCGTCGAGTACGTCGATAGCGCATTCATCGCCGACGTGGACGCGGTGGTCGCCGAACGAGCCGACTTTGGGATCAACGCGGGCGTGGACATCAGCGGCGCCGGGCTGACGCTGCTCGGTATCCAGGTGATGACCGTCGGCGAGGTCAGCTCGTCCGCGACCTGCCCAACCGGCGACGAACCGGCCGGCGGCGCCACGGCCAACGCCGAGGACGTGGACCTGGCCGACGGACCCGTGGACCTGCTCGCCGGGGAGACGGCCGCCCTCACTGCTCCCTTCGACTCGGATATTCGAGCCGGGGACCGGGAGCGTCAGCCTGTACGCGACGCCCAGCATCACCCAGGGCGACACCGGCGCCAACGCGGCGATCGGCCTGCAGGTCGAGGTATCGATCAACGGCGAGATGCTCGGCACCGGAAGCGGCATTCAAGCAGGGCTCGTCACGGGGACCGTTGACCTCGGCGTGGTGAGCTGCGTGCCCGAGGGCCTCGCCAACACGGGCACCGAGTCGACGATGATCGTCCTGCTCGCTGCCGTGATGTTCCTCGCCTCCGGTGCTTCAGCCATGCTCTGGGTCCGTCGCCCAGCGCATTGAACGCCGCCGCGTTCGGGTGGCCGATCGCGCCGGCCCATGGACGGGTAGTACTCGGTCGCCTATGTTGACGAACAATCGCGCCGAGTTGCCGTCGCCCTCGACGTCTTCGCCGGCCTCACCGCGCGGCCGTTAATGAGTGTGCCGGGTCACCGAGTTCTATTTCAGGTGTAGCCGCGAGTCGAGGAGGTGGATGGTGCGACGTCGCTCGGTTGCGGTGCTCGTCGGCATGCTGGTGGCGGCCGGATGCGCTAGCGGAGACGATGGCGACGGCGGGGGCATTGAGCCGGTCGCCGAGACGTTGGCCGTCCTGCCGACGGCGGTCGAGCCCGTGGCGGCGGCCGAGACGGCAGTTGACCAGCCGAGGACCGCCGAGCCGGAGGCCGAGCCGGCGATCGTCGAATCGACGGGTGCCGAGCCGACGGCGACCGAGCCCGTGGCCGAGACGGCGGTCGCCACGACGATGGCTGAAGCCGGCAGCCTGACCTCGCCGGTCGACGAGTCGGTAGACCGCTCCGTCCCGCCGGACGGCACGGAGGTCTGCCCGCTGACGAGGGGCGACCTCGAGGGGTGCTTCGACTACGACGGCATGCAGGCCTTCTACGACGAGGGCATCGCCGCGGTCTTCGCCTACATCGAAGCGACATTCACCGATCCGGCGGTGATGCAGCCGGCCCAGTGGATATTCGTGGAGGAGGGGGCGACGGGCCAGGAACCCTGCACCGACGAGAGTGGCGGCTTTGCCACCTACACGGACGAGTCTTACGAGTACTGCCCGCTCGACGAGACGGTCTACGTCGGGCAGCGGGAGCTCTGGAACACCTACGAGCAGGCCGGCGATGCGGGCGCAGTGATCGGGATGGCCCACGAAGCCGGCCACCACATGCAGGCCGTGGCCGGGGTAGGTGGTGCAGGCACCGCGAGGTGTGGGTTGCCATGGAGAACCAGGCGGACTGCATCTCCGGCGACTTCACGGGTTGGCTCGACAGCGAGGGTCTGCTCGACTACCCAGACGACCTCGAGGACATCGACCTCCTGATGCCATTGATCGCCTCGGCCGAGGACGACCCGGGGCGCACGCACGGCACACTGGAGGAGCGGATCGACGCGTTTTACCTCGGCTATGAGCAGGGGATCCAGGCGTGCAGCGACCTGTTCCCTGAGTCGCCGATCGTGCTCCCCGAGTAGCCGCAATCGTCCCGAAACCTGCGACGCGCTCGGAATGTGCCGGGTTGAGCTGCGTCGAGGGTCCGCGCGAGGCCGAACCAATCCTCGGCACTTCTGAGCGGCGCTCAACGCCGCGAAACCGGACCGAGCCGAGGAAGTTGTTGTGATGAACGATGGGCGCCGTCGCAAGCTTCCTCGAGTGGTGGGCCCGGGCGTCGCCAACTCGCCGGTTGCAGCCTCATCGAGACGGCGTGGGCGACGTACCTCAGCGAGTTCGTTGACGATCGGCGCACACTTCCCGATTACTCCTGAGCGGGATGGCCGACGGCCGCCTGTATCGGCATCCCAGCGGTCGGCCGCTACCGCTCCAGAGGGCGCGCGACGCCTAGAGGTGCCGCTACACGGGTGATCCGGACCAGCATTACGGTTCAATGCGTGATGAGCGCAGACCTCCCTGCCGAACCGCCAAGGTCCCACGCCCACGCGTCGCGGCCGCCACAGCAGCTGCCAACGGGCGTGAAATTGGCGCTGGTCGGGATTCAAGGCGTCCAACACATGTCCACCGAGGCGATCAATAGTGCACTCGAACGGGGCGCTCGGTTTGTTGTGTTCGACCAGGTCGTCTCCGCCCTAATTCTCAGCTTCCGGCGACACTCCCCGATCTTCTTTGTGACGTCGGAACAGGACGTCAAGCGCTACCGTCGGCGATACCTGTGGATCACGGCCCTGTTTGGGTGGTGGGGCTTCCCCTTCGGCTTGATCTGGACCCCGATGTCCCTCGCACGCACGCTGCGCGGTGGAGTCGATATGACCCACGCCGTCGTGCACGCCGCATGGGCCGACGCCGGCGCACCGACAGCCCCCGCCCACACGGCGACGGCACCCCTCGCTGATCTAACGGCGCCACCTCCCGCAGTTACACCACCCGGCTGGTATGTCGATCCCGACGACGGCACGCGCGACCGCTACTGGGACGGCGCCCATTGGACAGACCAAGTGAGCTCACGAGGCCAGTAGTCAACGCTGGCTCGGCGGACCGCCACTGGTTAGCAGCGATCGTCGTGCTTCCGGTGCTCGGTGAAGCCGGCGGCCGAACCGACGTGCGGGGAAGGTCAGCGACATCGTGACCACAGCTGCCGTGGTTGCTGAGCGGCGCACCAACCTCTCCTAGGCGCAGTGCTCTCACGGGGCAGCACCCTCTGTCTGGTGTTGCGCCAGCGCACTGCACAGCTCCCTTGCTGACTGCCACGATCCACGCCCCTCCCACGCTGAGCGCCGCCCCCGGGCAGGTAGAGGCTCTGGCCGCTGTGCGGTGCGCCCTGAAACAGTTAGGGGCCCTGTTAGGGGGCCCTGGGCCTGTTTGAGGACCCTTGGTCAGAGCCAAAAATGGCCGCTGACCTGGTGGGCGATGCCGGACTCGAACCGACGGCCTCCACGGTGTGAACGTGGCGCTCTAACCAACTGAGCTAAACGCCCCGGGCGCCCGAACGCTAGCAGCGCGGTTGCCCCGGCATCACCGGCCGTTGTCCGCGATTTGGTGGCCGGGCAACCATTCCGCGGACCGGGCGGGGTCCCTGCCGCCGCCGTCCGCTACCCGCAACACCGGGGATTGACACCCGGGCCGTCCGCGGCGATCGGGTCAGTCGTCCGTGATGACGCAGGCCAGCCCGCGACCCTGGCGGTCGCGGTAGCCGGCCGTACCGGTCGGACACTGCTCGTCGATCGGGATCAGCACTTGGACGACCAGCTCCACGCCGCCCGACCCGCAGTTCACCTCTCGGGCGTCACCGTTGCCCTCGATGACGACGCACGACCCCGGACCGAGCAGGTTGTCCGGCGGCGGCTCGGCAGCTGGCTTGTAGAGCGCGGCCCCGATCAGCACGACGGCCACGCCGATCAGGAACATGCCGACCACCAGCTTCCACGGATAGCGCGCCGGCGGCAGCGGCTGCGACGGCCGGCGCACCGACGGGTCGGTCGCCGGAATCGTCGTCCACCGCGGCGCTGTCGTCCGACCGGCCGCTGACCCGGCCAATTGGCGCAGCGACTGGTCGTACACGGCACGGCGCCCGGGATCGCGCAGCACCCGGTAGGCGTCGTTCAGCGCCGCCATCGCGCTTGCATCGCGCCCGCCGCGATCCGGGTGCAGCTGGCGTGCCCGGCGGCGGTAGGCGTCGCGCACCTCGATCGCCGACGCGGTCGGCGGCAGCCCGAGCTCGTCGTAGAGCGTCACGTCACGCTGCCGCCGATGCGCCAGTACTCGCCGTTCTCGCGGGCCATCAGCTCCTCGTCGACGAGGTACCTCCGCAGCGCGGCGACGTCGTCGTGGCGCACGGCAAGGATGGCGTTGACGTGATCCTCCCGATAGCGCCGGCCGGGCTCGAAGTCCTGGGCGACCCAATCGAGGACGACCCGGCGCTTGCCGCGCGCCGACGGCATCGTGGTAATCCGGCCATCGGCGACGAAGGCGTCGAGCACTCGCCGCCGGGCCGCTGGTTGATCGGCGTGCTCCTCGTTCCGTGGTCGCGCCAGCGCCGAACGGGCCGCCCGCTGGAACGCCCCGCCGAGGATCACGAGCACACCGTCGTCGCCGTTCGCGACGAGCCCACCGTCGACCAACCGGGACAGCGCCTTCGACGCTCGATCCACCGTCAGACCCGTCGCGGCCACCACACCGTCGAGCCCATTTGCGCGGAGCGTCAGCGCGGCGGCGACGAGGCGGCGGTCGTCGTCGGCCAACAGCCCGACCAGCGCGGCTGCGTCGAGTTCACCCACGGTTTCCGAGCGTTCGTTCCGCAGTGAGCCCATGATCACGGCCGGCCTTGCCCGGCCCAGCGAGCGGAGCGAGCCATCAGACTAGTAGCCGGCGTCGACGTCGACGGGGCCGAGGAGCTCCTCACCGGCACCGAACCGCTTGACGTTGGCGCGGATCCGTTCGGCCAGCAGTGGTACTGCCATCTCGGGCGTGTTGCCGACGTGCGGCGTGACGATGCAGTTCGAGAGCGTCCACAGCGGGTGCCCGGCGGGCAGCGGCTCGGGGTCGGTGACATCGAGCCCGGCCCCGCCGATGACCCTGTTGCGCAACGCGTCGACCAGGTCGTCGGTCACCACGTGTCGTCCTCGGGCCACGTTGATCAGCCAGGCGTGATCCTCCATCAGCGCCAGTTCCTCGGCACCGATGAGCCCCTCCGTCTCCGGCGTGAGGGCGAGCGCCAGCACGACGACGTCGGCGCCGGGGAGTGCATCCGGGTACCGATCTCCCTGGAGCACGTCGTCCACCCCGTCGAGGTAGCTGACGTTGCGTCGCACGACCGTCAGGTGGCAGTCCCACGGCGCCAAAAGGCGCACGAGGGACTCCGCGATGCCGCCCCCGCCCAGGATGGTGACCCGTGCGCCGAGCAGATTGCGACCCTCGGGCAGCGACCACTCCTGCGCCCGGGCATAGGTCCCCACTCCGCGCAGCCCGGCCAGCGCAAGGCTCAGGGCCAACTCGGCGACGGGCTCGGCGTAGACGCCCTTGCCGCACGTCCACATGTGGTCGTGATCGACGAGGTGGACGAAGTTCTCGATGCCGGCGAACGGCAGCTGCACCCAGCGGGCCGCCGTCGCCCGGTCGAGGACGTGCGCCAGCGCGTCGGGGTTGCGAGGATCGGCCCAGACGATCCCCTCGGCCTCCTCCAGCCCGACGAGGTGGCCGCCGCCCTCGCTGACCGATTCGGCCACCCACTCCGGGGCCCCCTCGGGAGCGACGGCGATGCGGGGAGCCTCGGTTCTCGGCATGGTCAGCACGAGGCTAGTGCGGTCCCTCCGAGCGCCGGTCGGACGCCGTGGCCGCGTCGGCACGCTGAGCCAATCGCGCTGTGGGCCGGCCGGTGCACCGGTCAGCCCAGGGCGCGGGCTCGGCGGCGGTTGCCGAGCAACGTGCCAGCGACCAGGATCACGATCGCCACCACCATGATCAGCGTGGCGATCACGTGCACCTGCGGCGGGATCTCGACCTTCGCCGAGTCGAAGATTTCACGTGGGAACGTGGACACGCTGCCGGCGATGAACGACGTGATGATGTAGTCGTCGATCGACAGCGACAGCGACAGCAGGAACGCCGCCACGACGCCCGGCACGATGATCGGGAACGTGATCTTGACGAACGTGCGCAGCGGCGGTGAACCGAGGTCGGCGGCGGCATCCTCCAGCGACCAGTCGAGCCCGCGCAGGCGAGCCTTGACGGTCAGCGCCACGAACGACAGGCAGAACATCGTGTGGGCGATAACGATCGTCCAGAACCCGCGCCCGACACCCTGGTTGAAGAACAGCGTGAACAACGAGGCGCCGAACACGATCTCTGGTGTGGTCAGCGGCAGGACGAGCAGCAGGCTGAGCAGCGCCCCGCCGCGCATCCGGTAGCGGGCTAGTGCCAACGCGATCAGCGCACCGAGGATGGTGGCGATCGTGCAGGCCACCAACGCCACCCGCAGCGACACGATCAGCGCGTCCGTGTAGTCACTGCCCTGGAAGGCGTTGGCCCAGTTGTCGATCGTGAACCGCTGCCACCGCGTGTTGAACCGGCCCTCCGGCTCGTTGAAGCTGAACACGGCGATCGTGATCAGTGGGATGAAGAGGTAGGCGAACCCGAAGATCGTGACGATCCACAGCGCCACGGTCCCCCATCGCACGCCGCCCGGACGCTCGCTCACGCCGTTGCCGCCTGTTCGCTCGCCCACTCAGACCTCGCTGCGGGACTGCACCCCGGACGCTCACTCACGCGATCTCCTCCGTCCCGAGGAACTTGGCGTACACGAGCACGAGCGCCGTGATGATCGCCATCATCACGAAGCTGATCGCCGCCGCCGTCGGGTAGTCGTTGCGTTCGAGGAACTGGGTCTGGACGACGTTGCCGATCACGCTGGTGTTCGGGTTGCCGAGCAGCTCGGCGTTGATGAAGTCGCCGGTGGCGGGGATGAACGTCAGCAGCGTGCCGGCGAAGACACCGGGCATGGACAGCGGCAGGATCACGCGCCGGAACGTGCGACCGAATGACGAGTAGAGATCCGACGCCGCATCCACCAAGCGCACGTCGATCTTCTCCAGGCTGACGTAGATGGGCAGCAGCATGAAGGGCAGGAAGTTGTAGGTCAGGCCGCCGATCACGGCGGCCTGGGTGTTCAGCAACCGACCGTCGTCCAGCACGCCGATCGTCTCGAGGATCCCGTCGATGTGCAGCAACTCGATCAAGGCGATCACCGGACCGCTGTCGTTGAGCAGCGATTGCCAAGCGATCGTCCGCAGCAGGAAGCTGGTGAAGAACGGGACCATCACCAGGCCGAGCAGAACGTTTCGATAGCGGCCGCCCTTGAAGGCGATGAAGTACGCCACGGGGTAGGCGATCAGCAGCGCGAGGACGGTGGCGATGCCGGCGTAGACGAACGCCCGCACGAGTTGACTCCCGAAGTCGGTGAAGGCGGTCGAGAAGTTCGACCACTCCCACGTCAGCTCGTAGTCGGGCAGGAGGCGGTCCGGCTTCGTGGAGAGCGAGATCTTGAGCAGCGTGATCAGCGGGATGACGAAGAACACGAACGTGAACAGCATCCCGGGCAGGACCAGCGCGTACGGGATCTTCCGCCCGGCGCGGACGTTGCGGTCGTCGGTGACGGTGTCGGCAGCCATCGAGCTCACCCGCCGGTGATCGACAGGAAGCGCTCGGTCAAGGCGGCGTCGAGCTCGGCGGGCAGGTCGGCGAAGACGTTGAGCCGAGCGGACTCCTCGTCGTCGGGGAACAGGATCGGGCTGTCGGCCAGCTCGGCGGCATCTCCCCCCATGGCGATCAGCTCGTCGCGCACGCCCTTGACCGGCGGGATGAACTGCACCCAGTAGGTCAGTTGCGCCGCCTGCACCGGGTCGTACACGAAGTTCATAAAGTCGGCCGCGGCGTAGGCGTTCGGAGCGCCCTTGGGGATGACCATCGTGTCGTACCAGCTCATCCCCCCCTCCTCGGGGATGACGAACTCGATGTCGGGCCGGTCGTACTGCAGCTGCACGATGTCGCCCGACCACGCCACGCAGGCGACGAAGTCACCGCTCGCCAGGCTGCGCAGGTACTCGTTGCCCGTGAAGGCCCGGATCTGTCCGTCGGCGGTCGCCTGGGAGATGACCTCCAGCGCCTCGAAGGCGCCCTCCTCGTCGACGACCGACGGATCGTGCCCGAGTGACAGCATCGTGAGGCCGAGGGTGTCGCGCATCTCCGAGAGCATCGCCACCCGGCCCCGGAACTCGGGGTCGAGCAGGTCGTTGATGCTGCGGATCTCGCGCCCGGTGAGCGCCGGGTCGTAGGCGATGCCGGTGATGCCGGCCTGCCACGGCAGGCTGAACGCTGCGCCGTAGTCCCAGTTCTGATTGAGGAACCGGTCCTCCAGGTTGACGCGGTTGGGGATCCGTTCGAGCGGCAGCTGCTCGATCCAACCGAGCGTCTTCAGCCGGGCGGCCATCCAGTTGGTCGGGCAGATGATGTCGTAGTCGATGACGCCGCCGGTGCCGAGGACCGGGGCGAGGAGCCGGTTGTACACCTCGTTGTTGTCGTTGAAGTCCTCGTCATACGTCACGGCGATGCCGGTGGCCTCCGTGAACCGGTCGAGCGTGCCGACGGCGCCGTCCTCCGTCGGGTCGATGTAGGCCTGCCAGTTCAGGACGCGCACGGCGCTGTCGCCGGTGCCGATCCCTCCGTCGCCGCTAGCTCCACTCTCCTCGGCCTCGCTCGAGCCGCCGTCGCCGGTGAGGGCGAGGACGCCACCGACGACCACCGCCGCGCCGGCGACGGCCCCGCCGGCGATCAGGACCCGCCGACCGAAGCGGCGCTCCGGAGGTGGTAGCTCACCATCGTCGCCCTGGTGGGCCTCGCCCGGGACGACCTCGCGGCCGTCGAGCGCCGCTTGCACCTCGTCGACGTCCGTCGTCGTCGCCCCGACGACGGCCGACCGACCCCGCAACAGGTACGGGGCGTCGGGCGCCCACTGGAGCGTGATCGGATCCCCTGGGCCGACGTGGGGCAGCGAGTCGTCGGCGCCGATCATGGCCACGACCTCGGCATCGTCGGGGAGGTGGACGATGAGGCGGCGCTCGGACCCCTGGAAGATGACGTTCTCGATGACGCCGCCGATGCTGCGGTCGCCGCCCGACGCGGCGTCGGTCGTGGCGTTCAGGCGTTCGGGCCGCAGCATGACGGTGACCGGGTCGCCGGGCCGGGCCGACGTGGGCGACATCACGACGACCTCCTGCCCGCTGTCGAGGCGAGCCACGGCGCTCCCGTCCCCGGCACCGACCAGGGTGCCCGGCAGCAGGTTGGCCGACCCGATGAATCCGGCGACGAAGATGCTCGCCGGGGCGGCATAGATCTCCTCGGGCGTGCCGATCTGCTCGACCTGACCACGGCTCATGACAGCGATGCGGTCGCTCATGGTGAGCGCCTCGCCCTGGTCGTGGGTGACGAAGATGAACGTGATGCCGACCTCACGCTGGATCCGCTTGAGCTCGAGCTGCATCGCTTCGCGCAGCTTCAGGTCGAGCGCGGCGAGCGGCTCGTCGAGCAGCAGCGCGCTGGGCATGTTGACGAGGGCGCGAGCGAGCGCGACGCGCTGCTGCTGACCGCCCGAGAGCTGCGCCGGTCGGCGGCCGGCAAACTCGCCGAGGCGGACGACGTCGAGCATCTCGATGGCCCGACGGCGGGCCTCGGCGGCGGGGACCTTCTTGGCCCGCAGCCCGAAGGCGATGTTGTCCACGACCGACAGGTGAGGGAACAGCGCGTACTGCTGGAACACGGTGTTGACATTGCGTCGGTGGGGTGGAACGGAGGACACGTCGGCGCCCTCGAGCAGCACCCGGCCGGCCGTTGGCCGCTCGAAGCCGGCGATGATCTTCAGCAGCGTCGTCTTGCCACAGCCGGACGGTCCGAGCAGCGAGAAGAACTCCCCGCGGGCGATGGCGAAGTCAGCCCGCTCGACGGCAACGAAGTCGCCGAACTCCTTGCGCACGCCGTCGAGGACGATGACATCGTCGTGAGCGGCTGGGTCGTTCGTGTCCACGTCGTCAGCTCTCGATGTTCGCCATGACGTGCTTGATCCGGGTGTAGTCCTCGAATCCGTACGCCGAGAGGTCCTTGCCGTAGCCGGAGCGCTTGAAGCCGCCGTGGGGCATCTCGGCGACGAGTGGGATGTGAGTGTTGATCCACACGCACCCGAAGTCGAGGCGCTTGGCCATCCGCATCGCCCGCCCGAAGTCCTTGGTCCACACGCTCGACGCCAGCCCGTAGTCCACGCCGTTGGCCCAGCGCAGGGCCTCGTCCTCGTCGCTGAACCGCTGCACGGTGATGACCGGACCGAACACCTCGTCCTGGATCATCTCGTCGCCCTGCTGCAGGTCGGCGACGACGGTCGGTTCGTAGAAGTAGCCGGTGTCGCCCTGCCGGGACCCGCCGGTCAGCACCCTGGCGTGGTCGGGCACCCGTTCGAGGAAGCCGCTGACCCGCTCGAGCTGGGTGGAGTTGTTGAGCGGGCCGTAGAGGACGTCCTCGTCGTCGGGGAGGCCGGTGCGCGTCCCCTTGGCCGCTTCAGCCAGGGCGTCGGTGAAGTCGGCGTAGATGCCAGGGCCAGTGATGACGCGGGTCGCCGCGGTGCAGTCCTGTCCGGCGTTGAAGTACCCGGCGACGGAGATGCCCTCGATGGCTGCCTCGAGGTCGGCGTCGTCGAAAACCACGACCGGCGCCTTGCCGCCGAGCTCCAGGTGGACCCGCTTGAGGCGCGTCGCCGCGCTGCCGGCGACCTCCATCCCGGCGCGCACCGAGCCGGTCACCGAGACCATCGCCGGCACGTCGTGATCGATCATCGCCCGACCGGTGTCCCGGTCGCCGCAGATCACGTTGAACACGCCCGGCGGCAGGAACTCGGCGGCGATCTCGGCCAGCAGCGTCGTCGACGCCGGCGTGGTGTCGCTGGGCTTGAGGACGACGGCGTTGCCGGCGGCGATCGCCGGGGCGAACTTCCAGACGGCCATCATCATCGGGTAGTTCCACGGCGCCACCTGGGCGCAGACGCCGACCGGCTCCCGGCGCAGCATCGATGTGTGCCCGGCCATGTACTCGCCGGCGCTCTTGCCCTCGAGGTTGCGGGCGGCGGCGGCGAAGAAGCGGATCTGGTCGACCATCGGCGGGACTTCTTCGGACCGCGTCAGGCCGATCGGCTTGCCGGTGTTGCGGACCTCGAGGTCGATCAGCTCATCGGCCCGGGCCTCGATGGCGTCGGCGATGCGGAACATCGCCAGCGACCGCTCGGACGGGGTGGCGTCACGCCACGTCTCGAACGCGTCGGCGGCCGCCTGCATCGCGCGGTCGACGTCCTGTGGACCCGACAGCGCGGCGGTGGCGTACTCCTCCCCGGTCACCGGATCGACGACGGGAGTGGTGCGGCCGTCCGCAGCCGGCACCCGTTCCCCCCCGATGAAGTTCTCGAAGCCCTGCATGGACGAGTTGTACCACGCCCCGCCCCGTCTGGCTCCCGACGCTCCAACCCGCCCACGGGTTCTCAAGCGTTTTCAGTGTTCACCAGCGAACACGAATTGACAGAACAGTCGCGAGCACTCCGGACACGACAGTTCTTCCCCCGATTTGTGTTCGCAGGTGACTACTGAAACGCTTGAGAACCTCAAGGGCGAGGTCAGCCGGCGGGGGAGGGGTAGTCGGGGGGGTCCTCGCCCGGGGGTGGGGTCTCGTAGAGGGACACCGCGCCCTCGGGCACGAACAGCAGGTCCTCGCTCGGCCACTGCCCCGGCAGGTAGCGAGTGCCGCCCTCGACGTACTGCCACATGCCGGTGCCGTCCTTGCGGATCTCGTCCGGGCCGGTGGCCGATGGGTCCCACCAGATCGCCGTAGCGTCGTCGATGCCGCTGTAGTCGTTCTCGGGCCAGTACCCGTGCTCGCCCCAGGTCAGGAACGGCTGGCTGATCGCCGCCTGCGTCCCCTCCCCGGCGAACAGTGCGTCCCGCCACGTCTCGGGCGTCAGGCTTGGCCCGGCGGCCTGGGCGGTCGAGAAGAACACGGCGAACGGCGGCTGGAACACGCCGATCGAGTCTGCGGCCGGCGGCTCGACGCCGTTGAACCACTGGTACAGCGCGTAGTACCCGATGGTGCCGGGGCGGTTGCGCGCCGCCAGCTGTGTGACCCCGAAGGCGTGGGCCCACTGCTGCGGGTCGTACGTCCGGGCGAACGCCGTCGTGTCGGACAGGGTCGCCGCCGAGACGAACCACTCCGGGAAGTACTCCTGGGCCGTCGCCTCACGCGTGAAGTCGCGTGGCGCCACGGGGTCGCCCGAGAGCACCACGGTGGTCACGCCGGCCGCCTTGAGACGGGTGATGACCTGCGACGCCGTCTGCTGGATCGTCGCCGGGTCGAGCTGGTACGGGATCACCTCGGCGAACGGTGCGCCCAGCGCCTGCATCTCGGCGGCGTACCGTTCGGCCAGCTCGCGAGACGCTGCGCTGCTCTCGAGGTACACCAGCCCGAACACCCGCGTCTGGCCCGCCACGGCGTCGCCGCCGTGCACCGCCGGCTTTCCGATCAGCTGCTTCTCGATGAACTCCAGCGCGTGCTCCTGCTTCTGCACCTGCGCGCCGTCGATGGCCCACACGTACGGATCTCGCTCGAGGTAGAACTCGGCCGGCTGACCCGGCGTGCACTGGATGCACATGATCTGGCGCGCCGCCAGCTCGTCGGCGAACGCGCTGGTCAGCGCCGGGCCGCCGAGCACGACGAACGGCTGGAACTCCTCGGCGATCTGCTGAGCGTCGGCCCGCGCCGCCACCTCGTCGAGGGCGCCACCGGTGCCCTCGTAGATCTGCAGGTTGACGGTCCGGCCGTACAGCTCGTAGTACGTCTCGTAGTAGCGGACCAGCTCCCTGGCGGTGTTGGCCAGGTCCTCGTTGGTGTCGTCGTTGTCGATGGCGTCGGTGACGTACTTGATGACCGGGTCGGCCTCCTGGCCGATGTAGGCGACGACCGTGATCTCGTCGGCCGTGACGCCCGGCGCCGTGGCGCCGCCGTTGTCCCCGTCGAACGGCGCGTAGCACTCCGGGGCGAAGAAGTCGGGGACGGCGAGGCGCCCGGTCTGCGGATCGCACCGCTCGCCGAAGTCGAGCTCGATGCCCTGCTCCTCGGCCTCGCTGAACGACAGCGGGAACGTGATCTCGGCCGGCGTCGTCGGGACCGCCGACGGTTCCGTGTCCTCGCCGGTCGCGTCGGGCGCCGATCCGCCGTCGTCCGTCGTGGTCGACGGGTTCGAGGCCGCCGCGGTCGAGCGCGGGAGGCGGTCGTCGCGGCGGCGGTCGTGCTGGCCGACGTCACGGTGTCGTCGTCCCCGTCACCACCACTGCGCGTGACGACGAGCACGATGACGCCGACGACTGCCACGACGAGGACGCCGACGATCGGCCCCCATCGCTTCAGCTGGCGGTTGCCGCCATCACCGTCTCGCGCGCCCGATGCGCTGGCTGGTTGCACGTCTACCCCCTGATCCCTGAACGTTCCCGCGCCACCTGGCTGGTCCCGAGGTAGCTCTCTAGCACGGCCGGGTGCTCCAGCACGGTCGCCGGCGGCCCGCTGGCGATCACGCGCCCGACCTCGAGGGCGATCAACCGGTCCGAGATCGAGGCGACGAGCGGGATGTCGTGCTCGATCAGCACCAGGCTGGCGCCCATCTCGTCGCGCAGGCGTCGCAGCACCGGCGCCAGCGCCTCGACCTCGCGCTGGGCGATGCCGCTCGACGGCTCGTCGAGCAGCACGACGGTCGGCCGATGGGCGACGAGGCAAGCTAGGTCCAGCACGCGCCGCGTTCCTGTCGAGAGCTCCCGGACGAATGAGTTGCGGTACTCCCCGAGGTTCATCAGCTCGATCAGCTCGTGGACGCGCTGTGACGTGCGTTCCTCGTCGTCGAACACCATCGGCAGCCGGAACGCGGCGGCCACCGCGCTGCGGCTGTGCACCCACCGCTCGAGGGCGACGGCCAACGCCTCGTTGACGGTCATCTCGGGGAACAGGCGGGCGTCCTGGAAGCTGCGCCCCAGGCCACGTGCCGCCCGCTCCGACGGGTTCATCGTGGTGATGTCGACCCCGTCGAGCACGACCCGCCCACTCACGAGCGGCGTGAACCCGCTGATCAGATCGAAGACCGTCGTCTTGCCGGCGCCGTTCGGTCCGATCACGCCGACGATCTCGCGCCGAGCCACGGCGAACGACGCCTCGTCGACGGCCCGGATCCCGCCGAACTCGCAGACGAGGGACTCCACCTCCAGCACGGCGGCGTCTGTGGCGGGCTCGTCGTCGAGCACGCCGGCCCGCTCCACGGCGGCCTCGGTCGGCGCGACGGCGTCGGTGAGGAACACCGAGCGCAGCAGATCGTCGCGTTCGAGCAGCTCCGCCGTGGGACCGGAGAAGCGGATGGTGCCGCGCTCCATGAAATAGGCCCGTTCGGCGACGCTGAGCGCCACGTTGACGCTCTGCTCGACCAGCACGATGGCCGCGCCGTCGGCGGCCAGGCGGCGCACCAGCGGCAGGAGCTGCCCGACGACGACTGGTGCCAGCCCCAGCGACAGCTCGTCGATCAGCAGGACCCGCGGCTTGGCGACGAAGGCCATGCCGAGGGCGAGCATCTGCTGCTGGCCGCCACTCAGGTCGGCCGCCGAGCGCGACCGGCGCTCGGCCAGCGCCGGGAACAGCTCCAGCACCTCGGCGATCGCCGCCTCGACGCCGGGCCCGTCGCGCCGGCGGGTCCATCCCGCGAGGCGCAGGTTCTCGTCGATCGTCAACGAGCCGAACACGCCCTGACCACCCGGCATCTGACTGATCCCCAACTCGGCGATCTCGTTCGGCGGTGCGTGGGTGATGTCGCGGCCGTCGAGGACGACGGCACCGCGGTCGGCCTCGACGACACCACTGATCGACTTGAGCAGCGTGCTCTTGCCGGCCCCGTTCGTGCCGAGCAGGGCGACGATCTCGCCCTCCTTCACGTCGATGTCCACGGAGAACAGCACCTGGCGATCGCCGTAGCCGGACTCGAGCGCCCGCACCAGCAGCAGGTCGGCATGGCCGTGGCGGCGCTGGTACAGGGCCTCGCTGCGCGCCGCCGAGGCTTGCCACACCTGGGCGATGTCGGCAGTGATCACGTGCCGTGCCGTCCCGAGGATGAGCGCTCCGATGATGAACATCGGCACCGTCACAAGCATCCCCCAGCGGATGCCGAAGTGGTCGTCGACCCAGCCGATCAGCGGGAGGACCACCAGGCCGGGGATCACCCACAGCGAGGCGACCGAAAAGCCCGTCGCCCGGGCCCGCGGGGGGATCGCCAGCGAGAGCGCGACGAGGATGCCGGGCACGAGCACGGAGAAAGCCGCTGAGATGACGCAGTTGAGGGCCACTGCGATGCCGAGGTTCGGGGCCAGCGCGAAACCGGCCAAGGCGATCGCCGTGCCGATCGCGACGCGTGACAGGAACCGGATGAGGCCGCCCATGTCGCCGAGGAAGCGACGGGTGACGATGCGCGTCCCGACCACCAGCCCGACAAGCTGGAACGGCTCAGCCACGGCGGCGGCGATGCCCCGACCGCGTTCGTCGAGGCCGAACTGCTGGTCGTACAACAAGGATGCCAGGACGACGAAGCCGATCAGCGCAGTGGCGATGAACGGGAGGCTCCACCACAGCCGCTTCAACGTGTCGATCTTCTGCACGGTCCGCCAGCTCTCGGCATACGAGGGCACGGCCTCCTCGGTCACCACGACCTCGGCCCGCGCGCCCGTCGCCTCTCGCTCCCAGCGGCCACGCGTCGGCTCGATCATCCGGAAGGCGAGGAAGGCGAACACGACGGTGGGCACGGCGAAGACGAGGAACGGCACGCGCCACCCGAACGAGAAGGCGAGCATCCCGGCCGCCAGCGGACCCACGAAGCTGCCGACGGCGTTTGCCGCCCGGTGCGTGCTGAACACGCCGATGCGGGCCTGGATCGGGTAGTAGTCGGCGAGCAGCGAGTTGTGCGTCGGATCGATGACCGCCTTGCCGATACTGCTGCCACTGCGGGCGATGACGAGCATGACCACGCCGACAGCCAGTCCCGTCATCCCGCTGAAGAACCCCCAAACCAGCGCACCGGCGATGGCCAGCGGCACGCGCCGCGACCGATCGGCGAACTGGCCGATCGGCACCTGCAGGGCGAGTGCAGCGACCAAGGACACGGCGACGAGTGCGAGCACGGTCGTCGTGTCGAGACCGAACTCGTCGCGGATGTTGGGCAGGAGGATGCCGAATGCCGTGCGGTCGAGCTCGTCGACGGCGTTCAGCCCGAACAGCACCACCAGCGGGTAGGCGGACTCTCCGCCGCACACCGTGCCCAGCCACGTCATCGGGTGGCGCACCGCGGCCGTGAACCGGCTCATGTGCGCGCTCCTTCCGGCTCGGGTTCCGGTGACCCGACGGGCGCTTCCCCATCGGGGCGGCTTCCGTCTCGGGGCGGGATCTGTTCCAACCCCTGGGAGTCCGAGCGCCCCGATGACCAGGACCGTCGGCGGGTGAGCAGGCGGACGGCGACGTCGCGGAGCTTGACCCACAGGCTGCCCAAGCCGCCGGGGAGGATCAGCAGCACGACGAGCACGCCGACCCCCGTGGACAGCAGCTGCCACTCCTGCGAGGTGATGAACCAGCGCGTCCCGCGGAGGTACAGCGCGCCGAGCAGCGCCCCACCGAGCGAGCCGAGCCCG
>CAVUCK010000012.1:0-592459 GCA_963739975.1 uncultured Acidimicrobiia bacterium
TGCGTCGCAGGTTCGAATCCTGCCGGGGGCACGAAATTCCTGGTCAGGGGCCATGTGTTTGGCATCAGGGCCTTGAGTTGTCCCCCAATCGTCCATCTACGCCTTCCCCAGGCGGCCCGTCGAAGGCCTGCAAGCGGGCAAGCTCGCCGGGGCCGCTGAGCAGGACGTCGAGGGCGACGAAGGACTCGGTGAGGCAGAGACGTACGGTGTCGCTCACCGACTCGTCGACTGTGCAACGTCTCGTTGCACAGTCTCGTCTCCGACTTGCCGCTCGTCCAGCCCGACAGGCGGTGCACGGGCCGGTGCACCTACTCCGAGGCCGGAGTGATCCCGGCCGGTGGCCAGGGCCCTCAACGTCGTAGTTGGCACGCCGGCCACGTGGCACGGCCTCCCGGACCGCGTCGACCAATCTCGCACTCAGGGACTCTGGTCCTGCGCGCACATCGAGGTCGCGTTTGGTTGTGCGGATCGACAGCCAACGCTGAATCGCCGCGGCAGAGCAGGGATTGCACCGGGGGAGCACCAGGAGTACCGTTGGGTTCCATTATGGAATCCACATCGAACGGCGCTGAGCGGCATCCTCACGGGGAGGTGCGCACCGATGTGGTCGACGAGCACATCTTGGTGATGACCGTCGATCGGATCGAGAAGAAGAACGCGTTCACGCCGAAGATCACGGCGGAGCTGGGTGACGCGTTGACCCGGCTCGACGAGGACCCGAACCTGTTCGTCGGTGTCCTGTGCTTCGCCGGCGACCACACGACGGCGGGGCTGGAGATGCCGTTGTTCTTCAGTGAGGAGGCCAAGTGTGACGCGGCCCGCCGGAAGGCGGAGCAGACGTCGGACCCGGTCGATCCGTTCGGGCTGGGCCGCCGGCTGCGCAAGCCGCGCGTGACGGCGGTGCAGGGCATCACGTTCACGATCGGGATCGAGATCGCGCTGGCCGGCGACATCGTGGTGGCGGCGTCTGACTGCCGGTTCTGCCAGTTGGAGCCCAAGCGAGGCCTCGCGCCGCTCGGTGGGGCGACGGTGCGCTACGTGCAGCGCGGCGGGTGGGGCAACGCGATGTACCACCTGCTGCGCGCTGACGAGTTCGACGCCGCCGAGGCCTACCGGATCGGACTGGTGCAAGAGGTCGTCGCGCCCGGCGAGCAGATCGAGCGGGCGATCGCCCTGGCCCGAGAGATGGTGCAGTGCTCACCACCCGCGCTCGTGCACACGATCGCCAATGCTCGTCTCGCGCTCGACCAGGACGAGCCGGCCGCCATCGCGGCGATCCCGGAGATGGCGGCGACGGTGCAGGCGACGGAGGACTTCCCAGAAGGCATCGCGTCGTTCATCGAGCGGCGCCCGGCACGGTTCACGGGACGCTGACCGGTGACCGGCGTATCGACGTCGAAGGAGCGCTCGATGGACATCGATCCACGCCACGTCGACGAGGTCTTAGCGACGACCCGCGCCGTGCGGCGGCGGCTCGACCTGGAGCGCTCGGTCGACAACCAGTTGCTGCTCGACTGCATCGACCTCGCCGAGCAGGCGCCCACGGGCGGCAACCTGGGCAGCCGCCGCTGGCTGATCGTGCGTGACCAGGCCGTCAAGGACCAGCTCGGCGAGCTGTACCGGCAGACGGCGTTGCCGTTCATGTCCGCCGCCGCCGAGCGGCTGCGTGGCACCGGCCACCCGCAGGAGCAGGTGATGGCGTCGGCGCAGTACTTGGCCGAGCACCTCGCCGAGGTGCCCGCGATCGTCATCCCCACGATCATCGGTCGCCACGACGGCAATGGCCGCCCTGGCTTGTTCGATTCGATCATTCAGGCTGCGTGGAGCTTCTGCCTGGCGTTGCGGGCGAGGGGCCTGGGTACGACGTGGGTCACCGCCGCTCTCGAGGACGAGGCGAGGGTGAAGGAGATCCTCGGTATCCCTGGCCATATGACCGAGATCGTGTTGTTGCCGGTGGCTTGGACGAAGGGCACCGAGTTCCGTCGCGCGCCGCGGCACCCGGCGCGAGCTATCACCTACTTCGATCGCTTCGGCACCACGTCCGAACACGGTCCCGGTGAGACGTTGCGCTTCGAGGACGGGCCGGGCGCGATCGCCGAGATCGACATCGACGCCCCTCCGGCCGTGGTGTGGCCGCTCGTCGCCGATGTGAACGTGCCGACCCGGTTCTCGGAGGAGTCCATCGGCGCCGAGTGGCAGAGCGATGAGCGCGGGGTCGGCGCGGTGTTCACCGGACGCAACCGTCACGCGGCGGTCGGCGAGTGGGCCCTGCCGTGCATCGTCGACGCCTGCGACGAACCGAGCACCTTCGGCTGGCGCACGTCCGATCCCGACAACCCGGGCGCACGGTGGCGGTTTGACCTGGAACCGGCTGCCGGCCGCACACGTTTGCGGTTCAGCTACGTCATGGGACCTGGCCCGTCGGGCACCACGATGGCGATCACCGCCAACCCGGGCAAGGAGACCCGCGTGCTGCGCCGCCGCCTCAACGAGGTGCAGGCCAACATGCAGCGCACCGTCGAGGGCATCAAGCAGCTCGCCGAAGCGTCGCCATGATCCTCGTCTCGGCATCGCCGAGATGCCCTCGAGCGCGGCCCGCGTCGAGCTCATCTGCCAGGCGGAGCGGCTCGGCGTCGACTCGGTGTGGGTGCCGGAGTTCTGGGCCGCCGACGCCCTGACCCCGTTTGCGTATCTGGCAGGGCAGACGTCCACCATCCGGCTCGCCACCGGGATCGTGCAGCTCGGTGCCCGCACTCCGGCGATGCTCGCGATGTCCGCGATGTCCCTGCAGGCCCTGTCCGGTGGCCGGTTCGTGCTGGGTATCGGGTCCAGCGGCCCGCAGGTGATGGAGGGTTGGCACGGCGTCCGGTTCGACAAACCCGTGCGCCGCACCCGCGAGACCATCGACATCGTCCGCACCGTGACCGCCGGCCACCGGCTCGAGTACGACGGTGAGATCTACCAGCTTCCTCTCGCCGGCGGCGAGGGCCGAGCGATCCGCTCGCTGATGCCGCCTACGCACGTCCCCACCTACGTCGCGTCACTGGGGCCCGCCAACCTCAGGCCTCACCGGGGAGCTCGCCGACGCTGGATCGGCAACTCGTTCTTCCGGGAGACCGCCGAGGTGTTCCTCGACCCGATCCGCGAGGGCGCCAGCCGGGCCGGCCGCTCACTAGCCCATCCGAGGTCGCCTCGCGACAGCGTGGCGTGCCGTGCACACGCCGTGGCGTCAGGTCAGCTCGGCCGCCATCGACTCGGCGAGAGCGAGCGCGTGGGCGGGCGTGAGGCCGGCGATGGCGGCGAGCCAACAGGTGACCGGCGCGGCCGTGCGTTCGGATGCGTGCGCGGCGACGCCGGCGAGTTGGAGCAGGACATCGATGTCGTCCGGGCTCGGCAGGGAGATGCCGGCGGCCTCGGCGTAAGCGCTGACCCATTCGGCGGTGGTGGTCATGACGCCCCGATCTGGGTGCCGACGGGAGCGCCAGGTCCCGGCTTGGCTCGCACCTCACGGACGTCGAGGGGTTTGTCGCACTCGCTGCAGACGACGACGGCGTGCATGTCGTGCTCACATGTGGTGTGGTGCAGCACCAGCGGTGTGCCTTCCGGGCCGGTGAGCCAGCGGTCGCCCCAGGCCGCCATGGCGGCGAGGATCGGGTAGGCGTCTCGGCCCTTCTCTGTGAGCCGGTACTCATCGCGCGGCGGATTCTGCTGATACTCGACCCGGCGCAGCAGGCCCTCGTCGACGAGCCCGTTGAGCCGTCGGCTGAGGATGTTGCGGCCGATACCGAGCGCCTCCTGGAAGTCGTCGAATCGGCGGGTGCCGAGACACGCCTCACGGATGAGCAGCAGGTTCCAGTGGTCGCCGAGCACGGCCGCGCTGCGGGCGATGGTGCACGGCCAGTCGGAGGTATCGACGCGCTTCACGTACCCAGCCTAGACGAGACGGTTGCATCATGGAACGTGAATCGGCTACCTTATGGTTCCATGATGGAATCGACCGGTGCGGCAGCGTCCGCCCGACGCCGCTGTACAGGTCATCGAGGTCTTCGGCGGAGCCTCCATCCCGCCCTGACCGTTTCGCGTACTGCGCACGATCGGCGAGAGGACGAGCGATGACCGACGGAACCGAGGTGCGGCAGACGGCTGAGTGGCGTCAGACCGCCTGCATCCTGTGCGAGTGCAACTGTGGGGTCGAGGTTCGCTTGGGCGGCGAGGGACGGACCTTCGAACGGGTCCGTGGCGACAAGGCCCATCCGGCGTCGAAGGGCTACACCTGTGAGAAGGCGCTGCGCCTCGACTACTACCAGAACGGGCGCGGTGAGCGGCTGCTGAGCCCGCTTCGTCGACGGCCGGACGGAGCGTTCGAGGAGATTGACTGGGACACCGCCATCGGCGAGGTCGCCGAGCGGTTGGCGGCGGTTCGCGACAGCCATGGGGGCGAGTCGATCGTCTACTACGGCGGGGGCGGGCAGGGCAACCATCTCGGCGGCACGTATGGGGCGGCGACCCTGGCCGCGCTGGGTGTTCGGTTCAGGGCGAACGCGATCTCGCAGGAGAAGACCGGCGAGATGCTGGTGATGGGCAAGATGTTCGGAACGCCGCTGCGCGGCGACTTCGAGCATTGCGAGGTCGCGTTCTTTCCTGGCAAGAACCCGTGGATCTCTCATGGGATCCCTCACGCCCGCACCACGCTCAAGGCGATCGCCGCCGATCCCGACCGGGCGATGGTCGTGATCGATCCACGGGTGACCGAGACCGCGGCGATGGCCGACTACCACCTCCGGGTGCGGCCGGGTCGAGATGCGTGGCTGATCGCCGCGATGGCGGCGGTGCTCGTCGATGAGGGCCTCGTCGACCGCGTCTGGCTGGAGGCCCATGCGTCCGGTTACGAACCGGTGCTCACGGAGCTGCGTGAGGTGCCGATCTCCCGGTACTGCGAGATCAGCGGTGTCGACGAGGCGTTGGTGCGGGCCGCTACCCGTCGGATCGCGGCGGCCTCCAGCGTGGCCACGTTCGAGGACCTTGGCGTGCAGATGAACCGTCACTCGACGCTGGTGAGCTACTTGGAGAAGCTCGTCTGGTTGCTCACCGGGAACCTCGCCAATCCGGGTGGGCAGTACGCGATGACCGGCATCGGGAACCTGCTGCGGATGAGCCGCAGCGAGCTCTCTCCGACCGCCGCTCCGGTCTCGCCGGTGGTCGGGGCGAAGGTCATCGGTGGGCTCATCCCCTGCAACGTGCTGCCGGAGGAGATCCTCGCCGACCACCCGAAGCGCTATCGGGCCCTGATCGTCGAGTCCGGCAATCCGCTGAGCTCGGTCGCCGACAGTCAGCGGATGCGTGAGGCGATGCGGGCGCTCGATGTGAGCGTGTGCATCGACGTGTTCATGACCGAGACGGCGCGGCAGTCGGACTACGTGCTGCCCGCCGCCACCCAGTACGAGAAGTTCGAGGCGACGTTCTTCAACTTCGACTTCCCGAAGAACGTCTTCCACCTTCGCCGGCCGGTGCTCGACCCGCCGCAAGGTCCGTTGCCCGAGCCAGAGATCCACGCCCGCATCGTGGAGGCCCTCGGTCTCGTCGATCCAGTGATGGTCGAGACGCTGCGTTCGGCCGCGGAGCGCAGCCGCGAGGAGTTCGCGGCGGCTTTTGCCGAGGCGACCACCACCGATCCGAGGACGGCGGCCGTCGCCGCCGTCGTGCTGTACCGCACCCTCGGAGCGACACTTCCGCACGGCGCAGCGGCTGCTGCGTCGCTGTGGCCGATGGTGATCCGTTGCTCACAGGTCAACCCCGACGGCGTCGCCCGGGCCGGGTTCGGCTCGGGACCCGATGCGGGCAACCGGCTGTTCGATGCGATCGTCGACAGCCCGTCCGGAGTCGTGTTCACCGACGACACCTGGGAGGCGACGTGGCAACGGATCAAGACCGCCGACGGGCTGGTCCACGCCGAGATCCCCGAGCTGCTCACAGAGCTGGCCGAGCTCGCTCACGAGACACCGCCGGGGGACGATCCGCGCTGGCCACTGCTTCTGGCCGCCGGTGAACGGCGCTCGTTCACGGCGAACACGATCCTGCGTGACCCGGCGTGGCGGAAGAAGGACTTCGATGGGGCGTTGCGCGTGTCGCCCGCTGACGCCGAGCGGATCGGCGTCACCGACGGCGGCGCCGCCAAGCTGTCGACGAAGCGATCGAGTGCGGTCGTGACGGTCTCGGTGGACAAGACCATCCAACCCGGTCATGTCTCGCTGCCCAACGGGTTCGGCCTGGACCATGTCGAGGCGGGAGCGCGGGCGAAGACCGGCGTGGGGACCAACGAGTTCACCGCCAGCGAGGACCGCGACCCGTGGGCCGGGACGCCCTGGCACAAGACCACACCGGCCCGGCTCGAGCCGGTGTGACGCTGCGTCGGGTTGCGAATCGCTCATCGCCGCCCGACATGTCAGAGGTGATGTCATCCAGTGGCGGTACACGTCATCGCATCGTCACCACGACCTGCCCTTGGCGCGACCGGATTCGCCGTAGGCGATGGCCTCGTTCGTCCGTACCCGCCGTCGCAACGTGGCATCCGCTTGACCCTGTCCGCCGGGCGACGCAGTGCCGGGCCACCGTTGCGAAGGTGTCGCCGAGACCGGCAACAACACCAGGTTCCGTGCGGGCGGCCTGCCACGTTGCGCAGTGTGAGGCGCCGCCGGTGATGCCGGGTCGGCCCGGCCCAGACCGGGCGCTCGTCAGGCTGCGTGGTGTTGGGCTCGCGTGAGAAGCCCGAGGGGCGTCAGCCACCATGGGTCCGTGGCTTGGGGCGGCGTCGACGCCGGCCAAAGGAGGCGTTCCAGCAACGCGTGGGCTGCCGGGTCGGCGGGCAGGGCCTTTGCGATCTCGACCGCTCGGCGAGCGAGCCGATGGCGCATCTCATCGCCGATGACCTCATCGCAACGATCTGAGATCGCGGCGTCGAGCGCCCACGCCCGCGCCATCAGCTCGTCGTAGAGCTGCTCGGCGGCTGCGGCCGAGGCGGTCGACGGGTTGAGGGATTGCTCGTCGGCCGACACCCGTCAGTGCCTACCCACCGAGTCCCGATCGAATCATTGACGGTAGACGGCTACCCGGCGCGGTCAGGTGAGGTGAGGTGTTGGGCGACGACGATGGCAATGTCGTCCTCCGCGGGACAACCGTCAGCGAGCGCATCGAGCAGTGTTCCGGCGATCTCGTTTGCCGTGTTGGAGTCCGGCAATGTGGCAAGTGTTGCAGCGACTTGATCGATGCCGAGGTCGAACGTCCGATCGCGTCGTTCGACGAGCCCGTCGGTGAACATGACCAGTCGGGCACCCGCCGGAAACGGCACGGTTGCAGCGATTCGATCGATTGATCCGAGGCCGAGCATCGCCGAATTCGCTTCATCGAGCCGACGAAACTGTCCGGTCGGATACTGAATCACGGGCGGCGGGTGTCCGGCGGTGGTGTAGGTGATGGTGTCTGCGGCCATATCGACGACCACGAGTGCGGCAGTTGCGAGCAGCACTGTGGCCCGCTGCTGCAACACGGTTGCGAGTTCGCTGAACACCTCGGCGACGGGGACGCCGGCGTGCAGGACCGCGGTGACCATGCCGCGGATGATCATCATGTCGGCTGCCGCAGCGAGGCCGTGCCCGACGACATCACCGACAACGAGTGCCACTTTGTCGTTGTCGAGGAGCAGCCCTTCGTACCAATCACCTCCCACCGCGGTGGTCCGCCCCGCCGGCAAGTAGTGGGCCGCCGTGTCGAGTCCGGCCAGCGCCGGCAGGTCGCCGAGCAGGCTCGCGCTGACGTCGGCCACGAACTGATGTTCGGCGTCGTACTGTTCGGCCCGTTCAATGGTGGCAGTGCAAAGCTCCCCGACTGCACGGAGCGCGCTGACCAGTTTGGCGTCGAACCTCGTCGGTCCGGCCCAGGCGAAGCCCAGGGCCCCGACCAGCGAACCATCTGCCCGATGAAGCGGTATCGATGCGGTCGCTTGAACGCCTGCGGCGATGGTGTCGGCGAGGATCATCGGGAACTCGCGGCGATAGGAGTCAAGATCAGGCAGCAGAACCGGCTCGTCGAGGCGTACCGCAGCAGCGATCGGGAATGGTGCGCTGAGGGGGATGTCGGTGTAGCGGTCGGCGATCTCCGGTGCGAGGAAGGTGCCGTGGAACAAGCGCAGCGATTGCCGCTCGCGGTCCAACGAAGCCATGTTGGAGTAGTCGGCGCCGACGCAGGCCGAGGCGCGCAGAGCGACGAACTGGGCGACCTCCATGCCCGAAGCGGGCAGTGACAATGAGGATTCGGCAAACCCGGCAGGTACTCGGGAACCGACGGCCACGGTATGCGCACTGCGTGGCGTGGGCGGTTGATCAGACATCGATACCTCAAGAACTCGGATCGCTGTGCGAGACGTCGCTCTCCGCCCAGCTCGACAGGGCCAGGCCACCATTCTGACGCGCCCAAGTCGCCGTGGGGGCAGCCTGGAGCCGTACCGACAACTTCAGGGTCGGAACGCGTCCCGGCCTGAGATCCCGGCGAAGTGATCAGAATTCGCGAATGATGGGCGGCCAGGTCCGGCCCTGGCCGCCTGACTGGTCGATGCGTGTCGTCGGCCGACGACGTGGTCAAGCTACGGACTTCCCTGTACCAACCAGGCCGGCGCACGGCGGAGTGGCGAAAGATGAAATGCCGGCCGCCGACGCGCCGAGCGGATCAGGCGGTCAGTCCCGGTCGAAGCTCCTCAGCGAGGTTAGCGAACGCCTCACGCAGATCGCAGAACGGACTTGTATCGAATACGCGGCTGTACTAGTCTCCTCGTGTGACGGAGCGCGACGAGGCCCGGCCCGGCGACCGTTCGGCGTCGCTATCGGTCGCAGCTCCGAGGGCAGCAGACTGCGGCGACTCGGCGTGCCGTTGTGGATGCCGCGCATTCGCTGTTCGTGGCGCACGGGTGGGCGGCGACGGGAATGCGAGAGATCGCCGTGGCCGCTGGTGTCGCCCTCGAGACCGTGTACTCGCACTTCTCGTCGAAGCGGGGTCTGCTGCGGGCGGTCGCGGACACGGCGCTGGTGGGCGACGATGCGTCGCAGCCGCTCGCCGAACGCGTCGAGTTCCGGGCGATCGGTGTAGGTCGCCGACCTGAGCGGGTTCGGGCTGCTGCCCGGCTGGTCGCCGCCGTGCAAGCTCGCACAGCGGCGATCGCCAAGCTGCTTCGCCAGGCAGCGGCGGCCGACGAGGAGATCGCCGACATGTTGCGTTCGACTCGCGAACTCCAGCGGTCGGACGTGGCCAGCGCGCTTCAGCTGATCATCGGTCGCGCTCCCACGACGTCCGAGCGCGACGGCGTGTGGGTCATCACCAGCCCCGAGGTGTACCTGCTGCTCGTCGAGGAGTCGGGATGGACGGCCGAACAGTACGAGGCATGGCTCGCCGACACGCTGGAGCGGGTCATTCCGCGCTCCTGACCGAAGGGGGGCATGTTCATGACGACCACTTCCGATGCACCCGCCGACACGACGATGATGCGCATCGTCCACGACGCGCTGCGACGCGACCTGGCCAGGGCAAGCTCGACGCTGGCCACACCGGAGCGGGTGAGCGGGCACCAGCGTCGGGCCATCGGCGCCCACCTCGTGTGGATGATGCGCTTCCTTCATGCCCACCATGCCGCTGAGGACGACGGCCTGTACCCGCTGGTCCGCAGGCGAGCCGGTGCCTCAGCCGAGATCGTCGATGTCCTCGACCGCATGGCTCGAAGCCACGAAGCGATCATGCCTGCGGCGGCGGCGGTGGAGGCGTCCGCGCTGGCGCTCGCCGCGGACGGCTCGGACGAGGCGACGCGGCACGCCCTCGACGCACTGGACGCGCTCGCCGCCGTGCTCCTTCCGCATCTTCACGAGGAGGAGCACGACGCCATGCCGATCGTCGCGCGGACGATCACCACTGGCGAGTGGCAGGCCATCGAGAAGCAGCACAACCTCGACCCGAAGTCGATGTCCGATCTCGGATTCGAGGGTCACTGGCTCATCGACAGCGCCAGCGACGCCGACCGCGCCGCGGTGTTGGGGCTCGTGCCACCCATCCAGCGGTTCATCCTGCTGAACGGATTCGCGCTGAGCTATCGACGACATGCGGCGGCGTGCTGGACCGAAGGCGGCAAGCCCGCCCGCCGCGTGCAGCTGGAGAACGGCGTGGCCGTGACGGTCGAGGCGGAGCTCGACGACGTCTGGAATGTCGTTCGCGACGTCACCCGCGTCGGGGAGTGGAGCCACGAATGCGTCGGCGCCACGTGGGTCGATGGGGCCGCATCCGCGGTCGCCGGCGCTCGGTTTCGGGGCCGCAATCGCGCCGGCATCTTCCGCTGGGGGCGACTGTGCGAGATCGTCTCAGCCGAGCCCAACGAGCTCGTCTGGCGCACCGTCCCCACCGCCATGTACCCCGACAGCTCGGAGTGGCGGATCTCCCTCCACAAGGCCGAAGGAGGCACGACGATCTCGCAGCACTTTCGCGTGTTGCGCGCCCCCAAGGTGCTCTCAGTGCTCTACGCCTTGATCATCCCCGCCCACCGTGATCGCACCATCGCGCTGAGGGAGGACCTGGCGCGTTTGGGCACCGTGGCACGCCAGTCGCGGACATCCGCATGACGCATGTTCATCGCCTGTCGAGCGATCGACGGCGTGGCTGGCCGAACGTCGCTGATCACCGGCTCGCTACGATTTGGAGATGCGGGGGAGGGAGCCTCGTCGACGTCTGCTCGGCCGGCGGTCATTGGTCGCGATCCTCTTCGGGTTGCTGTTCGCCAACCTTGCGATGATCTCGCTGTGGAGTTGGCGGACGTTCGCCGACTCCCAGGGGTTCGCCGACGTCGCCACCGACATGCTCGAGGAGCCGACGGTGCGCGACGTGGTCGCCGAGCAGATCATCACCTCCGTCGAGCAACAGGACGCGGTGGCGCGCCTCGCGGCGACCGCACGGCCGGCACTCGAAGTGGTGGTTGCGGAGCTCGTGGCCTCTGACCGGTTCCAGGGCGTGTTCCACACCGGGGTGCGCGAGCTGCATCGTGCGATCGTCGAGGGGCGGCGCAGCCGCCTCCTCGTCGACGTCCACGACGCCACGCCGCTCGTGCGCCAGAGCCTCGAGCTCACCAACCCGAAGCTCGCCGAAGCACTTCCCGACGATGCTCTCGGCGTCCTGGTCGGCATCTCCCAGAGCACGCCACTCGACACGACGATGCGGGTCGCGTCGCTTGCCGGATGGCTCATCACGCCCCTCGCCGCGCTCTCCGTCGGGTGTTTCGTCGTCGCCGTACGAAGCGCCGGCGACCGCCGTCGGGCGGTCGAGGTGATTGGCCTTGGGTTGGTCGCCACGGGCGTGGCCCACTTCGCAGTGCTGGCGGCCGGCCTCAACGTCGCCGCCAGCGTCGGCGAGACCGACGGCGATCGCACGGCCCTGCGGGCGGTGTATTGGAGCTCGACCAGCCTCCTCAACATCCAGGCCAAGGTGTTCATCACCATCGGCACCGTGCTCGCCATCGCCGCCGCCTACGCCGGCACGGGCGAGATCCGCTCGCGCCTCGGCACCCTGCGCGACACCATCGGCCGCGCGTTGCAACAGCCCGGGTGGCGCGTCGCCGCCTCTGTGGCCGCCATCGCCGTCGGGTTCCTCGCCATGCGCTGGCCGGAGGCGACGGCATCGATCGTCATTCGCACTGCGGCGTTCCTCGGTTTCGTGGCCGGCGCCATCGGCCTGCTCGACGTGCTCGGCTCCGTCAACTGGGCGCGGGAGGGCTCGATCCCCCTCCATCGCACGGCGCGGCGCTTCGCACTCGGGGCCACCGGCGCGATTGCGGTCGTCACGGTGACGCTGCTGTTCGGCGGCCTGGCGTTCGCCCGGGCGCTGCGGGCGCCCAGCACCGACCAACCTGACATCAGCGAGACCGGTTGCAACGGCAGCCACGACCTCTGCGACCGCACCCTCGCCGAGGTGGTCCTCCCCGGCACGCACAACGCGATGGCCGCCAGTGCCGACGACTACTTCGGAGCGGTCCAAACCGCCAACGTCGGGAGCCAGCTCGCTTCCGGAGTCCGCGCCTTCATGCTCGACCTCCACTACGGAGTGGACCGAGATGCGTTCGTGCGCACCGACTTCGCCAGCCGGGCGGATGAGATCGCGGTGAATCAGCTCAACCCCCGCGATCGTGCCCTGACCGAGGGGGTCGAGGCGTACATCGGCCCGCCGTCCGACGAGCGCCAGGTGTACCTGTGCCACGCCTACTGCGAGCTGGGCGCCACCCGCGCCGTCGACACGTTCCGCGTCATCGACGACTACCTGCGCGAGAACCCCAACGAGGTCATCGTGCTGATCCTCGAGGATCACGTCGACGCGGCGGACGCAGTCGACGCGCTGACGAAGAGCGGTCTCGGCCGCCACGCGCTGCATTGGGATACCGAGGAACCGCTGCCGACGTTGCGCGAGATGATCCAGCGCCGTCGCAACGTGCTCGTGCTCGCGGAGTTCGAGGGTGGGGCCGAGCCGTGGTACGTCCCGGCGTACGACGCGATGGAGGAGACGCCGTACCGTTTCGACGGGCGCGGCGAGTTCTCGTGCGAGCCCAACCGCGGGGTAGAAGGCAATCCGCTGTTCCTCATCAACCATTGGGTGACGACATCCGATCCGCTCGTCGCCGCGGACGTGAACCGGTCAGAGGTTCTGCACGACCGCGTCGAGGAGTGTGCGCAGGAGCGGGAACGCCGGCCGAACATCATCGCTGTCGACTTCCACACGCGTGGCGACCTGCTCGACGTCGTCGCCGAGCTCAACGCGAGCGGCTGACCCGACCGCTGACGCGCCGGTCGGTCGTCTGGGAAGCGGTCGTCAGGGGCACGTCGTCGTGTCGTAGACGCGACGTGTCGTGGTGAAGGTGCAACCAAACGTCGGTGAAGCAACGGCGGCTGGATCGAGGATGGCGTCGCCGGCGGGTCGGCTCCCGCCTTCGACCCATTGCACCAGGGCGTCGAAGGCGACTGTCTGCTCCTGTGTGGTGAAGCCGCAGTGGCCCACGTCGCGGATGGCTCGCGACACGAAGAGATCGCCATGGCCGGCGGCGATGACTCGCTGGGCGTACAGCTGCTCCATGGAGAAGGGGACGAACAGATCTCCGATGGTGTGTAGCGACAAGGTCGGCACGCGCAGGTCGCCGGTGGTCGGCGGGACGGTTGCCAGCCCGTTCGGGTGGATGCCCTGCGGGTCCTTGGCCAGCCGGAAGACCTCGGTGTTCAGCTCCTGCTCTTCGGGGGAGCGGGCGGGATCGGTGTCGCGCTGGTAGTCGGTGTCGACGTTCCCGGCGACCGACCCGGGCACGAGGTCGAGTGTCCCGTCACCGAACACGGTGAAGAGGAAGTTGGCCCAGGAGATGAATGCGACGTCGAACAGTGGCCGCTCGCCGCCGCTGCGTTGTTCGGTGACGTCCTTGAGCAACTGCCCGTCGGCGTCGAGCTGTGTCGGGAACGCCGGTCCGAGCTGGGCGGTGATCTGGGGCACCCATGTCGCGAGGTAATCGTCGGGCGGAGGAAACGGCACGTCGACGCCGGACGCCGCTTCGGCGACCACGTTGTAGTCGAGGAAGAAGTCGAACAGCTCGGTATCGGCGAGGACGCCACACATCGGCAGAGCGCCGTCATAGAGGTTCGGGAACTGCTCCACGGTGACGACGGTGATGTGTCCGCCCATCGAATGCCCCATGAGGTACACGTGGTCGGGATTGCCGACGAGTCCGTTGAAGCGGTGAGTGAGGTTGGCGGTGTCGAGCACGCCTTGGGCGACGTCGTAAGCGTTGGTGGCATAGCTCGATGCGGCCCAGGCATATCCTTGCCTGAGCAGGTGGTCACGGATGCTCGGGTTCGACACCGTGAGCTCCGGCCCGGTGCCTCGGAAACCGTGGGCGTAGACGACGAGATCACCGTTCCAGTTCGCCGGAACTTCGATCCGGTAGCCGGCTCCCTTGTGGACTCCCCACAGCTGCTGGTCGTTGCGACCGGCAAGATCGCCGAACGGGAGCTTCGTCTCATCGACGAAATAGTCCGACGGCGGGTTGGGATCCGCCGCGGCGACAGTCGGCGTGGCAACGGCGATCACGGCGGCCGCCACAACCAGCCACTGGGTGTGCTTCGAGCGCATCGTTCCTCCTCCGCGTCGGCCAGCCGACGGCTTGCGTACCACGCCCCGCCGCACCGGGCAAGAGCCGTCGCACCCGTCGCCAGCAACCCGCCTTCCGCGGTCGGCGCCATCACCAGCGCGCCCTTCCGTCACGTCGCAGCGGGGGCGTTGCCGGCGCGGAGCTCGCGGACGATGGTGTCGATCACCCACGCCACCACCGGGCCCGACTCGATCCCTGGCACGCCGAACTCCTCCCGCATCCGCAGCCACGCCTGGGTCGACACGAGGCAGCGGATCACGGCCGCGATGCGGAGCTGCTCGCGCTCACCGAGCTCGGGCAGTTCCTTCGCCAGCAACTTGCGCATCTCGCGCGTGTTGGACCGGGTGCCGGCGGCGAAGCGGCGCGGATCGGCGTTGAACACCGCCTCGGCCCGAGCGGTCACGTAGTGGTCGTCGAGGAGCTCCATGAGGCGACGGGCGGTGGGCGCAAGGGCGTCGAGACCGCCTGCTGCGAACGATGGCCTGACGCCGCCGAGCTGCGGCAGCCGTTGCGTCAACCCCTCGAGCAGTGCCTCTCGATCGGGGAAGTGGCGATACACCGTGCGCTCTGAGACCCCGGCTTCCGCGGCGATGGCGCGCGTCGCCACCTCGTCGGCGCGCCGATCGCCGAGCAGGGTGGTCACGGCATCGAGGATGAGCTCCCGAGTCTGGGCCACCTGACGCTGGCGCAGCGTCGAGGTGTAGGCCTTGCGCTCGGATCGCTTTGGCGCCTCGCTCATCGGTCCTCCACCGCGGTGCCTTCACGGCCGCCTCGCAAGGGCCATCTTGGCGGAATCCTGTCATGATGGCAAGATCCAACATTGACAGCAGAAGTCTGACATGATTGAGTCGGTGCGAAGTAGGGGGCACCATGATCGACAGCACGACTCACACCGCACCACCCACTGTGACCTTCGATCCGCCCGCACCGGGGCAGTGGGAGCTGGAGACCGGTCACCACGGGCTCCGGCCGCTGTCCCCCTTCTTGCGCGACACCTACCAGCGGGCGTTCGAGGCCGGCATCGTCGAACCGATGCAGCGCTACGGCCTGCCACTCGTCACCGTGCAGGCCAAGTTCGTCCACGGCTGCCTGTACATGCGCCCGCTGGCCGTGGGCGAGAAGCCGGGTTCCACGCCAAAGGCCCCGCCGCCGGCGTTCGTGATGAGGCTCCTCACCCGCGTCCACCCGGAGCTGCGCAGACGCGCCAAGACGGCCGAGCAGGCGTTCACCCAACGCCGTTGGCGTCAGGAGGTCGACCAGTGGTTCGACCGCGACCGGTCAACACAGTTGGCGGAGAACCTGGCGCTGCAGGCGGTGGAGCCGGGCGCGCTCGACGATGGCGAGCTTGCGGCTCACCTCACCAGCGCCCTGTCGCACTTCGAGCGGTCGGCACGCAGGAACCTGGCGACACACGGCGGCGATCTGGTGCCCACCGGCGACCTGCTGGCTCACTGCGAACGGTGGGGGATCAGCGCCAACGAGGTGGCCGGCCTGCTGACCGGCAGCTCGCCGGCAACGGTCGAAACGGCCGTGATGCTCGGCCCGGTCGCCAGCGCGATCCGCCACAGCGGGGTGCCGAGGGCGTCGCTCGAGACGGTCGACGATGTGCGAGCACTCGGCCCCGACACCCGAGCCGCCGTCGACGCCTGGCGCGAGCAGCACATGTGGCGCACGGTCACCAGCGACGACGTCGACCGGCCCACCCTGGCCGAGGTCCCCGCCCTGCAAGTGGCGGCGCTGCTCAGCGCCACCGAGGAGCTCGACGTCGCCGAACCCGACGCCGCAGCCGTCCGTGCTCGCGTTCCGGGCGAGCACCGCGCGCTGTTCGACGAGTTGGTGGTCGAAGCTCGCTACGGGCACCGCCAGCGAGACGACATCCGCGGCCTGTGCTGGAACTGGCCCTGCGGGCTGGTGCGGCGCGCCCTGATGGACGCCGGGCGACGCCTGCACGCAGCAGGCCGCCTGCACGAGGTCGCCCACGTCGTCGAGCTGTTCCCCAACGAGCTCGACCGCCTGCTGGTCGATCGTGGACGGCGGGGTGCCGACGGACCATCGGCGGACGAGCTCGCCGAGCGTGCTGCCGAGCGCGACCGCATCGAGGCCGCACCCCCGCCACGCCTGCTCGGACCACCTGAGCCGGCCCCTCCGCTCGATGCGTTCCCGAAGGCCCTTGCTCGCGCCACCGCGGCGATCATGGCCAACCTCCGCGCCGACGTCACGCCACCGCCACCCGCCGACGACGACGATTCATCCACCGTGAACGGGATCGGCATCGGCGACACCGCCTACTCCGGGCGGGCCTGCGTGGTGCGCGACCTGATGCTCGCCTTCGACGAGCTCCAGCCGGGCGACGTGCTGGTCGCGCCGTTCACCGGGCCGTCGGTGAACTCGTTGCTGCCCGTGATCGGCGCCCTCGTCGTGGAGGAGGGCGGAGCGCTGTGCCATTCCGCGATCGTGGCACGCGAGTTCGGTCTCGCAGCGGTGATCGGCGCCCACCGAGCCACCTCCCGCATCCCCGACGGCGCCCAGGTCGAGGTCGATCCCGCGCACGGCACCGTCCGCCTGCTCTGACGCTGACGTCCTCGTCAACGAATTGGTTGCCGCGCAACCAAATCGCTGACAAGGACCGGTCAGCAGGTGGATGCTGCGGCCTCACCCGTTCACGGCGAGTTACCCGATGTCGATGCAGGCCAGGCGAGGACCAGCGACGCCCGTGTCGGGCGCGGTGGCCAACGCATGGATCACGACCGAGCGCGGCGAGCCGATGTCGAGTGCCCACGGACGAGCGGTGACGGCGTGCCCGTTGCCGGCCTCGTTGATCACAACGTCGAGCCAGACCTCGCGATCCTCCAGCGACCCTTCGGCACCGGCGTGCTGGTAGTGGCCCCCCGAATCGCCCGCAGCCGCGCCGCACGCCTTGGCGTGGACGTGGGCGCCGAACTGAGCCCCGGCCGCCGACGGGGCGACGCCCGTCACGTGCAGCGTGACCACGGTCCCGCCGGCTCCGTTGTGGACTGCGTGCACCCTGGCGTCGGCGTCGCTGAAGACGCTGGCGCCGTACCAGTAGTCGGGGCCTGAACCGCGCACCGAGCCGCCGCCGGCGGCCGCTGCGGCCATGCCGCTGCCCGTTGCGAGCACGGTCACCGCCGCGACGCCCGTGATCCACCGGCGCGTTGAAGCTGTCCTCATGATGTTCCCGCTCTCTCGTGTCGGACGGGGCCGTCCCCGGCGTCCGCCGCATGTCTTCCTTGCTCCTGACGGACGCACGGTGACACGGAACGGGTGACAACAGCGCCAACATTTCGAGGCGTGCGACCGATGTCACGGGCGACATCGTCCTGGTCAGGGAACTGGCTGGACGTCCAACCAGTTCTCTGACCGGGACGGTCGGGCGATGACCCGCAGGTCCACGGATGTCACCTCTTGGCCCTCGACACGGAACGCGGTGATCGCGTCGGGCTGTCGTGTCCGGTCGACGGCGACGATGACGTGCGCAATCGTCGGCCGGCGGCTGGCGAAGGCGATGTCGAGCGGCGACGGCTCGGTGCCCCCGCCGGGATGGGAGTGGTACACCGCCAGCCACACGAGGTTCCGCGCCCGGATGGCTCGCTCGGCGGCGTACTGGGCGCGTGGGTCGGCGACGTGCCCGCCCGGACCGGCGGTGTTCGGAAGGGGGAACACGTCGGTGACGTGGCCGTCGGCGCGCCCGGCCAGGATGCCCACGATCTCGTGTGGCGCACCGGAGCGGGCCTCCCGGTAGAGGCGGTCGACCAGTTGGCGCGAGACGACCAGCTCGACGATCACCGGGCCACGAAGACCATGTGGGCGGGGTCCGGCCGGAAATGCTCATCGCCGATGGCCTGCAACTCGGCGCCGACGGCATGGGCGACGATGACGCCGAGATCGGCCGCCCGGAGCACGCGCAGCCCGGTCTCCGGCGAGAACGTGCAGACGAACTCGTCGCCGTCGCCATCGCCGGCGACCGTCATCGCCATCGGCTCGGCGTAGGCGAGATGGCAGCGCGACGTCGAGTCGGCGTCGGGTTGCAAGGTGGCGGCGTCGAACCGCATCAGGAGCGGCGGGATGTATCGGGTCGTGGTGTAGTCGACGCAGAGGTCCGGATACGACGACGCGAGGTGGCGTGGGAGCAGGCGGGGGTGGAACCCGGCGAACGAGCAGAAGAGTCGGTCGCGGTCGCGGTCGAGCTGGATGTTGATCGGCATCCACGTGTGGCCACCAGAGGTGCGGCACGGGTCGTAGGACCGAGCGAACGTCTTCATCGATGACCGCCCGCGGCGGTGCTCGTAGCGCATCACCAGACCGGGGGCGAGCGGCTCGACGGTCATGCCGCTGTAGTGCTCGCGCACGCTCGCCGGATCCTCGCCGTAGACGTTGGTGCCGTGCGTCTCCTCGGCCACATCCGTCTGCTTGTAGTTGGCAAAGAGTGTGAAGCCGTCGCCGCGGTTGTCGCAGTCGAGGTGGGACAGCGAGATCGCGCCGAGGGCGCGGACACCCGGCAGCTCCTGCGCCTGCAAGGTCGTGGCGCCGTGGTCGATCGGGACGATCCAGACCGTGGACGGCGGTGTGCGGGCCACGGCGTGCTCGGCGGGGACGGCATGGGGCGCCAGCGACTCGAGGACCGCCCCGGTGCGCAGCAGCCCCACGTGCGGCCGGCCGTCGTCGACGAAGTAGAAGGCCGAGTGGAAGTTCGCCACCGCCGGGTCGGCATCGGTCGAGGGCGGGAGCAGCGACCAGCTCCGCAGATCCCCTGTCCTGGTGTCGAGCTCGACGAGTCGCGAATCGACGGACCGGACCGGCACTTCATCCGAAGCCGGCGCCAGCAGCGCCTGGTGGAAGTAGGCGTGGCGCCGATCGTGCGACCACGCGAAGTGGGCGGCGCCGGTGAGCCTCGGCGCGTCGTGCGACGGTGTGACGGCGCGGACGATGCGGACCGCCTGCAGCGTGTCGAGGTCCAGTTCGAGCGGCGCGCCGAACAGCAGGTTGGTCGCCCACAACGTGGCGCCCTCGACGTTCAGCCCGTGGTTCGGCTGCGTCGCGTACCCGTACTCAGGATCGAGGCGCGCTTGTCGATCGAACGCCGTCAGCGCCGACGGATCGGCAAGCGTCTCACCCGTCGGGTCGACGGCGTGCTCGTGCACCCGCACCCGTCCAGGCCGGCCGGGCTCGATGTCCATGCGCAAGAGGTCGGCCTGCGAGTCGTGCCACCTGGAGAACACCCGGGGGTCCTTGTTGCGCCGACTCGCGGCGATCACCAAGGACCCGCGCAGGCTGCGCGGCAGCTCGCCGCGGACGTGCAAGTCGTAGACCCGTTGGCGCGACAGCGTCGCTGTGGTCATTGCTCCTGCCGCTCGAACGGCACGTCGAGGCCGCGCAACCCGTCCTTGGGGCTCGTGCCTTCGAAGCGCCGCACGTACAACGGTCCGCGTCCGAGGTCCACAACACCCTCGTCGACCAACGGCAGGTACGGGTGCGAGACGTCGGTCGGCTCCGGGGTCAGCAGGTACTCGATGTGCATCGTCTCCTTGGCGAACCCGCCGTAGAGCGGGCGGTCCATCCACTCGACGGTGTCGGTCGGGAAGCTGACCATCAGGCAGGCGGCCTCCATCATCACCGGGCCGTCGGGGACCCGCCGGCTCGGGCGGTACACCACGTTCTGCAGGATGTCCCCGCCGTCGATGCGTCGAGCCATGTGTTCGAGCGTGCTCGGGAAGCATCCGGCACCGTTCAGCACGCTCCAGAAGACGAGGTCCTCCAGCCGGTAGAACATCGAGTAGTTGTAGAACTCCACCTTCTGGGGCGGCCCGAGGGCGGCCAGCTGGTCGAACCCTTGCAGCCCCTTCGTGCCCAGCTGTGTCTGAACGGCGTCGAGCACGCTCGAGTCGGTGACCCGCAGCTGCGACCCGGCGGGGATCGGACCCATCAGGTTGAACTCGTCGCCGAGGCCGCCCATCACCAGGCGACCGATGCGAGTCAGGTGCCGCCCGTCGAAGATGACGGCGATCTCCTTGGCCACGACGTCGGCATCGGCCCGCGGGGCGAACGCTTCGGGCGCGGATGCGAAGTCCCACTTGTTCTGCTCGAGTCGCCGGACCACGGAGTTGGCTTCACGCACCCGCTCGGCGAACGACGGACCCTCGACCGAGGGCCGCGTGAGCGCCATTCAATACTGCCAACCGCCGGCGATCGGCACGTACTCGTCGCGCAGCCACGCCTCGAACCCAAGGTCGCAGTCCATGGACCCTCCCGAACGGCAAGGCCCGCCTCGACCATTGGACGCCTCTGGTCGAACGGTGTCAAGGGCGGCGGCGATCGCCTACCGCCGCAGCCCGCCCGTGCTCGGCTGCGGGTCGTCAGGAGCAGGCGGCGGGTCGGTCGATGACTCGGCCGTGGCCACCGTCACGGGGGAAGCCCGCAGGGAGGTCGCGGCGAACACGGCGGCGCCGACGACGACGCCGAGCGCGACGGGAAGGCTCATGTGCGCCTTGCCGGGATGGATCTGGGAGTGGTTGCGCAGTAGCTCGTACCACGCCGGCGCGAAGCACGCCGGCGCCGCGAGGAGCCCGAACACCCAGAGCCGCGATGCGCCGTGACGCCGTACGGCGACCACCAGGGCAACGACGATCGCCACTCCGGCCGCGATGAGCACCGCCCGCGCCGTGGAGACGTTTGACAGCCAGTAGTCGAAGCTGACCTGCGTGGAGACGCCGAACTCGTCGCGCACCGCCCCCGAGCTTCCCCCGAGGCGGAACTCGACCTTGTCGCGGACGGCGGTGACCGTCTCGTCCCACCCCACCAGCACCACCGCGATGGCCCACCGGCTGGCCCACGTGAAGGCGAACGCGCACGGCCACACGATGGCCACGGCCAGTGCTCGCTGGACCGCTGGGCGCAGGCCGTCGGTCCGCAGCAGCATCACGGCGGCGGTCGTCGCGGCGGACAACATCCACGGGATGGCGGGCGTCAGCATCAGGTCGACGTAGTTGTAGATGGCGGCGCCGATGGCCGTGGCGACCAAGGTCGCTCGCCACCCGCGCCGGATCGCGATCATCGTCAGGGTCGGGGAGAGGAAGGCTGCGCTCAGGCTGATCGTCTGGTTCAGCGACGTCGATGGCGTGGCCAGGACGTTGGAGCCCAGCAGCATCGGCAGCGTCAGGGCGAGGGCGTAGATCGAGGAGGTGCGCCTGGCCGCCACCACGACGAACGTGCCGGCCGCCAGGACGAGGAGGGCGCCAGCGATGCGACGCAGTGCGTCGATGCCCCACAGGGCGAGCACCGGTCGGGAGATCACGGTCCACCCGCCCCAGTAGCGGAAGTACTCGGTCACGTTCTCGGGGGTGTCGCCCCGGGCCAGCGCGGCGAGGTCGTCGGGTCCCGCGGAGCAGCTACCGATGCGCGGCATGCGGGCGGCCCGCTCGAACGCGTTGAGGTCCGGACGGCCCAGCCCTGTCCCCACGGCGACGCACTCGTCGAAGCTGGTCGACTCTGAGCCCATGTTGTCGGGACGACCGGTCGGACCGTAGATGCCCTCGTCGACGGCCTCCTGGAGGTTGGTGACGATCGGGTCGTCCGGCACCGCCTGGGCCAGCACGAGCAGCGCGAAGAAGGTCAGCTGGACCGCAACGAGGACGACCAGGACCTCGACCACGGTGCGGCCGAGGCGGGCGGGCTCGTGTTGATCACCCTCACGCGCAGGAGGCTCTGGTGTGATGAGCAACTCCGAATCGTACGGGCAGGGCACGACCATCTCCCATCTGGGCGCGGACGTTCTCGATGTCGAGAACGTCCGCGCCCAGATGGCGGTTTGAGAAGATGGACCGGCGGCTCGAGGTCAGAGATCGGGCGGCACGTCTCACCAGATCTCGTCACGTTGCGGCGACCGGCCCGCCGAACCAGTACGAATGGGGCCATGAGGGCTGTGGTGTGCAAGGAGTTCGGACCGCCGGAGCAGCTGGTCGTCGAGCAGCTCGACGACCCGCGACCAGCGCCCGACGAGCTGCTCGTCGACGTCGCCGCGGCTGCGGTGACGTTCCCGGACACGCTGATGCTGGAGGACAAGTACCAGTACAAGGCGAAGCCGCCGTACGTCCCCGGTGGCGAGGTCACGGGCGTCGTCACGGCGCTGGGCGAAGGCGTGGAGGGTTGGGTGGTCGGCGATCGGGTGGCCGGCGGGCTCGGCACGATCGGCGGTTTCGCCGAGCTGGCTGCCGTGCCCGCCGCATCGGCGCGCCGGCTGCCCGATTCGGTCGACTTCGACGTCGCCGCCGGGCTCAACTACGCCTACGGGACCAGCCTCTACGGCCTGCGCTACCGCGGCCACCTGCAGCCCGGCGAGACGCTGCTGGTGCTCGGCGCCGGCGGTGCTGTCGGCTTGTCGGCCGTCGAGCTCGGCCGGCTGTTCGGTGCCCGGGTGATCGCCGCCGCGTCCAGCGCCGACAAGCTCGATCTGTGCCGTGAGCGTGGCGCCGACGAGGTCATCAACTACTCGACCGAGGACCTCAAGAACCGGGCCAAGGAGCTCACCGGTGGCCGGGGCGTCGACGTGGTCTACGACTGCGTCGGCGGCCAACGGTCCGAGCAGGCGCTCCGGGCGATGGCGTGGGAAGGCCGATTCCTCGTGATCGGGTTCACGGCCGGCATCGCGTCCATCCCGCTGAACCTGACCCTGCTCAAGAGCTGCGACATCGTCGGCGTGTTCTACGGCGCGATGTCAGCGCGCGATCCGGCCCTCAGCCGATCCATCAGCGACGAGCTGCTCGACCTCGCCGCGAGCGGCGCACTGCAACCGCACGTCTCGGGTCGCTACCCCCTCGAACGCGCCGGCGAAGCCCTGCGCGCCCTCATCGACCGCACGGCGATCGGCAAGGTCGTCGTGACACCCTGATCCGGGGCGGTATCAGGGCGTCGGCGCCGAACGCTGGGCGATGCGGATGTGGTTGCCGAACGGATCGCGGAACCCGAAGTCGATGCCATAGCTCTGCTCGGTCGGCTCCTCGCCGAGCTCGACCCCCTTCGCTGCCAGCTCGGCGTGTGCCTTGTGGGCGTCATCGGTGTTGAAGAACAGCGTCCCGCCCGAGCAGCCCTTGCTCACCATCTCGCGAACGGCCGTCGTCGTGTCCGGGTCGTACACCGGCGGTTTCGGTGACTCGAGCAGGATCTCACGGCGGGGATCGCCGGCGACGCGCACCGTGAGCCAGCGCATGAAGCCGAGGTCGACGTCGGTGGCGACCTCGAGTCCGAGCTTGCCGACGTAGAAGTCGAGGGCTTCGTCCTGGTCGAGGACGAAGATCTGGGAGATGGCCAGTGACGTGATCATGACGTGGACGGTACGGACCGTGCGCCGTGGGGTGCTTCTCCGAAACTGCCGACTTGGCGTGTTGGGCGAGCAGGGTCGTGGGTGAACGTGCTCGGTCGGGTCCACGCCATCGCGAAGCACGACGGCACCGGGTGGACCACGCCGCGACTGCGGTAGACGCTCGGCGACTCGCCGACGATCGCCGCGAACGTTCGACTGAACGTGCCGAGGCTCGTGAACCCGCAGTCGAAGCAGACGTCCGTCACGCGGCGGTCCGTCGTGCGCAGCAGGAACATCGCCCGCTCGACCCGCCGGCGCTGGAGGTAGCGGTGCGGCGTCTCGCCGAACACGGCGCGGAACGTCCTGATGAAGTGGGCATCCGAAACGACGGCGATCTTGGCCAGCCTGGCGATGTCGAGCGGCTCGGCGTACGACCGGTCCATGGCATCCCGGGCCCGCAGCATCCGCCGGTTCGTGTCCTCCGTCGCCCGGCTCATCGGCCTGCTTACGCCTGTGCGGTGGCTTCGAGCTCGACCAGGAGCTCGGGGTAGGCGAGGCGGGCGACGCCGAGGAGCGTTCCGGGTGGCTGGACGCCGGCTCCGCCGAGGCGTCCGGCAATGAGGCCGTAGCTCTCGAAGAGGGCGTCGACGTCGGTCGTGTAGATGTTGAGCCGCACGACGTCGGCGAGGGACATGCCGGCTGCGGCGAGGACCGCTTCGAGGTTGTCGAGCGCCAGGCCCACCTGTGCGGCCATCTCTCCCGCGTGTTGCGGACGGCCGTCAGCGTCCACCGAGGTCTGCCCGGCGAGGTGCAACGTCCGTGTGGCGCCGGTGACGAGCTCGGCCTGGTTGTAACCCATCTCGACGGACCAGGGCCAGGGGTTGATCGCGGTTCGCTCCATGTCCGAGACTGTACGGACCGTCTGGCGACGGCGCGCCCGCCGCCGCGATGAGTTCGCGTCGTCGAGGAGGTCACTGAGCGCATGACCACGACAGCTGTCTCGGATCGAACGCTCGCGACGACGGATGCGATCGTCCTCGTCGGCACGACCAAGGGCCTCTTCACGCTTCGCTCCGACGACCGTCGCCAACAGTTCGAGCTGTCCGGGCCGACGTTCGCCGGCGAGGAGGTGTACTCGACCTGCATCGACTCACGGTCCGGTGCGACCCGACTGTTCACCGGGTCGGTGAGCAACCACTGGGGTCCGGTGCTGCGGCGATCCGACGATCTCGGCGAGACGTGGACCGAGGACCAGCAGGCCCCGCTGCGGTTCCCCGAGGGCGCCGACGCTTCGTTGGCGCGGATCTGGCAGCTGGCACCTGGTCCGGCCGAGGACCCGGACGTGATGTACGCCGGAGTCGAGCCGGCGGCACTGTTCCGGAGCGACGATGGCGGCCGCAGCTTCTCACTCGTGCGTGCGTTGTGGGACCACCCGCACCGCACGCAGTGGCAGCCCGGCGGTGGAGGTCTGTGCCTGCACACGGTCCTCGTTCACCCCGACGACCCCGACCGCCTGCTCATCGCCATCTCGGCTGCAGGGGTCTACCGATCCGACGACGGCGGCTCGTCGTGGCGGGCCAGCAACAGCGGGATCGTGGTCGACTTCGTTCCCGACGGCGAAGCGCTCGAGTTCGGCCAGTGCGTGCACAAGGTGGCCCGCGACGCCACCGACCCCGAGCGCCTGTATCTGCAGCACCACGGCGGCATCTACCGCAGCGACGACGGCGGCGGGACCTGGACGGCGATGACGGGGATCGCCGGCATGGACTTCGGCTTCCCGGTCGTCGCCCACCCGACGCGACCTTCGACCGCCTACCTGCTGCCACTCGAGAGTGACGAGTACCGGTGCACACCCGACGGTCACTGCATCGTGTGGCGGACGACCGACGCCGGCGAGACGTGGCAGCCCCTCACCACCGGGCTCCCGCAGCACGGGGCCCACCTCACCGTCCTGCGCGATGGGTTCACCACCGACGGGCAGGACCCGGCCGGCCTCTATCTCGGGACCCGTACGGGAGAGGTGTACGCCTCGACCGACGACGGCGATTCGTGGCGGCTCTTGGCCGAGCACCTGCCGCCAGTCATGTCGGTGCGCGCCGCGCCAGTCGTCGACTGATCGACGATGGACGTTCGTGTCCGCGTCCCCGCGCAACTGCGCGACGTCGTCGCCGGGGCCGCTGTCATCGAGGTCGCTGTCGACGTTGGGCCGGATGGGACGGCGACGGTGGCGATGGTGCTCGACGGGCTGGGCGCCCAGCACCCGGCGCTCGAGCGCCGGATCCGCGACGAGCGGGGGCAGACGAGAACGCACGTCAACCTGTTCGTCGGGTCCGACAACGTCCGTGACCGAGACGGCCCGGCGACGCCGATCGCCGCCGGTGAGGAGCTGTCCGTGATCCCCGCCGTGTCGGGCGGCTGACCGACTGCTTCAATCGCTTGGCGAACCTGTGGCGATCGCTCCACCCGTCGAGGCGTCGGCGTCCGGCAGGGGAGGCGGTCGACAGCCCGATGCGGCACGCCGCGTTCCGCCGGTTCGTGGCGGCCCGAGGTGTGTCGACCGCTGGCAGCTGGATGCAGACGGTGGCTGCCGGCTGGTACGTCTTCCAGCTGACCGGCAACGCCGTCCAGGTCGGGGTGCTGGCGGCGATCGCCAAGGGCCCCAGCTTCCTCGTCCCGCCGCTCGGCGGATGGCTCGCCGACCGGACGGATCGGCGACGACTGGCGATCCGGCTGAGCATGCTGCAGGTCGTCCCGTCGGCGGTGCTGGCGGTGCTCGCGGTGCGGGGCAACCTCACGGTCTGGGAGGTCTACGCGCTGGTGCTCGTGGGCGCCGTGCCGGCGGCGTTGATCGGCCCGGTGCTCACCGAGATCGTTCCGAGCCTCGTTCCCGAACCACTGCGCCGACATGCGTTGGCCGACAGCGCGGCGGTCTTCAACATCGCCCGGCTGATCGGACCGGCGATCGGTGGCGGGCTCGTCACGACCGTCGGGGTCGCCGCGGCGTTCGCCGTCAACGCGGCGTCCTTCCTGGCAGTCGTCGTGGTGCTGGCCGCCGTCCCGGCCGTCGTCGGCGGGCCGGAACCGGATGCGGGCGGCGGCCCACGCAACTTGCGCACCGGGCTGGTGGTGGGCTGGCGATCGATCCTGCTGCGCACGCTGCTGGCCTCGACGCTGACGTTCTTCGCGGTGGTTGGTCCGCTCGAACAGGTGATGCCGGCGATCGCCGCCGAGCACGGCGACAGTGCGGGCTTCATCGGGCTGCTGCTGGCCGCCCTGGCCGCCGGCGGGCTGCTCGCCAACCCGCTGGTGCGGCACCTGGATGATCGCCACGCGCCCGAGCTCGTCGTGCTGGGTGTGGCCCTCGTGACGGCCGGTGGGTTGCTCGTCGCGCTGGCGCTCTCGTCGTTCCTGGTGCTGGACGTCGTCACGATCCTGCTGATCGGCGGGTGCTGGGAGGTGGTGTGGGTCGTGACGATGACGACCGTCCACTTCCGCAGCCCGACGGGCGCCAGTGGAGCGGTGATGGGCGTGCTGTTCGCCGTGTCGAGCCTCGCCGTCGCCGCCGGTTCGATCGGCGTCGGCTGGGCGTTCGATCAACTCGGCATCGCGCCGTCACTGCTCGGCAGCGGTGTCCTGCTGGTGGCGTTCGGTGTCGGCGCCGTTCTCCGCCTGCACCGGCGGCTTCGGCTGGCGCCGTGACCCGCCGGAGCGAGCGAGGCGATCAGGACAGCACCTCGCGGAGCCGGGTGGCGAAGGCGGCGGGCTCACCGGGTTGGCCCGATTCGGGGCCGACGAAGCCGGCGTGGTGGCTCGGGAACTCGGTCACGGGTGCACCGATGGCCGTGGCCACCGAGCGACCGGCGCGGGCGGCGACCTCGTCGCCGGACTCTCGGCCGACGGCGATCACCAGCCGGTCACCGAGTGCCGCCAGCGCGGCCACGTCGGGTTCGTAGACGTTGCACGCCGGCATGTTGCGGATGAGCGGGTCCGTGCGGGTGCCGTCGTCGTCGGCCGACATCCCGAACATCGCCGGATCGGGCGCCGGCTGCCGCGTCCAGTCATCGGGGACCAGGCCGTCGTGCATGACCAGGGCGATGAACTTGGCCATGGCCGGACCCGACCCGGAGGCGAGGTAGGTGGCGCGGATGTCCTCGATGGCGGCCAGGGCGGCGTCCTTGTCCGGCAGCAGGGCAACGGTCGGCGCCTCGTGGGCCACGACTCGGTGCACGTCGTCGGGATGCGCGGCGACCAGGGCCAGCGCGTTGACCGCTCCGCCGCTGCTGGCGAAGACGTCCACCGGCCCGGCGCCGAGCGCTTGGATGACCCGGTGCAGGTCCTCGGCGTGTTCCTGCGGGGTGAGGGTGGTGGTGTCCGTCGGGTTGCGACCGGCGCCCCGAGGGTCGTAGGTGACGACCGGCCGGTCGGTGAAGTGGCCGGCGAGCGTGCTGAACGACGAAGCCTCCATCGGGCTGGCGAACATGAAGAGCACCGGCCGCTCGTTCGTGGCGTCGGCGAGATCTCCGCGAACGTCATAGGTGACGGTCTCCGTGCCGGTGCCGACCGTGTGCGTGCTGATCGTTGTCGTCATCCGTCATCCTCCAGTGCGCCAGTGGCCGTCGGTCGGCCGTTGCGCAGGTTGGACTGCCGCCGGACCGTTCACTCATCGTCGGCGCGCCGACCGTCAGCGCGTCGACGGGCGACGAGTGCGGGTCGCTCCGAACAGCATGATCCCGGCGATCAGGAGCCCACCGCCAACGACGGCGCCCCAGGATGGCGGTGAATCGGGCGTCCGGGGCGACCGGGCTCGGCTCGAGGACGAGCGTCGGCCCGGGCTGGGGGCGGCCTCGGCGCCCACCGCACCGCTACCTTGTCACGTTGTGTATTGTTGTGTATGTTTGGCGACGTCCGGTCATGCCGGGTCGCGGACCATCCCCCACAGGTGCGGTCCGTCCAACGGCACGTCCCACTCGCTGCGGACACGGAAGCCGAGGTGGGCGTAGTAGGCGACGTTCTCCAGCGACTCGGTCTCGAGGTACAGCGCCAGGCGCTCCTGCTGGCAGACGACGCCGATCGGCTCGATGATCGCCGCGCCGAGGCCCTGGCGTTGCCAGTCGGGATGGGTGGCGAGGACGTTGAGGTACCAGTGCGGCTGCTCGGGTTGGTGGGCACGGAGCGTGGCGCTGATGGCCTCGAAGCGGGCCGCCAGCTCGGGGGTCGGCGGTGACGCACCGGCGGGGGGATCCACCTCGACCTCCGGCCGTCCGGGCGGGAAGAAGATCCCGATCGCCACACCGTCGTCGGTGGTGAACGTGCACTGTTGCGCCACGGAACGCACGGCGAGGTGAGCGAAGGCGACCGGGCCGTTCGCCCAGTAGTCGTCGGGCTCGGGGAAGAACCAGCGCATCAGGGGGTCGTCGGCGAAGGCGATCGTCGCCGTCCGGCAAACACGAGGGATGTCGCTGGTCACGGCCGGGCGCACGGTGGTCACGCCGGCCATCGTGACATGTCACCCGCGATCCGCGACGGTGTGTATGTTTCTGTATGATTCGCCACGATGTGTATGGAGCGACCACCGGCGACGCTCCAGCTCGCCGAGGTGTCGACGTGACCGTCAACCCGTTCACGCCGGGGTTCGGCACGTCGCCGCTGGTGCTGGCGGGTCGGGACCAGATCCTCAACGAGGTCGAGCTGGCCTTCGAGTTCCCCGGTCGCGAGGCGCAGGTGACGCTCCTCCTCGGTCCTCGGGGCGCCGGCAAGACCGTGCTGCTCAACGCCATCCAGGACCAGGCCGGCGAGCGGGGGTGGCAGTGGGTGCAGGAAGACGCGTCTCGGGGGCTCCCGCAGCGCCTGGCCCGACAGTTGCAGCGCCTCCGCCAGCAGATCGTCCCGCCGGCCCGGCGGAAGTTGCGCCGGGTCGAGGTCGCCGCCGTCGGCGGGCTGGAGTGGGACACCACCGGCCCGCCGACCGCCACCGACCTGCGCGACGCACTGGGCGGACTGCTGGACACGCTCGACCCTCGACCGGACCGCGCCGCTGGTGTGCTGATCACGATCGACGAGATCCACACCGTCGATCCGGATGAGCTGCGCCAGATCGGTCTCGCCGCCCAGTACCACCGCCGCCAGGACCAGCCGGTCGTCATCGCGATGGCCGGTCTTCCCACCGAGGAGATGCTCGGCCTCCTCGCCGACCCGACGATCGCGTCGTTCCTCCAGCGCTGCTACCGACCCAGTGTCGCCGAGATCGCTCAGCTGCCCGACGACGACGTTCGCCAGGGCCTCGCCGACACCGCCGCCCTCGTGCAGCGGCCCTTCGCGCCGGATGCGCTCGACGTGGCCGTCGCCGTGATCGACGGCTACCCGTACCTGCTCCAGCTCGTTGGCTACGAGTCGTTCCGGCGAGCCGGTACCGCGCCGACGATCGAGCGCACACACGTCGAGCAGGCGGTACCCGCCGCGCTGACGAAGTACGGGCGCAACGTCACCGAGCTCACGGCCAGCCGCCTCAGCCCCGTCGACCATCGCTTCCTCGCTGCGATGGCGCTCGATGCGCCGGGCACTGGCACGGCGATCAGCGATCTCGCCAGCCGTCTCGGCGTCGACGCCAACTACGTCGCCCGCTACCGCAACCGGCTGATCGGCGCCGGCGTCATCAGACCAGCCGGGCGCGGACGACTCGAGTTCGCCATCCCGGGCATGCACCACTACGTCGCCCATGCCTGGCCACTCGAGGTTCTCGACGGCGCCGGCCAGCTGCCGCCCGGACGCTGACGGGGCGCCGTCGCTGCGGCCCGACGACCAGCAGGGCAGTTGCGACCGAGGCTGACGAGCTACCGGCCCTGGTCCAAGTCGACCAGCGCCGTCGAGCCGGCGTCCCACGGTGTGACGTCGATGCCGAACGCGTCTGCGCCATCGTCGTCGTCGACGTGTTGCAGGTGGAGCAGCGGGCCGGACGCCACGACCTCGTCGCCGGCGCTGAAGGCGCCGGTGTGGGTGCCGAGGTAGGACCGCACGTAGGTGATCCTTGCCGCGGGTGCCGCTCGTTCGTCGACCGACGAGCGCAGGATGCGGCGCACCTCGATCCGGTACTGCGCCGGCGTGGTCCGGCCCTCACGATCGTCCGTGATCGTCGCCAGCAGGCCGATCTCGCCGATCTGCTCGGCCGCCACGGTGGCGAAGCACCGGTCGGCGTCGGCGCGCAGCGGCTCGCAGTTCACGTGGCGCTCGACCCCCACAGGGCCGTAGCACACCAGGTCGATGTCGGAGTGCTCCCTGGCGCACCCGACGAGGAACGATCCGGTCACCCCGAACTGCTCGGCCACGCCCCGGTCGACGAGGCGACTGATGATCGCGAGGAGGTCGCGGCCGATCCGGAGGTGGGCGACGAGCTGGCCATCTCGGTGCACGGCCCGCAGTCCCGCTCGAGCCGAGTAGTGAACCTCGACGTCCCGTCGGGGGATGCCGGTGATCACCCGCCCGAGCGTCTGAGTGGACGAACAGCTCGGGACGGTCGGCGGGGCGTCGCCGGAACCGGGATCGGGTCGCTCGGAGGTCGCCGGCGAACCATAGCGAGCCCTCGACACGTGAGCGCACTGTCCCAGGGCGAGCCACGCGCCGTAGCGTCTGGCGCACGACCAACCTTGGAAGGGTGAGAGATGGCCACGGCGCTGATGGTCTGGATCGATCAGGATTTGTGTACGGGTGACGGGATCTGCGAGGAGATCTGCGGCGACGTGTTCACGGCTCGTGACGACGGCCTGTGGGTGGTCAAGGAGGAGTCCAAGCACTTCGGCTCGACCATCCTGTTCGACGGCCAGGAGGGCGCCGGCCACGGACCCGAGGGCGGTCGCGGTGTGGCCAGGATCCCGGACTCGCTGATCGACTCGGCGGTCGAGGCCGCCGAGGAGTGCCCCGGCGAATGCATCATGATCGAGCCCTACGACCAGGACGCCATCGACTCGCGCGGCGCGTAGGGCGGCGGCCCGGCCGCCCACCGGTACGGTCCCATCCGTGGCGGTGACCTGGACCGGGCTGGGTCCTGACCTCCTGCTGGGCCTCGACCGGGACAGCTCCGAAGCCCTGGTCGCCCAGCTGCAACGGCAGGTGCGCGACGCCATCAGGACGGGACGCCTGGCGCACGGCGAGCGGCTTCCGTCGTCGCGGGCGCTGGCCGAGCAGCTCGGCGTCTCCCGGGGGGTGGTCGTCGAGTGCTACGCCCAGCTGGAGTCGGAGGGGTACCTGTCGCCGCGCGTCGGTCGGGGCACGCAGGTCGCCTACCAGCCACCGGCGGCGACGCCGGTCGAGCGTCCCGCCCCCGAGACGCCGGCATCGCCCGCTCGGTTCGATGTCGACTTCGAGTACGGCGTCCCCGACGTCGCCTCGTTCCCGATGCGCGAGTGGTCACGGGCGTTGGGCGTGGCGACGCGATCGGCGACCGTGACCGACCTCGGCGACGAGCACGGGCCCGGCAACCAGCGGCTGCGCGAAGTGGTCGCCGCATACCTCCGGCGGGTGCGGGCGTCGAGTGTCGATGCCGACTGTCTCGTCGTGTGCCCGGGCTTCCGGCACGGGCTCAACGTCGTGCTGCGGGCGATGGCCAGCGCGCGGATCTCCGTCGTGGCGCTGGAGGACCCAGGTCCGATCGAACACGACACGATCGTCGGACGGGCCGGGCTGCGGCCCGTCGCCGTCCCGGTCGACGACGACGGGATCGACGTCGACGCCCTAGCGGCGAGCGGCGCTCAGGCGGTCGTCGTGACACCGGCGCACCAGTGCCCGACCGGTGTCGTGCTGTCGGCGGACCGCCGGCTGGCGCTGATCGAATGGGCGCGCCGCGTCGACGGGTACGTCATCGAGGACGACTACGACGCCGAGTTCCGCTACGACCGGCAGCCGGTCGGGTCGTTGCAGGGCCTCGCGCCCGACCGGGTCCTCGGCATGGGTTCGGTGTCCAAGACGCTGGCGCCGATGCTGCGGATCGGGTGGGTCGCCTGCCCGCCGGCGCTCGTCGACTCCGTGGTCGGGGAGAAGCTGCTGCTCGGACGCGGCGCGCCGGCGCTCGACCAGCTCGCCCTCGCCGAGCTCATCGAGTCCGGGCGGTTCGACACGCACCTCCGGCACGTGCGGGCGCTGTACGGCCGGCGCCGCCAGGCGCTCGTCGACGCGCTCGCCGCCCATGCCCCGGATGCCGTGCTGTCCGGCCTGGCCGCCGGGTGCCACGCCGTCGTGCGGCTGCCCGCCGGTTGCGAGGAGGAGGCGGTCATCGCTGCGTGCGCCGAGCGTTCGGTCCGGGTGTACGGGATGGCCCGCTACCGGACGGTGGCTCCGGCCACCGATCGGCCCGAGCTGGTCCTCGGGTACGGCAACGTGTCCGAGGCGGCCATCGACCGCGGCATCGCCGTGCTGGGCGAGGTCCTCGGGCACCACTGACCCGGGTCCAGTGGTCCGGTCGAAAGCGTCCGGATTGGCTCTGTTCGCAGGACCACTGGATCCGTACGGTGGCTGCCATGAGCGCCACCGCAACCCTCGAACGGCCCGCCTGCGCCGACACCCCCGTCGAGCTGACGCCGGACCTCGTGGCCCACTACCTGCGCCGTCTGGGCGTGCGCCCCGAGGCTCCCTCGGCCGCCGCGCTGGCCCGCCTGCACCGTGCCCATGTCGAGCGCGTGCCGTACGAGACGTTCTGGATCCACCTCGGCGAGGACGTGGCCATCGATCCTTCGCGCACCGCTCGGCGCATCGCCACCTCGACGCGCGGCGGCTACTGCTTCCACCTCAACGGCGCGTTCGCCGCGCTGCTGACGTCGCTCGGCTACGACGTGACCCGTCACGTCGCCGGGGTGCACGACGCCGACGGCCCATCGGCGGCGACGCTCGGCAACCACGTCGCCCTGATCGTCCACGGGCTGCCGACCGCGGACCACCCCGCCGGTGACTGGTACGTCGACGCCGGGCTGGGCGACGTGCTGCACGACCCGTTGCCCCTCGCCGCTGGCCACCACCGCCACGGCTCGCAGGAGCTGGTGATCGAGGAAACGGCGCCGGGCGACGTGGGCGACTGGCACTTCGTCAACGACCCGCGAGGCTCCCTCAGCGGCGTCAGCATCGTCGCCGACCCCGTCGCCATGGACGTGTTCGCCGACCGCCACCAGTTCAACCGGACGTCGCCGACCTCCAGCTTCCGGCGCGCCGTGACGTGCCAGCGCCGCCACGCCACTGGGACCGACGTGCTGCGCGGCCGCGTGCTGACCCGCAGCGACGGTGCCTCGACGTGGGCCCACACCATCGGATCGCGCCAGGAGCTGCTGGCCGTCCTCGACGACGTGTTCGGGCTGCGCCTCGACGTCACCACGTCGGCGCTGGCCGCCCTGTGGGACGACATGACCGCTCGCCACGAGGAGTGGCTGGCCGCCCAGCCGGCGACGAACTGACGGACCGACCAACCAACGAGACCCGAGGAGACCGACATGGACCCGACCCCGCGCCAGCTCGCCGAGGCGTTCTCCCACCACGAGTTCGCCCGCACCTCCCCCCACCTCGCCGATGACGTGCGGTGGCACAACGTCGGCGGCGATGACCACGTCGGCGCGGCCGCCGTCGTAGCGGCCTGCGACCGGTCGGTGGAGTACCTCGCCGGCGTGCGTACGACGTTCACCAGCTCGCGCACGATCGTGGACGCCGACGGCGCTTCCGTGGTGGTCCAGACCACCGCCGACTACCTCGACGGCGACGACACGTCGACGGTGTCGTCGTGCGACATCTACGACTTCGTCGACGGCCGGCTGGCCACGATCACGTCGTTTGCCGTCGAGCTCTGACCACGGGCGTCGATTCGTACACGCCCGCCGTGACCCCGCGGACAGCGACGTCGGGTCCTCGACGCGTCGCCGACGCTGGCGGAGCGATGGCGTCGAGCCGTAACGTCGGCACACCCGAGCAACCGTTGAGGGGTGAGCGACGTGTGTGAGCAGTGCCTGGCACCGGAGCCGATCAACCGCCGTCGCGTGCTGTCGATGGCGGCGCTCGGGCTCGGCGCGCTGGCGATGCGCGGGTGCCCACCTCCCGCCCCGGCCCGCGTGCTCGTCGCACCCGGTTTGGAGATCGCGCCTCGCTCGTCGTGGGCGGGGTCCTCTCGCCCGCCGCTGGCGACCTTTCCCGACGAGGACGCCCGCTTCCTGCTCGTGCACCACACGGCGACGTCCAACAGCTACGCCGTCGACAGCGTGGCCGAGCGGATCCGCTCGAGCTACGACTTCCACACCAGCTCGGCGAAGGGCTGGGCGGACGTCTGCTACCACTTCATGATCGATCGATATGGCGGGGTCTGGGAAGCGCGCGCCGGCAGCCTCGATCGGGCCGTCGTGGCTGACGCCACCGGCGGGAACCAGGGCTTCTCCCAGCTCGTCTGCCTGATCGGTGACTTCACGTCGGTGCTGCCGACGGCGGCGGCGCTGGCCTCGCTGCGCCGTGTGCTGGCGTGGTTGGCGCACCGCTCCGGCATCGCCACGACTCCTGGCAGCAGGGTCCGCTTCGTCAGCCGCGGTTCGAACCGCTGGCCGGCCGGTGCGACCGTCGACACCCCGACGATCACCGGCCACCGCACGATGAGCTACACCGGCTGCCCCGGCGACCGCTTCTTCCCGCACGTCCGGGACGCCCTGACCGCTGAGGTCGCCGCCGTTCGCCAGCAGATGTTCCCGGCCTGAGTTCGCCGGTCGCGCCCAGATGGGATAAGGCGGCAGCGGGTCGAGCTCACACGAGATGGTGGTCGTAGGCGTACGCAGTGGCCGCCGACCGGGACGTCACCCCGAGCTTGGTGAAGATGTGGCTCACGTGGCTGGCCACGGTCTTCTCGCTGACGACGAGATCCTGCGCGATGACCCGGTTCGTCTTGCCTCGAGCGACGAGGAGGAGGACCTCGTGCTCACGCCGGGTGAGGCCGTCGGGGGCCGCCTGCTCCGTCGTGCCGGCGGACGCTCCGAGCGACGCCAGCACCGAACGGGCCGCACCCGATTCGATCCGCGCCGCGTCGTGGTCACCGAGCGCGTCACAGGCCTCGGCGATCAGCAACCGGACGCGTGCCGCGTCGTGGCGCACACCGAGGGCGTTCAGCTCGTTGAACGCCCGCCGCAGCTCGACGAGCGCTGCTCGGGCGTCGCCCTGGGCCAGACGTACCGTGCCAGTGGCTCGAGCAGCTTGCCCGCGCAGGAACGGCGTCCCGAGCTCGGCGGCCGTCGCCCGGAACTCCTCGGCGGCCGCTTCGGCGTCAGCGGTGTCGCCCGTGGCGAGGACGATCTCGATGTACGGACCGAGCAGCCGGGCCCGCGAGATCGGGTCCTGGGCCTCGCCGAGCGCTCGACGGATCATGGCGTCGGCGGCGTCGAGGCGCCCTTGGGCGAGGCGCAGCAGCGCAAGTCCAGGCTGCGGGTCGCGGCCGAGCTCGCCGGCGCGCTGGTACGCCGCTTCGGCGTCGTCGAAGTCGCCGGCCAGCCGGATGAGGTCGCCCTCGATGAGACACGCGCCGGCGAGCGCGGCTGGGTTGACCGGGGCGGCCAGGCGATCGCAGGCACGGCGGGCCTCGATCAGCGCCTCGGGCCACGCACCCAACTGGCCGAGGACCTCGGCGCGGTGCAGGAAGCAGTGGCCCCGGTAGAGGACGAGCTCTTGCTGGGTGTCGCACCAGCGGGTGAGCGATTCGGTCCAGGCGCGGCAACGGCCGACGTCGAACAGCTCGGCACAGGCGTCGATCACCGTGCAGTAGGCGTCGCCCGTCGCCAGCGGCGACAACTCGGCGGCCTCGATCGACACCATGGCCTCGTCGAGCAGGGCCATCCCCTCGGAGATGTCGCCCAGGTAGATGAGCATCCGCCCCTCGCCGATGCGGGCGAGGGTGATCAGCTCGTGGTGGGTGAAGCGGGCCCCGATCTTGCCGGCCTGGGTGAAGTGGGCGTGCGCCCCGGCGATGTCGCCCGCTTCGAAGAGGCGCAGCATGCCAAGGCCGTACTCGAGGTAGCCCTGCTCGACACAGTCGATGCCGGCTGCGGTCAGGAGGCGCCCGGTGCGTTCGACCCAGCCCCGGCAACGACCGAGGTCCCCGTTGAACCCAAGACCCTGGCCGAGCTTGATGCCGAAGTGGGCGGCCCGGTGCACCGCGCCGGCGTCGGCGCACAGCTGATGGGCGCGCACCCAATGGGCGAAGCCCTCTTCATCGTGGCCGGTGAGGTAGGCCGCAGTGGCGAGACGGTCGAGGTCGTCGACGGCGAGGTCGTCGACGGCGACCCCCGACAGCAGTCGCCACGCGTCTCCCCACCGATGGCCGTCGACGGCCGCCCGCGCCTCCTCGATGGCTCGCACCAGTGGAACAGTCTGGCCCAGCACGGACCTGCGGTCAGGCGAAGTGCGCCTCGGCGACCTCAGGGAGACTGCCGAGGAACATCCACATCTCGGCGATGCGATCACCGTCGAACCGGTACACGAACGCGTTGCGCGATTCGATCGTCGTGGCGTCCTTCGAGCGGCCGAGCGTGGCGTGCTCCCACTCGGCGGCCCATCCGTCGGCGCCGAAGCAGAACTGCTGCTCGAGGTCGATCTTGCCGCCGGTGGCCTCGAAGAGCGCACCGAACACCCCGAGGAGCCCTCCGAGCCCGGAGTGGTCGCCGGTCATGGCGTGCGGACCACGGAGGTGGAACACGAGATCGTCGGTGAAGATCTTGGCCAGGGTGTCGTGGTCCTGGTCGAAGAGGGCCGTGGTCATCCGATCCACGGTCTCGACGTTGGGGTGGTCGCTCATCGTCAGTCCTCCAAGCAGTGGTCGTCGGTCGTCGTGACGAACGTACGAAGCGCAGCCGGTCGGGCGCATCGGGCGAAGCATCCATTCCGTCGTGCGGCCGGCTCAGTCGTTCTACCGATGCCGGCCATGGACGTTCGGTCCGTTCGCCCGATGCGCCGATCGTCGGTCGCTGCGGCGCGGCCATGTCATCGACTGACCCGCATCCATCCGAGGGTTTCCCTGCATCGGAGGGTTTCGTGCACCCCGTCCGGTCCGCAAACCCTCGGGTGCCGCCAAACCCTCCGATGTCCGCTCGTGTCTGCCTGCGCGGCGTCAATTCGGCCGGCGCGACCGCTGACCGCAACTACCCTTCGCACCTGATGGCGCTCGTCCTGGCCGGCACGATCGCTCCGATGGAGCGTGGCGACGAGAAGCGGTCGTTCAAGGGACGCGTCTGGTTGGGTGACGACGGCAACGTCGAGGCCGTGACCCGCTCCCGTCAGCGGGCGCCGGCGGGGTTCTCCTCGGCGCCGGTGATCGACGTCGGCGACGCCGTCGTCCACCCCGGGTTCGTCGACCTGCACACCCACCTCGGCTACAACACCCTGCCGCTCTGGGTGGAGCCGAGCCAGCAGGAGCCGTTCCTGCACCACGACATCTGGCCGGGCCGACCGACGTACAAGCCGTCCGTGTCCTGGCCGGCGTGGGTGCTCGCCGACCGGGCCCCAGAGTGCCTGCTGGCGTACGGCCAGGTGCGGGCACTGGCCGGCGGGACGACGGCGATGCAGGGCTGGCCCGGGCTCAGCCGTGACCCGGCGAACGCGCTGGTGCGACGGGTCGAGGACGAGCAGGTCGGCTCGCTCGACGATCCGGTGCGGGCATCGACGTTGACCCTCGACGTGAGCGATCTGACCAAGGTGGCCGGGGCGCTCGACGGCGGGCGGGCCTTCGTCTACCACTGCGCCGAGGGACGGCCGACGACCAGGGTGACCGAGGAGTTCGAAGACCTCGCCCGCACCAGCTGCCTGCGGGCCGGGCTGGCGGCGATCCACTGCTGCGCGCTCGATCGCACGCACTTCGCCCGCTGGCGGCGCGCCGTCCCGGTGAAGCGTGGCCGCCCGGCCGGCACGGTCGTGTGGTCGCCGTTCTCGAACCTCTGGCTGTACGGCGTCACGACCGACGTCCCAGCCGCCCTCGATGAGCGGCTGGCCGTCGCCCTTGGCACCGACTGGGGCCCGTCCGGCACCAAGAACCTGCTCGGCGAGATCAAGGTGGCCAGGGTCTGGAGCGATCGGGTCGGGTGGGGGCTCACCGATCACCAGCTCGCCGGGATGATCACGTCGGCACCGGGCGACGTGTTGGCGCCGGCGTGGCAGCAGCCCGTCGGGCGCCTGGTGCCAGGGGCTGTCGGCGACGTCGCCGTCGTCGCCCGCCGGACTGGCGACGTGTGGCGCAACCTGGTGACGGCACGGGAGGACGACGTGCTGTTCGTGACCGTCGGCGGTCGGGCCCGCTGTGGCACGAAGCGGTTGATGGACGCCGCCGGCGCGGCACACACGACGTCCGTCCGGGTGGGACCGGTGACGCGGCGGGTGACGTTGGTGCGTCCCGACGACCCGTCGCGCACGTGGCCCTGGCGCGACCTGCTGGCCCGCTTGGACGCGGTGCGCAAGCACGCCGCGGCGACACCGCCGGTCGGGCCCGGCGCAGCCGCCACCCGTGCGCCAGAACCCGCACTCCTCCCGACGTCGGCGACCCCGGGGGCACGTCCGCCATCGCGCTGTCGCTCGACATGCCGGGCGGTCCGGGCGCCACCGCCGGCCCGCCGCCGCCTGGTGTCACCGTCGACATCCCGGCGATCGAACCGCTCCACCATGGACCGCGCTGGCTGGCCAGCCTGCGCGGTCGCGGCTTCCACGACGGCGCCCTCGACGGGCTGGCCGCCCTGCTGCGGCGATGACCACGCCCACGACGCCGGCGAAGGCGAAGGCGACGGCGATCCGCGCCGCCCAGTCCGGTGTGTTGCTCGAGGACTTCTTCCCGTCCGAGCCGGTGCGTGCGGCCAGCGGGCGGTCCGGCCGTCGTCGGGGGAAGCGGGCGGCGCAGCTCGTGTCGCTCAGCGACGAGGAGCGGGACCTGGTCGTCTCCACGTTCGCCACGCTGGTCGAGGGGCTCTACACGCACCTGCCGCTGAAGAAGGCGATGTACGCCGCTGATCCCGTCCAGGCGCTGCGACTGCTGGCGCAACGCTCGTCGACGCTCGACGACCTGTCGTTCCACCACGAGGCGGCGCGGATCCTGACCAGCTTGCGCGACGCCCACACCCGCTACCTCGGCCCCGACAGCCTGGCCGGCCACGCGGCGATGCTGCCGTTCCTCGTCGAGGCCCACGGAGCTCCGCCCGACGTGCACTACATCGTGTCCAAGGTGGCGACCGACGCCACGCTGATCGGCGACCGCCGGTTCGTACCCGGCATCGAGCTGTTGTGGTGGAACGCCGTCGCGATCGACCGGGCCGTGCAGCTTCACGCCGAGCGCGAGACCGGCGGGCGGGCCGACGCTCGGCGAGCCCGCGCCGTCGAGTCGTTGACCCTGCGGGCCCTGCGCTTCGGCCCGCCTCCCGACGAACGATGGGTCGACATCGGCTACCTCGACCGCAAGGGCGCCGAGCGCGAGGTGCGCATCCCGTGGCGGGCGGTCACCCCGAAGCGGGCGCGGACGGCCGGCGGATCGGCGTCGGAGGGCTGGATGGCCTACGCCCTCGACCCGGCCGCCGAGACGACGCGCCGGGTCAAGAAGCTGCTGTTCGCTCCGGACCAGTGGCTGGCCGACCACGCCGGAGGACGTCGAGCCGCCGCCCGGCCGGCGCGCCGGCGCGCTGCGACGCCCGTCGAGCCCGGAACGTGGATGGACACGGCGTTTCAGGACAACGTGTCGGCCAAGGTGGTCCCCACGCCGCACGGCGACTTCGCCTACTTGCGGCTGTGGAGCTTCGACCTCGCCGACGACGTCGGCTTCGTGGACGAGGTGGCCCGATTGCTCGCCGAGCTGCCCGACGACGGGCTGATCATCGACCTGCGCGGCAACCCGGGCGGGCTGATCTGGGCCGCCGAGCGCATCCTGCAGCTGCTCGGCCCCGGGCCGGGCCCGATCGAGCCCACGAAGTTCTCGCTGCTGGCCACGCCGCTGACCCGGGCGATGGCGGCGGCGGCGCAGAACGCCGTCGAGCTGCAACCGTGGCGGGAGAGCCTCGAGGAGGCCGTGGCCAACGGCGAGCCGTACTCGCAGGCCGTCCCGATCACCCCGCCCGAGCGGTGCAACGACATCGGGCAGGTGTACGGCGGCCCGGTCGTGGCCGTGGTCGACCCGAACACGTACTCGGCCGGTGACCTGTTCGCCGCCGGGTTCTTCGACAACGGGCTCGGCACACTCGTCACGGTCGGCGAGGCGACGGGCGCCGGCGGCGCCAACGTGTGGATGCCCGAGCAGGTGCAGGACGCGCTGCTCGGCACCCGCTACGAGCTGGCGACGTTGCCCGACGGGATCGGCTACAGCATCTCGGTGCGCCGGGCGACGCGCGCCGGCGGGTCAGACGGGCTGGTCATCGAGGACGTCGGCGTGCGCGGCCACCAGACGTATGCGATGACCGCCGACGACCTGGTCGAGAACAACCGGGACCTGCTGGCGTTCTGCGCCAAGATCTTGGCCGCCCAGCCGAGCACGGCGCTGCGCGTGACGACCGTCGGCGACGCCGAGGTCGTCGTCACCACCAGCGGCCTCGACCGCCTGGACGTGTACGTCGACGACCGCCCGCAGGGCTGGCTGCCGATCGACGCCGACGAGACAACGGTGGCCGTCCCCGACGGCTGGTCGACGATCGAGCTGAAGGGGTTCGCCGGCGAGCAGCTCCGCCAGCGCCGCCACGTCCGTCGGTGAGTCGCGCCCACCGGCGTTCTGCGTGAGCGATCACGTCACATCCAACGTCTTCGCTCACCCAGAGATCGACCGGGCGCTCTGCGTGAGCGGTTACGTCACATCCCGCGTCTTGGCTCACGCAGAGCGAGCGAGACGAGCGACTCACTCGAGCGGCGGCCAGTCGCGATGGGCGCGGGGGATCTTGACGACGATCGTCGCCCGCTTGGCGTTGGCGACCTGGGCCGGAGTGGCGGTCGGACCCTCGGCTTCGTCGACGTTCTTGCGCACCGCCCACGACTCGACGGCGCGCATCCACGGCGGCACGCCCGCGGGGAGGTCCTCCTCCGGGATCGGCGCCCGATCCGTCGGCTGCAGCGCGGTGCCGTACAGCTCGAGCGGACGCTGCACGTCGGGGTGGGTGATCGCCGCGTCCAGCACGGGCAGGGCCTCGTTCCAGTTGGCCAGCATCTTGGCCGTCGCCTCGGCCAGGGTCGTCTGACCCGACCCGGAGGCGCTCTCCGGGAACGTCGGATGGGTGATCGCCCGGAAGGCCACGTCCGTGGCGGCGCCCCGCGGCGTCTGCTTCCACGCCGTGAAGGCGATGTCGGCGAGCCGCCCGAGCGCCACCACGGCTTCCACCTGGCGGTCGACCAGGAGCGCGTCGAGCCACTTGTTCCGATACCGGGCGATCGCCTTGTCGTCCTTGTGCCGTTCGCCGCCGCCCTGCCCGTACACGCTGTACAGGAACGTGTTGATCATCACGTAGCTGCGATCGATCCCGAGCTTGGCGAGGAAGCCCTGCACCCGTTGGCCGGCCTCACCGACGAGCACCCGCCGGGCGATCGACTCGTGGGTGGCGGCGTCCTGGCCGAGCACGAGCACACGGGCCGAGCCGTCCAGCCGGCCGCGGTGGAAGATCGGTCCCCACTCGACTCGGAAGTCGTCCGGCGGGTACACCTCGGCGCCGGGGTAGTTGCGGCACAGCGTGGCGAACCGCCTCGTGTACCCGGGATCGAACGTGTGGGCCATCGGGCCACCTCCCTCGTGACCCACCCAGTGTCTCAGACCGGAGCCGGGGCCCGTCCCGAATTCGCCCAACGGACCCGCGAAACGCGCACCGGTACGCTTGATCGGTGGCTTCGTCCCGCACGATCTTCATCTCCAACACGATCCCGTACGTCAATGCCCGACCGCATCTGGGCCACGCCTTCGAGTTCGTCCAGACCGACGCCTACGCCCGGTTCATGCGAGGGATGGGCCACGACGTGTTCGACCTGTCGGGCTCCGACGAGAACAGCTTGAAGAACGTCCTCGCCGCCGAGGCCGAGGGAATTTCGACCAGCGCGCTGGTCGACCGCAACGTCGAGTACTTCACCGCCCTGCGGCCACTGCTCCAGCTCTCCTACGACGGCTTCATCCGCACCAGCGCCGACGACCTGCATCGGCGCGGCGCGACCAAGTTCTGGGAGGCCCTGGCAGCCAACGACGACCTCTACACGAAGACCTACGGCGGGCTGTACTGCGTCGGCTGCGAGCAGTTCTACCTCGACAGCGAGCTGATCGAGGGTCGGTGCCCGGAGCACGGCACCGTGCCCGAGTTCATCGAGGAGGAGAACTACTTCTTCCGCCTCTCCCGCTACCAGCGCCAGTTGATCGAGCTGATCGAGAGCGGCTCGTTGAAGATCGTCCCGGAGACCCGACGCAACGAGGTGCTCAGCTTCGTGCGCGGCGGGCTTCAGGACATCAGCTTCTCCCGCTCGGCCCAGCGCGCCCGCGGCTGGGGCATCCCCGTGCCCGGCGATCCCGACCACGTGATGTACGTGTGGATGGACGCCCTGACCAACTACATCACGGCGCTCGACTGGGTCGACGACGGCGAGCGCTACCGGCGCTACTGGGCGGGCGCCGACGAGCGGATCCACGTCGTCGGCAAGGGCGTCACGCGGTTCCACGCCGTGTACTGGCCGGCGATGCTCATGGCTGCCGGCCTGCCCACCCCGACGACCGTCGTCGTCCACGGCTACGTCACCGTCGGCGGCGGCAAGCTCTCCAAGAGCACCGGCAACGTCGTCGACCCCGAGGCGCTCGTGATCGAGCAGGGCGCCGATGCGGTGCGCCAGTTCCTGCTCGCCGAGCTGTCGCCGATCGCCGACGGCGACTTCACGGTGGAGCGGCTGGTCCGCCGCTACAACGCCGACCTCGCCAACGGCCTCGGCAACCTCGTGAGCCGCGTCACAACGATGGTCACCAACTACCGCGACGGCCGGGTGCCTGATCGCCCGGACGACGCCGACGCGCCGCTGCGCGCCGCCGCCGATGTCGCCGCCGCGGCGTACACGCACGCCCTCGACGAGTTCGACCATCGCGAGGCGTGCCAGGCGCTGTGGGATTTCGTGCGCCAGGCCAACGCCTACGTCGAGGAGGAGACTCCCTGGAACCTGGCCAAGGCCGAGCGTGGCGGTGATGCCGACGCCGGTCGCCACCTCGACGTCGTGATCTACGACCTCGTCGCCGCGCTGCGGTTCCTCGGCACCCACCTGCGGCCGATCCTCCCCGGGTCGTCGACGACGATGCTCGCCGCTCTCGGAGGAACCGACGACGGCGTCACGATCGACGTCCCGTGGGGCACCGACGTTGCCGGCGCCATGGTCACCAAGCCGCCGGCGCTGTTCCCGCGCAAGGAGGAGCAGGCGCCTGGCTGACGACCTGTTCGACCGCCCGGCGGCATGGAGGGCGGAGGCGGTCGAGCAGCTCGGGTTGACCGGGGAGCAGCGGATCGCCGGGCTCGTGACCGGCGCCGGCTACCCGGACGCGCTGGCGCCGGTGCTGGAGGCGTTCGCCGGACTACCGGGACTGACCTGCGACGTGGGTGCCGGGCTCGGCGCGGCGACGTGGTGGCTGGCCGCCCAGGGAGCCGTCGACGTGATGGGGGTCGAACCGGAGGTGTCCACCGCCGCACTGGCCCGCCAGCGGTTCCCCGACCTGCCGATGGCGACCGGGATCGCCACGGCGCTGCCGGTGCGCGCCGGCGTCTGCGACGGCGTGGCCGCGCTCGGCGTCGTGTCGCTCCTCGACGATCTCGACGGCCTCCTCGGCGAGGTGCGCCGGGTGCTCGGTCCCGGCGGGCGGGTGGCGATCGCCGACCTCTGCGCGACCGGTGCCGACGAGCTGCGACCGCCGTCCACGGCCAACGTGTTCCGCTCGGTCGACGCGCTCACGACGGCACTCGGCGAGCACGGGTTCGCCGTCGCGCGGACGTGGCAGGCGCCCGCCGATCTGGCGACGCGCTGGGATGCCATCGGCGCGCTCGTCGACGACGAGATCGAGCGCCGCCACGACGGGTCACCGACGTACGCAACGTGGCGGGAGGATCGTGATCGTCTCGCCCAGCTGATCGGCGACGCGACGCTGGAGCTGGGCACGGTGACGGCCGTCGCTCAGCGCGACTGAGCGCGCAACCTGTCGGCGACCTCGGCCATGATCGCCGCGCTCTGCGTCTCGGGTCCCGCCGTCGCCGAGCCCGACAGGTTGACCCCGACGACGCCGTCGATGGCCAGCATCCGCCGGGCCTCCTGCACCGCGGCGGCGATCCCGGCCGCTCGACCGTCGTCGGCCTCCAGCACGGAGCGGCGCAGCTCGGGGTCGACGACCAGGCCCGGGAACCGCTCGAGCACGACGAGTGACTCGACGTCGGTGATCACGGCGACGCACGGGACGAACGGCAGCGTCACGCCGACCGCCCGCGCCGCCCGGACGAACCGGCCCACGCCGTCGGCGCCGCCGGCGTGGTTCACGAAGCACGCCTGGGCGCCGGCCCGCTGCTTCTCCAGCAGGCGCGCCGGCCGGAGCTCCGTTGGCGGGGCGACGGGCGTGGCGGACACGGAGGGGCACAGCCCGGCCTCGCGGGCCAGCCCGGCCAGCCGGGTGCCGTCGAGGTCGAAGACCTGGGTGGCGTCGGTGCGCACCGAGCGGGCCCGACTGTCGCCGGTGACGCAGTGCACGCCGGCGACCCGTTGCTCGGCCAGCCCGGCCAGCTCGCTCTCGAGCACCACGCGGTTGCGATCGCGACACGTCAGCGTGACCCACGGGCGGGCCCCCGCCGCACCAACCAGTTCGGCCATCACCGTGGGTGGGAAGTCCGGCCGCACGTGGTGCTCGCCGATCAGCAGCGCGTCGGCCGTCGGGGCGAGGCGAGCGGCGATGGCCGCGACCGACGCCCGGTCGAAGGGTCGCACGCGCAGGTCGGTGACGATGATCGGTGACTGGTCGTCACGGCGGCCGACGGCCTTGGCGAAGGTCGTCGTCGCCGGCGCCGGTACCGGACCCGACCAGGCGACGACCGGCCGGCCGACGAACGGGCAGTCTCGATCGTCGACCTCGCAGCGCCCGTCGATGCGCACGCCGCCGCACGGCCCGTAGACCATGTGCTTCGGGCAGGTCGCGGCGACGGCGCCTGACTCCTCGATCGAGCGCTGGGACTCGGTCAACGGCGCCGCGACCATGGGCCGATCAGCGGCCGGCGACGGCGCGCAGCCGGTCGAAGCGCCGCGACGGGCGCCCCGGCGCGGCCTGCGTCGATCCGGTGAACTGCATCACGCCGTCGTCGACCGGCTTGTTGAGCATCCGCCGATCGGTGGTCAGGTCCTGCGGGTGCAGCCACGGTTCCCGGTCCCCCTGCTTCGGGAGCAGCGGGACAGCCCGCCGGACGTACCCGGACGAGAAGTCGTCGATGTACGGGCGGCGCGGCATGTCGCGGTCGGACGGCCGCAAGCGTGGTGTCGCGACCGTCGCGCCGGTGGCGGCGAGGTGGTTCAACACCCGACACACGTACTGGCAGGTCTGGTCGGCGCGCAGCGTCCAGGAGGCGGCGATGTAGCCGAACGACGACCACAGGTTCGGGAGGTCCGAGTAGGCCAGGCCCTTGTAGGTGAACGTCGAGGCGAAGTCGACCGGTGTGTCATCGACGGTGAAGTCCATCTCGCCGAGCGTGACGAGCTGCAGGCCGGTGGCGGTCACGACGATGTCGGCCTCCAGTTCGGCGCCCGACGCCAGCCTGATGCCGTGCTCGGTGAACGTGTCGATGCGGTCGGTGACGACGGACGCCCGACCGGACGTGATGGCCGTGAACAGATCGCCGTTGGGGACCAGGCACAGCCGCTGATCCCACGGGTCGTAGGTCGGCGTGAAATGGGTGTCGACGTCGTAGTCGGGCCCCAGCGCCTTGCGCGTCAGGTCGAGCAGTTGGGAACGGACCTTGGCCGGGGAGGTTCGGGTCTTGCGGTACAGCATCCGCTGCAGGGCGACGTTCTTGCGCCGCGTCACGCGATAGGCGAGGCGTTCGGGAAGGACGCGCCGCAGCCCGTTGGCGACGACGTCGCGGTCGGGTCGCGACACGATCCACGTCGGCGAGCGCTGGAGCATGGCGACGTGGGCAGCGCCCTGGTCGGCCAGTGCGGGCACGAGTGTCACCGCAGTTGCCCCGGACCCGATGACGACGATGCGCGTGCCGGTCACGTCCAGGTCCTCGGGCCATTCCTGCGGGTGGACCACACGACCGGAGAACCGATCGATCCCCGGGAACGGCGGCGTGTAGCCCTGGCGGTAGCTGTAGTAGCCCGAGCACATGAACAAGTGCCGACACGTGAACGCCTGGGTCTCGCCGGTGTCACGCCGGTCGACCTCCACGGTCCACCGCTCGGTGTCGCTCGACCAGGACGCGCCGGTGGCGGCGTGGTGGAAGCGGAGGTACCGGTCGAGACCGAACTCGGCGACGGTCTGGCGCAGGTAGGCGAGGATCGACGGCCCATCGGCGATCGCCTTGGCGTCGGTCCACGGCTTGAAGCCGAAGCCGAGTGTGTGCATGTCGCTGTCCGAGCGCACCCCGGGGTAGCGGAACAGGTCCCACGTGCCGCCCAGGTCGGGCCGCGCCTCGAGGACGGCGAACGTGCGGTCGGGGCAGTGGGTCTGCAGGTGGTAGGCGGCGTCGATCCCCGAGATCCCGGCCCCGATCACCAGGACGTCGACGTCGGTGCCCGATGAGGTCAGCGTCCGCGCCACGCCCGGCGACCGTACCGCCCGATCCCGCCCTTGCGGTGAGCGGTGAGGGGACCATGTCCCCTCACCGCTCACCGCGCCGAGGCTCAGTCGAGGATCTTGTCGGCCTTGCGGTCGATCCGCTCCCGCTCCTTCTTGGTCAGGTTGCCGGCGTGCTGCTGCTGGGCCGCACGCGACTTGGCGTTGCGGGCGTGCGCCTCGTCGGGCATCGGGTAGTTGCCCGACTCCTTCTTGGCCGCCTTGGTCCGGGCCTTCTCCGGGAGGCCGAAGTCCTTGGTCGGCAGGTCCTGGCGCTTCTTGGCACTCATCTCGGCCATTACGGCCTCCTTCCGTGCGTGTCCGGGTCTCGTACCCATCTCGCCGGCACGGCGAACAGGTATGAACGGACCGGTCAGCCTTTCGCCAGCATCACCTCGGTCGACTTGATGACGACCACCACGTCGTCACCGGGCGCGAAGCCGAGCTCCTCGGCGGCGTCCTTGGTGATCGCCGCGGTGATCTGCTGGCCGTCGGGGAGGGCGACGCGCACCGTCGACATCACCTCGCCGTGGTTGACCGTGTCGACCTTGGCCTTCAGCTGGTTGCGGGCGCTGAGCTGCATCTGGGCTCCGTTCATGGTGGTCGGGCGGTCGAGATCGGAAGCGGCGGCCGCCGCCGGGCCCGCCAAGGCGAGGAAGCGCTGCACCGAGCGGGCGCTCTCGCGCCGCCACAGGTCGACGACGTCGGCATCGGGGTGGCGAGCGGTGAGGGCGTCGATCGCCGCGGCGAACGCCAGCTGCTGCGCTTCGAGCAGCGCCGCACTGTCGAGTCCGGCCCGCTGGCGCAGGGCCAATTTCACGAGCAGCTCGGTGCGCACGTCGCGCAGGTGCTCGACGGGCGCGTCAAGCCAGCGGTTGGCGCGCCGCCGCCCGGCCGGTGTGGCGGCCAGCAGCGTGCGATCTCGACCGCGACCGGCGGCCCGCCCGCGCCTCGTGACCAGCCCCTTGTCGACCAAGCCGTCGACGGCGCGGTAGGTGAGCGGTCGGCTGAGCGACCAGATCCGACCCACCTCGCCGTCGGGGGCCAACGCCGTGCCGAGGGCCCACCCGTGTGACACGCCCTGGGCGATGAGGGTCAGGCTGACCGACTCGGCCAGCGACAGCGGTTCGGCCACGTCGACGCACACTAGTCAGAAGTTTTCTTCAAGAACATCAAGTGCTGACTAGTGTCGGTCCGATGTCACGACCACGAGGGCTCCGAGCCGTGCTGGCGGGCGTGGCGCTGGTCGCCGTCTCGTGCGGCGGTGACGACGGCGAGGCCGGCGCGATCACCGTCTTCGCCGGCGGCGTCGCTGACCGACGCCTTCACGGAGATCGGCACGGCGTTCACGGCGGCCAACCCGGACGCCACCGCCAACTTCAGCTTCGACGCATCATCGGCGCTGGTCACCCAGATCACCGAGGGCGCGCCGGCCGACGTCTTCGCGTCGGCCGACACGACCAACATGGACAAGCTCGTCGAGGCCGGTCTGGAGGGCACCGAGCCGGAGACCTTCGCCACCAACCTGCTGACGATCATCGTCGCCCCCGACAACCCACTCGGGATCACCGGCGTCGCCGACCTGCAGGACCCTGACATCACCACCGTCATCTGCGCCGCCGAGGTGCCGTGCGGCCGCTACGCCGGGGAGATCTTCGCCGCCGCCGGCGTCACGGTCGAGCCCGCCAGCCTGGAGCAGAACGTGCGCGGCGTGGTCACCAAGGTCACGTCCGGGGAAGCCGATGCCGGCATCGTGTACGTCACCGACGTGATCGCCGCAGGCGACGAGGCCTCGATGGTCGAGATCCCCGACGACATCAACGTCGTCGCCGAGTACCCGATCGCCACCGTCGCCGAGTCAGGCAACCTCGACGTCGGGCAGGCGTTCATCGACTTCGTCACCAGCGAGGATGGACGAGCGATCCTCGGCAAGTACGGCTTCGGCGCACCGTGACGGCGCCGGCGCCAGCCGCTCCGTTGCCGGCGCCACCCTCCCGCCCTCGGCGCGCTGGGCCCACGCGCCTCCCGGTGCCGGTCACGGTGCTCGTCCTCGGCGGCCTGGCCGTCGTCTTCTTCGCCCTCCCGTTCATCGGCCTGCTCTGGCGGGCGCCGTGGGGCGACGCCTGGTCGATCCTGTTCTCCGACGACGCCCTGACCGCCCTGAGGTTGTCGCTGTGGTGCTCGCTGTGGGCGACGCTGGCCGCCCTCGTCTTCGGTGTCCCGTTGGCGTGGCTGCTCGCTCGCGTGCCGTTCCCGGGCCGCGGCATCGCCCGGGCGCTGTGCACGCTCTCGATGGTCCTGCCGCCCGTCGTCGGCGGCGTGGCCCTGTTCTACGCGCTCGGGCGGCGGGGCCTCGTCGGCCAGTACCTCGACCAGTGGTTCGGGTTCACGCTGCCGTTCTCGACGGCTGGTGTGATCGTCGCCCAGACCTTCGTGGCCATGCCGTTCCTCGTCCTCACGGTCGAGGCTGCGTTCCGCCAGCAGGACACGCGGTTCGAGGACGCCGCGCGAACGCTCGGCGCGTCCCGGTGGTACGTCTTCCGGCGGGTGACGCTGCCTGCCATCCGGCCGGGCCTCATCGCCGGCGCCGTGCTGGCCTGGGCGCGGGCCCTCGGCGAGTTCGGTGCCACCATCACGTTCGCCGGCAACTTCCCCGGCCGCACCCAGACCATGCCACTGGCCATCTACCTCGCCAACGAGATCGACCCGGCGCAGGCGATCGTGCTCAGCCTCGTGCTGATCGCCGTCTCCTTCGGTGTCCTCGTCGCGCTGCGTGACCGGTACCTCGGCGGCGGCGGGGCAGCGGTCGCGCCGCTGCCCATGACGCTGTACGCCCGCATCGTCCACACCATCGGGACGCTGCACCTCGACGTCGAGCTCGGTGCCGGCACCGGCGAGACCGTCGCCATCCTCGGCCCCAACGGCGCCGGGAAGACCACCCTGTTCCGCTGCCTGTGTGGCCTGGCGCCGATCGACGAGGGAGTGGTGACCCTGGACGGCGAAGCGCTGGACGAACCGGCGCGGCGCGTGTTCGTCGAACCCGAACGGCGCCCGGTCGCCGTCGTGTTCCAGGACTACCTGCTGTTCCCGAACCTCTCGGCGCTGGAGAACGTGGCCTTCGGGCTGCGCGCCCGCGGGGTGGCACGGGCCGAGGCGCGAGCGCGAGCGGCGGCGTGGCTCGAACGCGTCGGGCTCGGCGACCGAGCCGGGCACCGACCGCGGGCCTTGTCGGGTGGGCAGGCACAGCGCGTCGCCCTGGCCCGCGCCCTGGCCGGCGATCCTCGCCTGCTGCTGCTCGACGAGCCGTTGGCCGCGCTCGATGCCGGCGCCCGCGGCACGGTGCGGCGGGACCTGCGACGGCACCTCAGCACGTTCGGCGGGGTGCGGCTGCTCGTCACCCACGACCCGGTCGACGCCTACGCCCTCGCCGATCGGGTCGTCATCGTCGAGCACGGCCGGGTCGTCCAGACCGGGTCCCTTGCCGACGTCAGCGCCCGACCGCGATCGACCTACATCGCCGAGCTGATCGGCATCAACCTGTTCACGGGCCACGGCGCCGGCGACGTCGTCACCACGGCCTCTGGCGGCCGCGTCGTGACCCCGGCGCCCGTCGACGGGCCGACGTTCGCCGCCGTCCAGCCCCACGCCGTGGCGCTCTATCGCACGCCACCCGACGGCAGCCCGCGCAACGTGTGGGCGGTCACCGTCGCCGATGTCGATCGCCAGTCCGACCGGGTGCGCGTCCGCTTGGCCGGGTCCGTCCCGCTGGTCGCCGAGATCACACCGGCGGCCCTCGAGTCGCTCGGGCTGCGACCGGGTGATGCGATCTGGGCGACGGTGAAGGCGACCGAGGTCGCCACCTATCCGGCGTGATCGTGGGCCGGCGCCGACCTACGGTGCGCTCGATGGTCGTGGGGGACGGGATCCTGGACGGGGAGGTCGTGACGTGGCACCACGGGCTGATCGCCAGGTGGTGGGCGAACTTCAACGTCGGCGGGCCGGAGATCGAGTACTTCCGCCCGCTCGTGGCTGACGGCCAGCCGGCGCTCGACGTGGCGTGCGGGACCGGTCGGCTGCTCGTACCGTGGGTGACCGCCGGGCTCGACGTCGACGGCGTCGACGCGTCCGCCGACATGATCGCCGCCTGCCGCGACGCGGCGCACGCCGCGGGGTACGACCCGGGCCTGCACGTGCAGCCGGTCCACCGCCTCGAGCTCGCTCGGCGGTATGGAGCCATCGTGATGTGCGGTGGGTTCGGGCTCGGCGGGACGCGCCGCCAGGACGTCGAGGGGCTGCGGCGGATGCTCGCCCACCTCGCGCCGGGCGGGCGGCTGGCCCTCGACTACGAGGTGGACGACGGCGACGTCAGCCGCTGGCGGGTCTCGCCGTCGACGGCGGCGACACCGCCCGGGCCCGCGCAGCGCCGCCTCGGCCCGGACGGGTTCGAGTACGCGCTCGGCCACCGCCTCGTGGAGCTCGATCGCGCGGCGCGCTCGGCGGTGCGCGAGCTGGAGGCCTGGCAGTGGCGGGACGGCGAGCTGGTGGGCCACGAGACGCACCGGCTCGTCGGCAACCTCTGGCGACCGGAGGAGATCGTCGACGCGCTCGGGTCGGTGGGGTTCGAGGACGTGCAGGTCGTCGGCGGCTACCACGGCGGTCCGCCAACGGGCGACGAGCGATTCCTCGTCTACCTCGCCCGCCGACCGGACGACGGCGACGTCAGCCGGCCCGCCAGCTGATCGCCGGCGCCCGGACCCGGGCACATCGTGGGCAACCGCTCTCGTCCGTGAGGCCGATCGTCGCCACCAGCGTGCCGTCCTCGGCGGCGGCCGCGGCGAGCAGCTCCGGCTCGATGTCGGCGGCCATCAGCTTGGCCCGCCGGAACATCGAGAACGATCCGTCCTCGCCGACCTCACCCCACGTGAGGTACAGGAACCGCTCGCCGCGCTTGCCGTGGACGGCGGGCCCGCGCAGGTCAACGGCGCCGTCGTCGCCGATCACCGCGCCCACGTCGATGTCCCAGTGCGCCGACGGCGCGTCGCCCCGCGTCAGTCCCGCTGGCTCCTTGCCGACCTGCACGCCGACGTGCACGTTGCCGAGCGGCACGCCCTGCGACACGAAGCGCCGGCCGGGCAGCTCGCGGGCGTCGATCGTGATCCGCACCTCGACATCATGCCCTGGCAGGGTGGTTCGATGATCCGCGACGACTTCGAGGTGCCGCAGGGACTGGCGGCCGACGGCTTCCGGCTGGAGCCGCTCGGCCCGCAGCACAACGAGGCCGATCACGCCGCGTGGATGTCCAGCATCGAGCACATCCGCGCCACGCCAGGGTTCCAGCGTGACTGGCCGCCGGCGCAGGGGATGACACTCCAGCAGAACCGGGACGACCTGCGCCGCCACGCCGACGACTTCGCGGCGCGCCGGGGGTTCACCTACACCGTGCTGGAGAGCGGCACCGACGAGGTGATCGGGTGCGTGTACATCTACCCGTCGGAGCTCGCCGGGTACGACGTCCGGGCGCGTTCGTGGGTGCGCGCCGATCGCGCCGCGCTCGACGCCCCGCTGGCCGCCGCGGTGTCGGAGTGGTTGGCCACGGCGTGGCCGTTCGACGCCGTGGAGGAGCACCCCCGCTGACTGCGGGCGGTCAGGCGGAGTCGGCGGCGGCGAGGCGCGACCGTACGGCGGGGCGGAACGGGCTCCACAGGAACCAGCGCGGGAACTGGGAGGTCAGCGCCCGTGGTCCCTCGATGCGCACCTTGCCCAGCGCCCGGGCGTCGGCCAGCTCGTCGATCCCGGAGAAGACGCGCGACAACGACAACGTGTCCGTGGTGACGAAGACGTCGGGTTCGAAGCCGGGGTGGCTCGTGCACACCGACGGTTGGCCACTCTCGAACATCAGCCACAGCAGCGTGCGGCGGGTGTCGCGGTAGTCGAACTGCACGACGACGCGCCCGGCCGGCACCGCAGCGGGGTCGACGCGCCGATGCATCCACCACGTCAGGGTGATCGGGTCGACCTCTCGCTCGTCGGGCTCGGCGAACAGCCAACGCACCGTCCACTCGCCGAGCGCCATGATCACGGGCTCGAGGTCCCTCCCGGCATCGGTCAGGTGGTACTCGTTCCCCCGTCCTGACGGCGCCGGCACCAGCTCGATGACGCCGCGCTGCTCGAGCTGCTTCAGGCGCTTGGCCAGCAGCGTCCGGGAGATGCCGGGGAGACCGCGCTCGATCTCGTTGAAGCGGGTGCTGCCCAGCACCAGCTCGCGCATGATCATCGGTGTCCAGCGCTCGGCGATGATCTCGCTGCCGACGGCGATCGGGCAGTACTGGCCGTAGGGGCGCACCGCGCCATCGTCGCGCGTTCTGGGCGTGCCGGCGGTCCACTTGTTGCACTAGGCGCGGTCAGGCGCGACGCCGACGATGGCAGGCATGACTGCGGGCACCATGACCAGACCGACGACCGACGCCACCGACCGGGAGGCCGAGCTGATCCAGTGGGCCGCCGAGCTCGGCGCGTCCATCGAACCCTTCGCCGCCGCCCACGACCGCGACGGCACGTTCGTGACCGAGGCCTTCGAGGTCCTGCGATCGTCGGGCTTCCTGGCGATCGCCGTCCCGGAGGAGCTCGGCGGGCGCGGCGCCTCCGTGCGCGAGGTGGCGATGGCCCAGCGCGAGCTGGCCAAGCACTGCGGCTCGACCGCGCTGGCATCGTCGATGCACCAGCACGTCACGCTGTTCACCGTGTGGCGGCACCGGCGGGGCCTGCCCGGCGCCGAGGCGACCCTGCGCCGTGTGGCTGCCGAGAACATCGTGCTCGTGTCGACTGGCGGCGCCGACTTCACCAACCCGCGCGGGCGGGCCGTGCCAGCAGAGGGCGGCTACCGGGTCACGGGGCGCAAGGTGTTCGCCAGCCAGGTCCCGGTCGGCGACGTGTTCTCCACCATGTTCGTGCTCGACGACAACGGGACGCCGACGGTGCTCAACATGGCAGTCCCCGTGCGCTCGGAGGGCGTCACCGTGCTCGACAACTGGGACACCCTTGGCATGCGCGGCACGGGCAGCCACGACGTCGACATCACCGACGTGTTCGTGCCCGAGGAGCGGGTGCTTGCCCGCCGCCCGTACGGCGTCGTCGACCCGCCGCTGCAGGTGATCGTCAGCATCGCCATGCCCGTCATCTCCGCCGTCTACCTCGGCGTGGCCGAGGCCGCACGCGACGCCGCGGTGACCGCGGTGGCCGGCACGCCGCGAGCCGAGGATCCCTCGATCCAGCGCCAGATCGGGGCCATGGACAACCGACTGCGGGTGATGTCGTGGGCGCTCGACGGTGCACTGCGGGCGGTCGGCGACGACGTGACGCCGTCGCTGGCGAACGTCGTCGACGTGATGGCCGCCAAGCGCGAGGTGGCACTCGGTGGCGTCGAGGTCTGCGACCTGGCGATGGACGTCGCCGGCGGTGCGGCGTTCTTCCGCACGTCGCCGATCGAACGCTGCTACCGCGACGTGCGCGGCGCCAAGTTCCACCCCTTCACGCCCGAGCAGACGCTCGTCCACGCCGGCCGGGTCGCCCTCGGCCTCCCGGCCGACTCGATGTAGGCGCGACCGCCTCGTTGGGGGCGTCGAGATTTTCGCTGGCCGGCTCCGAGCGGCAGGGGTACCGTCGACAGCGCGAGCAAGGAATCCCAGAGGGAGGGGTCCAGCATGGCCAATCGGCTGCGCAGCGTCGCGGGAAACCGTGACTACGCGCTTCTCCGCGAGTACAAGGCCACACACGTCACGACCGATTGGGTGGCGCGCCTCGGCGCCCACTCGATCGGGATCGGACGCAAGGAGGTGAAGGGCAAGCGCACCGGTGCGCTCGCGCTGCTGGTCTACGTCGACCGCAAGCAGCCGCTGGCCCGGCTCTCGGCCGAACCCGTCCCGGAGAGCGTCAGCTTCCAGTCGCGCAAGGAAGCCAAGGAGGTGCGGCTGACGACCGACGTCATCGAGACGCCGCGCCCGGCCCCCGAACAGGACCCGGAGACCCGGATCAGGCCGGTGCCCGGCGGGGTCAGCTTCGGCATCAACGGATCCACCGGCACGCTCGGCGGGTGGGTCTGGGACACGACCGACGACACGATCGTGGCACTCTCCAACAACCACGTGCTGCTCAACACCCTCGGCGCCGACACGCTGCAACAGGGCACCGCCGACGGCGGGTCACTGCCAGCCGACAAGATCGGCGACGTCAAGCGCTCGGTCGCCCGCACGTTGAACGCGACGAACCTCGTCGACTGCGCCATCTCCGACGTCGACGATGCCGACAACGTGGACGACCGGGTGCTCGAGATCGGCCCCGGCGTCTATGCCGTCGCCACCCCGGCGCTCGACATGCTGGTCGAGAAGTTCGGCCAGACGACCCACCACACGTTCGGCGAGATCACCGACGTCGACCTGGAGACCACGTCGACGGAGGGGTTCTCGTTCGACGACCAGCTGCGCATCGTGCCGGCCGATCCGAGCGACGACTGGTCGGCCGGCGGTGACTCCGGCTCGATCGTGTTCGCCCAGGAGCCGGCGTCGGGGAGCACCAAGCCGGCGGTCGGCCTGCACTGGGGTGGCAGCGGCGTCAACGGGGTGGCGTGCAAGATCCAGAACGTCTTCTCGGCGCTCAACCTGACCACGATCTGCGCCGGCCTGTTCGCCGCCTTCCTCGACTCCCTGTTCGAGACGGAGACCGAGGGGGAGGTCGAAGCGGACACCGAGGCGCGGCTGCGCGGCCTCGCCGCCGCGGCGCCGTTCGTCAGCGCCCCGATCGGCACCCCGCTGCCGGTGACGACGCGAGCCTGGACGCAGGCGTCCGTTGGCCGCTTCCACGCCGGCATCTCCCGTGACCTCCAGGTGCGGCTGGCGACGTCGCAGCGGGGCCGGGTGGTGGCGTCGTTCGTCGACGCCAACCGTGCCGACATCGCCAGGATGCTGCTCAAGGACGGCGACGTCCGTCGGGCGACGGTCGCCGCGCTGCGCCCGCTGGTCGCCGGCGCGACCACCACGACGGATGTTCTGGAGCGGGTCTTCACGGCGGCCGACCTGAAGCGCCTCGACGCCCTGGCCCGGGAACTGGGGCGGCGCGGCGGCGACAAGGTCGCCAAGAACCTGGAGCCGGTCCGCCGCCTGACCAAGTCCGCCGAGGGACGTTCCGCCGCGGAGATCCTGGGCATCAAGCTGTAGGCGTGGACGATCGGCCGGAGTACGAGTGGATGCGTGAGCTCGTGCGGGCCTGCGGCGCCGACCTGCGGGCCCGCCACGGAGCCCACTCCATCGGCGTCGGTCGCAAGGTCGTCGACGGTCGCCGGACCGACGACCTGGCCGTGATCTTCTACGTCGACGACAAGGGTGGCGGTGGCGAGCCGATCCCGGCGACGATCACCTTCACGCCGGCCGGCCAGGACGGGCCGGTCGAGCTGACCACCGACGTCGTCGAGACGCCACCGACCGATCCGGCCGGCTGACCGCAGCCGCGCCGCCGATCACCTGGAGTGGGCGAACGCCCCAGACACCTCGGCGGTGCGGGACTCGTCGAAGCTGTCACGGATCGCCAGGGAGAACGTGCCCCGGATGTGCGCAGCATCGAACTCCAGGATCTGCAGCGTGCCGCTCGTCGTCTCCCACAGACCATCGTCGGTGGCCAAGGCGACATCGGCGGCCATCGGCGTCTCCCCACCGTCGGGACCCAACTGGAACGTCGCTGGCTCCATCGGGACCGTGGTGTCCGGCGCGGCGAAGAATCCGACAATGTTGAAGTCGCTGTCGAAGCAGTTCAGGCCGAAGGCGCCGGCGTCCTCCGTGCTCGGGTTGGCGAGCCAGCCGCCGTACACGAAGGCCGATGGCCCGCTGGCGTCCGACGTCCACTCCGCCGACACGGCACCGGTGATCGTCACGTTGCAGGTGCTCGCATCGGTGCTCGGCGGCGCCGTCGCGGGCGACGAAGAGATCGGAGGATCGGTCGGAGCCGGCACGGTGGCCGCTGGCGCGGCGGACTCATCGGGTTCATCGGCGTTGGCCGGCGTGGTTGCAACGGGGCCCGTTCCGGCTGCGGTGGCCGTCGTCCCCGACCCTGATTCGTCGTCGCCACAGGCGACCAGTGCCAGTGCTGACAGCAGCACGACGCCTCTCGCCCGCATTCCCATTGAGCGCCCGTCCCCAGTAGATCCCGGCGGGGAGCGTAGACCGTCTCCCGTCTCATGGTCAGGTTCCTGGCTGGACGTCCACCCAGAAACCTGACCAGGGCGTGCGGCGCGTACCGTGCGCCGGATGGAGGACGCCATCCGGGTCGCCACGGTCGAAGATCGCGACGCCGTGGTCGACACCGTCGTCGCGGCCTTCGAGCGCGACCCGGCCCTGCGGTACTTCTTCCCCGCCGACGACCGCTACGCCGCCCAGGCCACGGCCTTCTTCGGCGCGCTGTTCGACCGCCGTGTCGGCCACGCAAGCGTGTGGGTGCACGGGCCGGCCCACGCCGCTGCGATGTGGTCGCCGCCGGCGCCCTCGGCAGTGGGTGGCGCGGCGTTCCCGGCCATCATCGGGCCGGCCGAGCTGGACCGCATCGCCGCCTACGAGGCAGCCATGGCCGAGCTGCTCCCCGACGTCGCGCAGCACTGGTACCTCGGGGTCCTCGCCACCCATCCCGAGCACCGGGGGCGAGGGCTCGGGCAGGCGCTGATGCGGGCCGGCCTGGCGGGCGTCGGCGCCGGCGTCGCCCACCTCGAGACGACCAACCCGGGAAACGTCGGCTACTACGAGGCGGCCGGATGGGAGGTCGTGGCCAGCAACGACGGCGGCGCCCCCTTGCCGATCTGGGTGCTGCGCCACCACCGCCGATGACGGAGCCGACCGTCACGGCGGCCCGCCGGACCGAGCGCGGCTCCACCTGGAGCATCGCCGTCGTCGGGATCCTGGCCGGCTTCTTGGCTGGGCTGTTCGGCGTCGGCGGCGGGATCCTCATCGTGCCGGGCCTCGTGCTCGCCATCGGCATGTCGCAGCGGTTGGCCCACGGCACGTCACTGGCCGCCGTCCTGCCGATCTCGGTGGCGTCCGTCATCACGTACATCGCCCACGACAACGTCGACTGGCCGGTCGCCGCGTGGCTGACCGTCGGCGCCGTCGGCGGGGCGGTGATCGGCACGCGGCTGCTCGTCGTGCTGCCCGTCCGCACGATCACCGTGCTGTTCATCGGGTTGACGCTGGTGTCGGCCGTCCGTCTGTTCATCGACGTCGACGCCGACGGCCGCGGCGCGCTCACGGTGCTGGGCGTGGTCGAGCTGGTCGTCGTCGGGCTGGCCGCGGGGATCCTGGCCGGGCTGCTCGGCGTGGGCGGGGGGATCATCGTCGTTCCGGCGATGATCCTGCTGCTCGGCATCGACCCGACGATCGCCAAGGGCACGTCGGCGGCGATGATCATCCCGACGGCGTTGATGGGCACGTGGCGCAACCGCAAGTCGGCCAACGCCGACCTGGGCGTGGCCGCCGTCGTCGGCGGGGCCGGCATCGTCACCGCCGCCCTCGGCGCCGTGCTGTCCGACCGCATGGACGACGACCTGTCGAACGTGCTGTTCGCCGTCCTCCTGCTCGCCGTCGCCCTCCGCCTCACCTACCGCCTGTTGCGAGGGCGGCGGGACGACGATTCAGCGTGACCGCACGCGCAGCGTGGGCACCTTGCGGAAGTCGGCAGCGTTGCGGGTCAGCAGGGTGACGCCGTGGACGAGCGCCGTCGCTCCGATCAGCGCATCAGGCATCCGCAGGCCACGACGACGCAGTTCGCTGGCGCGTTCGGCGATCTGACGGTCGACGATCAGCTCGTCCATCGAGCCGAGCAGGCGCCGGACTGCTGCTTCGTCCTGTTGCCCGCCCGCCAGCAGCTCGGCACGCGTGACAACGGAGTAGCTGAGTCGAGTCCGACGCGGAAGCCGTCGCCCGCCTTCGAGGTGGTCGATGCAGACGTCGCTGTCGACGAGCAGCTCAGCCACGGTCCCACTCGTCGCGACTCGGAACCCTCGCTCGGATGCCTCGAGCGGCACCGAACGTGGCGTCGAGGAAGTCCTCGTCATCCTCGACGTACGCGTCGACGGCTCGCCGGACCACCTCGGCCATGGTGATGTCGAGGCGGTCAGCCATCGCGTCCACACGCGCCCGCTGCTCGGCGGTGAGATAGATCTGTGTCCGCTGTGACATACAGCACGAGTATACAGCACGGCACGCGGCAGCTTGGCTGGTCAGTGCCGGCCGGCCTCTGTGACGGGCACGGCGAAGGCGGAAGTGACCATGGCGACGAGGGCGTAGACGCCACACAGCGCCACCACCTCGACCAGGCCCTTGACCCCGACGTCGGCGACGATGCGGTCCTGCACGTCCTGCGATGACGAGCATCGGGACGCCGTCGGTCAGCGCCGTCGACACGGCGGTGACGGCGTTGGTCAGGCCGGGTCCACCGATCACGAGGCAGGCGCCCATCCCGCCCGACGCCCTGGCGTACCCGTCGGCGGCGTACGCCGCGCCGCCTTCCTGGGCGGCAACGATCGGGGTCAGCTCCGGGACGGCCTGCAGCGCCGGGTAGAACGGGTCGATCAGGCCGCCGGGGACCATGAACACGTGATCCACCCCGTCGGCGACGAGCGACCGGAGCAAGAACTCCGTGCCTCTCACGATGGCTCGCTCGCTCGCCGTGCCTCGCTTCGCTCGGCCTCACCATCCACGCTCACTGCGGCACGAACGCTCGGGAACTGCCCTGCCTGGCGTTCGGTCCGCCGGTCCACGAGGTGGTGCGTCAACCGCGCACGTCGGGGTGGTGGCGAGCCATGTTGTCGGGGTAGCTGCGCTGGTAGTGCTTCCACAGCTGGGCGCCGTACGTGTCGGCGGCTTGCCCGGAGGTGCCCCGGCGTCCGGCCACCAGCTCGTCCCGGCTGGCCATGAACCCGGCGCCGGCATGGCGTGGGCTGGCGGCGACGGCGGCGGCGAACTCCGGGGCCAGCGGCAGGGGACGCAGCGGCGTGCGCAGGTCGGGCCCGTGGAAGTGGGCCGACGAGTAGCGCGCCTCGGCGGCGATGACCCGGTGGGTCGTGGCGACCAGGTAGTTGCCGGTCATCGCCTGCAGGATCTCGCCGAGGTTGACGACGAAGGCATCGTCGCGGGCGTGGATGTCGATCCAGCTGCCGTCGGGACCGAGGGCCTGCAGCCCTCCGACCCCGTGCTGGGCGAGCACGGTCAGGAACCCGGTGTCGTGGTGGGCGTTGACGCCGGCTTCACGCGGCGGCGACGGCGGGTAGCGGATCAGCTTGGCCTTGGAGTGGCGGCGGTCGCCGAACACGTCGCCCAGATGGGTCGGGGACAGGCCGAGGCCGAGGGAAAGGACCTCGCCCAACCGGTCGGCGACCTCCCCCATGCGCGACTGGAACTCGTTGACGAGCCGGCGGAACCCGGGCAGCAGCGACTCGGGGAGCCACTGGTTCGGACCGTCGAGTCGGAGGTAGGCCGGCTCGACGTCGGGCCCGTACGGGGGGTTCTCGGTGGCCACGTCGAGCTGCTCGCGGTAGTCCGTGCGGTGGTCGGTCAGCTCGGCCCCGACCCGCTCCCAGCCCCGGAAGTGCGGTGACTCGATCTTGTCGATGCTCGCCTTGACGTCTTCCGGTAGGTCGAAGAACGCCCGCAGCGCGTCGTCCCAGTCGGCGCGGAACGAGTCGGGCACGCCGTGGCCGACCACGTGGAAGAAGCCGAGCTCGTGGCAGATCGCCGTGGTCTCGGCGGCAAGGGTGGCGCGGTCGGCGTCGGTGCCCGCCCACCGGGCGAGGTCGACGTCGGGGATGGCCGTGAATGTCGGCGCCGTCGTCGTCACGAACGCCAGGGTACGGATACAACGTAGGCATGGGCCAGCCGACCATCGCCGTGACCAACGGAGCGGTCATCACGCCGGACGGCGTCCTGGAGGACGGCCACGTGGTGATCGACGGTGGGCGGATCACGAACATCGGAGCGGGCGCCGTCGACCTTCCGTCGATCGATGCGCACGGCGGCTGGATCGCTCCGGGGTTCATCGACGTCCAGATCAACGGGGCCCACGGGATCGACCTCACGGCCCGGCCGGACCGGATCGACGACTTGGCGGCGCAGCTGCCGCAGCACGGCGTAACGGCGTTCCTGCCGACCATCGTCACGTGCCCGCGGGACCTGCGGACGGCCGCGCTCGAGGCGTGGCGCCGGCGAGACGGCGAACGAGCCGGGTCGGCCGTGGCGCTCGGTCTGCACGTGGAAGGTCCGATGCTGGCCCCGATCCGTCGTGGTGCCCACCCCGAGGCGCTGCTCGAGCCGCCGTCGGCGGCGCTGGTCGCCGACTGGTCACGGTCGTCCGGCGTCGCTCTCGTCACGCTGGCGCCCGAACTGCCCGGCGCCCTCGACGTCATCGCCGAGCTCGTGCAGCGGGGTGTCGTCGTGTCGCTCGGCCACACCGATGCCAGCGCCGAGCAGTTCGCCGCCGGGCTGGCCGCCGGCGCCTCGTACGCCACCCACCTGTTCAACGCCATGCGCCCGTTCGGCCATCGGGACCCGGGCCCGATCGGCGCGGTGCTGGCCGACGACCGAGTGGTCGCCGGCGTGATCGCCGACGGGATCCATGTCGATCCGGTGGCGGTCGGCATGGCGTGGCAAGCCCTCGGCCCGCAGCGACTCAACCTCGTGACGGACGCCGTGGCCGCGCCGGCGGGACCCGACGGCGTGCGCACCCCCGACGGCGTGCTGGCAGGTAGCACGTTGACGCTCGACGAGGCCGTCCGCAACCTCGTCGCCTGGACCGGCTGCGCGGTCGAGGCGGCGATCGCGACGGTGACATCGACGCCGGCCGACGTGCTCGGCCTTGCCGATCGCGGGCGGCTGCGCGTCGGCGGGCGAGGCGATGTGACGGTGCTCGACCCGCAGCTGCGCGTCGTCGCCACCGTGGTCGGCGGCGTACGGTCCGGCGATGCGCGTACGACGGGTCGTCACCGGCCATGACGCCGACGGCAAGGCCGTCATCGCCAGCGACACGGAGGTGGACGGGTTCCGTCCAGCGTTGGCGCCGGGCTCTGAGTTCCACCGCTTGTGGGGCGGCGACGAGCCCCCGTCGTTCCCCGACCACGGGGCGGAGCCCGCGCACGAGCAGTACTTCCCGCCGATCGGCGGGTTCCGGTTCGGCTTCTTCGCCATCCCGCCGCACAACCGCGAACCGGGCGGTCCGCCGCCGCCCGCTGATCTCGACGGAGCGATGGCCGAGATCGAGGCCGCATTGCCGGGCCTCGCTGGACACATGGAGCCCGACGCCCCGGGCATGCACACCACGGCGACCATCGACTTCGAGGTCGTGCTCGAGGGCGAGGTGTGGCTTGAGCTCGACGACGGCGTCGAGGTGCACCTCAAACCGGGCGACACCGTCGTCCAGAACGGCACCCGTCACGCCTGGCGCAACCACGGCGAGACCACGGCCCGCCTCGCCGTCTTCATCGTCGGTGCCCACCACGCTGGGTTCTGACCTCCTTGCGCAGAAGGGCGGTCGTGCTGTTCGTGCGCGGCACGGTGGGGGACGAGATCGACGAGGTCCGGCGGCGGTGGGACCCGGCGATGGCCGGGCGCATCGACCCGCACCTCACGCTGGTGCACGAGGTGGCCGACCGCGCCGCCGCCCTTGGCCGGGTTGCCGAGCTTGCTCGTCGCACGGCACCCGTCACGATCACGCTGACGCAGGCTGCGTGCTGGGTGGAGAACCCGAGCTACGGCGTGTACCTGGGCGTCGATGACGTGGCCGGCGGCATCGCCGACCTGCACGCCGCGCTGGCCGACCTCGAGACCCCGGCATGGGCCCGGGTGCCGTTCCACCCCCACGTCACGGTGGTCCACGGCCGCACCGTCGACCCCGACCTCGCCGAGCCGGCGTGGGCGGCGCTGTGCCGATGGCGCGTGGACGAGACGGTCACGCTCGGTGCGCTCGACGTCATCGAGCTCGACGACGCCACGGGCTGGACGTCGGTGCAAACGGCCGCGCTCACCCGTTTACGTCCGGATTCTGGTCGCGCGGGTGACCAGAATCCGGACGTAAACGAGGTGGGGTCAGGCGGCTGACTTCTCCAGGATGTGCACACCGCAGGCCGAGCCGAGGCCGATCACATGGGCCAGGCCGACGTTGGCCCCTTCGATCTGGCGATCCCCGGCCTCGCCGCGCAGGTGGTGGCAGACCTCCCAGATGTTGGCGATGCCCGTGGCCGAGATCGGGTGGCCCTTGGACTGCAGCCCGCCCGACACGTTGACGGGCGTCTTGCCGTCACGCCACGTGGCGCCGCTCATGAAGTAGTCGGCGGCGCCGCCCTCCTCGCACAGCTGGAGGTTGTCGTAGTGCACCAGCTCGGCGGTGGCGAAGCAGTCGTGCAGCTCGACGAGGTCGAGGTCGTCGGGCCCGACGCCGGCCTGCTCGTAGGCCTTGGTCGCCGCGTTGCGGGTCAGCGTGTTGACGTTGGGGAGGATCTGGCAGGCCTCCTCCCACGGGTCCGTCGTGAGGACGGACGCCGACACCTTGATGGCCCGCCGCTGCTGCTCGCCCGACAGCGTCTTCAGCTTCTCGCCGCTGACGACCACTGCCGCCGCCGCCCCATCGCAGTTGGCCGAGCACATGGGGCGGGTGTTCGGGTAGGCGATCATGACGTCGTTCATGATCTCGTCGAGCGTGAACCGCTTCTGGTAGGCGGCCAGCGGGTTGAGCGTCGAGTGGGCGTGGTTCTTCTCGCTGATCTTGGCGAACAGCTCGAAGCTGGTGCCGCCGTAGCGGTGGCCGTACTCCTGGCCGATCTGGGCGAAGACGCCGGGCATGGTGTCGGTGCCGATGCGGCCGTCGACCGGTGCCACGGCCCCGAAGCGACCCTTCGGCGCCCACTCCTTGCCGTCCTTCTTGGCCTGGCCGCCGCCACCGAGCAGCCCGGCGCCGGCCAGCTTCTCCACCCCGACGGCGAGCCCCATGTCGACCTCGCCGGCCTTGACGGCCATGATCGCCGTGCGCAACGCGGTGGCGCCGGTGGCGCAGGCGTTGGCGACGTTGTAGACGGGCACGCCGGTCTGGCCGATCTGCTTCTGCAGCTGCTGACCGAACCCGCCGGCCCCGCCGAGCAGGTTGCCGGCCCCGATCACACCGATGTCCTTCATCGACACGCCGGCGTCGGCGATGGCCGCCATCACCGCCTCGGCACCGAGGTCCACGGTGTCCTTGTCGGGGTGCTTGCCGAACTTGGTCATGTGGATCCCGAGGATCCAGACGTCGTCAGCCATTCGGGCTACCTCCAGCAGGTCGGTGAAGTTGTGGAACGGTGCGAGCGAGCGAGCGCCAGCGAGCGAGTGGCCAGCAACTGCGCAGGCTGCAGGTGGCGTGGCCGGGGAACGCAGTCACGTTGGTTCGAAGCCGAAGCCGACGGCCTCGACGCCGTTGTCGTCGGTGCCGAGCGAGTACGTCGCCAGGCGGACCTTCATGCCGGTCGACACGTGGTCGGGGTCGGGTTCGACGTTGATGATGTTGCCGCGCACCGGCGTGCCGTCGCAGTCGACGACGGCCGACACGAACGGCACCGGGATGCCGGGCGCGGCGAGGGCGACGATCGTGAACGTGTTGACGGTCCCCTCCGTCGCCACGTCGACCTGGCGGAACTCGGTGCCGAAGCACGACGCGCAGGCGTTGCGGCGATCGAAGTAGCGGGCGCCGCACGAGGTGCACTCGTGGGCCGTGAGGTGGGGTCGGTCGTCCAGCACGAGGTAGTCGACCAACGGGACCTGGGAGCTCATCAGATGGGACGATACGGAGTCCGTGGGGCAACCGCCGAGTCCTACCGTCACTGCGTTCCCCGGCCACGCCACCTGCAGCCTGCGCAGTCGCTGGCCGCTCGCTCGCTGGCGCTCGCTCGCTCGCATCGGTGACATGCTCCACCTGATGGCTGACCGGCTGTACCACGTGGTGTTCGGCGCCGACGACCTGCCGGCCGGCACGACGATCGCCCTGCTCAGCGGGGACCCGGCCCGGTCCGAGCTGATCGCCATGCGCCGGCTGGACGGCGGGACCGAGCTGTCGCGCCACCGGGGCCTCGACTCGTTCGTCGCCCGCCTGCCGGGCGGCGCGCCGGTGCTGTGCGCGACGAGCGGGATGGGTGCGCCCTCGGCGAGCATCGTCGTCAACGAACTGGTGCAGGCGGGGATCCGCACGATCATCCGGATCGGCACGTCGGGCTCCATCCGCGACGACGTGCGCGTCGGCTCGGTGGTCATCCCGTCAGGCGCGCTGACCAACCAGGGTGCCGCCGACGACATCGCCCCGCCGCAGTTCCCCGCCGCCGCCGACCCGTTCCTCGCCGTCGAGCTGGCCACCGCTGCCGACCGGCTCGGCGTCACCCGCCACGTCGGCGTCGTGGCCTCCGCCGACACGTTCTACGAGGGCCAGGAGCGATCCGAGTCGTCGGCCAACCCGCACCTGCTGCGGCGGCTGCGGGGGATGATCGACGAGTACCACGACCTCGGCGTGCTGAGCTTCGAGATGGAGGCCGGGACGCTGCTCAAGATGGGCGCCGTCTACGGCTTCGCCGCCGGCGCCGCGCTGGCCATCGTCGCCCAGCGCACGGAGGACGAGGGCGTGCGCCACGACGAGGTCGCCGCCGCCGTCGACCGGGCGATCGACGTCGCCGTCGCCGCCGCCGACGCCTGGTCGCAGCGCTGACGACCGGCGCGGTGAGCGGTGAGGGCACAGCGTCCCCTCACCGCTCACCGCGGGCACACCACGGCGGCGCACCACCGACCGTCGATCGGCTGCGCCAGCGCTACCGCGCGTTGGCGCGGGGCCGATCCCCATCCGGCGACGAATGGTGGTTCAACGGAGCGAGCGAGGCGACGAACTCAATCGAGCAACGGCCGAGGGATGAACAGCGCCGAGCCAGGTGACGCGCCGGCGATGGCATCGGCGGCCAGGATCACGGCCGCCGCCGTGTACGACGTGTGCTCCTCGAACGGGAACCGCGTCGGTGCGTCGTTCAGGTCGTCCGAGTAGACGAGCCCGGTCCAGTACGAGCCGTCGTCGCGCCGGTGGGCGCGGGTCCACGCCAGCAGGTCCGTGGCCGTCGCCCGGTCGCCGATCGCCGCGAAGGCCAGCGCGCACTCCGCCGTCTCCGACGCCGTCACCCACGGCTCGTCGCTGACGCAGCAGATCCCCCGGCCCTCCATGGCGAACGTCGACCAGCCGTCGGCGAGGCGCGCCTTCGCCTCTTCTCCGGTCAGCGCGCCGGCGAGCACGGGGTAGTACCAGTCCATCGCCCACCGGTGCTTCGGCTCGAAGGCGGCCGGATCGGTGGCGATCACGTGGGCCATCACGTCGGCGGCGACCGACCACTCCGGTCGCGGTTCGCCGACCACATCGGCCAGCGCCACCCCACAGCGCAGGGCGTGGTGGATGCTCGACGTGCCCGTCAGCAAGGCATACCCCCACGGCCGGCTGCCGTCGGCCTCGACCGCCCACAGCGCCACGCCGTCGGGCCGGCGCAGCGTGAGCACCCAGTCCAGCGCCCGCTCGACCGTCGGCCACAGGTGGTCCAGGAACCCGCGGTCCCACGTGCAGCGCCAGTGGTGCCACACGCCCGTGGCGATGTAGGAGCACACGTTCGAGTCGACCTTGGACTCCTCGACCGTGCCGTCGGACCGGTAGTAGTTGTGCCAGCTGCCGTCCGGACGCTGCGTGGCGGCGAGCCACTCGTAGGCGTCCTCGGCGGCGTCGTGCAGGCCGGCGACGTCGAGGGCCATCGCCGTCTCGACGTGGTTCCACGGGTCGCAGTGCCCGCCGGGGAACCACGGGATCATGCCGCTCGGCAGCTGCAGCGACGCCAGGTGGTCGGCGGTCGCGGTGATCTCCTCGGCGCTCAGCACGCCCGGTACGTCCGGCGTCATGCGTCGGGTCCCGCCGTGACGGCGTAGAGCACCAGGCTCTTGCCCAGCACGGGCGACAGCACCCGCTCGGCGACCGCCGTCGACCGGGGCTGGTTGACGATGTCCCACTCCAGGAACCGGCGGTAGCGCCGAACCAGCGGGTGCTGCTCGTCGCCCACGCCGACGGCGCAGCGCAACCACCAGTACGGCGAGTGGAGGGCGTGGGCGTGGTGGCTGCCCGAGACGACCAAGCCGGCCGCCCGCAGCTTTGCCTTCAGCTCGGTCGCCGAGTAGATCCGCACGTGGCCACCCTCGGCGGCGGGCGCGTGGTAGTCGTCGGAGAGCATCCAGCTGATCTTCTCCGGCAACCAGCTGGGCACCGTGGCGGCGAACACCCCGCCCGGGCGCAGGACGCGCGACATCTCGGCCAGCGCCCCGACGTCATCGGGCACGTGCTCAAGGACCTCCGACGTCAGCACGGCGTCGAACGCTCCGTCGACGAAGGGCAGCCGGGTGGCGTCGCCGCGCAGCACACCGACGTCGGTGCCGGGGGCGATCTCGCCGGCTTCCGCCATGGCGTGCAGCGTCGCCTTCGTGCCGAGCACCTCGTCGGCGGCCAGGTCGACGGCGACGACGTGGTGGCCGCGGCGGGCCAGCTCGAACGTGTGCCGGCCGAAGCCCGTGCCGACGTCCAGCACGAGGTCGCCGGGCCGCAGGCCGAGCGCGGCCAAGCGATCGGGGCGCACCGTCAGCATCAGCGCCCGTTCCGTCGCGACTTGGCCACGTTGGCCGGCATCGCCAGCACCTCGCGGTACTGCTCGACGGTGAGCTCGGCGCATCGCCGCCACGTCCACCGGTCGAGCACCCGGCGCCGGCCGGCCGTCCCCACCCTCGTCCGCAGCCCGGCGTCGTCGAGGCCGCGGGCGATGGTGGTCGCCAGCGCCCCGGCGTCTCCGGCGTGGCATGCCAGCACGGTGTCGCCGTCCCGGCCGGTGACCTCGGGCAGTGCGCCGCCGTCCGTGGCGACGAGGGCCGTTCCGGTGGCCATCGCCTCGATCGCCGGGAGGCTGAACCCCTCGTAGAGGCTCGGCACGACGGCCAGCTCGGCCTCGGCGTAGAGCTCGACGATGTGCTCGTCCGTCACGCCTGAGACGAACGTGACCGCCGACTCCAGACCGAGGGCGCGGATCAGGTCCATGGTCTTGCCGGCCTTCGGCGTGCCGATCACGGTCAGCGTGACGTCGCGCTCGGTGCGCAGCTTGGCCACGGCCTCGAGGAGGTACGACAGCCCCTTCAGCGCAACGTCGGCGGACGCGGTGGTGATCAGCCGTCCCGGCCGCCGCTCGATGTCCGGCCGGGGGCGGAAGAGCTCGGGGTCGACCCCGACCGGCACCAGCCGCATGCGATCCATCGGCACGCCCATGTCGTCGTGGATGTCGCGGATCGAGTTTTCGCTGACGACCACGATGCGCGGCAGCCGCGAGGCGACCCGCCCCTGCATCTTGACGAACGAGTACCAACGTCCGACCGACCACCGCTTGCGCCAGTTGGGGGCGTGGTCCATCTCCAGGCGACGGTCCTTGGTGATCGGGTGGTGCAACGTGACGATCGTCGGGATGTGCTTCTCCAGGGCGAGGATCCCGTACCCGAGGCACTGGTTGTCGTGCACGAGGTCGAACTCGCCGACCCGCGGCGTCAGCTCGCGTAGCGCCCGGTAGCTGAACGCCAGCGGCTCCGGGAAGGTGCCCGTGCAGTACTGGGCCAGCTCCAGTAGGTCGGCCCGGGTCTTGATCTCCCAGAACCCCGGCATGCGACCGGGATAGTGGTCGTTGAAGGTGTCGAGGCTTGGCAGCTCGTGGAGCGGGACGCGGGCGTCGACCACCGGGTACGGCTGGCCGCTGAAGACCTCGACGTGGTGGCCGAGGTCGACCAGCGCCTTGGTGAGGTGCCGGGTGTAGACCCCCTGGCCGCCGACGTGGGGGCGGCCACGGTACGTGAGGTAGGCGATACGCAGCGGCGCGCCCGGAGCGGCGTCCGCCGAGTCCGACATGACGGGGCACGTTACCGGCGCGTTGTTACCGTCCGGTAACGAAGGCGCCCGGCCATCATCTCCCCATGCGCGCCGTGGTGCAACGGGTGACCGCGGCGACGGTGACGGTCGACGACGACGTGGTCGGGCGGATCGGGCACGGCCTGTGCGTGCTGCTCGGGGTCACCCACGACGACGACGCCGAGGTGGCCGGCCGGATGGCGGAGAAGCTGTGGCGGCTGCGCGTGTTCGACGACGAGCAGGGCGTGATGAACCGATCCGCCGCCGATCTGGATGCGGAGGTGCTGGTGATCAGCCAGTTCACGCTGTACGGCGACACGTCGGGTGGCAGGCGCCCGTCGTGGATCGCCGCCGCCCGCCCCGAGCACGCCGAACCCCTGGTCGAGGCGGTGGCCGTCGAGCTGCGCCGGCTCGGTGCCACCGTGGCGACGGGTCGGTTCCGCGCCGCCATGCAGGTCACGCTGACCAACGATGGTCCGGTCACGGTGATCGTCGAGCTCGGCGGGCGGTGAGCACCCATGACGCGGCCAACGTGACGACGACGGCCGCGATCCACGGGCGGTCGCCGAGGCTGACGTACCACGTGCGGCCGGTGCGCAGCTCGATGCGCTGGCGGATCACGATCTGCTCGCTCACCGACGTGCGCTGCTGCACCTCGCCGTCGGGCGTGACGAACTCGCTGAACCCGGTCGGCGATGCCTGGACGAGCCATCGCCCGGTCTCCATGGCTCGCAACGCGCTGGACGCGACCTGCTGCGTCTGCAGGATCGTGCCGGTGTAGCTCGAGCCGTTGGTGGGGTTGAGGATGGCCTCGCCGCCCTCCCGCACGCCCTCCCGGGCCCGGCCGCCGAAGAACACCTCCCACGAGATCACGACGGCCAGCCGGTCACCGTCGGGCAGGTCGAGCACCGCCGGCCCCGTGCCCTCGACCGCGTCGGTGCGGACCTGGTCGACGGGCGCACCGAACGCCTCCAGCAGCCCGCGCAGGGGCACGTACTCGCCGAACGGCACCCGGCGGACCTTGTCGTACCGGCTCGTGATCTCGCCGTCGGGGGTGACGACGAACTGGGCGTTGGAGACACGGCCCGGCTGACCGGGCACGTCCTCGGTCACGCCGACGCTGATCGGCACGCCCAAGCGGGCGGCTTCGGCGGCGACGGCGGCCAGCTCCGGGCTCCCGGCGAACGCGTCGACGTCGATCACGTTCTCCGGCCAGAGCACGAGGTCGAGCTCCTCGTCGGGCTCGATCGTGGCTGTCGCCTCGACGTGGCGTTGGGTGACGAGCGAGCTGGGAACCTCGAGCGCCGAGGTGCCCTGCTCGCCGCCGCCCTGGACGGCAGCGACGTCGAGGAACCGGCCCGTGCCGGATCCCGTCGGTGCGAACACCGAGACCACGAACACCAGCGCCGGGGCGAGGACGGCGATCGCCACATCGGCGGTGGTCCGCGGAGCCCGCTCGGCCAACGCCCCGAACAGGAAGCCGAGCTGGAAGACCACCCAGGTGAGCAGGACCACGCCCCCGACCCTCACCACCACGGCCAGCGGTCCTGGTGCCTGGGAGATCCCGAGGGTGGCCAGGGGGACGCCGCCGAACGGGAACGACATGCGCACCGCCTCGGCCAGCGTGTGGGCCGCCGGTCGGCCCAGGATCCGCCAGCGTCCGGTCGGCGCGGCCAGCGCGGCGAGTCCGTGGTAGGTGGCGAACACGACGCAGGCGATGGCGTAGCCGGGTGCCGTGAGCTGCCACATCCACCCCGTCCCCATCGCCAGCCACACGCCGCCGAACGCCATGCCGCAGGCCAGACGTTGGCGCCTCGAGGGGGTCGGGCCGAGCGCGACCTCGAACACGGCGATGCCGACGAACGCCAGCGGCCACCAGCCCCACGGCGGGAGTGACAGCGCGACGAGGAACCCGCCCCCGGCGCAGAGCGCGACGCGGCTCAGCGTCTCACGACGTGTCGATCGCCCGCTCAGATGAGCAGCTCGAGGTGCACGACGATCCGCTCTCGTGTCGATCCCGGAGGATGACACGCGAACAGGGTGGCCGTGTGGCCAGTCCCCTGGTCGATGATCCACATCGCCTCCGGCGGCACGATCTCCGTGCGCAGCACGCGGTAGGTGAACCGGCCGTCGTACGTCGTGAAGATGACCTCGTCGCCGGGTGCCAGCCGGTCGAGGTCGCGGAAGTCGGCGTTGTGGCTGACTCGGTGACCGGCCACCACGGCGTTGCCAGGCTGGCCGGGCAACGCCGTGCCCGGCCAGTGCCCGGGCCCGAGATCGAGCGTGTCCAGCTCGATCCCCTCGAACAGCGGGCGGATCAACCCGAGGGCGGGGATCTCGACCATCGGTTCGCCCGGCACGACGGCGGGCACGGCGACGGGAGGCGTGGTCGCGGGTGCGGTGGTCGTCGCCGACGGGGCCGTCGTCGCCGACGGGGCGGTCGTCGCCGACAGGGCGGTCGTCGCCGGCAGGGTCGTCGGCTGCGCGCTGGTCGTGCTCGTCGCCGGCACCGTGCTCGCGCCCGGCGCCGACCGGCTCTCGCCGAAGTCGGGCAGCGTCACCCTGGCCGACGAGGTGGTGCTGGCGCGGGTCGGCGTTCGGGATGGCGCCGTGTCGTCCGTCGTCGTCGGGCGCGAGGACGTCGTCGCGGCGTCGAGGAGCGCGGTCCGCAGGCGGTCAGCGTCGGTGCTCGACGCGTCGTCGTCGCCGCTGCATGCGCCGGCGAGCACTGCGAGCGCGGCGCAGCCGACGATGAGCGCCGCCGGTCGCCGCATGGAGCAAGTGTGCCAGCCCATCCCGGCTCGCTCCAGGCGGCGCTCTGCGTGAGCGAACAGGCGAGAGGTGATGTGTTCCCTCGCCCAGAACCAGGGCCCGTGCTCTGCGTGAGCGAACAGTCCGAATACGGTCTCGCTCACCATCCGACATCGTTCGCTCGCTTGCCGTCGCTGTTGGCCCGGGGGTCCGGCCCGGACGCTCGCTCACGCGGAGCGGGGTCGGGACCGGGGCTGCAGCTCGGTGAGCAGGCCGGCGGCGACCTTGCTGGCGGCGGCGATGCACGCTGGCACCCCGATGCCCCAGTAGCTGGCGCCGGTCACGTGGACGCCGTGCGGCAGGCTGGAGTCCACCCGCCAGCGCCACTCGGCATGGCCCGGCCGGTACTGCGGGAACGCCCGAGGCCAGCGGCTGACCCGGACTGCCGTCGGCTGCAGGTCGATCCCAAGGTGTCGGCTGACCTCGTCGACGGCGGCCGTCACGGCCCCGTCGTCGTCGAGGTCGTCGACCGGGGCGCCGTCGCGCCCGAGCGACACCCGCAGCACCTGACCGCCGCCCGGCGGGCGCCAGTGGGCCCACTTCTGGGACCCGAACGAGGCCGCCGTCACCCGGCCCTGCACCGGCTTCGGGACCAGGTAGCCGCTGCGTCCGTGCAGACGCTGCGGCCAGTCGGGCACGTGCAGGGACACGAGGATCACGTCAGCGTGCTCCATCGCCGCCAGCAGCCGGCTGGCGTCCGGGGCGACGGTGGACAGCAACGGCGCCGTCAGGAGCGGCGGGCGTGGCGAGCACGACGGCATCGGCGCGCTCGCCGTCCACCCGCCACGCCGCGCCGTCCCGGGCCAGCTCGGTGAGCGTGTGGCCGCGACGGACGACCACGCCGAGCGCTCGGGCGGCCTCGGCGACGGACTCCACGAGCGCGCCCATGCCACCTCGGGGGGCGAGGAAGATCGGACCACCGTCCGCCGGTGCGGCCGCCTGCCGGCGTCTGGCGCCGAGCAGCAGGCTGCGGTCCGTCGACAGCGCGGCGAGCTGGGGGACGGCGTCGAAGCTCAGTCGATCGGTGTCGGCGGCGTAGATGCTGCCGATCAGCGCGTCGACGAGTCGTTCCTGCACCTCGTCGCCGAACCGGCGGCGCACGAGCGCACCGACCGAGTCGTCGGCGGTCGAGGTGCGCGGCAGGAGCGGCTCGGCGGCGGCCCGGAGCTTGCCGCGAGCCGAGAGCAGCCGGCTGGTGGCCAGACCGGCCAGCCCCGTGGGGACGCCGAGCAGCAGACCGTCCGGGATCGGATGAAGGCCGTGGTGCCACACCGCGGCGCGCGCCGTCGTCGGCGCGACGAGGTCGGCGCCGAGGCCGACCTCGGCGGCCAGCTCCCGGGCCGCCGGCACCCGGGCCAGGAAGGCGTCCGAGCCCTCGTCGACGGCGGCCAGCCCGGCGAACGGTGTGGTCAGCAGCTTTCCACCGAGGCGGCCGTCGGCCTCCCACAGCTCGACGGCGAGGTCGGGCACGTCACCCCCGGCCAGCGTCAGCGCGGTGGTCAGCCCGGCGATGCCGCCGCCGACGACGACGACCCGGATCACTCGTGCACCCTGAGGCAACGCGTCGCGATCCAGCTCATCGCTGGTGCACCAGTGACCGAAGACTGTGCTTGATCGTGCCCTCGCTCGAAGACTCGCTCGGTCATGGCACGACGCCGACGATCCGGTCGGCGAGCGCCCCGAGGACGGTTGGATCGGCGTTCAGCGAGGTGGTGCGGTCGAAGGCCAGCCCGGCGGCCTCGGCCCGCTGGCGGGCTTCGAGATCGAGGTCGTAGAGCACCTCGAGGTGGTCGGCCACGAACCCGCACGGGCAGACCAGCAGCCCGACGCCGTTCTCGGCCGCCGCCAGCTCGTCGATCACGGCCAGGATGTCGGGCCCGATCCACGGCTCGGGCGTCCGGCCGGCCGACTGCCAGCCGATCGACCACTGCGACCAGGGGTCCAGCCCGACGGCGGCGGCGACGGCCGTCGCCGTGGCCCGCAGCTCGTTCGGGTAGGGATCGCCCTTGGCGAGCACGCGGGCAGGGAGCGAGTGGGCGGTGAACACGACCTTGGTCCCGGTGGGCAGATCGGCGAGACGGCGCCGGACGTCGGCGGCGAGGAAGTCGACGTAGGCCGGCTCCGTCGCCCAGCTCTCGATGGCGGTGAACGGGACCGCCGCCGAGTCGGCCGCCGACCGGGCCCGCTCGGCGTACTGGCCGATCGACATCGACGAGTAGTGCGGGGCGAGCACCAGCCCGACGATGCGCTCGACGCCGAGGGCGACCAGCTCCTCGACCCCTGCCTCGACCGTGGGGTCGGCGTGCTTCAGCCCGAGGCGGACGACGAATGACCCCGGAGCCCGGGCATCGAGCGCCGACTGCAGCACGTCACGCTGCGCCTCGGTCAGCCCGGCCAGCGGCGACAGCCCACCGATCGCCTCGTAGCGGCGGGTCAGGTCGGCCAGCTGCTCGGGGGTGGGAGGGCGGCCGCGCCGGATGTCGGTGTAGTACGGCTCGATCTCCTCTGGTGCCCGCGGCGTGCCGTAGGCCATGAGGATCACCCCGGTCTTGCTCTTGGACATCGTGCTCACGTGCGAGCGACGGCCTGCGTGGCCGGGGAACGCCATGACGTCTCGCGATGGACGAGCTCGACCACGGCCGCCAGCACGTCGGGGTCGGACGCCGGCAGGACCCCGTGGCCCAGGTTGAACACGTGGCCGGGGTGGCCGGCGTTGTCGGCGAGGACGGCGCGGGCGCCGGCGGTGGCGACGTCGGCACCGGCGAGCACGAGCGCAGGGTCGAGGTTGCCCTGCACGACGACGTCCGGGCCGAGCCGCCGGCGGGCTTCGGCGATCGGGGTGCGCCAATCGAGCCCGATCACCTGTGGCCCAGCCGCCCACATCGCCTCCAGGAGGTGGTCGCAGCCGACCCCGAAGTGGATGCCCGGCGCATCCGGGTGCCGGTCTGCTAGCTCGGCGAAGACCCGGCGGGTGTGGGGCAGCACGAACCGCTCGTACTCGGGGCGGGACAGGGCGCCTGCCCACGAGTCGAACAGCTGGAACGCCCGCCCCCCGCTCGTCAGCTGGACGTCGATGAAGGCGACGGCCTGGTCGGTCAACCGGGCCATGACGTCGTGCCACAGCCCTTCATCGGCGTGCATCAGTGCCTTGGTGTGCTCGTAGGTCCGACTGGGGCGGCCCTCGATCAGGTAGCTGGCCACGGTGAACGGTGCCCCAGCGAAGGCGAGGAGCGGCACGTCACGGTGGAGCCCCGCGACGACGGCGGCGACGGTGTCGGCCACGTACGAGACGTCGTCGGGCTCGAGCGGTCGTAGCCGGTCGAGGTCCCGCCGTGATCGCAGCGGCTCGGCGGCGACGGGTCCGGTGCCGGGCGCGACGTCGACCCCGAAGCCCACGGCGTGCGGCGGAACGACGATGTCGCTGTACAGCACGGCGGCGTCGACGCCGTATCGCTGGACCGGCTGGAGCGTGATCTCCGCCGCCAGGTCGGGGCGCTTGATGGCGTCGAGGATCGAGCCGTCACCGCGCACGGCCCGGTACTCGGGCAGGCTGCGCCCGGCCTGGCGCATGAACCACACCGGTGTGTGCCGGGCCCGCCGACCGCCCGCCGCAGCGAGGAACGGCGCGTCGAGCGGCGGCGGCGGCTGCTCCGCCGGTCGATCGTCGACCACCAACTCCATCAGCAGGCCGTCGTGCCAGGATCCGTCGGGTCCCTGCTCGTAGCGGCGCATCACACCGACGGGACGGAAGCCGGCGGCGGCGTAGCAGCGGATCGCCGGCTCGTTGTCGGCGGCCGGATCGATCACCAGGCGGTGGTGGCCGCGGTCGACGATGAGGTGGCGCACGAGCGTGCGCACGGCGTCGACGCCGACGCCCTGGCGGTGGATCGAGGGGTCGACGTAGATGTCGATGCTGGCGTGGCGGTACATCGGGTCGTCGCCGTCGGCCCACTGGATGGCGCCGACGACCCGACCGTCGACCTCGATCGCCAGGACCTCGACGTCGTCGCCGGCCATGCCCTCGCCGATCTCGGCGGCCAGGCCGTCGTGGTCGCCACCCCAGCGCCGATGCACCTCCGGGGTGGCCCGGATCTCGACCAGCGCGCCGACGTCGGTGGCGACGGCCGGGCGCAGCCGCACGCGGGACCCGTGCAGCACGCTCACCAGGGGGACGTTACGGCCGGGATGCTTGATGGCTCGCTCCGCTCGCTGGGTCGGACAAGGCCGACCGGACCGAACCTGCTCGCTGCGGTCGGGGGCCGAAGCGTCAGGAACCGCGCCGCCGCTAGTCGCCGAGTAGAGTTGCACGTCCCCCTTCAACGTTCAGGACATGACGCAGCAGCACCCGGAACTCGACGCCGAGCAGGCCTACGTCGATCACGCCTACGACTGCCTGGAGCGCACCAGGCGGTCGGCGTGGCGGCTGCGCGACCTCAACGAGGCCGACCTGGGTGGCACGTTCCAGGCCCGCTTCGAGCGCAACGCGTTCGATGAGGCCCTGGTCAAGCGGTTGACCGACCTCGATCTCGGTGACGCCGCGCTGGTCTTCGGCCGCATCGACCGCTTCGCCGAGCGGCCCGAGACCACCGAGAGCTTCCACATCGGGCGCGTCGCCGTGGCCGACGAGCAGTCCGAGCCGATCGTCGTCGACTGGCGGGCGCCGGTCGCCGAGCCCTTCTACCGGGCGACGGGCCGGGAGCCGATGGGCCTCGTGCGGCGGCGCCACTTCGTCGTCGAGGGCAGCCGCCTGCTCGGTCTCGAAGACGAGCTGTTCGGCGGCGGGCACCTCGGCGTCGGTCACGACGACGGCCTGGTCGACCAGCCGGCCGCCGACGACGACGTTCAGCTGCGCGGCTACTCGACGCTGCTCGCCGCCCTCGAGCGCGGCCGCACCGGGACGCTTGGCGACATCGTCGCCACGATCCAGGCCGAGCAGGACGAGATCATCCGCTCGCCGCAGGCCGGCGTGCTCGTGGTGCAGGGCGGGCCGGGCACGGGCAAGACGGTCGTCGCGCTGCACCGGGCGGCGTACCTGCTGTACACGTTCCGCTTCCCGCTCGAAGATCAGGGCGTCCTGGTGATCGGCCCGAACCGGGTGTTCCTGCGATACATCGAGCGAGTCCTGCCGTCGCTCGGCGAGGCAGGGGTCGAGCAGGTCGTGCTGGCCGACCTGGTGCCCGGCGTGCGCTTCGCCCGTGCCGGCGTCGACGCTGGTGAGCGGCCCGAGGCGGCCCGGGTCAAGGGGGACGCCCGCATGTCGGACGTCATCGACAAGGCCGTGCGGGACCGGCAGCGACCACTGCGCCAGGACCTCCGGGTGGCGTTCCGCACCGGGTTCGTTCGGCTGCGCGCCGACGAGTCGCGCCGCATCGTCAGCGCCGCCCGCCGGCGCCACCGGCGCCACAACGCCGGTCGACGGTTCGTCGAGCAGGAGGTGTTCGCCGCCCTCGCGGGGTCGTGGAGGGGTGACGGCGTCGTCACGTCGGCGGAGGTGCGCGACGCGCTGCGGTCCCACCCCGACGTGCGGGCCGCGCTGGAGCGGATGTGGCCCGTGCTGACGCCGGCGCAGTTGCTGCACGACTTGTTCGGGTCGCCGGCGCTGTTGCGCCTGGCCGGCGCCGGGATCCTCTCGGACGTGGAACTGGCCGTGCTGGAGCGGCCGCGGGCCGGCAACGTCGACGACGTCCGGTGGACGGCCAGCGACGTGGCGCTGCTCGACGATGCCCGCGAGGTCCTCGGGCCACGGGTGCGCCGCAACGGCAAGGTCGACTCGGCCGACGAGATCAGGACCTACGGGCAGATCGTCGTCGACGAGGTGCAGGACCTCACGCCGATGGAGCTGAAGATGGCCGCCCGCCGATCGCTCAACGGGTCGATGACGGTGGTCGGCGACCTGGCCCAGGCCACGGGGCCGCTGGCGCCGCAGCGGTGGGAGGACGTGCTCGCTCACCTGCCGGACCGCAAGCCGGCCCGGGTCGTCGGGCTGTCAGTCGGCTACCGCATCCCGGCCCAGATCATGGAGCTGGCGGACCGGGTGATGCGGGCGGCCACGCCGGACCTGCGGACGCCGCAGGCGGTGCGGTTGGGTGACGCCGCTCCGGTGATCGAGCGGGTCCGACCGGGCGGGAACCTGCTGGAAGCGGTGGCCGACGCCACCGCCAAGCTGACGGCCGAGCTGCCGACCGGCAACGTCGCCGTCGTCGTGCCCGACGACCTGGCCGACGACGTTTCGATGGCGCTCTCCGTGGCGGGCATCGAGCACGGTCGGGCCAGCCGCACGGGGCTGGACGACGGCGTGACGGTGGTGCCGGTCAGCGTCGTCAAGGGCCTCGAGCTGGACGGCGTCGTCGTCGTCGAGCCGGCGCGCATCGCCGCCGGCCCCGCCGGGCTCCGGGCGCTGTACGTCGCCCTCACCCGCCCCACCCAGCGCCTCGTCGTCGTCCACGCCCAACCCCTCCCCCCGTCCATGGCCTGACCAATCCGAGTGTTTCCCCGCATCCGAGTGTTTGGCGCATGGAGGCTCGGCGTCAAACACTCGGATGCACGAAACACTCGGATGGGCTGGAACGATGGGCGTCGAGATGAGCGAGTTGCGGCTGGTTGCCGACTTCCCGAGCGTCACCGAGGAGGACTGGCGCCGCCTGGTCGATCGAGTGCTCACTCGTGGCGACCGAGGGCCTGATCCCGACGGCGCGGCGCAGCGCTTCGAGCGGTTGGTCACGACGACCGACGACGGCCTGCGCATCGACCCGCTGTACACGCCGACCGTGCCCGCCCCGCCGCCGGCTGCGTCGTTGCCCGGGCTGGTGCCCTACACCCGCGGGACGCAGCCGCTGGGGCACCGGGACGGCGGGTGGGACGTCCGCCAGCGGGTGCTGGCCACGGACGACGATGCGGGCACGGCGTTGCAGATCCGCGACGAGCTGGAGCGGGGCACCACCTCGATCGTCCTCGACCTGACCACGCGCACGACGATCGACGCCGACGGGCTCGATGCGGCCCTCGACGGCGTGCTGCTGGACCTGCTGACGATCGTCATCGACGCCGGCCCTCGCTGGTCGCAGGCCTCTGACGCACTGGCCGAGGTGTGGTCGCGCCGAGGCCTCGACGCGGCGGCAGCGCGGCTCGTGGCCGGCGCCGATCCGGTCGGGATGTGGGCGGCCACGGGTGGGGCCCTGGAGCTGGAGGCGCTGACCGCCGACACCACCCGGTGGGCGGTGCGTGCCGCCGCCAGCCACCCGGGCGTGACCACCGTCGTCGTCGACGCCGCCCGCCTCCACGAGGCCGGGTCGGGCGACGTCGACGAGCTGGCGTGGTCGCTGGCCCTCGCCGTGCACCACCTGCGGTCGCTGACCGCCGCCGGGCTCGACGTCGACGCCGCCGCTCGGCAGCTGGAGTTCCGGTACGCCGCCACCCCCGACCAGTTCGCCACGATCGCCAAGCTGCGCGCCGCCCGCCGGCTCTGGCATCGCGCCGCCGACGTCGCCGGCGTCACCGACACCCGCCAGCGCCAGCACGCCGTCACGTCGCGGGCCGCCACCTCCCGCTACGACCTGTGGGTCAACGTGCTGCGCAACACCGTCGCCTGCTTCGCCGCCGGCGTGGGCGGCGCCGACGCCGTGACGGTGGCCGCCCACGACGAGCTGGTCGTGCCCGGTGGCTCGCCGACGGCCCGCCGCCTGGCCCGCAACGTGCAGCTCGTGCTGCTCGAGGAGTCGAACCTGGCCAAGGTCGTCGACCCGGCCGGCGGATCGTGGTACGTCGAGCACCTGACCGACCAGCTGGCCCGGGCCGCCTGGACCGCGTTCCAGGATCTCGAACGGGCCGGCGGGGTGGTGGACGCGCTGCGATCCGGGGTGGTGCAGGAGCGGGTGGCGAAGGTGCGAGACGCCCGGGCCGACGCCGTCGCCCACCGCCGCCATCCGCTGACCGGCGTCACCGAGTTCCCCGACGTCAGCGAGGTCCCGCCACCGGAGATCCGGGAGGTCGTCCCGCCGACCGATGAGGCGCCGCAGTTCGAGCCGCTCCTGGCGACTCGCTACGCCGACGCCTTCGAGCGCCAGCGTGGCCGGGCCGACCGGCTGACGGAGCGGACCGGGCGCCGACCGGAGGTCCACCTCGTCAACCTCGGGTCGCCGGCGGTGCACACGGCGCGGGCGACGTTCGCCAAGAACCTGTTCGAATCCGGTGGGATCGTGCGCCGTCGCCGGGCCTGGCGTCGATGACCCCGACGCTGCGGCGGAGGCGTTCCGCGCCAGCGGCGCCGAGCTGGCCTGCATCTGCTCGAGCGACAAGCTGTACTCCGACCTCGCCGTCGCCGTCGCCCGGGCCGTGGAGGCGACCGGGCCGAGGCGCCTCTACCTCGCCGGACGCCCGGCCGGGCTGGCCGACGAGCTGGCGGCGGCCGGCGTCGACGCCCAGCTCTCGGCCGGCGGCGACGTGCTGGCCGTGATCACCGATGCCCTCGACGCGCTCGAGGAAGGCCACGCGTGACGGCCATCCCCGACTACACGACGGTCGACCTCGGCGTGCCGCCCGAGGACGGCGGGACGCCGGACCCGGCGGCGCCGTGGGTCACCCCGGAGGGCATCGACGTCGCCGCCGTCTACACCGCCGCCGATCTGGACGGGCTGGACTTCCTCGACAGCTTCCCGGGTGCGGCACCGTTCGTGCGCGGGCCGTACCCGACGATGTACGTCAACCAGCCGTGGACGATCCGCCAGTACGCCGGGTTCTCGACGGCCGAGGAGTCCAACGCCTTCTACCGGCGCAACCTGGCCGCCGGCCAGAAGGGCCTGTCGGTGGCGTTCGACCTGGCCACCCACCGCGGCTACGACAGCGACCACCCCCGGGTCACCGGCGACGTCGGCATGGCCGGTGTGGCGATCGACTCGATCCTCGACATGCGCCAGCTGTTCGACGGCATCCCGCTCGACGAGATGAGCGTGTCGATGACGATGAACGGTGCGGTGCTGCCGGTCCTGGCGCTCTACGTCGTGGCGGCCGAGGAGCAGGGCGTTGCGCCGGCCGCACTCACGGGGACGATCCAGAACGACGTCCTCAAGGAGTTCATGGTCCGCAACACGTACATCTACCCACCTGGGCCGTCCATGCGGATCATCTCGGACATCTTCGCCTTCACGTCGGCCGAGATGCCCCGTTTCAACTCGATCTCGATCTCCGGCTACCACATGCAGGAGGCCGGGGCGACGGCCGATCTCGAGCTGGCCTACACGCTGTCCGACGGCGTCGAGTACCTGCGCGCCGGCATCGACGCCGGCCTCGACATCGACACGTTCGCGCCGCGGCTGTCGTTCTTCTGGGCCGTCGGGATGAACGTGGCGATGGAGATCGCCAAGCTGCGCGCCGGCCGGCTGCTGTGGGCGCAGCTGGTGGGCAACTTCTCGCCGCGCAGCGACAAGTCGCTGTCGCTGCGCACCCACTGCCAGACGTCGGGCTGGTCGCTCACCGCCCAGGACGTCTACAACAACGTCGTCCGCACGTGCGTCGAGGCGATGGCGGCGACGCAGGGCCACACCCAGTCGCTGCACACCAACGCCCTCGACGAGGCGCTGGCCCTGCCGTCGGACTTCAGCGCCCGCATCGCCCGCAACACGCAGCTGCTGCTGCAGCAGGAGTCGGGGACCAACCGGGTGATCGACCCGTGGGGCGGCTCGTACTACATCGAGCGGTTGACCCATGACCTGGCCGCCGCGGCGTGGGAGCACATCGAGGAGATCGAGCGGGCCGGCGGGATGACCAAGGCCATCGAGGCCGGGCTGCCCAAGCTGCGCATCGAGGAGGCCGCGGCGCGGACCCAGGCGCGCATCGACTCCGGCCGCCAGCCGGTCGTCGGGGTCAACACGTACCGGCCGGACGTGCCGGACACCGTCGACGTGCGCCGCGTCGACAACTCGGCGGTGCGCCGCCAGCAACTGGCCAAGCTGGAGCGGCTGCGCGCCGAGCGGTCGGAGGAGGAGTGCCGCGCCGCGCTCGATCGCCTGACCGCCGCGGCGCGGGCCAGCCAGGACGGGACCCGTGGGAGCGGGCTCGACGAGAACCTGCTCAAGCTGTCGATCGACGCAGCGAGGGCGCGGGCGTCGGTCGGCGAGATCAGCGACGCGATGGAGGCGGTGTTCGGTCGCCACACGGCGCCGATCCGTACGATCAGCGGCGTGTACCGCAAGGAGCTCGGCGAGTCGTCGAACGTCACCAAGGTGCGCGACCTGACGAACGACTTCGCCGACCGCCACGGGCGCCGGCCGCGGATCCTCGTGGCCAAGATGGGCCAGGACGGCCACGACCGCGGGCAGAAGGTCATCGCCACGGCCTTCGCCGACCTCGGGTTCGACGTGGACGTCGGTGCGCTGTTCCAGACGCCGGGCGAGGTGGCCCGCCAGGCCGTCGACGCCGACGTGCACATCGTCGGCGTGTCGTCGCTTGCCGCCGGCCACCTGACGCTGGTGCCGGAGCTGCGCGACGCGCTCGTCGAGCTCGGCGGCGATCACATCATGATCGTCGTCGGCGGCGTGATCCCGCCGCAGGACATCGAGGCGCTGCACACGGCCGGCGCGGCGGCGGTGTTCCCGCCCGGCACCGTGATCGCCGACGCCGCGGAAAAGCTCCTCGCCAGGCTTGACGCCATGTCATGAACGGTGGTTCTGGCCGTCGCAACCGACTCACAACGGCCGGTTCCGACGGCCAGAACGGGGTCCTCGCCGGGGATCGGGCTGCCGTGGCTCGGGCGATCACGCTCGTCGAGTCGACCCGGCCGGACCACCGGGGTCAGGCCCAGGAGCTGTTGGTCGCGCTGGCACCCCACGCCGGCGGGGCTCGGCGGGTCGGCGTCACGGGGGTGCCGGGCGTCGGGAAGTCGACGTTCATCGACGCCCTCGGGGGGATGCTGATCGACGAGGGGCACCGGGTCGCCGTGCTGGCCATCGACCCGTCGTCGACCCGGACCGGCGGCAGCATCCTCGGCGACAAGACCCGCATGGCCCGCCTGGCCCAGGACCCGAACGCCTACGTTCGGCCGTCGCCGACGGCCGGCACGCTCGGCGGAGTGACGCGGGCGACGCGCGAGGCGATCGTCGTCGTCGAGGCGGCCGGGTTCGACGTGGTGCTGGTCGAGACCGTCGGCGTCGGGCAGTCGGAGGTCGCCGTGGCCGAGATGGTCGACACGTTCCTGGTGCTGCTGCTGGCCCGCAGCGGCGACTCCCTGCAAGGGATCAAGAAGGGCGTGTTGGAGCTGGCCGACGTGCTGGCCGTGAACAAGGCCGATGGCTCGCACCGCCTGGACGCCGAGCAGGCGGCCGTCGAGCTGGCCGGCGCGCTGCACCTGCTCGAGCCGGCGACCAGCGAGTGGTCACCGCCCGTGCTGACGTGCAGCGCCGCCGAGGGCACCGGGCTGGCCGAGGTGTGGCAGCAGATCGAGGCCCACCGGGCGACGTTGGAGCGCACGGGTCAGTTCGAACGGCGGCGGGCCGGCCAGCAGGTGCGCTGGATGTGGCAGCTGGTGCAGGACCGGCTGCGCGCCGACCTCGAGGCGCACCACGAGGTGCGCCGGCTGGTGCCCGAGCTCGTCGACCAGCTGACCGCGGGCACGACGACGCCGGCCGCCGCCGCCGAGTCGATCCTCAACGCCGCCCGCTCCCGACCACGAGGTGAGCGGTGAGGGCACAGCGTGCCCTCACCGCTCACCTCACGACGGTCACTGCGGGGGAGCCGGAGATGTTGACCATCCAGTTGATCCCGAACCGGTCGGTGCACATCCCGAAGCTGTCGCCCCACGGCGCCTGTTCGAGCGGCATCGTCACCGTGCCGCCCTGCGACAGCTGGTCCCAGTAACCGCGCAGCGTCGCCTCGTCGTCGCCACTCAGGGAGACCGGGCCGTTTGGTGATTCCTCCATGCTGTTCGGGGTGTCGGCGCCCATCAGCACGAGGCCGTTGTCGCCCTCGAGCATGGCGTGCATGATCTTGTCCTGCTCGGCCGGATCCTCGCTGGCCTGGAACTCGGCGAACGTGTTCACCGCCAGCTCGCCGCCGAACACCGAGTGGTAGAAGTCCATCGCCTGCTTGGCGTTGTCCCGGAAGTTGAGGTACGGGTTCAGTCTGACCGTCATGGCGTCGATCGTACGACGGACCGCCGGACCGGTCGTCCGTAGCATCGGGTCATGACGTCGTATCTCCGCGAGCCGGTCGACGATCTCCCGTTCGGGACCGAGGCCAAGGCCCGCCGCTATGCCACCGAGCGGTACGCCGGCGCCGTCGGCCGCAACTGGTACCGCTGCGACCCGACCCTGCAGTTGCTCATGCGCCGCCATCTCGGTGCCGAGGGGCTGGCGTGGGCCGAGCCCCGGCTGACCGAGCTCGGCGCGCTGATGGGTGGCCCGATCGCGGCGCGGGCGGACGAGACCGATCGCCACCCGCCGCGCCTCGAGAAGTACGACCGCTGGGGTCGCGACGTCAGCGAGGTGGTGATGCCGGCGACCTTCGAGGCGTCGCGACGCGACCTGATCGAGCACAACTTCGCGTCGCCGGCGTTCCGCGCCGAGGCGGGCGCGTGCGGCATCGACCCGGCCCCGCTCTCCGCGGCATGGGCGTACCTGCTCGACCAGGCGGAGATCGGGATGATGTGCGCCCTCGGCACCGGTGGCGACATGGTCGTGCGGCTGGCCGAGGAGTTCGCCCCGGACGACGTCAAGCGACGGGTCCGCGAACTGTTCACGGCCGGCGAGTTCGCCGGCGAGGCGGCGCAGATGCTGACCGAGCGCACCGGCGGGTCCGACCTCGCCGCCCTCGAGACCACGGCCACCCCGCGCGGCGACGGATGGACGCTGTCGGGCTTCAAGTGGTTCGCCTCCAACGCCAACGGGTCGGCGTTCGTGGTGCTGGCCAAGCCGCTCGGCGGTCCGGACACCATCCGGGGAATCGCCCCGTTCCTCGTGCTGCGCCAGCGTCGTGACGGCAGCCGCAACGGCGTGCGAATCCGGCGGCTCAAGGACAAGCTCGGCACCAAGGCCGTGGCGTCGGCCGAGGTCGAGTTCGACGGCGCCGAGGCGTTCCTCCTGGCCCCCGGACCCGGCGGCGGCGCGCCAGGCGGCGGTGACGGTCGCGGCATGGCGCGGATGATGGAGCTGACCAACGGCGCCCGGCTCGGCATCGCCATGATGGGTCTCGGCTGCGCCCGGCGAGCGCTGGTCGAGTCGCTCTGCTATGCGACGGCTCGCGAGGCGTTCGGCCACGAGCTCGTGCACCACCCGTTGATGCAGGCCAAGCTGGCCGAGCTGATCGTGGAGGTCGAAGCGGCCCAGGCGCTCGTGTTCGACGGGTACCTCGGCTCGAGACTGCGCATCGGCGCGCCGCTGATCAAGCTGCGCGCCGCTCGGCTGGGGATCACGGCGGCGAGCGACGCCATCGAGATCCACGGCGGCAACGGCTACACCGAGCAGTGGCCGGTCGCCCGCCTCCTGCGCGACGCCCAGGTCAACACCGTCTGGGAGGGCCCCGACAACATCCTGTGCCTCGACGTCCGCCGAGCGATGGAGCGCGACAGCGCCGAACAGCCCTTCCTCGACCGGCTGCGCGCCGCCGTCGCGGCGGCGCCGAGCGGTGACTCGGCGACCGCCGGATTCGTGGCGACGCGCGTCGAGGACCTGGCTCGCACGATCGATGCGTGGCGCGCCCTCGACCGACCGACGGGCGAGAGCCGGCTCTATGCCCTGGCCCAGTTCATGGCCGACGTGTACGCCGCCGCCCTGCTGCTGGAGCAGGCGGGGTGGGAGGAGGCCGAGATCGGTTCTGATCGCAAGCAGGTCGTGACCCGCCTGTTCGTGCGCCGCCACTTGGCCGACGTCGGGCCGACCCGGGGGATCGATGCGCCGGCCGAGGAGCTGACGCGCTTCAAGGATCTCGTCGACGGCGCCTTCGTCGACGAGCGCTGACTCAGGTCGCGGCGACGATCAGGGCCTCGGCGTTGAGCCGGGCCTTGTCGGCGTCGGCCGGTCGGCGCCGCTCGACGGCGTTGCCGGCGAGGTCGATGACGGCCTGGAACCCGGGGAGCAGCTCGGGGTGCTCGGCCCCCAGGTCGGGCGCCAGGGCGGCCCAGAGCGCCTCGATGCGGGTCCGCGCCTCCTCGTCGCCGTCACGCTCGATGATCCGCTCGCTCAGCGCCTGCAGCTCGGCATCGAGCTGGTCGAGCAGTTCGTCCCGCGAGCCGGTCACGTCGACGGTCACGGCGGTGGCCGGCTCGGCGGCGGTCGAGTCGGCCTGGTCGACGACGGTGGTCGCGCAGCCGCCGACGACGGCGGTCAGCACGGCGAGGGTGACGGCCCGGAGCGGGCGGATCACGCCGCGGTGACGAGGATGCGGGCGCTGGCGAAGGCGCCCACCCCGACGTGGTGACCGTCGATCTCGACCGTCATCGTGCCGTCGGGCGACGCCGCCGTGATGGTGCCTTCCCGGCCCGGCAGCAACGCGCTGGCCTCGAGGAACTCCAGCAGCCCGGGCGAGAACTCCAGCTCCTCCGGGATCCGCCGCACCGTGAAGAGCTCGCCGACGCCGACGTCGGCGAGCGGTCGAGTAATCGGCTCGACGTAGTCCGACCCGGGGATCGGGTTGCCGTGCGGGCACGTGGTCGGGTTGCCGAGCAGACGGTCGAGCGCCGTCTCCACGGATTCGCTCATCACGTGCTCCCACTTGCCGGCCTCGTGGTGCGCCTCGGCCCAGCTCAGCTCCAGGACGTCCGTGAGGAAGCGCTCGGCAAGCCGGTGTCGGCGAACGACCTTGGTGCCGAGCGACTGCCCACTGTCGGTCAGATGGATGCCGTCGTCCGTCGAGACCAGGCCCTCGGCCTCGAGGCGCCGGATCATCTCGCTGACCGCCGGGCGGCTGACGTTGAGCCGGTCGGCGATGCGCGCCTGGATGACGCTCACGTCGTCCTCGGCCAGCTCGAAGATGCACTCGCAGTACTCCTCGAACGCCGGGTGGTGCTCTCCGACGACGGCCATGCGCCGAGCCTACTGTGCGGTCGTGGCGCCCCATCTGCCCCATCTGCCCCAGGTCGTGGTGATCGGCGCCGGGTTCGGCGGGCTGGCCGTCGCCCGCCACCTGCGCCGCGCCCCGGTGTCCGTGCTGCTGATCGATGCGAACAACTTCCACACGTTCCAGCCCCTGCTCTACCAGGTGGCGACGGCCGGACTCGACGCCGACGAGATCGCCCAACCCGTGCGGGGCATCGTGCGCAGCGGCCGACGGTCGGGCAATGCCCGAGTGCGGATGGGGCGCGTCGTGTCGGTGGACCTGGCCGCCCGGCGCGTCGAGCTGGAGGAAGGTGAGTCCGTCGCCTACGACGTCCTCGTCGTCGCCGCCGGCACCGTGGCCCACGACTTCGGCGTCGCCGGTGTCGTCGACCACGCCTTCGTCGTCAAGCACCTCGACGACGCACTGATGCTGCGCACCCACCTCCTCGCGACCTTCGAGCGCGCCGCCACCGACCCGGGTGAGTGGGCCGACGGCGACCTCGACGTGGTCGTTTGCGGCGGGGGATCCACCGGGGTCGAGATGGCCGGCGCGGTGCACGAGCTGTACACCAAGGTGCTCACCAAGGACTTCCCGGAACTGCCGGTCGAGCAGGCCCGCATCACGCTGGTCGAGCAGACCGATCGCTTGCTGCCACCGTTCAAGCCCGGATCGTCGGAGCGAGCGCGGCGTACGCTGGAGCGGTTCGGCGTCGACGTCCGCCTCGGTGTCGGTGTCGCCCGGGTCTTCCCGGACCGGGTCGAGCTGACGGACGGATCGATCCTCCGGTCGGCGACGACCATCTGGTCGACCGGGGTGACGGCCGAGCCGCTGGCGGCGACGCTCGGGACGCCGATCGGGCCCGGCGGCCGCCTCGTGGTCGAACCCGACCTCACCATCCCGGGCCACCCCGAGGTCTTCGCCATCGGCGACATCGCCGCCATGCCCGGCCGCCGTGGCGCGCCACTCCCGCAGCTGGCCCGCCCCGCCATGCAGGCCGGCAAGCACGTCGCCAAGCAGATCCTGCGCCGGCTCGACGGCCGGCCGACGACACCGTTCCGCTTCCGCGACCGCGGGCAGATGGCGACCATCGGCCGGCACGACGCGGTGACCGAACTGCCCGGCGGCATCCGCTTCGGCGGCCCACTCGGCTGGCTGTCGTGGCTCGGGCTGCACCTCGTGTACCTCGTCGGGTTCCGCAACCGACTGAACGTCTTCCTCAACTGGACCTGGAACTACCTGACGTATGACCGCGGGAGTCGCATCCTGCGCGAACGCGAGCGGCGCGAACTGAACGCCACGCGCCAGACTGAGGCGATGCGCGGCTGACGCCTGTTCTTCGAACGCTCGGCGGACGGTCCGCCGCGCTGGTCCCGATCGGACGTCTGATGCCTGCTGCTGCTCCACTCCGTGCCCGCGACGTGACCGTCACGCGCGGCGCGCTCACCGTTCTCGACGGTGTCGACCTCGTCGTCGCCCCCGGTCAGCGCATCGGCGTCGTCGGCCCCAACGGGGTCGGCAAGTCGACGCTGCTGCAGGCACTCGCCGGCCTGCTGCCGATCGACCGCGGTCGCGTCGAGCGCACACCTCCCACGGCGACCGTCGGCTACCTCCCGCAGGAGCCCACCCGCTCGGCCGACGAGACGGTGCGCGACCTGCTCGGCCGGCGCACGGGCGTCACGGCGGCGACGGCCGAGCTCGAGGGCGCCACGCACGCGCTGGCGGTCGGGGAGCCGGGTGCCGACGAGCGCTACTCCGCGGCGCTCGATCGTTGGTTGGCGCTCGGCGGGGCCGACCTCGACGCCCGCGTCGGCGAGGTGTGGGCCGGGCTCGGGCTGGAGGCCGAGCTGCTCGATCAGGTGACCACCACGCTGTCAGGCGGCGAGGCGGCGCGCGCCGGACTGGCCGCGCTGGCGTTGGCCCGCTTCGACGTGTTCCTGCTCGACGAGCCGACCAACGACCTCGACCTCGACGGTCTGGATCGGTTGGAGCGCTGGATCGTCGGGCTGCCGGCCGCCGTGGTGCTGGTCAGCCACGACCGCACGTTCCTGGCGCGGACGGTCACCGATGTGGTCGAGCTCGACGAGTTCAGCCGCACCGCCACCCGCTACGGCGGTGGCTGGCAGGCGTACCTCGACGAGCGGGAGGCAGCCCGGCGGGCGGCCTGGGAGCGATTCGAGGCCTACGACACGCAGCGGCGCGGCTTGGCCCAGCGGGCGCAGCGCGAGCGGGAGTGGGCGTCGCAGGGGCTGTCGAAGGTGCGCACCACCGACGAGCCGGACAAGAACATCCGGGCGTTCAAGATCAACCAGACGGAGCAGCTGGCCGGGCGGGCGGCGCGAACGGAGCGGGCGATGGAGCGGTTGGAGGCGGTCGACAAGCCGCGCCAGCCCTGGCAGCTGCGCCTCAACGTGGCGTCACCGGGTCGCAGCGGTGACGTGGTCGCCCGCTACGACGGCGTGGTGGTCGATCGGGGGGACTTCCGCCTCGGGCCGATCGACCTGACCGTTGGCGCCGGCGAGCGGATCGCGCTGGTCGGCGCCAACGGTTCGGGGAAGACGACGCTGCTCGACGTGCTGGCCGGGAGGGTCGAGCCGGGCGCGGGGCGACTGCAGCGCGGGCCGAGCGTCGTCGTCGGCGAGGTCGCCCAGGCGCGAGATCAGTTGAGCGGCGCGTCGGCGCTGCTGCGGGCGTTCCAGGACGGAACCGGACTCGACGCCTCCGATGCCCGCACGCTGCTGGCCAAGTTCGGCCTCGTCGCCGATCACGTCACGCGGGCCACGGAGACGCTGTCGCCGGGCGAACGGACCCGGGCGTCATTGGCGCTGCTGATGGCCAACGGCGCCAACGTGCTGGTGCTCGACGAGCCGACGAACCACCTCGACCTGCCCGCCATCGAGCAGCTCGAGGCGGCGCTCGACGGGTTTGCCGGGACGGTCCTGCTCGTGACCCACGACCGGTCGCTGCTCGAACACGTCCGCCTGACCCGCCGTCTCCGCATGGACGCCGGCCTGGTCGTCGAGGACACCGCCATCTGATCGTTTACGTCCGGATTCTGGCGACCGGGGTAACCAGAATCCGGACGTAAACGGGATCTGGGGCAGACTCGGTTCGTGCTCGACACGCTGCGCTCGGTGATGCGGTTCCGCCGCCTCGAGCTCGATCCCGTGGCCCGTCGGCTGGCCCGGGTCGCCTCGGTCGACGACTTGCGGCGGATCGCCAAGCGCCGACTGCCGCGAGGCGTGTTCGACTACATCGACGGCGGCGCCGAGGACGAGCGCACGCTGGGCGAGAACACCGCGGCGTTCGGCCGCATCGGGTTCCGGCCGCGCGTCCTGCGCTCGGTGGGCAAGGTCGACACGTCGACGACCGTGCTCGGTGGGGCGGTGCCGCTGCCGTTGATCCTCGCCCCGACCGGGTTCACCCGCTGCGCCGATCCGCAGGGCGAGCTGGCCGCCGCCCGGGCCGCCGAGCGGGCGGGTCTGCCGTACACGCTGTCGACGGTCGCCACCCGCTCGATCGAGGAGGTGCGGGCCGTGAGCGACGGCCGGCTGTGGTTCCAGGTCTACGCCTGGCGGGATCGAGGGCTCGTCGGCGAGCTGGTGCAGCGGGCCGCCGACGCCCGCTACGAGGCGCTGGTGCTGACCGCCGACACCGCCGTCCTCGGTCGGCGCGAGCGCGACGTGCGGCGCGGCTTCGAGATGCCGCCGCAGCTCGGGCTCGGCACGCTGCTCGACGGTGCCGTCCATCCGGGCTGGACGTGGGCGTTCGCCCGCGCCGAGCCGATCCGCTTCGCCAACATCGTCGGGAGCGGGCTGAGCGACGGCGCCGATCCCGTGTCGCTCGCTGCGTTCACCAACAGCCAGTTCGACGCCAACCTGTCATGGGGGGACGTCGATTGGCTGCGTGCCCGCTGGACCGGCCCGATCGTCATCAAGGGCATCCAGACGGTCGAGGACGCCGTGCTCGCCGTCGAGCGGGGCGTGCAGGCCGTGGCGCTGTCCAACCACGGCGGTCGGCAGGTCGACGGGTCCCCGGCGCCGGTCGATCTGGTCGCGCCGACGCGCGACGCCGTCGGCGACCGGATCGAGATCATCTGCGATGGCGGCGTGCGCCGAGGCAGCGACATCATCAAGGCCGTCGCCCTCGGCGCCAACGCCTGCATGGCCGGACGGGCGTGGCTCTACGGGCTCGGGGCCGCTGGTGAGCGGGGCGTCGACCTCGCGCTGGAGCTGCTCGACGAGGAGGTGCACCGCACGATGGCGCTGATCGGCGCCGCGTCGGTGGCCGACCTCACGCCCGATCTGGTGGGGTGAGCCGGCCACCCGCCCGGCGTTCTGCGTGAGCGAACAGCACGAATCCGTCGTGTTCGCTCGCGCAGCGAGCGATCGTGGCCGGTGGTCGGCACGTCGTCACCGGCCCCGGGGGCTGTGACACCCCGTCGTTAGCCTGGATCCATCGCTGATCACCCCGTTCTGGAGGCCTTCTCGCCCGCCGTGCGGGCGTGGTTCGGCGCGGCCTTCCCCGAGCCGACGGCGGCCCAGATCCTCGGCTGGCCGTCGATCGGCGCCGGCGAGCACACCCTGATCTGCGCGCCCACCGGCAGCGGCAAGACGCTCGCCGCGTTCCTGTCGGCGATCGACTCGCTGGTCACAATGCCCCCGCCCGACGATCGGACCAAACGGACCCGCGTCCTCTACCTCTCACCGCTGCGGGCGCTGGCCTTCGACGTCGAGAAGAACCTGCGCGCCCCGCTGACGGGCATCTCGCTCGCCGCCGAGCGGCTCGAGTTGCGGACCGTCGTGCCCGAGGTGGCCATGCGCACCGGCGACACGGCGGCTCGCGACCGCCAGGCGCTGATCCGCCGGCCACCGGACCTGCTGATCACCACGCCGGAGAGCCTCTACCTCATGCTCACGTCGTCGGCGGCGGAGACGTTGACCGGCGTGGAGACGGTGATCGTCGACGAGATCCACGCCCTCGCTCCCACTAAGCGCGGCGCCCACCTCTCGCTGTCGCTCGAGCGGCTGGAGGAGATCACAACACGCTCGCCGCAGCGCATCGGCCTGTCCGCCACCCAGCGCCCGCTGGAGGAGGTGGCCCGGTTCCTCGGCGGGTACTCGGCCCCGAACGAGCCGCGCCCCGTCACGATCGTCGACGCCGGCATCAGCAAGCCCCTCGACGTCGAGGTCGTCATCCCGGTCGATGACATGAGCGATCTGTCCGCCGCCCCAGCGGGGAGTCAAGCCGACGAGGTCTTCGGGGGGACCACGGGGGGTGGAGCGCCCCGTGCGAACAGCATCTGGCCGAGCATCTACCCGCGGATCCTCGACCAGGTCCTCGAGCACCGCTCCACGATCATCTTCTGCAACGCCCGGCGCCAGGCCGAGCGGCTGGCCGCCAAGCTCAACGAGTTGGCCGAGGAGCGCGGCATCAACGTCGACCCCGAGACGGGGCGGCTGCGCGAAGACCTCGTCAAGGCGCACCACGGATCGCTGGCCCGCGAGCAGCGCATCGTCGTGGAGGACAACCTGAAGCGCGGTGACCTGCGCGGCATCGTCGCCACCAGCAGCCTGGAGCTGGGCATCGACATGGGCGCCGTCGACCTCGTGATCCAGGTCGAGTCGCCCGGCGCCGTCAGCCGTGGGCTGCAGCGCATCGGCCGGGCCGGCCACCAGGTCGGCGAGCCGAGCCGCGGGTCGATCTACCCCAAGCACCGTGGCGACCTGCTCGAGGCGGCGGTCGTGACCTACCGGATGCTCCACGGCCAGATCGAGTCGACCCGCTACCTGCGCAACCCCCTCGACGTCCTGGCCCAGCAGCTCGTCGCCCACTCGGCGGCGCGCGGGGAGCTGCCGGTCGCCGAGCTGGCGGCGCTGGTCCGGCGGTCGGCCAACTTCTCCGAACTCTCCGACGAGCAGTTGTCCAACACGCTCGACCTGCTGGCCGGCCGGTACCCCAGCGACGAGTTCTCGGAGCTGCGGCCGCGCCTCGTCTGGAACCGGGTCAACGACACCGTGCGGGCGCGCGACGGCTCCAAGCGGTTGGCCGTCACGTCGGGCGGCACGATCCCCGACCGCGGGTTGTTCGGCGTGTTCCTCCCCGACGGCACGCGCGTTGGCGAGCTCGACGAGGAGATGGTCTACGAGAGCCGTCCCGGCGAGACGTTCCTGCTCGGGGCGTCCACGTGGCGCATCGAGGACATCACGTTCGAGCGTGTCACGGTGACGCCGGCGCCGGGCGAGCCGGGGAAGATGCCGTTCTGGCATGGCGACCGGCCCGGTCGCCCGCTCGAGCTGGGGCGGGCGCTGGGCGCCTTCGTGCGCGAGCTGCGCGCCCAGACGCCGGAGCAGGCCACGGTCACGCTGCGCAAGGAGTACGCCCTCGACGAGCTGGCGGCGGCCAACCTCATGCAGTACCTCGACGAGCAGGCCGAGGCGACCGGTGTGGTGCCCGACGACCGCACCGTCGTGGTCGAGCGGTTCCGCGACGAGATCGGTGATTGGCGGATCTGCATCCTCAGCCCGTTCGGCACCCCCGTGCACGCACCGTGGGCGATGGCCATCGAGCGCCGACTGACCGACCAGTACGACCTGCCGGTCGAGTCGATGTGGGGCGACGACGGCATCGTGATGCGCCTGCCAGAGGCGGCCGACGAGCTGCCCGTCGAGGCGTTCCTCATCGAGCCCGAGGACATCGAGGAGCTCGTCGTGTCGACGTTGCCGCAGACGGCGCTGTTCTCGTCGCGGTTCCGGGAGTGCGCCGGGCGGGCGCTGCTGCTGCCGCGGCGCCGACCCGATCAGCGCACCCCGCTGTGGCAGCAGCGCCAGCGGGCCGCCGACCTGCTCGCCGTCGCCGCCAAGTACCCGACGTTCCCGATCCTGCTGGAGGCGTCACGCGAGTGCCTGCAGGACGTGTTCGACGTGCCGGCCCTGCGCGACGTCCTCGGGCAGCTGCGCAGCCGCGCCGTGCGCGTCGTCAACGTCGACACCACCAGGCCGAGCCCGATGGCCCAGAGCCTGCTGTTCAACTGGATCGCCGCGTACATGTACGAGGGCGACGCGCCGCTGGCCGAGCGGCGGGCCGCCGCGCTGGCCCTCGACCGCGACCTGCTGCGCGACCTGCTCGGCGCCGAGGAGCTGCGCGAGCTGCTCGACCCCGGCGTCCTGGCCGACGTCGAGCTCGACCTGCAGCGGCTGTCGGACGGCCGGCGGGCCCGTGATCCCGACGAGCTGCACGACGTCCTGCGGCGCGTCGGCGACCTCAACGCCACCGAGATCGACCTGCGCTGCGAGGACCGCGAGGCGGGCGCGCGGTGGTTGCAGCTGCTGCTGGCCGAGAAGCGAGCCGTCGAACTGAACATCGCCGGCGAGGTGCGCGTGGTCGCCGCCGACGACGCCGCCCGCTACCGGGACGCGCTGGGGTGTTCGCTGCCGCTCGGCCTGCCGGCGGCGTTCACCGATCCGGTGCCGCGCCCGCTGGAGGACCTCGTCGCCCGCTACGCCAGGTCCCACGGGCCGTTCACCGAACGCGAGGTCGCCGATCGACTCGCCGTCCCGGAGGCGCGGATCTCCGGAGCGCTGGCGGCGCTGGAGACGGACGGGCGGGTCGTGCGCGGCGAGTTCCGACCCGAGGGCGTGCGCCGCGAGTGGTGCGAGTCGGACGTCCTGCGCCAGCTGCGTCGGCGATCGCTGGCGTCGCTGCGGCGGGAGGTCGAGCCCGTCGAGCCGGCGGCGCTGGCCCGGTTCCTCCCGGCCTGGCACGGCGTGCCCGCCGAGCGGCGCGGTGTGGAGGCCGTGGTCGAGGCCCTCGGGCTGCTCGCCGGGGCGCCGATCACGGCCTCGACCCTGGAGAGCGACGTGCTGACGGCGCGCGTGCGCGACTACCGGCCGGCTCAGCTCGACGAGCTGTGCACGTCGGGCGACGTGCTGTGGGTCGGGGCGGGCGCCATCGGTTCGTCCGACGGTCGGGTGCGCGTCTGCTTCGCCGACCAGCTGCCGCTGCTGGCGCCAGGGTGGGAGGCGCAGGACCGACCGGACGGCCCGGTGCACGACGCGCTGCGCACGGTGCTGGCCGAGCGGGGGGCGAGCTTCTGGAACCAGCTCCGCGCCGGGGCGCCCGGTACGAGCGACGACGAGCTGCTGGCTGCGCTGTGGGACCTGGTCTGGGCCGGCGAGGTGACCAACGACTCGCTGGCGCCGCTGCGCGCCTTCTCCACCGGTCGCCGCGGCAGCCGCCCGGCCAAGGGGGGAGCACCGCGAGGACGGCCGCGGCCCGGCCGCCTGCAGCGCATCGGCCCGCCGGCGGGCGCCGGGCGCTGGTCGCTGGTCGCGCCGCTGCTCGAGCCGTCGCCGACGCCCACCGAGTCGGCGCACGCCACCGCCCGGCAGCTCGTCGAGCGCCACGGCGTCGTCACCCGCGAGGCCGTGCTCGCCGAGGGCGTGGTCGGCGGGTATGCCTCGGTGTACGGCGTGCTCAAGGTCCTGGAGGAGCGCGGTCAGGTGCGCCGCGGGTACTTCGTCAGCGGGCTCGGCGCGGCCCAGTTCGCACTGCCTGGTGCCGTCGACCGGCTGCGCCAGTCCCGCGAGTCCGTGGGCGAGCGCATCGATGTCGGACAGCCCGTCGCCCCGCCCGTCGTGCTCGCCGCCACGGATCCGGCCCAGCCCTACGGCGCCACGCTGCCGTGGCCGGAGTCGGCCGGGCGACCGGCGCGGACCGGGTCGGCGGTCGTCGTGTTGTACGACGGCGTGCCGATCGCCTGGTACGACCGCCGGTCGCACCACCTCGTCACGTTCCCGCACACCCACGACGACGGTTCGTGGGCCGCGGCGCTGGCCGACCTCGTGCGCGCCGGCCGGGCGCGCAAGGTCGAGGTGCGCAAGGTCGACGGGGCGACGCTCGTGGAGTCACCGGTCGCGGCGGACGTCACTGCGGCCGCCAAGGCCGCCGGGTTCACCGACGGCTACCGCGGCCTGCAGTTCACCAGCCCCCGCTGACGGCCGTTCCCCGTTTGCGTCACCGAATCCGCCCTCGGCGGCGACATCGGTGACACAAGCCAGCGGCGGCGCGTTCACGTGTTGCGGCGGACGCCGCGCAGGCCGGCCCAGGCGAGGTCGCCGATCTGGCGGGCGACCTCGTCGGGGTCGAAGTCGAGGCCGTGCTCGACGAGGCGGCGGCTGGCGCCCTCTGCCAGCCCGACGAGGGCGTGGGCCAGCGTCATCCGGTGCTCGTCGTCGATGTCGGCGGCGATCAGCGGAGCGATCGACTCGACCATTCCCGCCGTCACCCGGCGCAGGGCCGCGCTGAACAGCTCATCGCGACGGGTGCCGCTGTCGTAGAGGACCATGAAGGCGTCGTGGTCCTCGGCGACCCAGCGGAAGTAGGCGCGGAAGCCCAGCTCGGTCTGCCGCTTGCCGTCCGTCGAGCTGGACGTGGCCTGCGTGATCGCCGACGACATGCGCGCCCCGACCTCGTCGAGCAGGGCCTGGAACAGGTCGCGCTTGGACTCGAAGTGCTGGTACAGCACGGGCTTCGTGACGCCGGCCCGTTCGGCGACGTCGTTCATCGACGTGCCGTGGTAGCCGGTCTCGGCGAACACGGTGAGCGCGACGTCGAGCAGCTGCTCGCGGCGGGCGGGGGCGGTGAGGCGGGAAGCCATGTGGTTACCGCAGAGTAACGAGCAGCAGAGTGGCCGACCGGCACCGGCAGGTGGGGAATCCGGCGCAGCCCGGCGGCGCGGGGGACGACGGTCAACGCACGGGCGGGAGGAGGCCCTCGGCGAGCACGGCGCTGAAGCTCGGCAGCAGTTGCGTCGGGATCGCGTCGTCGATCGACGTGGGCACCCCGGCGGCCTCCTCGTAGACGTAGGCGTTGAGAAGCATCACGATGGTCGACTTGCGGTACGGGTCGTACACGGCGATCGACTGGTATCCGGGCACGGCCCCGTTGTGCCCGAGGTAGTCCCCGAACCGGGCGATGCCCAGGCCGTAGCCCGACGGCAGCGGCTGACCAGGGAACCCCGGCAACGGTGGGAGGTCGCCGATCGGCACGGTGCGCAGCCGTTGGAGCTGGAGGTCGAGCGGCAGGAGCGCGCCCTGGGCGAGCGCATGGGCCCAGATGGCGAGGTCCTCGGCCGTCGACACGATCGCGCCGGCGGTCCAGTAGGCGCTGGGGTTGAACGCGCCATAGTCGACCCGCTCGAGGACCGTGGTGCCCTCGGTCAGGATCAACGACGGGCGTGTGGTCAGCAGCTCGGCCGCCTCGTCCGGGCTCGTCGGGAACGTTGTGTCGTCGAGGTCGAGGGGCTCAATGACCAGCTCGGTGATCACCTGCTCGGCCGGCTGCCCGGTCAGCTCCTCGATGATCATCCCCAGGATCACATAGTTCGTGTTCGAGTAGTGCCAGCCGGTCCCAGGCGCTCCGAACGGTGGCATCGTCGAGGCGATGCCGACGAGCTCCTGCGGCGCGAAGTCGTACGTGACGTCGGGTGGGGTGGTGCACGACGAGCTGGGCAGGACGAGGCAGTAGAACTCCGGGTTGCCGGCATAGTCGGCGATGCCGCTGGTGTGCTGCAGCAACTGGGCGACGGTGATCTCGTCGTCGTTGGGAACGGTCGGGACGGTGTCGAAGGACGACAACGTGGTCTCCAGCGTCAGCCCCGGCGTCGGTTCGGCGATCAAGCGCAGGACGGCAGTCGGCGTAAACGTCTTCGTGATGGATCCGATGCCGAAGACGCTGTCGGCCTGGACCGGCGGCGCGCCGTCCTCCAGACCCGACACGCCGGCGGCCGAGACCCACCGACCGACCCCCTCGACCTCGACGAGGGTCACGACGCCCGGGACGCCGAGTGCGAGCGGGTACCCCGCCAGTTCGCTCAGCTGGTCGACGATCGCCGGGGGCAATGAGCCCATTGCCCTCGGCGCAACCACTCCACCGTCGGCGACGAGCGATGGTCGTGCTTCACCTGTCGCTGAGCCGGCGGCCGGCGGGTCGCCCGGCCCGCCGCAGGCAGCGGCGGTGAACAGCAGCGTGGCCGCGATCACGACATCGCCGAGACGACTCGGTCGCCGACTGCTCATCGCACCCCCTTGTGGTCCCGCTCGAGATCGCTACTTCCCGTCGTTCTGGCGACGGTGAGAGTCCCGGGTGCTCTCAAACGCCGCGCTCGCGGTCCTCTCGCTCGGCGGCCTTCACCGCGTAGCCGAGCACGATCGACGGCGCCAGCAGGACGAGCCCGGCGACGAGCGTCACGATCACCAGCACCGCCATGGTGGCGCTGAACCCGGTGATCAGGGCGGCGAAGAACAGCACCACGGCGAGCACCAGCAGCAGGTAGCCGATGCGGTTGGCGAGCAGCGTCCAGCGCGCCACCTGGGCCCGGCGCTGGCGAATGGGGTCGTGGTCAGCCGTGCTCAGGCCGCTCATGCTAGAGATCCGGCGTGGTTCGCACGGCCTGGGACACCGCCGCCGACGGGGCGCGCACCGGCGTGCTGCTGGTGACGCTGGACCGCCCCGAGCGCCGCAACGCCGTCGACCACGCAACGTTGCTGGCGCTGGACGCCGCCCAGGCGTTGGCTGCCGAGGCCCGGGTGCTGGTCCTGACCGGGACGCCGCCAGCGTTCTGCGCCGGCGCCGACCTGACCGGCGTCGAGGAAGGTGAGTTCGCCACGCTGCTCGGCGCGGTGCTGCGCGGCTTCACGGCGCTGCCCATCCCGACCGTGGCCGCCGTCGATGGTGCCGCCTTCGGCGCCGGCACCCAGCTGGTCGTCGCCTGCGACCTCCGGGTGGCCACGCCGACGAGCCGGTTCGCCGTCCCGGCCGCCCGCCTCGGCCTGGTCGTCGACCACTGGACGGTCGAGCGGCTGGCCCGCGAGCTGGGGTGGCCCGTGGCCCGGGCGATGCTCATCGGTGCCGAGACCTACGACGGTGCGGCGCTGCATGCCACCGGAGCGGTCCACCGCCTCGGCGACCTCGACGACGCGCTGCAGTGGGCCCGGCAGCTCGCTGGTCTCGCCCCGCTGACGATCGCCGCCCACAAGCTGGCGCTGGAGCGATCGGCACCCGACCCCGCCCCGGACGAGCTGGTCGCCGCCGCTCGGCTGGCGGCATGGCGCAGCGCGGATGCCGTCGAGGGTCGTGCGGCGTTCCTCGCCAAGCGCCCGCCGATGTTCCACGGCCGCTGACCTCGGTCCTCCACGCCCATCGCCGATGCGGCTGCGACGAGCGGACTGCCGTCGCTCTGGCAGGGGCCGGTGCGTCGCTGCCGCGACGGTGTTGAGTGCGGTGTGCCTCGGCGGCTGGGCGATCGAGCAGGTGTCGGCCGGCACGGGGGGCATGAGCGAAGGCTGCTCCCTCGCCAACCAGGGCGTCCTCAACGGCGAGACCCTGATGGTCCGCGCCGACAACCCCGCCAACGGTTCGCCGACGGCCACGCAGCTGCAGAACTTCGCTGACATCCTGGCCTCAGGGGGTTCCCCGCCATGCTCACCTCCACGTTCCCTTCGACGGGGACCTACGGCTTGCGCTGGCGAGTCTTCCCGGACGGCGCCGCAGCGACGTACACCCTGACGTGCACCCCGGCACCGCCGATCACGACCACGACCACGACCACGCCGACGGCGGCGGGCACCACGACCACCACGTCCGGGGAGACCACGACCACCGCCGTGTCGCCGACCACCGGCAGGGCCACGACCGTCGTGCCGCCGCCCAACACCGGGACCCTTCCCCCGACCGGTAGCAGCGGGAGCACCAACACGACAGCCATCGCCCTGCTCGCCCTCCTCGGCGGAGCACTGGCAGTGCTGATCGCCCGGCGCCGGGCCAGCTAGTCGTCTCGGCGAGGGGGGCGGCCCGAGCGCCTTGTCACGCCACCGCTACTGGGTGACGGTGTCTCCAGGATCGCCGACGACCGTGTCCTGGCCGTTGCCGCCGGCGACGACGTCGCCGGGTGTCCCGTCACGGCCGTCGATGGAGTCGGCACCGTTCTCGCCGAACAGCTGGTCCTGACCACGCCACCGCGGATCGTGTCCGCACCGGCGCCGCCGAGGACGATGTCGTTCCCGCCGCCGCCATCGATCACGTCACGGTTGCCGAGCCCGCAGATCACGTCAGCGCCGTCGGTCCCGATGAGCACGTCGCGCCCCGACGAGCCCGTGATCGTGCACGCCGGTGTCGGGGTGCACGACACGTCCCAGGTGACCTCGGCGAAGCCGTCGACCGCCCAGATGGGGCTGTACCGGCCGTCGGCGGGCAGCGTGTACTGGACGACGGCGGGGAACCCGGCTGACGCCACCACTGCACCGTTGATGTACAGCGTGGTCGCCGTCGGGGCCCCGCGCGTCGGCGCAGCGGCCGTGGCGATGATCGTCTCGCCGGCGCGACCGTTCTCCACGTCGAACCCACCCGACGTGTACAGACCGTCGAACTCGGGGAGGTTGACCGTGTTGCAGAACGCACTCGATGCTGGGGCGGCGTGGCCGATGCCGGCGGGGGGCGCGACGGTCGCCCATGCCCCTAACACACCAACGGCCGCAACGGCGCGGATCAATCGCATGAAAATCTCCCTCAGTTCGCCAACCGGCCGCCGCACCGTACCCGTCAGATCGGTCGACCGAGGTGCGGGTGCGTCCAGCGCCGCGGCTGGAGTCGAGTCTGCGGCGGGTCGACTACCGTTCTCGACGGTGACCGGCCGGGGGCGGGTCCGTCCGGTGGGAGGACAAGCGTGCGCAACTGGCGGAAGATGACGTGGGTCCTGATCGCATGGTCCGTGCTCGTGGTCATCTGGATCATCGTCGGCGTCAACTCGGCTGAATGCGAGACCGCGGAGTTCCAGGACGCGTGTGAAGCCGGAACCTCACTCGGCGTCGGGCTGATCCTCTTCCTCGGCTTCATGGGCTTCGTGATCCTGGCGCTGGTCTGGTTCATGACGCGACCTCGCGAAGTCCGGATCGTCAACGCCGGGCCTGCTCAGACTGGCTCACCGATGATGGGCCGGCCACCGCCACCGGGAGCGGCGCAGCCCACGGGGTGGTATCCCGATCCGGCCGGTCGGTTCCAGTACCGCTGGTTCGATCGCGTGTGGACGGACCAGGTCGCCAACGGCGGTGACGACCGGACGTACGTCGACCCCGTTGGTCCTCAGCGATGAGACCGGCGTAAGTCCTGCTACAGGGCGGCGGGGAGCAGTCGGTTGACGTTCTGGAAGAAGAAGTAGGCGACCACGACGAACGGCACGATCCCCGCCAGTGCGCCGAACAGGTTGTTCCTCGTCCGCCAGCTGAGGGCGTAGGCCCCGACGCCGATCAGCGCCAACAGCGACCCCCACATCGCCACCTGTCCGAATGCCGCCTCGTCGCTGAACCACCCCTGGGCGAAGGCGTCGGCGGTGTCCTCGTCGACGGTCTCCTCGACCGCACCGGCGGGGTCCTCGACCGCCGGCACCCCAGCTCCGTCGATCTCGCCCACCGGCGCCTCGGTGGCCAGGTCGGTCGGCGGCGCCGCTGGAGGTACGTACGGCGCCGGGATCGCCGACGAGGCGATCTCGAGGTCGGCGAACACGATCAGTCGCTGCTGGGCGCTGAACTCCGGGTGGCACGTGGTCAGGGTGAGCCGGGCGACGCTCGGGTCCGTGGTCGAGATCACGTCCGAGGCCAAGGGGCTGACGATGTCCATCGCCGTCATCCGGTAGACGAACCGACCCTGGGCCGTCGTGACGATGATCTGGTCGCCGATGTCCATGGCGTCGAGGTCGGCGAACGGCGCGCCGTAGGTCGAGCGGTGGCCGGCGATGGCGGCGTTGCCCAACTGCCCGGGCACCGGCGTGCCGGGGTAGTGGCCAGGCGCACGCTTGAGATCCTCGCGTCCGACGCCCTCGACCACAGCGGCGTCGACACCGATGCTGGGGATCTCGATGCGGGCGAGGGCGTCACCGAGCGCCACCGGTTGCGGGGCGGCGGGGACGGTGGTCACCGTCGGAGCGGTCGGGGTCACCGCGGTCGCCGGCGGAGCGTCGAGCGCCGTCGACGTCGCCGGTGCGGTCGACTCGGTCACCGGGGCGAGCAGGTTGTCCAGCTCGTTGTCGAGCTGGTCCTGCGCCTGGGCGTACTCGATGCCCGTGCCCCAGAGCTGGTAGGCGACGAAGCCGAACATCAGGATGCCGGTGGCGATCAGGATCTTGCCGACGGTGCCGACGGCCCAGCGCCAGTCGCGTGGCGGCGCGGCACGATCCCACCGGGAGCGTGGCCGCCGTCCGGCTCCCATCTGGTCCAACCGGTCGAGCGCGCTGGTGCGCGTCGAGCCGGACCCCCCGTCGTCGGTCGTCGCGCGCACGTCGCGATCGTCCACCGTCACCGGCAGCACGGTACCGCCGCACGAGGTCGAGGGCGGGTCGGGCTGACGCGACCGCCCAGGTAGCGTCGCCGGTCCATGGACGGCGCCCCGGGTCGCCCACTCGTCGTCGAGCTGGACGAGGTCGTCGCCGTCCTCGGCAGCTTCCCGGCGCTCGCCGGTGCGTCCATGCACGTGCGCCAGGGCGAGATCGTGCTGCTGCAGGGACCCAACGGCGCCGGGAAGACCACGCTGCTGCGGCTGTGCGCCGGCCTCGTGCCGCTGTCTCGAGGCCGAGCGACGGTGCTCGGTCACGATCTCGCCGTCGATCGCGCCGCGGTCCGCCGGGAGGTCGGGCTGCTCGGCCATCGCAACGGCCTGTACCTGGACCTGACGGTGACGGAGAACGTGCAGTTCTGGGGACGCACGGTCGGCGCGACCCCCGTCGAGGTGGCGGCGGCGCTGGATCGCCTCGGGCTCAACGGCCGCCTCGCCGACCTGCGGGTCCGCCGGCTCTCGGCCGGACAGCATCGGCGGACCGCGCTGGCCTGCCTCCTGGCCCGTCGGGCCCGCCTGTGGTTGCTCGACGAGCCGCACAACGGCCTCGACGCCGCCGGGCGGGACGAGATCGACTCGACGCTGCGGGCGGCGGTCGCCGCCGGCGCCACGGTCATCGTCGCCAGCCACGAGCTGGAGCGCGCCGGCGCACTGGCCACGCGCACCGTCGAGGTCGTCGCCGGCACCACCAGCGAGCTCGGGACGCCGGTGTGAGCGAGCGTTCGGGGCGACCGGCCCCGCAACAGCCAGGGTGGGCGAGCGAACAGGCAGGGACGTGAGCGAGCGTTCGGGGCGACCGGCCCCGCAACAGCCAGGGTGGGCGAGCGAACAGGCAGGGACGTGAGCGAGCGTCCGGGGCGACCGGCCCCGCAACAGCCAGGGTGGGCGAGCGAACAGGCAGGGACGTGAGCGAGCGTCCGGGGCGACCGGCCCCGCAACAGCCAGGGTGGGCGAGCGAACAGGCAGGGACGTGAGCGAGCGTCCGGGGCGACCGGCCCCGCAACACCCAGGGTGTGCGAGCGAACAGGCAGCGACGTGACCTGGCGGACAGCGCTGCTCGTGGCGCGCAAGGACCTGCTCGTCGAGTGGCGCAGCCGCGTCGCCCTGAACCAGGTGCTGCCGTTCGCCGCCATCGTCATGGTCATGTTCGCCTTCGCCCTCGACCGGGGCGGGCGTGAGGACGGCCAGGCCATCCTCGACGGCGTCGCCCCGGGGCTGGTGTGGCTGGCGACGCTGTTCAGCACGCTGCTGCTGGTCCAGCGCACGTTCGCCGTCGAGTCCGAGGACGGGGCGCTCGACGCGCTGCGAGCGACGGGCATCGATGCCGCCGGTCTGTTCTGGGGCAAGGCACTGGCGCTCGCCCTGCAACTCGCCGTCCTCGAGGCGCTGCTCCTCGTCGTCGCCGCGCTGCTGTACGGCACGGAGATCCGCCCGGCCGGCGTGGTGTTGCTGCTGGTGACTTGGGTCGCCGCGACCCTCGGGCTGGCCTGCGTCGGTACGCTCTACGGCGGCCTCGCTGCCGGTGCGCGGGGGCGGGAGACGCTGCTCCCGCTGCTGTTGCTCCCGGTGGTGGCGCCCGTCCTGATCGGAGCAACCAGAGCGGTCGAAGCAGCGCTCGGAACCGGTGGGACGGCGATCTCGGACGGCTGGCCGTGGGTCGGTGTCGTCACGGTGTTCGCCGTCGCCTTCGGAGCCGGGGGATCGCTGGCCTTCGGTCCGCTGATCGACGAGTAGGAGCATGATGACCGACCTGGCGGAGAGCACCACGACCGACGGGCCGGTGTCTCGTGGCGGCACCGCGACCCGTGGCACCCGGTTGCTCGGTGCGGCGGCGATCGTCGGGGTGGTGTGGCTGGTGGCGTTCGGGCTCGGCTTCTCGCCGGCCGACCGCGACCAGGCCGAGTCGGTGCGCATCCTCTACGTCCACGTCCCGTCGGCCTGGTTGGCCTACCTGGCGTTCATCGTCACCGCCGTCTCGTCGGCGATCTACCTCTTCTCCAAGCGCCATGGCCTTGGCTGGGACCGCCTCGCCGGGGCCAGTGCCGAGGTCGGCGTGCTGTTCATGGGCATCACGCTGGTCACCGGGATGCTGTGGGGTCGCCTGACCTGGGGCGTGTTCTGGGAGTGGGACGCCCGCCTGACCACGACGGCGTTCCTCTTCGTCACGTACGTCGGCTACCTCGCCGTGCGCCGTCTCGGGGGCAGCTTCGAGCAGCGGGCGCGACGCAGCGCCGTGCTGGCGCTGCTCGCCGTGCTCGAGATCCCGCTCGTGCACTGGAGCGTGCGCCTTTGGCGCAGCTTGCACCAGGAGGCCACCGTGCTGCGGCCCGACGGCGACGTGAAGATGGACGGCCTGATGCTGTTCACCCTCTTCGTCGGGCTGATCGCCTTCACCTTGCTCTACGCCTGGCTGGTGATCCATCGCCAGCGGACCCTGGCCGCCGAGGATGCGGTCGAGTCGGCCGGGCTGGACCTGGCGATCGCCGCCCGGCGGGCGGAGGGGGTGCGCTGATGGAGGACGCCGGCTTCATCATCGGCAGCTACGTCATCACGTTCGGGGCGATCGCCACGTACGCGTTTGCCGTGCTCCGCCGAGCGCGGCGCACGACGTCGAGGGTGCCCGACGACGCCAAGCCATGGTTGTGACCACGCCATGGTCGTGACCACGCCATGGTTGTGAACGGCGTCGCGGGCTGAACCGTGGCCGACCTCGATCTCTCTCCCCGGCCCCAGGAACCCTCGCCGTCCCCGGGGCGATCACGGCGACGGTGGGTGCCGCTCGTCGTGCTCGCCCTGGTGCTGGTCGCCGGCGGCGTGCTGGTCACCCAGTTCCTCAGCTCGGCCGTCGACTACTACTGCAACGTCGACGAGATCGGCACCCGGACCGGGTGTGAGACCGGCCGCCGGCTGCGGATCCAGGGCACCGTCGACCGCGGCACGGTCGTGACGGACCAGGGCACCACCACGTTCACCATCTCGTTCAACGGGGCGACGACGCCGGTGCGCTACGACGGTGAACCGGGCGGCATCTTCGAGGAGTGCCAGCCCGTCGTCGTCCACGGCCGACTGGTCGGCGACACGTTCGAGGGCGACCGCGTCGAGGTCAAGCACTCCAACGAGTACGAGGCCGAGAACGCCGATCGCGTCGACGCCGATCGAACCGCCGCCGAATCCGAACGGTGCTGACGCCGTGCTCGCCGCCAGCGTGAACGGCGCCTTCGGGCGGGCCGGGCTGATGCTCGCCCTGGCCGCGGCGGCGTTCGGCGCGATCGCGACGATCTACGGCGTTCGGCGGGGCGACCGCCGCGTGCTGCGGATGGCGCCGATCTACGCCTGGCTGTGCCTCGGTGGTGCCGTGCTGGCCGTCGTGATGATGCAGCGGGCGCTGATCACCCGTGACTTCTCGCTGGCGTACGTCCAGCAGGTCGGGTCGCGCACGACACCGCCCCTCTACAACGTCGCCGCGATGTGGTCGGCGCTCGAGGGATCGATCCTGCTGTGGGTGCTGATCCTCGCCGCCTTCACGGCGGCAGTGGGGTGGCGCTTCCGCCGGCGCACCGCCGACCCGCTCGTCGGCTGGGCGATGGTCGTGATGTTCGTCGTGATGGCGTTCTTCGCTCTCCTCAGCTTCGGGCCGGCCGATGCCTTCGCCAACGGACCGGCCGTCGGTCCCGGCTTCGACGGCCCGGGCCCGAACCCGCTGCTGCAGAACCACGTGCTGGTGCTGTTCCACCCGCCGATCCTGTACCTCGGCTACGTCGGCATCACGGTGCCGTTCGCGTTCGCCATCGCCGCCCTCGTCACCGGGCGAGTCGGTGAGGGCTGGCTGCTCGAGACGCGCCGCTGGGCGCTGTTCTCGTGGGCGTTCCTGACGATCGGCATCCTGCTCGGCGGCTGGTGGAGCTACGAGGTGCTCGGGTGGAGCGGCGTGTGGGCGTGGGACCCGGTCGAGAACGCCAGCTTCCTGCCGTGGCTCACCGGCACGGCCTACCTGCACTCGGTGCTGGTGCAGGAGCGGCGCGGGATGCTGCGGGTCTGGAACCTCAGCCTGCTGGTGGCCACGTTCGCCCTGACCATCCTCGGCACGTTCCTCACCCGGTCGGGGGTGCTGTCGAGCGTGCACGCCTTCGGCGACGGGCCGATCGGTTCGTACCTGCTGGCGTTCTTCGGCCTCATCGTGGTCGTGTCGCTGGGCCTGATCGCATGGCGCGGCGACCGCCTGCGGGCGCCGGGTGCGATCGACTCGCCGCTCTCGCGCGAAGGAGCCTTCCTGGCCAACAACGTGCTGTTCACGGTGTTCGCCTTCGTCGTGCTGCTCGGCACGGTCTTCCCGCTGCTCGTCGAGGCGCTGCAGGACCGCCGCATCGTCGTCGGCCCGCCGTACTTCGACCGCTTGTCGACGCCGATCGGCCTGGCCCTGCTGTTCCTGATGGCCGTGGCGCCGGTGCTGCCGTGGCGCAAGGCGAGCACGGAGCTGCTGCGCGATCGGCTGTTCTGGCCGGCGTGGTGCGGTGCCGGCGCGCTCGTCGTCTCCGTCCTGGTCGGCGCCACCGGGTGGGCATCGCTGGTGGCGTTCGCGCTGGCCGGCGCGCGCCGCCGGCTCGGCGCTGCGCCAGGTCGTCCTGGCCACCCGCCGCCAGGGCTGGCGCGGGCTGGTCGGTCGGGCCAACGGGGGCATGATCGTCCACCTCGGCGTGATCATGATCGCCGTCGCCCTTGTCGCCTCGAACTCGTACACCCGCACGGCGACGCTCGACCTGCGCGTCGGCGAACCCGTCGAGTGGGCCGGCCACTCGTTCGAGCTGCAGGGGCTGCGCCAGTCCGTCGACGCCGATCGCTCGCAGGCCGTCGTCGCCGACGTGGCGCTCGACGGCGGTGACGTCTACACGCCGGCGATCACGAAGTACCTCCGCCAGGGCATCGACGTGCCGACGCCGAGCGTGCAGACCGGCGTCACCAACGACGTGTACCTGTCGCTCGAGCGGGGCGCCGTCGTCGGCGGTGACACGGCCACCATCCGGGCCTCGATCAAGCCGCTCATCCTGTGGTTGTGGATCGGTGGTGCGGTGATGGCCATCGGCACGCTGCTCGCCGCCTTCCCCGGACGCCGCCGACGCCGACCGACCGACCCCGTGTCGGCGCCGATCCAGGTCGCCGACGACGAACCGGACGCCGAGAAGGAGCTGCAGCGTGTCTGATCTCGACCCGTCGACGGCTGCCGAGCCAGCGGCGACGCCGGCACGCCGGCGCAGGGTCGCGCCGTTCGTGGCGTTGGCCATCGCCGTCGTGATCGCCGGGCTGTTCGTCGTGCTGGCCGGGTCGGACTCGACGCGCGACGAGACGGCGGCGACGCCGCTGCTCGATCAGCCGGCCCCGGAGGCGATCGGCGAGCTCGCCGACGGGTCCCCGTTCGACTTGGCCCGCCGCAAGGGCGAGTGGGTGGTGGTCAACTTCTTCCAGTCCGAGTGCGTGCCGTGCCAGCAGGAGCACCCGGACCTCGTCCGCTTCGCCGACCAGCAGGCCGCCCTCGGTGTCGACGGCGCGGCGCTGTACACCGTCGTGTACGACGACACGCGCCAAGACGTGGAGGCGTTCTTCGCCGCCGAGGGGGGCGATTGGCCGGTCGTCTTCGACGACGATGGATCGATCGCCTTCGGCTTCGGTGTGGCCAAGGTGCCCGAGACGTGGATCATCGATCCGAACGGGATCGTGCGCGGACGGATCATCTCGCGGGTCAGCGCCGACGGTCTGTCCAACCAGCTCCAACTGCTGCGGGAGCGGATCGGGTGAAGGCGCTCAAGAAGTGGCCGGGGTGGGTGCTGCTGGTGTTCGTCGTCGTCGCCTTCCTGGCCGTCGGGGCGACCCGCGGCGACGGGCCGAGCGGGCCGGACGAGCGCGCCGACTCGATCGCCCAGCGCGTGGCCTGCCCGATCTGCGACGGCGAGAGCGTCTTCGAGTCGCGCAACACGGCGTCGGTCAACATCCGCAACCGCATCGACTCGCTGGTCGACGAAGGTCGGGCATCGGACGACGAGATCATCGCCGAGATCGAAGCCAGCTTCGGCGGCCGGGTGCTGCTGGTGCCGCGGGCCACGGGGCTCGACGCGCTGGTGTGGGCACTGCCCGTCGCCGCGCTGATCTGCGCCGTCGCCGCGCTGGCGATCACGTTCCGCCGCTGGCGGCGCGAGCGGGCGGCGGTCGAGGATCCAACAGCCGAGGACCGGCAGCTGGTGGCCACCGCCCTGGCTGCCGACGGTGACCCGGATCCGTGAACCCGGACCGCCTGGCCGAGCTGGAGGACGAGCGCCGCTACCTGCTCCGGTCGTTGCGCGACCTCGATGCCGAGCACGGTGTCGGCGACGTCGACGACGGTGACTACACGACGTTGCGCGACGGCTACACGAAGCGCGCCGCCGACGTCCTGCGCGAGATCGATGCCGGCCGCGAGGCGCTGCCGGCGCGGCGATCCGGCACGTGGGCTCGGCGCGCCGTCGTGATCGCGGCCGTCGGCGCCGTCGCGGTCGGCGCCGGCCTCCTCGTCGCCCGGACCTCGGGCCAGCGCACCCCGGATCAGCCCGTGACGTCCGGCCCGGCGGCGGACGACGTCGCCGGGTTGCTGGCCGAGGCCCGCCAACTGCTGGGCGTTGATCCGGTGCGGGCGCAGGCGCTGTACCAGCAGGTGTTGGAGCAGCGACCGGAGCAGGCGGAGGCCTTGACCTACAACGCCTGGTTGCTGTTCATCGGCTCGCGCGGGGCCGACGAGGCGCTGGCGGCGACCGCCGTCGATGTGGCGCGGGAGCAGCTGCGGCGGGTCACGGAGCTCGATCCGACGTACCCGGACCCGCGGTGCTTCCTCGCCGTCATCGCCGCCACCGCCGACGAGGACCGAGCTGCGGCGCGGGACGAGGCCGAGGGGTGCTTGGCGCTCGACCCACCGAGCCTCGTCCGCCAGCTCGTCGAACCACTCCTCGAGGAAGTGACCACGACCACAGCGCAGTGACGGTTGCGACACACTCGACGGTGGCGCGGATCACCATCGGACGGCGTATCGCCCCAGGTCGCGGCGGGTCCCCATGTCACGAGGACGCAAGCACCCGGACCCCGGGACGTCCCCGTCAACGGGAGGACATCACATGGACGAGCACATGAACATCAAGGTCGAGCGGGGCGGGTGGCGGCGCCACGTGGCCGCCGCCGCGCTGGTGACCCTCGGCATCGCTGCCGGCGCGTCGTCGGCGCAGCTGGTGTCGGCGGCGCCGGTACCGGAAGCGCCGACTCCGGAGCTGCTGGCCCAGCTCAGCGCCGAGGCCGGGAGCGCCTGGGCGGGACGCGTGGCGATCGCCGACCAGTACGAGGAGGTGCGTGCCGACCAGGCCCGGCAGGCTCGGGTGGCGCGCCAGGCCGGCTCGGACCGGCACCTCGAGGTGCAGGCCGACGAGGCACTGCGGGCTCGGGTGGCGCGCCAGGCCGGCTCGGACCGGCACCTGGAGCTGCTGGCCGATCAGGCGGCCAAGGCCCAGGTCGAGCGGGCGACCGGCTCCGACCGCCACCTCGAGAACATGGCGCAGCAGGCCGGCGGGCGGATCACCATCCGCTGACCCAGGCAACGGGTCACGGCGGGACCCGAGTGAGCGGTGAGGGGTGAGGGGACCATGTCCCCTCACCCCTCACCGCGTTGAGGGTGCCGTTAGTCGGGCGGGGGCTCAGGGCGCAGTTCGGTGACGTCGTCGCCGTCGAGCTGGAGGACCCAGATGCTCGCTTTGCGCCAGTCGGGCTCGCCGACGAGCGTGGCGCCGCGCCGGATCAGCCCGTCGACGAGGTCCGGTACGACATCGCCGTGACTGCACAGCACGGCGCCGTCCCCGGCGGTGCGGAGCAGGTCGAGCGCCGCGCTGAGCGTGGCGGCCTCGGCGAGGCGATCGTCGGAGGTGACCTCGAGACCGGCCCGGGCGGCGAGTGGTTCGAGCGTCTCCACGCAGCGGCGGAACGGGCTGGACCACAGGCTCGTGACCTTCTCGTCGGCGAGGCGGCGGGCGATGGCCTCGGCCTGGCGCCACCCGGCGGTGGACAGCGGGCGCTGACGATCGTCGCCCTCCCACTTGTGCCGGCTGCCGGCCTTGGCGTGCCGGACGAGGAAGGCGCTCACGGGATGGCTCAGCCGGGCGCAGCTTCGCCGGTGAGCAGGGTGTGCCGGGCGCTCAGGCCGCGAACGAGCAGGGCCCAGGCGATGGCAGCGGCGATGCCGATCACGCTCTGGGCGATCGAGAACCCCATCCGGTCGCCAAGGAAGTCGGCGAGGTCCTCGGTGTCCTGCGACCCGAACGTGCCGGCCTGGATGGTGACGCCGGCGACGAGGAAGACGATCGGGGCCAGGCCATAGAGCGCCCACCAGACGTAGACGACCGGGTTGACGGCGGACGTTCGCCAGCCGTCGTCGCCCGGCGACACCGCCGGATCCGATGCCTTCCACGACTCGCGCAGCACGAGCATCGGCACGGCGTAGACGATGAGCGGCGGGACGAACCAGCTGCCGATCGCCCAGCCCGGCGACCACGAGGTGTTCCGTCCGACGGACCGGTGGTTCGACACGATGCGATGCAGCCAGATGATCGACAGGACGAAGATCGCCAGCGTGGCCAGCCCGGTGAGCAGGCTGGTGATCACGAACGGGCCGAGCTGTTCGAGGAACCGATCCTCGTCTGCGTCCGTGCGGCCGCTGGCCAGGAACTGGTCGGCGGCGTCGACCATCGCCGGCAGCACGGCGATGGCGATCGCTGCGGCGACGGCGTACACGGCGAGGAGGACGAGGATCGCGGTGCGCAGTCCGCCGAGGCGGCGCAGCGGCACCGCCGAGCCGAGGGTCGGCGCGTAGCCGGCGTACCCCGGCGGTGGTGTGAGGTTGGGCGGCGGCGGAGGTGGCGGGGTGAAACCGGCGTCACTCACCGCGCCGACCGTACCCGCCCCACCCGCGAGTGAGAACGTCTGGCCGTCACGGATGACGTCGATCGCCAACTGGTGTTCGACATCCGTTCCGATCGCCGATCGACGCACGGATCACGCCGATCCGCTTGCCCTCCCGGCTGGGGTCAGACGACGCGCAGCTCGGGGCTGAAGATCTTCTTCGGCCGGAGCTCGACGGCGACGGTCTCGGCCAGCTGGTGGAACGCCCGGCCGGTCTCGCTGTCCGGGTCGACGGCGGCGATCGGTCGGCCCTCGTCGCCGCCGGCGCGCAGGGCCGGGACGAGCGGGAGCTGGGCCAGCAGCGGCACGTCCAGCTCGGCGGCCAGTTCGGCGCCGCCGCCGGCGCCGAACAGCTCGTAGCGCTTCCCGTCGTCACCCATGAACCACGACATGTTCTCGATGACGCCACGCACCGGCAGGTTGACCTTTGCCGCCATCGCCGCCGAGAGCCGCGCCACCTTCTGCGCTGCGGCCTGCGGTGTCGTGACGACGAACACCTCGCCGCGTGGCAGGTACTGGCTGAGCGAGATGGCGATGTCGCCGGTGCCCGGCGGCATGTCGACGAGCAGGAACTCCGGGTCGTCCCAGAACACGTCGGTGAGGAACTGCTCGAGGGCCTTGTGCAGCATCGGGCCGCGCCAGACGACGGCCTGTCCGTCGGGCACGAAGTAGCCGATCGACATGCAGCGCACCCCCCACGCCTCCGGCGGGACGAGCATGTCGTCGATCACGACGGGGTCGCGCTCGGCGCCGAGCATGCGGGGGATCGAGAAGCCGTAGATGTCGGCGTCGACGACGCCGACGCTGTGCCCGCGAGCGGCCAGCGCGACGGCGAGGTTGGTGGTGATGCTCGACTTGCCGACCCCACCCTTGCCCGACGAGATGAGCAGCGGGCGGGTGCGGGCACCGGGCTGGGCGAACGGGATCGGCCGCCCCTCGGCGTGTCCCTGTGGCGCGCCATGAGGGTGGGCGTGGCCGTGCCCGTTGCCCTGCAGCTTCTGGCGCAGCACCTCGCGCTCCTGGTCGGTCATCACCGTGAAGTCGAGGGCGACGCCCGTGACGCCGTCGACGGCGAGCAGCGCAGTGTTGACCCGATGCTGGATCTCGTTGCGCAGCGGGCACCCGGCGACGGTGAGCGCGATGAGCACGGAGACCGTCCCATCGCCGGCCGGTTCGACGTGGCGGACCATGTCGAGGTCGACGATCGATCGGTGCAGCTCGGGGTCCTCCACCGGACGGAGGGCGTCGATCAGCTGGTCGACGGTGGCAGGCATCGTGCTCCTGGCGCGTGTGGGGCGGAACGGCGACGGCGAATTAGCACTATCGCCATAGGTAGAATACCGGGATGCCTCGCCAGGGCGCCGAGACGACCACCGGGCCGGCGTTCACGGCCGCCGTGTCGGCGATCACCGACGCCTTCGGCGATCCCACCCGGCGGCGCGTGTACCTCCGGGTGCGCGAGGCGGGGGAGCCGGGAACGACGGTGGCCGAGGTCGCTACCGAGGTCGGCGTGCACCCGAACGTGGCCCGTCACCACCTCGACAAGCTCGCTGCCGGTGGCTACGTCGAGGTCGCCCGCGCCGCGACCGCATCGGTCCGCCGGGCCGGGCGCCCGTCGAAACGGTACGTGGCCGCCGAGTCGGCGGCGCGCAACGAGATCCTCGACGTGCCGGTGCGCACCGACGACTTGATCCTCGCCCTGCTCGGTCAGGCGCTCGACCGACTGCCCCACGGCGAGGCCGAGGCGATGGCCGAGGAGGTCGGCGCCACCTACGGTCGGGCGATGGCCGACGGGTTGATCGGCGACGACGTGATGGCCGGGCAGCGATCGCTGCGGTCGGCGATGCAGGCCGTCGCCGATGCGCTGACGGCGCATGGGTTCGCCGCTCACATGGCGACCGGCGAGCACGACACCGGACTGCGGATCATCAACGAGCACTGCCCGTTCGGGTCGGTGGCCACCGACCACCCGGTGATCTGCGCCGTCGACCGCGGCATGGTGCGCGGCATGCTCAGCGCCCTGTACGCCGAAGACCTCGCCGTCGCCACCCAAGCCAGCAAAGCCCGAGGCGACACCATCTGTTCGACGGCGGTGTAGGGCGTCGGGCCGCGTGAGTCAGCACGGGGGCCTCACGAAGCGAAGCGAGTGAGGTCGTCCATCTGCGGACGGTCGCGATCCCCTCCTCGTCTCCGTCTCGACTCTGCGTGAGAAGGAGCACGCCCAGATGTTGTTCGCTCACTCGCTGGCGCTCGTGAGCCCTACGCTCGCCGGCCGGCGTACTCGATGAGGCGGGTCATCACGACGTCGTCGGCCTTGTGCAGGGCGCCGACGTCGACGTGGGGCTGCGGGTCGTACTCGATCATCAGCTGGGCGGCCTCGGCGGCGGTGCGGTCGACGAGCAGCTCGACGAGGCGCAGCGCCATGTCGATCCCGCTCGACACGCCGGCGGCCGTGATGATCCGGCGATCGAGGTGCTCGACCACGCGCTTGTCGCTGATGATCGCCCCGTGCTTCGGCAGGACGTCGCGAGCGCTCCAGTGCGTGGTGGCCGGGAGCCCGTCGAGCAGCCCGGCGGCGGCGAGCACGAGCGAGCCGGTGCACACCGACGTCGTGAACGTCGTCGTCTCGTGCGCCGTCCGCACCCAGTCGAGCACGCGCTCGTCCTCCATCAGCGGGCGGGTGCCGACGCCACCCGGGAAGACGATCACGTCGGGCGCCGCCAGCTCGTCGAACGTCTTGTCGACCTCGATGCCGAGGAAGCCGTTCTCCGAGCGGACGACGCCGCGCTCGTGCCCGATGAACGTCACGTCGAACCCCGGGATGCGCTGCAGCACCTCGTAGGGGCCGATGCCGTCCAGCGCGGTGAAGCGCGGGAACAGCGGGATGGCGATGTGGGTGGTCTCGTCCATGACGGTCCTCTCGTGGGTTTCGTTGACGGTCAGCGCTTGAAGCGGCGGCGGTAGTCATCGGGGGACGCCCCGACGTGGCGGTGGAACGTGCGGCGCATCGACTCGGGCGTACCGAAACCGACGCGACCGGCGATCACGCCGACCGGGTCGTCGCTCGACTCGAGCTCGCGCCGCGCCGCCTCGACGCGCACGCGGGCGACGTAGCGCGCCGGCGTCATCCCCGTCTCGGCGGTGAAGCGGCGCAGGAAGTGACGTTCGCTCATCGCCACGCGTCCCGCCAGCACGCCGACGCGATGGTCGCCGGCCGGGGCGGTCTCGATCAGGTCCTGGGCTTGACGGACGGGCGCGGCCTGAGCCCGGGCACGCCACACCGGGGCGGCGAACTGGCTCTGGCCACCGGGCCGACGGAGGAACATCACGAGCCAGCGGGCGACGGACTCGGCGATCTCGACCCCGACGTCGTCCTCGACGAGGGCCAGGGCCACGTCGATGCCGGCGGTGACCCCGGCTGACGTCCACACGTCGCCGTCGCGGATCCAGATCGGGTCGGCGTCGACCTCGACGGCGGGGTGCTGGCGGGCCAGCCGGCCCGCCCGGGCCCAGTGGGTCGTCGCCCGCCGGCCGTCCAACAGCCCGGCCGCGGCGAGCAGGAAGGCGCCGCTGCAGACGCCGACGATGCGCCGGGAGCGGGTCGCCAGCTCGGCGACGGTGGCCACGAGCCGGGCGTCGGCGGCGGCCGCCGTCACGCCACCACCTCCCGGCACCAGCAGCGTGTCGACCTCGCCGACGTCGTCCAGCGCGCCGGCCACGACGGCCAGTCCGCTCTCGCTGCGCACCGTGCCTGGCCGTGGGCCGGCGAGCGTGGGCGCATAGCCGGCGTCCTGGCGGCCGGCCGCCTCGAGCAACGCGGTGGCGCCGCTGAACACCTCGTGGGGGCCGGTGATGTCGAGCGCTTGCACACCCTCGTACGTGATGATCACCACGGTGCGGGGTCGGGCGACGTCCACGCCGACCATGGTGACGACCCGCCGGCATGGCGTCAACGACACACATCGCACGAACTCCGCCACGCCTCGGGCGGGACGTCCTGCGTGACCGCAGTGGTGGGCCGTTACCGTGCGCTCGTGGACGTTCGGATCGGCATCACCCAGGCGACTCGCGAGCTGATGGTCGAGATGCCCGACGACGAGCGCGACGAGACGATCAAGATCGTCGAGGCGGCGCTGGCCGGCGACGCCGAGGTGCTGTGGCTGAACGACAAGCGGGGGCGCCGGGTCGGCGTGCCATCGGCCAAGCTCGCCTACGTCGAGGTGGGCACGAACGACGGCGACCGCCGCATCGGCTTCGGAGGCTGAACCCGCCCATGGCGGCGCCCCAGGAGCTGCTCGACCACCAACTGCTGTTCGTGACGGGGAAGGGTGGCGTCGGCAAGACATCGGTCGCCGCGGCGATGGCCGAGCTGGCGGCCCGCTCGGGCAAGCGGGTACTGGTCTGCGAGATGGACGCCAAGGGAGCCCTCGCCGCCGCGTTCGACGCCGACGAGCTGGACTTCCAGCCGCGGCGCCTCGATCCCGGACTGTTCGCGATGGCCATGGACACCGAGGACTCGCTGCGGGAGTACCTGCGGCTGTTCGTCAAGGTGCCCCTCGTCGGGCGGATCGGCCCGTTGGCCCGCACGTTCGACTTCGTCGCCGACGCCGCGCCGGGCGTCAAGGAGATCCTCGCCGTCGGCAAGTTGACCTACGAGGTGCGGGAGCGGCACTACGACCTGGTGATCGTCGACGCCGAGGCCAGCGGCCACATCGTCGCCCAGATCGCCGCGCCGCGGGTGATCAGCGAGCTGGTCCAGGTCGGGATGGTGCGCGAGCAGACGCGCTGGATGAACGACATCCTCGAGGACAACCGGCGGACCGGGTTGATCGTCGTCACGACGCCCGAGGAGATGCCGGTGACCGAGACCTTGGATCTCCTTGCCCGGCTCGAGCGCGACACGGCCGTGGCGCCGTCGGCCGTCGTCGCCAACCGGGTGCTGCCGGCACTGTTCGACCGGCGCCAAGCGGCGGTGGTGGACCGGTTGGGCGAGGTCGAGGCCCAACTGGTCGACGCGGCCGGACCCGGCGTGCGCCAGGTGATCGCCGCCGCCCAGGTCACCGAGGCCCGCCGCCGCAATGGCGGCCGGCACCTCGAGCACCTGCGCGCCAGCCTGCCGGCGGGGCTGCCCGTCCTCTACGTCCCCGAGCTGTTCACGCGAGCCACCGGTCGTCGCGTCGTCTCGCTCGTCGCAAAGGCCCTGGCCGAGGAACTGGATGTGACGACGTGACGGCACGGGGTCGGTGATGGCCAGGCGGGCGCGGCAGCCGGTCGGGCTGGACGCCTTGCTGGCGGCCAAGGAGATGGTCCTTGTGCTCGGCTCGGGCGGGGTCGGCAAGACGACGCTGGCCGCCGCCCTCGGGCTGTCGGCGGCAGTCGACCAGGGCTGCAAGGTCCTCGTGCTGACCGTCGACCCGGCCCGCCGACTGGCCGACGCGCTCGGCATCGGCGGCCTCGGCAACGCCCCGACCCAGGTCATGCCGGAGGCCTTCGAGGCGGCCGGCATCGAGCCGCGCGGCGAGCTGTGGGCGGCGATGCTCGACACCAAAGCGGGCTGGGACGACCTCATCCGCCGTCACGCCCCGGACCCGGCGACGCGCGACGCGGTGCTGAACAACCCGCTGTACCAGAACATCACGAGCCGGTTCGTCCACAGCCACGACTACCTGGCGATGGAGCAGCTGCACGAGTTCCACGCCACCGGTGACTACGACCTCGTGGTCGTCGACACCCCGCCGTCGCGCAACGCCCTGTCCGTCCTCGACGCGCCGTCACGGATGGTCGAGTTCTTCGGGAGCCGGCTGCTGCGCTGGCTGACGGTGCCGTACCGCTCCCGCCTGTTCACGGTCGCCTCGAAGCCGTTCTACCAGGTCGCCGACCGCGTGCTCGGCTCCCGCTTCTTGCGCGACATCGCCGACTTCTTCGTGCTGTTCCAGGCGATGGAGAAGGGCTTCGTGAAGCGGGCACGAGCGGTCGAAGCGCTGCTCGGCGACCCCCGCTCGACGTTCATCGTCGCCACCACGCTGGAGGCCGCGCCGGCCCACGAGGCAGCCTTCCTGGCCCGCAACGTCGTCGATCGCGACTACCACTTGGGCGCGGTCATCGCCAACCGAGTCCTGCCGAGCGCGCTGACTCGGCGCGGTGCATCGACCAGCGCCAAGCGCCTCGCCGAGGCGGCGGCCGCCGACGAGAAGCTGGTCGCCGGGTTGGCCGAAACGTTGTCCGTCAACGGTGCCGCGGTCGACGCCGACGTGTTGCGTGACGTGCTCGCCGAGGTGGCCACGCGCTTCCACGAGGTCGCGCTTGTGGCCGCCCGCGAGGCCGAGCGGCGGGCCGAGTTGGCCGACCTGGCGCCCGAGGTCTTCGACGTGCCGTCGCTCGGCGGTGACGTCAACGACCTGGCGGGGTTGATGACCATCGCCGGTCACCTCCGCGATTGACGGTCGCGCGCTCCGCGCGATGGGGCAGACTCGACAGCGATGGCCCACCTCGCCGCCCTCGTCCGCGACAACACGACGCTCGAACGCGACCAGGTGTCCCACCTCAACCGGCTGACGTCCGAGTGGGGGATGTTGGCCGACTTCTGCTTCGCCGACCTCCTGCTCTACGTGCCGACCAAGGACGACCGTTGGCTGATCGTCGGCCAGGTGCGCCCTGCCACCGGCCAGACCGTGTACCACACGGACTGGGTCGGGGCGTTCGCCAACAGCAGCGAGCAGTCGGTCCTGTCGGCCGCGTTCACGTCCGAGGAGACGACCGAGGGCGACGTGAAGGTCAACGACATGGCGGACACCGCTCGGATGCTGGCCATCCCGGTGCGCTGTGGCGGGCGGCCGATCGCCGTCGCAACGCGCGAGTGGGTGCAGCGGGCCGGTCGGGCCCAGGGCGAGCTAGAGCGGACGTACCTGTCGATCTTCGACCAGTTCGCCCAGATGATCGCCGAGGGGTCGTTCCCGTACCCGACGCGCGGCGCCGACTCGACCGCTGCGCCTCGGGTCGGCGACGGCGTCGTCAGCCTCGACGGCGACGGCCGGGTCAGCTACGTGTCGCCGAACGCCAACTCGGCGCTGCACCGCGCCGGCATCCACTCCAACGTGATCGGCATGCGCCTCGCCGAGCTCGGGTTCCACGACGACATGGTGCGGCGGGCGTTCGAGGAGCGGATCCCGATCGTCGAGGAGTTCGAGCCGGCCGCCGACGTCGCCCTGCTGTGCCGGTGCCTGCCGGTGCTGGCCAAGGACGAGGCGGTCGGCGCCGTGCTGCTGGTGCGAGACGTGACCGACCTGCGCAAGCGCGATCGCCTGCTGATCAGCAAGGACGCGACCATCCGCGAGATCCACCACCGGGTGAAGAACAACCTGCAGACGATCTCGTCGTTGCTGCGCCTGCAGGCCCGTCGGCTGCAGAACCCGGAGGCCAAGGCTGCCGTCTCGGAATCGGTGCGCCGGATCCGCACCATCGCCCTCGTCCACGAGTCGCTGTCGCGGGAGCCGGGTGACGACGTCACGTTCATCGAGATCGTGCGGCCGTTGCTGCGCCTCGCCGAGGAGAGCCTGCAGTCACCCGACCGGCCCGTGCAGTTCTCGCTGTCGGGCGACGGCGGCCGGATCCCGGCTCGGGTGGCCACACCGCTGGCGGTGGTGCTCACCGAGCTGCTGCAGAACGCCGTTGATCACGGCTTCCCGGAGGGCAGCGGCGGCGGCACGGTCGTCGTCGGCCTGGACAACGACCTGCGCCAGTTGCGCATCACCGTCGTCGACGACGGGCGCGGGCTGGAGCCGGGGTTCGACCTCGACGCGGCGACGGGGCTCGGACTGTCGATCGTGCGCACGCTCGTGACGACCGAGCTGAACGGTCAGATCTCGATGCGCCCGGCCAAGGTCGACGACCTGCGCGACGCCGGCCTCGACGAAGCTACCGGGCCCGTCGGTAGCGGGGACCACGGCACCGTCGTCGAACTGGTGGTGCCGTTCTGATGACAGACATGGAGCTACCGCAGTCGTCTCACGTCAGCCTGACGGACAGGGGCTGTTGAGCGCGATCCCGCAGAGTCAGCGTCAGAGTCCCAGGGCGGCGGTCGCCACGCCGCACCAGAGGTCGCCGCCGGCGGCGATCGACTCGGCGTTCGGGTGCGGTCCGCTCACGGAGATCGGCGCGAACCCGAGGATGTTGTCGTCATCGTCGAAGAACAGGTCGTACTCGAGGACGCCAGCGTCCCTGGTCACTACGCCCTGTCCGGGGACGCGCGAGCTTGGCGCGCAGGCCGTGTTCGGTGATCCGGTGGGTGTGCACACCGCTCTCGACACCTTCGACGATCGGTGTCGTGTCCATGCCGGCCCAGTGTTCGACGACCGAGAGCCCGGTCGCAGGGTTGGTCCATGTGATCGTGCCCGTGATCGTCGACTTGATCGCCGTGATCTGCGTGCCACTCTGCTCGCGCCAGACGTTGAACAGGAAGTCACCGTCGGCGTCGACCGACTGGCCGGTGCCGCAGAAGTCGTCGTCGGTGAACTGGAAGTAGTTGTGGACGTGGTCATCGGGTCCGCCGGCCGACGCGGTGCCGGCGCCGCCGACTGCGACCCCGGCCAGCGTGGCCGCAGCGAGGCCGACGAGGGCCCGTCGTGTGCGGGTGTGGTTGGTGGTTGGTGTCATGCCGGCACCGTGCCCGCGCCCGGTTGACAGTCCGTCGACACCCGCACGCGGGCACTCGCGGTGTCGACGAACTGTCGACACCGACCGCCGATCCTGGTGATACTTCGTCACAAAGGGAGTGCCGTGCGGATCGACGTGGGCGTGCTCGGCCCAATCCAGGCCGGGCGGGACGGACAACTGATCGCCATCGGGGGACCACAACGCCGGCGGCTGCTGGCGGTGCTGTGCTCGGAGCCGGCGCGGGTCGTGCCCGTCGAGCGTCTGGTGAGCGCGTTGTGGGCCAGCGACGACGCTCCCGACGGCGCCGACCGCACCGTCATGACGTACGTCTCCCGCCTGCGCGGCGCCGTCGCCCCGGCGATCATCGTCTCGCGTGGCGCCGGCTACGCGGTCGACCCGCAGCAGGTCCGGCTCGACAGCTCTCGATTCGAGGCGGGGTGCCGGGAGGCGGCGGCGGCCGACCCGGAGCGGGTGGTGGCGATACTCGACGAGGCGCTTGCGCTGTGGCGGGGCCCGGCCTTCGGCGAGTTTGCCGGCGAGTGGTGGGCTCGCCCCGAGGCGGCCCGCCTGGACGAGTTGCGGATCGTCGCCACCGAGGAGCGGGCCGAGGCGATGCTCGTCCTTGGGCGACACGGGGTCGCGGTGTCGGAGCTGGAGGCGTTGACGGCGGCTAACCCGCTGCGGGAGCGTCCGGTCGCCCTGTTGATGCGCGGTCTGCAGTCGTCGGGCCGAGCGGCCGAGGCGTTGCGGTCCTTCCAGCGCTACCGCCAGATCCTGGCCGATGACACCGGGCTCGACCCGTCCACCGACCTCGTCGAGCTCGACCGTTCGATCGCCAGCGGTGAGGTCGCGGCCGGCGGCGCGTTCGGTGGGCGAGTGCTGCGCGGCTACGTGCTCAGCGATTCGCTGGGTGAGGGCGCGTACGGCCGGGTATACGCGGCGACCCAGCCGGGGACCGGCCGAGCGGTCGCCGTCAAGGTCGTCCGCTCCGAGCTGGCTGATTCGGCGGCGTTCGTGCTCCGTTTCGAGGCCGAGGCTCAGCTGGTCGCGCGTCTCGAGCACCCGCACATCGTCCCGTTGTACGACTACTGGCGGGAGCCTGGCGGTGCCTACCTGGTGTTCCGGCTGCTACGCGGTGGGACGGTCGCCGCCTCGCTGGCAGCCGGCGGGGCATGGTCAGTGGCGCGGGTCAGCCGGCTCGTCGAGGAGATCGGCGCCGCTCTGATCGCGGCCCATGCCGCCGGCATCGCCCATCATGACGTCAAGGCGGCGAACGTGCTCCTCGACCGCGACGGCAACTCCTATCTCAGCGACTTCGGCCTCGCCGCGCTCGCCAATCGCCCGGAGGGCGGAGACACGGGTGCGGTGCGCCGTGACGTCGCCGCGTTGGCTGCGTTGGTGTGGGAAGTGATCGTCGGGCGGGCACCCATGACCACCGCTCGCCGGTCCTCGCCGGCGCTGCCCTCTTTGCTCGGCCACGTCGAAGGTCTGCCCGAATCGATCGACGCCGTGCTGGCCCGGGCGACATCCGATGCGAGCGCCGGCGGCTTCGAGTCGATCGCCGAGCTGATCGTCGCCTGGCGGGCCGCGGTCGGGAGGCCGGGGGGCGTGCTGACACCCGTCGACGATGCCGGCCAGACCGCGAGCGGCTCCTCTCGCCGCCGAGCGGCCCGTCAACTCGTTCAGCAGGTCGCTGCCGGTGTGAACCCTTACACCGGCCTCCGGCCGTTCGACGAGGCCGAAGCCGACCGGTTCTTTGGCCGGGATTCGGTGGCCGATGCGCTGCAGGCGATGATCGGTCGGGAGCGGTTCGTCGCCGTGGTCGGTCCGTCCGGGTGCGGCAAGACGTCGCTCGTGCGCGCCGGGCTCGTGCCCCGGTTGCGGCGCAGCGGGTGGGTCGTCGTGACGCTGGTGCCCGGTGAGCGGCCGCTCGCGGCGCTGCGCGCCGCGCTCGTCGAGGTCGCGGTCGATCAGGTCGAGGGCACCGATCCGCTCTCAATGATCTCCGCAGTCGCCCGCTCCGCGCCGGGCCCACTCCTGCTCCTCGTCGACCAGTTCGAAGAATGCTGGACCGTGGCGGCACCTGAGGAGCGCGGCGAAGTTCCTCGCCACGGTCGGGCAGATGGCTGCTGCCGGTGACACCACAGTGCGTGTCGTAGTCGCCGCTGCGTGCCGACTACTACGACCGGCCGCTGCAGCATGCGGTCGTCGGCCCGCTGGTCGGCGCGGGCTCGTTCCCGCTGCTCCCGCTGACTGTCGTCGAGTTGGAGGAAGCGATCTCACTCCCGGTGGAGCGCACTGGAGTGTCCTTCGACGACGGGGTGGTCGCCGCGCTCGTCGCCGACGCCGTCCACGCAGGCGGCGCCGTTGCCGCTGCTGCAGTTCACGCTGGCCGAACTGTACGAACGGCGAGTCGAGGGTCGCATCCAATCGGCATCACTGGCGGCCGTCGGCGGTGTCGCCGGAGCGGTGGCGGCGCGAGCCACCGAGGTCTACGAGCGACTCGACGAGCAACGGCGCTCTGACGCGCGGCATTCTGTTCCGGCGCCTCGTCGCCCCGGGTGACATGGCCGCGGGGACACGCCGCCGAGCGCGGCTGAGCGAGCTGACACCGCCCGGGTGCGACGTCGCCGAGCAGTTCGTTGCGGCCCGGCTGCTCGTCGCCGACCGCGACCCGGCGAGCCGGGAGCCGGTCATCGGGATCGCCCACGAGGCCCTGCTCTCCCATTGGCCGAGACTTGGAGACTGGCTCGAACAGGACCGTCGCTGGATCGGCCAGCTGCAGCACCTCGCCTCGGCGGCCCGCGGCTGGGACGACTCCGGACGGCCAGACGGCGAGCTGTATCGCGGCTCCAGGCTCGAGGCCGCGATCGAAGCGCTGCCCGAGCGCCACGCCGAGCTCACCGACGTCGAGCTGGCCTTTGTCGAGGCCGGCCGCGCCGCACGCGACGCCACCTTGCTGCGCGAGCAACGCTCGGCCCGACGACTGCGCCGCCTCCTCGCCGCCGTCGCCGGGGCACTCGTGCTGACACTGATCGCCGGTGCCGTGGCCGTCGTCCAGCGCGGCCGGTCGCGCGAGTCGGCGCGTGCGGCGCAAGCCGCCGAGACCCAGGCCGTCGTCGCCGCCGACGAGGCCCGCGCCGCCGAGGAACGGGCGCTCACCGCGGCCGACGAGGCCCGCGCCGCCGAGGAACGGGCGCTCACCGCGGCCGACGAGGCCACGGCGGCGCGTCAGGAGGCCGAGATCGAGGCACTCGTCGGCCGCATCGGGTCACTGCGCTCGACCCAGCGCGACACGGCCGCCCTGCTCGCCGTCGAGGCCTTCAAGTTGGCCGACACACCCCGCACACGGTCGGCGCTGCTGTCGACCTTCACCCAGGACCAAGGCTTCCTCGACAGCCACCGGCTCCCCGTCGAGAACGACTTGTACTTCGGGATCGTGCTCCCCGACGGCGAGCGGGCTCTGGTCACGACTCGCGACCACCGCCTGCGCCCGTACGACCTCGACACCGGGAAGCTCGGTGAACCGTGGCAGCCGATGAGCGCCAGCGAGCTGCGCTTCACCGACGTCCTTACTTCGAGCCTCGACGGCCGGCTCCTCGCCCACATCGCCGACAACGAGAACGTCGACCGGGATCCAGGCGGTCACCATCGGCGTTTTCGACGTCGGCCGGGGCGCAACTGCAGTTCCCGCCGATCGAGGTCGCCTTGCCGATCGGCGCAGGCACGCTGAGCCCCGACGGATCGTGCTCGCTGTGTCCGGCGGCAACGAAGAGAACGTGATTGTCTACGACACGACCGACGGACGCGAGCTGGGCCGCACGGTGGGACCCCAACCCGTCGGTGACGCCGACCCGTGGTACACGGCCGGGTTGGCGTTCACCGATGTCCATCGGCTGGCGATCGGCTCCGTCGCCGGGCCGGTGCGCATCGTCGACGTCCCCGGCTTCGCCGTGGTTGCGGAGATCGATGCCCCGCCCGGCACGACGCAGCGCCTCACCTCCTTCGACGGCGGTCGCAGCCTGCTCGGCAGCGGTCCCGGCGGGGTCGTCCGCCTCGACACCTCGACCGGTGCCGTGGTGTGGTTCCTGCCCGACAGCACGGGACGGCTGCGAGAAGAACACCCTGGTCGAGCCGACGGGTCACTTCTACTGCGCCGACGTGTTCGGGCGGCTCGTCGAGCACGATGTCGCCGACGGCCGGATGATCCGCCGCCTCGACGCCCAGAACGGCGCGGTCGGGTCGCTGTGGCCTGCCGGCGGAGGGACCGAACTGGTCAGCTTCGGCAACAACGAGACGTCGGTCACCCGCTGGCGCCTCGACGGCACCGGTCCGATCACCCGCCGGTTGCCGCCCGGGCACTCGCCGTTCGGGTACAGCCCCGACGGCACCCGGCTCACCTCCCTCGCCCCGCCCGCCGACCCCAACTCGCTGGACCCCGCCGTCGCCGACGCCGTGGTGCTCGATCCGGCCACCGGGGATGTCATCGACGAGCTCGGTGCGCTCACCCATCCCGTGTGGCACGGAGACGACACTCTCGGTGGCGTGATCCCCGGCGCGGACGGCATGACGTTCGCGGTCTACGAACTGTCGACGTCGTCGATCGTTACCGAGGGCGCGATACTCCCCTACGACCGGTTTGGCGGGGCGCTCGACGTCGGAGCACCGCGTGCCTGGGTGTACTACCCGCGAATGACATCCGCCGGAGAGCGTGAGACGATCTGGACGATCGACACCAAAACGGGTCAGCGCATCGAACCGACGATCGAGACCACCTTCGTCGTCGGCTCCGCCGCCACACGCGACGGGAAGCTGCTGGCCGTCGGGCAGAACGACATCGCCATCTTCGACACCGAGACCGGCGAGGAGGTCGGGCGGATCGAGGGCCACCTCCTGCGCGGCGTGCACATCACCGCCTCCGGGGTGCTGATCGCCTGGTCGTTGGGGGGCGAGGCGACGATGTACGACCTCACGACCCTCGAACCGCTGCGCACCCTGCCCGGAAACCGCGGCTACCTGCAGATCGTCGAGTCCGACACGACCGGAACCATCCTCGCCAGCCTCGGCGGCGACCGCACCGTGGCGATCCACGACGTCGCCACCGCAGTGACCGTCGGCGACGCCATCACCATCCCCGACGACGAGGTCAACGCCATCGCCCTGCGCCCGGACGGCCGGGAGCTGGCCATCGGCGGCTCCGCCGCGACATCGGCATTCAAATCTGGGACCTCGACCCCTCCCACTGGGTCGACGCCGTCTGCCCCTTCGCCGGCCGCAACCTCACGCAAGAGGAATGGCAGACCCACATCGGCTCCCTCCTCGACTACCGACCCACCTGCGTCGAATTCCCTGATGGAAGCTGAGTCCGGTGCGACGACGCGTCGCCGCAGACCACAGCGACCGAGACCGCAGCGCCAACATCCGCTCGTGTCCGACGCGGCGATCACCGGCTGGTGAGAGGCCGGCCGGCGAGATCGGTGACGCACACCGGAGCCGCCGCGATTTGCGTCACCGCATCTGCCACCCGCCGCGAGTTCGGTGTCACAAGTCGAACTGCCGCGGTCTACGTCACCGCATCTGCCACCTGCGGCGAGATCGATGACACAAATCGCTCAGCCGGCGTTGCGGGTTCTGGCCCGGGCGGCGCGCTGGCGACGGATGACGCGGCGCTCCTCCTCGGACAGCCCACCCCAGATGCCCGAGTCCTGGTTGGTGGTGAGTGAGAACTCGAGGCACTCGTCGCGCACCGTGCACTCCCCGCAGACCTGCTTGGCCCGGTCGATCTGGGTCAACGCGGTGCCGGTGGTGCCGACGGGGAAGAACAGTTCGGGGTCGGTGTCCCGGCACAGGGCCAGGTCTCGCCACTCGTGGTCGGCCGCGCCCAAGGCGAGACTTGACGCAGGGATCGACACCGATGTCCTCCTCATCGCAGTTCTCGGTGCTGCGCCGACAACCGGCCCAACATCCCGACGGCCCGTAAGGTAGGCGAGGATCACGGGCCTGACAAGGGGGGATGTGGTCGAGACAGCGGTGGTCGCCCACCGAGGGGCGTCCGGCCGAGCCCGGGAGAACACCGTCGAGGCGTTCCGGGCGGCCGTCGAGCTCGGCGCCGACGGCATCGAGCTCGACGTCCGACGCACCAGCGACGGCGTGCTCGTCGTGCACCACGACGCCGCACTGCCTGACGGTCGGGTGTTGGTCGACACGCCGGCCGCCGAGCTGCCCGCCCACGTCCCGACGTTCGCCGCCGCCCTTGACGCCTGCGCCGGCGCCTGGGTTGACGTCGAGGTCAAGAACGACCCGGCCGAACCTGACTTCGACCCGGACGACGTGGCGGCCGGTGGCGTCGTGGCCGAGCTCGCCCGGCGCCCGGCCGACCGGTGGATGATCTCGTCGTTCCGGCTGGCCACGATCGATCGTTGCCGGGCGCTGGACCCGGACTTGCCGACGGCGTGGCTGGTGCTCGACGTGCACGATCGCACCATCGCCCGCGCCGTCGACGGCGGCCACGCGGCGATCAACCCGTGGGAGTCGACCCTGTCGGCCGGCGCCGTCGCCAGCTGCCTCGCCGCCGGCTTGGCGGTGTACCCGTGGACGTGCAACGACCCGGCGCGCGCCGTCGAGCTGGCTTCGTGGGGCGTGGCCGGCATCGTCACTGACGTCCCCGATCTCCTCCTCGCGGCAGGACGAGGCGGACGGCGTCCGGGACGTGGTGGAACTCGAGGCGGGTGACCTCGCCGAGGTAGTCGCCGTCGAGCTGGTACGGGAACGGCGTCTCGTGCTCGATGACGAGGTGGTCGAGGTCGATCTGCTCGGCCAGCATCGCCGTCGGCTCGACGCCACCACCGCGCAATGCGCCGGCCACGCCGCGCAGCAGCGCCGTGGCCCGCATCGTGCGGAACGTCACCGCGACCAGCCCCCGATCCAGCGTGGCCGCGTGGGACAGGTCCAGCGGCCGGTTGCCCAGGAACGTGTACGGGTTGGTGTTGAGCACGATCGAGAAGAACCCGTCCTCGACGACCTCGCGATCGGTGACGACCCGGAAGTGGGGGTGCTTGCGGTCGTAGCCCCGGGCCCACGTGGCCAGCGCGGCCGTGATGAACATCGGGTGGCCGAGCCAGCGCTTCAAGGAGGCGTGGCGCTCCACCGTGGCCACGACGGCGGCGTCGTAGCCGACGCCCGTGTGGAAGCAGAAGAACCGCCCGTTGACCCGGCCGAGGCCGATCGGGCGCAGATCCTCGGCATCGATCCCGTCCGCCAGCCGATCTGCTGCCTCGACCGGGTCGTTGGGCAGCCCGATCGTCCGGGCGAAGACGTTGGTCGACCCGCCCGGCAGCGCACCGAGCGCGGTGTCGGTCCCGGCGATGCCGGTGGCCACCTCGTTGACGGTGCCGTCGCCGCCGAACCCGATGACCACGTCGAGCCCGCGCCGGGCGGCGTCGTGGGCGAACCGGGTGGCGTGCCCGCGCCGGTTCGTCTCCACCAGCTCGACCTCGTGGTCGCGGCTCAGCCGGCGGTGCACGACGACGGTGTTGCGGGCCGTGACCGACGAGGCGAAGGAGTTCACGACCAGGAGGATCCGCAAGGCGCCGAACGTACCAATCGACTTGCCTGGCAGTGACTTGCATCGAGGACACGAGCGGGCGAGCGTCAGCGAGCGTGCGGCACTGCGGCCTGCGTGGCCGGGGAACGCCGTGACGTCGGCGCGCCAGCGCCTTGGCCGGCCGCGTCGTCGACGGTAACAATGAGCGCCCTATGAACGTCATCGTCTGCGTCAAGCAGATCCCGGATCCGGCCCAGCCGGGGTCGTTGGATCCGTCCGACAACACCTTGAAGCGCGACGGCAAGCTGATCCTCGACGAGTCGGACAGCTACGGGGTCGAGATGGCGTTGCAGCTCGTCGGCAAGGCCGGTGACGGCGAAGTCAGCCTGGTCTCGATGGCCCCCAACGGCGAGGTCTCCGGGCTGCGCACGGCGCTGGCGATGGGGGCGGCGAAGGCGGTGCTCGTGTCGGACCCCGAGCTGGCCGGCTCGGATGCGCTGACGACGGCGAAGATCCTCGCCGCGGCCTCCAAGCGGCTCGGCGATGCCGACTTGATCATCGCCGGCACCGAGTCGAGCGACGGCTACACGGGCACCGTGCCCGAGCAGATGGCCGAGGTGCTCGGCCTGCCGTCGATCACGTTCGCCAAGCACGTCGAGGTCGACGGTGACGTGCTCAAGGTCGACCGCCAGACCGAGGCCGGCTACGACGAGGTCACCAGCACGATGCCGGCCGTCGTCAGCGTCACCGCCGGGGTGGTCGAACCCCGCTACCCGAGCTTCAAGGGGATCATGGCGGCCAAGTCGAAGCCCGTCGACACCGTCACGGCCGCCGATCTCGGCGTGACGCCGGTCGGCTGGGCCGGTGCCGGCCAAGAGATCGTCGACGTCGCCTCGGCGCCCGAGCGCGAGGCCGGCGAGGTCATCGAAGACGACGGCGAGGGCTACACGAAGATCGTCGAGTTCCTCGACAAGCTCAAGGTCATCTGAGGCGAGACGAGAGGACGGAGACAGCGATGGCGACCAACATCTGGGTGTTCGCACAGGGCGCCGACGGCGCGCCGACCACGGCCAGCCTCGAGCTGCTGAGCAAGGCCGCCGCGCTGGCCGACGGCGGGGCGGTCTCGGCGTTCGTCGCCGGCGACGCCGCCGACCTGGCGGCAGGGCTCGGAGAGCACGGTGCGACGAAGGTCTACGCCACCGGCGACCTCGACGGGCACCTCCCCGGCGTCGCCGTCGCGGCGGCCATGAAGGCGGTGATCGACGGCGGCGACTCGCCGGACGCCATCTTCTTCCCGCAGAACTACGAGGGCCGCGACGTCCTCAGCCGGTTGTCGGTCAAGCTCGACAAGCCGGTGCTGACGAACAACACCGACGTCGCGATCGAGGGCGGCAAGCTCAAGGTCACGACCCCGGTGTTCGGCGGCAACCAGCTCGTCACGACGACGTTCACCGGCGACGGACCGTTCCTCGTCGCCTTCCGGCCGAAGAGCTTCCCGGTGGAGGCGTCCGGCGGCGGCGCCGCCGAGGTGGTCCAGGCCGCCGTGCCCGATCTCGGCGCCGCCGGGGGGGCCAAGGTCCAGGCCGTGCACGTCGAGGAGCACTCGGGGCCGAAGCTCGACGAGGCGAACATCGTCGTCTCCGGCGGGCGCGGTCTCGGCGAGGCCGGCAAGTACGAGATGATCGAGACGCTGGCCAAGGCGCTCAAGGGCGCGCCGGGCGCGTCGCGGGCGATCGTCGACGCCGGTTGGGTGCCGTACAGCTACCAGGTCGGCCAGACCGGCAAGGTCGTCAAGCCGAGCGTCTACATCGCCGCCGGCATCTCGGGCGCCACCCAGCACATGGTCGGCATGAAGGGCTCGAAGAACATCATCGCCATCAACAAGGACAAGGAGGCGCCGATCTTCGGCGTCGCCGACCTGGGGATCGTCGGTGACGTGCACAAGGTGCTGCCCAAGCTGATCGAGGCCCTGCAGGGCCGCTGAGGCCCGACTCGATTACTCGGGCGGCGGGTTCGTCGCCGTCGTCGCCAGCGCCGACGAGGTGGCCGGTCGGTGGTGGCTGCGCACGCGGCCGTACACGAACCCGGCGAGCGCCAGCAGCACGACACCGACGCCCACGACCGTGGCGATGCCGCGCCCGCTCCACGAGTCGTCCTCGTCCGTGGCCGCTGCCCGATCGGGCGCCGTCGAGGTGGTGACCGGCGCCGTGGACGTGGGCGCCGGCGCGCTGGTCGCTGGGGCGGTCGTCGGTGGCGGAGCCAGGGTCGGTGGCGCGGTGGTCACGATGACCGGCGGCGGTGGTGTCGGCGGCGGAGTCGCCTGGGCGGTCGCCGACGAGACACCGAGCACGGCAGCCACCACGGCGACGACGGCGGCCAGGCGAGACATCGCCGCGAGGGTAGATGCCGCGCCCGGCCCCCCATCGGCACCGTGCTCGCCGGCCCTCGACGACGGATCCGTGAGCAGCCGGCATTCAGGCATTGACGGTTCGGCCCCCTCCGCAGCGCGCGAGTGACTCGAGGTCGGCCGTGCCCGACCCAGGCCGAGGAGCGGAGTCTTCGGAGCGACCGAGGCCATCGACTACGTGGCGTCGCGGGCGCTGATGGCCCACGCCAGCCCCTCGGCGGGATCCTCGACGGCCAGTTGCAACTGCCAGCCCGTGACCGGCTCGGCGGCGTCCCACCACGACCACTGCAGTTCGCCGGCTCGGGCGCCGAGCTCGTCGAGGTCGATCGGCCACTCGTCGAGTCGGTCGGCCAGGGCTGCCACCAGCCACAGGGCTCCGAACCGGCCAGCTGCCGCCCCACGCCGTCGGCCGTGAGCACCTCCGCTGGCGCCGGCCCAGGCCAGCCAGGCCACGGCCTCGGCCGGCGAAAGGGCCGCGGTGCGGGCGTGGGTCAGCCCGAGGCAGCGCAGCGCGGCCGGCGCATCGCCGTCGACGGCAGCCAGCTCCGCCTGGCCGTCCGAGCTGGCCGTCCAGGGCTCGACGAGCTGGCGGACGGCGAGCTCGACGTCCTCGTCGGCCATGACCAAGTCGTCGACTGCACCGGGGATGTCGACGTCGACCAGCCCGCCGGGCCGCGGCGGTGATGGGAACTCGGCGCCGACGTCCGTGTACTCGGCCAGCGCGTAGCGAGGTTCCCAGGCCGCCAGCTCGTACGGCAGCTCGAGGACGTCGGGCAGCTCGGCGACCGACGCCGGCTCGATCGCCTCGCCGCGCAGCGCCCGCTCGTGGGCGACGACGGCGGCACGCGGCGCGGGCTCCAGCAGTGGGGCCAGCTCGGCCCACGTGTGGCGCTGGGCGACGACCTCGGTCAGCGGGCCGATCGTGAACCGCCCCGACCCCTCGTCGAGGACGCCGGCGGCCCACTCGGCCGGCGCCAGCAACGCCAGGCGGTACTCGGCCAGCGTGGCCGCCGGCCACAGCTGCCGGCCCGTCCCGACGGCGTGACGGGCCCGGTCGCGCAGACGGCGCAGCCGTGGCCAGTCCTGCGCCGACGTTGCGTCGTCGGCCAGCCGCACCAGCCCGTCGAGGTCGGCGCGGTGGATCAGCTCGTCGAGCGCCTCGTCGTCCATCAGCGAACCGTGCGCGCTTCGGCCCCCGACCGCAGTGAGCATGCACGGTCAGGCCGGCCTTGCCCGGCTTCACGAGCGAAGCGAGTTGACGGAAGTTCGGTACCGCAGCTCGAAGGAGCGAAGCGAGCCATCAAAGACGTGCGCGCTTCGGCCCCCGACCGCAGCGCGGGCGCATGGTGAGGCCGGCCTTGCCCGGCTCCAGCGAGCGAAGCGAGCCATCAAAGAGTGCGCTCGGCCCCCGACCGCAGCGCATGGTGAGGCCGGCCTTGCCCGGCCCAGCGAGCGAAGCGAGCCATAGAGCGCTTCGGCCCCCGACCGCAGCGCGGGCGCATGGTGAGGCCGGCCTTGCCCGGCCCAGCGAGCGAAGCGAGCCATCAAACAAGTGGCCAGGGATAGCGGTGGCCGCTGTCGTCGCCCGGCAGCACGCGGTGCTCGGCCAGCCACCCCGCCCTTCGGCGCATGGCATCGACCTCGTCGTCGTCGAGCAGCTCGGCCACGTCGGCGGGCACCGACTCGACGAGCGCGCAGCAGGCGGCCAACAGTCCGTCGGAGAGGGATTCGCCGGCGAACTCCCAGATCACGGTGCGCAGCTTGAAGTCGGTGGCGAAGCACAGCCCGTTGTCGATCGCCCACACCCGCTCGCTCGGCTCGGAGTCGGCCCAGCCCGGCGCCAGCAGGCAGTGGCCGCTCTTGCGGTCGGTGTTGTTGGCGATCACGTCGAGCACGGCGATCGCCCGCAGCTGGTCGTGCAGGTCGGGCCGGTGCTCGGCGATCGTGAAGTAGTGCTCGCGATGATCGGCCTCGACAAACCACTGGATCGAGCCCTCGCCGAGCGGCGCGTCGCGGCGCAGGATCGTCGGCGGCACGGCGCCAACGCCCATCGCCTGGCTGAGCTGGAAGGCGGCGACCTCGCGCTTGTGCAGGCCGGGCTCGAAGTCCCACAGCGGCCGCTCACCGCGCAACGGCTTGTAGATCCCGCGGTGGTCGTCCCCGACGCGCACCAGGAAGGTGGCGTTGCTGGCCCACGGCATCCGGCCCTCCAGTTCGATGTCGGCGTCGCGCAGGCGATCGATGGCGTCGGCCGGGACCGGCGAGGGTGGTCTCAGTTCATCCGTGGACATGGATGTCCGTCGGGATCGATCGGGTTGCCGCACCAGACGCACGACGGACGACCGGCGGCCACGATCTCGTCGGCGTGCTCGCAGAACGCGGTCGCCTGACCTCGCGTCACGTACAGCCGGATGTGGCTGCGGTCGGGGTCGTCGTCATCGGGGACGTCCTCGTCGGCGTCGTCGGTGACGATCAGCTCCTCGAGTTGCACGAGCAGGCGATCGTTGCCCCGGTCGTAGCCCAGCCCGATCGGACCGAGGACGAAGGACTGCTCGCCGGGGTCGATCGATTCGAGCGCGCTCGGCAGTGGTCGGTCGTCGGGCGGCGGCAGGTCGCTGAGGACTCGGCGGAGGTACTGCGAGATGGCGCTGACCTGTTGCTTCTCGCACTTCACGCTGACCCGCTGGGTTCCGGATCGGGCGTGGAGGTAGAAGACCCGCGACCCGGGCTCGCCGACCGCCGCGGCGGCGAACGTGTCGACCTCGTCGAACTCGAGGAACAGGCTCATGACGGGACGAGCTCCGTGAGGCTGCGGCCGGTCGAGTTGACGGCCAACACGACGGGCCCGAACGGCGACCAGGAGACGCTGCTGATCGAGCACGTGCCGATGACGATGCGCTGGAACAGATCGAGGTGCGTGCCGAGAGCGTGGGCGACGGCGGCCTTGATCGGGTCGGCGTGCGACACGCACACGATCGTGCCGCCCGGGTGACGGTCGCGCAGGCGCTCGAGGGCGGTCACGATGCGCAGCTGCATCTCGACGAAGCTCTCGCCGCCCGGAAACCGGAACGTCGACGGCGCCCGCTGCACGGTGGCCCACTCCCGCTTGCGCATCAGACGGCGCAGGCTGGCGCCGGTCCACTCGCCGAAGTCGCATTCGAGGAGGCCCCGGTCGACCTGTGGCGTGTGGCCCGTGACGCGCCCGATCGGTGCGGCGGTCTCCCTGGCTCGCTCCAGCGGGGACGTGTACACCGCATCCACCTTGGGCAGCTCGGCGATCCGCTCGGCGGCGCGCTCGGCCTGTTGCCGGCCGGCGTCGGCCAGGTGCAGGCCACGAGCCCGGCCCGGCAGCACCTTGCCGGTGGACGGCGTCTGGCCGTGGCGGACGAGGAGGATGGTGGTGGCCGTCGGCGGCGGGGCGGCGGACTTGGTGCGGCGGGGGGTGGCGGTGGCCATGACTCGGCCGATCAACCTACTGTCGGCCGGCGTGGATCGGCCCGGCACCGAGCCGCCGCTGACGTGGCCGCCCGGGTTCTTCGACCGGGCTGACGAGCAGGCGGATGACGAGTTCTACGGACCGCCGCGACTGGTCACCCACCTCGACGATGCGGCGATCGCCGAGGTCGGTCGGCTGTACCGGGAGCTGGGCCTCGCCGGCGCCGTGCTCGACCTGATGTCGTCGTGGATCTCGCACTTCGATCCAGCCCCGGCGGCGCTGACCGTGCTGGGGATGAACGCCGTCGAGCTGGAGCGCAACGCCGCCGCGACCGATCGTGTCGTCCACGACCTCAACGCCGATCCGCGGCTGCCGTTCGACGACGAGGTGTTCGACGCCGTGACGTGCTGCGTCTCGATCGACTACCTCGTCCGGCCGGTCGACGTGCTCGCCGACGTGGCGCGCGTGTTGCGGCCGGGTTCGCCGTTCGTCTGCACGTTCTCCAACCGGTGCTTCCCGACCAAGGCGATCCGGGGGTGGCTGGCCTCGTCCGAGGCCGGTCGCGGGGGCATCGTGCGGGCCTACCTCGACGCCACGGGTGCGTTCGGCGAGGTGCGTGCCCAGTTGCGCAACCCCGGCGGGCGCGGCGACCCGTTGTACGCGGTGTGGGCGCACCGGCGATGACCCTCGACGCGCTGCGGCACGAGATCGTCACCTGCCGGTCGTGCCCGCGACTCGTGGCGTGGCGGGAACACGTCGGGCGGGACAAGCGGGCGGCGTTCCGCAACGAGCCCTACTGGTCGCGGCCCGTCCCGGGGTTCGGCGACCCCCGGGCGCGGATCGTGGTCGTCGGGTTGGCGCCGGCGGCCCACGGTGCCAACCGGACGGGTCGGGTGTTCACGGGCGACCGCAGCGGCGACTGGCTGTTCCGGGCGATGTTCCGCGCCGGTCTCGCCAATCAACCGACATCGGTCGCGGCGACCGACGGCCTGCGGTTGTCGGATGCGTGGGTGACGGCACCCGTGAAGTGCGCGCCGCCCGACAACGCGCCGACGCCGGTCGAGCGCGACACCTGCGCGCCGTTCCTGGCGTCCGAGCTGGCCCTCTTGCGGCCGAGGGTCGTCGTGTGCCTCGGCGCGTTCGCGTGCGCAGCAGCGTGTCGCCACTACGCCATCCGGCCCCGACCGCGATTCGGCCACGGGGTTGAAGTGGCGGTGCCGGGCGGGCCGACGCTGCTGTGCTCGTTCCACCCGAGCCAGCAGAACACGTTCACCGGCCGCCTGACCGAGCCGATGCTCGACGCCGTCTTCGCCAGGGCGGTCGAGCTCTCGGGGTGAGGGGTGGGCGTCAGGCGTTGGCGGCGCGCGTGAACGCGGTGTGCAGGGCCTCGGCGGCCATCGACTGGGCCGATCGGGCGTCGTCGACGAGCCCGAAGAGCGAGAAGAAGCCGTGGATCTGGCCGTCGAAGCGGACGTGGGTGGTCGCCACGCCGGCGGCGGCGAGAGCGAGGGCGTAGGCCGCGCCCTCGTCGCGCAGCGGATCGAACTCGGCCGTGATGACCATCGCCGGCGGGCCGGCGGCCAGCCGCTCGGGGTCCTCGAGCAACGGGGAGACTCGTGGGTCCTCCAAGGTGCCGTCGGGACCGGACAGGTAGTGGTCGAAGAACCAGCGCATGCCGGTGGAGGTGAGGAAGTAGCCGTCGCCGTTCTCCGTGATCGAGGGGTGGCCCATGCGGGCATCGGTCGCCGGGTACACGAGCAGCTGGAAGCAGATCGGTGTCGGCGCTCGGTTGGCGACGACGGCGGCCAGGTTGCCGCCGGCCGAGTCGCCGCCGATGGCCAGCACGCGACACCCGAGGTCGGCGAGGTGTTCGCCGGCCCACCTGGTGGCGGCCAGCGCGTCGTCGACGGCGGCCGGGAAGGGATCCTCCGGCGCCAGCCGGTAGTCGACGCTGAGGACGCAGAAGCCGCCGCGGTTGGCCAGCGCCCGGCACGGGTCGTCGTGGCTGTCGAGGTCGCCGAGCACCCAACCGCCGCCGTGGTACCAGACCAGCAGGCCGGGGGAGCGCAGGACCGCCGGCTGGTAGAACCGGCACGGCACCCCGCCGCCGTCGAGATCGCGGGACTCGGCGATCGGCTCTGGGCTGGGCCGCAGCAGGGCGGCGCGCTGGGCTCGGGCCTCCTGCGGGGTCGTCTCCTCGATCGGCGGCAGGTCGAGCGACGCCATCATGGCGAGCAACTCGGCGGTCTGGCGGTGCAGTGGCATCACCAACCTTCGCGTCCCCGTTCTCCGTGAGCGAACAGCACGGATCCGTCGTCTTCGCTCACCCAGAAGCCGAGCCGGCGGAATCACGGTCGGCCGCCGTAGCCTCGTGGACTCGTGAAGCGACGCCTGCGCACCCTGGCCGTCGCCGTGGCCGCGGTTGGCGTGCTCGGCGCGTGTGCCAGCAACCCGAGCGCCCGCACGGTCGCAGAGGACATGATCGACGCCATCGACGGCCTGACGGACGAGCAGCGGAACTGCATGCGCCGGGTACTCGACGAGACGACGGACGACGACTTGAAGGCGGTCGCCGCCGCCGGCACCAACGTCGACTTCGGCGCGACGAACGCCGTCGAGCAGACCGGCGAACCGTTCCAGGCCTTCGTGGAGCGTCTGAACTCGACCTGCATGACCGACGGCTGACCGTCGCGGGGCGTTGACCCGGCGGGCGCAGAACTTTCAGCACACCTCTTCCCCTGGCACGTTCGTGCCACTACGGTCGGGCGCCGCGAGGTCGAGGACCGGGAGGACTGCCATGCGAATTGGACGTAAAGGTGCGCTGTCGGGGATCGTGGTCGCTGCGCTCGGGATCGCCGCTGCCAGCGTTGCGCTCGCCCACGACGGTGCGAGCTCCGACGACGGCGGGATCGACAACGCCAAGGCGACCCACGATCACCACCAGCACGGCGAGCGAGGACGGTCACCTCGAGCCGACGAGCAACAACGTCGAGTTGGTCAGCAAGCTCGAGCTGCGCAACGTCGAGCCGGGGAAGATCGCCGACGTCGGCGTGTTCAACGGCTACGCCTACCTCGCCGCGTGGGGCGGGGAGACCTGCTCGTACAACGGGGTCCACGTCGTCGACATCAACGACCCGGAGGCCCCCGAAGAGGTGGCCTTCATCCGGGCCAAGACGGGCAGCGCCCCCGGTGAAGGCGTGCAGGCCTTGCACATCGACACGCCGGCCTTCGTCGGCGACATCCTCGTCACCAACAACGAGACGTGCAACGAGGTCGCCGGGTTCGGCGGGATGAACATCTACGACGTCACCGACCCGGCCCATCCCAAGCCGCTGGCCGAGGGCGTCGGCGACGACATCGTGCCGGGCCAGGGCAAGAAGGCGGCCAACGAGATCCACAGCGTCTTCGCCTGGGATGCCGGGGACAAGGCCTACGCCGTGATCGTCGACAACGAGGAGGGCCCCGACGTCGACATCATGGACATCACCAACCCGAAGAAGGCCACGCTGATCGCCGAGTACGACCTCGACGAGAAGTTCCCGCAGATCGTCCAGGCCTCGCCGGAGAACCTCACCTCGATCTTCCATCACGACATGATCGTCAAGAAGTTCGGCGAGCGCTGGGTGATGCTGGTGTCGTACTGGGACGGCGGCTACGTCAAGCTCGACGTGACCGATCCGACGAACGCCACGTACGTCGCCGACACCGACTTCGCCGAGGTCGATCCGGAGCTCGCTGGCGTGGCGCCGGAGGGCAACGCCCACCAATCCGAGTTCGCCGGCACGAACGACGCATACGTGCTCGCCGCTGACGAAGACTTCGGGCCCTACGCCCTGATTGCCAGCAACGACACCGACGGCACCGCGATCAACGCCAGCTCGGGCAGCCTGACGCCGCCGCTGGAGGAGGGCGACATGATCACCGGAGAATCGGTGTTCGTCGGCCGGGCCTGCCCCGGCGATCCCGCCGTCCCGGCGGGCGACGGTACCCAGATCGCCGTCGTCGAGCGTGGCGTCTGCACGTTCACGGAGAAGGTCGCCGCCGTCGAGGCGGCGGGCGGCTATGCGGCGGTGCTGGTCTTCAACCGCACGGCGTCCGACGGCTGCAACGGCACGCTCGGCATGACCGTCGAGGGTGGCATCCCGGCCTTCGGCGTCGCGCCTCGCGAGCAGGGCTTCGCCATCTTCGACATCGAGGACCAGTACGACGACGCCGAATGCCTCGCCGGCGATGGCACCCAGCAGGCAGACATCGCGATCGGCACCGTCGGTGACACGCTGACGTTCTCCTCGACGTTCGACGGCTGGGGCTACGTCCACCTGTTCGAGAACGAGGCCGGAAAGATGACCGAGCTCGACACGTACGCCATTCCCGAGGCCCACGATCCGGCCTTCGCCACCGGTTTCGGCGACCTCTCGGTGCACGAGGTGGCGACGTCCGGCCAGGATCCCAACCTTGCCTACATCTCCTACTACGCGGCAGGCCTGCGGGTCGTCAGCGTCGCCGGTGGTCAGATCGTCGAGAAGGGCCACCTCATCGACGAGGACGGCAACAACTTCTGGGGCGTCCAGGTCTTCGAGCACGGCGGCATCGAGTACGTCGCCGCCTCTGACCGCGACTTCGGCCTCTACATCTTCCGCTACACGGGCGACTGATCCCGGTTCTGGCCGTCGTCATCGGCTCACAGCAGCCGATGACGACGGCCAGAACGGTCAGGCTGGGGTCGGAGCGGGTGCTGCGGCGGCCTTCTTCTTCGGCGGGGGCACGCCGATCGCCGGGGCCGGGTCGGCGTCCTTCGGCCAGCGGCGGCGGGAGACGATCGACAGCAGCCGCAGCAGCTTCATCGCCTTCTCGTCCTCCTGCGCCGGGCGGGACTCGATCGTGCCGTCGGCGATCATCCGCGCGATGACCTCCTCGCCCAGCTCGGTGCGCACGATGGTCAGCGTCCAGTCGTTGTCCTCACCGATGCCGCCGGTGGCGATGTCGGAGTGCTCGGCGGCGAAGTCGGGGCACTTCTTGCAGCCCTCGCGGGTCCACTGGTGGCACTCCTTGAGGTCGATCTCGTGGTACGAGCCGTCCTTCATCCAGATCTGGAAGACGCCCTTGATGTTCATCTTGACCATGTCCTGCTTGGCCAGGCCGTACTTCGCCTCGAACAGCTCGGCGAAGATGGCGTCGTCGAACGTCTTCGAGCACAGCAGCCCGATGTTGAACACGAACGGCCGCGACACCTTGCCCGCCTTGCGGTCCCACATGACCGGCGGCGAGCTGGTCTGGCAGCCCATGCCGACGAGGGCCAGCCGGCTGAGCCCCTCCTCCTTGGCGTCGCGCAGGGCCAGCGGGTTGGCGCAGTACGTGTAGCGGCTGCCCGCCGTTGCCAGCACTTCCTCCGGGTTGTGGGCCAGCACCGGCTTGGCCTTCCAGGCGTCGTCGGGCTCGACGCCCGAGACCATGGCCGCCTCGATGTAGTCGTGCTCCATCAGCCACACGAGCATCGCCGAGACGAAGCCGCCGTCCTGGCCCTTCTCGAACTGGGCGGCGTCGGTGGCGCGGGTCAACAGCAGTTGGCGCCAGATGCCGGCCATCTCGTCGGGCTCGCGGACCCGGCCGAAGAGGTGCTCGTCGGCGGCCGGTTCCCAGCTGCGGAAGCGGGGGCAGGCCCGGGTGCAGGTGGTGCACCCCTTGACGCCGTGGATGCAGTCGGCCAGGCCGAGCTCCTCCTCGAGGTGGAAGGGGAGGTACTTGCCCTCCTCGTGCTCGTAGCCGATCACGTCGTGCGGGCAGGTGACGACGCAGCCAGCGCACCCGGTGCAGAGGCCGGTCGTGATGACCTCCTCGTACAGCTCCTTCCACTGCGCCGTCCACCGCTCGGTCGTCGGGGGCGCCTCAGCTGCAACGCTCACGTCGTGGAACCTACTCAGGGGACGTCCCCGAGTCGTGATCGCTCACGACCCGGAGACTGCCCCTACCCCGCCTCCCCACGGACGCGCCGGTCACAGCACGCGATGTGGAGGGGCGGTCGCGACAGGGCTACGAGGGGGTACGAGCCCTGCGATCACGTCGCGGGACAGTACGCGGCGCCCGTTTCGCCCATGTGCGAGCGGCGTGAACGCCGCGTTACGGCGCCGGGCCCGTCTCCATCTGGGCGCGCAGGTTCTCGATATCGAGAACCTCCGCGCCCAGATGGTCCGATGGGAACGTCCGCGCCCAGATGGCGGTCCACCATCCGGGCCGGTCTCAGAAACGGGGGGAGAGCGTGCGGGCGATCAGTTCGCGGGCTTCGGCTTGGACGTCGGCGAGGTGGTCGGGGCCGCGGAACGACTCGGCGTAGATCTTGTAGACGTCCTCGGTCCCGGACGGGCGGGCGGCGAACCAGGCCGACTCGGTGACGACCTTGAGGCCACCGATCGGCGCCCCGTTGCCCGGCGCCGCGGTCAGGGTGGCGGTGATCGGCTCGCCGGCCAGCTCGGTCGCCGTCACGTCGTCCGGTGCGAGTCGGCCCAGCGCCGCCTTCTCCTCGCCCGTCGCCGGCGCGTCGATGCGCTCGTAGGCGGGTGCCCCGTGACGGCGGGTCAGGTCGCGGTAGTGCTCGGACGGCGACCGTCCCGTGACGGCGAGGATCTCGGACGCCACCAGCGCCATCACGATCCCGTCCTTGTCCGTCGTCCACACCGTCCCGTCACGGCGCAGGAACGATGCGCCGGCCGACTCCTCGCCGCCGAAACCGATCGTGCCGTCGAGCAGCCCGCCGACGAACCACTTGAACCCGACCGGCACCTCGTACAGCGGCCGCCCGACGCCGGCGGCGACGTGGTCGATCATCGACGACGAGACCAGCGTCTTGCCCACCCGGGCCGTGGCCGACCAGTCGGGCCGCGAGCCGAACAGGTACTCGATGGCGACGGCCAGGAAGTGGTTGGGGTTCATCAGGCCGCCGTCGGGCGTCACGATGCCGTGGCGGTCGGCGTCGGCGTCGTTGCCCGTGGCCACCTGGTACTCGCCGCGCCGCCCGATCAGCGACGCCATGGCGTCCGGCGACGAGCAGTCCATCCGGATCTTGCCGTCCCAGTCCAACGTCATGAACCGCCACGTCGGGTCGACCTGCGGGTTCACGACGGTCAGGTCGAGCCGATGACGCTCGGCGATCGCCGCCCAGTAGTCGACGCTGGCCCCGCCCAGCGGGTCGGCGCCGACGTGCAGCCCGGCCGAACGCACGGCGTCGAGGTCGACGACATCGGGCAGGTCCTCGACGTAGGTCCCGACGAAGTCGTAGCCGGCGGCGGCTGCTCGGGCGCTGGCGATCGTCGTGCGGCGGACGCCGTCGAGCTCCGCCGCCAGGAGCTCGTTGGCCCGGCCGGCGACCCACCCAGTGACGTCGGTGTCGGCCGGTCCGCCGTTGGGCGGGTTGTACTTGAACCCGCCGTCCGACGGTGGGTTGTGCGACGGCGTGACGACGATGCCGTCGGCCAGTCCGGACGTGCGCCCGCGGTTGGCGCGCAGGATGGCGTGCGACACGGCCGGCGTCGGCGTGAACCGACCGGCGGCGTCGACCAGCACCGTGACCTCGTTGCCGACGAGCACCTCGAGCGCCGTCGTGCACGCCGGCTCGGACAGGGCATGGGTGTCGCGCCCGACGAACAGCGGCCCGTCGATGCCGGCACGGTGGCGGTGCTCGCAGATCGCCTGCGTCGTGGCGGCGATGTGGTCCTCGTTGAACGACGCCGTCAGGCTCGATCCGCGATGCCCGGACGTCCCGAACACGACGCGCTGCTCAGGCACGGTCGGGTCCGGGTGGAGGTCGGTATACGCGTCGAGCAGCCGGCCGACGTCGACGAGGTCCTTCGGTTCGGCCAACCGACCGGCCCGGGGGTCACGCATGGCGTCATCCTGGCTGATCGCCCTGGTTGTCTGGGCCTCGACGGGCCGGTCAAGATTGGTGGATGGATCTGACGTACCCCGCCGACACCGAGCCGTTCCGCAAGGAGGTCCGCGGGTGGCTGGAGGACAACCTGCCGGCCGGCTGGTACGAAGCGGTCGAGGATGGGCGGACGCCCGAGCTGTCCGACGACGAGCGGGCGGCGTTCAACGCCGAGTGGCCGAAGAAGCTCTACGGCGGCGGGTGGATCTGCGCCACGTGGCCCAAGGAGTACGGCGGCAAGGGCCTGTCGACCATGGAGGGTGTGGTACTGGCCGAGGAGTTCGCCCGGGCCAAGGCCCCGATCCGCGCCGACTTCTTCGGCGACACGCTGGTCGGCCCGACGATCCTGCAGTGGGGGACCGAGGAGCAGAAGCAGGACTTCCTGCCCAAGATCCTGCGCGGCGAGATGCGCTGGTGCCAGGGCTTCAGCGAGCCGAACTCCGGCTCCGATCTGGCCAGCCTCAAGACGTCCGCCGTGCTCGACGGCGACGAGTGGGTGATCAACGGCCAGAAGGTATGGACCACCGGGGGCCACCACGCCGACTACTGCTTCCTGCTCACTCGCACCGACCCCGACGCGCCGAAGCACAAGGGCATCTCCTACCTGCTCGTGCCGATGCGCCAGCCCGGGGTCGAGGTGCGCGGCATCACCCAGCCCGACGGAACGGCCGAGTTCTGCGAGGTCTTCTTCGACGATGCCCGCTGTCCCAAGGACAACGTGGTCGGCGGCGTCAACAACGGCTGGAAGGTCGCCAACTCGACGCTCGCCTTCGAGCGCGGCCAGTCGGCCACGACCGGCTTCCGCCGCTTCGAGGAGGAGCACCGCCAACTGGTCGAGGCCGCCCGTGAACGGGGCCTGCTCGGCGATGCGCTCGTCCGCCAGCGCCTCGCCGACTACTACACGCGCATCCAGATCCTGCGCGTCAACGGGTTGCGCTCGCTGTCGGCGGCCATCTCCGGGAGCAAGGACCTCGGCGTCGTCGCCCTCGGGGCGACGAACAAGATGTACTGGTCCGAGATGCACCAGCGGGCCATGGAGCTGGCCGTCGACATCTTCGGCGCCGACGGGATGCTCATCGACAGCGGTCCCACCACGGGTTCATGGCCCGGTGCGCTGCGCGACAAGCGGCGCGACGGCTACCCGGTCAGCCCGATGATGTCGTCGTTCTTCTTCTCCCGCTCGGAGACGATCTGGGGCGGCACCAGCCAGATCCAGCGCAACATCGTCGGGGAGCGCGTCCTCGGCCTGCCCAAGGAGCCGCGCCCGGACTGACCCCGGCCCTTCTACGGGGCCGAGCGAATTGCGGTTGCCTTGGAACAGGCGCTGCGCGAGCCTGCCCACTGACGAGGGAGGTTGCGCGTGAAGGAGACTTCTCGTTCGACATCGTGGCGGGTGATCGCGGTGATCACGCTCGTCGCCATCGCTGCGGTGATCCTCGTCCGCCTGATGATCGCACCTGCCGTCGCCGGCGACGGGGAGACGTGCGGCAGCTCGATGGCCAGCGAGGTGAGCGATGTGATCGTCCCGAGCGTGCTGCTCCCTGCCGAGCAGGAGCTGGTCAACTTCGTCTGGGTCTACGACGCCGACGACACGGTGCATCGCATCACGAGCCTGCTCCACTGGCACGGGCCGGCCGGTCGGCCGCAATCGCTGCGCAACGGTGAGCAGCTGCCGATCCGGCTCCCGAAGGCACTGGCCAACGAGAGCAACAGCGAGTCCATCCCGGAGGATCAGGTGCGGGCCAGTGCCGTCGTCATCCCCAACGGCGTGTCCCTCAGTGTCTGCGTCGATACGTCGGGTGCCCCACCGGACCGGTACACCAGCGCGCTGACGTTCGAAGACACGGAGATCCAGGCCGCTCCGTTCACGATCGACGTGACCGTCAAGAACCGGGACGAGTGGATCCCGATGGCCGCCGTCATCATCGGAATCGCCATCGCGCTCATCCTCCTCGTCCTGAGTCTGGCCAGCGCGACGGTGCCGAAGTCCACGCCGGCGATCGTGGCGATCGTGGTCGCCGGCCTGCTCACCCTGCTGGTGGGCATGCGACCCTGGGAGACCTGGCAGAACGATCCGACGTGGGGGAACGACCGGTTCGACTGGGTGTTGCTCGCTGCGGCCACGGCGCTGGCGTTGGCCGGGGCCATCGCAACGGGGGACACCATCCAGGGCTTCGTGAAGGCGGTCAGCGACGCCAAGGACGACGAGGCCAAGACGGCGCCGAGCCAGCAGCAGGCGCAGGGTGAGGCCGCGCCGGGCGAGACGGTGGGGCCACCACCGCGGACGGGCTGACGATGACACCAGCGAGTCGACGAGGCCACGACCAACGGTCCGTCACGGTGTGGCGCGCCGTCATCGCCTTGATGCTCGTCGCCATCGGCTGCTCTGGGTCGGATGATGCCTCCCGCACCGGGATCACCGTCCCGCCGATCGTCACGGTTGAGCCGACCATCGAGCCACCGACGAGTGACCGCCCGCCGTGCGGTGAGTACACCCCGAACGACGACCTGCCACTACGGCGCTGCGACCGCGGCGAGCTGGTCAAGAGCGTGCAAGCCGAGCTGGCCAACGTCCTCGGGATCGAGCTCGCCGCCGACGGGTACTTCGGGGATCAAACCCAGTCGGCGGTGCTGCGCTACCAGACCGACAACGACCTCGAGCCCGACGGGCTGGTCGGGGCGGCCACGTGGAACGCGCTCTTCGGATCGAACGTGGCCAGCGATGGTTCGACGCGCGGGATCGCCGAAGACTGGTTCCGGCGGCCGGCGGCCGAGGCGATCGCCGCCCTCGAGCAGCAGGGGTTCGTGGTCATCGACTACCAGGTGTGCTCGGGGACCGTTGGCAACGGCGAGGTGCGCCAGGTCGCCTCGGGAGACGGCACCATCTACGTGGACGAGACGGGCATCACCGCCGAGGGTGCACAGCTACCGATCGGTTCCGTCGTCGAGGTCAAGATCGGCAGCGGCGCGCCCTGTTGAGCCCGGTCGCAGCTGTGCTCAGTGGTCGTCGGCTTCGCCGCCGGCCGGCTGCCAGAGCGTCGTCTCGAGGTCCCGGTCGCGCGCCGCCTGGATCACGTCGAGGTCGGCGTCGATCCGCAGGTGATCCTTGATGATGCACGCCGCCGACGGCAGCTGCTGGGCGTCGAGCCACGACTCGGTCGACCACAGGGCGCCGCGGCGCAATGCCTTGGCACAGTGGATGTAGGCCTCGGCGACGGTCACGACCACGGCGACCTTCGCCGGCCGACCGTCCGTCGCCAGCCTGGCGCCGATCGTGGGATCAGCCACCAGCTCGGCGGTGCCGTTGACGCGCAGCGTCTCGTCCAGACCGGGGATCAGGAACAGCAGCGCGACGTGGACGTTCGTCGTGAGGTTGTGGAACGAGTCGAGGCGGTTGTTGCCCGCCAGGTCGGCCCAGGCCAGCGTCCGCTCGTCGAGCACCTGCACGAAGCCCGGGTGACCGCCCTTCGGCGAGCCGTCGCACACGCCGTCGGCATCGGCCGTCGACAGCACGAAGAACGGCGACTTGGCGATGAAGTCGGAACAGTGCTCGTCGAGCCGGTCGATCACCTTGTCGACCGGACCGCGCCCCGGCGGGCGGTAGATCGAGCGGAGGTCCTCGACCGTGGTCAGTTGCATCCGCCAAGTGTCGCAGGGCGCCGGGTCGTTCACCCGGCCGAAACACGGGCTGACCTACCATTCCGCCGTCATGACGGACACCGCGGTGTCACGGTCCAGTCGGGACGAGCGCGCCGGACCCTGGGACGAGCTGCGCGACGTGGACGGTCACGCTCGTCCGGCGGCGGTCGAGGTGCTGGAGGTCATCGACCACCTCGGCGTCGACGAGCTGCGGGCCCGGCAGACCTCGTCGGCCGCCGACATCCTCACCATGGGCATCACGTTCACCGTCTACTCGGACGGCTCCGGCATCGACCGGGCGTGGCCGTTCGACATCATCCCGCGCGTCATCGAGGCCCACGAGTGGACGCGGGTCGAGCGCGGCCTCGTCCAACGCCTTGTCGCCCTCAACCGGTTCATCGACGACGTGTACAACGAGCAGCGGATCGTCGCCGACGGCGTGTTCCCTGCCGACGTGCTCGCCGACTCTGCCAACTACCGGACGGAGTGCTGCGGCGTGCGGCCCAAGTTCGGCGTGTGGGCGCACATCTCCGGCTCCGACCTGGTGCGCGATGCCGACGGAACGATGTACGTGCTGGAGGACAACCTGCGCGTTCCGTCTGGTGTCAGCTACGTGCTCGAGAACCGGGCCGTCGCCAAGCGGGCGCTGCCCGAGCTGTTCTCCGGAGCTGCGCATCGCGCCGGTGGACGCCTACACGGACGAGCTCAACCGCCTGCTCGTGTCGCTCGCGCCGGACGGAACGCCCGACCCGACGATCGCCGTGCTGACACCGGGGGTCTTCAACTCCGCCTACTTCGAGCACTCGTTCCTGGCCCAGCGGATGGGCGCCGCGCTGGTGGAGGGCGGTGACCTCGTCGTCGACGGCGACGATCGGGTCTACATGCGAACCATCGACGGGCTCGAGGCCGTCGACGTGATCTACCGGCGGATCGACGACCTCTTCCTCGACCCGGAGGCGTTCCGGCCCGGACTCGATGCTCGGCGTGCCCGGTTTGATGCGGGCGTGGAAAGCGGGTCACGTCGGCATCGCCAACGCTCCCGGCGCCGGCGTGGCCGACGACAAGGTCGTCTACGCCTGGGTGCCGGACATGATCCGCTACTACTGCGACGAGGAGCCCCTGCTCCCCAACGTCCCGACCTACCGGTGCCTGTACCCCGATGAGCGGCGGTTCGTCCTCGAGAACCTGGATCAGCTGGTGGTCAAGCCGGCCAACGAGAGCGGTGGCTACGGGATCCTCATCGGCAACCGGGCGACGCCGGCGCAGCTCACGGCCCAGGCGGAGGCGATCGAGGCCGACCCGCGCAACTGGGTGGCCCAGCCGATCCTCCAGCTGTCGACGTCACCGACGCTGACGCCCAACGGCGTCGAGCCGCGCCACGTCGACTTGCGGCCGTTCATCCTCAGCGGGGAGACGAGCTACGTCACCGCCGGCGGCCTGACCCGCGTCGCCCTGCCCAAGGACTCGCTGGTGGTCAACTCGTCGCAGGGCGGGGGCAGCAAGGACACCTGGATCGTCGACCTCGGCGCCAACTGGGGCGAATATTGAGCACCTACCCACCTCATGGTCAGAGAATTGGTTGGACGTCCCGCCAATTCTCGGACCATGAGGGCACCGAGCCCGGCGGCTCACTCTCATGCTGTTGAGCAGGGTGGCCGGGCGGATCTACTGGGCGGCGCGGTACCTCGAGCGGGCCGAGGACACGGCGCGGCCTGCTGCGCGCCCACGGCGAGGTGGCCGCCGACCTGCCGCCCACCACGCCGGCGCCCTGGGAGCCCCTGATCACGGTCGTCGGCAGCGACGACGCGCTTCGCCGCCACGCTCGACGGCAACGGTCATCAGGCGCCGGCGCAGGAGCAGCGATCCGGCCGGTCGCGCCAGCGCCAGTCGATGCCGACGACCAGCAGGGAGCTGGCCGTCGCCCGGTTCCTCGTGGCCGACACGCGACAACCCCAGCAGCATCGCCAGCTCCGTGGCCACGGCCCGCGAGAACCTGCGCACGACCCGCGACACCGTGCCTCGCGACGGCTGGCACGCCCTCAACGATCTGTACCTCTACGTCTCCTCGGAGGCCGATCGCGCCATCGACCGGCGCATGCGCGAGCGGTTCCTGACCCGCGTCATCGCCGACAGCCGGCGGCTCGACGGGATCCTCGCCACCGCCATGACCCATGACGAGGCGTACGTCATGTGGCGACTCGGGCGGGCCATCGAGCGGGCCGACATGACCACCCGAGTGCTCGGTGTGCGCGCCGCCGCCGTGCTGTCGCTTCCCGACGACGACGGCCGCTCGCCCGTCGACCTCCACGACGAGCTGCAGTGGATGGGGGTCCTGAAGTCGCTGGCCGGACTGCAGATGTACCAGCGGGCGACACGAGGGCCGATCGAGGGAGCTCGCGTCGTGGCGTTCCTGCTCGACGACGAACGCTTCCCACGGGCCGTCCGGGCGCTGCTTCGCGAGATCCGCCTCGCCCTTGGTGAGCTGCCGGGGCCCGTCGCCTGCCTGGACGCCGTCGATCACGTCGCCGCCGTGCTGCGACGGTCGACGGCGTCCAGTTCGGACGGCGCCGCCCTCGACGACGAGATGGACGCGCTGCAGCGCGCCATCGGGCAACTCAGCGAGCGCATCACCGAGCGATACCTGCGCGTCGGAACTTGATCGCGACACTGGGTCAGATGCGAGCTGTCGACCTCATGGCGCGGTTGGACCGCGAGTCGCTCGCTCGCACCCAGGCCGAGGCCGACCGCGTGATCGCCGCGGCGCTGGCCGGCCACCTGGTGCACCGGCCGACGAGTGGCGACCGACCGAACGCACCGTGGCGGCTCGACCCGATCCCGTTCGTGATCGAGCGGGACGAGTTCGACGTGTTGATCGCCGGAGTGCGCCAGCGCGTGCAGGCGATGGAGCTGCTGCTCGCCGATCTGTACGGCCCGCGGCGAGCGGTGCGCGAGGGCTGGGTCCCGGCCGAGGCACTGGCCGCCAGCTCGCGCTACCGCCTGGCCATGGTCGGCGTCCCGGCCCCACCGCGGTGGCTGACGTCGTACGCCGTCGACGTCGTCGCCGGCACCGACGGGTCGTGGAGGGTCGTGCAGGACCTCACCGACACGCCCACCGGTGTCGGCTACGCCCAGCTCGACCGTTCGGTGATGGCGCGCGTCGCCGCCGCGCTGCTCGGCACAGCCGGCGCGCGGGAGTTGGCCGCCGTTGGTGGGTTCCCGGCCGAGCTGCGCCACGCCCTCGCCGCCGTCTCGCCCGTCCAGAGCCCGCGCATCGTGCTGCTGACGAGCGGCATCGACGACCCGGCGTACGTCGAGCACTCGTCGCTTGCCCGGCTGCTCGGCTTCCACCTGGTGCAGGCGGCGGATCTCGTCGTGCGCTCCGGGCGGTTGTGGCTGCGCGTGCTCGGCGGGCTGGAGCCGATCGACGTGGTCTACCGGCGTCGCTCCGACGTCGCCCTCGATCCCATCGAGATCAGCGCGACCGGCCCCACCGGCGTCCCCGGGCTGACGTCGGCGGCGGCCGAGGGCGGCGTGACGCTGGCCAACGCCCACGGCGCCGGCGTGCTGGAGGATGCCGACCTGGCTCCGTACTGGCCGGCGGCGATCGGCGGCCTGACCGGCGACCAGCTGGTGCTGGCCCCCGTGAACGGTCACGACCTGGCGGCGGCACCGGCGTTCATCGACGGCCGCGTCGATTCGGCGGCGGTGGTCGTGCGGCTGCACGCCGTCGTCGGCCCGGACGGCGTCAGCGTCATGATCGGCGGCAACGGGCGGGTGCTCGCCCCAGGAGATGCGCCGGGCCGGCCGACGGCGCGGGTGGCCAAGGACGTGTGGGTGGTCGGCGGCGGCCGGGTGGTGCGTCGAATCCCGGCCCTCCCGCAGGTCGACCTCGCGGCGTCGGTCCCGACCCGCGTCGCCGACGCCATGTACTGGCTGGGTCGATCGGCGGAGCGGGCAGAGGCGATCGCCCGCACCGCCTACGTCGTCACCTCGCGGTTCCGCCAGGATCCGGCCCTTGCCGAGCTCGACGGGGGGCGGTGGGCCCGGCTGATGGTCGGCGTGCTGCGGCGCGCCGTCGACGGGCGCGCCCCGTCGATCGAGGATCCCGACGCCGACGCCGACCTGGACGTCGAGCTGGCGACGGCCGGCGCCGCCGTCGCCAACCACCTGGCCGAGGTCGTGGCCACGGCGGCGACGGTCGGCGAGCACCTCTCGGCGACCACGGGACGGGTCCTCGGGCGGTTGGCCGCCACGACGCGGGTCATGTCGGACGAGCAGACCCCGATCGACGCCCTCGACGCCGTCCTGACCGACCTCGCCTCGCTGGCCGGGCTGTGGAACGAGAGCGTGGTGCGTGGCCCGGCCTGGCGGTTCGGCGACCTCGGCCGGCGCATCGAGCGATCGTTGGTCGTGCTCGGCCTGCTCGACGCCACGCTCGACGCCACGCTCGACGCCCCGGCCGACCTCGTCGACACGGCGGCGATCGAGGTGCTGCTGGCGGCGAACGAAAGCCTCGTCGCCTATCGCCGTCGGTATCGCAGCGACGTCGAAGCGGACCCGGCGGTCGAGCTGCTCGCCCTCGAGGCCGACAACCCGCGCTCGTTCGCCGCCTGCGTCGCCCGGCTGGCCGAGCACGTGGCGGCGATCGACTGGCCGGATGGGGTCGCTGCGGTCGCCGAGCTGCGTCGCACGATCACCGCCGCCGCGCCGTTGGAGGGCGTGCCGATGGCCATCGATCGCCTCGGAGCGCTCCACGACCTGCTCGTGGACCACTGGTTCGCAACGCCGGTCGAGCCCGTGCTGGTGCGCGGGCGGTGAGCGAGCGAGTCTTCGAGCGAGCGAACCATTGTTGCGGTCTTATTGGTCATTGGTGCATGGTTGAGATCGCCGAGTCGAACGTGTGGCACAAGTCAGTGGTGCACCAATGACCACCTCGACGGAACGGGCGGGGCGGCCGGCGACGCCCACGTCGACGCGCTACCGGGTCTGCCACCGCACGACGTACCACTACGAGCCGGCCGTGACGGACGGGTACACGTTGGCCTACCTGCTGCCGCGCCCGACGCCGCAGCAGGCCGTCGAGCACGCCGAGGTCGTCATCGAGCCCGTACCCGACGAGCGGGCCGAGCACATCGACGTCTTCGGGAACCGAGCGCTGCAGTTCGGGGTCCACCGCCGCCACGATGCGCTCGTCGTGCAGGCGACCAGCGGCGTCGAGGTGGCGCCGCGGCCGACCCCGCCGGCCGGGCCGCCGTGGGAGGAGGTGGCGGCGACGATCAGCGGCCTGCACGGCGCCGACGCGCTCACGGTCCGTCCGCTGACGAGCAGCTCCCCGTACGTCGCGCTCGACCGGCACCGTCGGGCCCTCGGCGAGCTGGCGGCCGAGGCGTTCCCGCCGGGCCGGCCGATCGTCGAGGGTGCCCGCCAGCTGAGCCACCTCATCAAGAGCACGTTCGCCTACGACCCGTCCTTCTCGGACGTTTCGACGCCGCTGTCGACCGTGCTGACGGCGCGGCGCGGGGTGTGCCAGGACTTCGCCCACCTGTCCGCCGGCTGCCTGCGCACGCTGGGTCTGGCCGCCCGCTACGTCAGCGGGTACCTCGGGGCGACGGGGCCGTTGGTCAGCGGGGCCGGGGCGTCCCACGCCTGGTGCTCGGTGTGGGTGCCGGGCGACGGCTGGGTGGACTTCGACCCGACCAACGACCAGTTCCCCGCCGACCACCACGTCACCGTCGCATGGGGCCGCGACTACGGCGACGTCGCCCCCGTGCGGGGCGTCGTCATCGGCCCCAGGTCTCGGCAACTCCTCGACGTCACCGTCGAGGTCGACACCCTGTGACCTTCGTTACATCCGACCGCTGCGAGGTGTCGTCGGTGGGCGCGGCTTGCAGCATGGGCGAGATGCCCGGCGGAGCCCGACCTCGACTGGTGACGCGCGAGTTCCTCGCCGTCACGGCGGCGACCGGGGTCTTCTTCGTCTACGTCGGGATGCTCGTCCCGCTGCTGCCGACGTTCATCGAGGACGAGCTCGGCGCCGGGGAGGTCGGCATCGGCCTCGCCGTCGCCATGTTCGCGTTGGCGGCGATCGTGGTCCGACCGGTGATCGCCCGGCTGATCGACAGCTACGGGCGGCGGGCCGTCATCGTCGGCGGTGCCGTGGTCGCCGGTGTCGGCGGGGGACTGATCGCCACGGTCGACTCGCTCGGACCCTTGCTCGCGCTGCGCGCCGTGACCGGGATCGGGGAGGCGGCACTGTTCGTCGGCGCTGCCACCGTCGTGTCGGACCTCGCTCCACCCGACCGTCGCGCCGAGGCGGCCAGCTACTTCTCCGTCGCCGTGTTCACGGGTCTCGGCATCGGCCCGGTGCTCGGCGAGCTGGTGCTCGACGGCAGCGACTACTCGCGGGCGTTCGTCGTGGCCGCCTGCTTCCCGCTGCTCGCCGCGGTGTTGGCGCTGGCCGTGCGCACGCAGCCGCCCGCCATCGACGACGCCATGCCGCTGCCGGCGCGCCGAGGCATCGAACGGATCATGCACCCGGCCGCCGTGGGACCCGGGCTGGTACTGGCGAGCGGCATCGGCTCGTTCGCCGTGTTCACCGCCTTCCTCCCCGATCACGCTCGGACGGTTGGCTTGGCGGCGTCCGGTGGCCTCTTCACCGCGTACAGCATCGTCTGCCTGGTCGTGCGCATCACCGGTGCGCGGTTGCCCGAGCGCCTCGGCGCCCGGCGGGCCGTCACGATCGCCCTGTCGATGACCGCCCTTGCCTTGGCCATCCTCGCGACGTTCCCGTTCGTGTGGGCGCTGTGGACGGCGGCGATCGTGATCGGCGTCGGCATGGCGTTCCAGTACCCGTCGCTGATGGCCCTGGCCGTCAACCGAGTCGACGACCGGGAACGGCCGGCGGTCATCAGCTCGTTCACGATGTTCTTCGAGATCGGCACACTGTGCGGTGGGCTCGCCTTCGGCGTGATCGCCGAGCTGACGAGCAAGCGGGCGGCGTTCGCCGGCTGCATGCTGCTGTGCGGCTTCGGCCTGTGGCTGCTGCGAACGCGCGTCGCGCCCCTCGACGAGCCGGTTGGCGCCGCCGACGCCGTCGCCCAGCAGTTCGTCCCCGTCGCCGGCGACTGACCCCCTCACCATCGGAGGGTTTCGGCGCACCGGAGGGTTTGCGTACCGGATGGGGTGCGCCAAACCCTCCGGAGATGTGAAACCCTCCGATGGGCATGACGAGGGTGGAGGTCGAGCTGGGGACCAGGGCGCCGTTCGCCGCCCGGCACCTGTTCGCCTTCCTCGGCGCCCGGGCGGTGCCCGGTGTCGAGGCCTGGGACGGCGAGACGTTTCACCGGGCGCTGTCGCTGCCGGGCGGCGACGGCGTGGCGAGCCTGACGCTCGGCGACGAGGCGACGGTGCGGGCGGCGTTCGAGCTGGCCGACCGGACCGACCTCGACGAAGCGGTCCGCCGAGTGCGGCGACTGCTCGACCTCGACGCCGCCCCCACCGTCATCGACACCGCGCTGGGCGCCGACGACGTGCTCGCCCCGCTGGTCGCCTCGGCACCGGGGCTGCGCGTCGGCGGCAGCGTCGACCCGTTCGAGACGGCGGTGCGGGCCGTGATCGGCCAGCAGATCTCCGTCGCCGGGGCGCGCACCGTCGCCGGGCGGATCGTCGCCCACGCCGGCCAGCCACTGGTGATCGGCGGCGGACTGGTGACGCACCGGTTCCCGACGCCGGCCGCCCTGGCCGCCATCGATCCCGCCCTGCTGCCGATGCCGATGAGCCGCCGGCGCACGATCGTCGAGCTCGCCCGGCGTGTCGACGACGGGCAGGTCGTGCTCGACCGTGACATCGATGGTGACCTCGATCGGGACGAGGTGGTGGCGGCGCTGCTGGCCGTTCCGGGCATCGGCCCGTGGACCGCCGGCTATGTGCGAATGCGCGGCCTCGGCGACCCGGACGTGTTCCTGCCGACGGATCTCGGGGTCAAGGTCGGGCTGGCGCGCCTCGGCATCGACGCCGGCCACGCCGACCGCTGGCGGCCGTGGCGCACGTACGCCCTCCACCACGTCTGGCGGGCGGCCGGCTTCCCGGTGGAGTGACCAGTCCTGGCCGTCCGAATCGACTCACAACGGCCCGTAGCGACGGCCAGAACGACGTCAGGCTCGGTGGCGGGCCTTTGCCGCCTGCTCGCGCCGGGTGCGGGCGTCGGCCTGCTTCTTGCGCCGCATCTCCAGGCGCTTGGCCTTCAGCGCGTCGCGCTCCACGTCGGACACCTGCGGGGCCCGCACGATCGGGCTCGGCCGCGCCGGCTCGGCGGGCGGAAGGGCGACGAGCTCGTCGCGCTTCAGCAGGTCGCGGATGATCGCCGCCGCACTGGCCTCGCCGGCGACGGTCGACGCCAGCATCAGGCGGGTGGCGCCGATGCCGTGGCGTTCCACGATGCCCGGCAGCACCTCGTTGAGCTGGTCGGTACTCGGGTTGTCCGCGTGGTCCCCCAGCTTGTCGATGCAATCGGCGAGGGCGGCATCCGTCAGCACGAGGGTGATGCTCTCCATCGTGCCGTCGATGCGCCCCTTGGCCGACGAGTCGCGGACGGACGCTGGCGTCACGTCGCCGCCGACCAGCCGCTCGAGGGCTTCGCGGTGGTCGTCACCGAGCGCGTCGATCACCGTCTGCAGCTCCTCGTCGGTCGCCGCCCGCAGCGCCCGGTCGAGCAGCCCGAGCGACTGCAGGCGCGTCTTGGTCTGGTTCACGACCCGCGACGCTAGCGGCGAGCGGTGTTTCAGGGCCCCCTGACCAGGAGGACTACGGTTGCGGCATGGCCACCGTCACGCTGGACTCCGTCAACAAGGTGTACGAGAACGGCTTCCACGCCATCCACGACCTCAACCTCGACATCGACGAAGCCGAGTTCCTGGTGCTGGTCGGACCGTCGGGCTGCGGGAAGTCCACCGCGCTGCGGATGGTCGCCGGCCTGGAGACGATCTCGGGCGGGGAGATGCGCATCGGCGACAAGGTGGTCAACGACGTCGAGCCCAAGGATCGGGACATCGCCATGGTGTTCCAGAACTACGCGCTGTACCCGCACATGTCGGTGTACGACAACATCGGGTTCGCGCTGAAGCTGGCCCGCGTGCCGAAGGACGAGATCGACACGCGCGTGCGCAAGGCGGCGTCGATCCTCGAGCTCGAGACCTACCTGCAGCGCAAGCCCGGCCAGCTCTCCGGCGGCCAGCGCCAGCGGGTGGCGATGGGGCGGGCGATCGTCCGCCAGCCGGCGGCGTTCCTGATGGACGAGCCGCTGTCCAACCTCGACGCCAAGCTGCGCGTGCAGATGCGGGCCGAGATCGCCCGGTTGCAGCGCGATCTGGGCGTGACCACGCTCTACGTCACCCACGACCAGGTCGAGGCCATGACCATGGGCGATCGCGTCGCGGTCCTCAAGGACGGCTTCCTGCAGCAGGTCGACACGCCGCAGAACCTCTACGACACGCCGGTGAACGTGTTCGTCGCCGCCTTCATCGGCTCACCGTCGATGAACCTCTACGACGGCGAGCTGCACCTGGCGGGGGATGGCGGCACCGTCATGATCGGGTCGCAGACCGTCGCGCTTGCGCCGGAGTCGCTGGTCAGCCGGCCGGCCCTGCGCGGTTATGACGGCAAGCGGATCGTGCTCGGGGTGCGCCCCGAGGACTTCGAGGACGCCTCCGTCGTCTCCAACGCCGCGGAAGACCGGCGGATGAAGGCCGACGTCAAGCTCGTCGAGGCACTCGGATCGGAGCTGATGGTGCACATGGCGATCGACGCCAAGACCGTCGACTCCGGCGATCCCGATGCGCCGGAGGAGCTGCCGGGCGAGGGCTCGGCCAACCTGATCGCCCGCTTCAGCCCTCGCTCGCGGGTGCGGGTCGACGACCAGGTCGACGTCGTCGTGGCCAGCGAGCGCCTGCACTTCTTCGACGCCCAGTCCCACGACGCGATCTGGAGCTAGTGCGAAACGGCTCTCCGCCGATTCCGGTGATCAGATCTGACACCAACGTTGGTGAAGACGGGTGTCAGGGGGAGGTGCCGTCCCAGAGCTTGGTGTGGTCGAGGCGGGGGAGGACGTGGCGGGCGAACAGCTCGGCCTCGGCCGCGTGCGGGTACCCGGACAGGATGAACGCCGTGATCCCCACGCCTTCGTAGGCGCGCAGCTTGGCCAGCACTTGATCGGGGTCGCCGACGATCGCCGCGCCGGCGCCGCTGCGGGCCCGGCCGACACCGGTCCACAGCGCCTCCTCGACGAACCCGTCGTCGGTCGCCGCCTCGCGGAGCGCGGCCTGGCGCTGGACGCCGACCGACGCCGCGTCGAGTGACTTGGAGCGGATCTTGGCGCCCTCGGCGTCGTCCAGCTTCGACACCAGCCGCTGGGCGGCCGCCTTGGCGTCGGCCTCGGTGTCACGCACGATCACGTGGGCGCGCAGCCCGAAGTCGAGCGTCCGCCCGTACCCGGCCGCCCGTTCACGCAGCTCGTCGACCGTGCCGCCGACGGCGGCCACGGTGTCCGGCCACGTCAGGAACACGTCGGCATGCTCGGCGGCGACGTCCTTGGCGGCGTCGGAGAAGCCCCCGAAGTACATCGGCGGGCAGCGCCCGGACACCGTGCGAGCGCGGGGCGGGTCGAGGTGCAACTGCACGAACTCGCCGTCGACGTCGACCCGCTGGCCGTCGAGCAGCGTGCGCAGGGCGACCATCCACTCCCGGGTCCGCTGGTACCGCGGCGCCGACGCCAGCTCTTCCCCGGGGATGTCCGACGAGATGATGTTGATCGTCAGCCGTCCGTTCGACATCCGGTCGATCGTGGCCAGCTGGCGGGCCAGTTGGGGGATCCACAGCTCACCCATGCGCACCGCCAGCAGCAGGTTGATCTGTTCGGTGTGAGTGGCGATGGCGGCGGCGAAGGCGGTGGCATCGATGCCCAGCTCGTAGCCCGACGGCAGCAGCACGTTGTCGAACCCGAGCCGATCGGCCGCCTGCACGATGTCCCGACAGTGCGGCCACGAGCTGGCCAGCGCCGGATCCGGCTGGCCCAGGAACTCGTAGTCGTCGTCGCACAGCGCCCCGAACCACGCCAATTCAGTCACGGCAGCGGCACCCCCTCGGAGGCTTGGATCACGGCGTAGACGTCGGGCCGTTCGAGGGTCACGTCCAATGCGGCGCGGGCGGCCTGGATCCGCGCCACCTGCTGCGTGCCGATGATCGCGACCGGTCGCACGGGGTGGGCGAGGACGAAGGCCAGAGCGATGGTGGCCCGATCGACGCCCTCTCGGGCGGCCAGCGCGTCCAGCACGTCGAGCAGCTCGGCCCGCATCCCCTCGCCACTGGCCAGGCGGCCACCGGCCAGCGGGCTCCACACCAGCGGCACGACCCCGTCGCGCATGCAGGCGTCGAACGTGCCGTCGCGCAGCGGGTCGAGGTGGGCCGCCGAGTACTCCGGCTGGTTCGTGACCAACGGGAACGGCAGGTGGGCCTGCAGCGCGGCGACCTGGGCCGGTGTGTGGTTGCTGACGCCGACCTCGCGGATCGAGCCCTCGGCGCGCAGCGCCGCCAGCGTCTCGGCGACGTCGGCGGGGTGGGTCAGCAGGTCCGGCCGGTGGACCTGCCACAGGTCGATGACGTCGACGCCGAGCCGGCGCAGCGACGCGCTGACCGCCCGCCGCAGGGCGCGCGGGCTGGAGTCGTACGGGGTCGGGGGCACGATGCCGCCCTTGGTCGCCAGCACCATGCGATCGCGCAGTCCCGGCGCGTTGGCGAGCACCTTGCCGAGCAGCTCCTCGCACGATCCGAAGCCGGTCCCGCCCCAGTCCAAGCCGTAGACGTCGGCGGTGTCGATCAGCTTCAGTCCGGCGTCGAGCGCCGCCTCGACCAGCGCCTGGGCGTCGGCGGGGTCGCCGCTCGTGAACCGCCACTGCCCGAGGGCAAGGGGTCCGACCTCACCGAGCGAGCCGAGGCGACGGGGGGAGGGATCGACGAGGCCTGTGTTCACGGCGTCCCGTCTACCTCATCTGGGCGCGGACGTTCCCATTATCGAGAACCTCCGCGCCCAGAAGCGGCTTTGAGAACCTCCGCGCCCAGATGGGTGTAGGCGCGCTCACCCCTTGACCGAACCGGCGAGGATGCCGCGGACGAAGAACCGCTGGAGCAGGAAGAACACGGCCAGCGGCACAGCGGCCTGGAGGAACGCTCCTGCCGTCAGGAGGTGCTCCAAGCGGCCGAACTCCCCGGCCTGCGAGGCCAGTTTGACGGTCGCCGGCAGGGCGTCGGGGTTGGCGCCGACCATGACCAGGGCGATCAAGTAGTCGTTCCAGGTCCACAGGAACTGGAAGATGGCGAACGCCGCCAGCACCGGCACCGAGAGCGGCAGCACCAGCTTGTAGAAGATCTTGAAGTGGCTGGCGCCATCGATCTTGGCCGCCTCGAAGAGGTCCTTGGGCAACGACGACATGTAGTTGTGCAGCAGGAAGATGGCGAACGGCATGCCGAACGCCGTGTGTGTCAACCACACCGCGGTGGTCGTGCCGTTCAACCCCAGCTCGGGCACCAGCGTGATCGTCTTGTCGAGCCACGGGATGGTGAGGTGGGCGCCGCCCACGTACATCTGCAGGAGCGGGATGAGCGCCAGCTGCGTCGGGATCGCCAGCAGGGCGACAGTGCCGATGAACAGCGGCTCGCGACCCTTGAAGTCCATCCAGGCGAAGGCGTAGGCGGCGAAGGCGGCGAAGGCGATCGGGATGATCGTCGCCGGCAGGGCGATGGCCAGCGAGTTGGCCAGCCCGGTCTTGATGTCCGTCTGCCCGGTCGCCGACAGCACCTCGTTGTAGTTGTCGAGTGTGAACCCGTCGAGGTTGCCGGTGAACACGGTCCACCAGCCCGACGTGCGCTGCTCGTCGCGACCGCGGAACGAGTTGACGAGCAGCCCGAACGTCGGGACGCACCAGACGACGACGAGCAGCCAGAGCACCCACGTCGGGATCGAGCGCAGGAAGCGGTAGAGCCCGCCGCCGCGCCCGCCCGAGGGCGCAGACGGATCGACGATCGCAGTTGCCATGGCCGTCGCCTCCTCAGACCGCGTTCTTGCGCATGCGGCGGATGTTCACCCACATGACCGGCAGGACCGACACGAAGAGCACGACGGCGAGCGCCGAGCCGAGCCCGACGTTGGAGTCGCCGAAGCCCCGGTCGTACATCTCGTTGGCGATCACCTGCGTCCCGAAGTTGCCGTTCGTCGTGACCTTGACGATGTCGAAGACCTTCATCACGGTGACGATCAGCGTGGTGACGACGACGCCGATGGTCGGGGCGATCTGCGGCACGGTGACCCGCCAGAACACCTGCGACTCGGTGGCGCCGTCGATCCGGGCCGCCTCGGTCAGCTCGGTCGGCACGGCCTTGATCGCCGCTGACAGGATGACCATGGCGAAGCCGGTCTGGATCCAGATCAGGATGACCATCAGCCACACGTTGTTGAACGGAGGTTCCTGGACGAACAGGATCGGGTTGGCCCGCGTCTCACCGTCGACCTCGATGAAGCCGCCGACGCCCGGGCCGATGAAGCGGTAGATGAAGAACACGACGATCACCAGCAGTCCGAGCGAGATGCCCGCCATCGTGGCCGCTCCCGTGCGGATGCCGCGGGCGACGAGCAGGCCGAGGGCCACGGCGATCGCCCCCAGCACCACGACGGCGATCCACTTGCCGGTGTCCGACGTGCTGACCTCGCCCAGCCACACCCAGATGGCGTTGAGCACGCCGGTCTGGTCCTGGCTGATGTCGCGGGACTGGTACATGAAGCGCCAGATCAGGCCGGCGCCGACGAACGAGATCGCCATCGGCAGGAAGATCAGCGACTTGGCGAGGTTCTCGCCCTTCGACCGGTCGGCCAGCACGGCGACGGCGAGCCCGGCGGCCGTCGAGATCCCGGTGACGACGATGACCCACCAGATGTTGTTGAAGATCGTCCCTCGGATCGAGGCCAGGATGGCCATGGCCAGGAGGAAGAACCCGATGCCGAGCGGTGCGACGGACGCTGCGCTGCGCTCGAACGGCTGGCGGGTCTTGCGCCCGCCGTACAGGCCACCGAGGATGCCGAGCAGCACCAGCGCCCCCGCCCCCCACAGGAGTCGGCTGGAGAAGACGTCGGTCCAGTTGTCGAGGTTGACCGAGTTCGTGCTGCCGAAGATCGAGCCGTAGTTGTCCCAACCGACGTACTCGTCGCTGGCGCGGTCGAACACCGACAGGTAGATCGTGCGGATCAGCGGGGCGACGAGCCCGACGGTCACGAAGGCGAGCGCGGGGAAGAGGAAGACCCAAACCCTCCCCTTCTGCTCGATCCGCCGGCGCTCGGACAACGTGGGCAGCTTCGCCACGCCGATGCGCAGGCCGATCAGTCCGGCCGGGACGACCGTGGCCAGCAGCACCCCTTGCAGGTTGCCGCGCCCGACGTTGCCGCCCCCCCAGGCTCCGACGATCCAGCCGACACCCGCTCCGGTGAGAACGGACTTCGGGAGGTTGGCGATGCGGCGCCGCAGGAGCTGGACGAGGCAGAGCACGCCGATGCCGACGGCGACGCAGACGACGAGCCTGCCCCAGTCGAACGACGGCCGCACCGACTCGTCCAAGGCGAAGGCCAGCAGGAGGCCGAAGGCGACGAAGCCGACGACGGCCAGGGGGGCGCGGGCCAGCTGCTGGCGAGGGGCGCTGAGCAGGAACATCACGAGGCCGAGGGCGAGGCCACCCAGGATCGCCCAGAGCCAGCCGTTGACGTCCCATGGACCGCGGGACTGCCCCATCCAGTCGAAGACCTGCTCGACGCCCCAGATCGAGACCCGCCGCTCTTGCAACGGCCGCAGCACCCCGTTGGCCTCGAGGATGGCGAACAGGATGGCGCCGACGGAGACGCCGATCAACGTGTTGAACAGCGTCCAGCGGGCGTAGACCTGGTCGAACAGCAGGTTGGCGCCGATGAACAGCAGCGCCGTCAGACCGACGGCGACGGCGACCTTGATCAGCGTCGCCAGCATCTCGCCGGCTCCGACGGCGAACCCGAGGAAGACGAGGAGGGCGGCCAGGATGAGCAGTCGCAGCACGCTGCCGACGTTGAGGCCACCGCCGCGCTCGACCTCGGCGACCGCGTCGGCGCGGGCGATGGTCCTGGCGATCGGCTCGTCGGCGTCGGACGGCTTGACGTCGCGGTCGTCAGTGATGGCCATGCCCACCCCCCTGTGGATGCCTGGTCGTTGCGGACGTTATGCGAAAACCGACGGTGCCGGTGACCTTCGTGAGGTCACCGGCACCGCCACGTTCAACCGACGATGCTGACGGTCAGCTCGGCCAGGACGCTTCGATGGCGGCGGCTGCCGCGGCTGCGTCCTTCTCCCCGTTGATCAGCGCCGTCGCCTCGGCCCAGAACGAACCGGAGCCGACCTCGCCCGGCATCTGGTCGGAGCCGTCGAAGCCGGCCGGGTCACCGGTGGCCAGGACCTCGAGGAAGCCCTGATCCAGCGTGCTGTAGAGCGCCGGATCGGCGTTCTCGTTGGCCGACACGAACCCGGAGCTGATGTTGCCGGGGGCGGCGGGGTCGCCGCCCTTGCGCACCAGCTGCGCCTCCTGGCGGGCGTCGGCGTACTCGGGCGAGCCGTAGTACTCCATCACCGCCCAGACCTCGGGAGCGTCGCGGAACGCCGCCGCCGCGGTGCCGGCGACCAGAATCGGCTCACCCTCGTTCGACGGGAAGTAGAAGGTGTCGAACTGGCACCCTCGGCCGTCGCCGTACTCCGTGCCCTCCGGGAAGAACGGAGGCGAAGAAGTTGGCCTGGCGGTGCATCATGCACTGCCCGTCGACGAGCGGCTGGGCGTTGTCACCGAACGGCGTGGCCACGATCGAGCCACCCGATGCGTAGACCGCACCGTCCTGGGCCCACAGGTCGGAGACCTGGGCCATGGCGTCGACGACCGGCTGGTCGTCGAACGGCACCTCGTGGGCGACCCACTGGTTGTAGTAGTCGATGCCCTCGTTGCGCAGGATGATCTCCTCGGTCCAGTCGGTGAACGGCCATCCGGTGGCCGGGCCCGACTCGACACCGACGCACAGCGGCGTGTTGCCGTCGGCGATCATCTGGCCGGCCAGCTCGAAGAAGGCATCGAGCGTCTCGGGGACCTCGTAGCCGAACTCGGCGAAGCGAGCCGGGCTGTACCAGACGAGCGACTTGAGGTCGGACTTGTTGGGGACGCCGTACTGCGTGCCCTCCTCGTCCTGCCAGAACCCGAGCCAGTTCTCGTTCCAGTTCTCCTCGACGGAGGCCAGGACGTCGTCGGGCAGCGGGAACACGTCGCCGGTGGCGGCGAAGTCGCGCAGCTTGCCCGGCTGCGGGAAGTTGGCGATGTCCGGCGGGTTGCCGCCGGAGACCTGGGCGTTGATCTGCTCCTCGAAGTCGCGGGCGCCGACGTAGGTGATCGTCATCCCGTTCTCCTCGGCGAAGACGTCGAGCGCGTCCTGGTGGGCGCCGGCCTCTTCCTCGGAGCTCTCCGGGCCGAACACGGTGACCTCGGTGCCGGCCAGGTCGGCGCTGCCACCGCCCTCGCCACCGCCTTCTCCTTCGGTGGTCTCGGACTCGCCTTCGGTGGTCTCGGACTCACCTTCGGTCGTCTCGGACTCACCCTCGGTCGTGTCGGACTCGGCTTCGGTGCTCTCGGACTCGGCTTCGGTCGTCTCGGACTCGGCTTCGGTGCTCTCCGACTCGGCCTCGGTGCCCCCGGTGCCGGATTCGGCCTCCGTGGTCGAGCTGTCGGACGCACCACCACCTTCGTCTTCGGTGCTGCACGAGGCCGCCACGAAGGCGAGCGCGACGGGCACCGCTGCCAGCTTCAGCCAGCGCTTCCTCATCGATTCCCCCTTACGGATCGCCCGGGGATCTCCCGGACGTTGCAAACGCTTTCAGATGGCGAGGCCCCAGGTCAAGCGATGCTCGTCGTGGAGGTGCGGACCACCAGCTCAGGCGGTTGCACGAGGTCATCGTTGGCGACGGGCTCCTCGGTCAGCTGCTGCAGCAAGGCGCGCGCCGCGGCAGCGCCGTGCTCGACGACGCGCTGGCGCACGGTGGTCAAACCGAGGACCTGGGAGACCTCGTGGTCGTCGACGCCGATCACCGAGACGTCGCCGGGGATCGACAGGCCGAGCTCGCGGGCGGCGACGAACGCGCCAAAGGCCATCTCGTCGGACAGGGCGAAGATCGCGCTCGGCCGATGGGAGCGCTGCAGGATCGATCGAGCTGCGGCGCGCCCGCCATCGACCGTGAACTCGCCTTCGGCGACGAGGGCCGGGTCGAACTCGACGCCGTGCTCCGCCATCGCCCGGCGAGCGCCGGCGATGCGCTGGCCTGGCACGTCGAACCACGCTGGGTCCTCGGCCTGGGCACCGAGGATGGCGACGCAACGGTGCCCGAACTCCAGCAGGTGGCGCATTGCGACGGTGCCGATCTTGACGTTGTCGATGCGCACCGACGGATAGGCGCCGGTGGCGTGACCGACCGTGACCACGCCGAGCTGGCGGCGGCGCAGCGTCTCGATGTCGTCGGGGGCGAGGGTGACCTCGACGAAGATCATGCCGTCGACCCGCCGATGCAGGTCGTGGGCGGTGGCGATGACGTCCTCCCGTGACGTCCGGTGGGAGGCGGTGACGACGAGGAGGTCGTAACCGTCCTCGGCGCAGATCGCTTGGGCGCCGGCCACGACGTTGGAGAAGTACCAGGAGTTGATCAGCGGGACGACGACGGCGATCGTCCGGCTGCGTCCAGCGGCGAGGCGCGAAGCCGCCGGGTCGGCGCGGTAGTTCAGCTCCCGGGCGACCTCCTCGACCCGGGCGCGCGTGGCGACAGCGACGTTGGGCAGCCCACGGAGCGCGCGGCTGACGGTTGCGACCGAAACCCCCGCCGCGCTGGCGACGTGCTCGATGGTCAAGCGCTCGAAGGTCGTCGTCGGGAGCGCGCCCACCATGCCCGCGACAGTAATGAAGGGACGGCCGTGCGGCCACGGGTGGGGCGTGGGCGTCTACGTCGCGATGAAGCGAGCGTCGACCGAGGCGGAGATGGCGACGTCGCTCGGGGTCAGGTCGAGCGATGCTTCGCCACTGCTCCCCGGTGCCGCTACGGCGCGGGCGTACGCCACGTTGCCGCCGCTCGACGTGTAGTTCGTGTCGCCGCCCAGCATCCCGACGTCGGCGATGGCCGCGACCACCACGGTGGTCAGCCCGGCGGCCGAGGCGTAGTCGGCAGCGCGCTCGGTGGCGTCGCGCACGGCGTGCTGGCGAGCTTGGCGGACGACCTCGCGCTTGCGGGCCTCGGTGAGCGTCCACGTCAGCCCGCGCACCGACACACCGGGGAGCACCACGACCTCGTCGATGAACCGAGCCAGCGCGACGAAGTCCTTGAACTTGGCCTCCACCCCGACGGCGGCGTGGAAGACGAGGGGCAGCTGCTTGCCCTCCTGGTTCCACGGCTTCTCGGACCACGTGCGCACCCGGTCGCTCGACCACCACGTGACCGGGCCCTGCTCGGGGTTCGTGATGCCCCCGAGGATCTCCGTTGCGCGGCCGGCCGACGCCGTGGTCTGGGCGTAGACGCCCGCCTTCTCGGGCCCCTGGTGACCGACGAGCAAGTTGACGGTCGCCCGCTCCGGGGGGAAGTAGGAGTCGAACGACCCGCGGACCGTGATCACGGTGTCAGCCATCGGCCCAGTGAACCGTTCTGGCCGTCGCAACCGACTCACTACGGCCGGCTGCGCCCTCCAGAAGCGTGGTCAGTGGACGAGCGACCAGCAGTACTCGACCTTGGCCAGAACGCCGGGCGAGAGAGAGAAGGGGTACAGGTCGCGCATGCCCATCGCCCGGGCCAGCTCGTTGGCGGCCAGCCCGGCCTCGATCGATGCCGCCAGCCACGCCGTCGAGTCGGCCTCGTCCGGCAAGGCCGACACGACGCCCCACGCCGTGCCGGTCTCGACGACGTCGTCGATGTGCATCAGCTGGGCCCACGACTCGGCGAAGTCCTCCCACGGATGCGCCGACGCGTAGAACGACGCGTGTTCGTCGCGCCAGGAGCCGTCGTCGGCGCGGTCGTAGTGCTGCGCCAGGGCTTGGGCGTAGTCCGCCCGCTCGTTGCCGAACAGCAGTCGGAATCGCTCGAGCCGGTCCGGGTCCGGCGCCACGACGGTCAGCCACACGTAGTGGCCCAGCTCGTGGCGCAGATGTCCGAGCGGCGTGCGGTACTGCTCGCCGAGGCGGGAGCGGATGCGCTCCTGCACGGCCGGATCTGCCTCGTCGAGGTCCAGCGTGACGAGACCGCCGCGATGCCCGATGACCACGCCGGCGTCCTTGCTCTTGCTGCGGTAGGCGATCTGCAACAGCGGGCGGTCGAGCGGGGCCCAGTCCACGCCGAGCCGGGACAGCTGGTAGAGCGCCCGTCGCTGGGCCACCTGGAACGTGACCATCGCCGGGTCGAGCTCGTGGCTGCCGGCGTCGACGACGACGCAGCTGCGACATCGCGGCCCGGCCCGATCGGCCGGCCAGTTGCACGACCACGTCTGGCGGTTGGCGCACGGCGTCGTCGTGGCCAGGTCGAGCACTGTGAGCGCCCCGCCCGCACCCGGCTCGAGCGCCAGTGTGATCCCGCAGCGCACGCAGTGCAACGAGTCGAAGAACACCTCGTTGCCGCAGTTCGGGCAGTTCAGCCGACGCACGGCGGGGAGTCTGCCTCAGCCCGTTCGCCCGTCACACGTGACGGTGGGTACAACTGTGCACGTGGGCGACGGCGTGATCATCGAGGACCGGGGTGCGGTGCGGATCGTGAGCATCGACCGGCCGGAACGCCGCAACGCCGTCGATTCCACGACGGCCGGGCAGCTGCTCGACGCCTTCGGCGACTTCGACCGCCGCGACGAACTGTCCGTCGCGGTGCTGACCGGGACCGGCGGGTGCTTCTGCGCCGGCGCCGACCTGAAGGCCCTGTCGACCGGCGACCGGCGGCCCGATCGGCGATGACGGTCCGGGCCCGATGGGCCCCACCCGCCTCCGGCTGAGCAAGCCGGTCATCGCGGCGATCGAGGGACCCGCCGTGGCCGGCGGCCTGGAGCTGGCGCTGTGGTGCGACCTCCGCGTGGCCGCCGCCGACGCCGTGCTCGGCGTGTACTGCCGACGGTTCGGGGTCCCGCTGGTCGACCTGGGCACGATCCGCCTGCCCCGCCTGATCGGTCACAGCCGGGCGATCGACCTGATCCTGACGGGGCGCGGCGTGGACGGCGTGGAGGCCGAGCGCATCGGGCTCGTCAACCGGGTCGTCGCGCCCGGCACGGCGCTGGCGGCCGCCGTCGAGCTGGCCGGCGAGCTGGCTGCGCTGCCCCAGCAGTGCCTGCGCAACGACCGCCGGTCGGCCATCGAGCAGTGGGATCTCGACGAGGCGGCGGCGACGATCAACGAGGCCGCGCTCGGCCGGGACACGATCAGTAGCGGCGAGACGCAGGCCGGTGCGGCTCGCTTCGCCGCCGGCGCGGGGCGTCATGGTGCGTGAGCCGCTGTCCGGCCTGCGATCAGTAGCGGCGAGACGCAGGCCGGTGCGGCTCGCTTCGCCGCCGGCGCGGGGCGTCATGGTGCGTGAGCGGTTTGGCGCGTCGCCCAGCCGGGGACCGCTCTCGGCGTGCTGAGCGGCCTGCGGCGAGTGACCGGTCGGTTCGTGGTCAACCCGTTCACCCGCACCGCCGTCCTGACGTTCCTGTGGGCGCACCGCCACGAGGTGCTGCGCTGGGGCCGTTCCCTGTGGGAGCACCTCGCCCGCCGCGACCTCGACCCGGCGACGACGGTGCGGACGGCCAAGGTGCTGTTCGCCGTGGCCGGCGACGAGCGGTTCCGGAACGCCAGGCAGCTGCGCCGGGTGACGATGGACGCCGGCGTCGTCGACCTGCAGGCCGAGCAGCGGTGGCCGCTGCTCCCGGCGCTGGTCGAGCGGGTGCGGGAGGTCGGCGGGGTCCGCGACGTCACCGTCAACGGCGCCCCGTTCGTCTCCACGGTGATCCCGGCCCACGAAGCCGCCGCGCCACCACGCTGACCGCCAGCGCGCTCAGCGTGAGCGATGACGACAAACCCGGTCTGTTCGCTCGCGCCGAACGTGCGACCGCGCACAGCGTGAGCGAAAACGACAGATCCGATCTGTTCGCTCGCGCCGAACGGCGAGCGGCGATGGTTGACTGGCTCGATGTCCGAGCCGACGGCGACCTCGCCCGCCGAGGTCGCCGTCGACGTACCGAAGGTTACGCCTCATGACGGCGCGTGTGACGTCGCCACCGACGTCCCCGTGCTGCTGCGCCCGTCGCTGCGCGGCACCATGCACCGCTGGTCGGTGCCGGTGTTCATCGTCCTCACCGTGCTGCTGGCGGTGCGGGCCGGCAGCGCCGCCGACCGGGCGGCGGTGATCGTCTACGGGATCTGCGTCACGGGGATGTTGGCGACCAGCGGGCTGTACCACGCCGCTCGCTTCGCCCCCCGCGAGCGCCGATTGCTGCGCCGCCTCGACCACTCGATGATCCTGGTCGGGATCTCCGGCACGTACACGGCGGTGATCGTGCTGGCGCTCAGCGGCACGAAGGAGGTCGTCCTGCTCTCGATCGCCTGGAGCCTGGCGATCATCGGCGTGACCATCCGGATGCGCTGGCTGGATGCACCTTCGGGACTGGTCGCCGCCGTCTACCTCGTCGCCGGCTGGCAGATGCTGATCGACCTCCCTGCCTACGAGGCGGCGATCACCGCCGGCGAGCTGTCGTTGCTGGCCGTCGGTGGAGGGCTGTACACCGTCGGCGCCGTCATCTACGCGCTGAAGCGCCCGAACCCGTGGCCGGCCGTGTTCGGCTACCACGAGGTCTTCCACACGCTTGTCGTTGCAGCGGCGATGTGCCACTGGGTCGCCGTCTGGCTGATCGCGGCATAGTCGAGGCGTGCTGTTCCGCCAGGCGACCTTGCCCGGCCTCGCTGACGGGACGATCACGATGGCCTTCCGCCGGCAACGCCGGCCGACCGTTCGCACCGGCGGCACGCTCACGACGGCGGTCGGCGTGCTGGCCATCGACGCCGTGCGGCCGATCACGGACGACGAGGTGACCGACGACGACGCTCGCCGGGCCGGCTTCGCCTCGGCCGCCGAGCTGCTCGCCGACCTCGGCCCGCCGGACGACGACCGGACGCTGTACCGGGTCGAGCTGCACCTCGCCGGGCCCGACCCGCGCGTCGCCCGCCGCCAGCAGGACGACCTGAGCGACGCCGACGTGGCCGACCTCGTCCGGCGGCTCGATCGTCTCGATCGCGCCAGTGTGCACGGACCGTGGACCCGCGCCGTCCTCGAGCTGATCGGCGATCGGCCCGCCGTGCGCGCCGGCGACCTCGCCGACGAGCTCGGCCGGGAGCGGCTCTCGTTCAAGACGGACGTCCGCAAGCTGAAGGCGCTCGGGCTGACCGAGAGCCTGACCGTCGGCTACCGGCTGTCGCCGCGCGGGCGGGCCTTCCTCGACGTCGAGGCGCGGTAGCTACGGCCGGCGGCCGACGAAGGCGATGAGCTGCGACTGCTCGTCGGCATCGGCGGGCACCTCCACGCGCGGCCCGTACTGACCGCTGGTCCGCAACATCTCGTCGTAGGGCTCGATGCCGACCAGCATCCTGTGGACCTCACCGGCGTCGAGCGTCTCGTCCTGCCCGGTGGCGCGGGCGAGGTCCCACGTGTGGATCAGCACGTCGCTGAGGAAGAACATGTCGACGGCCTGGTCGAGCGGGTGCGTCCCGGCGCGCGGGTGCTCGAACGTCACCTGTGCTGTGGTCGGGTGGTCGAGCACCGACTGCACACCGTCGCTCATCGTCTGCCAGGCCGCCGCTGGGTCGTCGTCGACCGACGGTCCTGCCGGCAGGTCGATCCCCGCGCCGGCGTGCAAGAACGGCGGGAACCAGTCGACGAGGTGGCGGACCACGTCGCGCGCCACCCACCCCTCGCACGGCGCGGGGGCCTCCCAGGCGCCGTCGGGCACGCCGGTGGCGACCTGGGAGAAGCGGCCGGCGACGGTGCGGTAGCGGTCGGCGACGGTCTGGGCGTCAGTCATCGACGCATCTTCGCCTGCAGGCGGCCGGCCCGTCGATCCCAGTCGGCGCTCGTCCCGAGCAGCCAGTCGATCGCCGTCGCCAGCCGTTCGGTCGTGGCCCGGTATCGGACCTCGCGCCCGACCCGCTCGGCGACGACCAGTTCGGCGTCGGCGAGGGCCCGCAGGTGCTTCACGATGGCTTGGCGCGTCGTCGGGTAGTTCGTCGCCAGCGCCGTCGCCGTCTGGGGACCGTCGTGAACCAGTCGTTCGAGCACGTCGCGCCTGGTCGGGTCGGCCAGCGCGGCGAACAGCTCGTCGATGGGTCGGGCGCCCACTCGCCCCGTCACGCAGCGACGACGAGGCAGGACGCCAGCACCAGCAGCAGCGTCCGGACGTCCCAGGCGATGCCGGCGGCGGCGACCGTGGACGCCGAGGCGGATGCCGTGAACCGCTCGGTGATCCGCAAGGTGCTCCCGGTCGTCGCCGGCGCCACGACGAGCTCGACCGTGGAGGCGCGGTCCTCGTCGCCCTCCGGCCACCACGTGAAGGCCACCCGCCCTTCGGCCACGTCGTCGACGACCACCGTGCGCCGGCGGCCCTGCTCGTCGACCGTGCCGGACGCGCCTGGCCGCACGGCGACATCGGCGCCGTCGACCATCCACTCGCCCCATCGCTCGCCGTCGCCGACCAGCTCCCACAGCTCGTCGACCGACAGCTCGGTCGGCACGGACCTGGTCACCTCGAGGTCAGCCACGGCTGCATTCTAGGCGCAACTCCTCGGTTGCGGTTGATGGGTCAGCGGGCTACGTTGATGTGCAACGTAGTAGTTGCACATCAGTGCACGTCGAAGGAGGGACCCAATGCTCGTGCCGACCGTGATCGAGACGTCGAACCGTGGGGAGCGGGCCTACGACATCTACTCCCGACTGCTCGCCAACCGCATCGTCTTCCTGGGGACGGCGATCGACGACACCGTCGCCAACCTCGTCGTGGCCCAGCTGCTGCACCTCGAGTCGGAGTCGACGAGCAAGGACATCTCGCTGTACATCAACTCGCCCGGAGGGGAAATGACGGCGCTGTTCGGCATCCACGACACCATGCGATACGTGGCGCCGGATGTGGCGACGATCTGCGTCGGGCAGGCGGCGTCGGCGGCGGCCGTGCTGCTCGCCGCCGGCACGCCCGGCAAGCGGTACACGCTGCCCAACTCCCGCGTGCTCATCCACCAGCCCCACGGCGGCGCCCAGGGCCAGTCGACGGATCTCGAGCTGCAGATCGCCGAGGTCGTCGAGATGCGCAAGCGGATGGTCGACATCCTCGTCGCAGCCACGGGCCAGCCCGTCGAGCGGATCACCGCCGACATCGACCGGGACTACATCGTGCGCGGCCAGGCCGCCGTCGACTACGGCCTGGTCGACCACGTCATCGACCGCCGCGAGCTGGCCGCCCCCGACGCCGCCATCGCCGCCTGAAAGGTCGGACCAGGTTCTGGCCGTAGCAATCGACTCACAACGGTCGTCGGCGACGGCCAGAACCGGTCAGTCGGTCAGGGCGGCGTGGACGAGTTGCTTGAGCTGGCTGCGGATGGGGTGGGTGTTGCTCGGCAGGAGCTGGGTCATGAACACGACGGCCAGGTCGCGCACCGGGTCGACCCAGTACGACGTGCTGGCGGCGCCGCCCCAGCCGTGGTCGCCGACGCTGCCCGGCACCTTGGCCCGCACCGGATCGATCGTGACGCTGACCCCGAGCCCGAAGCCGACGCCGTCGAACGTGGTCTCGCTGAACAACGGACGACCGAACGCGGTCAGGTCGGCATCACCCGGGAGGTGGTTGCGGGCCATGAAGTCGACCGTCGACGGCGCCAGCACCCGCGTCCCGTCCAGCTCGCCGCGGCGTCGCAGCATCTCGGCGAAGCGCACGTAGTCGCCGGCCGTGGAGCACAGCCCGCCGCCGCCCATCGTCGCCGCCGGTGCGGACGTGGCCGCCTTGCCCATGGCGTCGTAGCGCATCGCCGACCCGGTGCCCGGCGTGGGGATGTACAGGGCGGCCAGGCGGTCCGCCCGCGCCTCGTCGACCCACCACGTCGTGTCGGCCATCCCCAACGGGTCGAGCACCTCGCGCTGCACGAAGTCGGCGAACGGCTCACCGGTGATCGATTCGACGACCATGCCCAGCACGTCGGTGCTCATCCCGTAGTTCCACTCCGTCCCCGGCTGGAACACGAGGGGCAGGTCGGCGAGCAGTTCGCACACGCCGGCCAGGTCGACGCCTGCGGGCACCCCCCACTCGAACCCGGCCTTGCGGTAGAGGGCATCAACGGGATGGGCCTGCAGGAACCCGTAGGTCAGGCCGCTGGTGTGGGTGAACAGGTGCCACACCCGCATCTCCTCGGTGACCGGCTCGGTCTCGGGCCGCACGGCCGAGCCACCGCGCCACACCCGCAGCCGTTCGAACGCCGGCAGGTGCTGGCGGACCGGGTCGTTGAGCTCGAACCCGCCGCGCTCCCACAGCACCAGTGCGGCGACGGCGGTGATCGGCTTGGTCATCGAGTAGATGCGGAAGATCGTGTCCGTCTCCACGGGCAGCCCCGCCTCGACGTCGCGCTGCCCGTACGTGGCGACGTGGCCCAACTGGCCGTGCCGGGCGACGGCGAGCAGCCAGCCCGGCAGCCGCCCATCGTCGACGTAGCGCTGGAAGTGGCGGTCCATGGTGGCGAGGCGGGCCGGGTCCATCCCGAGCTGGCGTGGATCGATCTCGACCTTGAGCATGGCGAGAGTCAAGCAAACTGCGGGCGTGACGGCCGCGCCGTGCGCCACCGGATCGGCATCGTGGTCAGCCCGCGAAGGATGAACGGCTCGTTCACGGCGACCGGTCCGACCAGCTCGACGTCGGCGAACCGCTCGACCATCCAGCGCAGGGCGAGGCGGCCCTCCTGACGAGCAAGCGGCGCGCCGATGCAGTGATGGATTCCCCATCCGAACGCCAGGTGCGGGCGGGAGCGGCCGTCGTCACCGTGCCGGTGGCGGTCGAGGCGGATCTCGTCGGGCTCGTCCCAGACCTCGTCGTCACGGTTGGCCGAGGCGAACAGCACCTGCAGCTTGGTGCCCGCCGCCAGCTCCTCGCCGCGCACGGGGCACCGCGCCGGGTTCACCCGGAACAGGCCCTGCACCGGCGAGTCGAACCGCAGGAACTCCTCCACCGCCGCCGGCACCAGCTCCAGGTCCGACCGCAACTGGCCCATCAGTTCGGGTCGTTCGACCAGCCGGTACAGCATCAGCGAGATCAGGCTGGCCGTCGTCTCGTGCCCGGCGACGAGCAGCTGCTGGCTGAGCCGCCTGACCTCGCCGTGGCTGAGCTGACCGGCGAGCTTGGCGCGGGTGAGGATGCTGAGCACGTCATCGGGCACCGGCTGATCGGTAGCGAGCAGCCGGGCGCGTTCCTCGACGAGCTCGTCGACGAGGGCGAAGATCTCGCGGTTGGCCTGTTCGACCAGCGCCAGATCACCGCCGCCGAGGCCGTTGACGATGTCGTCGGACCACCGCCCGAAGTCGTCCTGGCGCTCGACGGGGACACCGAGCAGCTCGGCGATCACCAGCGCCGGGAACGGGAACGCGAACAGCCGCACGAAGTCCCCGGACCCGTCCTCGCCGAATGCCTCGCCCCACAGGCGCTCACCGACCGCCTCGACGCGGGGCTCGAGGGCGGCGATGGCAGCCGGGCGGAAGGCGTCCTGCAGCACCTTGCGCTGGCGTCGGTGGTCGGGATCGTCGGTCGTGCCGAGCACGCCGCCGGGCTGGAAGAACACCCCGACACCGTCACCGTTGATCCACTCGCCAGGGCGCTTCACGACATCCAGGACGTCGGCGTAACGACTGACCACGAAGAACGGCGGGTCGTTGCCGTCCTCCCGGTGCAGCGGTCGCTGCTGGCGCAGGACGCGGTGCCCGACCGACGGCTCCAGATCGTTGGCGTGCGCGAGGTGGGAGTACGTCATCGCTTCTTCAGGGCCGCGGCGACCTCCGACCACCGGCCGCTCGCTTGGGGGTCGCGCCGGATGTCGTCGGCTGCGGTGTACATGATCAGGCGGGTGGCGATCGCCCCGTACCGATCGACCAGGCGGTCGGCCAGCTCGTCCCAGCGGCACACGACGGCGAACTGGTCGAGCATGTCGTCGGTGATCAGCGCCGCGCCGCCGGCGGGGTCGCCGGCCTTCAGGCGTTCGGCCAGCTGCGCCGTCGTGCCCTCGAAGCCCAGGTCGTCGAACTGGTAGGCGTAGTTGCGCGTCGAGCCGTAGAACGCCAGCTGGGCCCGGCAGCGTTCGACGTGCGGGGCCCGCTCCTCCGGTGTGTCACCGGGTGCGGCCATCACGGGGATGAAGAGGGCGACGTCCTCGACCCGGCGACCCGCCGTGGCCGTCCCTTCGGCCAGCGCCGGCCGCAACCGTCGCTCCAGGTAGGGCACGGAGTGCAGCGGGTGGACGTGGATCCCGTCGGCGACCTCGCCGGCGGCGCGCACCATCGCCGGCCCGACGGCGGCGATGTCGACGCGCAGGTCCTCGTGGCCGTGCCGCCGGGGCCGAGCGACCGGCGGCAGATGGGTCAGCCGGTAGTGCCGGCCTTCGTAGGCCAGCGGAGCCTCGCCGCGGAACGCCGACCAGCAGGCCTTGACGGCGAGCACGTAGTCGCGCAGCCGACCCACCGGTGGCTCGAACTCGCTGCCGTACCGACGCTCGATCGAGCCGCGCACCTGGCTACCGAGCCCGAGACGGAACCGCCCCTCGGTCGCCTCGGCCAGCTCCCACGCCGTCTGGGCGGTGACCATCGGGCTGCGCGGGAACGCCACCGCGATCCCGGTGGCCAGGTCGAGCGACGGAGCAGCGTGGTGGGCCGCCACGACGGAGAGCCACGGCGGCTGGCGCATCTCCGTGAACACCATCCCGGCGAACCCCGCCGCGGCGACGTCGCCGGCCAGCGCCTGCACCCCGCCCCACGTCCCGGGTTCGGTCATCACATCGAGGTCCACCCGCCGATCCTCGCGTGTCAGTGTTGAACGGTGAGCCTCAGAGACCGGTAGCCGATCGTTCCGCTCACAACTCGCCGTGCGATCGCGGTGCTAGGCGAAGAACTCCTGGGCCTTGCGCGTGCCGAACAGGATCCACAGCACGATCACCGAGAAGATGATCGTTCCGACCGCCGAACTGCGGTACGGCCCGTGGTACCGGATGAGCACGAGGATGGCGCCGATGATGTGCAGCACCTCGACGACGCCGACGACCAGCCGCGCCCACTGGCTGCCGCGCAGCAGCGCGAACGCCAGGAACGTGACGATGGCTCCGACGATGAGCGCGCCGATGCCGATGCCGAGCGACGTGTCCGGGCTCTCGCCGGACTTGAGGATGAACTCTGCGTCATTGCGCAGGGCGATGATGGCGACCCCGGCGATCATGCTGAGGATGCCGCTGATGGCCATCAGCACGGCGATGACGGTCACCAGGACCGGCCGGGGCCGCACGGCGTAGGTACCTGACACGGGAACTCCCTCCCTTCGGGCGCCGAGGAGCGCCAGCCGGACGGTACTGCGTGGCCAGTCGGCGAGCGCGGATCAGCTGGCGGTCAGCGGTGCCGCCACCGCACCTGGGTCCGTCGCCCCCTCGAGCTCGTCCGGATCGTTGTACACCAGGACCGATGCCCCCCGCTGGGCGGCCCGTCGCTCGACTCGACCGGACGACGATCCGCCGCGCCCGCCCGGGACGATCACCAGATCCGTGGCTGCCGCCGAGGCGCCGATCCACTCGAGGGGTGCGACCCGGTTGACGGCGAGCGGACCGAGGGCGGTCTGCAGCGCGGCGTCGAGCTCATGGTCGCAGACCACGACGACGTCGGCGCCGGAGCGGGCCAGCCGCACGCCCATCGAGATCGTCCCGAGCACGGCGAACCGCGGCTGACCAGCGTTCGCCGCTGACAGGAGCACGACCGCCCGCGCGAACGGCACGGCCGCCGGTCGGACGACCGCGATGGGGGCGTCGACGGCGCGACCGAGCGCCAGCACGGTCTCGACCGAGTCGCGCATGACGATCAGCGAGCTGGTGTACGACGCGGCGGCGTTGACCAGGCCTTGCTCGACGGAACGGTCGTGGCGGACGTCGAGCGAGGCGTCGATGCCCAACCCGGCGATGTCGTGGTCGATCGCCTCCACCTGGGTGCTCGACGGCTGCGGCCCCCCGGGGGCCACGACGTAGAGCGGCCGCACGACCCCTCCGTCGACGCGCGCGAGCCGGGCGGCGAGGCCGGTCAGCACGTCGTTGCCGCCGTCGAGATCGATCTGCACGAGCACCGAGCGTCCGATCCGCTCCGTCTCGACCGGCGGGCGCGGGATCCGCGACCCAAAGAACGTCGCCGTCGTCGAGGAGGCGACGAGGCTGAGCACGATCACGAGCATGATGGCGTTCACCGTGGCGGTGTCGAAGAGCCCGAGCTGCAGCCCTACGAACGTCGCCGCCAGCGTGGCCGCGGCGCGGGACACCGAGAGCGAGAACATCGCCCCGGCCTCGTCCCAGCTCAGCCGGAAGGCGAACCGAGCGATGGCCGCAGCCACCGCCTTGCCGCCCAGGGCACCAAGCGCGAACAGCCCGGCCAGGCCGAGCGTCCCGAGGGCGACAAGCTTGGCCGGGTCGATGACCGTGCCCACCGAGACGAGGAAGATCGGGATCAGCAGCGCTGAGCCGAAGAACTCGATGTGCTCCATCATCTCGCCCTCGCTCGGCACGAGGCGGTTGATGCCGAGCCCGGCGAAGAAGGCGCCGACGATCGGCTCGATCCCGACCATGGACGCCACGCTGGCGCCGACGAGGAGCGTGCCGAGCACGAACGTGTACCGCGCCACCCGTGTGCGCCCGATGGTGGCGAAGAACCAGCGGCCGATCATGGGCATGAGGAGGAAGCAACTGACCCCGAGGATGATCAACCCGATCGCCAGCTGCGACGCCAGCTCGACCCCGCTGACGTCGCCGGACGCCTGGCCGGATACGACTGCGAGCACGATGAGCGCCAGCGTGTCGGTGATCACGGTCGCGCCCACCGTGATCGCAACTGCGCGATTGGTGGACAGCCCATAGCTGCGCAGCACCGGGTAGGTGACCAGCGTGTGCGAGGCGAAGACGGCACCGAGCAGCACTGCCGCGGCCACGTCGTACCCGACGGTCGTGCCGATCAGGACGCCCAGCGCGGACGGGACGGCGAACGTCAGGATCGAGAACGCGGCAGCCTGCCCGCGGACCTTGGCGAAGACGTTGAGGTCGAGGTCCAGCCCGGCCATGAACATCAGATAGAGGAGCCCGATCGCGCCGAGCTCGGCGACGACACCTTCGGTGGACGACACCACGCCCAGCACGTTGGGGCCGACGGCCATCCCACCGAACAGCAGCCCGACCATGCCGGGCATGCGGAAGCGCTCGACGATCACCGGGGCGACGATGATGACCGCAACGGCGACGAGGAGCTCCCACTGCGGACCGGAGGGGGCGACGAACTTGACGATGTCCACGAGGTCTCCGGTCAGCGGGTCGCGATCACGGGCAGGTCGGCGGGGTCGGCCGAGAAGGCCGGGATCAGCCACGTCTCCACGAGGCGCTCGATGGTGCCGTCGGCCTGCAGCCGGCGCAGGGCCTCGTCGACGGCGGTGACGTTCTCACCGTCGCCCGACGGCAGGACGGCGGCGACGTCCTCCTGGCGGTCGAACCGGGCGACGGCGACGAGCTGCGTCGTTCGATTCGGCGGCCAGCAGCGCGTCGGACAGGTCGACCAGGGCGGCGTCGACAGCGCCCTGCTCGACGGCCTCGAGGGCGGCGTCCACGGAGTCGACCTCCAGCGGCGCCTCATCGGGCCGGACGACCTCGCCGAGGAACTGCGCCTGCGTCGTGCCGGCGCGGACCGCCCAGCGCAAGTCGCCCGCCGAGGAGAGGTCGCGCAGCTCGACGGCGTCGCCCCCGTCGCGACGGGCGACGACGGTCGGCGACGTCGTGAGGTACGGCGTGGAGAACTCGACGACGTCCTTGCGCCCGGCCGTGACGCTGACCTCCTCGAGCGCCAGGTCGGCCGGCCCGAGCCGGCCGGCGACGACGTCCGGGAACGGCACTTCGGCCACCTCGAGCTCGAGCTCCAGCTCGTCGGCGAGGGCCTGGGCGAGCTGGAACTCGAAGCCGCCGGTCACGTCGTCGGGCGTGCCCTCCCAGAACCCCGCATCAGGCACCTCGGCGCCGACGACGAGCGTTCCGGGCGTGATCGGGTCGAACTCGTTCCTGGCCGTCTCGCGCACGTCGCCGCACGCCCCCAGCGCGAGCACCGCCAGCACGAACCGACCGCCTCGCCGCACGGCCCGCCAGCATGCCACGCCCACCCCGACCCGATTCTGAGCAAGGATCGCCGACAGATCTGACGGCGATCGCGCCATGGAATCAGAGTTGGAACAGGGCGCGGGCGTTGTCGCCGACGAACTTGGCGCGGGCTTCGGGGGTCGGGAAGGAGGCGACGAGCTCGTTGAGGTCGTGGACGTACTCGGGGGTGTGGTCGGCGTGGGGGAAGTCGGAGGCCCACATGAAGCGCTCGACGCCGTAGCGCTCGGCGAGGGCGGGGATCATCCGCTCGTCCGGATCGCAGCTGATCCACACCCGTTCCCGGAAGTAGTCGCTCGGGAGGTGCGCCAGCGGCACCCGGTCACCGATGAACGTGTGGCCGTAGACGGCGTCCATGCGGTCGAGCCAGTAGCCGATCCACCCGCCGCCGGACTCCAGCACGAGCACCTTCAGGCGGGGGAAGGTGTCGAACACGCCGTAGTCGAACAGCGTCGTGAACTGGTGGCGCACGCCGTCGGAGGCCTGCACCGACGCCAGCAGGCGGAGCTGCTTGACGTTCTCCCACGCACCCATTCGTGTGCCCTTGGTCCACTGCGGCTCGAACGTCGGGTGGATGGCCAACGGCACGTCGAGGTCTTGGGCGGCGGCGAAGACCGGGTGGTTGTCCGGGTGGCCGAGCGGGCGGCCGTCGTGGGTGAACGGCGCCACGTAGCCGCCCCTGGCCCCCTCGCCGACGGCGCGCTCCAGCTCGGCGGCGGCGGCGACGGGATCGCTGAGCGAGAGGTGGGCGGTCGGCACGAGGCGCCGCTGGCCGGCGCAGAACTCGCAGATCCAGCGGTTGTAGGCCGTGGTGTAGGCCTGGGACAGCGCCGGGTCCTCCACCTCGGCCTCCCACAGCAGACCGACCGTCGTGTACAGGATGACGGTGTCGATGTGCTCGGCGTCGAGCAGGGCGACGCGCTCCTGCGGGTCCATCGCCCCGAACGGCGACTCGCCGAGGTAGGTGCGGCCGGGATCCTTGGCCATCGCCGGCAGGTCGGGCGCGCCCATCGCGCCGAGCGTCGCCGGGAACCCCCGCCGGCTCATGTGCGATCGGCGGCCGTCCAGCTGCAGCTCCTCCAGGCCCTGGTCGTCGACCACGATGCGCAGGGCGCGGTCCCGGAAGGCCGGGTCGATGTAGGTCTCCCAGAGGTCGGGCGGTTCGAGGATGTGCCCGTCAGCGTCGACGGCCCCGTCGGCGGCGACGGCGTGGGTCTCGTGCATCTGCTTTCGAGAGGCAATTGCCACGGTCATGGAAGGACGCTAACGAGCGGCGTACTGTCGCCCCGAACAGGGGAGGGCACATGCGGATGCGCAGGGCACTGGCGATCGGCCTCGTCGCGACGGTGGTCGTGGCGGCGTGCGGTGGCGATGACGACGACGCGGGTTCCGATGCCGCCACGACGACCGCTGGCAGCGCCGGCGGGGCCGACACCACCGACGCCGCGGCGACGACCGCCGGCACCGACACCACCGATGCCACCGACGCCAGCGAGGCGACGATCGCTGGCGGCGACGGCACGGAGCCGGCCGGCGACTGCGCGCTGGACGAGCCCCTGAAGATCGGCTACGCCGCCGACCTCAGCGAGCTTGGCGGCTTCGCCGACGGGCCGGGGTCGGAGGCGGCGGGCGTGCAGGTCGAGCTGATCAACGCCGACGGCGGGGTCGGCGGCCAGGACGTCCAGTACGTGGTCAAGGAGCTGCCGGAGGACCCATCCGGCGCCCAGCGCGCCGCCCAGGAACTGCTCGACGAGGGCGTCAACGCCATCATCGCTCCGCCGTTCGGCTCCAACGGCGTGCCGTTGATCGAGACGGTCGACGGCCAGGTGCCGATCATCTCCAACGCATCGACGGACCTGGCCATGGTCGACCCGGCGCGGGGCGCGTTCCTGATGAGCTTCAGCGATCCGGTGCAGGGCGCGGCGGCCGCCGAGTACGCCGCCGAGCAAGGCGCGACCACGGCAGTCACGTTCTCCTCGCCCGACGACGCGTACTTCACGAACACCACGAGCGCGTTCACCGAGACGTTCACCCAGGCCGGTGGTGAGGTGGTGCGCGACTTCACGTTCGGCATCTCCGACGAGGACTTCTCGGCCCAGGTCAACGAGCTCGCCTCGCTCGATCCTGCACCCGACGTCGTCTACACGGCCATGATCATGCCCGCCGTCGGCGTGCTGCTGGAGCAGCTCGAGGCGGCCGGGTTGGGCGACGTCCTGGTCATCGGCGCAGACAGCTTCGACGCCACGGTCGTGTGGGACGCCGGCGAGGTCGCCAACGGCGTCGCCTTCACGGCGCACACGTTCCCCCAGGAGGGCAACGGTGTGGCCGAGTTCATCGCCGCCACCGAGGAGGCGGGCGCGGAGATCGAGACGATCAGCTTCGGGGCGCTGGCCTCCGACGTGGTGAAGGTGTTCGCCCACGCCGCAGAGACGGCCTGCTCGCTCGACGGCGCGACGCTGATCGAGACGATCGCCGGGATCTCCGACCTCGAGGTCACGACGGGGACGGTGACCTACGCCGGCACGAACGGGGTCCCCGAGAAGGACGTCGTGATCCTCACCGTCGAGGACGGCGAGCCCGCCTTCACCCAGGCGTTCCGCCCGGCCTTCGTCCCCGGCGGCTGAGCGCGCGCCGTGCTGGCGGTCGAGCGGCTGACCGCCCGGTACGGCGCCGTCGTGGCGCTGCACGAGGTCGGGCTGCACGTCGACGCCGGTGAGCTCGTCGCCATCGTGGGACCGAACGGCGCCGGCAAGACGACGCTGCTCAACTCGATCGCCGGGCTGCTGCGGCCGGCGGGCGGGCGCGTGCTGCTCGACGGTCGCGACGTCACCGGCGCCGAGCCGGCCCGCCTCGTGCGCGCCGGCCTGGTGCTCGTGCCCGAGCACCGGCGCATCTTCCGTGACCTGACGGTCGGCGAGAACCTGCGGCTGGCCGGGGTGACGGCACGCTCCCTCGAGCGCCGGCGCCGGCTGGACGAGGCGCGCGCCCGGTTCGCCATCCTCGACGAGCGGTGGGACACGGCCGCCGGCTACCTCTCAGGCGGGGAAGCCCAGCAGCTGGCGGTGGCGCGGGCGCTGATGGGCGAGCCGCGCTTGATCCTCCTCGACGAGCCGACGCTCGGACTGTCGCCGAGCATGGTCGACGTCATCTTCGACCTGCTCGCCGACCTGCGGGCCAGGGGTCGGACCCTGCTGGTCGTGGAGCAGAACGCCCGGCGCGCGCTCGAGCTGGCCGACCGGGGGTACCTGCTGCGAACCGGCCGGGTCGCCGTCGAGGGCCCAGGCCCGCAGCTCGCCGCCCACGAGGACCTGTTCGGGACGTACGTGGGCGACACGAGATGAGCATCCCCGTTCTGGCCGTCGCAGACGGCCGTTGTGAGCCGTTTGCGACGGCCAGAACGGGGTTTGTGTCGTGAGTGCCTTCCTGCAGACGCTCGTCGACGGGATCGGACGGGGCAGCACCTACGCCCTCCTGGCGCTCGGCATCACCGTGATCTTCGGCGTGATGCACCTCGTCAACTTCGCCCACGCCGAGCTGATCACCGTCGGCGCCTACGTCGCGTACGCGCTCTCCCAGGCCGGTGTCGGCTGGTGGCTCCTGGTGCCGGCGATCGTCGGCGCAGCGGTGATCGCCTCGGTGGCCGTCGAACGGGGCGTGTTCCGCTGGGTCCGCGGGGCCAGTCCCTTCACGATGCTGCTGGCGTCGTTCGCCGTCGAGCGGCTGGCCCAGGCCCTGTGGGGCGTGTTCGTCGGGCCCGAGAAGCGGTCGTTCGCCGGGCCCGGATGGGCGTTCAACACCGTCGAGGTCGGCGGCATCCGTTTCGAGGTGCTCGACCTCGTCACCATCGCCGTGACCGTGGTGGTGCTGGTGCTGACCGTGTTCGTGTTCCGGCGCACGCTGTTCGGCATCTCCGTGCGGGCGGCCAGCGAGGACTTCGACGCCGCCCGCCTGATGGGCGTGCGGGCGACGCGCGTCATCGCCGGTGCGTTCGCCTTCGCCGGGTTCCTGGCCGGGGTGGCCGCCGTCCTGATCCTGATCCGCACGCCGAGCGCCGAACCGACGATGGGATCGGACTACCTCGTCAAGGCGGTCGTGGCGGCGATCATCGGCGGGCTGGGCAGCTTCAGCGGCGCCGTCGTCGGCGGGCTGGCGCTCGGGCTGGCCGAGGTCACGTTGCGCTCCTACTTGCCCGACGGCCTGTGGGAGCGGCTGACGGACGCCGTCGTGTTCGTGCTCGTCGCCGCCCTTTTCATCCTTCGCCCGCAGGGACTGTTCACGGTGCGCACGGCGGAGCGCGTGTGATGGATGCGCTCGCGTCGCGGCTGGGTCGGGCGACCGCCGCAACCGCCGCGCTGTTCGTCGTGCTGCTCGTCGCGTCGACGATCTACACGGCCACCGGTGGCGCCGCCCGGGATCTGCTGATCCAGGAGCTGCTCGTCAACCTCGTCATCGTCATGGGGCTGCAGGTGTTCATCGGGTCGACCGGCATCTTGTCGTTCGGCCATCTCGCCTTCGCCCAGATCGCGGCGTACGGCGCCGCGCTCGTGACCATCCCCGCAGCCAGCAAGGCCACGAGCCTGCCCGACCTCCCGTTCGGGCTGGGCGACGTGGAGCTCGGTGCCGTCGGCGGCGTGGTCGTCGGCGTCGTCGTCGCCACGGCCGTGGGCGCCATCGTCGGCATCGCCGTCGCTCGGGCGGGTGGCCTGGCGGCGACGATGATCACGCTCGCCGTGCTCTTCGTCGTCGACCAGGTGGTCAAGAACTGGACCGAGCTGACGCGTGGCGCCGGCGGGCTCTCCGGCGTTCCCAGGCTCGGGAGCAACACGTGGCTCTGGGTCGCCGCGCTCGGGGCGATCCTCGCCGCCGCCGTCTTCCGCGAGACCCGATCGGGGCGCTTCGCCGTCGCCAGCCGCGACGACGAGATCGCCGCCGGTGCGGTCGGGATCGACCGGTTCTGGCCGCGCTGGACGGCCTGGGTGATCAGCGTCGCGATCGTCGGCCTGGCCGGTGCGCTGCGCGTCCAGGCGGTCGGCAGCACGAACCCGAAGCAGTACACGCTCGACGTCGCCGTCCTGGTGCTGGCGATGCTCGTCGCCGGTGGCATGCGCACCGTCACCGGCGCCTTCGTCGGGACCGTCCTGGTGACCGTGGGCAACGAGGTCTTCCGCCAGGTCGGCGACGCCCAGGAGGTCGAACGACTTCCCGACCTGTTCCTCAGCCTGGTGCTCCTGGGGGTGATGCTGCTGCGACCCTCGGGGCTACTCGGCGATGCCGACGTCGCTGGGTGGCTTGGCGAGCGGGCCCGGCGCCGCATCCGCCACAACGATCAGAAGAGGTCTCCCGCGCCCCAGCCGGTCACGAAACCCTCGGGTGACGTCAAACCCTCCGATGCTTCAGGCGGCGAGCTCGTCGCCCGAGACATCACCGTGCGGTTCGGTGGTTTCGTGGCGCTGGCCGACGCCGGCGTGCGGGTGCGACCCGGCGAGGTGGTCGGGCTGATCGGTCCGAACGGCGCCGGCAAGACGACACTGTTCAACGTCGTGACCGGCATCGTGGCCGAGGAGGCTGGCACCGTCACGCTCGGCGACCGCGACTTAGCGGCCGAACCGCCGCACCGGATCGCCCGGGCCGGCCTGGCCAGGACGTTCCAGAACCTGCGGCTGTTCGGGACGCTGTCGGTGCGCGAGAACGTCGCTGTCGCCGCGCTGAGCGCCGCTCAGTACCGGCCGGATGCTCCCGCCGTCGACGTCGACGTGCTCGTCGAACAGGCCGGTCTCGGCGAGGTCGCCACCCGCCCGGCGTCGACGCTCGACTACGGCCACCAGCGCCGCCTCGAGCTGGCCCGCGCCGCTGCGCTGGCTCCGGACTACCTCCTGCTCGACGAGCCGACGTCGGGCATGAGCGACACCGAGAGCCGAGCGATGGTCGACCACGTGCGGGCGACGGCACGCCTCGTCGGCGCCGGCGTCCTCGTGATCGACCACGATCTCGCGTTCATCACGCGCATCAGCGATCACGTCATCGTGCTCGCCGCCGGCCGCATCCTGGCCGAGGGGACGCCCGACGCCGTGCGCGCCGAGCCGGCCGTCGCCGAGGCCTACCTCGGTCGGCGGGCGGTCACCGACTGAGGCCGGTGCGGCGAGGATCGGGTGGGGATCTGACTCGAGCTCGTCGAACCAGATCGACGCGCGAACCTACGCCGATGGCGCGCATCCCGTACCCCGATCCCGACACGCTCGAGCCGGCCACCGTCGAGTTCCTCGGCCGACTGCCCGAGCTGAACATCTTCCGGATGCTGGCCGGCGGGGAAGGACTGCTCGCCGCGTTCAGCCGGTTCGGCAACCACCTGCTGTACAAGACCGCGCTCGACCCGGTGCTGCGCGAGATCGCCATCGTGCGCGTCGGCGTGCGCACCGGGGCGAGCTACGAGCTGCACCAGCACGAGGAGATCAGCCGGCGCCTCGGGATGAGCGACGAGCTGCTCGCCGCCGTGGGTGAGGGGCCGAACGCCGCCGGGCTCGACGAGGTGCAGGCGATGGTCGTGGCCTACACCGACGACCTCATCGCCAACGTGCGAGCGTCGGACGCCACGTTCGAGCCGCTTGCGGGCCCAGCTCACGACGCGCGAACTGCAGGAGCTGACCGTGACCATCGGCTTCTACCTCGCCGTCGCCCGGTACCTGGAGACGTTCGGCGTGGACATCGAGGCCCCCGGCCAGACGTCCGGGCTCCGCGTCCCGCCCGGCGGTACCGTCCAGCCCGATGACTGACCAGCTGTCGCCGTTCCCCGACCGATGGGAGCGGGCCCTCGTGATCGCCGCCCACCCCGACGACATCGAGTGGGGCGCGGCCGCCGCCGTCGCCGCCTGGACCGCCGCCGGGCGGGCGGTGACCTACGTGCTCGTCACGTCGGGCGAGGCTGGGATCGACACCATGGATCCCGAGGGCGCGACCGTTGCCCGGCAGGCAGAGGAGCGGGCCAGCGCCGAGATCGTCGGCGTCGAGGACGTCGAGTTCCTCGGCCATCCCGACGGGCGCGTCGAGGAAGGCCTGGCATTGCGCCGAGACCTGGCATCGGCGATCCGCCGGCACCGGCCCGACATCGTGATCGGCCAGAACCACGACGAGCGTTGGGGTGATGCGCCGGGAGCAGGCTGGAACAGCTCCGACCACCGAGCCGTCGGGAGGGCCACGATCGACGCCGTCTCCGACGCCGGCAACCGGTGGATCTTCCCCGAACTGGCGGCCAACGAGCCGTGGAGCGGAGTGCAGTGGATCGCCATCAGCGGCTCGCCGCGGCCGACCCACGCCGTCGACGTCACCGACGTGCTCGAGGTCGGCGTTCGCTCCCTGTCCGCCCACGCCGAGTACTTGCGGGCCCTCGGCGTGGACGACGCGGAGCAGTTCGCCCGTCAGCTCCTCGAAGGTCAGACGTCCGGCAACGCCGAGCGCTTCGGCGGCCGCCCGGCGGTGGCCTTCGAGTTGATCCCCGGGCCGGCGGCTCCGTCCGATGACGACTGATCGCCGGCGAGTCTCGTCGGGCAGCCCGCTCGAGGCCACGGTCGGCTACTGCCGGGCGGTCGCCGTCGGCGATCGGATCTGGGTCGCCGGCACGGCGCCGACCTGGCCCGACGGCTCCGTCGCCGGTGACGCCGGCGACCAGGCTCGGCGCTGCTTCGAGATCATCGGCGCTGCGCTGGCCGAGCTGGGCTCGTCGCTCTCCGACGTAGTCAGGGTCCGCGTTTACCTCGTGGCCGCCGCCGACTTCGACGCCGTGGCGGCTGTCCACGGCGAGCTGTTCCGTGACGTCCGCCCCGTCAACACGACCGTGGTGGTGGCCGGGTTGCTCGACCCGCGCTGGAAGGTGGAGATCGAGGTCGAGGTCGCCTGATGGCCTCGCTCGGCGGGATGTCACCCGTCGGGAGCGGGGAAGGCCAGGTCGTCGACGACCTCGGCGCCCTGGACGGCGAGCAGCATCGACGGCGGGCCGACCACTTTGGCCGCCCGGCTGCCGCCGCCGACCACGATTCGCGGGCGGTCCATCACCCGCCGGTCGATCCACAGCGCCATGCCGGGCGGCAGGGCGAACGGCGTCACGCCGCCGATGGTCATGCCGGTGACCCGCTCCGTCACGTCCGGCGGGGCGAACGATGCCTTGCGGACGCCCAGCCGCTTGCGCACGAGGCGGTTCACGTCGAGGCGCGTGGTCGCCAGCACGACGCACACGGCGTAGGGCGCGGGGTCGGCGCGGCCGGCCACGAGGATGGCGTTGGCCGAGTCGTCCATCGCCCAGCCGTAGGCGGCGCAGAAGTCGGCGGTGTCGGCCAGCGCCGGGTCGCACGCCATCACCTCGACGTCCGCAAGGGCGGCGACCGCCGCCCTGACTCGCTCCTCCGTCGGGTCCATGGATGGGCGACACTAGGGCCATGGGCGCCGATCTCACCGGAGCGACCGTCGAGCTCCTCCAGACGCTGATCCGCAACCGTTGCGTCAACGACGGCACGCCCGGATCGGGCGAGGAGACGCGCAACGCCGACGTCCTCCAGCAGGTGGTCAGCGGACCGGGTGTCGAGGTGCAGCGCTGGGAGCCGGTCCCGGGTCGGGCGTCGTTCGTGGCCCGCATCGAGGGTCGTGATCCGACGGCGCCAAGCCTGTGCCTGATGGGCCACACCGACGTGGTTCCCGTTCATGCCGAGGGGTGGCGCGAGGACCCGTTCGGCGGTGAGTTGATCCGCAGCGCCGACGGCACCGATGAGGTGTGGGGACGTGGTGCGGTCGACATGCTCAACCTCACGGCGTCGATGGCCGTGGCGTTCCGCGATCTGGCCGACCGAGGGATCCGCCCACGCGGCGACCTCTCGTACTTCGCCGTGGCCGACGAGGAAGCGGGGAGCGCCGTCGGTGCCCGATGGGTCGCCGAGAACGATCCCGAGGCGATCCGCTGCGACTACGTCCTGACCGAGAGCGGTGGGCTGCACGACGGCCCACCCGAGGCGCCGGTCATCGGCGTGACCGTGGCCGAGAAAGGGGTGGCGTGGCGTCGGCTCCGCGTGCGCGGCACACCGGGACACGGCTCGATGCCATTCCGCATCGACAATGCGCTGGTCAAGGCGGCGGCCGTCGTCCAACGGTTGGCCGACTACCGGCCGACGCCCCGGTTCCACGAGCTCTGGCCGGCCCGGGTCGAGTCGCTCGGGCTTCCCGACGAGGTCAAGGCCGCGCTCCTCGACCCGGCCCGCATCGACGCTGCGCTCGAGGAACTGCCCAATGCTGCGGCTGCCGCGCACCTTCACGCCTGCACGCACACGACGTTCTCGCCGAACTTGATCGACGGCGGGGTGATGAAGACCAACGTCATCCCCGACGACGTGCTCCTCGACGTCGACGTGCGCACGCTGCCCGGCGAGTCCAGCGACGAGGTGACGGCCCACCTGCGGGCAGCCCTCGGCGAGCTCGCCGATGACGTCGAGATCGAGGTGCTGATGGACGATCCGGCATCGATCAGTCGCATCGACACGCCGCTGTGGGATGCGCTCAACCGGGCCGTGACCGTGCCGTTCCCCGACGCCCGGCTGGCGCCGCAGTTCACCGTCGGGTTCACCGACGCCCGGGTGTTCCGCGACCTCGGCGCCGTCGCCTACGGCGCCGGGCTGTTCAGCCCGCGCGTCGACCCCGCTGAGTTCGGTCGGCGGTTCCACGGCCACGACGAGCGCGTCGACGTCGAGTCGCTCGGCCTCACCGTCGAGCTGTGGCAGCGCGTCGTCGCCGACCTGATGGCCTGACGGGTTCTGGCCGTAGCGATCGACCGTTGTGAGTCGATCCGGACGGCCAGGACGGGATCTCTCAGACGCCGGTGTCGATCGGGGTCGCCGGTGGACCGTCGGCCAGCAGCTCGCCGAGCAACGACGGGAGTCGACGGGGCGCGAACACGACCCGGTCGTCAGCGGCCGCCGCAGTCAACTCCGCGGTGGTCCACCACCGCAGCTCGTGGAGCCGTTCCGCCCGCAGCTGCTCCCACGTCAGTCGGGGCGCCGGTTCGAACTCGGGCGTGCGGACGAGGTAGATCCGGTCGCGCTGGCCGTCCCAGCGGCCGTCGACGAACGGGACGATGTGCAGGCGGTCCCAGATGTGGGGACCCAGCTCGACGTCCTGCAGCCCCAGCTCCTCGTCGAGCTCGCGCAGCAGGGTGGTGCGATCGTCCTCGCCCGCCTCCTGGCCGCCGCCTGGCGTGGCCCACACGGTCGCCGTCGGGAACTCGAAGCGCACCAGCAGCACCCGATCGGCCGGATCGAGCACGAGCGCGCGGATCGACGAACGGATCCGCAGGTGCTCCGTGGCTCCCTCGTCCACTCAGTCGGTGGGCGCGTCGGACAGGCCGTCGTTGAACGACTTGTACAGGTCGTAGATCGACTTGCACTCCTGGCACAGCGGCAGCTGCTTGGGGTCGCGTGACGGCACCCACACGTGACCGCACAGCGCCTCCACCGGAGTTCCGTAGATGCGCGCCTCGAGCACCTTGGCCGTGGCGGACTCGCCGGGCGCCACCTTCACGATGTGCGCCTGCAGGGGGTCACCGGGCTCGACGACCTCCTCGCGCTCCTCGACGAGCACGGGAGCCGGACGGGTCACTGCCGGGCGGGTCGGCGCGGGGGCGACACCGGGCGTAGCCATGGCGATCAGTCAACCACCTCGGGGATCGGGACCCAGGAGGTCCCACCGGTTGCCGGCAACGTCGAGGAACACGACCACCTCGCCGTAGGGCTCGGACCGAGGCGACTCGAGGAACCGGACACCGGCCGCCTCCATCCGCCGGACCGTCGACGCGAAGTCGTCGACGCGCAGGAACAGGCCGACTCGGTCGCCGACCTGGCGGCCGACGGCGGCCGCCTGCTCATCCCCGTCGGCGACGGCGAGCAGGACGCCTGTCGCCGCGCCGGGCGGGCGGACCACGACCCACCGCTTCGCCCGCCCGTCGGTCGTCGTCGCCGGCTCGTCGGCGGACAGCTCGAAGCCGAGCACGCCGACGAAGAAGTCGACGGCCGCGTCTTGGTCCTCGACGAGGACCGTCACCAGGTCGAGCTGCACGATCGTCAATCTTGGCGCGACCGAGTCCCGGCCGTCAGGAGGTCATGACAGCGACGCCAGCTCGGCCGCCACGTTGGCCCGGGCCCGCGCCTCCCAGCGGCGCCGGCCCGTCGGCGTCGCATACAGCGGCACCCGATCGAGCATGCCCCGCAGCACCGCGCCCCGACCGACACGCCACGCCGCATCGTCGACGTGGCCGTACTCGGTGCGCACCCCGGTGACGTAGGCCTGGTAGGCGGCCGGGTCGCTGCCCAGCACGGCCAGGTCGGCGTCGACGAGCACGTTGACGGCGGCGTCGTCGGTCGGCGCGTGGTCTGCGGTCGCCCGCACGAGCTGGGCCACTGTGTCGGCGCGCGCCTGCGGCCACCCAAGGTCGAGCAGGACCCGGCGGGCCAAGGCCGCGCTCTGGGCCTCGTTGTCCGTCGCCGCTGCGTCGTAGACGGCGTCGTGGAAGAAGGCGGCGACGACGACGGCGTCGAGGTCGTCGACCGGCTCCTCGGTCGCCAGCTCCTGGACGTGGCGAACCACCCAGGTGACATGGCGCACGGTGTGGTACCGGCGGTGAGCCTGGCGGTGCCGACCGACCACGTCGTCGAAGGCCGCCTCGGCGTCCGGTGACGTCCCCACCGCCGCCGCCCAGGCCACCCGCAGTTCGGTGTCGTCAGGCATCAGCCGAGTCTTGCCCTCGCGCGATGAGCTCGACCCGTCCGACAGACTGCGGTGCGATGGCGGTGCTCGTGGACGAACCCCGGTGGTGGTGGCGCGGCCGCAAGTGGTGCCATCTCGTGAGCGACTCGTCGCTCGACGAGCTGCACGAGTTCGCGGCGGGCCTCGGCATCCCGCGGCGCGGGTTCCAGGGCGACCACTACGACGTGCCGGAGGAGCTCCGCCAGGAGGTGGTGGCGGCCGGCGCGGTGGAAGTCGAGAGTCGCGAGCTGGTCCGCCGGCTGCGTGCCGCCGGGCTGCGGCTGACCCCGGCGCAGCGGCGGGCCCGCACCGGCTGATCACGACCACCTCGGCGGCTCGGCGAGGAGGTCTCGTGGGCACCACGCCGTCGGTGGTCCGAGATCGTCCGAGATGACGAACCACTCGAGCAGCTCGACTCCGGCCTGCTCGGCGGCGTCGCTGGCCTCCAGCCAGCGGTCGGCGTCGTCGTCGAGCTGGCCGCCGCCCGGGCGGACCGACGCGACGACGATGGCGGCGGCGCCCTGCGCGTCGACGAGCGATTCGGCCAATCGCTCCACGATCTCGACGACGGCGTCGGGCTCGTCGGTGCCGTCGACGATGACGACGGTGCGCCCACGTCGGTCGCCGTCCAGCACGAGGACGACCACCTCCGAGCGCATCGGGCGGGTGACCGCCAAACGGATGACGGCCAACGCCGCGTCGGCCGAGTCGACGGGGTCGATGCCGGCGCGCGGCAGTCGGTGCACGCCGCAGAAGTGAGACACGGGAACCTCCCTCGTGCCGGGCCGGAGGCCCGTACTGATGAGGGGGATGTCGGTGTCGATGAACCTACGCCAGGGGTGTCACGACCGCCGGGCGACTCGAGCGCGCCGGCCACTCGGTCACCGGCGCCGTGACACCACGGCAGGCGAACGGTGTCACGACGAACGGGACGGTGTCGCCAGCTCGCCGGCGGCGCGGACCGGCAGGCGGCTGAGGGCGACGGCGACGCCGGCCCCACCGGCCACCATCAGGACGGCGACGGCGATCGAGCTGCCGCCGGCGATGAGGCCGATCGCCGGCGACGCCAGGAGGAACCCGAGCCGGGCGCCCGACGAGAAGGCCGCCATGCCGGAGTGCGAGCCGTGCGTCAGGTCGCTGGCGGCTCGGAACAGCAGCGGGAACAGCGTCGACAGCCCGAGCCCGGCGACGATCAGTCCGGCGCCGGCGGCCACGGGGTGCGGCGCCAGCGTGGCGATCACCACTCCGACCGCGGCCAGCGCAGCACCGCATCGTCGAGTGGCCTCCAACCCGTAGCGGTCAGTGACGTGGTCGCCGACGAGCCGGCCGATCAGCATCCCGCCGGCGACGGCGACGAACCCGAGGCCAGCCGCGCCCGGTCCGAGGTCGAAGCGGTCGGCCATCATCAGCGCCGCCCACTCGTTCGGTGGCGCCTCGGCCAGGGCGACGGCCAACCCGACGAGGAGCAGGCGCAGCAGGATCGAGCGCGGCCACGCACCGGCGGAGCTCGTGGTGTCGCCGGCTGGCCGGCCGGCCGGCGACGACGGCAAGAGCCAGCGGGTCGCCACGGCGGTCATCCCGACGAGCACCGCAGCGGTCAACAGCAGCTGGACCCAGAGCTCGAGCCCAACCTGGGCGGCGCGACTGGCCAGGAGGCCACCGACGACGCTGCCCGCCGACCAAAGGGCGTGGAAGCGATTGATGATCGATGAGCCACCGCGCCGCTGGAGCTCCACCGCCTGAGCGTTCATGGCCACGTCGGTCAAACCGTCGAACGCGCCGATCAGGATCAGCGAGGCGAACACCAGCACGGCGGTCGGGGCGACACCCATCAGCGGCAGGGCGACCGAGAGCGCGGCCGACGTGAGCGCCGTCATCGTGCGGCTGCCGAAGCGGTCGACCATCCGTCCGCTGACGAGGCTGGCGGCCAGGCCACCCACACCGGCGCCGACGAGAGCGACGCCGAGCGCCGTGTCCGAGACGTCGATGCGGGCCTGGATCTCCGGCAACCGCGGCAACCACGACGCGAACGTGATGCCGTTGACGAAGAAGACGGCTCCGATGGCCAGCCGCGCCGAGCGAGTCCGGGCCGCCGGGACGTCCGTAGCGTGAGGGGTCATGGCCGCCGTGACGATCTACCACAACCCGCGCTGCACCAAGTCCCGCCAGGCGATGGCCGTCGCCGAGGAGCTGGGCGTCGACGTCGACGTGGTGCGCTACCTCGACGACCCTCCCGACGCGGTCACGCTGCGGGCGATCGTCGACAAGCTCGACGGCCCGCTCGAACAGCTCGTGCGGCGCGACCGCTGGGACGAGCTCGGGGTGACCGACGCCGACGTGGCCACGGCCGACGCAGTCGTCGATGTACTCGTGCGCCACCCGCAGCTGCTGCAGCGGCCGTTGCTCGTGACGAGCGACCGGGCCGTGATCGGCCGCCCGACGGAGCGGGCTCGCGAGGTGCTCGCCGGCTGACGCCGGACGGTTGCCGTCATTCGGCCGGAGGGCGGCGCAGCCGCTTCGTCTCCGACCGGCGGCGCTTGTCCTCGGCGCGCCGCCGCCGGGATCCTGTGGTCGGGCGAGTCGGGCGGCGGCGTGGCGGCGGCGGAGCGATCGCCCCGGCGACGAGCCGCCCGAGGCGCTCGGCGGCCAGCTCGCGGTTGCGCAGCTGCGATCGGCGCTCGGACGCGGTGACGGTCACGACGCCGTCGATCAGCGCCGATCCGAGACGCTGGCATGCTCGTTCCCGCTGCGTCGAGGTCAGCACCGGTGAGGCGAGGAGGTCCCACGACAGCTCGACGCGGGAGTCGGTGGTGTTGACGTGTTGACCGCCGGCGCCCGATGAGCGCGAAAATCGCCACCGCAGCTCGGCAACGGGGATGGTGACGTGCGGGTCCACCACGACGTCGTCCATCTCGCCAGTGTGCTGCCGTCTGCATCCCGGGAGCACACTGCGGGCATGCAACTCGGCCTGTTCAGCATCAACATGGGGCCGTGCGCCCAGCCGGAAGGGCTGGCCGAGACGGCGGCTGCCGCCGAGGCGGCCGGGTTCGAATCGGTGTGGGCTGGCGAGCACGTCGTGCTGCCGGACCCGCAGGTGCCGCCGTCGCCGATGGCGCCACAGGACTCGGCGCTCGACCCGCTGCTGGCGCTGACGTGGGCGGCGGCAAGCACGTCGACCGTGCGTCTAGCGACGGGGATCGTGATCGTGCCGCAGCGCAACCCGGTCGTGCTGGCCAAGCAGGTCGCCAGCCTCGACGTGCTGAGCGGGGGGCGGGTGACGCTCGGCATCGGCGTCGGGTACCTGGAGCCCGAGTTCCGGGCGATCGGCGCCAACTACGACGAGCGCGGAGCGGTGACCGACGAGTACCTGGCCGCCATGACCTCGCTCTGGTACGACGAGCACCCGGAGTTCCACGGCCGCTTCGCCGACTTCGCCGGGGTCGACGCCCACCCGCGGCCGGTGCAGCAGCCGATCCCGATCGTCGTCGGCGGGCACTCGGCGCCGGCGTACCGGCGGTCGGTGGCCGGCGCCCAGGGCTGGTACGGCTTCGCCCAGCGACCCGAGGACACGGCGGCGTCGTTGGCCGGCTTGCGGGAGGCGGCGGGCCAGGTCGACCGGGCCGAGTCGCTCGGTCGGCTGGAGATCTCGGTCACGCCACGGGGACGGCTGACCGCAGAGACCGCCTCGGCGTTCGCCGACCTTGGTGTCGACCGGTTGGTCGTGATGCCGCGGCCTGGCACCGACGTCCAGGAGACCATCGACACCGCCGTGGCCGCCATCGCTCACCTCCCCTGACCCTCACCAGGTCCATCCGAGGGTTTGAGTGCATCGGAGGGTTTGGCGCACCGCATCCGGTACGGAAACCCTCCGGTGCCGTGAAACCCTCGGATGGCTATTCGAGGGTGGCGTAGTTGGTGGAGCGGTCGGCGGCGCGTTGGCCGCGCACCTCGGCGACGCAGTCGGCCAGGTCGGCGAGGTACGCCTCGATCACGTCGGCGTTGCCGTAGCTGACCGTCGAATGGAGCGTGTCGGGAGGGCCCTGACGGTCGTGGAACCACCCCCGCCGGCCCAGCGCGTCGCCGAGGGCGAACACGTCAAGCGGTGGGTCGACGGACGGGTCGGCGGCCATCGCCACGACGTGGTACGTGCCATCGCCGAGCACCCGCACGCCGTCGGTGGCGGCGATGCCGGCGCGCATCCGATCGGCGACCTCGAGCGTGGTGCGAGTGCGCTCGAGGTACCCGTCCACCCCGAGGTGGGCCATCACCGCCCACGCCGCCGCCATCGGCAGGCCGGCCCGCGTCCCCTGCAGGTTCGGGGAGGCGTAGAAGCCGCCGAGCCAGCCGTCGAACACGAACGTCTGGTACCGCCGCAGCTCCTTGGTTCGGTGGAGGATCACCGACACGCCTTTGGGCGCGTAGCCGAGCTTGTGGATGTCGGCCGAGATGGAGTGCACGCCCTCGACCCCGAAGTCCCACGGGGGGACGGGTCGTCCGAGCAGCTCGGCGAACGGCAACACGAACCCACCCATGCAGGCGTCGACGTGACAGTTGGCGCCGACCGACGCGGCCACCTCGGCGATCGCCGGGATCGGATCGACCACCCCCTGCGGGTACTGCGGTGCCGATCCGACGACGAGCACGGTGCGTGGCCCAACCGCCGCCGCCATGGCGTCGACGTCGACCGTCCAGTCGGCGAGCACCGGCACCTTCACCACACCCATACCGAACAGGTGGGCCGACTTGTGGAAGGCGGCGTGCGCACTTTCGGCCAGCACGATCTCGGGCTCGGTGATCCCCCGCTCGATCCGCCCCCGCTCCCGGGCGGCGAGCACTGCGCACTGGATCGACTCGGTGCCGCCGCTGGTCAGGAAGCCGCTGGTGGTGTCGGGCCCGTGCAGCAGGCCGGCCGTCCACCTGACGACCTCGGACTGGATCTGGCCGAGCGACGGGAACGCCTTGGTGTTGAGGGCGTTCTCATGGAGGTACAGCCGCGCCGCCTGCTCGGCGACCTCGTGCACCGACGGGCCGCCGTCGTAGACCATGCCGAACGTTCGCCCACCGGCCCAGTCGACGTCGTCCGCGCGCTTGGCCGCCAACTCGGACATCACGTCGTCGACCGGGCGACCCTCGCGAGGCAGGTGCATCCCGGGATGGTGGCATGCTGTCGCTCCTCGACGCGAAGCCCTGAGTCCTCGTTTACGTCCGGATCCTGGTTACCCGTGTAACCAAAATCCGGACGTAAACGTCAGCGGGCGTAAACGTCAGCGGGCGACGAAGTACTTGGCTTGGGGGTGGTGGCAGATGATCGCCGAGGTCGTCTGCTCGGGCTGGTACTGCCAGCCCGTCTCCTCGCTGACCTCGAGGCCCAGCCGCTCGGCTCCGAGCAGGCGGGCCACCGTGGCGTTGTCCTCCAGGTCGGGGCACGCCGGGTACCCCCACGAGTACCGCCCGCCCCGATACTGCTGGCGGAACAGGCCGCCGACGGTCGGGCCGTCCTCGTCGACGAACCCCAGCTCCTGGCGGATCCGGCGGTGCCACAGCTCGGCCAGCGCCTCGGCCATCTCGACGCCGAGCCCGTGCAGCAGCAGGTACTGCTGGTACTCGTTGCGAGCGAACAGCTCCGCGGCCGCCTCGCTGACGGCGGCGCCCATCGTGACGATGTGGAACGCCGCGTAGTCGACGTCGCCTGATTCCACCGGGCGGAAGAAGTCGGCGATGCACAGGAACGGCGCGGCCTTCTGGCGCGGGTAGTGGAACCGCGCCGCCTCGCTCGAGCGCGCCTCGTCGGTCCAGATGACGAGGTCGTCGCCGTCGCCGTTGGCCGGGAAGTACCCGTACACGACCTGCGGAACCAGCACCCCCGACGCCTTGGCTGCGCCGAGCTGCTCGCGGAACGTCGAGCGGATGCGGGTCTTGAACTCCTCGTCGTTCTCCGGCCGCTCGGTGCCGCCGTCCTGGACCCGCTCGGGGCGGAACTGCCACTGGTTGCGGTACAGGGCGGTCTCGTTGACGTACTCGGCGATCTCGTCGAGCCCGATGCCCTTGACCACCCGGCTGCCGAGGAACGGCGGCGTGAAGACCTCGTTGTCGGTGGCGACGTCGGGGGAGCGGCGCGGCAGCTCGACGGCCGGCTCGTCCCGTCCCGATCGCTCGGGGAGCACCCGACCCGTCGGCACCCGACCGAAGTCGTCGTCCCACTCGCCCGAGCGCTTCATCCCCATCAACGCCTCCAGCGTCGACAGCCCCTCGAACGCGTCGCGCCCGTAGAACAGCCGGCCCTGGTACAGCTCGCGCAGGTCCCGCTCGACGTAGCGCCGCGTCAGCGCCGCGCCACCGAGCAGCACCGGCAGCTCGGCCAGCCCCAGGTTGTTCAGCTCCTCCAGGTTGTCGCGCATGATCAGCGTCGACTTGACCAGCAGGCCGCTCATGCCGAGCGCATCGGCCTCGACCTCCTTGACCTTGGCCACCATCTCGGAGATCGGCACCTTGATGCCGAGGTTGTGGACCTCGTAGCCGTTGTTCGTGCAGATGATGTCGACGAGGTTCTTGCCGATGTCGTGCACGTCGCCCTTGACGGTGGCCAGCACGAGCTTGCCCTTGCTCGTCGACCCGCCGATGCGCTCCATGTGCGGCTCGAGGTAGGCGACGGCCGTCTTCATCGTCTCCGCCGACTGCAGCACGAACGGCAGCTGCATCTGGCCCGACCCGAACAGCTCGCCGACCACCTTCATGCCGCCGAGCAGCACGTCGTTGACGATGTCCAGGGCCACGATGCCGCTGGCCAGCGCCTCGTCGAGGTCACCGGTCAGCCCGTCGCGGTCGCCGTCGACGATCCGGTGGTGCAGCCGCTCCTGCACCGGCAGTCCCGAACGGTCCGGCTTCTCGGTCTTCGTCGACTTGACGTCGGCGAACACCTCGAGCAGCTGCTGCAGCGGGTCGTAGGTGTCCGTCACGCCGTTGACCACGGAGGTTCGCCTGCGGTCCCAGACCAGGTCGAGGCAGACCTCGCGCTGCTCGTCGGGCAGCCGGTTGAGCGGCACGATCTTGCCGGCGTGGACGATCGCCGAGTCCAGGCCCGCCTGCACGGCCTCGTGCAGGAACACGCTGTTCAGCGCGTGGCGGGCCGCTGGGTTGAGGCCGAAGCTGACGTTCGACACGCCGAGCGTGGTGTGGGCGCCGGGGATCTCGGCCTTGATCCGCTGGATCGCCTCGATCGTGTAGATCGCGTCGCGGCGCAGGTCGTCGTCGCCGGTCGACAGCGGGAACGTCAGCGCGTCGAAGATCAAGTCGCTTGCCGACAGGCCGTACCGCTCGGTGGCGATCTCGTGGATCCGATGGGCGATCTCCATCTTCCACTCGACATCACGCGCTTGGCCTCGCTCGTCGATCAGCAGGCAGATCACCGCCGCGCCGTACTCGCGGGCCAGCGACATCACGCGGTCGAAGCGGCTGTCGGGCAGCTCGCCGTCCTCCAGGTTGGCCGAGTTGAGGATCGGCCGGCCGCCGATGTGCTGCAGGGCGGCCTCGATCACGGGGGTCTCCGTGGAGTCGAGGACCAGCGGGACGCTCGACTGCGTGGCGAACCGCTTGGCGATCTCGTCCATGTCGACGGCGCCGTCCCGCCCGACGTAGTCGACACAGACGTCGAGCACGTGGGCGCCTTCGCGCACCTGCTCGTTGGCCATCTTCGTGCACGTGTCCCAGTCGCCGGCCAGCATCGCCTCGCGGAACGCCTTGGAGCCGTTGGCGTTGGTCCGCTCGCCGATGATCAGGAACGACAGGTCCTGCTCGATCGGCACCGGGCTGTAGATCGAGGCCACGCTCGGCTCGCTGACCGGCGCCCGCGGGGCCGGCGTGAGGTCGCGCACGGCCTCGACGACCTGGCGCAGGTGCTCGGGGGTCGTGCCGCAGCACCCGCCGACGACGTGGATGCCGAGCTCGGCGACGTGGCGGGCGTGGAACTCGGCCAGCTGCTCGGGCGTCAGGTCGTAGTGGGTGCGCCCGTCGACCACGCTCGGCAGCCCGGCGTTGGGCAGCACGCTGATCGGCAGCGGGGAGTGCTGGTTGAGGTAGCGCAGGTGCTCCTGCATCTCGGTCGGTCCGGTGGCGCAGTTGATGCCGAGCACGTCGGGCCGCATGGCCTGCAGGGCGACCATCGCGGCCCCGATCTCGGTGCCGATCAACATCCGCCCGGTCGTCTCCATCGTGACCTGCACCTGCAGCGGGACCTCGCGCCCGACGGCGCGCATCGCCCGGCGGCAGGCGATCATCGCCGCCTTGGCCTGCAGCAGGTCGTAGCACGTCTCGATCACCAGCAGGTCGGCGCCGCCTTCGAGCAGCCCGTTGGCCTGCACCTCGTAGGCGTCACGCAGGTCGGCGAAGGCGATGTTGCCGAGGCTCGGCAGCTTCGTGCCCGGCCCGATGGAACCGGCGACGTAGCGAGTGCGGCCGTCGTCATAGCTGTCGGCGACCTGCCGAGCGATGCGGGCGCTGGCCACGTTCAGCTCATGGGCCTTCTCGGGGATCCCGTATTCGACGAGCACCGTGGAGAAGCTGCCGAAGCTGGCGGTTTCCACGACGTCGACCCCGACGTCGAAGAAGGCGGCGTGCATCCCGGCGATGACGTCCGGACGCGTCAGGCAGAGCATCTCGTTGCAGCCCTCGAGGGCAGGCCCCCCGAAGTCGTCCGGGCCGAGGTCGAGGTCCTGGATGTACGTGCCGAACGCGCCGTCGAAGACGACGACCCGCTCGGCGACGGCGTCCAAGTAGGGCTGACGAGACATGGAGGATCGAGGCTACTGGTGGGTCCTGACCGGCGCGTGGGACGTTGGGTGCGAGCTGCGGCACACTGATCCGCATGTCCGAGCACACCGGCGACGTCGCCGAGTTCCACCCTGCCCCGTCGATCGGGAGGGCCGACCGCCTGCACGTCGCCGTCGCTCGATCGGCGCCAGCCGACGCCGAGGTCGTGGGCTATGCAGTCGCCGAGCGCGGCGCCGTGCCGCGCCCGCTCGGGCTCGATCGGGCGACCCTCACGGCCGCCGGGTTCGAGGGCAAGGTCGGCCAGACGCTGGTCGTGCCGCGCAAGGACGGTCCGTCGGTCGCCGCCGTCGGCGTCGGTGATCCGGCGACGCTCACCGCCGCCGGACTGCGCGATGCGGCAGCCGCGTTCGGACGAGCGGCCGGCAAGCACGGACGGGTCGCCACGACGCTCGCCGACACCTCTGCGGTCGCCGGGGAGGCGGCCGGTCAGGCCGTGGTCGAGGGCCTGGTGCTGTCCCGCTATCGATACAGCGCGCTGCGCAAGGACGCCCCGGGCAACGAGCTGGTCGACGTCACGCTGATCGCCTCCTCCGGTCGGGCCAAGGCCGTCGCCGCCGGCGCGGCGCGCGGCGAAGTCGTCGCCAACGCCGCCCAGCTGGCGCGCGACCTCGCCAACACGCCGCCCGGACACCTGACGGCACGGCGCATGGCCGATGTCGCCCGAGAGGTCGGCGCGTCGACGGGACTGCAGGTCGAGGTGTTCGACGAGGCAGCCCTGGCCGAGCTCGGTTGTGGTGGTCTGCTCGGGGTCAACGCCGGCAGCGAGGAGCCGCCGCGCATGATCCGGCTGACCTACCTCCCCGACGGTGGGGTCGGCACGAACGGCCACCTGGCGATGGTCGGCAAGGGCGTGATGTACGACTCCGGCGGCATCAGCCTGAAGCCGACCGACCCGATGCACGCGGCGATGAAGATGGACATGTCGGGCGCCGCGGCCGTGCTGGCGTCGATGTCGACGCTGCAGGCCCTCGGCTGCCCGACGACCGTCACCGGCTACCTGATGTGCACCGACAACATGCCGTCCGGGTCGGCGATGAAGCTCGGCGATGTGCTGCGGATCCACGGCGGCACGACGGTCGAGATCCACAACACCGACGCCGAGGGCCGGCTGGTGCTCGCTGACGGGCTGGTGCTGGCGACCGAGCAGGCACCGGACGCCATCGTCGACATCGCCACGCTGACCGGCGCGTGCATGGTCGCCCTCGGCCAGGGGATGGCTGGGGTGTTCGGCAACGAGCAGGCGTGGGTCGACCAGGTGCGCCGGGCGGCCGACGATGTCGACGAGCCGGTGTGGCAGCTCCCGCTCGAGCGGACCAAGTACCGCAAGCTGCTCGACTCCGACATTGCCGACCTGAAGAACGTCGGCAACCAGTACGGCGGGGCGATCACCGCGGCCGTGTTCCTGTCCGAGTTCGTCGGCGACGTGGCCTGGGCCCACCTCGACATCGCCGGGCCGATGAAGGCCGACGCCGACGAGAGCTGGCGGTCGAAGGGCGCCACCGGCTTCGGGACCCGCCTGCTGGTCGACCTGGCCCTGAACTTCCACCCCGTGAGGTGAGAGATGACGGACTGAGATTCTCGACGCTTCGGCCCCGACCGCAGCGAGCGTGAATGGTCAGGTCGGCCGTGCCCGACCCAGCGAGCGAAGCGAGCCATCAAGCACGTCCCTTCACCGCTCACCTCACGCCCGTCACGGCGAGTCGGCGGGCGGGTGGCGGAGGACCAGCTGGCAGGCCTCGGCGGCGGTGCGGGCGGGGACGCCGACGGCCACCAACTGCGGTTCCAGGACGCCGCGGTCGTCGCCGGCGGCGAGCATCGCCCGCGCCAGCGTGTGCGCCCGCTCCAGCGTGTCGAGGTGGATCGTGGTGCGCGTCCACTGCTCGTGGTCCCGCTGCAACGCTGGCGGGAGGCGCAGCAGGTGGCGCTGCGAGATCGGCGGCACCCGCCGGCGCACGATCCAGCGCTCGGACAGGCGGTTGACCAGTCCGAACATCACGCAGCGCTGCAGGGCCTTGGCGAATGGCGACGCCAACCCCTTGCTGACGCTGAGGCCGAGGCCACGGGCGGCGTCGGCCACCACCAGCTCGTAGCCGGCGGGCTGTTGGTCGAACCCGGCGACGAGGCGGCGCAGCAGCCAGGTGGCCGTCGGGCCGAGCACGGACAGCCAGAACTGCTCGACGTAGGCCGAGCGGGGATCGTGGCCGCGTCGGTCGACCACCGGGTCGTCCCAGGGCACGACCTGGACCAGCCGGGGGAGCGGCGGGGCGTCCGTCCCGGAGTGCGGGCGGGCAGTCGTGAGTGGTGGATGGGGCACGAGACCTCCCAGGAGGGATCGGTCGGTTGATGGAGGACGCCGGTACCTCCCCTGGGCGCGCTGAGCAGACCGGAACGGAACGAGCCGCTGCGAGAATCGGCTCGTGGCCGACCTCGACACCGTGCGCGGATGGATCGACGACGCCGAGCGGATCACCGTCCTGACCGGCGCCGGGATCTCGACCGACTCCGGCATCCCCGACTTCCGCGGGCCGCAGGGCGTGTGGACCAAGAACCCCGGTGCCGAGAAGACGGCGACGTTGCAGCACTACCTCGCCGATCCGGACGTCCGGCGGCTGGCGTGGCAGAACCGCCTGGCGACGCCGGCGTGGACCGCAGAGCCCAACCGTGGGCACCTGGCCATCGTCGAGCTGCAACGCCGGGGCAAGCTGCACGCCGTCGTGACCCAGAACATCGACGGCCTGCACCAGAAGGCCGGCACCGACGTCGAGCTGGTCGTCGAGGTGCACGGCACCATCTGGTGGTCGCGGTGCTGGGACTGCCAGGACCGCCGGCCGATGGCCGAGGCGCTGGAGCGCGTCCGGTCCGGTGCCGACGACCCACCGTGCGAGGTGTGCGGCGGGATCCTCAAGAGCGACACGATCTCGTTCGGTCAGGCGCTGGTGCCCGAGGTCATCGACCGGGCGCTGCGGGTCAGCGAGGAGTGCGACCTGCTGCTCGCCGTCGGGTCGACCCTCAGCGTCTACCCGGCCGCCAACTGCGTGCCGCGGGCCAAGGCGGCCGGCGCCACGGTCGTCATCGTCAACGCCGGCCCGACCGACCTCGATCGCCTCGCCGACGCCGTCCTGCGCGGCCAGATCGGCGACGTCCTTCCGGAGATCGTCACCGGGGAAACCCGACCAGACCAGTAGACTTTGTTGCCATGGCAACGTTCAGGGAGCTGCTGGGGGCGGCCAAGGCCGAGATCACCGAGGTCGACACGGCGGGGGCCGCCGAACGCATCGAGGCCGGTGCCCGCGTGCTCGACGTCCGCGAGCCCGACGAGTACGACCAGGGCGCGCTGCCCGACGCCGTGCACATCCCGCGCGGCCACCTCGAGGCCCAAATCGAGGGCCGGTTGACGGACAAGGACGCGCCGGTCGTCGTGTACTGCGCCGGGGGCGTGCGCTCGGCGTTCGCCGCCCGCACGCTGCAGGAGCTCGGCTACGCCGACGTCGTGTCGATGGACGGCGGGTTCGGGCGCTGGAAGGACGAGGGCCGGCCGTGGAAGCAGCCTGTGGTGCTGACCCCGGACCAGCGCAACCGGTACCAGCGCCACCTGCTGCTGCCCGAGGTCGGCGTCGAGGGCCAGGCCAAGCTGCTCGACTCCAAGGTGCTGCTGCTCGGCGCCGGCGGCCTCGGCTCGCCGGCCGCCCTCTACCTCGCCGCGGCGGGCGTGGGCACGATCGGCATCGTGGACATGGACGAGGTCGACGCCTCGAACCTGCAGCGCCAGATCCTCCACAACCTCGACCGCGTCGGCGACCGCAAGGTCGACTCGGCGAAGAAGACGCTCGTGTCGCTGAACCCCGACGTCGACGTCGTCACCTACGACACCCGCCTCGACGCCGGCAACATCATGGACATCATCGCCGGCTACGACGTGATCGTCGACGGCGCCGACAACTTCCCGTCGCGCTACCTGCTCAACGACGCCAGCGTGAAGCTCGGCATCCCCGTGGTCCACGGCTCGATCTTCCGGTTCGAGGGCATGGTCAGCGTGTTCCACCCGCTCGAGGGCCCGACCTACCGCGACATGGTGCCCGAGCCGCCGCCGGCCGAGCTTGCGCCGTCGTGCGCCGAGGCCGGCGTGCTCGGCGTGCTGCCCGGCATCGTCGGCTCGATCCAGGCGCTGGAGGCGATCAAGCTCCTGCTCGGCCTGGGCGAGACCCTGATCGGGCGGATCCTCACGATCGACACGACCGACATGTCGTTCCGCACGTTCAACCTCAAGCCCGACCCGGACAACGAGGTCACGCACGCCAACGCCGACCGCATCCAGGTGCGTGAGCTGGAGGGCCTGTGCGCCCCCGGCCTCGACCCGGCGCACTGACGGCCATCGTGCGCAGCGCCGAGCAGGTGGCGCGGACCATCGACCACGCCCTGCTCAAGCCCGAGCTGACCACCGGCGAGGTGCTCGCCGGCTGCGCGCTGGCTGCTGAGCTGCACGTGGCGTCGGTGTGCTGCCGGCCGATCGACGTCGCCTCGTGCGTCGAGGCGTTGGCCGGAACGGACGTCGATGTCGGGACGGTGATCGGCTTCCCCCACGGTGACCACCTGACGGCGACCAAGGTCGGCGAGGCGCTGGCGGCGCTCGATCAGGGCGCCGTCGAGCTCGACGTGGTGATCGCCGTCGGCATGCTGCGATCCGGCGAGCACGTCTACGTCCGCGACGACGTGGCCGCGGTCATCGACGCCGCCGCCGGCCGGGCGATCGTCAAGGTGATCTTCGAGAACGCCCTGTTGACCGACGACGAGAAGGTGGTCGCCTGCCGCCTGAGCGAGGAGGCCGGCGCCGACTTCGTGAAGACCTCGACGGGCTTCGCGTCCGGTGGCGCCACGCTCCACGACGTTCGCCTGATGCGGGCGTCGGTGTCGCCGGCGGTGCAGGTCAAGGCGTCAGGCGGCATCCGCACGCTCGACGAGCTGGTCGCCTTCCTCGATGCCGGGGCCACCCGCATCGGTACGGGTTCGACGGCGGCGATCGTCGAGCAGGCCCGGCAACGCAGCGCCTCGGCGGGCTGACGGACGCGACACCGCCGGGGCCTCTCCGCTGAGGCCCCGGCGGGTCTGTCACGGTCCGGTCAGCAATGCGGCGGCGTCTCGGCCGGCATGATCGAGTCTCGGTGGACGAACCCCGTCTTGCCGTCCTGTCCGATCCTGATCCAGTACGGACTCCCGTTCTGTGTCTGACCCTCCGTGTAGCAGAGGACGTTGGCCCGCGTGTTGGCGGCCAGGAAGTGCACCGGCGACGACGTCGTCGTCGGACTCATGTGTGAGGTCGTGGTGCGCTTGATGACCCCGGGGATGGAGGCGGCGTCGGACTCGGCGCCGGCCGTCCCGGCGACAGCGACCGCGCCGAACGCGGCGGCGGCGGACATTGCTGCGATGGCTGCGAACTTGCGCATGGCGGTGGTTCCTCTCGTGCCCCGGCCGGTCTCCCGGCTCGGTCCCGGGTGCATCCCGGTGATGTCCTCACGATGAAGGAACCCGGGGTCGGGCGGGATCGGCCAGACGGGTGACGCACCGGCTGACCGTCGTGTCCACCGATCGGTGGACGCGGTCAGGAGGGTTCGGGGATGGCCAGCTCGGTGGTCAGCTCGTCGCGCTCCTGCAGCGCCACCCCGAGCAGGACGAGGGCGATGCCGACGACGTCGAGACCCGACGGGCGTTGGTCGAGGGCGATCCAGGCGATCGCGACGGCGGTCACCGGGAGCAGCGCCAGCAGCAGTGAGAAACGGCGCATCGGGATCCGCCGCAGCACGTACTGATCGATGCCGTAGGGGATGGCGTTGGAGAAGACCCCGACCAGCAGGCAGGAGCCGAGCAGGGCGGCGCTCGTCCAGGCCGGCCCGCTGCCGGGCGCGCCGAACGGCGTGAGCACCAGCGCGCCGATCCCCAGCCCGATCCCCAGGCCGGCGACCCCGCGCCCGAGCTGGGCGACGCGGGACCCGACGACGATGTATGCCGCCCAGCACGCCGACGCAGCCAGCAGGAACAGCAGGCCGGCCAGGTTGTCGCCCAGCTCGACGCCGCCCAGCACGATCACCCCGACCGCCGCCAGCGCGAGGGCACCGGCGTTGCGCGGCGTGCGGGTCATCGCCGCGGCGACGGCGATCGGCCCGATGAACTCGATGGCCACGCTCTTGCCCAGGTCCGTCCGGTCGATGGCGAGGTAGAAGAACGTGTTCATCGCCGCGGTGGCGATGCCGAAGACGGCGGCGGCGGCCACCTGGCGACGGGTCCACCCGCGCCACGTCCCGCCGGCCAGCCGGACGACCGCGAGGACGGCGATCGCCGCCCCGACCATCCGCAACCAGGCCACCGACTGCGGCGGGACCTCGTCGAACAGCAGGATCGCGATCGTGGCGCCGACGTACTGGAAGACGGCTGAGAGGACGAACAGTGCCTCAGGCGAGGCGGTGTCGAGGAACCTGGCGACCGGTCTCGTCGGCCGGTCGATCGGCGATCGCCTACTCAAACAACTCGGGGTCGGTGCGGCAGATCTCCTGCCAGAGCGGCTGGAAGCTGAACCAGCCGGCCAGCGGGAACCCGGTCTGGGCTGCCGTGTACTCGGCGTACTCCTGGCGGATCTCCTTCGGCGTGCCGGCGGCCATCGCCATCAGCTGGGCCTGGCACGAGCGCTCCATCGACACGAACCAGAACACGGCCTCGTCGACGCTCTCGCCGACCGTGAAGAGCCCGTGGTTCTGGTGGATCGCCGCCTTGCCCGTGGGGAAGGCCGCCGCCAGCTCCTTGCCGGCGTCGACGTCGAACACCACTGCGCCGCCCTGCTCGGTGATCACCGTGTGGTCGCCGTAGAAGATGCAGGCGTCCTGCGTCAGCGGCGCCAGCGGGATCCCGAGCGAGGAGAACGACTTGCCGTAGGGCGAGTGCGAGTGGGCGGCGGCGACCACGTCGGGACGGGCCTGGTGGATGGCGCTGTGGATCACGAACGCCGCCCGGTTGACCGGTTGGTCGCCGTAGACCACGTCGCCCGAGTGGTTGACGAGGATCAGATCGCTGACCCGCATGTGCCGGAAGCTGAGCCCGAACGGGTTGACCCAGAAGCAGTCGGGGAACTCGGGATCGCGCACCGTGATGTGGCCGGCGACGCCCTCGCCGAACCCGAAGCGCCCGAAGATGCGCAGCGCACCGGCCAGCTTCTGCTTGCGGTGCAGCCGCTCGTCCTCGACGCTCTCGAAGGACGGCGGCCCGGCAAGCTGCACGGCTTTGGGGGTCAGCGGCACCCCGTCGATGGAGCCCACAGCAACGTCTTCGATGACAGCCATCGGGCCAGGCTACGGGCGTCAACATGGGGACGTGAACACGACGATCTCACCCCCGTCCATCGCCCCGCCGGCCGCCGCCTACGCCCACGGCGTGCTCAGCACGGGATCGGCCGAACTGCTGCACACCTCGGGGGTGGTCCCCGTTGGCCCCGACGGCATGGTGGCGACGACGCTGGACGAGCAGGCGGAGGCGGTGTGGGCCAACGTGGCGGCGATCCTCGACACCGCCGGCATGACGGCGACCGACATCGTGTCGGTGACGACCTATGTCGTGGCGGGGGAACCGCTGGGACCAGTGATGGCGGCCCGCGACCGGTTCATGCAGGGCCACTTGGCGGCGTCGACCCTGGTGACGGTCCCGGCCCTGGCGCGGCCGGAGTGGCGACTCGAGGTGGCGATCGTCGCCGCTCGGTGACGGTCAGCGGCGGCGGGTCGCCAGCGCCACGATCCCGCCGGCCAGCCCGGCCAGCGAGCCGATCAACACGATCGGCAGCCCGGCACCGATCGACACGTCGAAGAGCTCGGAGAGGTCGCTGACGTCGCGGAGGTCGGCGACCGATCCGAGGACGCAGATCGACGCCAGCACGACGGCGATGATGGCGATCGGCAGCAGGCGCTTGGCGAGCAACGTGGTGATGCCGAAGGCCAAGACGGCTGCGCCGAGAACGGCGAAGAAGTACCCGTCGCTGGTCTCATCACCGACCTTCGTGAACCCGGTGATCGTCTCGCCGGCGATGGTGAACCACGGCAGGAAGCAGCCGACGATGGCCGCCGCCCCGCCGCCGATCATCAGCCAGGCACCGATGGGGCACGGCGGCGGTGGCGGCTTCGTCTGACCCCACGTGACGTTCGGCGGTGCCTGGTAGCTCGGTGGTGGCGGCGGGGCGGCGGCGCGGTCCGAGCCGTACGGGCCAGGCGGCGGGGGCGGGCCGGGCGGGGGTGGCGGCGTGGACGACACGAGGGCGATGGTAGGCGGTCGGCCCTTCCGGCACGGGGGACCTCACTCGCGATTGACGTCGGCGGCGACGACCTCGATCTCGCCGTGCATGCCGAACGCGTAGTGGCCGGGCAGGTGGCAGGCCATCTCGACGACGCCGGGCTCGTCGAACACGAAGGACGTGACCCCCTGCTCGTCCGGGCCGACCGAGAGCTCGCCGTCGCGCGGCTCGTGCTCGCGCTCGGTGCCGTGGCGGTGGCGAGCGTGGACGTCTTCGGGACCGACGATCAGCTCGTGGTTGATCGGATCGGCGTTGCGCAGCACGAAGTGGACTTCGGTGCCCTCCACGACCCGCAGCTCGGCGGGCAGGAACCGGCTGTGCTCGACGTCGACGACGACCGTCACCGGATCGGGCCCGAGGGCCTCGGCCGGCGGAGCGTCCCGGGTGGCGGCGACGGCGTAGCCGCCGGCGGTCACGGCGCCGGCGACCAGGACGCCGGCGCCGATCCGCAGCAGGGGAGTCCTCATGGCGTGGTCCGCGTGCGGCCGACGACGGCCCACCCGGCGACGAGGGCGAGGCCGGCGGCGCCGCCCGCACCGATCGGCCACCACGGGGCGCCCGGTGCCGGGGGGCGCACCGGGACGGCGGATGCCGGTCCGATGCCGGCGTCGACGATCGACGGCTCGTCGCCGTCGTCGACGGAGACCGCGAGGTCGTAGTCGAGGTCGCCGGCATCGGCGTCGAGCTGGAGGTACGACAGCCACATGTCCGACGGCACCCACTCCATGCCGACATCGGAGCGGAGGTCGGTGAGCAAGGACGAGGACGCCGACGCGCTGCGCTCGACGCTCAGCCCCGGCCCGCCGGCGAGCAGCTCGGGCTGCTGGTCGGTGAGCAGGAACACGTCGGCCTCGACGCGGCGGTCGTCCTCGAGGCCGAGGCCGAGGATGCGCACGGGCACCCACGGGTCGTCGGTCGGGATGGTGGCCATGATCGGCGTGCTGTCGCCGGCGCCCTGGCCGAGCTCCCGGGCCCGCTGGGCGTCGAACTTGGCGGCCATGAACACGGGGCTGCGCTCGGCGTAGTAGTCGAGGACCTCGGGCGCGTCGGGCGGCAGGAAGAACCCGTTCTCCAATGCCCACTGGCCGACCTCGTCGCCACCGCCCTTGAGGACCGTGATGTCGAGGGCGTCGATCTCGGTCTCCAGCACGATCTCGACGTCGGCGCCGGCGGCGGTCGTGGCCTCGGCAGACTCCTCGGCGGGCGCCGGTGGGGCGACCTCCTGGGCCAGCCGCTGCAGCGTCCAGTCGCCGCCCCGTTCGACGGCCGTCGGAACGTCGGGCAGCGGCACGATCGAGCCGACCGACTCGCCCTCGCCGGTGAACTCGAACGACGTGACGTAGCGCTCGACGCCGTCGTGGTAGGCGGCCAGCGTCGTCGTGCGGACGAGCTGGATCGTGCCGTTCTCGCCGACGAGTCCGCCGCAGGCGTCGGCGACCCCCGGCGCGAGCACCGCCACGGGTGCCGACAAGACGATGGTGGTGATGGCCGTTCGGCGTCGCATGCCCGATGTGACGCCCGTCGCCCCCCGCCCGGTTCCCATCCATCGGAGGGTTTGCGTGCACCCGAGGGTTTCCGTCACCGGGGCCGGTACGGAAACCCTCCGGTGCCGCGAAACCCTCGGATGGCTCAGTCGTCGGGGCGCTTGCGGCTGGGGTTCACGCGGCGGGCTTCGTCGGGCATCTTCGGGTAGACGGGTGGCCACGGGGCGTCGGGGATGCCGTTGGCGAGGTCGGCGCGGTAGCGGTCGACGAGCGGGGTGATCGACTGCGGCTCGTCGTCGATCGCCGCCCACGGATCGCCGTCGGCGGCGACGCGCGCCGGGACCGTCGCCAGCGTCAGGTGGTCGGGGTGGATGGCCGGCAGCTCGTCCCAGCGGAACGGCGTCGACACCTGGGCGCCGACCCGGGAGCGCACGCACCAGGCGCCGAACACGGTCTTGTGCGGGGCGTTCTGGTTGAAGTCGATGAACACCCGCGCCCCCCGCTCCTCCTTCCACCACTTGGCCGTGATCAGTTCTGGGCGGCGTTCCTCCATCGCCCGCGCCACGGCGACTGCCGCCTGGCGCACGCCGAACGAGTCCCACCCCGGCTCGACGCGCACGTACAGGTGCAACCCGCGGTTGCCGGTGGTCTTCGGGTAGGCCGTGATCCCTTCCTCGGCGAGGTATGTCCGCACCTCGGCCGCCGACTCACGCACCATCTCGAACGTCACGCCCGGCGACGGGTCGATGTCGATGCGCAGCTCGTCCGTGTTGGCGGGGTCCGACGCCCGGTACGGCCACGGGTGGAAGCCGAGGCAGCCCTGGTTGGCGGCCCACAGCACGTGGGCAAGGTCGGCCATCACGATCGCTCGCGACTCGGTGCCGTTGACCGTCGCCACGGTCGTCGTCTCCAGCCAGTCCGGCGCCGACTCGGGGATCCGCTTCTGGAAGAACGACTGGCCGGTGACCCCGTTCGGGAACCGCTGCAGCAGCGTCGGCCGGTCGCGCACAGTGCGCATCAGCGCGTCGCCGACGGCCACGTAGTACCGGGCCAGGTCGAGCTTCGTCTCGCCGTGCTCCGGGAACATCACCTTGCCCGGGCTGCTGATGGCGACCGACCGTCCGGCGACCTCGAGCTCGACCGGCTCCCCGTGTGCGTTCCGTGCCGCAGCCACGGCACCCGACCGTACTGTCGGCGCCGATCGGCCGTGCCAGTGTGTCGCCGTGGCCACGTCGATCGAGCACCAGCTCGACGAGCTGTTCGACCGCCCGGTCGACGAGGGCGTCTCGCTGGCGTTCGTCCTGATGCGCGGCGGCGAGCTGGTCGCCGAGCGCTACGGCGTGCAGCCCGGCAACCTGTTCGCGCCCGACGAGGCGGCCGTCACGGCCGAGACGCCGCTGATCTCGTGGAGCACGGCGAAGTCGATGGTCCACGCCGCCGTCGGCATCCTGGTCGCCGACGGGCGCCTCGACCCGGCCGATCCGGCTCCGGTCCCGTCGTGGGCCGGCACGGAGAAGGCGGCGATCACGGTGCTCGACCTGCTGGAGATGCGCCCGGGACTGCGCTTCCTCGAGGACTACGTCGACGGCACGACGTCGAACGCCATCGACATGCTGTTCGGGGCCGGCTCGGCCGACCACGCCGCGTACGCCGCTGCGCTGCCGCTCGACCACCCGCCCGGGACCGTCTGGAACTACTCGTCGGGCACGACGAACATCATCTGCCGCATCGTCGGCGACATCGTCGGTGGCGGCGAGGCCGGCATGCGGGCATTCCTCGACCAGCGACTGTTCGGGCCGGCCGGGATGTTCGACGCCGAGCCCTCGTTCGACGCCGCCGGCACCTGGGTCGGGTCGTCGTACGTGAACGCCCCGGCCCGCCAGTTCGCCCGGTTCGGGGAGCTGTACCGCCGCGACGGCGTTGTCGGCGGGGAGCGGATCCTGCCCGCCGGCTGGCTGGACCACGCCCGCACGACCATCGCCCGCGACCCCGAGACCGGCGTCGGCTACGGCCGGCACTGGTGGACGTGGCCGGACCAACCCGGATCGCTGGCCGCCCACGGCTACGAGGGTCAGTACGTCATCGTGCTGCCCGAGCACGAGGCGGTGCTGGTCCATCTCGGCAAGACCGACGCCAGCGTCCGCGACCGCCTGGTCGCCCGGCTGCGCCGAATCATCGGCGAACTCTGAAGCACCGTGGTGCTGGTCAACGGACTGGACTCAGACGACTTACGCTTTGGCCCCCGACCGCAGTAGCGGTGCTTGGTCAGGTCGAGCGCCAGCGAGACACAGCCGAGTGAGCGGAGTCTTCGGAGCGAACGAGGCCATCATTACGTCCGTGACCGACGACGCCGGACTGCGCCGTCTCCCGGGGACTCTCGAGACGGGGGAGCTGCCGCCGATCGAGCGCGACCCGTCCCAGCCCGTCCGGCGCAAGCGCGTCCGCCCGGTCCGTCTGACCATCAAGGTCCTGCTGGTCGTCGCCGTCGTCTACTTCCTCGTCATCCCGCTGATCCCCGATCTGCGCGACGCCCTGACGGATCTCAACCAGGTCCGGCCGATCTACCTGGTGCTGGGCGTCGGGCTGCAACTGGCGTGCTGGTTCTGCTACGCCCTGCTGACGAAGTCGGCGCTCGGGGAGGTCGGCAAGCAGATCAGCTCGATGCGGATGTTCCGCATCCAGATGAGCAGCAAGGCGCTCGGCAACATCGTCCCGGGGGGCAGCGCCGCCGGTTCCGCGCTCGGGTACCGGCTGCTCACGCTGTCAGGGATCAGCGGCCCCGACGCCGGGTTCGCGCTGGCGACGGCCGGCCTCGGATCGGCCGTCGTGCTCAACCTGATCTTCTGGCTGGCGCTGCTGGTCTCGATCCCGATCCGTGGCGTCAACCCGCTCTACGCGTCCGTGGCGCTGGTCGGCCTCGGCATGATGGTGGTGGTCGCCCTGCTCGTCGTCGGCGTGCAGCACGGCCAGGGGCGGGCCGAGACGTTCCTGCGCTGGCTGGCTCGGAAGCTCCACTTCAACGGCGACCAGGCCGCCGCCGCGCTGCGCCAGATCGGGACCCGGCTGGAGGACCTGATCGCCGATCGCCAGCTGCTCAAGCGCGTCGTGCTGTGGGCGTCGTTGAACTGGCTGCTCGACGCGGCGTCGCTGTGGGTCTTCGTCTGGGCGTTCGGGGGCACACTCGACGTCGACGCTCTGCTGGTCGCGTTCGGGCTGGCCAACGTCGCCGCGGTCATCCCGATCACGCCCGGCGGGCTGGGCATCGTGGAGGGCATCTACATCCCGACGCTGGTCGGGTTCGGGCTGACCCGGCAGACGGCGACGCTCGGGGTGGCCGCCTACCGCCTGGCCCAGTTCTGGTTCCCGATCCTGTTCGGCGGCCTGATCTACGCCTCGCTGCGCGTCGGCCCGTGGTCGATCGAGCGGCGCGAGCGGCTCGACCGGCTGCGTGACATCGCCCAGCGCGAGACGACCGAGAGCGAGCGGCGGATCGACTTCGCGCTGCGCCACTGGCCGCGCCACCGACCGGACGAGCCTGGTGACGCCGATGTGCCCGAGCACTCCGACCAGCACTCCGACCGCTAACTTCCGCGCCATGACGGTCCATGAGCGCCCGTTCGGGCGCCACCTCGAGGACTTCGTCGTCGGCGACGTGTACCGGCACTGGCCGGGCAAGACGATCACGGAGTACGACGACCACCTGTTCTGCATGATCACGATGAACCACCACCCGCTGCACACCAACGACTGGTACGCCGGACAGAGCGTGCAGGGGCGCAACGTGGTCGTCGGCAACCTCGTGTACTCGCTGGTGCTCGGGATGAGCGTGCCCGACGTCAGCGGGGCGGCGATCGCCAACCTCGAGGTGGAGACGTTGCAGCACAAGTTCCCGACGTTCCACGGCGACACGATCCACGCCGAGACGCGCGTGCTGGACGTCAAGGAGTCGACGTCGAAGCCGGACCGGGGGGTCGTCACCGTGGAGACGAAGGGCTTCAACCAGGACGGCAAGGAGGTCTGCTACTTCCGCCGCCGCCTGCTGGCCTGGAAGCGCGACGCCGCCCCGCCGCGCCAGCGCCCCTACGACGTCGACGCCGCCTGGGACTGACCCCCACCCATCCGAGAGTTTGCCTGCATCCGAGGGTTTCATGCGCCCAAGGGGCGCACGAAACCCTCCGGTGCAGCGAAACCCTCGGATGGGTCAGGTCGGGAGGCTGACGGCGCCGAAGGCGCTGTCGAAGCGGTCGCACCAGATGACCAGGCTCTGGTAGCGGGCCAGGTCGGTGCCGGGCGGGATCTCGTAGTTCTGGTTGCCGAGGTTGCCCTGCAGGCCGCCGAGGTTGACGTGGTCGTCGTCGAACGCCTGCTCCGGACCGTCAACCGTGTTGGTCGACAGGTACACGTACACGTCGGGGCCCTGATCGGTGGCGAGGTTCTCGATGCGGGCGAAGCGCCGTCCGTCGGCGTCCTCGAGCAGCACCAGCGAGCCCGAGGTCCCGTGGTCGAGCGAGACGAACATCTGCGCTGGCGGGGGCGCCACGGTCGTTGCCGGCACGGTCGTCGTTGTGGTGGTGGTCGACGACGTCGTCGTGGGCTCGGTCGTCGTCGCCTCGGCCGTGGTGGTCGGCGGGCTGGTGGTCGGCCGGGACGTCGTCGGCGCCGGCGAGGTCGTGGTCGGTGCGGCCGCCACCGGGATCGGTGCGGCGCCGACCGGCGCTGCCTCGTCCACGGTCTTGTCGACGAACAGCTTCCACGGCTGGAAGTACGCCATGGCGACGATGACCAGCACCACCAGCGGGGCGCCGATCCCGACCACCCAGTGCCAGCGGCGGCGCGGTCGGTCCTCGTCGGGCCGCGCCGGGTCAAGGGGTTCACCCACGGTTGGTTCCTCTCGGTTCAGCCGGCGGGCAGATCGAAGGCGACGTGCCCGCCGGGCGGTGGTTCGATCCAGATGCGTCCCCCATGCGCCTCCACGAGGCCGTGGGCGATGGCGAGGCCGAGCCCTGACCCCCCGGTGGCCCGGGTGCGACTTCGGTCGGCCCGGGCGAACCGATCGAAGGCGTTGGGGGCGAAGTCGGGCGGGAAGCCCGGTCCGTCGTCGACGACGCGCACCCGCGGCCCGTTGGCGTCGCGCGCCACGCTGATGCGCACCACCGACCCGGGTGGCGAATGGTGGATCGCGTTGTCGAGGAGGTTGCGGATGACGCGGCTGATCGCCGTCGGGTTGCCGACCACGGGCGCCCGGCCACTGGCGTCGATGCGAATGCCGACGCCGTGCGCCGCCGCCGTCGGCTCCAGGGCCTCGACCGCCTCGCCGGCCAGCTCGACCAGATCCAGCGGGGATCGCACCAGGTCGAGCCGCCCACCCTCGATGCGGGCCAGCAGGAACAGGTCCTCGACGAGCGCCGACAGCGCCTCGACGTCACGCTGCATCGCCCGGACGTACCGTTCCGGCTCGGGCGCCACCCCGTCGGCCAGCGCCTCGACCGCCGCCCGCAACGCGCTCAGCGGGGTGCGCAGGTCGTGGCCGATGTTCGAGAACATCGCCCGCCGCGCCTCGTCCAGCTGCTCCCGCTCGTCCTCCAGCTGACCGAGCCGCTCCGTCAGCTCGTCGAGCGCCCGTCCGACGTGGCCCAGCTCGTCGGCCCGTCGCAACCCGCTGCGCACGTCACGATCGCCGGCCTCGATGCCCCGCACCGTCTCCTCCAGCCGCCGGGCGTCACGACCGAGCGGTGCCGAGCCGATGAGCACCAGCACCGTCGCCAGCACGGCGGTCACGGCGAGCACGCCGACCACGGCCGGCAGCGCATCGCCCTCGACCACCATCAGCCACGCCAGCACCACGGCGGCCACGGCGCCGATCGCCAGCGATCCGAACGTGACCAGCAGGAGCAGCCCGCGCAGGGTCCGGGTGCGCCGTGCGATGCCACGCAGCACCACGCCGGAGATCAGCGTTGCGCCGACCAGGCCGACCACGCCGATGATGCGCGCCACGGTCTCAGTCACTGGTGCACCCCGTCGCCGTGCGTCGCGATCCAGCTCGTCGTCGGTGCACCAGTGACCGAAGACTTTGCTTGATCGTGCCCTCGCTCGAAGACTCGCTCGGTCATGGCTCGAACCGGTAGCCGACGCCGCGGGCGGTCCGGATCCAGCGCGGCTCGTCGGGGTCCGGCTCCAACTTCTGGCGCAACCGCCCGACGTGCACGGTGACCGTGGCCGGGTCCTGGTACTCGGGCGCAGAGTCCCACACCCGGCTGAGCAGCTGGCGGCGGGAGAAGACCTGGCGGGGGGATGCGGCCAGCGCGTGCAGCAGATCGAACTCCTTCGCCGTCAACACCACGGACCGCCCGTCGACGATGACTTCCCGCGCCCGAGGGTCGATGCGCAGCCCGTCGAAATCGAGCACCACGCCGTCGGCGGCCGGGGCGGCGCGCCGAAGCACGGTGCGAACGCGGGCGGTCAGCTCGCGCGGCGAGAACGGCTTGACGACGTAGTCGTCGGCGCCGAGCTCCAGGCCGAGCACGCGGTCGAGCTCCTCGGTGCGTGCCGTCAGCAGGATCACCGGGATGTCGCCGGCGGCGCGCAGACGGCGCAGCACGGCCAGCCCGTCGGTCCCCGGGAGCATGATGTCGAGCACGACCAGGTCGGGCCGGTGGTCCTGCAACCACTCCAGGGCGTCGGTTCCGTCGCCGAGCTCGCAGACCTCCATCCCGTCGCGGCGGAGGTACTCGGCGACCACCTCGCGCACCATCGGTTCGTCGTCCACGACGAGCACGAGCGGAGCAGGCACCTCAACGACAGTACGGCTGGGGGGACCCACCGTCAGCGGCCCGGTGGAGAGTTTCGCGTCCGTTTCGCGTTTCGTTCGACCGACGAGATCCGCACCGCCCTACCGTTCCGAAGCATGGCGGTGACCACTCCCGAGCAGCGTCGCCCGATCGAACGGCGATTCGCCGCGCTGGCCGGTCTCGTCGCCGCCGGGGTCGCGCTCGCTGTCGGCGAGTTGGTGACCGGCCTGGCCGGCAGCGGCCCGACACTCGTTACTGCCGTCGGCACCGAGTTCATCGATCGGTATGCGGCGTCGCTCAAGGACATCGCCGTCGCCATCTTCGGCACCAACGACAAGGCGGCGCTGATCGTTGGCATCGTCGTCGTCTCGCTCCTCCTCGGAGCGCTGCTCGGGCGGGCCGCGGCGCGGCGGCCGTGGGTCGGGGTTCTCGGGATCGCCGCGTTCGGCGCCGTCGGCCTGTTCGCCTACCTCGGCGACCCGCAGGGCTCGACCACCACCGGGATCACCGCCTCGACGCTCGCCGTCGTCGCCGGCGCGGCCACCCTGCTGGTCCTGCTGCGCCTGGCGCCGAGGCCTCACGGCCCCGCACCCACGGCCGCAGGCGCGGCCGACGACGTGGTCGAGCCGGTCGCCGATGGCACCACTCGGCGCACGTTCGTCGTGTCGGCCGGGGTGGTCGCCGCCGGCGCCATCGGGGCCACCGTCCTCGGCAGGCGGGCAGGTTCGTCCGACGTCGTCGACTCGACCCGGCGCAGCACCGTGCTCCCGCGGGCCAGCGTCCTCGATGCCCCACCCAGTGCCACGGGCGCTCCGCCGCTCGAGGGGCTGTCCCCCTACGTCACGCCGACCGAGGACTTCTATCGCATCGACACAGCGCTCAGCACGCCGCAGGTCGACGTCGCCTCCTGGCGATTGGACATCACCGGCATGGTCGACCGCCCGTTCTCCATCAGCTACGACGAGCTGCTCGACATGGACGCAGTTGAGGACGTCGTGACGTTGCAGTGCGTCTCCAACGAGGTCGGCGGGAACCTCGTCGGCAACGCCGTCTGGCAAGGCGTGCCGTTGAAGGCGCTCCTGGAGCGGGCGGGTGTGCAGTCGGGGGCGACGCAGATCGTCGGGCGTTCCGTCGACGACTTCACGGCCGGCTTCCCGACGCAGGTCGCCCTCGACGGCCGAACAGCGTTGGTCGTCTACGGGATGAACGGCGAGCCCCTGCGGGCGCGGCACGGGTTCCCGGCCCGGCTCGTCGTGGCCGGGCTGTACGGCTACGTATCGGCGACCAAGTGGCTGCGCGAGATCGAGCTGACGACGTGGGACGGCTTCGACGGGTACTGGATCCCGCGGGGATGGTCCAAGGAAGGTCCGATCAAGCCCCAGTCGCGCATCGACGTGCCCCGCGGCGGCGTCGACCTGGCTGCTGGTCCGCAACCGATCGCCGGAGTGGCGTGGGCGCCGACCGGCGGCATCAGCGCGGTCGAGGTGCAGATCGACGACGGCCAGTGGCTCCCGGCGACCCTGGGGACCGCGGCGAGCGGCAACTCCTGGGTGCAGTGGTGGCTCGACTGGGATGCCACGCCCGGTCAGCACGCCATCCAGGTGCGCACCGTCACGGCTGACGGTGTCACCCAGACCGACGAGCGCCGGCCGCCGGCACCGGACGGCGCCACCGGCTGGCACCGCAAGACCGTACGTGTCCCGTGATCAACGGCCTCGCTCGCTCGCGAAGCCGGGCACGGCCGGCCTGGGCTGTCACGCTCGCTGCGAAACGAACGCTCGGGGACTTCCCACGCCGCCGGTGATCGATCCGGGGGCGATCATGGCCTGGGGGCTCCCGCAGCTGCGCGACCTGCCGTGGCGGGCGACGCGCGACCCGTGGTCGATCCTCGTCGCCGAGGTGATGCTGCAGCAGACCCAGGCCGCCCGGGTCGCGCCGCGCTGGTCCGCCTTCCTGGATCGGTTCCCGACGCCGGCGGCGTGCGCCGCCGTCCCGCTGGCCGACGTGCTCGCGCAGTGGCAGGGGCTCGGGTACCCGCGGCGGGCCCGCGACCTGCACCGCACTGCGCACCTGGTCGTCGACCGTCACGCAGGGCGGCTCCCCGACGACCTGGCGTCCCTCCTGGCGCTCCCCGGCGTCGGGCCCTACACGGCGCGCGCCGTGCTGGCGTTCGCCCACGGGTGCGACGTGGGGGTCGTCGAGACCAACATCGCCCGGGTGCTGGCCCGCACGTCCGGTCGCCGCCTGACGGCCAGGGCGGCGCAGGAGCTCGCCGACTCCGCCGTCCCGCGCGGCGAGGGCTGGGCATGGAACCAGGTGATGATGGACCTCGGCGCGACGCGTCTGTCGTCCCGTCCCGCGGTGCGCCGAGTGCCCGGTCGCGGTCACCTGCCGGTGGCACCGCGCGGGGCACCTGGAGCCCGATCCGGCCACGGGCTCGGCCGGGGTCAGCACCCCGCAGGCGCCCTACGAGGGCAGCGACCGCCAGGCGCGCGGTGCGGTGTTGCGGGCGCTGCTCGACGGCGCCCGGCCGCTCGACGAGCTGCCGGCGCGCATCGTCGACGGTCTCGTCCTCGATGGGCTGGTCGAGCGGGTCGGCGACGTGGCCCGACTGCCGAGCTGAACATCCTGGTCAGGGCGACTTCAACGCGGTGGTACGGCCGCTGTACGGCGCCAGCGTCGGATGGGAGGTCCAGACGGCGGGTCGGCCGCTGCGCAGTAACGGGCTCAGGTGTCCGCCTTGAGTCCGCGACGCGCCGCACCCACTCGTCGCGACGACGGCGGGACGTGAGCATCCGCCCTTCGGAACCCGGATGCCGCCCGCGCCTGGTACCGAGGGACAGTTCAGCCGGACCACCGGATGTGGGGGTCGTCCGCCCTCCACCTCCGGCCCGACGGCCACGTGCCGCCGTCGTCACGCGTCTCGGCTGCGGTCGCGTGCTCGTTCGGCCAGCGTCAGCACCAGGATCACGACGGCGGCGACGGCGGCGAACACCGCCACGTTGAACCACCCGCCGTGCTGGCGGGGCGGCAACAGCCACGACTGGGCGATCGCCGCGGCGAACAGCCCGAACAGGTAGACCCACAGCGGGGCGAAGCGTCGCCGCACCCGTGCCACCGGTGCAGTCTGTACGACGACCGATTCGGGCGCTCCTCGCGCGGTCTACGTAACCTCTCCGCCGTGCGTCCCCCCAAGGACTTCTTCCGTTCGCTGGCCATCGGGGCTCCCGAACCCGTCCGGGACGTCCCCTTCCGGCCGTCCCGGGTGATCCACTTCCTGCCGGCGTTCAACCCGAAGATGGTGGCCAAGGTGCCGACGATCGCCCCGACCGTCGACGTGCTGCTGGCCAACCTGGAAGATGCCGTGCCCGCCACCGAGAAGGAGAACGCGCGGGCCGGGCTGGTCGAGATCGCCAAGGGCTGGGACCACACCGACACCCAGCTGTGGACCCGCGTCAACTCGTTGGACTCGCCGTGGGGGCTCGACGACCTGGTCGCCGCGGTCACCGAAGCAGGTGCTGCGCTCGACGTGATCATGGTGCCGAAGGTCGAGGGCCCCGAGGACATCCACTACGTCGACCGGCTGCTGGCCCAGCTGGAGGCCAAGGCGGGCCTCGACCGTCCGATCCTCGTGCACGCCATCCTCGAGACGGCGCGCGGCGTGGCCAACGTGGAGGAGATCTGTGCCGCCTCGCCACGCATGCAGGGCCTGTCCCTCGGGCCGGCCGACCTGGCCGCCAACCGTCGCATGAAGACCACTCGGGTCGGCGGCGGCCACCCGGGGTACGTCGTGCGCCAGGATCCCTCCGCCGACGACCCGGAGGCGACGCGGGCCACGTACCAGCAGGATCTGTGGCACTACACGATCGCCCGCATGGTCGATGCCTGCGTCACGTACGGGGTGCTGCCGTACTACGGGCCGTTCGGCGACATCGCCGACACCGTGGCCTGCGAGGACCAGTTCCGCAACGCCTACCTGCTCGGGTGCGTCGGCGCGTGGAGCCTGCACCCGTCGCAGGTGGAGATCGCCAAGCGAGTGTTCAGCCCGCCGCCCGAGGACGTGGCCCACGCGCTGCGGGTGATCGAGGCGATGGGCGACGGCACCGGTGCGGTGCTGCTCGACGGGAAGATGGAGGACGACGCGTCCGTGAAGCAGTGCAAGGTGGTCGTCGAGCTGGCCCGCCAGCTGGCGGCGCGTGATCCGGACCTGGCCGCGGCGTATGGGATGGCCTCCTGATGGAGCGGCCGCGCCGGTCGGTGCTGTACATGCCGGCGGCCAACGCCCGGGCGCTGGAGAAGGCCAAGGACCTGCCGTGCGACGCCATCATCTTCGACCTCGAGGACGCCGTGGCGCCGGACGCCAAGCCGCTGGCCCGGGAGCAGGCGGTGGTCGCCGTGACGTCGGGGGAGTACGGCGAGCGCGAGCTGACGATCCGGTGCAACGGGCTCGACACGCAGTGGGGGGCCGACGATCTCGCCGCCGCGGCCGCCGCCGGGCCCGCCGCCGTCGTCATCCCGAAGGTCGGCTCGACGGACCAGCTCGACGACGTCGCCTCCCGCCTCGACGCCGGCGGCGGTTCGGGCGTGGCGATCTGGGCGATGGTCGAGACGCCGACGGCGATCTTCGACGTCCGCCGCCTGGCTGCCCACGAGCGGGTGGCGGTGCTGGTGCTGGGCACCAACGACCTGGCCCGCGAGTTGCGGGCGCCGCTGATCGCCGGGCGCAGCAACCTGCTGGCGCACCTGATGACGGCGGTGATGGGCGCCCGCGAAGCCGACAAGATCGTGCTCGACGGCGTGTACAACGACGTGCGCGATGCCGAGGGGTTCGCCGCCGAGTGCCGCCAGGGCGTCGAGCTCGGCTTCGACGGCAAGACGCTGGTCCACCCGAGCCAGGTCGAGCCGGCCAACGCGGCGTGGTCGCCGACCCCCGAGGAGGTCGAGCTGGCCCAGCGGGTGGTCGACGCCTACACCGCCGCCGAGGCCGAGGGCCGCGGCGTGGTCACCGTCGACGGCAAGATGATCGAACACCTCCACGTGGCCACCGCCCGCCGCACCCTCGCCCTCGCGGCCCGCTGACCCGCCGAAACCCGATTCTGAGCAAGGATCGCCGCCAGATCTGGCGGCGAACGCGCCATGGAATCCCGGATCAGGCGCCCGACGTGACGGCGGCGACGACCTCGTCGTAGACCTTGTCGGCGTACGCCCGCATCTCGTCGTCGGTGCGGTCCTGGATCGGGTGCGGCGTGAACACCCGGGCCATCGACGGGAAGCCGAGCGCCGTCGACTGGGCGTCGGCGGCCTGGACGAACTCGGCCGACGCCACGAACGCGCTGGGCACGCCGCGCAGCTCCAGATCACTGATGTCGTGCACACTGCACGACGTGCAGCTGCCTCAATCGGCGAGGGCCTCGATCACCAGGTCGCACTGGGTGGCGATCTCGTGGCGCAGGTCGACCGGCGCCGGTTTGGTGAACGTCGGCTTCTTGTAGCGCTGCACCGTGGCGCCGTCGTCGGCCAGCCGCTCGTGCAGGCGGTCGAGGAACACGTCGCCGCGCGGCTTGGAGATGTCGAGCAGCCCGACGCGCAGCCCGGCGATCGACGCCGGCCGGTCGAGCCGTTGGCGTTCGACGACCGACCGCTCCCCGGTCGGGTCGAGCACGTACCTGGTCGCTGTCATCTGACCTCCCGTGTGACTGGTTGCGAACCGATGGCCCCGTTGGCCCAGCCCCCGATCATGGCCGAGAACAGCCCGGCACCCCCACCCGCGCAGGCCAGCAGGACACCGCCCGGGCGGAACTTGGGCAGCGTGGCGTCGGCGAACTTCTCGGGGAGGCCCTCGTCGATCCCGCCGGCGCCACGGACGAGCTCGGACCCGGGCACCTGAAGATCGGCGTCCAGCTCGGCCAGCACGCGCTGGCGGTCCCACCCGGCGTCGGCGAAGACCCTGGCGTGCTCGGGGCCGAGCACGAGGATGGCGTCGAAGCCGAGCACCAGCTTCGGGTGGTGCAGCGTGCGCAGGCACGAGGCCAGCGACCGGGCCAGGCTCTCCGGCGAACGCGAGAGCTGGTCGACGATGCAGCGCGGCCCCTCGCCCGGGAACACCGTGACGGCGTCGACGCCGGCCGGCGCGCCCCGGCTCTCGGCCAGCGTGTCGAACGGCGAGTCCGGTCGCTCGGCAAAACAGAACCCGATCTTGCCCGGGTTGCCGTGCGTCGCCCGGTCCACGCCGCCCGGCCGCCCACCGCCGACGTTGCGCACGACGAGCTGCACCGCCCGACCGATGGTGGCGTTGGCCCGGTTGCCCTGGCCGAGCGCGTTGACGCCGCTGTTCATCCCGATGGCGACGGTGCCCGGACCGCTGCACACGATCACCGGCCCGACCGGCATCGTCGTGGCCAGCACGCCGTGGATGTTGAACTCGTCCGTGCAGATCGCCTCGACGGTGGTCAGCACCCACGGCAGGTACTCGGGGCGGCACCCGGCCATCACGGCGGCGATGGCGACCTTCTCGACGGTGACGTCGACCAGGTCCGGCGGCACGGTCGCCACGAGTTCGTCGGCAGCTCGCTCGGTGCCCTCGAGCATCGCCAGCACGCGCTGCTCGGTCGGCGGCACCACGGGCAGGCCGTCGGTCCAGCCGCGGGTGAACATCGCCTCGATGTCGTCCTCCAGCTCGGCCAACTCGACGCGGCGCGAATGCAGGCGACCGCCCTCGAACCGGACGCGCAGGGCGTCGACCCGGTCGGGGTCCACGCTGAGCGAGCCGCACCCCGGCCGCATCACGGGGAGGTCGGCACCGAGGTCCTCGACGCCGGTGATCCGCTGCCACTCGGCCCGGGACCACCCGACGGTGCGTTCGACCTCCGCGCCGCCGACGACGCGGATCAGCGTCGGCACCGTCTCGATGGCGTGGTGCCAGCTGACCGCCAGTTCCTCATCCAGAACGTGGTCGATGCCGGCCGGGAAGGCGGGGTCGTCCTGGGTGTACACGGTCAGGTCGGTCAACTTCGACAGCAGTGGCGCGACCAGCTGGCACGTGGCGCACTCCTCCTTGACGACGACGACCAAGCCGTCGGGCAGCGACGGTGCGGACGCGGTCACGCTCATGTCAGGAACTCCAGGATTCGGTCGTTGACGGCGTCGGGGCGCTCGAGGTGGAGGAAGTGGCCGCAGTCGTCGAGCACCTCGACCGTCAGCTGATCGGCGCCGGCGGTCATCGAGGCGGCGAGGTCGGCCACCTCGACACCCACGCACCCATCGCCGCGGCCGTGGAGGTACAGCGTGGGCTGCTGCGGCACCTCGCCCGTCGCCGCTTGGATGGCGTCGAGGGCCGGATCCTTGCGGCCGTCGCCGAGCGTGGCGCGGTAGTAGCCGAGCGCAGCCAGCACGTTGGCGGTGTCGGCCAGCGACTCGCGCAGGGCGGCCACGTCGCCGTCGGCGTCGTACCCCGGCGACCACTGCGCCCACAGCCGCTCGACCAAGGCGAAGTCGTCGGCGCCGACCAGCAGGTCGGCCAGCGGGTGCTGGAACAGGAACATGTACCAACTTCGCTGCACCTGGTCGAGGCTGGTCACGAACGCCGCCGCCATGGCGCCGCCGGGCGGGACGGCCATCCCCACGACCCTCGACCAGCGGTCGTGCTCATGGACAGCGGCGCCGTACGCGGTGAGCGCGCCCCAGTCGTGACCGATGATGACGGCGTCGGCGTCGCCGCCGAGCACCTCGTGGAGGGCGTTGGCATCGGCGGCCAGCGCACCGGTCTGGTACAGGCCGTCGGCCGGCACCGCCGTCGGCGCGTAGCCGCGGGTGAACGGAGCGACGGCGCGATACCCCGCATCCGTCAGCCGGGGCAGGAGGTGGCGCCACGTGTGGGCGGTGTCCGGGAAGCCGTGGAGGCACAACGCCAACGGCCCCGAACCGGAGCTGAGGTAGGCGACGTCGAGGTCCCTGATGCGGACGGTCTCCACTGTCGCAGGAACCTACCGATCACGGCCCGGCGCGCCGGCACCGATCGGCTGCGCCGGCGCGATGCGACATTCGTCACGCTGCCGTCGACTTCCGTTCACCTGGCGCTCGGCGTAGCGTGTGCCGATCACTGCTGGGGGCGTGACACGGGGGTTGGAGGTCACCTTCCATGGCGTGCGTGGTTCGACGCCGTGCCATGGGGACGAGGTGGCGCGCTACGGCGGCAACACGTCGTGCGTGTCAGTGGAGGCGCCGGGTGAACGACCGCTGCTGTTCGACCTCGGCACCGGCCTGCGCTACTTCGGCCTGACCTGGCCGAAGCAGCAGCCGTTCCGGGGGACGGCGCTGGTCAGCCACTTGCACTGGGACCACGTGCAGGGCCTGCCCTTCTTCGGGCCGTTGCAGCACGAGGAGGCCGAGCTCGTCGTCTACGCCCCCGCCCAGCGCGACGGGTGCGGACCGGCCGAGGTGCTGAAGGCGTGCATCTGCCCGCCGCTGTTCCCGATCGGCCTCGACGGCTTCCCTGGCACCGTCGACGTCCGGTGCCCACCGGCGCGATTCTCGGTCGGCGGCTACCGCGTGGAGTCGGCCGAGGTGCCGCACGTGGGGGACACCGTCGGCTACCGGGTGACGCACGGCACCACCAGCGTGGCCTACGTCAGCGACCACCAGCAGCCCCGCGGCGCGCAGATCGCCGACGGCGTGCGGGCCCTGTGCACCGGCGTCGACCTGCTGATCCACGACGCTCAGTACACGCCGACGGAGTTCAAGCAGAAGCGGGACTGGGGCCACTGCACGATCGAGTACGCGGTGTGGTTGGCCGGCGAAGTGGGGGCGAGGCAGCTGGCGCTGTACCACCACGATCCGAGCCACGACGACGACACGATCGACGACCTGACGGCCGCCGCCACCGCCTGCGGCCGCGAACTCGGCGTCGACGTCTTCGCCGCCCGTGAAGGCTTGACGGTTGTGCTCTAGCGAGTGGAGCACGGGGCCGACGAGCGCCAGCGAGTCGGCGAACAACATCTGGGCGCGGACAGTCCCACCAAGCGAGACTGAGCGCGCCCAGATCGAGTTCAGCGATGGGCTGACCGTTCGCGGCGCGTGATCTGGGCGCGATCAGTCGCGGGACTGGGACTGTCCGCGCCCAGATGGACCCAGGCTTCGCTTCGCTCGCCTGGACCCGTGTCACAACGTGGTCAGCAGGAACGTCAACACGCGCGCTTCGTCGCGCCAGGCGTCGTAGCGGCCGCTGGGGCCGCCGTGGCCGGCGCCGAGCTCGGTGCGCAGTAGCAGCGGCCGACGGGTGCCGACCCCGATGGCCCGCAGCTTGGCCACCCACTTCGCCGGCTCGTGGTAGCTGACCCGCGGGTCGTTCAGCCCGGCGGTCACGTACAGCGCCGGGAACTGCACCGGGGCCGGCGGCAGCGCGGTGTTGTCGTACGGGCTGTAGCTCAACATGTACGAGGCATACGGCTCGTCACGCGGATCGCCCCACTCCTCCCACTCGGTCACCGTCAGCGGCAGGGACGGATCGCTCATCGTCGTCACGATGTCGACGAACGGGACCTCGGCGACGGCGCTGGCGAACAGGTCGGGTCGCTCGACGACGCAGGCGCCGACGAGCAGGCCGCCGGCGCTGCCGCCGCGGATCGCCACTCGCGCCGGGTCGGCCCAGCCGAGGGCGACGACGTGTTCGACGGCGCTCAGCGTGTCGGTGAACGTGTTGCGCTTGTTCAGCAGCTTGCCGTCGAGGTACCAGCTTCGACCCAGCTCGCCGCCACCACGCGGGTGGACCAGCGCCCACGTGACGCCGCGATCGAGCAGCGACAGCCGTGCGACCGAGAACCACGGCGGCATCGACGCCTCGTACGACCCGTAGCCGTACACCACGCTGGGGGCGCGGCCATCGACCGCTGTCGTCGTCCGGCGCACGACGTCGACCGGGACGGCGGTCCCGTCGATGGCCGTCGCCCACGTCCGCTCCGACGTGTACGCCGACAGATCGACGCCGGGTGTCGGCGTCTGCTTGCGCAGCGTGCGCTCGCCGGTGACGACATCGTGGTCGTAGACCGAGGCCGGAGTGGTCAGCGACTGGTAGCCGAGCCGAACGACGTTCGAGTGCCACTCCGGGTTCGATCCGAGCTCGATGTCGTGGGGCTCCACACCGAAGTCGAGCGGGAGCTGGCGACCGTCACGGAACCGCACCCACACGCGCGGCTGGGCATCGCGCCACTCGTGGACCACCAGGTGATCGGCGAACGGTTCGGCGGTCGTGAACCTGCGGCCGGGCTCGTGCGGCAACAGCTCGTCCCAGGTGCCGGGGTCGTCGTGGGGAGCGGTCATCACCCGGAAGTCCGGGGCGTCGAGGTTGGTCACGACGACGAACCGATCGCCCCAGTCGTCGATCCCGTACTCGACGTCGGGGGAGCGCCGGCGGACGAGGCGCAGCTCGCCCGTGGGTTCGTCGGCGGGCAGCAGCCACGCTTCGGAGCTCGTCTTGCTGTTGATCGACACGACGATCCACCGCTCGCTGCGGGTGCTGGCGACGCCCAGGTAGAAGCGCTCGTCCACCTCCTCGCGCGCGAGCTGGTCCTCCTCCGGCGGGGTGCCCAGGCGGTGCCGCCAGATCTGGTACGGCCGCATCTGGTCGTCGGGCCGGGCATAGAAGAGGTGCTGCCCGTCGGCGGACCAGGCCAGCCCGCCCCATGACGATGTGCGCGTCAGCACGTCGTCAAGGTCACGGCCGGTCGCCAGGTCGCGGATCCGCAGCGTGTAGTGCTCGCTGCCGTCGACGTCGCTGGACCACGCCAGCAGGCTGTGGTCGGGGGAGGCATCGACGGCGTGGACGTCGAAGTAGTCATGACCGGCGGCTTCGGCGTTGCAGTCGAGCATCACCGTGGCCGTGGCGTCGTCGATGGTCCGGCCGCGACAGAACACCGGGTACGACTGGCCCTCGATCGTGCGGGTGACGTACCACCACGGGCCGTGGCGAACGGGCACCGACTGGTCGGTCTCCTGGACCCGGGACTTGATCTCCTGGAAGATCTCCTCGACCAGCTCGCCGTGGTCGGCGAAGAAGGCGTCGGCATAGTCGTTCTCGGCCCGCAGGTAGGCCAGGGTGTCGGGGTCGTCGCGCTGCAAGAGCCACGCCCACGGGTCCTCGACCGGTCCGGTCGGCCGCTGCCAGGTGTGCGGCTTGGTCGGGGCGACGGGCGGGTCCGGGGGCGCGAACGACCGTGATGATGATTCGCTCGCTCGAAGACTCGCTCGGCTCACTGGTGCGCCATCAAGTCGTGCGAAGAGTGAACGGGCGCCACACTCACGAGGCACCAGTGAGCGTAAGACCGTGATGATGATTCGCTCGCTCGAAGACTCGCTCGGCTCACTGGTGCGCCATCAAGTCGTGCGAAGAGTGAACGGGCGCCACACTCACGAGGCACCAGTGAGCGTAAGACCGTGATGATGATTCGCTCGCTCGAAGACTCGCTCGGCTCATTGCGCCCCGCAGCGTAGGGGCGCGACGGCCCGGTCATCCGGGTGCGCCCGCCGCTACCGTGCGCAGGGCCATGCGTGTGTGGATCGACCAAGACCTCTGCACCGGCGACGGCCTGTGCGTGGATCACTGCCCGGACGTGTTCATGCAGCTCGAGGACGGCATCGCCTACGTGCGGGAGGCCGGGGCTCCGCTGAACGACCCGGGCGGGTCGGGGTCGCTGGCCGTCGTGCCGGTGCGCAAGGTGCAGGCGGCGATCGACGCCGCCGAGGCCTGCCCCGGCGAGTGCATCTTCATCGAGATCGACCCGCCGGCCGACGCCGAGCTCGACGTCGAGGTCGACGGCCGGATCGCCGCCCGGGTCGAGCTGCGCGTCGACGCCGCGTGACGTCGCCGCGAGATCGCTCGTCGCCCGAGGCTCGGCGGGACAGGATTGTTACTATGGCCGTAGTGCAAATTCGTCGCGAGGCGCGGAGGCTGCCATGACCACGTTCGACCTGGATCTGACCAAGTACCAGCTCGGCTGGAGCGATGAGGTCGAGTACGCCTTCACGCCCGAGAAGGGCATCAACGCGGGCGTCGTCGAGCAGATCTCCTGGTGGAAGGGCGAGCCGCGGTGGATGACCAACCTGCGGCTGCGCAGCCTCAAGCTGTTCGAGCGCAAGCCGATGGCCGAGTGGTTCGCCGTGAACATGCCCGACATCGACTTCCAGGACATCTACTACTACCTCCGCCCCTCCGGCGAGCAGGTCGACGAGTGGGACGAGCTGCCCGAGCAGATGAAGGCGACGTACGAGAAGCTGGGCATCCCCGAGGCCGAGCGCAAGTACCTCGCCGGGGTGACGGCGCAGTTCGAGTCCGAGGTCGTGTACCACCGCAACCGGGACGAGCTGGCGGCCCAGGGGATCCTGTTCTGCGACATGGACACCGCGCTGCGGGAGTACCCGGACCTGGTCAAGCAGTACTTCGGCACGGTCATCCCGCCGGGTGACAACAAGTTCGCCTCGCTCAACACGTCGGTGTGGAGCGGTGGATCGTTCATCTACGTGCCGCCGGGCGTGAACTGCGAGATGCCGCTGCAGGCCTACTTCCGGATCAACGCCGAGAACGCCGGCCAGTTCGAGCGCACGCTGATCATCGCCGACGAGGGCTCGCAAGTGCACTACATCGAGGGCTGCTCGGCCCCGGTGTACACCAGCGACTCGCTGCACTCGGCGGTCGTCGAGATCGTGGTCAAGCCGCGGGCGCGGGTCACGTACACGACGATCCAGAACTGGAGCCCGAACGTCTACAACCTGGTGACCAAGCGGGCCCGGGTCGAGGAAGCGGGCCACATGGAGTGGATCGACGGGAACATCGGCTCCAAGCTCACGATGAAGTACCCCAGCGTGTACCTCGTCGGCCGCGGGGCCACGGGGGAGGTTCTGTCGGTCGCGTACTCCGGCGCCGGCCAGCACCAGGACGCAGGCGCCAAGATGGTCCACGCCGCGCCCGACACCACCTCGAAGATCGTGTCCAAGTCGATCAGCAAGGACGGTGGCATCACGACCTATCGGGGGCTCGTGCGCGTCGAGGAGGGCGCCACCGGGTGCAAGTCGCACGTGCAGTGCGACGCCCTGATCCTCGACGAGGACTCGGAGAGCCGCACGCTGCCGTACATGGAGGTCGGTGAGCGCGACGCCCAGATCGGCCACGAGGCCACGGTCTCCAAGGTCGCCGACGAGCAGCTCTTCTACCTGATGAGCCGCGGCCTCTCGGAGGAGCAGGCGATGGGCATGGTCGTCAACGGGTTCATCGAGCCGATCACCCGCACGCTGCCGATGGAATACGCCGTCGAGTGGAGCCGCCTGATCGAGCTGCAGATGGAGGGCTCCGTCGGCTGAGTCGAAGCTGGGGGTCAGGTGGTGGGGACGGTGGCGGCGAGGCCGTTGATGGCGACGTCGATGCAGCCGGCGACGTAGTCGACGTCGATCGGCTGGCGCTGTATGACCTTGCGGAACACGATCGGGCCGACGATGGTGCCGATCACGACGGGCATGTCGAGGTCGTCGGGCAGCTCGCCCCGTTCCTGCGCCCGCTGGACGATGTGGATGATCGGCTGCTCACGCTCGGCGGCCAGCTGGGCGAGGAGCTGCTCCATCTCCGGATCGCGCGACGCGGCATCGATCAGGCACGGCATCATCCGGCCCACCCGCCCGCTGAGGTCGGCGCGCACCATGCTGCCGAAGTACGCCACCAGGTCGCCGCGCAGCGACCCCGTGTCCGGCGTGGCGACGTGGCGGAAGGCCTGCCGCGCCGTGTCGAGGATCAGGCTCGGGCGCTCCGGCCAGTGCCGGTAGATCGTCGTCTTGGCGACACCCGAGCGGGCGGCCACCTCTTCGATGGTCATCTTGGCCAGCCCGCCCTCGACGATCAGCTCGGCGGCTGCGTCGAGCGCCTTGCGCCTCGCTTCTTCGCTCCTCGGCCGAGCCATCCGTCACCTTCGCTCGATCATCGGGCTCGCCCGTCGCTCGCCGCATCCACTACGCTACCGTAGCGAAACGACGCAGCACGACACGAAGCGCACGACGACGAACGAGCAGACGCGATGACGACGACTTCCGACCGACCACCCGCCGAGTCCGACCCGCCCGACCCGGACACCGTGATCGACCTCGACGGCATCGATCCGGACGTCTACGCCCGGCGCTATCGGATCCTGGCCGTCCTCTGTGCCTCCCTGATCATCGTGATCGTCGGCAACACGGTGCTCAACGTCGCCCTGCCGACCCTCGCCGACCCGGACCAGCTCGGGGCCAGCAACACCGAGCTGCAGTGGATGGTCGACGCTTACGCGCTGGTCTTCGCCGGCCTGCTCTTCACCGCCGGTGCCCTCGGCGACCGGTTCGGCCGCAAGGGGGCCCTCCAGGGCGGACTGATCGTGTTCGCCTTCGGCTCGCTGGTCGGCGCCGTCGCCGCCTCGTCGTCCCAGGTCATCGTCGGACGATCGATCATGGGACTCGGCGCGGCGTTCATCATGCCCTCGACGCTGTCCATCCTGACCAACGTCTTCCCTCGGCGCGAGCGGGCCAAGGCCATCGCCATCTGGGCCGGGATCTCCGGAGCCGGGGCCGCCATCGGGCCGGTCACGTCGGGGCTCCTGCTCGAGCACTTCTGGTGGGGCGCAGTCTTCTTGGTCAACCTGCCGATCATCGCCATCGCCATGGTGGCCGGCTGGCGACTGGTGCCGCACTCCAAGGACAAGACGGCGTCGCCGCTCGACCCGGTCGGTGCCCTGCTGTCGATCGTCGGGTTCAGCGCCCTGATCTTCGCCATCATCGAGGGTCCGAACCACGGGTGGACCAGCCCCGCTTCGCTGCTGTGGTTCGCCGGCGCGATCGCCGCCCTCGGGCTGTTCGGATGGTGGGAGTGGCGCAACCGCCAACCGATGCTCGACCTGCGGCTGTTCCGCGACCGACGGTTCGCCGTGTCGTCCGGTGGCATCACGCTGGTCTTCTTCGCCATGTTCGGGACCTTCTACCTGCTGTCGCAGTTCCTGCAGTTCGTGATCGGCTACACGCCGCTGCAGAGCGCGGTCCGGCTCCTGCCGTTCTCGGCGATCATGATGACCGTCGCCCCGCAGACCCCGAAGCTGGTCGGCCGCTTCGGCACCGGGCGGGTCGCATCGACCGGCATGGGGTTCATCGCGCTGGCGATGCTCGGGTTCGCACTGTTCTCGCCGTCGACGCCGTACTGGTACCTGCTGATCACGATCTGCGTGATGTCCTGCGGGATGGCGCTGACGATGTCGCCGATGACGACCGAGCTGATGTCGGCCGTCCCGCGCGACCGCGCCGGCATCGGCTCGGCGATGAACGACACGACGCGCGAGCTGGGCGGTGCGCTCGGGGTGGCCGTGCTCGGTTCGCTGGTCACGAGCCAGTACACGTCCGGCCTGGCCGATACGGCCGCCGCCCTCCCCGAGGAGGCTCGCGAGCTCGCCCAGGGCAGCATCGGCGGCGTGCTGGGGCTGATCTCGCGCGGGATCCTGCCGGCCGACGTCGGCGAGCAACTGCTCGGCACGGCGCGCTCGGCCTTCGTCGACGGCCTCCATCTGGCCGGGATCATCGCCTCCGCCGTGGTGCTCGCCGCCGCGGTCACCGTGCGGTCGCTGCTGCCGTCGCGGCGCCGTGGGCCCATGGCCACTCCCGAGGCCGCCCCCGTCGCCGTCGACTAGTCGATGGCCTCGCTCGCTCCGAAGACTCCGCTCACTCGGCTTGGCCGGGCAAGGCCGGCCTGGGCTCTCACGCGAACTGCGTAACGGACGCTCGGGGACCTGCTCGCGGCTGACCGGCGGCGACGTGCACAGCGTCGTACGCTGATGTTCGATGCCGATGCGCCAGGAGTGCAAGCACTTCGAGAGCCGCACGTACGCCAACGGCGACACGGTGCGCAAGTGCAACCTCGACCTCGCGCCCGACGCGCCCTGGCGGTGCCCGGTCGACTGCCCGCGGTACGAGCGGCGGTTGGCCGCCGTCGCCTGGACCCAGGGTGCGCTGGTCACCCCGCCGACGCCCGCCGAGCCGGCCAGCGTCGCCGACGGCACGGCGGCGGCCCTGCTGGACGAGGCCGAGGAGCACCTGCTGTCCGTCGGTGATCGCGTGCGGGCGGAGGTCGAAGCGGAGCGGGCCACCGCACGCCGGCGTGGCTGGCGGCGCCTCTTCCGGCGCTCCTGACCCCGCCACCACCGCGTTTGTTCGTTGGCCGTCGATCGGGCGGACGTTGCTGCACAAACGCCGCGCACGAGGCGATGGCGGGGGTGGTTCGTAGGCTTGAGCAGGCATGCACGCCTTCACTCCTGCCGCGGCGCGGGCCGTCGACGAGTCGTCCGTTGAGCGGGCGGCCGCCGCCGAGCGGGCGGCAGCAATGCCGTTCCCGACGCCGGCCGAGGAGATCTGGCGCTACAGCCGCATCGAGGAGCTGGACCTCGAACGGTTCCACCCGGCGGTGGCGGACACCACGGTCGAGGGTGGCGACCAGTTCGTCTCCGTTGGTGCCGCCGCCACCGGGCCGACGACCGTCGTCGACGGGCCCGCCCCCGACGTCTTCGCCGAGCTCAACGTGGCGTTCGCGGCACCGGTCGTCGTCCGCGTGCCGGCCGGGACCGTCGTCGAGGAGACCATCGTCGTGACCCACGACGTCTCCGGTGAGGGCGCCGCCGTCTTCCCCCGCCTCGTCATCGACGCCGGCGCCGACAGCGAGGTGACGATCGTCGAGCGGTTCCGGTCGGCCGACGGCGAGGTCGTGCTCGTCGTGCCCGTCGTCCAGGTGCACGCCGGCCCGGCGGCCCGGGTCCGCTACCTGGGCGTCAACGAGCTCGCCGAGACGGCCTGGCAGATCGGCCACCAGCAGGCGGTCGGGGACCGCGATTCGACGACCACGTTGGCCACCGTGGCGCTCGGCGGGCACTACGCCCGGGTGCGCACCGAGGCCCGGCTGGCCGGCGCCGGCGGCAGCACCCGCCAGGTCGCCCTGTACTTCGCCGGTGGCGATCAGATGCACGACTTCCGCACCATCCAGGACCACGACGCGCCGCACACCACGAGCGATCTGCTGTTCAAGGGTGCGCTGCAGGACGACTCGCGCAGCGTCTACACGGGGCTGATCAAGGTCCGCCCGCACGCCAAGGGCACGGCGGCGTTCCAGACCAACCGCAACCTGACCCTCGGTGAGGGGGCGTGGGCGGAGAGCGTGCCGAACCTGGAGATCGAGACGAACGACGTCCGCTGCAGCCACGCCTCGACGGTCGGCCCGATCGATCCGGAGCAGCGCTTCTACCTCGAGAGCCGGGGCATCCCGACGTCGATCGCCGAGCGCCTGATCGTGCTCGGGTTCTTCGACGAGGTGCTGGACCAGCTACCGGTCGGACCACTGGCATCCGAGCTGCGCGACCGTGTCTCGGCCAAGCTCGACCTGGACCGCACCCTGACCGGGGTGGCGTAGTGAGGGAGCGAGTCTTCGAGCGAGTGAACCATCAAGCACGGTCTTCGGCTCACTGGTGCACCCCGAGATGCTGGATCGCGTCGCACATCCGCAAGGTGCACCGATGAGCGGGACCGTGCGGCTGGACGAGCTCGCCGACGGGTCGGCGACGCGAGTGATGGTCGACGGCCGGCCGGTGTGCGTCGTGCGCATCGGCGACGACGTCTATGCCATCGGCGACGTGTGCAGCCACGCCCACGTCTCGCTGTCCGAGGGCGAGGTGTGGTGCGACGAGCTGGAGATCGAGTGCCCGCAGCACAGCAGCACGTTCAGCCTGGAGACTGGCGTGCCCCAGACGCTGCCGGCGACGCGCCCCGTTCCCGTCTACGCGGTGTCGGTCGACGACGGCGTGGTCACCATCGACGTGACGAGCGACCAGGGGAGCAGGGCGTGACGGCGACGTTGGCGATCAGTGGGCTGCGGGCGGCCGTCGCCGGGCAGGAGATCCTGCGCGGCATCGACCTCACCGTGCGCAGCGGCGAGGTGCACGCCGTGATGGGCCCGAACGGCGCCGGCAAGAGCACGCTGTCGGCGGTCGTGATGGGAAAGCCCGGCTACGAGGTGCTCGGCGGGTCGGTGACCCTCGACGGCGTCGACGTGCTCGGCATGACCACGTGGGAGCGGGCCGCGGCGGGCCTGCACCTCGTCCTGCAGTACCCGACCGAGGTGCCCGGTGTGGCCCTCGACGACATGCTGCGCGAGGCGCTGGTGGCGCGCCACGCCGACGCCGGCGACCTCGACCGCCGGTTGGCCGACGAGGCGGCGCGCATCGGGTTCGAGGAACGACTGCTCCACCGGGCGCTGAACGTCGACCTGTCGGGCGGCGAGAAGAAGCGCAACGAGACGCTCCAGTTGGCGATCCTGGCGCCGCGCATCGCCGTGCTCGACGAGATCGACTCCGGCCTCGACCTGGACGCCCTGCGGGCCTGCGCCCGGCGGATCGAGGAGGAGACCAAGCCGTCCGACGGTCGCCCCGGCCTCGGCGTGCTGGCCATCACGCACTACAACCGGCTGCTCGCCGAGTTGCACCCCGACGTCGTGCACATCCTGATCCGTGGGCGCATCGTCGCCGAGGGTGGCCCCGAGCTCGCCGACCTGCTGGAGGCCGACGGCTACGCCGCCTTCACGCCCGACGGCGAGGCGCCCGAGGGGCCGGACGACACCGAGCGGCCCGTCGTCCGCCCCGGGTCCCTCGACGAGCTGTTCGCCAACCCCTGACCCGTTCCCCCATCCAAACCCTCGGATGTTGCCGGTCCGGGAGGCGGGCGTAGTGTCGCCGGCATGGCGACCGACGATGACTGGACCGAGCGCGACGGAGCGTTGTGCCGGCACTTCGAGTTCGACGACTTCAACGCCGCGTTCGCGTTCATGACCCGCGTGGCGTTGCTGGCCGAGAAGCGCAACCACCATCCCGACTGGTCCAACTCGTGGAACAAGGTCGACATCACACTCACGACCCACGACGCCGGTTCGACGGTCACCGACAACGACCGCCAGTTCGCCGCGGCGATCGATCAGCTCGTTTGATCGCCTCGCTCGCTCCGAAGACTCCGCTCCTCGGCGGGGGCCGGGCACGGCCGGCCTGCGCGTCATTCGCGCTGCGGCACGAACGCTCGGGAACCCGCTCGTGACGCCGTGACGACGACGGTCGCTCGGCCGGCGGGCGCCGGCCAATTCCCTGGCCGCCGCGTGGTGGCCGGCTGCTTCATCGTGCTCACCGTCACGTCCGGGCTCGGGTTCTACGGGCTGGCGGTCTACCTCAACGCCTTCAGTCGCGAGCGCGGCTGGCCGGTGGCGTCGATCTCGCTGGCGACGACGCTGTACTTCATCGTCGGCGGCATCGTCGGGTTGGTCGTGGCGCGGATCATCGCCCGCCGCGACGTGCGCATCGTGATCGTCGGCGGTGGCATCCTCGGCGCCGTCGCGTTGGCGCTGCTCGGCCAGGTCGCAGGAGCGCTGGCAGCTCTACGCCGTCTACGCCGTGTTCGCGCTCGGGTTCGCCGGCGCCGGCCTCGTCCCGGTGACCACGGTGGTCACCCGCTGGTACCACGTCCGCCGTTCGGTGGCCCTGTCGATCGCGTCGACCGGACTGTCGGCCGGCGGCATCCTGCTCACCCCGTTGGCCAAGTGGTTGATCGACGAGCGCCAGCTCGCCTCGGCAACGCCGATCCTCGGCGTCATCTGGCTGGTCGGCGTCGTCCCGTTCGCCATCTGGCTCGTGCGGCCGGACCCGGCGGCGCTCGGCTGGCTCCCAGACGGCGAGCGCGTCCGCCACGACGTGGCGCCGTTGGTCCCTGACGGCATGCCCCTGCACGACGCCGTCCGCACCCGCTTCTACCTCACGGTGACGTTCGGCTACGTGTTGGTGCTCGGGGCCCAGGTCGGTGCCATCCAGCAACTGGTGAAGCTCGTCGAGGAGCGAACCGACCGCGGCACGGCGGCGGCGGCCACGATCGCCCTTGCCGGGATGTCGGTGGTCGCTCGTCTGGCCGGCGGGCGCATCGTCGCCCGGCTCCCGATGGCCGGCTTCACCGTCGGCCTCGCCGTGCTGCAGGCGGTGTCGATGGTCGCCATCGCCTTCGCCGAGAGCGCGGTGGCGATCTTCGCCGCCATCATCGTGTTCGGGGCCACCGTCGGGAACCTGTTGATGCTGCAACCGCTGCTGATCGCCGAACGGTTCGGGGTCCGCGACTACGCCCGCATCTTCAGCCGGTCGCAGTTCCTCACGATGATCGGGACGGCGGGTGGGCCGCTGCTGCTCGGCTGGTTGTACGACAACGCCGGCGGCTACGACACGTCGTACATCGTCGCCGGGTGCTGCTCGCTGACCGGCGCCGCCGTGCTCTCGTGGGGTGGCCCGGCGACGGTGCGGTCACCCGCCCTCGTCACCCGATGAACGACGACGTCCATCCCAACGTGGTGCGGGTCGTCGAGGCGGCGCGCCAGGCCGGCTTGGAGCTGCAGCCGGTGCGCCAGCCGGACGGCGCCAAGACGGCAGCCGAAGCTGCGGCAGCGATCGGCGTCGACGTCGGCCAGATCGTGAAGAGCCTGATCTTCGACGTCGACGGCGAGGTCGTCCTGGCCTTCGTCAGCGGCGCCGACCAGCTCGACGAACCACGGCTGGCCGCCGCCGCCGGCGGCCAACGCTGCGGGCGCGTCGACGGTCGCACCGTGCGCGACGTCACCGGCTTCCCGATCGGCGGCGTGCCCCCGTTCGGGCACCTCCGCCCACTGCGGGCGTTCGCCGACCCCGGCCTGCTCGACCACGACGAGGTGTGGGCGGCCGCCGGCACGTGGCACGACGTGTTCCCGATCACCCCGGCCGACCTCGTCCGCGCCAGCGGCGCCGAGATCTGTGAGCTACGCGTGCGGAAGTGAGTCGGCTGGGCTCACCGTTCGGAACCTTCGTCGGGCGGGGCGGGGAGGCGGGCGCTCTCCGGCAGCATCGCCTCCCGAGCCACGGCGATGAACAGGCCTCGACCGCGGGCCAGCTCCTCGCCCGTCTCGGCGTCGACCAGCTCACCCTCGATCCAGATCTTGCGGCCGACCCGCTCGCCCAGCCGGCCGTGGCACGCCAGCGGGCGGTGGAGCGGGGTGGGGCGGACGTAGCGCACCGTCAGCTCGCCCGTGAACGCCGGCTCCTGGAGGATCCCGAGCACGAACCCGAACACATCGTCGAACAGGGCGGCGACGATGCCGCCGTGGGACCGTCCCGGCGCACCTTCATGGGCGGCGCCCAGCTGGACCAGACCGATGATCTCGTCGCCGTGGCGGTGCACCTCGAGGTCGAGGCCCCACGGGCTGGATCGGCCGGAGAAGGGCCGGTCGTCGTAGGTCCCGACGAGGCCATCCTGGCGCTGCTCCTGCTGGTGCCAGGCGTCGCCACCGAACGATTCGATGGCCCGGTTGCGTGGTGGGCCGCCGGACTCGAGCCGATCGGCCAGCTCGCCGACCGTCACCGCTACCTCGTCGACGAGCGACGCCGGCACCTGGTGACCGACGAGGGCGTGGCCCAGCCGGCGTACGGCCCGGCCGGCCCTGGCCCGCGCCTCGATGTCGTCGTCGGGAACGCCGCCCACGGGCCGGGAAGCTACGGCGTGGCCGGTTGGCCGGACTGCTCGAGCGCGTCGAGCAGCGTGTTCCAGGCCAGGGTGGCGCACTTGATCCGCACCGGGAACTTCACGACGCCCTGCAGCGCCTCGAGGTCGCCGAGCTCCAGCGACCCGTTGCCGCCGGCATCTCCGTTCCCCTCGGCCACGTCGCCGGCATCCTCGATCGACATCATCCCCTTGAAGCGGCGGACCAGCGCCCGCACGTCGTCCACCGGCTGACCCTTGATCGCCTGGCTCATCATGGACGCCGAGCTCTGCGAGATCGAGCAACCCTGGCCGCCGACCTTGACGTCGCTGACGACGCCGTCGTCGACCTGCAGGAACACCGTGATCTCGTCCCCGCACAGCGGGTTGTGTCCCTGCGCCACGACGGCCGGCGGCGCGGCGAGCTCACCGCGGTTGCGCGGCGTGCGGTAGTGGTCGAGGATGATCTCGCGATAGAGGTCTTCGAGGCCCGGCATGGTTCCTTCTGTTAGAAGCCGAAGATGTCGGAGGCGCCGTCGAGGGCGTCGGCGAGCGCGTCCACGTCGTCGCGGTCGTTGTACACGTAGAAGCTGGCCCGGGCGGTGGCAGCCGCACCGAGCAGCCGCATCAGCGGTTTGGCGCAGTGGTGGCCGGCGCGGATGCACACGTTGGCCTGGTCGAGGACCTGGCTGACGTCATGAGGGTGGAGGTCGCGGAAGGCGAAGCTGAGCACGCCGCCGCGCACGGCCAAGTCCCGAGGACCGTGGATGACCAGATCGTCGCCGAATCGGGCGCCGAGCGTCTCGAGCGCGTAGCTGGTCAGCTCGACCTCGTGGGCCCGGACGGCATCCATGCCGAGCGACTCCATGAAGTCGACGGCGGCGCCGAACCCGATCGCCTCGGTGATCGGTGGGGTGCCGGCCTCGAACTTGGCGGGGACGGGCGCCGACGTGAACCCGTCGAGGCGGACGTCGGCGATCATGTTGCCGCCGCCGAGGAACGGCGGGGTGGCGTCGAGCAGCTCGGCCCGCCCGTACAGCGCGCCGATGCCCGACGGGCCGCACATCTTGTGGCTCGAGAAGGCGGCGAAGTCGGCGCCCCACGCCTGGACGTCGGTTGGGTTGTGGGGCACGAACTGGCAGGCGTCGACGACGGCAAGGGCCCCGGCGGCGTGGGCCGCGGCGCACAGCTCGGCGACGGGGTTGAGGGTGCCGAGCACGTTGCTCATCGCGGCGACCGAGACGACCTTGGCCCCGTCGACCAGCCGATCGAGGTCGGTCAGGTCGAGGCGCCCGTCGTTCGTGAGCGGGATCCACCGCAGCTCCACACCCACCTCGCTGGCCAGCAGGTGCCACGGGACGATGTTGGCGTGGTGCTCCATGTGGGTCAGCACGACGACATCGCCGATGCCCAGGTTCGCTCGACCCCACGCCTGGGCGACGAGGTTGAGCGCCTCGGTGGCGTTCTTGGTGAACACGATCTCGTCGGCGTCGGCGGCGTTGACGAAGCGGGCCACCTTGGCCCGGGCCGCTTCGTAGGAGTCCGTGGCCTCGGCGGCCAAGCGGTAGGCGCTGCGGTTGATCGGCGCGTAGTGGTGGGCGGTGAACGAGGACATCGCGTCGATGACCTGCCGCGGCTTCTGTGACGAGTTGGCGGAGTCGAGGTAGTGGATCGGACGCCCGTCGATCGTGTCGGCGAGGAGCGGGAAGTGCGCCTTGACCGTCGCCACGTCGAGCGTCGTGAGCGTCTCGGCGGTCATCGCCCGACTCCGGCAGGGCGGAACGACTCGTAGCCGTCGCGTTCGAGGCGCTCGGCGATCTCCATGCCGCCCGACGCGACGATGCGACCGTCGATCAGCACGTGCACGTGGTCGGGCCGCAGCTCGTTGAGCAGGCGCTGGTAGTGCGTGATCAGCACGACACCGAGGTCCGGGCGGTCAGCGCGCACCTCGCGCAACCCCTTGGCCACGATGCGCAAGGCGTCGATGTCGAGCCCCGAATCGGTCTCGTCGAGGATGGCCAACGCCGGCTCCAGGATCGCCAGCTGCATGATCTCGTTGCGCTTCTTCTCGCCGCCGGAGAACCCCTCGTTGAGGTAGCGGTCGACGAACGACGAGTCCATGCCGAGGCGCTGCATCCACTCCATGGCCGAGACCCGCAGTTCGAGCACGGAGAGATCGAACCCCTTGCGCGCCGACAGCGACTGGCGCAGGAACTGGATCACGGAGACCCCCGGGATCTCCTGGGGGTACTGGAAGGCGAGGAACATCCCGGCCTTGGCCCGCTCGTCCGGTGGCCATTCCGTCACGTCGTCGCCGCGGAACGTGATCCGGCCCGATCGGACCTCGTACTCGGGCGAACCCATCAGCGTGGCGGCCAGCGTGCTCTTGCCGGAGCCGTTGGGGCCCATGATGGCGTGGATCTCGCCGGCGCCGACGGCGAGGTCGAGGCCCTGCAGGATGGGCTCGGGCGCCACCGCCGACCCGCCGGCGGCGTCAGGGGCCGGCGCGACCCACAGGTCGTCGACGTGGAACAGCTCCTGGTGCTCCGGCACAGCGGCCAGTGTAGGCGCCACGGGCGGCCAATTCTCCCTACGCGCGTAGTGGTAATTCGTGGTCCCGGAGATCCTCCTTCCAGGCCCGGAACCTGGTGTGGCGGGCGCCGCTCGGCCCGGCGCCGTCGGCCCGGCCGTCGGGGAACAGCCGCAGTGTGAACGCCACCGACGTGTCGGCGGCGAGACCGGCCCAGTACCGGGCGTCTCCGTCCGAGGCGGGCCCGGCCCGCCACAGCAGCCAGGGACCGATCCGGCGCTTGTACTCGGCGCCCGGCCGGCCGGGCAGGTCGTCGCCGAGGTGCCGCAGGTCGGCCGGCGCCTCGATCCATGCTGCGGCCGGGATGTTGCGATCGCGCACCGGTGTCGGCGGGAGGTCCGCCGTGTGCAGCGGCGTGGGGTCGATCGGTCGCTCGTCGTACCTCATGAGAGCGTCCCGACGACGGTCGGCAGCGCCGCGGCCAGCACGGTCTGCACCTGGTCGGCGTCGAGCCGGCCGGCGGCCGGGCCGGCCACGTCGATCATCGCCAGCAGGTGGTCGTCGTACCACAGGACGGCGCACCCGTCGTCGATCCCGCAGTGGCCAAGGTAGGTCCCGCCGTTCGTGCTGCCGAGGGGGTCCCACGGCGGCGCCTCCGAGTCGCCGCGCAGGAGTTCCAGTGCGTCCGCCGGGGAGGGCGAGACCGAGATGACGAGCCGCTCGTCACCACGAGACGCCGTGCAGTCGACCATGGGCCCGCCCGTCGCCTCGACGGTGACCTCGCCGTCAGCGACGAGGGCGGCGAGCGCGTCCTCGTCGAGCGCCGTCGCCACTTGGCCGAGCAGCCCGTCGCCCATCGGGCAGCCGTCGAGCTCGTCGGTGGCGAGCGTCGCCGACAGTCCGTCGGCGGCGGCAGTCGTGTCGAGCTCGGGCGTCGTGTCGTCGGCGCCGTCGAACGCCTGCCAGGTGATCACGCCCGCCACCGCCACGGTGGCGACGATGATCGCCCCGGCCACCAGCACCGGCCACAGCGGTCGACCAGGCGGCGCGTCCTCGTCGGTCGGAGCGTCGATCACCGACCGGCGAGCCCGTCGAGCGCGTCACGCAACGGTTCGGCGTCCACGCCCTCGAACAGCCCCGAGAGGGCGAGCAGGGTGGGCTGGGTCACCAACCGCGAGCGATCCACTCGTCGAGGTGCGGTCGCTCGGCGCCGATGGTCGTGTCGACGCCGTGGCCGGGGAGCACGACGGTGGTGTCCGGGAACGTGAACAGGCGGTCCTCGATCGACCGGATGATCGTGGAGAAGTCGGCGTCCTCGAAGCTCGTGTTCCCTGGGCCGCCGGGGAACAGGGTGTCGCCGGTGAACAGCAGCGGCGTGTCGCGCACGGCGAACGAGATCGAGCCGGCGGTGTGGCCGGGGTTGTGGATCGCGTCGAGGCGCAGCCGGCCGACCTCGATCACTTCCGCGTCGTCGAGGAAGACGTCGTAGCCGACGTCCTTCAGCTTCGGCGCGTCGAGCTTCGTGACCGCCACCTCGTAGCCGGCCTCCCGGATCGCCGGCACGGCCTGGATGTGGTCCCAGTGCCCGTGGGTCTCGAGGACGCGGCGGACACCGAGCCGCTGGCACAGCTCGAGCAGTTGCTCGTGCTCGTTGGCGGCATCGATCAGCACGGCGTCACCGGTGCGTCGGCAGCGCACCACGAAGACGTTGTTGTCGTACGGTCCGACGACCACCTTGTGGACCTCGACATCGGCGTTGACCCAGTGGAGGGTGTGCGGGGAGCCGGCAGCCATGCGATCCAGTGTGCCAGTCCCCTCCGTCCGCGACTCGCCGTCATCGTCCGCAGATTGGTTGCTCTGCCACCGAATTGCGGACGAGGAGACCGGTGACGTCACGCCGAGACGACGTCCAGGCCGACGGCCAGGGCGACGCCGATCTGGCCGGGATCGAACGTGACGAACCGCACCGGCGGCGGCATGCGGACCGCCGCGGCCAGGTGCACGGCGCTCGCCAGGCGCACCGGTTGCGCTCTGGCCAACGTCGCCGCCGCGTCGAGGCACCGTTGATCGACCGGGACCACGTGGAGGTGGTCCCACGTCAGCCGCACGGCGTCCTCCAGGTCTCCGCGCAGCACATCGACGTCGGTCAGCCGATCGATGGTCGGCAGCGCCTCGGTCAGGGCGAGCGCCGAGGCCGACCACACCGGATCGTCGGCCATCGCCGCCAGCACGATCGCCCGCGCCGGACCGTCGATCCCCAGCGCCAGCAGCGCCGAGGTGTCGAGCGCCACGCTCATCCGCGCAGCTCGACGAGGGCACGGTCGAGGCGGACGCCGGACCAGACGGCGACTGGTGGGGGCGGGCGCCAGGTGCTCGTACGGCGGGGCGGCAGCACGGCTCCGACGGCGATCAGCCGCTCGAGGTCGGGCGCCTGGTCGTCGAGGGCGGACAGCAGCGCGGTCGGGCGGCCGCCGACGGTGATCACGATGCGGTCGCCCTGGCCGGCGCGACGGATGGTGGCGGCCAGGTCGGCGCGCAGCGCCCGCACGGTCGTGGATGTGGACACATGTGTACACAAGCAGGTTGGCGCGGTTGCGTCAACGCGGGCCACGATGGGCGCCATGAACTTCGCCTTCACCGACGAGCAGGACGAGCTGCGCAAGACCGTCAGGGCCTTCCTCGATTCCAAGAGCCCGGAGTCCGCCGTGCGCGAGCAGATGGAGACAGAGTCCGGCTACGACACGGCCGTGTGGTCGCAGATGGCCGAGCAGATGGGCCTCCAGGGACTGCACATCCCGGAGGAGTTCGGCGGCTCCGGCTACAGCTACGTGGAGCTCGGCATCGTGCTCGAGGAGATGGGTCGCTCGCTGCTCTGCGCCCCGTTCTTCTCCACCGTCGTGCTGGCCGCCAACACGCTGCTGCAGAGCGGTGACGACGCTGCCAAGAAGGACTACCTCCCGGGGATCGCCAGCGGCGAGACCATCGCCACGGTGGCGTTCACCGAGCCGGCGGGCAAGTGGGACGAGGCCGGGATCACGATGGAGGCCACGGCGGACGGCGACGCCTGGACGCTCACCGGCGCCAAGAGCTTCGTCCTCGACGGGCACACCGCCAACCTGATCCTGGTCGCCGCCCGCACGGCGAAGGGCGTCAGCCTGTTCGCCGTCGACGGTGACGCGTCCGGGCTGACCCGCACCGCCCTCTCGACGATGGACCAGACGCGCAAGCAGGCCAAGCTCGACTTCGACGGCACGCCGGCCCGGCTCATCGGTACCGAGGGGGAGGGCTGGGCGACGCTGTCGAGCGTGCTCGACCTCGTCGCCGTCGGCCTCGCCGCCGAGGAGGTCGGCGGAGCGCAGAAGGTGCTGGACATGGCCGTCGAGTACGCCAAGGTGCGCGTCCAGTTCGGTCGTCCGATCGGGTCGTTCCAGGCGATCAAGCACAAGTGCGCCGACATGCTGCTCGAGGTCGAGTCGGCCAAGTCGGCGGCGTACTACGGCATGTGGTGCGCCAGCGAGATGAACGACGAGCTGCCGTCGGTGGCGTCCCTGGCCAAGGCCTACTGCTCGGAGGCGTACTTCCATGCCGCCGCAGAGAACATCCAGATCCACGGCGGCATCGGCTTCACGTGGGAGCACCCGGCCCACCTGTACTTCAAGCGGGCGAAGAGCTCCGAGCTGCTGTTCGGCGATCCGACCTACCACCGCGAGCTGCTCGCCCAGCGCATCGGCCTGTGAGGGACCGGCTCCCGGCGTGAACCGCCGGGAGCCATGACACCCCGCGTTCATGCTCGTCCCATGAGCGCCACCATCATTCCCTTTCCCGTCAGATCGCGCCCGACCTGCTGGTCGACCCCGGTGCACGAGGCCATCGACGAGATCGAGTCCGTCCTCGACCAGGGCGACGCCGAGGAGGTGATCGAGCTGTGCCGTCGGGCCCTTGCCCGCCTCGATGCCAGCTCGCCGGACATCGAGGACGTCGCGCCGCTCGACGAGCTCGTGGTCCGGCTCGACGACGTGCACCGGCGGGCCTGCGCGATCGCCAAGCCGGATCCCGACGAACTGGCCCGCTGGCTGTTCAGCTACGACGCCGACTCGAACCTGTCCACGCTGCAGGGCGCCGCCGAGCGCTACGCCGAGCTGCTCGGTGACCGCGGGCTCGGCGAGTACCAGCGACTACTGAACGGCCGGCTCCGTCGCCGGCGATCCGACATCGGGCGAGCCATCGATGACTTCCGGCTGCGCCCGACCCGCGTGGCATTGGCTCGTGCCCGACACCCCAGTGCCGTCTGACGTACTTGGCCGTCTCGGCAGCGGGGAGGTTCGCGCTGGCCGTCTCAACCGACGTGATCGGGTCGATCGAGGCGGCCAGTTCGTAGGGTGAGCGGGCGATGGAGCCGGTGACCTGGGTCTTCGCGGTGATCGCCGCCGTCACGGTGTTCGTCATCGCCGCCGTGGTCGTCGGCCGGGAGGCGCACCGCCTGGACGCCGTTGCGCCGCGCGTCGTCTACCGCCTCGACGAGGCCGTCGACTTCGTGGCCGACCGGGTGCCGGCCGAGACGCAGGCCCGCCTGACGCCGGACGAGCTGGAGCAGCTGCTGATCTTCCACCTCCGCTGGCTGCACGACAAGGGGTTGCAACCCGTCGACGTGATCGATCGCCGCCAGGACATCTTCACGCCGACCGTGATCGATGAGGACACCCTCACCGGGTACCTGCTCGGCGAGGCCGAGCGGGCCGACGTCGACCTGCTCGACGACGTCGACGCCGTCGCGGTGGTGGAGGCCCACCTCGAGTACCTCGACGCCATCGGCGCCGTCGGTCCGCAAGCGCCCGGCGACGACATCACCGACCTGCGCTGACCCGCCGCTGGTCCGTCGCCCGTGGCGGTGCGCCAGGATGGCGGGATGGATCCCGCCGACATCGCCTTCGTCGACTTCCACTTCGACGTGATGTGCCCGTGGGCCTACCAGACGTCGCGTTGGATGCGCGAGGTGCGGGACCGGACCGGTGTCGAGGTGCGCTGGCGGTTCTTCAGCCTCGAGGAGATCAACCGGATCGAGGGCAAGAAGCACCCGTGGGAGCGGGAATGGTCCTACGGGTGGTCGATGATGCGCATCGGGGCGTTGCTGCGGCGCAAGGACCCGGCGCTGCTCGACGCGTGGTACGAGCGGGCCGGTCGGGCGCTGCACGTCGAGGGCCGCCAGCCCCACCGACGGGAGGTGGCCGAGGCGCTGCTCACCGAGCTCGGCCTGGACGGACCGGCCGTGGTGGCCGACGCCCTGGCCGACCCATCGACCCACGACGACGTCCGCGTCGAGCACCAGCGCGTCGTCGACGCCGGGGCGTTCGGCGTCCCCACCCTGTTCTTCCCGGACGGCCAGTGCCTGTTCGGGCCCGTCGTCGTCGATCCACCCACCGGCGACGAGGCACTCGCGCTGTGGGACCACGTGCGGGACTGGCTGCGGTTCGCCACGCTCTACGAGATCCAGCGGCCCAAGGCGCCCGCAGATCTGGCCCGCATCGCCGACGCGTTCCGCCCGTACCTGCAGGCGCGCGACTGGCGCACGATCCAGAACCCGACACCATGAGCACGTCATTGCGTTCCCCGGCCACGCAGGCCGTTGATGGCCGCTCCCTCGCTGGCGCTCGGTCGCTCGCATCAGCATGAGGTCGCGCCGGTGACCACTCGAGTGCCGCAGGATCGGGCGATCGCTGCCCTCGACGACGTGTGGGTGCGCCTCGACGACCTCCTCGCCGCCCTGGACGACGCCGACTGGTCCCGTCCGACCCCGCTGCCGGGCTGGCGGGTGCAGGACGTGGTCGCTCATGTGGTCGGCACCGAGTCGGTGCTGCTCGGCGATTCGACTCCCGACGTCGACGTCACCGCCGCCGATCACGTCCGCAACGACATCGGGCGGTTCAACGAGGCGTGGGTGGTCTCGATGGCTGGGATGGAGCCCGCCGAGGTGCTGGCGGCGTTCCGGGACCGCGTCGCCCGCCGACGCGAGGCGCTGCAGGCGACCGACGACGCGGCATGGTCGGCCGAGGGGTTCACCCCCGCCGGACCCGACACGTACGGCCGGTTCATGCGCATCCGTGTGTTCGACACGTGGCTCCACGAGCAGGACGTGCGCGACGCCGTCGGGCGGCCCGGTGGCGAGGGCGGACCTGCTGCCGAGCTGGCCCTCGACGAGATGGCGGCGGCGATGGGCTTCGTCGTCGGCAAGAAGGCGGCCGCGCCACCCGGGTCGAGGGTCGCCATCGAGCTCACCGGACCCGCCGCGCGGTCGGTCCTCGTCGAGGTTCCGGCCGGCGAAGGAGCGCGGGCGGCGGTCGTCGATGCGCTGTCCGATCCACCGACCGCCGTCGTGCGCCTGCCGGCCGGTGTGTTCGCCCGCCTCGGAGGTGGCCGGGTCGATCCGGCGACACGGCGTCACGAGGTCGAGCTCGAAGGGGACACCGAGCTCGGCGAGCGGATCGTCGCCAACCTGGCGTACACGATGTGATGGGGCCGCCACGCCAGCGGCGCATCGCGCCCGGTTCGGGCCAGGAGTCGGTGTGGGACTACCCCCGCCCACCGTCGGTCGTGCAGACCGATCGTCACGTCGTCGTCCAGCTCGGCGGTGTCGTCGTGGCCGAATCGAACCGGGCGTGGCGGGTGTGCGAGACGAGCCACCCCCCGTCGTTCTACGTACCGCGCGAGGACGTCGCCGACGGAGTGCTGCAGCCCGTTTCCGCCGGCGGCTCGGTCTGCGAGTGGAAGGGCCCGGCGACCTACTGGACGGTCGTGGCTGACGGGCGCGTCGAGGAGGCGGCGGCGTGGTCCTACGAGCGGCCGACGCCGCGGTTCGCCGCCATGCGCGGCGCCGTCGCCTTCTACCCAGCGCGGATGGATCGCTGCACGGTTGACGGCGAGGTCGTGCGGCCGCAGGCCGGCGGCTTCTACGGGGGCTGGATCACCGACGAGGTCGTCGGCCCCTTCAAGGGCGAACCCGTCACGATGTTCTGGTGAGGGCGCAACCGCCGTGCGTGTGCCTGACGGCGTGTGGTTGACTGGTGCCACCAGAGGAAGGAGGTGGTCCACCACATGAGTGAATGTTCGTATGGGACCCTGGAGGTGGTTGGCCGCTAGGCCGGCAGGCTGGACCGCCTGGCGAAACCACGCCAACTTCCGCTGATCCGAGCCGCCGGACCTCGTCCCCCCGGCATCACGAGGCTCGCCAGCACCCAGTCAACAGCAGGAGGGGAGCGCAGCCGCGCTCCCCTCCTGCCGCGTCTCGACAGCGACGCCGTGTCCGGCTGCAGCGTCCACCGAGGACCCGGACGATTCAGCCGACCATCGCGCCACGCCGTGCGGCGACCGTCCGTGGCTCCCGCTGCGCTCGTGACCCCGGTGCGGCCGCCCGCTCGGGGGCGATCGGGTACGCCCGCAGCGGGGCCTTGGCCCGCTCGACTCTTCCAGGGATCCATGCCCGCTGAGGCGTCCAGCCCTTGCCGTCCAGGTACCAGTACCACGAATCGGGGGCGCCGAACTCCGGGTTGCGCCAGTTGCGCACCTGGGCGAACCACTCCTCGTCGGGAAGCGTGTCGATGATCGTCTGGATGGTGCTGACTGGGGAGTCCTCTGGCCTGCTGGGCAGCTCCAGCGCGGTCCGGAGCAGCTCGACCTCGGCCTGCTCCTTGGCACGACAGCCGCCACCACGTCTGATCGCCTGGTCGTAGGCCTGCAGCAGATCAGTCGCCGTCCGGATCCCGTAGCACCGCAGGTGACACAGGTTGTGGCGCACCATCGGAGGCTTCGGCTGGAGTCCGGGCTGACTTCGCCGCTTCTTGTCGCACTGCGCAGCGGCGTCTCCGCCGACTCGCAGGTAGAGGATGGCCTGGTCAGCCCAGTCCACGAGCTCGGCGGCGGAGATTCGCGTACTGCTCATGAGGTCGACGATGTCGGCGTGAGCCAGAGCCTCGACGTTGTTCACCCCCTCCTCGGCGAGTCGTGTGCGGTCGTAGAGGTCGATGCCCTCCAACTCGGTCAACGGCGCCGGCTCATGAAGGGGCACGGCCTTCCAGGCGCCGGAGAGCTTCTCGCGCAGCCAGACCAGAGCACTCTGTGGCATGAAGCCGACGAAGAACATCACCACCTCCGTCGCCGGACCGTCGTAGACGACGCTGATCACGAGCGCCAACGCGTAGGCGGCGAGGATCCGGACGACCACGGTGCTGTAGGTCTTGGGGTGCAGGTCGCGACGCTGATACCCGCGAATCACGTGGAAGAGGGTGAACACGTACGCACCGAGGAAGGCGTAGCCGACTGGCGACAGGTCGGGCCGGAAGAAGGCCGACACCGGGAACGATCGGTCAGCGGTCGACCACACCAGCTCGCCGTCGAGCTCGACGAGCGGGGGCACGCGCGTGGTCGAGATCACCAGGAACCAGCCGATGACGAGCAGAATCGTCGCCACGATCACCGGCGAGCGGCGGCCGCCGCGCAGGCGCATGTTCGAATCGGGGGCGAGGACGCCGAACGTCGCCTCGATCTGCGAGCCGTACTTGGCCTCGATGTCGCCGACGGTCCGCACGGTCGGATCGAGTCGGAACACCTCTTGCACCCAGCGTCGCTGCACGGAAGCAAGGCGCTGTCGATCGAATTGGAAGTACATCGCCGCGGGCGCCGAGCGCGGCGATGGAGACCAGCGCCCACTGCGCGACGTGTCCAACGAGCAGTTGCGAGAAGGCGGCGCTCTCGATCGCAAGATTTGACACCGCCGTGAACGGATCATCGAATCGCAGGAGCGCGTCGTAGGAGGTCGGCAGGTGATCGTTGAGCTGCGTCGTTTGGTGGAGCGCGACGCCCAGCCCGGCGACCGCGATCAGGACTGCGCCGATGAGCACGACCGCCTCTGAGGCCTGACGTGGCAGGCCGTCGACGAACGTGCAGAACCTGCTGCCGCGTCCGATGCCTTCGAGCGACCGCTCGTTCGTGCGCCGGTGTTCGCCGATCAAGGATGCGCGGTAGCGCCCGAACCGCCGGTACAGGTGGACCTCACGGCCGGTCGCTACGGCCAGGCCGACGACAGGTACGGCCACCAGCGAAGCCACCACCCACTTCCATGGCACGGCGCTCCAGCCGCCGAAGAACAAGCCCCACGCACCGAACAGCAAACCGACAGCGAGCCACCCGAAGCTCACGATCGCCGTCGGCAGCGCGCTCCAGAACTCGCTCGGCGCGGGGCGCACGTCGAGCTGTCCCCGGCGACGTAGCCCGACCGTGTCGAGGTGTTGGGCGTCCTCGTGAGGGATCCTGATCTCGCCGAGTGCCGGGATGGACAACACCTTGGACGCGCAGGGGCTGCAGTCGCCAAGCTTCGGCGTGTGATCGAGGAGCAGCGCCTTGTCCTCGCCGAAACAGGCGTAGATCCTCCACGGCGTCAGGTTTCGGTAGATCCATGTCCGTGGTGGACGATCGCGCCGGCGTCTCCATCGAGCTCGCCAGCCTTGACCTGACTCGTTCGACGGTTCCGCCACGGCTGCTCCCTGGATTCCTTCTGCTCCCAGATCAAGACGCCGGTGGCTCGGAGCTGATACCTCGATCCGCGATCAATCTCGAGCGGTGAGCGATGGTTGGGCGAGGGGCAGCCGGACCTCGATGCGGGCGCCGCCGCTCGGCGCGGCGTTGACGGCGACCGAGCCGTCCATCGCCTCGGCGAGCTGGCGCACGATCGCCAACCCCAGCCCGGACCCGACCTCGGCCCGCTCGGGTCGCCGGCCGCTCACGTACAGCCGCTCGAAGACGTGCGGTCGGTCGTCCGGCGCGATGCCGGGGCCGTCGTCGTCGACGCGCAGGACGGCCATGCCGAGCTCGTCGGTCACGTGGACGTCGACGCGCGAGCGGGCGAACTTGCAGGCGTTGTCGAGCAGGTTGCCCAGCAGTTGGAGCACGCGGGCCGGGTCGGCGTGGGCGATGACCGGCGACCCGGGCGCGAAGCGCACGGCAACCCCGGCCCGTTCGCTTGCGGGGCTGGCAGCGCGGACGGCTTCCTGCGCGTCGATGCGCAGGTCGTGGTCGACGGGGCGCAGCGACAAGCTCCGGCCGTCGAGGTGAGCGAGGTCGAGGAGGTCGGCGACCAGGCGTTCCAGGCGGCGCGACTCGGCCAGGATGATCTCGGCGGCGGCGCCGGCGTCGGGCGCCGTCCCGTCGCTGATCGCCAACGCGTAGCCGTGGATCGAGGTCAGCGGGGTGCGCAGATCGTGGCTGACGGACAGCAGGAACTGCTGTTCCAGGGCGCGTGATCGTTCGAGGCCGGAGGCCATCGCGTTGATCGAGCGCGTCAGGCCGGCCAACTCGTCGCGTTGCTCGTCGGGCGGCGCGGGGAGGCGGGTCGACAGCTGCCCGTCGGCGATCTTGCGCGCCGCACCGGCGGCGGCGTCGACAGGTCGGGCGAGCCGGCGGCCGAGCACGACGGCGACGGCGGCGCCGATGACGAGGGTGATCGCGCTGGCGACGAGGAAGAACGGCAGCGCCTCGCCGGCGCCCGTCGTGGCCTGCTGGGTGACGATCGCGATGATCGTGAGGCGCGGGCGCACGTCAGGAGCCGCGGCGTACACGAGCGAGCCGTTGGCGCCGCTGACGGTCTGGCCGGCGGCGAGCGCCGCGAGGTCGAGGTCGGCGGCCGCGACGCCGTCGGGAAGCGCGCCAGCGATCTCCCCGGTGGCGTCCAGGAGGACGAACTCGACCCCGTCGACGCGCAGGGCCTGGCGCAGCTCGCGCAGGACCTGCCGAGTGGCGGCCTGCTGACGTGCCGGCAGCGCCGGGTCGATGCCGCCGACGGCGACGGCCAGCGACTCGGCCTGGTCGCGCAGGACGTCCTCGGTCGCCTGCCGCGCCTGCCCGCGGGAGATGAGCACCGTCGTGACGGCCGCCACCACCAACGTCCCGAGGACCGTCAGCACGATCACGACGACGAGCCGGCGAGTCACGACCCGATTCTCCTGCCCCGTCGCGTTCTGACGATGCTCCGGTACGGATTTCCGTACCGATCGCGGCGCGGAATCGGAGGGAGCGAGGCCATCGAGGTCACCCGAGGCGGTAGCCGACACCCCACACGGTGGCCAGCGGCAGGGCAGGGCCGAGCTTGCGGCGCAGCTGGCGGACGTGGACGTCGACGGTCCGTTCGTCGCCCTCCCAGTCGATGCCCCACGCGCCGTCGAGGAGCTGGCGCCGGGTCAACGCCAGGGAGCGGTTGCGAGCCAGGAACACCAGTAGCTCGAACTCGCGCATGGCCAGGGCCACTGCGACGCCGTCGTGGCGCACCTCCCGGCGCGCCTCGTCAACCTCGATCGACCCGACGGTGATGGTCGCCGCGCCGCCACCGTCGGAGGTGGGCGCCCGGCCGACCCGCCCGAGGATTGCCTGCACGCGGGCCACCAGTTCCGGTGGTGAGAACGGCTTGACCACGTAGTCGTCAGCGCCGAGGTGGAACCCGGCGAGACGGTCGGCCTCGGCGTCCCGCGCCGTCAGGAACAGCACGGGCAGGCCCGGCGTCCGGGCCCGCAACCGTCGGCACACTTCGAGACCGTCGACGTCGGGGAGCCCGATGTCCAGGACGGCGAGATCCGGCCGGTGCTGCTCGGCCAGCTCCAGCCCGCGCTGACCGCTGGCCGCCAGCAGGGCGCGGAAGCCGGCTCGGCGCAGGTACAGCCCCACCAGGTCGCCGATCGCCGGGTCATCCTCCACCACGACGACCACCTGCTCCTCCACCGGGCCATCGTCGCGCCCCGCGCCCACCGCCGGGCGCGCCGCGTTTGTGCGGCCACGACCGGCCCGCCGACCGTCAGTGAACAAACGCCCGCGGCGATCAGCAGTTGACGGCGCGCCCGATCGCTGTGCAGACCTCCATCCAACGTGCCGCGCTGAGCGTCGAGATGTAGTCGACCAACCACTCACGACGCACCAACTCGGGCGTGTCCAAGTTGACCACGCACGGCCGATCGACCCCGTCGTCGCCGTCAAGGTGCACTTCGGACGGGAGTCCACGGATGGTGGTCGTGGCTGGCGCGACCAACAGGCGCGGGAGCCGCTGCACCGCCTCCGGCCGAGTGAGGACGAGCGCGGGGCGGCGCCCGGACGGGGAGAGCTCGGTCCACCAGAGCTCGGCCCACTGGGGCATCCGACGCCTCACCACTGGTCGCGCTCGACGGTGCGATCGCTAGCGGCGGCGTCGTGCCACTGGTCGAGGTCGCCCCAGGCGTCCGAGCCGAATCGGTCCTCGGAATAGGCCCGCGGATTGCGCGGCGACATCGGCATCGCCGGCTGGGGCCTGCGCCGCATCGACGGCGTCGCGCAGGAGCTTGGAACGAGACGTGCCGGCCCGCTTGGCATCGATGTCGAGCTGGGTGATCTGGTCGTGGCGCAGCTGGACCATCACCGAGCGCAGCGTCATAGTACGATCATAGTAGATGGAGGTGGAACTCGTTTCGGCCGTGACGAACCGCTACCGTGCCGACCCGATGGAGCGGCCGTCGCGGTTCGAGCACCACCGGTTCCTCGGCGACAAGCGCACGCAGCTGGTCTACGACCTCGACGAGTGGGACGACCCCGCACCGATCGAGGAGATCATCGAGCACGACGTCGGCGCCGCCTTCGGTCCCGACACCCTGGCCGAGGCCCGCAATCGCGGCTATCGGCTGGCCAGACCCGGTCAGCAAGGTCGGCGCCGCGCCCATCGCTCCTGAGCTGCGGATGAACGGCACGTTCACCTCGGCCGGACACACGTTGGCGCGTCACCTCGTCGTGCCGTCGGGGCGGGCGGAGCCCAGTCCCGGCGTGATCCTCTGCCACGGCTTCCCGATCGGCCCGCTCGACGCCAGACGCTCGGCGGGGACGTTTCCCCAGCTGATCGAGCGCATCGCCCACGACCTCGGCTACGTGGCCATGACGTTCAACTTCCGGGGCACCGGCACCAGCGATGGTGACTTCTCGTTGCAGGGTTGGATCGACGATCTGCGCACCGCCATCGACTACCTCGCCGATGAGACGTCCCCGACCGAGATCGTGCTGCTCGGCACGAACACCGGCGGCTCGATCGCCATCTGCGTCGCCGCCGACGACCCGCGGGTGCGCGCCGCCGGGCTGCTCAGCCCCCGGGCCGACTTCGACGACTGGGCCGACCACCCGCGCCGGTTCCTCGAGCACGCCCGGGAGATCGGGGCGATCCGCACGGCGCGGTTCCCGGCATCAGTCGACGAGTGGAGCCGGGCCTTCCGGCGGTTCCGTCCCACCGAGTCGGCGCGCCGGTTCGCGCCGCGACCACTGTTGGTGCTGCACGGCGAAGACGACGAGAGCGTGCCGACCAGCGACGCCAAGCAGCTGGCCGACGCCCACGGCTCGGCCGAGCTGAACGTCCTCGCCGGCGCCGGCCACCGCCTGCGCCATGACCCTCGAGCGGTGGCCATCCTGTTCGGCTGGCTGGACCGCATCCGCAGCGGCCAGATGGCCTGAGGCGACACGCCGTCAGGGGATCAGCGCCAGACCCTCGCGCTGGGCGGCAAGCCGCAGCCGATCGCCGAAGCAGGCGAAGCGAACAGCTCCGAGATGGCGCTGCGCGAGGAGCGCCGTCGCCAGCTGGATGCCGTCGAGGGCGCGCAGTGGGTGCCGGCTGACCTGCACGGCTGCGGTGGTCAGCACTTCCGTGCTCATCGCCACCGAGCTGAACACCGGCTGGCCCGTTTGCCGGCTCGACCACTCGTCTTCGAACAGTGCGACCAGGACGCGGATCTGCGTGTCGTTCAGCTCGCCCTCGCGATGCTTGCGCCAAAGGGCCGACGGCACCTCCACTCGAACCACGTCGCTGACGACGAGGCCTGCGGTCAGACCCCGGACCATCTCCTGATGTGGCTCGTCGGCGTACCGCTTGACCAGCGCCGACGAGTCGAGAACGACGGTCAACCCTGCTCGTCACGCAGCTCGGAGATGATCTGGGACAGGGGTGTCCCACGCCCTGCGGCGGCTCGCGCGTCGTCGATCTGGGCCTGGGTCGGCCGCCATCGATCGGCTGGCAGCCGTGGCCATTCGCTCAGCACACCGGCTCTGCGCAAACGCTCGCGCACCTCGGCGTGTTCGTCTGAGGCGTGCGCCGGGTCCGTCGACGCTTCGAGCAGCTTCACCACGTGCTCGTTCATCGAGCGGTTGAGCTGCCGGGCGTCGTCCCGTACACGTTCGATCAGCTCGGGATCAGCCCGCACGGTGATCTGTGCGGTCATGCCTGCCGGCTAGCAGGCACGGTGCTTTCAGACGTGCGCTTCGGCCCCCGACCGCAGCGCCGACGATGGTGAGGCCGGCCTTGCCGGCCCAGCGAGCGAAGCGAGCCGCGACGCGAGTGCCAGCGGTACGCCGACTCGACGATCTCGCCCAAGCCCTTCCGGGCCCGCCACCCGAGCACCCGCTCGGCGACGGCCGGATCGGCGAACGTCGCCACCGGGTCGCCGGCGCGACGCGGCGCCTCTTCGTACGGCACCGGGCGACCGGCCACATCCCGGGCGGCGTCGATCACCTGGCGGACCGACGAGCCGACACCGGTCCCGAGGTTGACGGCCAACGTCTGCTCATCGCTCTCGGCGAGCGCGTCGAGCGCCTTGACGTGGGCCGCGGCGAGGTCCTCGATGTGGATGTAGTCCCGGATGGCCGTCCCGTCCGGCGTCGGATAGTCGGTCCCGAACACTTTGACGGGCGGTCCGGCGCCGAGCACGGCCTTCATCACGAGCGGGACGAGGTTGATCGAGTACGTCCAGTCCTCGCCGATCGCCCCATCGCTGCTGGCACCGGCGGCGTTGAAGTAGCGCAAACTGGCCGAGCGCAACCCGTCGGTGACCCCGTACCAGCGCAGGATCCGCTCGACCGTCGCCTTCGACTCGGCGTACACGCTCTGGGGGCGGATGTCCGCCGACTCGCCCACCGGCACCACGTCCGGGGTGCCGTACACCGAGCAGGACGAGGAGAACACGAGGTCGCGCACGCCGGCACGCAGCGCCACGTCGACCAGCGTTGCCGTGCCGTCGACGTTGTTGTGCCAGTACTTGCCCGGGTGGGCCATCGACTCGCCGACGGACTTGTAGGCAGCGAAGTGGACGATCGCCGTGCACCCGTGCGTCGTGCAGACCCGTTCGACGAGTGCGGCGTCGTGGATGTCGCCGACGACCAACTCGGCGTCGAGCACCGCCGACGCCGTGCCGAGCTCGAGCGAATCGAGCACGACGACGTCGCGCCCGGCGGCCCGCAAGGCGCGCACGGTGTGCGAGCCGATGTACCCGGCGCCGCCCGTGACCAGGATCGTCACGCCGGCACCTGGGCCCGCCGACCGTCCACCACGAGTCGAGGACGCTACCCTGCGACGCCGGCCCAGTCGGCTGGAATCGACGTGACGTGAAATACCTCGACCGCTACCTCCGCGACCGCCGGCTCGACCAGGTCGTGCGACGCATCCCGCCCGGTGCACGGGTGCTCGACGTCGGGTGCCACGACGGTGCCCTGTTCCGGGCGCTCGGTCATGCCTTGCGCGAGGGGTTGGGCATCGACCCCGGGCTCGTGGGTCCGCTCGCCGGCACCCGCTACCGCCTGCTGCCCGGGTCGTTCCCGGACGACCTGCCGTCCGACGCGAGTGGCTTCGACGCCGTCACGATGGCGGCGGTGTTCGAGCACATCCCGACCGACGAGCAGGCGGCGGTGGCCAAGGCGTGCTGGGAGCTGCTCGTCGACGGTGGCCAGGTCGTCCTGACCGTGCCGTCACCGCTCGTCGACCCGATCCTCGACGTGCTGGCGGCGACGCGGATCATCGACGGGCTCGAGCACGACCAGCATTTCGGCTTCAAGCCGGCGGACCTCGAGCCGCTCTTCGTCCGCCAGGGGTTCGCCCTGGCCCACCGGCACTCGTTCCAGCTCGGCCTGAACAACATCTTCGTCTTCGTCAAGCCGGTCGGCTCGATCACCTGACCGGTCCGCCGCCATCGGGATGCTCAAGATGCTCGTGAACATGCTGAACATCACGGTCTGGAAGCCGAGCGTCAGCCCGAGCATGGCCGGGATCGCCGCGCTGACCGACTCCCGCGTGTCGAGCTGACCGAACCCCTCGCCGCTCCAGCGCACCACCTGCACCAGGCCGACGGCCAGGCCGACGACGAAGATCAGGGCACCTGCCAGGAGCCCCCGCTCCAGCGTCCACCGGTCGGCCAGGTCGGTGATCGAGCGGCTCGCCGGGAGGAGGCCGCGCTGGGTGGCGTAGTACCTCGTCACGAGCGAGAACAGCACGGCCTGGTACCCGAGGATGACGAGCGAGGCGGCGTAGATCATGGTCGCCACGTCGAAGGCCAGGGAGCCGACTTCGACGGGCCCGATGAGCAACGCGATCGTGGCGACGAGGCCGATCGTCATGGCCAGGATCCCGGGGTACAGGAACAACCAGCGCGGGCTGTAGATGAGCAGGAACCGCAGGTGCCGCCACCCGTCGCGCCAGCTCCGCAGGTGCGGTGGCCGGCTCCGGCCGTCCTTGCTCAAGGTGGTCGGCACTTCGGTGATCGACAGCCCGTCGAGTGACGCCCGCACGACCAGTTCGCTGGCGAACTCCATGCCGGTGGTGCGCAACCCGAGCCCCAGGACGGCGGCGCGGTCGAACCCGCGCAGCCCGCAGTGGAAGTCGCGGACCGGCACCCCGAAGAACAGCCGGCCGATGAACGACAGCACGGGGTTCCCGATCCGGCGGTGGAGCCACGGCATGGCGCCGGGCTCGATCCCACCGGCGAACCGGTTGCCCATCACCAGCTGCGTCCCGGAGCGCAAGGCGTCGACGAACGGATCGAGGGCCGAGAAGTCGTAGCTGTCGTCGGCGTCGCCCATGATGACGTACCGGCCGTGGGCGGCATGGATCCCGCCGAGCAGCGCGCTGCCGTACCCGGGTTCGGCGATGGCCACGACGCGGGCGCCGGCGGATCTGGCGATCTCCGGCGAGCCGTCGGTGCTGCCGTTGTCGGCCACCAGCACCTCGCCGTCGATGTCGCGGCGGCGCAGGTAGTCGGTCGCCTTGGCGATGCAGGTCGCCAACGTCTCCGCCTCGTCCAAGCACGGCATGAGGATCGTCAGCTCACAGCCGGTCGTGTCGGTCACGTGGGGGGCGTGGTCGTCGGGTCGGATCGGCCCAGTGTGGCCGACGCCGACGGACAACGGCGCTCGGCGGCGGGCGGGCCCGGGAGGGGATGCGCCGGAAGGTCGCCGAGCACGCACCGGTAGCCTCGTGCGGTCATGTCGGTGTCCGTCTCCGTGGAGCACCTCTCCAAGCGCTTCAAGATCTTCCACGAGCGCAACCCGTACTTGAAGAGCTCGCTGATCCACCGCAAGCGGGCCCGGTGGCAGGACTTCTGGGCGCTGCGTGACGTGTCCTTCGAGGTCCGCCAGGGCGAGGCGTTCGGCATCGTCGGTCACAACGGCAGCGGCAAGTCGACGATGCTGAAGTGCCTGTCGGGAATCCTGCTCCCCGACGAGGGCGCGTTGCAGGTCACCGGATCGATGTCGGCCCTGCTCGAGCTCGGCGCTGGCTTCCATCCGGACCTCTCGGGCCGAGAGAACGTCTTCCTCAACGGTGCCATCCTCGGGATGCCCCGCAAAGAGCTGGTCCGGCGGTTCGACGACATCGTGCAGTTCGCCGGGCTGGGGGAGTTCATCGACCAGCCGGTGCGCAACTACTCGACGGGGATGACGGTGCGCCTCGGGTTCGCGATCGCCGTCACCGTCGACCCGGACGTGCTCGTCATCGACGAGGTGCTCGCCGTCGGCGACGCCGAGTTCCAGGCCAAGTGCCACGACAAGATCAACGAGTTCCGCTCGGCCGGCAAGACCATCGTCCTCGTCACGCACTCGCTGTCGGACGTTCTCGGCCTGTGCGACTCGGCGCTGTGGCTGGACCACGGCACGACTCGCTTGCTCGGCGACCCCAGTGAGATCGTCGACGCCTACACCGGTGTGGCGCGCGAGGCGCGCACGGCGGAGCAGGTCGAGGGCATGCGCTGGGGCACGGGTGAGGCCCGGATCGTGTCCATGGAGCTCGTCGATGCCGCCGGCCAGGTCGTCTCCTTCGGCCGCACCGGCGAGCCGCTCACGTTCCGCATCCACTACTCGGCCTACGAGCCGCTGGAGAACGTGATCATCGGCGTGTCGGTGCACCACCAGAACGGCCAACACATGAGCGGCACCAACACCCGTCGCCACGGTCGGGCGATCGCCCGGCTCGACGGCCCGGGCTACGTGGACTACGTCATCCCGTCGCTCGGCTTGCTCGAGGGCACCTACGATCTCACCGCCGCCATCCAGGACTGGACCGAGGCGCACGACTACGACCACTGGCGCCACGGACTGCGCTTCGACGTGCTCCCCAGCACGGTGCACGAGGAGGGGTACGTGTCGCTGCAGGGTGGCTGGCTGCTCGACGGCGTCGCCGACCTGGCCGCGGAGGGACGCCGTGTCGACGCTCGCTGAACTGACCAGATCCCGCGAGCTGTTCTGGAACCTGACGCTGCGCGAGCTGCGCACCCGCTACAAGCGCAGCGCTCTCGGGTGGGCCTGGTCGATGCTCAACCCGCTGGCGACGACGCTCATCTACTCGTTCGTCTTCGTCGTGCTGTTCAACGCCGAGGCGCCGATCGGCGACCCGAGCGGGCTCCAGGTCTTCGGGCTGTTCATCGTCTGCGCCATCCTCCCGTGGAACTACATGTCGATCGGGGTGGGCACGTCCATGGGCTCCGTGCTCGGCAGCGCCTCGCTGGTCAAGAAGGTCGCCTTCCCGCGTGAGCATCTGGTCCTGGCCAACGTCGCCGCCTGTCTCGTCACGATGTTCATCGAGCTCGGGGTGCTGGCGGTCGTCATGGCCGGCTTCGGACGGATCGTGCTGCTGCAGATCCCCGGTGTCGTGCTCGCCGCGTTGCTGCTGTCGGCGTTCGTCGTCGGGCTCGGGCTCGGGCTGGCGTCGGCCAGCGTGTTCTTCCGCGACCTCAGCCACCTGTGGGCCATCGTGGTCCAGCTGTGGTTCTTCCTGACACCCGTCGTGTACCCGCCGGGCCTCGTGCAGGACAAGGTGTCCGGGCCGGTGTTCTGGATCTACGACCACCTGCCGATGGCGGTGGCGGTGCGCGTGTTCCGCATGCTGCTCTACGACGGGCGGTACCCCACCATCAGCCAGTACGGGTGGATGGCACTGTGGGGCGCACTCGCGCTCTGGGTCGGCTGGGCCATCTTCAAGCGCCTGGCGCCCCGGTTTCCCGAAGAGCTCTGAGCCTCGCTGCTGACGGTCCGGGTCCGCCTCGACCCGCAGCCGGCCGCACTCGACGCCGGCGCGGCACGCTGCGCCGTAGCACGTCAAGGGGACCGGGTGAGTCGCCCGACGACGCGGCGAGCGAGGGGGCGCATCCTGGCCGGGACGAACTGGGCGAGGCGCCGTAGGCGGGACGGCCGGTCGTCCTCGCCAGTCGGCACCGGCGGCGGCGCGTCGGGCGCGAGCCGCATGAACGGCAGCGGGCCCGGCTCGTACGGGCGGGGTCCATCGGCGCGCACGGCGACCACGTCGAACATCCACTCGTCGCGCGGGACCAACGATTCCACCTCGAACCCGGCGGCGGCGAGGCTGGCGCGCATCGTCACCTCGGTGAACCCGGCGTGGTGGTAGTCGCCGGTGTAGGCCTGCGTTCCGAACAGGTTCTGGATCAGCGTCCGCTGCGTGTCGAGGTCCTGGTGCCGGCAGAGCAGGCGGGCGACGCCGATGATGTCGGGCACGCGCAGCAGCAACCGGCCGCCGGGACGGAGCAGGCGGGCCCACTCGCACAGGGCCGCATCGACGTCCTGGCGCTCCAGGTGCTCCAAGACGTCCTGCGCCACGATCTCGTCGAACTCGGCGCTCCCCAACGTGTCGAGGTGGCGGATGTCGGCGACCAGGTCGGGTTCGTGGAAGGCCTGGAAGTCGACGTTGAGGTATCCCTCGCGGCGGTCGAACCCGCAGCCGAGGTTCAGGCGGCGCGGGACGGGTTCCGGCTCAGGCATCGACGCTCCCCCTCTGATCGACGGTGCGTTGGATGGCGCGCTGGAACGACCGGCCGACGACCTCCCAGTCGAGCTCGCGCTCGGCCAGCTGGCGGGCCCGCTGCGCTCGGACGCCGGCGGCAGGATCGTCGATGGCCGCCCGCACCGTGGCGAGCAGCTCCTCGGGCGGTGCCACGAGCAGATGGACCCCGTGATCGACCGGGAACCCTCTCGCCCCGAAGGCCGATGACACGACCGGCACGCCGACGGCGAAGTACTCCGCCAGCTTGAGGTTCGAGCCGCCACCGCCCTCGATCGGGTTCAGCGCGACGTCGGCCACCGACAGCAGGCGCATCAGCTCGGCGCGCTCGACGAAGCCGCGGGCCAGCACGTTGCGCGGGAGGCGCCACCCGTCGAAGTGCCGACCGAGGCCGCCGACGAGCACGAACAGCACATCGGGCGCGAACGGCGCGATCCGGGCGATCCGTTCGGCGGCGTCGAGGTTCGGTGGGTGGTAGCTGCCCACGAACACCGCCAGGTGACGCAGCCCGCTGGTGCCGTTGAGCTCTTGGAAGCGGGCCAACCATCTCGCCCGCCCGGATCGGCGGGCGTCGCCGGTGACGAACGGGATCGCCGCGACGTCGGCGCCGTTGGGCACGACCTCCCAGTCGGCCAGCGTCGGCCCGAGCGAACGCAGCGCCGCAGCGTCGTACTCGGAGCAGCAGACGACGAGCTCGGCCCCGCGCACTGCCCGCCGCTCCACCTCCTCGATCACGTCACCGACGTCCAATGCGGCGCGGGTGGCGTTGGTGAACATCTGGCGCTTCATCACGTGCTCGGCGTTGTGGGCGTCGTACACGAACGGCATCGACGGCGCGATCGCCCGCAGCGCCGGGAGCAGGTACGGGTGGGCGAGCACGGCCAACTCGGCGCGGCGCAGCGCGGTGCGCAGTTCGAGGGCCAGCCCGGTGCACCCCCGCCACTCGAGCGTCGCGGCGATGTCGGAGGCCGGGATGCCGAGCGTGGCGTGGAGCCGACCCTCCAGCTCACCGAACAGCGGACCGCGCGGCACGACGATCTGTCGGAACCCCGGCCCGAGCTGGCGGGTTCCCGCCGGACCGCCGGCGTCATACGAGATGTGCTCGACGTCGAACACCTCGGCCAGGGCGCCGTAGAGGTGGTGGGAGCGGAGCTGACCCCCGTGCTGGATCGGTTCGATCGGGTACGTCGACAACACGACGATGCGGCGCCGGTGCGACGGTCGACCGCCGGTGCGGACCGGGCGGGCGGGCGCCGGTCGCTGGCGGACGTCGGTGAGCAGCTCGTCCGTCACGCGGTCCCACGTGATCTGCTCGGCGACCAGCGCCCCCGCCTCGCCCATCGTGCGCGAACGCTCGGGTCGGTCGAGGAAGGACTGCATGGCGTTACCGAGCGCCGCCGGGTCGGGCTCGACCACAAGGCCCGACACGTCGTGGGCGACGAGCTCGGCCGGGCCGCCGCTGTCCGAGCACGTGATCACCGGCGTGCCGCAGCCGAACGCCTCGATCGTGATCAACCCCATGTCCTCGTCGAGCGGTACGTACGGGACGGCGAGCGCGTCGGCGTACCCGGCCACGAGCGCTTCGTCGCTGACGTGTCCGAGGAACCGGATCCGAGGATCGTCGGCGGCGAGCTCGGTCAGCTCGTCCAGGCGCGGGCCCGTTCCGGCGATCGTCAACGTCGTGGTCGACCTGACGAATCGCATCGCCCGCACGAGCAGGTCGATGCGCTTCGGATCGTCGAGCCGGCTGGCGGTGAAGAACCCTTCGCCGACGCCCCGGCGCAGTCCGCGCAGGTCCGTCGGGTGCATCACCGGGCGCGGGGTGGCTCCGTCCGGCAAGTAGTCCGGCCGTCCGATCACCGTTGCCGAGATGGCTCGGTACCGAGCGATCCGTGCCGGTGCGAGAGCGAGCGCATCGAGGCGATGGACGAGCGATCGAGCGAGTGGGCCGGGGAACGCCAGCGCCGGGTCGTTCGGCCCGACCTCGGCGAGGCACCGGTCCCACGCCTCGAAGATCGGCCAGGGGCCATCGTCGTCCGAGCAACCTCGCACGGCCGCGTCGAGGCGGCGTACCGCCCTGGACGTCGAGTCGGTGGCCGTCGGCCACCCCGCCGGGTACGTGTCGTAGAGCCCGCGCAGCGTGTGCTGCAGGTACACCACATGGCGTGGGTGGTCGACCATCCACGCCGGGTACTTGGTGCTGATGACCACGTCGAAGTGGCTCAGGTCGAGGGCGGCGAACGTCCGGTAGCTGGCCATCAGGTCAGGCAGCGTGCGCTCCCGCACCGGGAGCTTGATGAGCTCGGCGTCGTGCGGCGTTCGCTCGTTGATCGCTTCGGTCAGTCCGCGGAAGAGGCGCTCGGCGCCACCGAGCACGAAGGGCACCGGACTGGGCGCGACGACGGCGACCCTCACGCCGACATCACCGCTTCCAGACCGCGGTCGAACTGGTCGAACGCTGCGTCCCACGTGAACCGGGCGACCTCGCGGCGGCCGGCCCGGCCCATCTCGGTCGCCAGCTCCGGGTCGTCGACGAGCGCGTTGATCGCCGTCGCGATGGACCGGCCGTCCGGTTCGACGATCAGCCCGGTGACGCCGTCCCGGACGAGGTCGGTCAGCCCGCCGCCGTCGGCGCAAGCGATGACGGGCTTGGCGTTGGCCATGGCTTCGAGCGCCGTCAGCCCGTAGTCCTCGTCGAGCGCCGGCGCCACGACGCAGGCCGACTGCTGGTACGCCTGCTGCAACGCCGGAGCGGCGACGAACCCGGCGAACGTCAGGTCGCCGACGGTGAGCTCGTCGGCAGGCTCCAACCACGGAACCGGCGTGCACCACAGGTCGCGGCTCGTCGCCCCGGCCGCCGGGTCATCGAGGAGCCGGCGGGCGACCTCCTGCACATAGCCAAGGCGACCGCCGGCGCCGATGCTCAGCCCGGCGATCCCCTCGAGCTCGTTCACGGCGTGCACGAACAGCTCGGTGCGCTTGGCGAACTCGTGCCGGCTGACGCACAGGGCTTGGCGGCGTGGGGCACGGGGTTCGCCGTTGCTCGGTGGGATGACGGGGGCGGCGGCGAACAGCCCGACGTTGTCGCTCAGGCCACTGAACGTTCGCAACCGGCCGGCGACCGTCGGTGAGCCGGCGAGGAACCACGTCACGGCGTCGAGGCGTGGTTGGTCGATGGACCGGACGATGCCCGGGCCGATCCGCGCCTCCGTCGGCGTCAACATGCCGGCATCGAGGCCCACGTCGGCGAGGTCGTAGAAGAGCCGGGCGTGGTGGTAGAAGAGCGAGAGGTGGCGCCGGGCGGGTGTTGCGAACGACGGCGGCTGCGTGCTGACGACGGCGTCCACCCGGTGCGCGTCGATTCCGGCGAAGTCGTCGAACAGCGCGAGGTAGCGCACCAGCTCGGGCGCCTCCGCCCGCAGGTCGTCGTCGACCTCGATCCCGAACACCTTCTGGCGGGTGGCCCGGGCCGGGACCTCGAGGTCGACCACCTCGTGCCCGCGCCGCACCAGGTGCCGGCGGATGTGGTCGAGGACGAGCTCGAAGCCGCCGGTGATGCCCCACGACGGCTTGAGCACTGCGAGGCGCACGTCACGCACCGTCGTCGGCGTCGTCAGTCGCGTTCGGCGTCGTTCGGCCGCCGTGCGAGCAGGGCGACGTCCTGTGGGCCGAACAGCGCCCAGTTCAGCTCCAGTCGCCAGGTGGGACGTTCGGGCCCGAGCTCCTCGAACCCCGCGCACGGATGCAGGAAGCGCAGCTCCGGCGCGACGAACCCGGACTCCCGGGCGAGGAACTGGAGGTAGTCGGGGTGGATCGGGCGGAGGTGCGACGGGTCTCGGTAGAAGGCAGCTGCTCCGACCACCACGTTGGTCGGGTTCGGCGTCTCCACGATCAGCAGCCCTCCGGGTTTGAGCACCCGCATGATCGCGGTCGAAGAGTGGCTGGTGGACGTCGGTGCCGAGGTGCTCGATGAGGTGGAACGCCGTGACCGCCGCCACCGACGCCTCGGGGAGCTCGCCGAGCACGTCGACGGCGTCCCCGAGCGCGACCGACAGGCCCTCATCGACGCAGCGGTCGACGAAGTCGACGTTCCTGTCGATGCCTCGCGCCGACACGCCGCTGGCCCGCAGCAGCCGCAGCCACTCGCCGCGCCCGGACCCGATGTCCACCACATCGGCGCCCAGGTCCCCGACGGCGCGGACGTCGTCGAGGTAGGGCGACAGTGCGGCGGTGGTCGCATCGGCGGAGCCGCGGAGCTCGTCCTCGAAGTCGAGGTAGCGCTGGTCACGCACGCGCTGCAGCACGGCGGCAGTGTCGTCGACGGCGTGCGGTGTCAGGTCCGGAGCACCGACCTCCCGGAGCTGCGCCAGCAGCCGTTCGGTGGAGCCGGCGAGCGCGGCCATCGCCGCCTCGCTGCTCTGCAGCCGGTCGTGGACGGCCTGCAGCTCGACGCCGCCGGTGGATTCGGATGCGGTGTCCGCCGCCTCGGCGATCGTGTCGAGCCGCCGCTGCAGCCCGTCCATGTCGGTGCGGGCCGCATCCAGCGCGTCCTCGAGTCGCAGCTGCAGATCGACCAGCTCGGCGGAGATCGCCGCGATCCGCCGATCGGTGGCGGCACCTTGAGCTGCAAGTTGGTGGTTGATCGCCCCCAGCAGGTCCACGACCTGGTGGTTGAAGGCGCTCTGGCGGCGCAGGAACAGGCGGGCCACGCGGGTCACCGCCCGCTTCGCCGCCGACAACCGGCGCTGCTGCGGCAGTTGGTCGACCGCGGCGAGGGAAGCGGCGTGCTGGAGGCCCGTGGCGAACACCTCGGGGTCGAGCGTGCCGCCGATGGCCACCGGCGGGAGCGGACGATCGAGCGCCGCACGCACCAGCCGACCAGCGTCGGCGTCGAAGCGGTCGGACGTCATCTCGTTGCCTCCACGGAACTCACGATGCGGGAGCGCTCACCCGTTGGGGCTCACGGCGGACGTCGCCGCCTGCGAACAGGGACGCCGGAACGCTACCCCGGTGTCGGGTGGTGCAGCGCGCTCGGTCCGGCCTGCCCGGACGGGATGCGAGCCGTCGAGGCGTGACCGGCGGACCCAGCGGCCGTCGTCAGAGGGCGGTCCGCACCGCATCGGCGAGGCGCCGGCCGATGACCGACCAGTCGTAGGTCTGCTCGACGAACTGCCGGCCGGCCCGAGAATTCGGCTCGGTGTCGCTCGACAACAACTCGTCGATGATGGCCCCGAAGACTTCCGCCGCGGCGGCGACACGGACGTGGATGCCGTTGCGGAGCGATGGGTCGCCGGCGGCTGACGGTGTGGAGATCGATGGCAACCCCGCGGCGAGGTGCTCGACGAGCCCGAGGTCGCCACCCGACCCGGGCCGTGCAACGTCCACCCCGACGCTGGCCGACTGGCGGAGCGACTGCTCGACCACCGCCGTCACCCGTCCCATGGCCACCACGTTGTCGATCGCGTTTTGGCGCGATGCCCAGTGGTGCTCACCGACCAGGGCGAAGAGTGCTTCGGGCAACTGCGTCGCCAGCGCCGTGACGGGGTTCGCGGCGTCGACGTCGACGTCGACCGGGCCGGACGACCCCACCAGCACGATGTGCTGGTAGGGCGCGACGAGCTGTCCGAAGCGCCCCAGGAAGCGCCACGAGGCCCGTGTGCGGTCGTCACCGGCAACGAACGGCGTCCCGGCGACGTCGACGCCATCGGGCACGACCACGAAGGACGTCGAGGGCACGCCGCCGCCCGTCGACAGGCGCTCGGCGCCTCCCGACGAGCGGGCGATGCGCACGACCGCCTCCTGCGTGGCGTGCCGCTCGACGTCGGCGCTGAACTCGAGCAGTCGGTCCGCCGTCGCGGCCGGCTCGCCCTCGACGAGGGTCGACCGCAGCACCGGTTGACGGTCGGGGGCGTCGTAGACGACGGGCAGCCCCCGCCGGATCCGGTGGACCACCTCCACGAGGGAGGGTTCGGCGACCACAGCGAGGTCGGCGTCCTGCAGGGACCCGATGGCCGCCGCCTCGAAGTCCGGCGAGTACTCGGCGAGCACACCGGCCAGGAGTTCGCCGATCGGCGCGCCAGCGGCCAGGTCCAGCTGGGCCTCGATCGCACGGTGGACGGGCGTGCGCGGCGCGACCGTCTGGCGCACCCCGTCGGCAACGGCTGCGGACGAGGCGACGTCGGTGGGCGAGCCGAGGCACAGCAGCTCCACGTCGCAGTCCCGGCGCAGCTGCTTCGCCAGTGCCCACCACCGGTGCTGGCCGCGGTGCGCGGCGGGGTGCACCACGAACGTCGTGACCACCACCACCTTGCGGCGGGCCCGGCGCCAGCTCATCGGCACCCACCGCCCGCCGGGTGACCCCCGGCCGGCGTCACCGGCGGCCGCTCGATCCTCACGCCCGCGCCTGCTCGATCCCGACGGACAGCTGGGCCATCGCCCGCTCCCACGTGTACGCCGTGGCCGTCGCCCGCGCGCCGTCGCTGAGGTGTCGCCGCAGCGCTGGGTCGGTTCGGAGGCGTCGGACGGCGTCGGCCAGGGCGGCGGCGGTCGGTTCGACCACCAGCCCGTTCTCGCCGTCGTGGACGGCGCCGAGCAGGCCCCCTCCGTCGCGGCAGGCGATCACCGGCTTCCCGTGCACCATCGCCTCGAGGGCGGTGAGCCCGTAGTCCTCGCGGTAGGCCGGCGCGACCACGCAGAGGGCACGCTGATAGAGCCCGACGAGGTCGGAGTCGGGCACGTGACCGAGGATCCGAACGTTGTCTGCGCCCGGTCCGTCGGCCGACGACGCGATCGGCGCCGCCGGCATCCACAGCGTGCGGTCGTCATCGAAACCGCCGTGCCGCTGGAGATGGCGATCGAGCGCCCGAACGTGCTCGATCCGGCTGCCACTACCGACGAGCACGACCATCGCCGGCTCGTCCTCGTCGGCGCCGAGGCAGTGGGCCGCGGCGACGACGAGCTCCGTCCGCTTCGGCCACTCGTGACGGCTGACGCAGAGCACTGCGCCAGTGCCGCCGTCGGCGCGGGGTTTCGGCGGGCCGTCGAGCAGTGGCGCCGCCAGGAACGGCGACGTGCGCGGCGCGGCGACGCCGTCGAAGCGGTCGAGTCGGCTCGCCACCTCCTCCGACGGCACCAGGAAATGGGCCACCGAATCGATCATGGGGCGGTCGATCGAACGGACCTGCTCGACGCAGGGGTGGTGGAAGGCCGGGTGGATGAAGCCGGCCTCCACATACTCGTCCGAGAGGTCGTAGAAGACGCGGAGGTGGTGGTAGAAGAGCGCCAGCTTGTGCGGATGGCGAACGGCCCACGAGCCAGGTTGCGTGCAGATCACGACGTCGGCGCCGCCCACCTCGAGCTGGCCGAACCGCTCGACCACGCTGAGGTAGCGGAAGTACTCGACGGCGTTGCGTCGGACCTCGTCGGAGACCGCCAGCCCGTTGATCAGGCGCGGGTGCTCGGTCCCGTCGACGGTCAGCCAGCTCACGGTGTGTCCGGTCGTCCGCAGGTGGTCGACGATTCGGTCAACCACCACCTCGAACCCACCCCGGATCCCCCACTCCGGCTTGGCGATCGCGACGTGCATCCAGGTCAGGGTTGCGGCCGCGTCCCGACCGCGACGTAGTCGTGTGGGCCAACCCGGAGGTCGTCGAACCGGGCGATCGCCTCGGCGACGACGGGGTCGACGGCCTCGCCGGGCGGCCCGATGCGGTCGTCGTCGAACGCGTGGAGCAGGCGGATCTCCACGTCGACGAAGCCGCGGTGCGACAGTAGGAACTCGAGGAACAGCGGGTGCACCGGCCGGAGGTGCGTGGGGTCGAGGTGGAACGTGTTCGCCCCGACCTGCCACGTCGTCGGGTTCGGGGACTCGAGGATGATCCGGCCGCCCGGCCGGAGGACCCGCAGGATCTCGTCGACCATCTCCAACAGCGTCGCCGCCGGCACGTGCTCCACGATGTGCATGCCGGTGACCGCGGCGAGCGATTCGTCGGGCAGCGACTGCAGGTGCGCCAAGGCGTCGCCGACCACGACGTCGAGGCCACGATCGAGGGCGTTGCGCGCCGACGCCTCGTTGACGTCGACACCGTACGCGTCGACGCGTTGCGCCCGCAGCAGCTCGAGCAGCTCACCACGACCGGGACCAAGGTCGAGGACGCGACCACCGACCGCGCCGGCGACCGCGGTGATCTCGTCCACATAAGGCTCCATCAGCTCCGTGATCCACTCGTGCGAGCCCCGGAACCGCTCCTCGAACGCGATGTAGAGGTCGTCGAACCGTGCACCGCTCGGACTGGAGCCCGGGCAGGCAGCGCGCAGTTCCCGGTTCTCGGCCTGGAGCGTCCGGACCTGCTCCTGGAGTCGGGCGACCTGCACGTCGATGGCTGCGAGGATGGCCAACACCTTCGCCTCGAGGGGCGGGGCCTCGGGCATGGGAGCCGGGGTTGCCAGCGCGTCGACGACGGCGTGGTTGAACACCACCTGGTGATGGGTGACATGCCGCGTGAGTCGCACCAGCACGCGTTTGAGGAAGCGCAGCCTGGTGCCATCGGCGACCACCGTGCCGATGTCGGCGTGATCGGCGGCGAGGGTGAGCAGCCGCGCCCGCGGGTCGTCCTCCGGGCTGGGCGTCGGTAGCGGGTCCGGGGCGTCGACGGCCCGGGCCCGGCGGGCGACTTCCGCGATGTACAGCTTGACGGTGGAGGTCTTCACGAGCGGCGGGAGGCTACTCCCCGAGGCCGTTGCCCGGGTTCGCCGTCGGCCGTCGCACCGTGGCCAGCCCGAACTGTGAGTCCACGCAGCAGATCTCTGCCGTTTGCGCTCACGGTTCAAGCCAGCTTCATCGAGGCCGTCGGGGCCCACGCCTTCAGTTGGCCACGGCCCGCCCGGCGCCAGGCCCACGCCGACCTCGGGATCGATTCGGACCGTTCCATGAGCTCGCGGACGATCCCACCGACGATGGCGGTGGCCGGGCTGGTGGTCACGTCGGCGGCCGGAGGGCGGCGCCAGCGTTCGGGATCGGCGAGGAATGCGTCGACGGTCGTCGCGTCGTACTGGCCCAGCACGACGTTGGCGTCGAGGCCGTTGGGCCGCTCGGTCCGGGCCCGCCACAGGAGCGTCGGCACGCCGATGCGCGCGCACTCCTCCTGGATCGAGCCGCCGTCCGTGACCACGAGAGGCGCCGCGGCCAGGGCGCGGACGAACTCGCCGTGGGGGACGAGGTTCCCGAAGCGACACGCCGGCGGCGGCGAGGCGGACATCGTGGCCCCGTCGCGCCAGCGCCGGACCCGTCGGGCCGTGCACGACGAACCGGGTGGGCATGGTGGCGGCGATGCGCTCGACCACCTCCACGAACCCGGCGAGCGCGGCCGACCGATACAGGTTCTCCACCCGATGCATGGTGACGATCGCCGGGCCCGAGCCGACCGTGGGGGAGCCGCCGGCGAGAGCGCCGCGCACGGCGTCGCTCGAGGTGTTGCCCGGAACGGCGACGATGCGGCCGCGCACGCCGAGCCGCCGCAAGTTGGCCACCGCCGCCTCGTCGGGAGCGAACAGCACGTCGGCCAGGCGCATCACGACCAACCGGATGAGCTCCTCCGGAAACGGGTGGACCCACGAATGAGACCTCAGCCCGGACTCCAGGTGGACGACCCGCAGCCCGGCTCGTCTGGCCAACAACGTCGCCAGCAACGTCGAGGGCGTGTCGCCGTGCACGAGCACGAGCTCGGCGTCCGGGCGGAAGACCTCCGCCCGCAGCCGGCGACGGCGAGGGAGCGCGCCGGCGAGGCGCAGCGCCCACGACGCCGCCTGGCGCAGCGACGCGACGTCGGCGCCGCCGCCGAGACGCAGGTCCGGTGGGCGCAGCCCGAGCTCGTCGCGCAGCTGTGAGGCGAGCGCGGCGTGCTGCCCCGAGTCGACCAAACGGTAGGCGATGCCGGCCGCGTCGAGGCCGTGCAGGACGGGGGCGGTCTTGATGTACTGCGCCTTCGTTCCGATGAACGCGACGACCCGGATCGGCGTGTCCACGGCCGGCGGCCACACGTCGGCGGCTGGCGGCCCACCCAACGTGCGGGCCGGGCCGATGGAGGTGGGGGGCCACGCCGCGGCTCGTGCGCTCGTTCGGTGCATCGACGGGTTCGACGGCGCCCCCATCCACGCAGCGGTGGTGACGTCGACCACGGGGTCAGCTGGCTGGCGGGTCGGCGGTCGTCGGGCGATGTCGGTCAGGGTTCTCCTCGTGGTGTCTCCGAGTCCGTCGCGCCATCTGTGCCTTCCTGCCACGAATCACCGAGGGGCAGTCGCACCGTAGCGTGGCCCGGTGGGAGCGACGGGGAGGGGGCGCAGGTGACGCCGCCGCCGCCGTCCGTCACGGTCAGCGCCTGGATCGGTTCGGCGAACGCCGGTGACGAACTGGTCCATGCTGGTCTGCGGACGATCCTCGACGGCCTCGGCGTGACGGACGTCCACGCCCTCTCGATCGCCGGGGCCGCCACCGCGACACGGCATGGCGGCAGCGCGGGCGGTCGCATGGTGGCGACCGCCGGCTACGTCGCCGGTCGCCGGCGATCGCCCCTCGTGCTCGGTGGCGGCGGGATCCTCCAGGACGAGACGAGCGTCGCCAACCTCCCGTACCACCTCGCTCCCGTCCTGGCCGCTCGGCGGCGCGGTGTTCCGGTCGCCGGGGTTGGGCTCGGCGCCGGACCGGTCAGCTCGGCGACCGGACGAGCGTTGATCCGCGGCGTGCTCGGCGGTCTCGAGCTGGTCGTCCGGGATCGACCATCGGCGGCGGTCCTGCAGGCGGCTGGACTGCAGCTGCCGGTGGTGGGCTGCGATCTGGCCCTCCACCTCCCCGACCCCGCACCGATCGTCGACCACGTGGTCGCCGTCTCCCTCCGGCCGTGGAGCGCGTCGCGCCACCGCCTGCCGGTGTCACTCCACCGCACGTCGACCGCCCGCCAGGATGCGTCCGCGGCTCGGTTGGCCAGCGCCGTCGACGCCGTCGCCGGCGGTCTCGGGCTGCCGGTGCGGTTCGTCGCCTTCGACCGCGACAAGGACCCGGCGCTGCACCGTGCCGTCGCCGACCGCCTCTCCAGCGAGGTGGTCGAGGCGCTCGAACCCGATCCGGCGGGCGCGCTCGCCGCCGTCGCCCGGGCGACTGCCGTCATCGCGATGCGCTACCACGCCGGCGTCGCCGCGCTCCTCGGTCGCCGCCCCGCCGTACTGCTCGGGTACGGCTCGAAGGTCGAGGCGCTGGCGGCCGACGTCGGCCCGGGCGTTGCGGCCGTCCCGTGGGACGTGTCCAGTCCTGGCATCGTCGCCGCGGCGGCGCGTCGGGCGGTCGACGGCGCGACCGCCGGCGTACTCGACGGTGCAGTCCGCCGGTTGCGCGACCGCGGGGCGGGGAACATCGCTGCGCTCGAGCGCCTCCTCACCCGCACCGCGGACGGTTGAGGTCGCCGGAGCCTCCGTGGACGACACGTCCGTGCGCGGCGGGGTCGTTCACGATGCGACAGGGACGGCAGCGACGAAGAACTCGTCCGCGCCGGAGAACAGGCGCGCTGGCACCCGGGTGACGGTCGCCTCGAGGGCGTGGTCGTTGACGTAGGGGCCGAGGCGCCGGATGTCGGCGCCGGGCACGAGCGCGGCCACGGCCTCCTCCGTCGCGGCGATCAGATGCAGCTGGCGGCCGTCGGCGGCGGCCCATGCCGCGGCCAGCTCCGAGACTGGGGCGGGGTCCGCCGCGCCGGCCGGCAGGAGCGCCACGGGGACGTCGCAGTACGACCGCAGCGTCTGGGGCAACGTGCTGCCAGCACGTTCGCCGTCGATGGCGATGACGGCATCCCCGGCGACGACCGCGCAGACGTCGCGGGTGATGGCCAGATACCCGCGCTGGTCGCTGAGAGCGGCGACGGGCCGAAACCGGTCGACGACCGGAACGAGCAGGAGCGCGAACGACGCGACGCCGAACAACGCCGGGACGGCGCGCCGCCAGCGACGGTCGACCGGCTCGGCCCGCGGCCAACGCCGCCGGGCGCGGCCCCGGACCCCGTCAGTCAGGGCGGTGACGGTGACCGCGGCCAGCGTGGCGGCAAGAGGCAGGACGGCGGGCACGAACCGTCGTGAGGCCCACACGTGGTCGGGTGTGATGCTCGGCCGCCACAGGTACAGGAGCGTCCCGCCGCCGAGGACGAGCCACGGGACGACGATCGGTGTCAGCGGCCCACGCCCTGCGCGATGGACGACGATCGCCGCGCCGGCGATCGCCGCTGCGACGGCCGGCGGGCCCAGGTACCAGGCCAGCCACTGGACGGAGCGCTCGTCGTAGCGACGGTCGGGTTCCACGGGCTCGCCCTCGGCGGCCTGCATGGCGCCGATGTACTCGAAGGGCCGGCTGGACCGCGCCACCTCGACCTGAGGTCGCACGAACCACAGCAGCAGGCCCACCACGACGACGGCGATGGCGCCAGCGGTGGCAGCCGGCATCCGCCAGCCGGCCGAGCGGCGCCCCGGCGAGTCGGCCGCGGTGGTCAGGCGGCGACGGACCGCCGTCAGCCGGAGCACGGCGGCCGCGGCCACGGACAGCACGAGGGCCGCCCAGAGCGTGTACGTCTCGGCGCGGAGGTCCTGGAGGTACTCGCGACTCAGGACGGCCAGGTCGACCGCGCCGATCACGATGCCGGGCGCCAGGCCGACCAGGCAGGAGACCGCCGTACGCCTGGTGCGCCCGGCGCCAGGTTCGTCGCGCCCCGGCATCAGCAGCGCCACGAGCACCGGGATCGGCACGAGGTAGACGATGGCGTCGACGCGGGCAGCGGCGGCTGCGCCGAGGGCGAGCCCTGCGAGGAGGGCCGTGGCCGGCCGCCGCCCATCCACACCGCGCGTGTAGGCCCAGAGGCCACCGGCGAGCAGCAGCCACGTCAGCGGCTCGGAGTAGGTGTCGCGTACGGCGGCGACGATCGGAAGGCACCACGCGAGGAGCGCGACGACGATGAACCCGGCCGAGTGTCGGCCGGCGAGTCGAGCGGCGAGCGCGTACGAGGCGAGCAGGGCGGCGGCACCGAGCACCACGGGCACCTGGCGGGCGAGCCCGTCGCCTCCGACCCAATGGGCCTCGGCCAAGAGCACGGGCACGAGGTGGCTGAACTGGAACTGCAGGTGACCACCGCCTTCGTCGTACGTGCCGGGCGACTGGAAGACGAGGTCGTCAGCCGTCGCGAACGGCCCCTCGGCGGCGGCGACGACGAGCGAGCCGTGCTCGGCGACCCAGCGGCCAGTGACGAGGTAGACGCCGGGATCGCGGTTGACGACCACGTGCTCGCCGGCGTTGGCTGCGTTGACGGCGGTCGTGGCGGCGATGACGAGCACGGCGAGGACCGTCCACGTCCGGGCTGCGGGCGACCGGTCGCCCGGGCCGGTGTGCCAACCGAGGCGGGCAAGCGCAGCGGCGGCGAGCGCCCCGAGCGGGAACACGACCACCGGCCGGCACCAACCGAGCATGGCGAGCACGAGCCCCACCGCGCCGAAACCGAGCACGACCGCGAGGACGACGACGAGGATCCTGGCGAACCACCTCGGCACCGCTCCCGGGGCCACGGCGGGGCGTTGCGGTCCGGTGGTCGCCGCGGCGGCCGTCGCCGCGCCGGCGATGATCTCATCGTGGCCACCGCGGACGCCGGCCCGGTCAGGCATGGTCTGACCGCCGGGCGACGGCGAAGCCGGCCGAGGCGACGAGCACGATCGGGAGTCCGAGGAGGCGATCGATCGAGGCTCCGGCGGCGGCGACCGCCGCCGGCAGCGAGACGAGGGGTCCGATGGCCGCGGCAAGCGCCTCGCGCAGACCGAGGCCACCGGGGAACACGCCGGCCGCGCTCGCCAGGACCGAGGCAAACGTGAGCGTCGTCGCCTGGACGGCGTCCACGTCGTATCCGAGCGCTCGGATGCACAGGAAGAGGCGCAGCGCGCCCACGGCCACCGTGACCGCCTCGACGGCGAGCAGCGCGCCGGTCAGTCGTCGTCCGCCGTCGATCCGGTGGCCACCGGCCAGGCGGTGTGCGCCACTGATGCCGGCGATGCCGGCGGTGAGGAGCGCGGCGCCGGCGACGACCCGCCCGCCGTCGAGGACCAGCAGGGCCAACCCGCCGAGCACGGCCGTCACCGACAGCCACGCGACGCTGGCCGCCACCACGACACCGCCTGCTGTCCGGTACCCGGTACCGCGCCGACGGAGCGCGGCGGCCCGGACGAGGACGGAGCCCGGGACGGGTGCCAGATTGGCGGCGGTCGAGAGGACCGCGACGGCGATGGCGTCGACGGGCCGCACCCGCACCCCGGCGTATCGAGCCGTCAATGCATACTCGGCGGCGTTCATCACGCTCACCAGGGGAGCGAGGAGGAGCACGAGCACGAACAGGGCAGGGCGGGCACGGTCGGTGCTCGGCGGCAGCGATGCGAACCCGATGACGGCGGTGACGACGAACAGGACGACGGCCACCGCGTAGGCGACTGCCCGGGCCCGCCCGCTGCGGGTGGCGATGACCCGGTCGGCCAACGCCACCATCCGGGCCGCCACGCCCGGCGACCGATCCTCGCCGCCGCGCCGCCGCCGCCGCCGCCGTCAGCCATCACGGCACCGGCGACGTGCCGTGACGAGGCCGCGTCGCGACGGTCAACACGGCTGGTCCGGCCCGACGGCGTGGCGGTCGGATCGCTCGAGCAGCGCCGCTCCGATCACCGGGCCGGACGTTACCGAGCCGCCCGATCGACTCGATGACGCCGCCGCCGACCGGTGCTGATCGAAGGCCGCGGCTGGACCGAGGTAGCAAGGTGCCATGGAGGTCGACGAGCTGCATCAGTTCGTGCCGACCATGTTGGCCAACGATGCGGTCGGGGCCCACGTGCTCCTCATGCGCGACCTGTTGCGGGCCAACGGGCTGCGGTCCGAGATCTTCGCCGGCGCCGCCGACGACGCCTCGGCACCGCTCGTCCGGCCGTACCGGGAGTTCCCGGGTGGTCCGGCCATCTACCAGTTCGCCGTCGGTGACGATCTCGCCGAGTTCGCCGCGACGCGTGCCGACCACCTGGTCGTGAACTCGCACAACGTCACGCCGCCGGCGTACTTCGCGCCGTGGGGCGAGCCCGAGCTGGTGATCGCCGCCGAGCGCGGGCTGCGCCAGCTGGATCAGCTGGCCGATGTGGCGGACGCCGGGCTGGCAGTGTCGTCGTTCAACGCCGCCGGCCTGCGCGACGCCGGGTTCACCGACGTGGCGGTGGCGCCGTTGCTCGTCCAAGCTCGCGTCGACGGCCCGATCGACGTCGCGTTGGTCGAGCGTCTCCGCTCGACTCGTCGTGCGGGCTCGGTCGACTGGCTCTTCGTCGGGCGCATCGTCCCGAACAAGGCGCAGCTCGATCTCGTGAACGCCTTCGCCCACTATCGACGTGAGGTCGACGGTGGCGCACGGCTGTGGCTGGTCGGCCGGACGGACAGCCCGTCGTACGAACGGGCGGTCCGGCGGCTGATCACCGAGCTCGGGTGCGGTGGATCTGCCGTCCTCACCGGATCGATCCCAGGACCGGCGTTGTCGGCGCACCTCGCCAACGCCGACGTCTTCGTCGGTCTCAGCGAGCACGAGGGCTTCGGGGTCCCACTCGTCGAGGCCATGCGGTGGTCGCTCCCCGTCGTCGTCTATGACGCCGGTGCCGTGGCCGAGACGCTCGGTGGTGCCGGCCTGCTGCTCGCCGACAAGGCCCCGGCGACGGTCGCCGCCGCCGTGGCTGAGGCGGTCGAACCGGCGCAACGGGCCCGGCTCATCGCCCTCGGTCGGGCGCGGGCGGACGAGCTGTCCACCGATCGGACCGGTGCCCAGAACTGGGAAGCGATCGACCGCTGGCTGGCGGGTTGGTGACCTCGACGATCGGGGCCCGGCGCCGACCGCCGGTACCCTCCCGGCCGTGTCGGACGGCCCGGGGAGCGCAGAGCTGGTCGTCGCCCTGGAACGCATCAGGGCCCGGGTGGACGAGCGCCGGCGAGCCGGTGAGCTACCGCGGTCGGTCGCCGCGCCCGCCGACGACCCAGTCGATCAGGGGCGCAGCGCGCGGCGGTCGGCGCGCAGGATCGGCGCTGCGCTCGACGGTCTGACCGACGCCCCGCCCTTCGATCGCGCCCGCATCGCCACCACGTCGCGCCTCCCGGCGGGCTCGGTGGTGCACGCACTCGTCGGCAAGGTCGTCGGTCGCCAGGTGGGCGGCACGCTGGAGCAGCTGCAGTCGTACCGGGACGACCTCGAAGCGGTGGTGCTGGTCCTGGCCGACGCCTACGCCGAGCTGGCGACGCAGCGCGACGAGCACTGGCAGAGCGCGCTCGACCGGCTCGCCGAGGTCGAGGAGCTGAGCGCCTCGTGCCGCTCGCTCGAGCGGCGGGTCGCGGCGCTGGAGGCCGCGCCCGGCCCGGGGTCGCCAGTCGAACCGACGTGAAGCTGGCCGTCGTCGTCCAGCGGTACGGGCCCGACGTCGTCGGCGGGGCCGAGTCGCTGGCCCGGGCCTGGGCCCGCCGCCTGGTCCGGTCGGGACATGAGGTGCACGTCGCGACGAGCTGCGCCGTGGACTACGTCACGTGGCGCAACGACCTGCCGGCCGGCACCTTCGACGACGATGGTGTGACCGTCCACCGGTTCCTCGCCGCCCGCCAGCGCACCGCCCGGTTCTACGAGCTCGACCGTCGACTCCGAGCGGGCGAGGCGCTTGACCTCGGTCAGCAGCGCGAGTGGCTGGCCGCGCAGGGACCCGAGCTGGTCGACCTCGAACCGTGGCTCGACATCGAGGCGTCGGCGTTCGACGTCGTGCTGTTCATCTCCTACCTGTACCACCCGACGGTCGCCGGTCTCCCGACCGCCCGCCGGCGCACGGCGACTTCGCTGGCGCCGACGGCCCACGACGAACCGCCCTTCTGGACGGCGGTCGTCGAGCCCCCGCTGCTGCTCGCCGATCGGTTGGTGTACAACGCCATCGAGGAACGACGTCTCGTCACCGAGCGACTCGGTCGCCCGCTCCCCGGCGACGTGGTCGGCGCCGGTGTGGACGTACCGACGGCGGTGGCGGACGTCGCCGGCTTCCGCCGGCGGCACGGGCTCGGTGTCGACCCGTACCTGCTCTACGTGGGCCGCATCGACAGCCACAAGGGGGTCCCGCAGCTCGTGGACCGGTTCTGCTCGATGAAGGCTCGCCTCCCCCGTCCGCTGCGCCTGGTGCTGGTCGGGTCCGGTGGCGACCCCGTCGCTCGCCATCCCGACGTCGTCACCACCGGTGTCGTCGACGAGCCGACGAAGGCGGCGGCCATCGCCGGCGCGATCGCGCTGGTCCAGCCGTCGCGGCTCGAGAGCTTCTCGATCGTCGCCATCGAGGCGTGGAGCGCCGGGGTGCCCGTGGTGTGCGACCGGCGCTGTGACGTGCTCAATGGGCACGTCATGCGCTCGGGTGGGGGCATCCCTTTCGATGGGGCGCTCGAACTCGAGGCCGCCATCGAACTTCTCGCCGACGACCCGGTCGCCCGCCGCCGCCTCGGTGCTGCCGGGCGGGCGTACGTCGATGCCGAGTTCCGCTGGCCGGCAGTGATCCGGCGACTCGAGACGCTCGCTCGGCGCGGCGCGGCGGGCCGGTCAGCGTCGACTGGGTCGCAGCTGACGCGACGCTCACCGCCAGGTGCTCACCGCTGCTTCACCATCAGGAACGTCGTGGAGACCTCGCCGGGTCGCATCCCCGTGTACGAGTCCTCGACGGTCTCCACGACCTCGACACCGTGCGCCCGACCGAGCTCGAGGATCCGCCGTTGCGGCAGGACGTGCATCTCCATCTGTCCCTCCACCCGTTCCTCCCGCAGGTATCGGTCGAGATCGAACGAGTAGCCGACGCGGTACGTCGGGACCTGGAAGTACGCCACGCCTCCGGGCGGAGCCGGGCGAACACCGCGTCGAGCAGGTCCTCGATGATCGGCGGTGGGTTGTGCTGCAGGACGATGACCGAGAAGAACAGGTCGAAGCTGGGGATCTCGGCGACGGAGTCGATGTCGTCGAGGTGCACCAGGTCCACGTTCGTGACGTCGAGCCCGCTGAGGTGCGACCGGGCCAGCTCGAGGTGCCCCGTCGAGATATCAGCGGCGACCACGCGCTCGGAACCGAGGGGCGAGCCACGCCGTGATCCGCCCGACACCGCATCCGAGCTCGAAGCACGTCCCGGCCGGCTGCGCCAGGCCGTTGCGCCGCAGCGTGGCTTCCATGCGGGCCACGTCGGCGGCGCCGCTGGCGTAGAACTCGTCGAGGTTGTCGTCCACCAGCGCCGGCAGGAAGGCGTCGGCGGTGAGGACGGAGTGGTGCGGCTGGTTCGTTCCGAGCGCCGTCCACGAGCGGCGGATGTGGGCGTGGAGATCGGCGATCTGGTCGCGGTCGGTGACGGCGTCGATCTCCATGGCCGGCTCGTGGCCGGTGAGGCTCGTCCTGCGCACGCCGGCTCGCCCGGCGTACTCCGCGCTGGCGGTGAACCGATCGTGGACCTCGGCCCACGACGTCAGTTGCGCCCCCGCCGCCGCAGCCGCTTCCAGGTCCTCGGGCTCGCGGCCGAGGAAGAGCCGATAGGCCCAGATGATGGCGTCCGTCCCGACACCGGTGGTCCCGGTCTCCGGAGCCGTTCGCCGCTGGCGCCGTCGCATGGTCACACGACCTCCTCGATCCCGTCGCGCGACACCACGCACGTGTCGCCCGTGAAGCCCTGCGCCCGCATCCACCGGACCAACGCCGCGGCGTCGGCGTCGTACCCCGGGTGGCCCAGCGGGACGTCACGACTGTATCCCTGCGGCGTCGGCACACCGGACAGGGTGGCCACCAGGACGGCGTCGATGCCCTGTAGCCAGCTCGGCGTTCCGGGAGGCGGATCGACAAGGACGAACGCGTCGCAGCGGGCAGCGATGTCGTCGACCTGGATGAACAGCTCGGCGTTCAGCACCTCGCGGCGGTCCCAATCGAAGTACGGCGGTCGATACATCTCGACGACGATGCCAGCGGCGAGCGCGCAGCCCGCCGTGCCCACCAGCACACGTCGGCGCCTCGAGATCGCGCCGGCCGGCTGGGCACGATCTTCGATCCACCGCAGCACGATCACGGCCGCCAGCGGGTAGAGGATCAGCTGCACCCGGAACGGCGCCCGCACCGCTTCGAATCCGGGGACATACGTCCAGATCCACTCGTAGAGCGAGAAGCCGTTGTCGTACGTGACCAGCAGCACGATCGTCGTGAGCAGGGTCAACCAGCCGGCCAGCGACCAGCGGGCGGCGGCGGTCGCCCCCGAGGGCGTCCGACGCACCGATGCGACCACCAGGGCGACGCCGACGACCACCGCGCTGACGAGGAGGAGCGGCGTGAACCCGAGCCGCGTCTCCACGTTCGACGTGGTGTTCGGCTCGAACAGCACGCCGTACAGGTCGAGCCAGATCCCGCCACCATCTCCCTCGCGTGCGTCGATCACGTCGGACCACCGCGGTGCGAACGGGAGCACGTCGGACCAGGCGTAGTCGGGCAGGACGCTGCGGCCGGGCAGGAACAGCCACGCCGCGAACGCCCACAGCGCGCCGGCGATGACGACGGCGACGAGCACCGCCGGCGACCGTAGGTCGGCGCGCCCACCCCTCAGCCGGGCGGCGACGGCGGGGCGCAGCGTTCGGCCACCGCTCACGACGGCGCGCCAGACCACCAGGATCACGACCACGAGCAGGCCGAGGGCGAGCGCGTAGAAGCCGCTCATGGCGATCAGCGGAGGGAGCACGAGGAGCAGCACCAACCCTCGTCGCGCCCGGGCCGGGCTCGGGCGCGTCCACACCTCGTGGATGCCGACGGCGAGCCACGACAGCCACAGGAACATGAACGTCTGTGGGTGGGCGATCTGCAGTGCCAAGGGATACGACGTGCAGGCGACGACCACGAACGCGACCTGTGCCCAGACCGTCCGCAGCAACAGCCGGGAGAGGACGGCGACGCCGATGGCACCGGCGAGGAACGTGACCACCTGGGCCAGCAGCCACGACTCGAGCAGCCCGGCGCCCAGGGCGCGGGCAACGGCGTGCAGCTGGCCCTGGACGAGGAACGGGTCCGAGATCCCGATCGTCCGTCCCTGCGGGAAGAAGAACGGCAGCTCGCGGATCGACTCGGCGCCGGTCCAGACGCGGTACCAGTGCTCCGTCAGCGCCGTCGTCCACCTGGCGTCGACCACGTCGCCGGGGAGCCGGTCGTCGAACAGCGCGGGCCGGAAGACCCAGATCGTGGACGCCAGCGCGGCGACCAGCGGCGCCGTCAGCCGCGCCCGGGTCGACCAGCCGGCGGCGGCCGACGGCGGCGCCGGCGGGCGGCGCGGCGGCGCGTCGACGACGGCGGTGTCAGCCACGGAGCGGCGGACGGGAGCGTTGCGACGGCGTCGTCGGGCCGGGAGCGGGACGAACCGTCGATCGGTGCATGTGGGTGGCGATGATCGCGCTTCCGGGTCGACGCGACCGGGCGACGGTACTCGCGGGGTACGCTCCCGACGCTGTGTCGATCCGTGGATCGCTGGCCCGGCGATTCGGGGGGATGAGCCGAGAAGAGGTCGCCCAGCTCAGGGCCGAGGTGGCCGAGCTGCGGTCGGCGATCCTCCACCTCAACCACGTCGTCGGCGAGCTGAACCACGACGTGCGGGTCGGCAACGAGGAGGCGCTGCCGCTGTTCCTCGGGGCCGCCGAACGGTTCCGTTCCGACGCCGACTCGGCCGTGAGCGCGTCGGAGGTCATCGCCCGGCAGCTCCGCCGACTCGAGGAGCGGATCGCCGCCCTCGATGACAAGTCGTCGCCGGCGGATGCCTGAGCCAGCCCTGCTGGTCGACGCCAGGGCGATCGATCACCCCACCGCCGGTGGGCGCGGGATCGGCAACTACACCGCCGGGCTGCTGCTCGGGATGCGGGCCATCGACGTGCCGGTCGTCGCCTTGCACGATCCGACGGTACGCGCCACCGCGGTCCAGGTCGGGGGTTCGGTCGTCTCCCGACCGTGGTCACCGTCCGCGATCCGTGAGTTCACCGGGTCGCACTACGTGGCGACGGGGATGTTCCTCCCGCCGATTCCGTTCGACCCGATCCCGCGAGCTGTCACCGAGTCGGGGCTCACCGTCGTCGCCGTGCTGTACGACGTCATCCCGTTCTCGCGGCCGGAGGTGTACCTCGTCGACGAGAACGCGCGGCGCCAGGCGCGGTTGCGGGCGGCGCTGTTCGGCACCGTCGACCTCACCGTGGCCATCTCCGAGTACGCAGCGGCGCAGGGGGCAGCAGTGCTCGGCCTCGATCCGCGTGCGACCCGTGTGATCGGCGCCGGCGTCGACCCCGCCTTCCACCCCGGCAACGCCGTCGATGGCGCCGGTCGACTGACCGTCGTCGCTGTCACCGGCGCCGACCCGCGCAAGAACACCGAGGGCCTGCTGCGAGCCTGGACCCACCTGCCGGAGGAGGTGCGGGCGCGCCACGACCTCGTGATCGTGGCCGACGTGCCGCCGACGCTGGCGAGGCGCTGGCGGAGCTGGGCCGGGAGTCAGGGAGCGACGTCCTCGATCGAGGTACGCGTCGGTGCGACCCGCGCCGAGGTCGTCGAGCTGATGCAGCGCGCCGTGCTGGCCGTGCAGCCGTCGCTGGACGAGGGCTTCGGGCTGCCCGTGCTGGAGGCCGCCGCCTGCGGCACGCCGAGCATCTGCTCGAACACCTCGTCGATGCCCGAGATCCTCGACGAGCCGGCGGCGACGTTCGATCCGTGCGACCCGGCGGACATGGCTCGGTCGATCGAGCGGTCGCTGACCGATGCCGACCAACGCGACCTGCTCCTCGCCGCGGGGCGGCGAGCCGTCGACCGCTGGCGCTGGGACGGCGTGGCCCGCCGACTGGTGGATGCGATCGCCGACGTCGCGCCGGGTGGCCGCGCCGTGCGGCCGATCGGTCTGCGCATCGGGGTGATCGGCGGCCCCGACGTCCAGTCGATCGCCGATGCCCTCCGGGATGCGACGGGGGCGGACGTCGTGGCGCTGCTCGACGTGGCGGCCACCTCGGACCGGGTGGTCGGCGGCGCTGGTCGGGCTTGGCCGGCCGCCGCGCTCGGGCGCCTGGTCAAGGTCCACGATTTCGACCACCTCGTCGCGGTGCTCGACGGTCGGCCGGGGGAGGCGTCGTCGCGCCTCGCCGCCCGTGCGCCCATGCACGTGATCCTGCGTGCGGGTGCCGAGCTGCCGGCGTCCACCCTCGAGCTGTCGCGCTCGATCATCGTCGAGGGGGCCGCCGCCGCGGAGCGGCTGTCCGGTTCCGCCACGACTCCTCCGGTGCTCGGGCTGCCGGCGGGATGCGCGGCCGCCGACGTCGGTCGGGCGCTGGCGTCGTGGTTGTCATGCGTCGGCCGGGATCACTGACGCGTGCCCAGCGGTACGCTCGGTCGCTCGCTCATGGCCGAACCATCGCCCTTCGTGCGCGTCGTCGTGATCAACTTCGACGGTGGGCAGATGACGATCGACTGCCTGCGCTCCGTCCTGGCGACGGATTGGCCGGCCGATCGACTCGAGGCCGTGCTCGTCGACAACGGCTCCCTGGACGACGTGGTCGAGCGGGTGCGCGTCGAGCTTCCGACGGTGCGGATCATCGAGCCCCTGGAGAACACCGGCTTCGCCGGCGGGTGCAACCTCGGAATCCGTGCGCACGGACCGTTCGACCTCGTCGCGCTCGTCAACAACGACGCCGTGGTCGACCGTGGGTGGCTGCGTCCGCTCGTCGACGCCATCGGCGCGGATCCACGCGTCGGCGCGGCGAGCCCGAAGATGCTGTTCGACGGCCGGTTCGTCGAGGTCGAGGTCGACGTCCCGGCGGCCGCGCCGGCGCCGCCCGACGGGCGCCAGCTCGGCGCCAGGTTCAGCGGGTTCCGCGTCGACGGCGCCCGCGCCGACCGGCTGATCACGTTCGACGAGGGCTTCTTCCCACCGGAGGAACCGCGTCGGGAGCATGGTGAGGAGGTCGCCCGCTGGTCGTGGCGGCACGGCCACATCCGCGTGCGCGTCGATCGCGACACCGCTCCGACGAAGCTGGCCATGCGCGTCGAGGCTCCGGTGACGCGCCAGGTGTGCGTCAGGTCGGCCGCCGCCACCGTGCGGTTCGTCGCGACGACGTCCGCCGCCTGGCACGACATCGAGCTCGGCGGTCCGCCCTTCAACATCATCAACAACGCCGGCTCGGCGCTGTACCCGCACGGGTTCGGGGGCGATCGCGGGTTCCTCGAGCGCGACCACGGCCAGTACGACGATCCGGCGGAGGTGTTCGCGTGGTGCGGCGGCGCGGTGCTGCTGCGGCGGTCGTACCTGGACGACGTCGGGCTGTTCGACGATCGGTTGTTCCTCTACTACGAGGACACCGACCTGTCGTGGCGCGGGCAGCTCAACGGGTGGACGTACCGCTTCGTCCCGGGCTCGGTCGTCCACCACCGTCACGCCCAGTCGGTTGGCGAGGGCTCCCCGGTCTTCCGCTACCAGACCGAACGCAACCGGCCGCTCGTGCTGGCCAAGAACGCGCCGGCCGGGCTGGCCGTCCGGGCCGCCGCTGGGCTGCTGCGGGCGGTTGCCGCGGTCACCGTGAAGGGCGTGCTCCTCCGACCGTTCACGCTGCGGATGCCGCTGTTGGGGGAGGCCGGTCACCATTGGAAGGTGCTCGGCGGGTACCTCCACCTGCTGCCGGCGATGATCGGCGACCGACGGCGGGCGCGGCCGGTCGTCGCCCGCCGGTCGGTGCTGCGCTGGGAGCAGACGAAGGAGATCGCCCGGTGAGCGCGCTGCGCGTCGCTGTCTACGACCTCTATTGGTCGACGCTCGGCGGCGGCGAGCGGGTCGACGGCACGATCGCCGAGGTGCTGGCGTCGGAGCACGACGTCACGCTGCTCGGCCCGGCTCCGATCGACGAGGTGCGCACGATGGAGCGGCTCGGCGTCGACCTGCGCCGATGCCGTCATCGCCGCGTCTGCGACGATGCCGAAGCGTCGGCGGCGAGCGCCGATTACGACGTGTTCGTCAACGGCACGTACCTCAGCACGGCGATCAATCGCGCCGCGATCGGCTGGTACTACGTCCACTTCCCCGAACGCCCCCCGTCATGGCGGTCCTGGGCGCGCCACGGGGCCGGCGTCGCCGGCGTGCGGGCGCTGCGACACCCGCGGCTCCCGAAGCGGTTGAAGGACGCCCAGACGGCGTTCGACCGCCGGGTGCGGCGCACGGAGTTTCGGCCGACGTACCAGCACTACCTCGCCAACTCGCGGTTCACGGCAGGGTGGGTCGAACGACTGTGGGGCGTGCCGTGCGAGGTCCTGTACCCGCCGGTGCCGATCGAGATCGCGGCCGGGTCCAAGCGACCACTGGTGCTCAACGTCGGGCGGTTCTTCGATCCCCGGTTGGGCCACTCCAAGCGCCAGCTCGAGTTGATCGAGGCGTTCGCCACGCTCGATCTCGCCGGGTGGGAGCTGGCGCTCGCCGGGGGGTGCGACGCCGCCAGCCGCGAGTACGCGCTAGCCGCCCGCCGCGCCGCCGTCGGCCGACCGATCGACGTCCACGTCAACGCCCGCGGCGACGTGGTCCGGCGGTTGTTCTCCGAGGCGTCGATCTACTGGCATGCCGCGGGGCTCGGTTCCGATCCCGAGCGCCAACCCCACCAGTTCGAGCACTTCGGCATCACGGTGGTCGAGGCGATGGCGGCCGGCGCCGTGCCGCTCGTGTTCGGCGCCGCAGGTCCGGCCGAGATCGTGCGTGACGGGGTGGACGGCCACCACTGGCACGACGTCGCCGAGCTGGCCGAGCTGACGCTGGCGCTGGCCGGCGCGCCGGCCGAGCGAGCCCGCCTCTCCGCCAACGCCCAGGCGCATGCACTGACCTTCTCCGCAGCACGCTTCGCCGACGAGGTACGGGCGCTCGTCCGGCAGGAGAGCTGAGGCAGCGGCGCCGTGCCGTTCCGCTCGATCTGGGCGCGAACGTTCTCGAGATCGGGAAGGTCCGCGCCCAGATGAGCCTATGAGAGGCTCCGCGCCCAGATCAGACGCGCTCCAGCCAGATGGAGCCGCCGCTGTTGTCGAGGAAGCGCGGCACCTGCTCCCGCATGAAGTCGGCGTGGAAGATGGCCAGGTAGTTCGTCCACAGCCGGACCTGCCAACGAGGGTTCTCGCAGAGGTACGCCCGCAGGAGGTAGGTCTCGCCCCACATCCGGCCCTCGTCGAGCCAGGACTGGGGGATCTGGAACGGCCAGAAGATGTCGTGGATGTGCACCAGCACGCCGGGACGCAGCGTCGGCAACACGTCGAGCAGCAACCGGCACACGTCGCTGCCGGGGCGCACCACGTGGGTGGAGTCGATCAGCAGGACATCTCCGGCCGTCGAGCTCCGTGAACACGTCGGTGGCGACGTCCTGGGCTCGTTGCTCGAGGATGCGACATCGGTCGTCGTCGGCCGGCCGCATCAGCGACCGGAGCAGTTCGGTGTAGGGCTCGACGAACGTGACCGACGTGTCGGGGAGGTGGCGCTCGACGGTGTCGAGGATCATCGCCGACGAGTAGCCCGACCCGATCTCCACGATGCGGCGTGGTCGGTTGACCCGCAGCATGCCGTACAGCATCAAGGCGTCGCCGATGCCGTACGCCGGGTTGTCGGCGTAGTAGCGGCGATCCGCCACCGACTCGATCGCCGGTGGGTCGTCGGCGACCAGCGGGGCGATCTGCTCGACCAGCTGGAACTGCTCGGGTACCCGCAGGTCGATGCCCGGCAGTGTGACGTCTGGGCTGAAGATCCGTTCGCCGTCCTGGCGGAGCTCGTCCAGCCGGGGGATCGGCGAGTAGAAGTGGCCCGGCGGGGCGAAGCGCACGAAGGGCGCCCACTGCTCGATGTCGTGCGACAGCGGCCCGGCGATGCCGTGCAGGTCGAGACTCCTGGCGAGTCGGTACCTGGCGTCGAAGCGGGCCAGGCGCTGGCGTGTCGCCGCCGGCATCGGCACGTGGTTGATGGTGGTCCGGATGAGCTGGCGAACGCGCATTCGCCGGCGAAGCCTATGGAGGCACCAGCCACCTGGTCACGCGTCGGCCCCGCCATCTGGGCGCGGACGTTCTCAATCGTCCTTCTGGGCGCGCAGGTTCTCGAAAGTGAGAACGTCCGCGCCCAGATCGTGATGGCCGTCGGGTCGGATCGGCCCACTGGGGCCGACACCGACGGACAACGGCGCTCGGTCGCTGGCGCGGCGCGGGTGCGCTACCTTCGCCGCCGTCCGAAGCGCACGTGAACTTGCGAGGAGGTCAGGTCATGGGTGAGGCAGACCCGAGTGGGCTGGGGCGGCGGGCCGCGCTCCGACGGATGTCGGGATTGGCCGCGGCGGGTGCGGTGGGTGTGACCGGCGCCGCGCTGCTTCCGGGCGGTCGGGCAGGGGCGATCTCCCCGACAGGCGTTGGGATGTCCGTCGGGTTCAACGTGATCAACCCGTATCGCAGCGTGGACACGCGCGAGTTCGGCCCCGCCGGCCGTCTATCGGCCGGGTTCTCCGAGGACTGGGACGTCTGGACGGATTGGGACGGCAAACCGAAGATCCCGCAGAGCGCAGCGGCCGTCACGTTCAACCTCACGGTTGTTGAGACGGCGGGCAACGGGTTCCTGGCTATCTACCCGGCCGGAACGGAGTACGGCGGCATCTCGACCATCAACTGGACCGGAAACGGCGTCATTCTTGCCAACGGCGGCACCGTAGCGCTCGGCACCAGCGCGGGAACAGGCGCAGCCAGCGTCACCGTCGAGTGCGGCGGCTTCGCCAGCACGCAGTACATCATCGACATCACCGGCTACTACGGCGCCTAGCCGCGACGACGAGAGCGCAAGACGCTCCTGTCGAGCCCGCCCAAGGACGGTGCCCGACAGGTCGAGCTGGATGCCAGTTCAACCGGGCATCCTCATCTCCCTCCATGACGGCCCGTGACACGCCGCCGGGCGCTCCCGTGAGCGCGCCGTGAACGTCGGTCGATCAGCGTTCGCCCTCGTGGTCGTCCTGACGATCACGCTCTCCGTCGTCATCGCGTCGCGGTCGACCGCCGGCTCCGTTCGACAGGGTGTTGAGACGTTGTGGCGCAGCCGGCCGCACAACTTGAGACGAACCGTGCTGTCCGCAGCACTGATCGTCGCGGTGGTCTTCGGCGTGATGTGCCTGCTCGCCCCGGTGCGCATCACCGGCCGCGCAAGTGGAGGCGAGGCGCAGCTGGTATCGCTCGAGGCGCCAGCAGTCGGCACACCGACGCCAGCTCCGATGTCGCTTACCATCGTCACGAGATCACCGGAGCCAGTCACGTTCCTCCCTCCCGCTCAGCTCCGAAGCGCGGTCGCGAACGGCCTCGATGGTGTTGACCTTGCCGGCTGGGTGCCAAATGACGACGCAACGGCGCTCACGAGCGTGGGTGTCGGGTCGGCGATCGAAGTGACCGGCCGTTTCGCCTCCCTCGACCTGCCGTTCCGCAGGGAGCCAGGTGCGGGATCGATCGAGATCGCATTGAACGGTCAGAGCGCTACCACACTCAGCCTGGACGGACCGGTGGGCGTGGACGGTGTTCGTGCGGAGTCGGGTGGCCGGCTGGTCGAACAGCGGTCGACGTTTCTCGGTCGTGGACTGCGACTGGAGCAGGGCATCGAGCTGCAGCAGGTGTCAGCGACCGTCGGCCTCATCGCCGTCGACGTCGAGGTCGTTCGGTCGGGGACGGGGGTTGCCTACGAGGTTGGTCTGGCAGCGGTCGTCCTGGCCGTGGTCGGCGCATTCGCAGGAATGCTTCTCGTCGTCCTCGTCGCCGTGGCCGTGTTGGTCGTCGCCTACCTGGTCGGGTGCGCGGCCGCTCCGGCGGGATGGACGCTGCGCGCCAGTCCGGCTCCGCTGCCACGAGCTCTCGTTGGGACGGCGATCGCGATGCTGGTCGTCGGAGCGCTGAACTACGTCGCACCAGTCGGCGTGGCCGTCTTCGCACTGGTCCCGTTGATCTCCTGGGGTGCGTTTCGGCTGACGCGACAGATCATGCTCGTCGAACCACGACCTTCCCCCGTACGCGGACGTATGGCGCTCGTGCCGCTCTGTCTTGGTGCTGGGATCGTGGCCTTCCTCGTGTCGCACTTCGTGCTGACTGGTCGCCTCTCGATCGGTTTTCTGCAGACCGACGTCTTCGATACCTTCAATCTGACGTTGCTGTTCTGGGATGAATCCGCGCTGGGCGCAGCAACAGATTTCGGCAACGGGTTTCGCTTGCTCGACTACAGCGCTCGTGCGGCGATCTGGGGAGCGGGTCTCGATCGCCCGTCCGATTCCATCGTTGTCGTGCGCGTCCTTCTCGCCGTGATGACGCTCGTCATGTCCAGTCGCGTCACGCGTCGACTCGGCGTCGGCGTCGCGGGGCAAAGCGCGGTGGCGGTCCTTGCGGTCCTGTCGGCGCCCCTCACGTCGCTCTGGTTCCAGGGCTACATGTCGCGCGAGTTCTTCGTCACGTGGATGATCCTCGGACTCCTCGCGCTGGTTGACACGCTGAACAGGGGCCGGCGAGACGCCCGGAGCTGGGCTGAGGTCGGCGTCGTCTGCTGGGTCTCATTGGTCGTCGTGCCGCCGTATTTCATCTTGGCTGCGGGAATCGCGCTCGGCTGCTGGATGATTTCCCGCCAGGGGCGGCGAACGCTCGACCGCGGACCGGATCGGAGCGGGCGTGCCTATCTCGGCGTCGCAACCTCGCTCGTACTGGCAGTCCCAAACCTCTTTTGGCTCCGTGACGCCAGCGATGCGGAACGCTACGTACCGGCGCTCAACGCTTTGACGTACAACATCGTCATCCCGTTCATCGGCTCCTCCGAGTTCCCGGCCGCGATGTTCGGCTTCGTTCCGTTCCACGCCAACTCCGCTCACCAGCTCGGCCCGATCACCAGGACCATCGGGCCGCTCACGATCTCGAGTGATCTCCTTGGCGGTGCGGTGCCACTCCTCGTCGGCACCATCGCCGTCGGTCTCGCCCTTGCGGCCGGTGCCGTCATCGCATGGCGAACGCAGCGAACCGTCACCGTCGTTCTCCTCAGCATCGTGATCTGCTACCTCGCGGGTGTGGTGGTCCTGCGACTGTTCGCATGGACCGGTCAGCTGTACTTCTCGGCGATGTTCATCTGGACGCTGGCGCCTGTTGCACTCGTATCGGCCGCCCTCGTGATGTCCATTGCTGTTGGTCGCCGGCACGGGCGGACCACCACCCGATGGGCCGTCGCCGTGGTCCTCGTGGGCCTGGTCGGCGTGAACGCGTTGTCCTCGGGTGCGGAGTTCTCGCTGTGGCGCGACGGCGAGACAGGGCCGCGTGCCACGCGATGGCACGCCGACCAGGCCGGGCCACTCGCTCGGTTCACCGACGCCGTCGAGGACGGATCCCTCGGAATCCAGGGAGACGACTATTCGGTCGTCGCCACGCTCTCCCAACTGACAGCGACCGACGACGATCGAGTGCTCCTGAACGGCGTCGTGAACGCGCTCGAGGCGGCCGGCAAGTCGTGCGGCGACTGCGTGCGCAACCCGGACGTCTACTTCACCGAGGTCCACGGACGTGCCGCCGACGATGAATTCCTCGTCGATGTGGGCGGCGGACCGTGCACGGATCGGCCAGAGGTGTGGCGCGACACCTACGTCGTCGTGTGCGGTCCGACGGAAGCTTGAGCCTCCCAGTGTGGCCGGGCACAGGTGCCCGTTCGAACACAACGTCTCAGGGCCGGGACGCCCGGTCGTACGTTCGGGGGACTTCGACCGCCGTGCCTGGCGCCGAGCGACGCCTCCGCTCGACCACGATCGGCGGAGGTGCCGCGTAGCATCGTTGCCCGTGAACGCTCTGCCCGTCCCGGCCTGGCGCGGACCGCGGCCCTCCGTGGAGCACCGCGTTCTGGGTTGGACGATCGGTTCTCCGACGTTCGCCGCCGATGGTTTCGACCGTGAACGCAGGTCCTCGCCGTGGGCCGGCCATCGCTGGTTCGCCTACGACCTCATCGCGGTGACCCAACCGCAGCTCGTCGTCGAGTTGGGCACCCACTTCGGCTGCTCGTTCTTCGCCATGTGCCAAGCGGTCGCCGATCACGATCTCTCCACGGAGCTGGTCGCCGTCGACACCTGGCAGGGCGACGAGCACGCCGGGTTCTACGACGACTCGGTCTTCGAGCAGTTCGAGCGCTGGCGTCGCAACAGTTACCCCGGTGTCGCCACCCGAGCGCTGCGCATGACGTTCGACGACGCGCTGGCGATGATCGACGACGGCACGATCGACCTGCTGCACATCGACGGCTTGCACACGTACGAGGCGGTGACCCACGACTTCGCGACGTGGCGACCCAAGCTGGGCCCCCAGGCCACCGTTCTGTTCCACGACGTCGCCGAGGACAGCGGGTATGAATCGTCACGGTTCTGGGCCGAGATCAGTGACGAGTTCGGCGGCTTCACGTTCGTCCACAACTTCGGTCTCGGCGTCCTCACCACCGATCCCGCATTGGCGACCCTGCTGGCGTCGGACGAGTTCGCCCAGATCGCCCGCTACTACCCGGCCCAGGCCGCGGCGGACGTGCGGCAGATGCGCATCGAGGACGACGGGCGACTGTTGCAGGCGCGCCAGGCGATCGTCGAGCACCAGGACCTGCTGATCGCCGAGCGCGACGAGGCACTTGCCGCACAGGCACAGATGATCGACGCCAAGCAGGCGCTGATCGAGAACCAGGATCGCTTGATCGCCGGTCGTGACGAGGCGTTGGCGGCGCAGGCCCGCCGCATCGACGAGCTCGTTGCCGGCGTTGCCGCTGCCGTGCCGCACTCCTGATCGACGCTGAGATCGTTGTGCTCGCGCCCCTGAAGAGAGTCCGGCACCGCGCTCGGCGCGCCCTGCATCGCTGCGTCGCGGCCGTACGCGACGTTCTCGTCCGCGCCCACCTGATCGGTCGAGCGGCGACGCCGTACCTGCCGTCGGCGCTCGTCACCGCGATCCGGCGAGCTCGGGCGGCGCTCAACCGGAGCGCCGTGTGGCGCAAGGTGAAGACGGACGAAGCGCGACCCGGGAGCGGGCCCGCATCGCTGGTCGCCCGCGTCTTCGACGCCGACTTCTACGCCGCCAACCATCGCCGAGCCATCGGCCGCCAGAAGCCGCTGCAGCACTACCTCGACGTCGGATGGCGCAAGCGCTTCGACCCGTCGCCGATGTTCGCCACCGGCTGGTACCTGGAGCACTTCGTGGCCGAGGGCCACCAGGAGGTCGAGCCGCTGGCGCACTACTTGCAGCGAGGTTGGCGCGAAGGCCGCGATCCGTCCCCGTGGTTCTCGACCCACTGGTACTCGACGGTCAACCCCGACATCGGGCCCGAGACCAACCCCCTCGTCCACTACGTCGAGTGGGGTCACCGAGAGGGCCGGACGGTGTCCGAATCCCATACCAACGACCTCCTCGGTGACCGTCGCGACGCAGCGTCGACGCACCGCCACGTCGGGTTGCAGCAGGCCAGGGCGCTGAGCGCAGACGGGGAGGAGGTCCCGGTCTCGCTGCGGATGGTGAGCGGACGCCAGCACGACCTGGTGTCGTTCGACGTGTGGGACACGCTGCTCGTCCGCGACCGCCCTGCTGATGCGGCGAAGGTGGCGACGGCGCGCCGGATGGCGATCGCCGCCGAGCAGCCGAGCTCGACGTGGTCGCTCTTCGAGCTGCGGGTGCGCGTCGAGGCGACGATGGCCGGCGAGGTCGACCACGAGGAGTACGAGCTCGAGGACGTGTTGCGTCGGACGATCGAGACCGCCGCCCTGCGCGTCGCCGACTCGACCGCGCTCGCCGCCACGTTGGCCGAGGCCGAGCTGCAGGACGAGCTCGCCGGCACGGTTCCGATCCCCGAGAGCCTCGAGCTGCTCAGCCGGTTGCTGGAGACCGACGGCGGCCCAGCCGTGGTCGCCCTGTCCGACTTCTACATCGGCGCCGCAGGGCTGGCTCGGCTGCTCCGCCACCACGGCGTCGATACCGAGCGCGTCACCGTCGTGAGCTCCGTCGACGAGGGCGCGTCGAAGCGCCTGGGCACGATCTACAAGCTCGTCCAGAGCCGGTTCGACGTGGTGCCGTCTCGCCATCTGCACATCGGCGACAACGTCGTTGCTGACGGCGAGATGGCGCGCGCTGCCGGCGCTGACGTCATCATCGTCACGCCGCTCGCCCGCCATCTCCCCGCACCGGGCGAACTGGCGCGGTCGTGGTACGTCGACGCGGTCTTGGAGGTCGAGGCCGAGCTCGACGAGGTGGCCGCGACCACGGTCGGCCGAGCCCAAGCGACCATCTCCGAGCGAACCGCTTTCGCCGCGGGTGTGCGGGCGGCGGCGTTCGTCGTTCCGTTCGTGGCCGGCGCGATGGAGCGGGCGATCGAGGTCGGTGTCGACACCGTGCACTACCTCAGCCGCGAGGGTGCCTCGGCTGCCAGGCTCCACGCCCAGGTCGCCGACACGATGTTCGGCCGGCACGCGCCACGTGCCGTGCACCTCGAGGTGAGCCGACGGTCGACGTTCGGCGCCTCGCTCCAAGCCCTCGACGGCGAGTCGTTGTCACGCATGTGGCGGCAGTACACCAGCCAGTCGCCCATCGGGTTGTTGGCGTCGCTGAACCTCGACCCCGCCGAGTTCGCGGAGCCCTTGCGTCGCGCCGGGCTGGAGCCGGACGCGCCGATCGGCGAGATCGGCCGTCACCTCGGCGTCCGGCAGTTCCTCGAGCGGCCCGACGTCGAGGCCGCCATCACGTCGTCGCTGCGCGCCCAACGCGCCGCGCTGCTGCGGTATCTCGACGATCGCGGCTTCGACGGTGCGACGAGCGTCGTGGTCGACGTCGGCTGGCGCGGCACGATCCAGGACAACCTCTGCCACCTCCTGCCCGATCGAGAGCTGCACGGCGTCTACCTCGGACTGTTCCCCTTCCTGAACCCGCAACCGGCCAACGCAACGAAGCGCGCCGTGATCTTCGACGGGAACCGTGGCGACCCGTTCGACTTCGTCGCCCCGCCTGCGGCGCTCGAGGCGCCGTTGACCCCGCCGATCCCGTCGGTGCTCGCATACCGCGACGTCGAGGGTCGGATCGAGCCCATCCCCCACGTCGAGCGGGGCCGGGCCGACGATCTGGTCGTCGCCTTCCAGGACGGGCTGCGGCTGGGCGCGCCCGTCGCCGCTCGTCGATACGTCGCCTGGGGCGCGTCGACCGAGATGCTGCGCACCGGACTGCAGGAATCGATCCGTCGCTACTACGCCCGGCCTTCGCCTGGCGTCGCCGACATCTGGTTCTTCTCGGCGCACGATGACACGTTCGGCGCATTGAACGTCACGCCGTATGGCAAGTCGCAGCCGGACATGAGCCTGACGTACGGCGACGTCGAACCGCGCCGGCGAGTGGGCGCGGAAGCGAGCTTGTGGGCCGAGGGCTGGGCGGCGTGGCTACCAGTGCGAGCGCTCGACGTGATCCGTCGACAACGCAAGGAGCTGCAGTGAGGCAGGCGGTCGTCGGCGACGATCCGTACCTGCACCAGTACTTCTCCCGGTTCCAGGTGACGCGGTCCGTCGGGGACTCGCCGCGTCGGGTGGTGTTCGTCCTCGGTTCGACCAACGTGAGCGGGGGGACCTATGTCGTCCTCGAGCACGCCCAGTGGCTGCTCGATCAGGGCTGGGACGTGATCCTCGCGGCGATGTACCACGACGCCGGAACCCGCTGGCACCCGGCCCTCGATCGTGTTGAGGTGGTCTCGCTCGAGGAGGCCGAGCACGACGAGTTCGACGTCGCCATCGCGACCTGGTGGCCGACCGCGTACGAGCTGCCGCGCGTCCGTGCCCGTCACTACGTCTACCTCGTGCAGTCGGTCGAGGCTCGCTTCTACGGTGAGGAGGAGCAGGGCAAGTGGGCCACCGCGCTCGCCGAGCTCACGTATACCTTCGGGCTGACGATCATCACGATCGCCGAGTGGATGCAGCTGTACCTGGCCATCCGCCATCGCGCACCGGCGCTGCTCGTCCGCAACGGGATCCGCAAGGACGTCTACAACCCGATGGGTCCGGCCGTCAGCGGACGCCGGACCGGGCAGCTGCGGGTGCTCGTCGAGGGGCCGGTCGACGTGCCGATGAAGCGTGTCGCCCGCGCCATCGCCCTGGCCCGCGCCGGCGGCGCCGACGAGGTGTGGTTGATGACCGGCGCACCGCCGGGGGACGGCGCGGGGGCCGACCGCGTCTTCGAGCGGGTGCCCGTCGAGAGCACGCCGACGCTCTACCGGTCGTGCGACGTCCTGGTCAAGCTCAGTCAGGTCGAGGGCATGTACGGCCCGCCGCTCGAGATGTTCCACTGCGGAGGAACGGTCGTGACCTACGACGTGACCGGTCACGAGGAGTACGTCGACCACGGCAAGAACGGACTCGTGGTCCCGATGAACGACGAGGACGGCGTCGTCGACGCGATCCGATCGCTGAAGCGTGACCCGGCACTGCTCGGTCGGCTGCGCGCTGGGGCCCTGGCAACTGCCGCCACTTGGCCGGATTGGCCCGAGTCGTCGTCGCACTTCGGACGCCTCATCGCATCCATCGCCGCGCTGCCCGGTCCCGACAACTGCTCGATGCTGCTCGCCATCAGGGGTGCGCAGCGGGATTTCCCATGAGCATGATCGGGGCGTTCCAGCGCGTCCGCTCGGAGCGGACCACGACGCAGCTGCAGCTCGTCGTCCGGTTGGCCCGGCGCCAGATCGCCCAGCGCTATCGCGAGTCGCTGCTTGGCGGTGCGTGGGCGTTGCTCAACCCGCTGATCCTGCTCGGGCTGTACTGGTTCATCTTCGCCAAGGTGTTCGAGAGCTCGTGGATCGGGCCGGAGTCGGAGGCTCCGTACGCCCTGCTCATCTATTCGGGGATCGTGATCTTCACCCTCTTCTCGGAGATCGTGAACAACGCCACCAACGTGGTCCAGCTCAACTCGCTCCTCATCAAGCGGACGACGGTCAGCCCGCGCGTGCTGCCACTCGCCTCATCGCTGGCGTCGCTCTTCACGTTCGCGCTGAACAGCATTCCCTTCCTCATCATGTTCGTGCTGTTGGAGCGCAAGGCACCACCAGCAACCATCCTCTTGACGCCCGTGCTCGTCCTCTTGCTGCTCACGCTGGCAACCGGCGTCGGGATGATCATCGCCTCCATCGCCGCGTACTTCCGTGACGTCCAGCAGGTCGTGCCGCTGCTGACGACGGCGCTCCTGTTCCTGAGCCCGATCTTCTATCCGCTCGATGAACTGCCCGAGAACATCCGCTGGGCCATGGAGTACCTGACCCCGCTCGGCATCATCCTGCCGGCCTCCAAGAAGCTGCTCTTCCTCGGTGAGATCCCGTCACTGTGGCCGCTGCTCGGGTACGCCGTCGTGGCCGTGATCGTCTTCGTCATCGGCTGGCTGATCTACGGCGTCGCGTCGCGGGGTTTCAGCGATGTCGTCTGAGGTGGTCCTGCGCGCCGAGCACCTCACGAAGGTGTACCGCGTCTACAGCAGGCCGCATCATCGGCTGCTGCAGGCGTTCGACGATCGGAGGGGTCGTGGCGCACGGCACTGCTTCGAGGTGCCGGCGGTCTCGGACGTGTCGTTCGAGCTGCGCCGCGGCGAGGGACTGTCGATCATCGGTCGCAACGGCAGCGGGAAGTCGACGCTGCTGGAGATGGTCGTCGGCACGCTGCAGCCCAGCGCTGGCGAGGTCCATCGTGTCGGGCGGGCGTCGGCGCTGCTCGAGCTCGGTGCGGGGTTCAACCCGGACTTCACGGGTCGGCAGAACCTGCGGATGTCGGCGGCGATCCAGGGCCTCAGCGAGGCCGAGATCAAAGCGATCGAGCCGGAGGTCGAGGCCTTCGCCGAGATCGGTCCGTTCATCGACGAGCCGGTGCGGACCTACTCGAGTGGCATGTACGTTCGCTTGGCGTTCGCTGCGGCCGTGCACGTCTTCCCCGACCTCCTCGTCGTCGACGAGGCGTTGGCCGTCGGCGACATCTTCTTCCAGCAGAAGTGCTACGACTTCATCGACAAGCGGTTGATGGGTGCGGCCAAGCTGATCGTCACCCACGATCTGGCCAGCGCAGTGCGGCTCTCCAACCGCTGCCTCGTGATGGACGGCGGCCGGGTGGTCTTCGACGGCGAGCCGCTGGAGGCGGTCGAGGTCTACACGGCGCTCAACCTGCGTGAACGCAGCACGCGCACGGGGTCGCTCGTCGCCCGTCCCATCGCCACCGACGTGGCATCGGAGACCGACGAGTCGCCACCCGATCTCGACGAGGACGTCGAGATGGACGCCGGCGCCGTGGTGATCCCCGCGGGCCGGGCGTCGTCGCCCGAGCTCATGCGGGTCGAGCGAGCTTGGGTGCGCCGCAGCGACGCCACCTCCGGCGATGTGGCGCTCGACGCGGCGGCAGCCATCGTCACGCCGGGCGAGCGCATCACGCTGTCGTTCGAGGTCGTCCTCGGCCTGGACATCGAACGGCCCGTGTGGGGTTACTTGGTCCGCGACCGGGTTGGCAACGCGCTGTTCGGCCAGAACACGCTCGGGTCAGACATCCGGACCATCCCGCTGGACCCGGGCTCCTACGTCGTGGAGCTCGAACTCGAGTGGCCCGAGGTCGAGCAGGGCGATTACTCGCTGACCGTGGGGTTGGGATCGGGCGACCATCCGCTGCACCACGACATCATCGGCTGGGTCCAGAGCGTGCTGCGGCTGGTCTGCGTGCCCCGCCGACCGGTCCACGGCAGCTTCAACAACGATCTCCGATCCGTGCGCGTCGAGGCGCGGCAGGGGACACGGTCGGGCGCCCGGCTGGACTCGCTGCGAGTCGAGCGGTCATGAGGGGCAGGCGATCGACATGATGATTCGGGATCTCGACGACGACGCCGCACGTGCCGTGATCACCGAACGGCTGATGCCGACGTTCCGTGAGCTGGTCTTCAGTGAGTGGGACGCGGCCTTTCGGGAAACTCCCGAGGGCAAGCAGGGCATGACGGTGGCGCTGGTGGATCGGTACCTGGACTCCCGCCGCCATGGCGTGCCGTGGCTCGACCGCGCCATCGACCTGTCGCGCGCCCGCATCGTCGAGATCGGCTGCGGGACCGGGTCGAGCACGGTCGCCATGGCCGAGCATTGCCAGTGGGTGGTGGCGGTCGACGTCGATCAGCCGTCGGTCGACGCAGCACGGGCACGAGCCGTCGCTCACGACGTGACGAACGTCGAGTTCCGCACCTGCCCGCCCGACGAGATCCTGGCCGCTGCCCTGGCCGTCACCGACGCCGACGTGTTCGTGCTCTACGCGGTGTTGGAGCACCTCACCGTCACCGAACGGCTGCTGACGCTCACCTCCCTGTGGAACGCGCTGCCTCCCGGAGGAGCGATCGCCATCATCGAAACGCCGAACCGGTTGGCCTATCGCGACCGGCACAGCTCCGAGGTCGACTTCCTGCACCTGCTCCCCGACGAGCTCGCCTTCCGCCTCGTCGATCTCTCGCCCCGGGCGGCCTATCGCGATGTCGTCGGCCGCGCCGCCGCCAATCCGAACCCGGTCGACGCAAGCATCGGACGGGTCCGCTTCGGCCTCGGCGCCAGCTTCCACGAGTTCCTCGCCGCGCTCGACGAGCCGCTCGAGGAGATCGTGATCGCCGACGGCTACGAGGACGAGATCACGTCGTGGTTCGGCATCTACCTCGACGAGCTCTTGCTGCTGCAGTACATGCTCGCCGAGTCGATCGCCGTGCCCTGCGCCTTCGCCCGATCGGTGTTGAACGTCGTGTTGCGCAAGCCGAGGGGTGCCGATGATCGCGCGGCCGCGACGGCCTTCAACGCGGCGCGGCGCGAGGACCTGTCGGGCCGCTACCCGCTGGCTCCGCCCGGGTGGCACGACCAGCGGACCGAGCCGCCGAGTGAACCGGCTGCTGCACGCTCCTGCGGCCCCGGAGCGCGGACGCCCGTGGTGGCGCCCTCGACGTCCTCGTCGCCAGAGCGCGGACGGCGGCCCGTCGTGTCGCCGATCGACTCGGCCGCTGACGATGCTCTCGACGCGGCAGGGCGAGTTCGGCGCGCCCGGCGGCCGCACAACCCAACTTGCGCTCGATCGGGTGTCGTCGACACGGTGACGGGCCGCTGATCGTGCACGCGACGGCTGCCCGTCCCAAGTACGTCAGGTGCCTGCAATGCCCAGAAGCATCGAAGAGATCCTCGCGCCGTCGGGCGGCGGGCTTGGGCGTGGCCGGTGCGGTCGTGGTCGACGACGGCGTTGCGCGCCGACCGGTACAGCAGGCGGTGGGATTGTTGGCACGGCGATCTGATCCAGCGGCAGGCCGAACGGACTCCGGTGTCGAACACGACGACCGCGTGCCGGCTGCGCAGCACCATGGTGTTCACCTGCACCCGACGGGAGTGTTGGCGACCGCTGTGATCCGCCCACGGACGGTCACCAGCGGTCACCCGGCAGGACTCTCACGGCGATGGACCTGGGCGATGGCGACCGTCGCAACCCGGCGTTTACGGGCACTCGGCGCGGTCGAGCCGCGCGCAGTTGGGCCGGTAACGCCGCCCATTGACGCGATAATCAGCGTGCGTCAATCGCCGGCTGATCGGCGCCCGACCGGTCCATCTGTTCCACCGCCGCGTGTTGCCTGGTCGCCGACTTCGTCGCATTGGCCGCCACGTCTCCTCATCCTCGTCGAAGTCGCAGCGCGAGGAAGGCGGGCTCGTTGATGAGTCGTTGGTAGAGCCGGACATCGATCTCTCGGCTGTGCGGTGGCGGCACGTGCTCGACCAGCCGTTCAAGCCAAAACCCTGCGCTGAGGATCTCGTCAAGCAGAACGGTGAGCGGCATTCGCCAGAAAGGGATCTCTCGGCGCGCACCTCGCTGGTCCATGACCGCGGCGACCTTCTCGACCACGAAGTAGCTGCCACCGCTCTGAAACCAGTCGGAGACCGGGTGGCTGGTGGAAAGCACCATCCACCCACCTGGCCGGAGGACGCGGCGTAGCTCCACCAGGAGCCCGGCGCGATCATCGATGTGGTGATACACGAGTGCGAGCAGGACGCCGTCGAAGGAGCCGTCATCGAACATCGGCAGCGATTCGTTGAGGTCGCAAGCGACCAGCTGCACTCCGTCGCCGAGCCGGGCGCGAGCGCGAGCGAGGAGCTCGACACTCCCGTCCACGCCCACGACACGCGCTCCCGCGTCCCGCAACGCGGCCAGATAGTGGCCACCCCCGCAGCCGACGTCGAGGATGCGCTGGCCCTCGACCGCCCCGATCAACGCCAACACTGCGGGACGGTCGTAGTGGGCGTTGTAGAAGCCGTCGATGCACTGCTCGTCATACCACGCCGCCATGTCGTCGTAGGCGGCCGGTGCGTCACGCTCGGTCGATGCCGGCGGAGGCGACGAACCTGCTGCCTCGCTGATCGCCGTGGCCAGACGTTCGATCTCATCCGAGGAGCGCTCGATCAGGAGTGCATCGGCATCGATCGGCCGACCCGTGAACGGGTCACCGGGAAACCTTGCGTACACGTGCGCGCTCACATGCGGGCGAGTTTGACCGTCGATCTCGTAGGTGATCGCCATCGCTCCCGACGCGTCACGTAGGGCCATCGCGGCGATCAGGATCTCGTTCCAGAAGCGCCGCCGCTCGAGTCCGCCGAGTTCGAAGGGCTCACCAGCGTGCGACCTCGCCACCACGCCGACGTATCCAGGCAACGGCGCACGCCGGGGCGCCACGATCCACGCGGCGTCCAGCTCGACGATGACGTCGTCCGGTCGCCCGACACAGAGTGGACAGATCCCTTCCTCGGTCATCGCGCCAGCACCATGCGGGTCGATCTGGTCACGTCGGCGGCGCAGGCTCGATGGGTTCCCGTCGCCGCTCAGGGAGCTTGAGATCACGCATTGCCGGACGGTCAGCAGCGGTGGGTCTGGCAGGTCCGCGTAGGCGGCGAAGGCCGTCGCCGCTCACGGTGCGCCGTGCTTGTCGTCCGCGACGAGTCGTCGTTGTCCGATTGGGCGGCGGGGACGCCGGTGTACTGCTCGGCGCCGGGGATTCCCCGCCCAGGGGTGGGCTCGAACGGTACCCAGCCGACGCCTTCGAAGTAGATCTCTGGCCAGCTGTGGGCATGCTCGCCCCTCACGTGGTAGCGGCCGTCGGAGCCTTGCTCGCCGGGGGTGAACCCGACTGCGATCCGTGACGGCAACCCGAGTAGCCGGGCGAAAGCGGCGAAGGTGCCGGCGAACTGCTCGCAGTAGCCACGCCGCTCGGCGACGAACTGAACCATCGCGTCCTGGCTGTGGCCAGCGCTGAACGACACGTCGTAGGTGAAGTCGCGGAACCAGTTCTGCAGCGCGATGGCCTGGTCATATCGAGTCGTCGCCCCGGCGGCCACCGAGCGGGCCTGCTCCGCCAACTCGACCGGGAAGTCGGCGGGGAGCGCGAGATGGCGTTCGGCGCGACTCCCCGATGGCGCCGCGTTGGCGGCCCGGAGGTCGGCGACGTCGTAGCGGGGCATCAGGGACTCGACGGTGTACTCAAGACCAACCGTTGTTTCGGACGTCGTGACCAGGGTGGACCCCTCAGCCTCGAAGAAGATGCCGTCCGAGCCACCCACTGCCACCCGCACCGGGGCGAAGGCTGTCGGCAACAACTGTCCGTCGAGACCGGTGATCTCGAACGTCTGCGTGACCGGCTCGCCGTCCACGCCCGGCTCGACACCCGCTGGCAACGGTCCTCCGGTGTCACTGAGCGGGAGGTCGCGCACTCCCCACGTCGTGCCGTCGAACGCGGACAGCGCAGCCAACCGCCAGTAGGACGGTGCGGTGCTGCTCACGACGAAGGCGACCTCATCGGAACGCTCGCCCAGCCAACCGCTCACCTCGCTGGCGGGCGTGTTGACCGTGACCGGCGGCTCAGGTGGGTCGGATGGCGTCGTCTCGACGGGCGCTTCGGTGGCGACTGGGGCCAGCATCGTCTCCGTGGCGTCGGTTTCGGCCGCTTCGGCGCCGACCTCGGCGGAGGGGGGCACCGGCTGCCAGACGGGAGCGAAGAATTCCGCTCCACATTTGGTGCCGGAGCCGGGACCTTCCTTCGTGGGCGTCATGACCCGGGTCAGCCGCGTCATGCCGGTGCCGTCGGGACGCACCGTGAACAGTCCATCTTCGCCCACGACGATCAGCATGCGGCCGCCGGGTGACCAGATCGGCGGAACGAGCGACGTTGCGACCGGCCGAGCGCCGGTTCCATCGGCCGCCGCGACCCAGACCGAGTTGCCGGGCTGCATCGGAGCGACGCCCGCCATGTCTGCCGGCACCGTGTCGTGCGGCAGCATCGCGGGGTCGGGCACCTCGAGGCAGCGCAGATAGGCGATCTGGCTCCCGTCGGGCGACCACGACGGTGCAACTCCGTCCTCGATCAGCCTGCGGCGCTCGCCATCGGCGATCGTGACGACGTCGATCGAGCTGTCAGCCAGGCCGATCGCCACGGCTGAGCTGTCGGGCATCCACGTCACACGGGGGCCTCCCTCGAGCTCGACGGGTAGTGGCAGAACACCCGGGAGCTCGGAGACGTCGTCCCGATCCGTCGTGCCGAGGAGGTCTGCCGGAACGAGGAGCAGCTGGCCACTCGGGTTCATGAGGAACCACCTGCCGTCGGGCGACCATCCCCAAAAACCACCGTCGCCTTCCTTGGACGTGGTCCAGGTGCTGGTCTCGAGGTCGACGATGAGAAAGGATCCCCAATTGAGGACTCCGAGGACGATGCGGCGACCGTCGGGAGACCACTCGGGCGGGCCGAAGACGTCCGAAACGGGCGGGATCGGGAGGTCTGCGGAGAACGTCTCCTCGCCGGTCGAGGGATCGACGATCACCAGCTCACCGCCGCCCGTCCGCACGTCGCGCAGAAACGCCAGACGTGTCCCATCGCGCGACCACGCCGGAGCCATCTCGGACACGCCGGGGGTCGACGTCAGCGCCCGCAACCCGGTCCCGTCCGGGGCGACCACATAGATCTCGGCGTCGGATTCGGCTCGGGACTCGCCGGAGGTGCCGACGAAGGCGATCAGACCGCTCCCGGCTGGGGCCGGCGAGGTGGCCAGGTCGGTGGGTGCGTCGCGCGATGACACGACCACAGCGAGCACCGAAACGAACGCCACGACGACCGCTGTGCCGGTAATGGCGGCGACGATGCGCTGGGAGCGGCGCTTGCGATCACGTCGGTGCAAGAACTCTTCGAACGAGGACTCCGGTGCCTCGAACAACGGCGTGAAACGCTCCAACTCGTCAAACCGGTCACCGGTCATAGGGATGCACCACCTTTTGCTTTCATCTCGGCGCGAGCACGAGTGGTGAGTGAGCGGACCGATGACGCGCCGATGCCGAGCATCCGGCCCGCCTCCTCAGCCGGGTAGTCGAGGATCGCCGTCAGCACCACGGCCGCTCGTTGCTTGGGGTCCAACCCTCGCAGCAGCCGGACGACCGCGTCATGGGTGTCGACGGCCGCAAGGTCGTCGGAGGCACGCGGGGCGAGGAGCAGCGCCCGCCTCACGGCGAGCGCGGCTCGCCGATAGCGGCCGCGGAACACGTTCATCGACACCCGGAACAGGTAGCCGGTTGGATCGTCGACCTCGCCGACGCGGTCCCAACGCTCGAACACGCGGACGAACGCCTCCTGCGCGATCTCCTCGGCTTCGTCGCGGTCACCGGTGACGAGGCAGAGGGCGGTGAACAGGCGCCGGCTCGTGGATTCGTAGAAGTGCTCGAAGCTCGGCACCAACTCAGTCACATCGCGCTCCCCGGCCGATGTGGCCTGCACGGTTCGCAGGTTCGCCCTCACCATCGTGCGCCTTGAACGCGTCTGCGGCCAGGAACGCTGCGTGAGATGCGTGGAAATCGTCGACTTCGCCCGCCGGCGTGCCGAGAGACCAAAGAGGACGCAGCCTCGCGCCGGCTCGACACATTCGAAGCCACGCCGACAAGCGCCGCCACCGTCGACGCCACCTGGGACCAGGTCCGTGATCAGCTCGCCGACCGCTTCCCCAAGATCGGCGCACTGCTGGACAACGCCAAGCCCGACGTCCTCGCCTTCTCCGTCCAGATCGAGGCTCGGGGATGGGGCTCGAGATCAGGCGGCGCGTGGGGGTGGGTCGGGGAAGTGCAGCCAGCGCCAGTCGGCGCGTTCGCCGAGGGGGTGCTGGTAGGGCTGGACGGGTTCGAGCGGCGGTCCCGATGGTGGTCGGGGTCGGGCGGCTGGGTCGATGGGTCGTCCGTGTTGATCGGTGAAGCTCAGCCCGTCGGGCTGGTCGGCGTCGCCGGCGATGCCGAACTTGCCGACGTGGTGTTGGCGGTGGCAGTGCCGGCACAGCGTGACGAGGTTCCACGTCGCTGTCGGTCCGCCGTCCTCGCGGTGCACGAGGTGATGGATCTCCAACCCGTGACGGGCCCCACACCACGGCATCACCCGTTCTGTCCGTCGCAAACGACTGTTCCATGCCTGTTGCGACGGACAGTTGACCGCATCGCTGGCGATTCCATTCGGATCGACCCAACTGTCCGTCGCAACAGGTTGGGATCGGTCGTTTGCGACGGACAGAACGGGAGGGCCCCACGACGCCGCGATGTCGGCGCCCGGATCGAGGAACAAGTTGACCCGGAACCGTTCCCGCCGTGTCAGCGGCGCCTGATCGAGCGACCGCTCAGCGAGATCGACCAAAGCGTCGGCCCACGTCACGTCGAGGTGGCCGTGGCGGAACAGTCGGTCGCGGGCCTCACCCAACGCAGCGTCGACGAGGCGTCCCCGATCCGAGTCGAGCTCGGCGGCGAGATGCCACCGGCCGTCGTCGTCGAACCACTTGGCGACCGACTCGCCCGGCGCGTCAGGGGCATCGGGTTCGGGTGCCGGGGTGGCGACACGCACCGCCACATGAAGCTGGGCGACCGTCGACACGACCGCCAACTCGGCGATCTGAGCGTCGACATGCGCCGGTGCCGTCACCGCCACCGCGGCCTGATCCAACGACAACCGTCCCTCGGCGAACACCCCGCTGATCACCGGATGCGTGGCCCGGGCCGCCGCCACCGCCAACACCTTGCGGGCCGTGCCCGCAGCGATCCCGGCCTGCCAACACAACCACTGGCACGGGGTACGGATCCCCGCCACCGCCCACGCCCCGGTCGCCACGGCGTCGCCGGCCACCTCGACCAGCGCCACGTGGGCAGCGTTGAGATGGCCGGTCACGGCGGACAGCTGCTCCTCCACCCGCACGGCGTCCACCTCGAGCATGCGCCTATCGTATATGTGTTTGCTAGTAAGCGCAATACGTACGAATAATTAATTATATGTTCGCCCCCCGCTGCGCCGTGGCTGAGCGCGCCGAGGTCGGTCAGCTCGAGCGCCCGCCGTCGGTTGTCGGGGCTGGCGGTCGGCGCCGCCATCTGAGCTGCCGGCGCCGCACCGTTCGCCGATTCGTGGCCGTCGTTGCCACAGCACCGACGCGCTGCACAGCGAAGCGGACGAACGCCGGCGGGTCGAAGACCGGCGTCAGTATGCTCACCCGGCACCCGCATCGGCTCGGCCGAGCACGGCCGCAAGCCAGCGGGACCGACTCGACGAGGGCCGGCGTCGACCAACGCTCCGAGGAGGATCAACCCCATGTCGTTCGTTCGTACTGCGGCGATGCGCGCGGTGCTCGACGATCACGAAGGCGTGGTGTCGTTCGACGTCTTCGACACGTTGCTCTGGCGGCGCTACCCACGCCCGATCGAGGTGTTCCACGACATCCCGAGCGCCGCCGCCCGGCTCGGCCTCCGCCTCCCGGCGATCGACGGCTCGGCGTTCGCGACCGCCCGGCGAGCGGCCGAAGCCGCCGCCCGAGAGCTGGTCACCGAGGAGCTCGACGCGCAGGAGGTCACGCTCCGCCAGGTGCACGTGCAGCTGGCCTTGGCGCTCGGTTGGGACACCGGCGATCCAGCGCTCATGGACGACCTCCGCACGGCTGAGCTGGCTGCCGAGGCCGATGCGCTGGTCGCCGACCGCGAGTTGCTGGCGCTCGTCGGTGAGCTCGCCGCCGCCGGCCGACGGATGGTGCTGGTCTCGGACAGCTACCTGTCGGCGGCGGACATCATGGGGCTGGTCACTGGCGCCGGCTACCCCGATGGCGCCTTCGAGCGCGCGTTCGTCTCGAGCGGGTTCGGTCTCTCCAAGTCCTGTGGTCTCTTCGAGGTGCTGATCAAGGAGCTCGATCTGCACCCCGCCCGTCTCCTCCACGTCGGCGATCTGCCAGACGCCGACCTGACCCCGGTCAAGGAGCTCGGCGGGCGCGCTGTCCGGTGGCCCGTCGCTCGCGACGAGGCGATCGCACTCACCGTCGAGGAGACCGGAACGGAGTCGCTCCCGATGCGGGTCTGCGCCGTCGGCGGCGAGATGACCGCCGGCGATGCCGGGATCACGGCATTGCGGGCACGGCTGATCCCACCCGACGATCTCGCCGACGTCACCACGCGGGCGCTCACGGGGTTCGAGCGGTTCGGCCGGCTCGTGTACGGACCTGCGCTCGTCGGTTTCGCCAACTGGGTCTGCACCCGCTGCGCCGAGCTCGACTTGCGCCGCCTCTACCTCTTCCAGCGCGAAGGTCCGGCCCTGGCCGAGTTCGTCCAGCGGGTCGCCGAGACGCGGGGCCAGGAGCTCGAGACGACCGTGCTTGACGTCTCACGCGCTGCGCTGGCACCGGGGCGGTCCGAGCACGTCAACGTCACCTACCTCGCCGACCTGTTGTACGGCCGGCGACCCCGTCGCGCCGACGAGATCGTCGAGGCGCTCGGCCTGCAACCAGGCGATGTCCCGGGTTGGACGCCGGACCGGCGGGTCTCGCGCCTCGACGCCGGCGAGCTGTTCCGGTTGCTCGATGCCGACGAGACGTTGATGAAGGCGGCGCAGGTCGAGCTGGAGCGTCGGCGCGGCGGCGTGACTCGCTACCTCGAGTCGGCCGTCGACGTCGACACCGATCAGATCGGCGTCGTCGATCTCGGCTGGGCCGGATCGATCCAGCGGTCCCTCTCGTCGGCGTTGGCCGGCGTCGGGTTCGCCGGCGTGCTGCGCGGCTTCTACCTGGCGACGAACGCCGGTGCCCAACGGAATCTCGAGCGCGACGAACCGCATCGAGGGGTTCATCGCCCATCTCGGTGCGCCCGACGAGCTGGATCCGATCTTCCGCAACCCGGAGCTCATCGAGCAGAGCTGCCTGGCGCGAGGTGGCTCGATCATGCGGTACGACGACAACGGAGTCCCGGAGCGGGCTCACGACGACATCGAGGCGAACCAGTGGAACGCCATCGCCCGCGTCCAGGACGGCGCCCGCTCCTTCCTCGACGAGTGGGCAGGGCACGAGCGACAGGGTGGCGGTCGGAACCCGGCGGTCGCCGTCGAGGTGTGGCGCGTCGCCGCCCGCCAGGCGTTGCTGCGCTTCGCGGCCCGACCGACACGCCAGGAGATCGAGCTGTTCCGGACGTGGCGCCACGACGACAACCTCGGAGCGCGATCCGTGGAGGCCATGGTCCCGGCCATCTTCGAGGAACGGGGCCCAGCGAGCGCGATGCTCGCCGGCGTCCTGGAGATGGACGAGCTGCTGTGGGCGTCGGCGGTCACCATGCTCAACGGCGGCGAGGTCGAGTCGTCGCCGATGTCGGTGTCAGGGACGCTCTCCGACGCCGGGGCGGGTCGCACCGTGGTCGCGCTGACCGCAGTCGGTCGGCGCGCCGGCGACGTCGTCGCGGTGTACATCGGTGGCGAGGGTCGGCGGCTGGCGTCCGTTCGCATCGCCGTCGCCTGTGGCCCCGCGATCGTGCGCTTTCGTCGGATCAGCGTCGAACTGCAGGACGCCGAGGGCTCCATCACCGAGCAGTTCTCATCGTTCGAGCAGGTGTCCGTCGGCCGTGGCGCCAAGACGATCGCCGCCGATCGGGCCGTGGTCAAGGGGCGCACGCTTCGGCTCACGGTGCCGCTCGAAGCGATGTCGCTTCGCCTGGCGCCGAACCAACGCCTCCGCGTGCTCGTCGAGCTGGAGGCCGACTCGTTCGAACCGAAGCGCAACGCGCTGGTCCAGTCGCTGCTCGTCCGCGGCGAAGGCGTCGCCCGTCTGTCGGCTGATCGCTTGATCCCGCACGCGGTCCGAATGGTCCGGGCGACTGGAACCGAACGCCTGGCCCGCCAGCTCGTCAACGACCTGCTCAAGTCCGGTGTCACCCGATCCACCAAGCGCTGAGCCTGTCGACGACCCGCGGCGGGCGCTCGACCTGGCGATCGCCCATGCCCGCGCGCTCGAACACGAGCTCGGCGTCGCCCGCGGGGAGATCCTGCGGCTTCAGCGCACGGTGTGGCGGCGCACGCGCCGGCGGCGCCGAGCGGCGGCGCTGTGGCGGCGCTTGCGGACGCTGATCACTCGATGACGCGGCCACGATTCTCGATCGTCGCCCCGACAGGTGACTGGTGCCGGTCCGAGCGCGACCGTGCGCTGCGCTCGATCCTCCGCCAGACGTGCCGCTCCTGGGAGCTGCTCGTGCCGGACGGACTGGATGTCGGCGTCCTGGCTGGTGATCCTCGAGTGGCGCAGGTGGTCGACGACAAGCGGTCGAGCGACGTTTCGGCGGCGTTGCGGGTCGCGACCGGCGAGCTCGTGGGATGGCTCGAACCCAACGGGTGGCTTGACCATGACGCGCTGGCCGCGGTCGACCGAGCGCTGGGCGGGTTCGACGATGTCGACCACGTCTACACCGACGAGGTGGTGCACGGCGGCGGGACGGCGACCGTGATGCGCAAGCCGGACTGGTCCCCCGAGCGCCAGCGGGGACAGGACTACTGCGGCCAGCTGTCACTGTACCGGCGGTCGCTGGCGGTCGATCTCGGGGGCGTGCGCTCCCGACTGGGCGACACCGGCCGTCACGACCTCAGCCTGCGCGTCGCCGAGCGGGCTCGACGGACGCTGCACCTGCCACAGGCGCTGTACCACCGCCAGATCGACGGCGCCGAATCGGTCGACGCCGCGCTGCGCCCCGTGAGCGTCGAGGCAGTCGAGCAGCACCTCGCGCGCCAGCACATCCCGGCCGACGTCTGGCGACGCGGGAGCTCGCTCGCCGTCCGCCGGCGGGCCCCCGACACATCCGTGAGCATCGTCGTGCCGACGGCGGGCGCGACGAGGGTCGTGTGGGGGGTGGCCCGGGCCCTCGTGGTCGATGCCGTGCGATCCGTGCTGGCCGAGACCCGGCACCCCCGGTTCGAGGTCGTCGTGGTGGTCGACCCCGCCACCCCATCGGCGATCCGGACGAGCCTCGCGGCGATGCCGGTCGTGCTCGTCGACGGTGATGGTCCCTTCGACTTCTCGGCTCGTTGCAACGCCGGGGTTGCGGCGTCACAGGGCGAGCACGTCGTGCTCCTCAACGACGACGTGCTCGTCGAACAGCCCGAGTGGCTGTCGGCGATGGTCGGCTACTTCGCCGAGCCCGATGTCGGTGTGGTCGGGGCACGACTGCTCCACGCCGACGGGACGCTGCAGCACGGTGGGATCCTGCTCAACGTCCATCCCCGGCACGTCTTCGCCGGGTTCGCCGGCGACTACCCCGGACCGTTCGACCTGCTGCGGGTGGCTCGCGAGGTGAGTGCCGTCACGGGGGCCTGCCTGGCGACGCCACGTGCCGTGTGGGACGAACTTGGCGGGCTCTCCAGCGAGTTCGCCGTGGCCTTCAACGACATCGACTACTGCCTGCGCGCGGCGATGCTCGGGAAACGCACCGTGTGGACGCCGGAGGCGACGCTCTACCACTTCGAGTCCCAGTCGCGTGATCCGACGGCAACGCCATCGGAGGTGCAGCTGCTCGAAGCCCGATGGGGGCACGTGCTGCGCGCTGACCCGTACGGAAGCCCCGCGTTCGAGCCCGGCCAGGAGCTGTGGCTCGAACGGCAGCGCCCGGGCCTGACGGACCTCGCGCACCGAGCCGCGTCATGGCTCCCGCGACGGCCTCAGGGACGCGCCCCGGCATGACGCAGCGGTCACGTGACGGGATCGAGGTGGCTCCGCACGACGTCGTACCGCGGGAGCAGGTTCGCCGCCTGCGTCGCGGCGAGGCCCGGAGCGGCGCGATCCTTCGCCGACAGCACGACGTCGACCGGCGAGCCATCACGCAGCTGCGTGGGCCAGCCGATGGCCAGATCCGGGTCCAAGGGGTCGATCTCCCGGTCGCGCGACGGCTCATACACGCTCGAACACGCGTAGATCGAGCGCGGTGCCGTCGGCGAGGGCGAGGAAGGCGTGGCCAAGGCCCTCGCTCAGGTACACGGCGCGCCGATCGACATCGTCGAGCAACACGGCGTCCCAGCGACCGAACGTCGGTGAGCCGACGCGCAGGTCGACGACCACGTCGAACACGGCGCCGGCGATGCACGTGACCCACTTGGCCTGGCCGGGAGGCACGTCGGTGTAGTGGATCCCGCGCAGGACCCCGGCCGCAGAGATGGAGCAGTTCGCCTGCGCCAGGTGGAAGTCGTGGCCCGTCGCGTCGCGGAACCGGTCCCCGCGGAACCACTCGAGGAAGCTGCCCCGATCGTCGCGATGCTGGACGGGCGTGATGCGCAGCGCGCCGGAGATGCTGAGGGGTTCGATGTGCACGTGTGTCCTGGGTTGTCGTCCGGGTCGAGTGCAATTGTGCCAGTCTGCGCTCGGCGCCTCTTCGAAGGCCGCCTCACGCACGCACGATGAGCGCCAACGTCACGATCAGCCCCCCGTGTCGACGCTTGCTGACTGGCGGTGCTCTCGCCGTCGGCCTGCTCGTGGTCGGAGCGTGCTGGTCGCTCGCCTCGCCGATGGGCGCCAGCCCGGACGACGACTTCCACCTCGGCACGATCTGGTGCAGCGCCCCGGCCCCGGACGACCAGTGCACCGACACTGGCAGGCGACCGTTTCCCAACCAGGCCGAGGTGGTGGTACCCCGAGCGATTGCCCAGAACTGGGTGGACTGCTACTACGCCGACGCTCGGATCGCCGCGACGTGCCAACCACCACGCGAGCAGTGGGACGTACCGACGGTGTCGCGTGCCGACGACGACTCGTACCCGGGCGGGTACCACGCCTTGTTCGGCTTCCTCGTCACGGACCGCCCGGAGGCTTCGGTGCTGGGAATGCGGGTGGTGGCGTGGATCTTGGCCATCGGGCTGATGGCGACGACCGTTCTCGTCGCGCCCGGGCGCCTGCGACGCAGCTTCGCGCTGGCCGCCGTCATCGGGTCGGTGCCGCTTGCCATCTTCCTGTTCGCCTCGAACAACCCGAGCGGCATGACCATCGCCGGCGTGTTCGGCTTCGCCGGTGCGGCGCTGGCCGCCGTGGAGCTGGATCCGGGATGGCGGCGCTGGGCGGCGATCGCGATCGCCGTACTCGGGGTCGTGTTCGCGTTGATGTCGCGCCGTGACGGCGCGGTGTGGATCGCCGCATCGAGTGCCGTGGTCGTCGCGCTGTCGTGGCGCCGGCTGCGCGCCAACCGGCCGTTGTTCGCCCTCCCTGGTGCCGCGGCCCTGGTGAGCATCGTGGCGGTGCTCGTGTCGGGTGCGACGGACGTCGCCACGGAGGGGCTCGAGCTGGCGGAGTTCGATCGCGGGACCTCCGAGCTGCTGTTCGAGAACATCATTGGGCTGCCCCTGCTGTGGACGGGTCCGGCGGGCACGTGGGGGCTCGGCTGGGGGGAGATCCCCATGCCGCCCCTGGTATCGGGCACGATGGTCGCAGTCGTCGGCGCCGCGCTGTTCCGCGGCCTCGCCGACACCTGGCGTGAGAAGTGGATCGCCCTCGCCATCGCCGCCGGGGCGGTGACCGTGATCCCGTTCGCCGTCGTGATGGCGGGCGAGGAGTTCGTCGGCGAGGACGTCCAACCTCGCTACATCCTGCCGATGCTGCTGGTGCTGCTGGCCGTGGCGCTGCTGCAACGGACCGACGCCACGGCCGACCTGTTCACGAGATCGCAGCGGATCCTGCTCGCCATCGCCGTCCCGGTCGCCCACAGTGCGGCGCTGCAGGTCACGATCCGGCGATTCGTCACCGGCGTCGACGTGCGCGACTTCGACCTCGATCGGGGGACGGAGTGGTGGTGGGCGAGCGGGCCGGGCCCTCGGTTCGTCTGGATCGTCGGATCGTTGGCGTTCGCCGCCGTCGCCGCCTACGTCCTGGTGGTTTGCGGACGAACGAGCCGAGACACCGTCGACGTGTGATCGCCGAGGTCGGCGCCTCCGGCCGTCCAGGTCGGGAGCCCTCGGAAGAGCGCCAGCCGGCTTGTACTGTCGGCGGTCGTGGCGTGTGCTGACGAAGCTTCGCGCCTGCTCGTCGTGATGCCCGCCCGCAACGAGGCGGCATGCGTGGCTGACTCGGTGCGAGAAGTCCTCGGAGCTGTCCCCGCTGCGCAGGTCCTCGTCGTCGACGACGGCTCGACGGACGACACCGCGCGGCGGCGCGCGCCGCCGGAGCGAAGGTGCTGGTGGTGCCGATCAACCTCGGTGTCGGCGGCGCCATGCGGGCGGGCTTCAAGTACGCCCGGCGAGCGGGCTTCGAGGTGGTCGTCCAGGTCGACGCCGACGGCCAGCACGATCCGCGCCACATCCCTGACTTGCTCGAGCGCCTCGACACCTCGGGGACGTCGGCGAACGGGTCGTCACCAGCCGGATCGGCCGATGTCGTCATCGGAGCTCGATTCTCCGACGGCGACCACTACCCAGTGCGCGGTCCCCGCCGATGGGCGATGGCGTTGCTCGCCCGCGTGCTGTCACGCGTGGCCAAGACCAGGCTGACCGACACGACGTCCGGGTTCCGGGCCAGCAACGAGCGGGCGATCCGGCTGTACTCGCGCCACTACCCGGCCGAGTACCTCGGTGACACGGTGGAGTCCGTGGTGATCGCCTTGCGATGCGGGTTGCGTGTCGAGCAGGTCGCCGTGCAGATGCGACTACGCCAGGGCGGGGCGCCGAGCCAGAACGGCTTGAGATCGACGGCCTACCTGGTGCGGGCGGCGTTCGCGCTGGCGCTCTCGACGATCCGTCGGTGGCCGGACTACATCGGCGCCGACGACGACCGTGCGGCGGCGGTCCAGTGAGGGAGCGAGTCTTCGAGCGAGCGAACCATCGTTGCGGTCTTTTCGGTCATGGCCGAGCGCCCGCTGCGCTCCGGCGCAACGTCACCGGCCACGGTGAGGTTCTCACATGACCGACTACCTCACGGCCCTCATCGGCGCGGTGCTCATCCTCGGCCTGATGATCGAGCTCCTCCGGCGCCGCCAGCTGAAGGAGAAGTACGCCGCGCTGTGGCTGGTCGTCGGCCTGGGCGTGCTGGTCCTCGTCATCGCGCCCGGTCTGCTGACCACGGTGTCCGAGGCGCTCGGCTTCGAAGTGCCGTCCAACTTCCTGTTCTTCATCGCCCTCACGCTGCTGCTCGGCGTCACCGTGCACCTGTCGTGGGAGCTCTCCCGGGTCGAGGAGGAGACCCGGGAGCTGGCGGAGGAGATCGCCATCGTCAACATGCGGCTGGACGAGGTGGTGGCGGCCCAGGACCCCGATCGGCACACGGTCGATCGAGATCAGCCGTAGCCGCAATCTGGGCGCGGAGCGTCTCAAACCGGCATCTGGGCGCGGACGTTCCCGATCTTGAGAACCTCCGCGCCCAGATTTCGAGCGGAACGGCGAGGAGTCCCCGATATCAGTCCACGGTCTGTCCGAACGAACGGCACAGGCGATCCCCGTCCGTGCGCAGCTTGACCCGTTCGAAGCGCTCGGGCGGTACCCGCTGGGCGAGGGGGAAGCGCACGACGGTGGACCCGAACTGGATCTCGTCGACGACGACGAGCCGGTCGTCGTACAGCTCGGCGGGCAGCAGCGACGCAGTGGGCGTCAGCTCGTCGATGAAGTACGTCGTGACGCGCAACACGTCGGGGTCGGCGGTGAGCTCCAGGCACACCGGCACGGACGGGTGCCCACCCGGCGCGCCGACGGCGTTGTTGCCCCGGAACTCGCCGAGCTTGATGCTCATCACCCACGGCAGTTCCGTGATGCCGGCGAAGGTGTTGTCGACTGCGCCGGGTTCGTCGAGGAGCTGGTCGCGACCGAAGAACGTGACGGCCCGGACGTCGCCCGGCAGCGGCTCGGCCGCTTCGAGCACGGTGGCCCAGTTGGCGACCTGGGCGTCGTTGCGGACGTCGCGGCGCCGGAACAACTCGCCGTAGCCGTTGAGGGTCAGTGCCAACAGCAGGACGACCGCCATCGTGGCGGTGGCGGCCACGGCGAGCCAGCGGCGGCGGCCCGATGCTTCGATGGCCGCAACGACGGCACCGCCGAGGAGCGCCAGGCCCACCCACGAGGAGAACAGCAGCCTGGTCACGGGAGCCTGGCGGCTGAGCAAGGCGGCCGGGAAGATGGCGGCGAGCACGACCAGCGCGGCGCCGGTCGCGCCGAGGACGGCGGCGCAACGGCGCGCCGCCGGCATCGCTGGTGCTGGTCGGTCGCGCCGCAGCGAGGCGATCGCCAACCCGCCCAGGGCGACGGCGGCGACGAACACCGCGAGCACGAGCGGTCGGCGCAGGTCGTCGACGCCGAGCGCCAGCGCCTCGGCGTGGATGTCGAGTCGGGTGCGGCTGAACACCAGGTCCTGGAGCTGCGGCAACCAGACGCTGAACACCCGATCGGCCGCTTCGAGGGGGTTGAGGATCAGCTCGCCCCGGCCCGAGGTGTACTCGTTGTCGGGGAGGTACAGGAACGCGCTCAGGGCGCCGACGGCGGCGATCGACCCGCCACCGGCAGCGAGCAGCCGGCCCCTGAGCCGGGGATCGCGGCTGCCGCGCCCGACGCGCTCGACGAGGTAGAGGCCCGGCACCAGCACCAGGAAGTTGATCGCCACCTCCGTGCACGCCAGCCCGCCCGCGAACAGCGCTGCGCTGGCCACGCCGTTGATCACGGCCGATCGACGGTCAGGAGCTCGCAGTGCCGACAGGAAGCAGTGTCCAGCGGCCAGCCCGAACGCCGCACCAGCCGGGTACAGGACGGCGGCGTACCAGAACAGCGCCGATTCGAAGTCCAGCGCTGGGTAGACGACGAGCAGTGCAGCGACCACCGCGCCGATCCGGCTCCGGCACGTTCGCCAGACGAGCAAACCGGCGAGGGCCGCGACGGCGCCGAGGATCACGGCGCTGAGCAGCCGACCGGCGGGCTCGCCGATCATGTAGGTGACACCGACCAGGAGGTTGCCGAGCGGGCGGGTCCGCTGGATCCCGATGACCTCGAGGAGCTCCCGCCTGGACAGTGCGTCGTACCAGGCATCGTCGAGGAAGTGCCCGCGTCGCCAGTTCAGCCCGTACACGACGACGGCCGGGAGCAGGCCGGCGATCAGCAGGAGCGTCGCCGGGGTCGGACGGCGACCCGGCGGCGTTTGCTGGGCGGGTGTCGACTGGCCCTCGATCACCGCCGTCACGACCAGGCAGTTTGCCAGCCGACTCCGACGGTGGCGCGTCGACCGGGTGCCGGTCGGCGACACTCGTCACGTGTCGTCGTCGTGGGGCCGCCGCCGGGTCGGCGCGGCGATTGCGATCCCGGTCCTCACCGTCATCGTCGGGGCGGCGTGGGCGTTGTCGTCGCCGGTCGGCTCGAGTCCCGACGACGACTTCCACCTCGGCAGCATCTGGTGCAGCGACCTGGCGCCGGCGGCGGGCTGCGTCGAGGGACCCCCCACACCCGGCTTCTACGACCGGCGGGTCGACGTGCCTGCGCCGGTCGCCCGCGAGACGCTGGATTGCTTCATCATGCGCCCGAGCGAGTCTGCCGGGTGCGCGACGTCGGCCGCCGACCAGCCCGGCCTGTTCCGGTCACGGGCGAACTTCGACTACTACCCGGGCGGGTTCTACGACCTGATGGCGCCGCTCGTCTCGGATCGGCCGGCCGTTTCGGTGCTCGCGATGCGGCTGTGGTCCTGGGTGCTGTGCTGCGGGTTGATCGCCGCCGGCTTGGCCGTGGCCGACGGCCGCATCCGCCGGGCCTTCCTGCTCTCACTCGTGGTCAGCGTCGTCCCGCTCGGTCTCTTCGTCTTCGCGTCCACCAACCCGAGCGGCCTGACGGTTGCCGGGACGTTCGCCGCAGCGTGCGCAACGACCACGTTCCTCACTTCGGCCGGTCGACGTCGAAGCGTTGCCGGCGGCGTCCTCGCCGTGATCGGCGCGGGCGCCGCGCTCATGTCACGATCGGACGCTGGGATCTGGCTCAGCGTCGCGATGGCGGCCGTCGTGTTGGTGACCGAACCGTGGAGACGGCCCTGGTCGCGCCGGCTGGTGCTGCCGGGAGCCATCGTCGTCGTGAGCGCCGTCGCCGTCGTGTTGTTCACCGGCGACTTCGCCTCGGAGGGGCTCAGCTTCGCACCCAACCCGCGTCCTTTCCGGCAGGTCATCTTCGAGAACCTCACGGAGCTGCCGCTGCTGTGGACCGGCTCGCTCGGCACGTTCCCGCTCGGGTGGTCGGACACGGTGATGCCGTCGATCGTCGCGGTCGGCATGGTCGGCGCGTTCGTGGCCGTCATCTTCCTCGCGCTGCGCCGGCCGTCGGCCGGCGGGCTGGCCGCCCTTGGCATCATCCTCATCGGCATCACCGTCGTCCCGCTCTACGCGCTGGCCGGCGACGGCAGCGTCATCCCCGAGGACTTCCAGCCGCGCTACCTGCTGCCGATCATCGCCGTGGTCCCGGCGATCGCCATCCTCGGCGGTGACGCGCTTCGCCGCGAGCCGTTGCTGAGCCGCTTCCAGACGGCGCTGATCGTGATCGCCGTCGGGCTGGCCCAGCTCGCCGCGCTGCACACCAACATGCGGCGATACGTGTGGGGCGCGGAACGCCTCGGGTTCAACCTGAACAACAACCGAGGATGGTGGTGGCCGTCAGGTCCTCCGCCGATGATCGTGTGGGCCTTCGGCTCGCTGGCGTTCATCGCCCTCCTGGTTCTGGCCGTCGCAACCGACCGTTGTGAGTTGAGACCGACGGCCAGAACGGGATCAGTCGGTGCGCCGTCGGGGGAGCCGAGCGAGGAGCGCCTGGACATCGGCACGGCGCGGCACCAAGAGGTCGGTCGGCCGCACGCCGAAGTGGCGCCGCAGTGACCTGACGAGCGACACCGTGACGGCCAGCGCGCCGCCGATCGTCCCCAGCGCCGCTCCGCCGATGCCGAGCGGCGGCAGGAGCGCGATGACGAGGGCGACGGTGGCGATGATCCCGGCGAGCTCGGCGAGCAAGATCTGGACCGGCGCGTTGAGACCGCGCAAGCCCGCCTCGAGGACGAGGTTGAGACCGAGCAGCGCCGTCACGACGGCCAGCGCCGTCGGCACGACGATGGGGACGGCATAGTCGTCGCCGAAGACCACCGGGATGACCACCGGGGCGGCGGCTGCCGAGGCGACGAGGACTCCGAACGCGACGATCACGGTCGCCCGCACGGCGCGGGCGAGCGCGACGATCTGCTCGCTGGGCGGTAGCGCGGCGAGGTGTGGGAACAGGATCGTTCCCACCGAGGCCAGGACCACGACGCCGACCGCGGCGAGCGAGACGGAGACGGTGTACCGACCGAGCTCGGCGGCCGGCTCGGTCGTCGCCACCACCAGCTGGGCCACCACCAACTGATCGACCCGTGCGCTCAACGTGGTCGGCACCGTCGCCAGGATCAGCGGCGCTCCGTAGCGGAGCATCGGCCGGAACGTCGACCGGTCGACGGGGGCGGCGCGCCAGCTACCGCGCCGACGGAACGAACGGCGCCAGAGCAGGGGGGCGACGGCCAGCTGGACCACGATGAACGTGGCCACGATGGCCGGGACCGACGTGGAGCCGGCGACAGCGAAGCCCACCAGGGTGAGGAGCCAGACCGTCGGGGCGATCCAGCGCAGCACGTTCCAGCCCGTCGCGTCGCCGGTCGCCAGCCGGTACGCGATGGGGAAGCCGAGCAGGACGAAGGGCAAGCCGACGAGGCAGTACCAGCGCGTCGCCGAGATCGCCGCATCGTCGGCACCGAGCACCAGCGGCATGACGGCGATCGCGGCGACGGCAGCCACGCCAACCGGGATGAGGGCGAGTGCGGTGGCGCTCTTGAGGACGACGGGCGCCGGACGGGCCCTCGTGCGGACGAAGAAGATCAACGATTCACCGAGGGACAACATCGAGTAGGTGCCGACCAGCGTGCCGATCGTCTGGGCCGCCGCCAGGACACCGCGCCCCTCGGGGCCGAGCAGGCGAGCGCTGATGACACCGGTCGTGAACCCCATCGTCATCAGCGCGACGCTCGTCACCGTCGTCAAGGCGACGGCGCGCGTCGAAGCCGAGGTCGAGGAAGGCGGGCTGACGGTGTCGCTCATGTAAGAACCCTGCAGCGGCCGTTGACGCCGGTCCGGAGCGCAGTCGGCGCTCGGCCTTCGCTCGCTCGAAGACTCGCTCGCTCACGGTGGTGCCTGGACGGTCGGCCGAGCGTACCGCGACCCGCGCGGGCACTCTCAGTAGCGTCGGCGGGCGGTGCGTCCTCCTCCGGCGGTCCGAGCGGATCGAACGAGCGAGCCCGGCGGCCAATGGCGGACTGGCCTGGGCGCGGTCGTGGTGGTGTGCCTGTCGACGGCGCCATCCGTCTCGCTGTACCGCTGGGTCACCGAGGATCCGTGGCAGTACCTCTACACGGTGTGGGCCGGTGCGCTGCTGGGTGCCGGCCTGTTCGTGCTCCACGTCCTCGCGCCGATCGTCGATGGACCGCTGGTGCGGTCCCGGCGGCTCCTCGTCGCCATGGCAGCTCCGCTGGCACTGGCCGTGTGGGCGCTGATGTCGGCGTGGTGGACGGTGTCGCCGGCCCAGACGCCGCTGCAGTCGATGCTGCTCCTCCTGGTGACGCTCACGGCGGTGTGGTTCGGCTACGCCCTGACCTTCCGCCAGCAGGTCTGGTCGTTGTTCATCGGCGTGCACGTCCTGACCGTCGTGTCGTTCCTGTCGGCGCTCGCCTTCCAATCGGCGCGCTTCGCCAGGGACGGCTCCTGGATGGGTGTGTTCGGCAACCCGAACACCACCGGCCCGGTGGCCACGCTCGGTGTGGTCGCGGCGATCGGAGCGCTGCGCTCGACCGGGGACGGCCGCCTGCGCGTCGTCATCGGCGCGTGCATCGCCATCGACGTCGTGGTGGCCGTGATGTCGTCGAGCGTGACCGGATGGCTGGCAGTGGGCGCAGCCATCGCGGCGATGGTCGTCACCGCGCTGGTCGCTCGTGGGCGGGCGGCGCGGGAGCTGCGGGCGGTGGGGACGGTCCTGGTCGTCGCCGCCGTCGTCTCGATCCCGTGGTGGGTCGAAGCCGTGCCGCGGCTGCTGAGCGAGACGTCGACGCTCAACGGGCGCACGCTGATCTGGGACTACGTGCGGGACTCGGTCTCCGACCGGTGGCTGCACGGGTTCGGCTGGTCCTCGTTCTGGGACGATCCGGCCAATCGAGCCCCGTTCCTCGAGCGCATCGCTCGAGAGCGGCCCGAGTGGAGCGACGACCTGGCGGGCCTGAACACCGCACACAGCACGTTCATGGACACGTTGCTGTTCCTTGGTGCGATCGGCTTGATCCTCGTGCTGCTCGTCGTCGCCCTCAGCCTGGGCACGACGTGGTGGGAGGCGCTCGGGAGCACGAGCGCGTCGATGGGATGGTGGGCGGCGCTCGGGACGTTCGCCCTCGTGGAGAACGCCATCGAGAGCATGATCGCCGTGAACCCCCTGTTCTGGCTGCTCCTCGTCGCGCCCGGGTTCGCCGCGCTCCGCCATGCCCAGTCACCCGTCGCCGACGGCGGCGCGTCGAGTTCGCACACCGCTGGGCGTCGTGGTGCGGCCGCGGCCTGATCGGCAACGGGCCGGTGCCGGTGTGCCAGTGTTCGCCTCGGGGCCTCACTGAAGGGAGCAACGAGTGAGCAACGGATCCCCTGCGCCGCCACCCCCACCGTTCGGGCCGCTGGGCGCCGGTCTCGACCTGTCGGCGTCGGCGACACCGTCGGGCGCGTCCAACGCCACGATCTTCGGCGCCGAGGCCATCGGGACGGCGGTGCTGATGATGATCGGGCCGGGGAGCGCGATCCTGGCCGGCGACGCCATCGGCACGTACGGGGTCGCCTTCGCCTTCGGGCTGGCGCTGGTGGCGATGGCGTACTCGATCGGCCACGCCTCGGGGTGTCACATCAACCCGGCGGTGACGCTGGGGTTCCTCGTCGGGCGCAAGATCACGTTCGCCAGGGCGGGCTGGTACTGGCTGGCCCAGCTGGCCGGCGCCTTCGCCGGGGGCTTGCTGATCTTCATCGTGTCCGACGCCGGCGAGCTCGACCAGACGGGGACCTTCGCCGCCAACGGGTGGGGAGCCGACATCGGCAGCGACTTCGGGTTCCTGGCGATGGCGGTGGTCGAGGTCGCCTTCACGGCGCTGCTCGTCTTCGTCGTCATGTCGACGACAAGGGTTGGCTACCCGGGCGGGTTCGGCGGGCTCGCCGCCGGCCTGACGTTGGCGATGATCCACCTGGCGACGATCCCGGTCGACAACACCTCGGTCAACCCGGCGCGCAGCTTCGGGGCGGCCGTGTTCTCGGGGTGGGAGGCGATCGGTCAGCTCTGGGCCTTCGTGCTGTTCCCGCTCGGCGGCGCCGTGCTCGGCGTGCTCGGCTGGCTGCTCGTCAACGACGAGCGGCGCGAACAGACGCTGCTGGCCCGCCGGCACTGAGCCGGGTGCCCGGCGGCGAGGGTCCGTCGACGGTCAGACCACGACCAGCTGGTCCGGGGTCGCCGCTGGGACCGCCGATCGGACGACGGACCGATCGAACGTGACGAGGCGGCCGCCGTGGCGGACGGCCAGGGCAAGCAGGTAGCTGTCGGTGATGTGGCGTGGCCCGTGGAGCCGGCGGCGGTCGATCGCCGCGGAGCCGACGAGGCTGAGGTCACACGGCCAGAACTCGTGGTGCTCCGTCGAGCAGGCGTCGGCCAGCAGCTCCATCGCCAGCACCGGCGCGACCGCGTTCGGGTACCGCGGCTGGTCGTCTCCGGGTGGGACTTCCGCAACGCCTTCGCCCTGCGTTCGCCCGGCTTCACGATCACCGGCGTCGTGACGGGCTGACCCGAGTCACCAGACCGTCGGGTTGCGCGGGTGGACGTGCTCCCGCAGGCGCGCGGTCCTTCGTCGCCAGCGGCCACCCGTGCTCGACGGCGGTGGCAAAGATCAGCCGGTCAGCCGGGTCACCGGGGAACCCGCCCGCCAGCGAGACGGCCGAGTCGGCGATGGCCGGCGACACCGGAACGGTCCGCACACTGGCCGCCAGCCGCTCCAGCCATGATCGCACCGGCATCGAGACGACGATCCGCTCGTGGCGGGCCAACCACGCCAGCTCGAACCAGCTGATCGAGGCGACCGCCAGCTCATCAGCGGCGTCGATCGCCTCGGCCGCGGTGGCGCCGACCCGCTCCGGCTCTGCCGACCACCAGTGGAGAACATGCGTGTCGAGCAGGACGGTGGTCACCCGGTCTCCCACGCGGCGTCGGTCATGAACAGCCCGTCATCGTCCGCCACGGACATCGCCCGACCGGCGAGGCTGCCACGCAGACCGGAGCCGCCGGCCGCCGGGACCAGGCGGGCGATCGTGCGGCCGTGGCGCGTCACCTCCACCTCCATCCCGGCGCTGACGTCATCGAGCACCCGCAGCAGTTCGGCCTTCAAGCGAGTAGCGGTCATCTGGCGGGTCACATGGCCATCATAATGACCATGTAGTGCCGTCGGGCGGATCTCAGACGAGGTAGGGATCCACGGCGTCGGGGTCGATGTCGTACCGGGCCATGGCGTCGGTGACGACCTCCGGCTTGACGTCGCCCTGGGCGGCGAGCGCGGCCAGCGTGGCCGTGACGACGTTGCCGGTGTCGATCTCGAAGAACCGGCGCAGCGCCTCACGGGTGTCCGAGCGGCCCATGCCGTCCGTGCCGAGCGGCAGGAACGACCGGCCGGGCACGAAGCGGGCGATCTGGTCCGGAACGCTGCGCATGAAGTCGGTGACGGCGACGATCGGGCCCTGCGAGTCGGCCAGCAGGTCGGCCACCCGCGGCGTCCGGCCGGGCTGGTCCGGGTGCAGCCGGTTCCACCGCTCGACGGCGACGGCGTCCTCGCGCAGTCGCTTGTAGCTCGTCGCCGACCACAGCTCGGCGGCGACGTCGAAGTGCTCGGCCAGCTCGCCGACCGCGGCGCGCGCCGCGCCCTGCGCCGACCCGGAGAACAGGATCGTCGCCCGGTGGCTCGGTCCGTCCGGGGCGTCCTGCCACCGGTACAGCCCCTCGACGATCCCGGCCGAGATCGCCTCCAGGTCGCCCTCGGGCATCGGCGGCATCACGTAGTTCTCGTTGTACAGCGTCAGGTAGTAGAAGACGTCTCGATCCTGACCTTCGACATCAGGCCCGTACATCCGCTGCAGCCCGGCCTGCACGATCGTCGCCACCTCGTAGGCAAAGGCCGGGTCGTAGGCCTGCACCGCCGGCACCGAGCTGGCCAGCACGAGGCTGTGGCCGTCCTGGTGCTGCAGGCCCTCGCCGAGCAGCGTGGTGCGTCCGGCCGTCGCGCCGAGCAGGAAGCCGCGGGTCCTGGCGTCGGCGGCCTGCCAGATCAGGTCGCCGACGCGTTGGAACCCGAACATCGAATAGAAGGTGTAGAAGGGCACGGTCGGCACGCCGCGGTGGGCGTAGCTGGTGCCGGCGGCGATGAAGCTGGCCATCGACCCGGCCTCGCTGATGCCCTCCTCGAGGATCTGCCCCTGGTTGGACTCGGTGTAGCTGAGCAGCAGGTCGTGGTCGACCGGCTCGTACTTCTGGCCGAGGGCGGCGTAGATCTTGAGTTCGCGGAACAGGGCGTCCATGCCGAACGTGCGAGCCTCGTCGGGGATGATCGGCACGATGCGCGGCCCGATCTGCTTGTCCCGGGCCAGGTTGCGCAACAGGCGGGTGAGCCCCATCGTGGTCGAGACGGCCTGCTCGCCTGAGCCACCGCGCAGCTCCTTGAACGGTCCGTCGCCGGGCAGCTGCAATGGTCGCTTGGCCCGTGTGGTGCGCTTGGGCAACGAGCCGCCGAGCGCCTGGCGGCGCTCCATCATGTACTGGTACTCGATCGAGTCGGGCGCCGGCACGAAGTAGGGCGGATCGTCGGCGTGGATCGAGTCCTCGGGGATCTCGTCGTGCAGGTACAGGCGGTCGCGCAGCCCGACCAGCTGGGCCTTGGTCATCTTCTTGATCTGATGCGTCGAGTTGCGGCCCTCGAAGCCTTCGCCGAGCGTCCAGCCCTTGACCGTCTTGGCCAGGATGACCGTCGGCGCACCCGAGCCGAGGTTCTCGGTCGCCGCCTTGTAGGCGGCGTACAGCTTGCGGTAGTCGTGGCCGCCGCGCGGCAGGTTGCGCAGCTCGTCGTCGGTGAGCCCGGCGACCATCCTGCGCAACCGCGGATCCGGCCCGAAGAAGTTGTCGCGGATGTACTCGCCGCTCTCGACGGAGTACCGCTGGAACTGCCCGTCGACGGTGGTGTTCATCTGGTTGAGCAGGACGCCGTCCTTGTCCTGGGCCAGCAGCTCGTCCCAGCGCGAGCCCCAGATCACCTTGAGCACGTTCCAGCCGGCGCCGCGGAAGATCGCCTCCAGCTCCTGGATCACCTTGCCGTTGCCGCGCACCGGCCCGTCGAGGCGCTGCAGGTTGCAGTTGACGACGAACACGAGGTTGTCGAGCTGCTCTCGAGTGGCGATGGAGATGGCCCCAAGCGTCTCGGGCTCGTCGATCTCGCCGTCACCGAGGAACGCCCACACCCGGGTGCCCGACGTGTCGTCGAGCTGGCGGTTGAGCAGGTAGCGGTTGAACCGTGCGTGGTAGATGGCGCAGATCGGCCCGAGGCCCATGCTCACCGTGGGGTACTCCCAGAAGTCCGCCATCAGGCGCGGGTGGGGGTAGCTCGAAAGGCCCTTGCCGGGGCGGCCGATCTCCCGCCGGAAGTGGTCGAGGTCGTCGGCGCTGAGCCGGCCTTCCATGAACGCCCTGGCGTAGATGCCCGGCGCGGCATGACCCTGGAAGTACACGGCATCGCCGGCGTTGCCGTCGTCCTTGCCCCGGAAGAAGTGGTTGAAGCCGATCTCGTAGAGGCTGGCCGAGCTGGCGAACGTCGACAGGTGGCCGCCGATGCCCTCGGCGTGCTTGTTCGCCTTGACGACCATCATCGCCGCGTTCCACCGGACGAACGCCCGGATGCGGCGCTCGATGTGCTCGTCGCCGGGGAACCACGGCTCGTGCTCGCGAGGAATCGAGTTGACGTACGGGGTCGACACGGTCGCCGGGAAGCTGACTTGCGTCTGCTGGGCCCGTTCCAGCAGCTTGGTGAGCAGGAACCGAGCCCTCGTCTTGCCCTGCGTGTCGACCACTTCGTCGAGCGAATCGAGCCACTCCTGCGTCTGCTCGCGATCGGTGTCCGGGATCTGGTGGACGTACCCGTCGAAGATCATGCGTCCAAGTCTCGCAGGGGGTTGGGCCAGTCGCGTCGGTACGGTCCCGGGGCGTGTCGATCGTCGTCTACACCGATGGCGCTTGCTCCGGGAACCCGGGTCCCGGCGGCTGGGCATGGGCCGTCGCCCCGGATGGTTCGCCCAACGGCGCCGGGGGCGAGCAGGCGACGACGAACCAGCGGATGGAGATCACCGCCGTGCTCGAGGCGCTGCGTGCGCTGGCCGGCACGGGCCCCATCGAGGTCGTGTCGGACTCGACGTACGTCGTGAACTGCTTCCGCGACAAGTGGTACGTCCGCTGGCAGTCCAACGGGTGGCGCAACTCCCAGCGCAAGCCGGTCGCCAACGTCGACCTGTGGGAGCCCCTCGTCGAGCTGGTCCTGGCCAACGACGTGGCGCTGCGCTGGGTGAAGGGCCACAGCGGCGATCGGCTCAACGACCTCGTCGACGCACTCGCGGTCGCCGCCATCCCGCGCTGATGGCTCGCTTCGCTCGCTGGGCTCACCGGGGCGCGCACTGCGGACGGGGGCCGAAGCGCGCACCATGATGGCGGCGTGGACGAGCTGATCTACCCGCGGCTGCTGTTGACGGCGGCGCAACGCCACAGCGACCGACCGGCGTTCGTCGACGACGACGGGACCACCGAGCTGCTCGCCGATCACGTCGACCGCTCGCTGCGGCTGGCCGACGCCCACCGCACCCGCTTCGGGATGGCTCGCGACGACCGCTTCGCCGTGCTCGCCGGCAACAGCCGGCACTACGTGAACCTGTGGCACACGGCGTTCCTCGGCGGCGGCGTCGTCAACCCGCTGAACAACCGGCTGGCCCCGAAGGAGCTCGGGTTCATCCTCGCCGACTCGGGCTCAAGGGTGCTCTACGTCGACGCCGACCACGCCCCGATCGTCGAGCAGCTGCGCGCCGACCTGCCGGCGCTGGAGACGGTCGTGCTGATCGGTGACGGCGACGTCGCCCACGACGTGCGCTACGACGACGTCGTCGGGTCGGGTGCGCCCGCCGTCGTCGATGTCGCCGAGGACGACCTGGCCGTGCTGATGTACACGGGCGGCACCACGGGGCGGCCGAAGGGCGTCATGCACACCCAGCGGGGTCAGACGCTGAACGTGTACCGCCTCGGGTTCATGTTCGGCTTCTTCACCGAGGCCAGCACGTTCCTCAACTGCACACCGATGTTCCACGCCGGTGGGGTGATGGGGACCATGGGCATGCCGTGCAGCGGCGGCACCACCGTGATCCACCGCGTGTTCGACCCGGGCCGCTTGATCGCCGACTGCGCCCGCTACGAGGTCACCCACCTGGGCCTCGTCCCGACGATGATCGGCATGGCGCTGAACCACCCAGACTTCGACCCGGCGTCGTTCGCCTCCGTCAAGTTGATCGGCTACGGCGCCTCGCCGATGCCGTCCGCATTGCTCGACCAGGTGATGACGGTGCTCCCCGACGTGGCGCTCATGCAGACCTACGGCATGACGGAGGCCTCGGCCGTGCTGACGGGTTTGATGCCCGCCGACCACCGCACCGGCGGTCCGGAGCTGCGCTCGGCCGGACGGGCCCTTCCGGGTGTCGCCATCAGCGTGCGCGATGTCGACGGCCAGCCGCTGCCCGCCGGCGAGGTCGGTGAGGTGTGGGCCAAGGCGGGCAGCTTCATGGTCGGCTACCTCGACCGGCCGGAGGAGACCGCCGACGTGATGGTCGACGGCTGGTACCGCAGTGGCGACGCCGGCTACCTGGACGAGCACGGCTACCTCTTCCTGGTCGACCGGACCAAGGACATGATCGTCACCGGCGCCGAGAACGTGTACTCGCTGGAGGTCGAGAACGCCATCTCGACGCACCCGTCCGTGCTCCAGGTGGCCGTCATCGGCATCCCCAGCGAGCGGTGGGGCGAGCAGGTCCACGCCGTCGTCGTCACGCGACCTGGCACGACCGTGACCGAGGCCGAGGTGATCGCTCACGCCAAGGAGTCGATCGCCGGGTTCAAGGCACCGAAGTCCGTCGACGTGCGCACCGACCCGCTGCCGCTGTCCGGGGCGATGAAGGTGCTCAAGCGGGAGCTGCGGGCGCCGTATTGGGAGGGTCGCCAGCGGCGCATCGACTGAGGGGTCAGGTCGGGATCGAACGCTCGAGGTCGGCGAGGATGTCGTCGGGGTCCTCGAGGCCGATCGAGACGCGGATCAGCCCAGGCGTGATGCCGATCGCCGCCTGCTCGTCGGGGGTCAGGGCGACGTGGGTGCTCGACGCCGAATGGCAGACGAGCGTCTCGGGTCCGCCGAGCGACGTGGCCGGGCGGGCCACCCGCAGGCTGTCGAGCATGGCCCGGGCGGCGTCGACGCCACCGGCGAGGTCGACGGCCAGCACGGTCGGGAGGCACGTCAGCTGGGTCGTGGCCAGGTGGTGCTGCGGGTGGTCGGGCAGGCCCGGGTGGTGGACGGCGGCAACGCCCGGGTGGTCGACCAAGGCCTCGGCGACGCGCAGGGCCACGTCGGCTTGGTGGCGTTGGCGGACGGCGAGCGTGCGGATGCCGCGCAGCCCGTTGAGGGCGTCGTAGGGCGACGGGCTGGCGCCGTGCAGCACGCCGTAGGCCCAGATGGCGTCGAGCAGGTCCCGCTCGCCGGCGAGGACGCCGAGGGTGGCGTCGTTGTGGCCGGAGATGCCCTTCGTCGCCGAGTGCACGACGAGGTCGATGCCGTGGCGGATCGGTTGCTGTCCGATCGGCGTGGCGAACGTGGAGTCGAGCATCGTGAACGGCCCGGTGACGGCGCCGACGTCGTCCAGGTCGACGAGGTCGAGGCGCGGGTTGGAGGGGCTCTCGGCGATCACGAGCATCGTGCGGCCGGGCCGCACCGCGGCGGCGAAGGCGCCCGGCTCCGTGCCGTCGACGACGGTGTGCTCGATGCCGAGCCGGGCGCAGGGGCCCTGCACGAGGGCGATCGTGCCGGCGTAGATCTGGCGCTGGATCACGATGTGGTCGCCGGACGAGCACAGCGCCAGGACGGCGGTGGCGATGGCGCCCATCCCCGAGCCGAAGGCCAGGGCGTCCTCGGCGCCTTCGAGCTCGGCCATGGCGTCTTCGAACGCCCGCACGGTGGGGTTGGCGTAGCGGCTGTAGAAGTCGCCCGGCCGCATGCCGGTGGCCCGCTTGCGGGTGTCGTCCAGGCCGTCGGTCTGCCAGGTGCTGGTGCCCCACAGCGGGGCGTTGAGGCTGTTGCCCTGGTAGCGCCGCCCGGCCGTGACGGCGCGCGTCGCCGGTGCCGGCGAGTCAGGGCGGGCGTCATGGCTCACGAAGGCGAAAGGGTAGTGGCGACCCAGGCGCGCCGATCGGCCGGATCCGATCGGTTGGAGCAGGCCGAACGCGTTGCCTAACGTCCCGCGCCATGGACATCACGGGTGCCAGTGCGATCGTCACGGGTGGGGCCTCGGGAATCGGGGCGGCGGCGGCGCGGCTGCTGGCCGAGCGCGGGGCCAAGGTCGTCATCGCCGACCTGCAGGAGGACAAGGGTGGCGAGCTGGCCGACCAGCTCGGCGGCGCGTTCGCCAAGGTCGACGTCACGAACACCGATGACGTCGTCAACGCCACCGAGATGGCCAAGTCGATCGGCCCGGTGCGGGTCCTGGTCAACTCGGCCGGGATCGGGTGGGCGCAGCGCACCGTCGGCAAGGACGGGTCGTACGACTCGGCGGCCAACCTCGACGCCTTCAAGCGGGTGATCGCCATCAACCTGATCGGCACGTTCGATTGCATCCGCATCGCCGCCACCGCGATGAGCACGGCGGAACCGCTGGAGTCGGGGGAGCGGGGATCGATCGTCAACATCGCCTCGGTCGCCGCGTTCGACGGTCAGATCGGCCAGGCCAGCTACTCGGCGTCGAAGGGCGGCATCGTCGGGATGACGTTGCCGATCGCCCGTGACCTGGCGGCGATCGGCGTGCGCGTCAACACCGTCGCGCCGGGGCTGATCGACACCCCGATCTACGGAGCGGGGGAGGGCAGCGACGCCTTCAAGGCCAACCTGCAGAAAGGCGTGCTGTTCCCGCAGCGCCTCGGCTCCCCGGAGGAGCTGGCGTCGGTCGTCATCGAGTGCGTGACGAACAGCTATCTCAACGCCGAGACCATCCGGGTCGACGGCGGCATTCGCATGCCGCCGAAGTAGCCGCCCGGTAGTTTCGCCCGATGCTCACACGCGCCCTCGGCGTCAGTGCAGTCGTGGTCGCCGGCCTCGTGCCCTCATGCCAGCCGGCGTGCGAGCCACCGCCGGTGTCGCCGCCACGGGACGTCGACGAGGTGGTCGCGCTCGTCGTCGACGGTCTCGACACGGCGTGGACGCGGGTGATCGATGCCGATCTGGTCGAGACGCGCTACGGGCTGGGGTCGCTGGTCGAGGTGGTCGGCGAGGGCGCTCAGGTGCGTCTGGTCGGGACGGCGGCCGAGCGAACGGTGTCGGCTGCTGAGCTCGATGCCGCCTACTCGTTGCCCTCCTCGCGCTTCGCCATCCAGGGGGTGACCCGAGATCGGACGAGCAACATCGGGTTCACATTCATCGGCGACTCACTCGGGGTGAGCATCACGAGCGGGAGCACCGACGAGCTCCCCGCGCTGCTCGACGGGGTGTTCGTGGCGCCGCGCTACGACGCGGTCGGAGGTCGGTGCACGGCGGATCCGGGGTGCGTCAGCACCGGGCTCGACGCCGCCGAGCGCGTGCCCGGTGGCGCCGGCGTGGTGGTGATGGAGCTCGGGATCAACGACGCGATCGGATCGTTCGACACCAAGATCGACCAGGTGATGAACGAGCTGGTCGGCAAGGGCGTCGGCCCGGTGGTGTGGCTGACCAGCTCGACACGCAGCTCCTACGCCCACTGGGCGGACGAGCGCAACGCGACCCTCGTCGCCGCCGCCCAGGGTCGGTGGAACGGCGTGCTGCAGGTCGCCGACTGGAACGCCCACAGCTCGGGCGCCAGCAAGAACCACTGGTTCCAATCGGACCTCATCCACCTCACCTCGACCGGGCAGGCCGAGCTGGCGCTGTTCATCCGCGACGCCGTCATCGCCGTCCTCCCCCCGCCCCCGCCCCCCGAGCCGCCACCGACGACCGAGCCAGCCCCGCCGGAACCAGACCCGGCCCCCTGACCGTCGCGCCCCACTCCATCTGGGCGCGGACGTTCTCAAGCGCCCTTCTGGGCGCGGAGGTTCCCGGATCCGAGAACGTGCGCGCCCGGATCGGGCGACCAGCGGGCGATGACGGCGGCGATACGGCGGGCTTGCTTGGCCGGTTGGCGGACGATCTGGTGGTAGGTGAACCGGATCGTCAGGTAGCCCAGCTCGGCGAGGTCGACGTCGCGCGCCGCATCGGCGTCCTGCTGGGCCCGGGTCTTGGCGTGGAACTCCCACCCGTCGCATTCGAGGACGATCGGTGTGCCGGTGATCAGGAAGTCGACCTCGAAGCCGCCGATGTGGGCGTGGAACTCGTACGGCGGAAGCCGGTACGTCTCGAACAGCCGGCGCATCGCCGGCTCCAGCACGCTGTCGACGGGCTTGCCGTCGATCACCCAGTTGGCCAGCGCGTCCCGGAAGGCGGGGACGCCGTGGCGGCCCTTGCGGGTGTGCCGGCTGATCGCCCGCTGCAGCGCCACGGGCGACGCCAGCCGGCTGGTGACGACGTGGCCGACGGCGTCCACAACGGCGGGTGCATCGACGGCACCGAGGTCGCACAGCAGGCGCAGCACGTTGGTGGTCGGGATGTTCGAGCGCAACACCGGCTTCAAGTCGCGTCGATCCCGCGGTCGGTGGATGATCACGCCATCGAGGTCTGGACTGCGGGTCCGGTCAACGACGATGAGCTCGATCGGATCGTCGTCGGGGCGCGGAATGCCCCACAGCCAGGCGGCCGTGCGGTGCGAGGCGAGGGCTCCGGGCACGGCGAGCACGGCGGCGGCGATCGCCTGCGTCCGGGTGGGCGGGGCGCCGGGCATGCGGGCGACCCCCGGGTAGATCAGCTCGAGCGGCCCGCCGTCGATGGCTCGGTACCACGACGCGGTGCTGATGCCGAGCCGTCCAGCGGCGGTGCGGGTGATCAACCCGTGGTGGTCGTCGGAGAAGGTCCGGAGTCGCATGAGGTCCACACCTGCCATGGGTGTGGCGACGAACCGGAAGCGGAACGCGAAGTTCCGGTTGTCGATCTGGGCGCGGAGGTTCCCGGAATCGAGAACGTCCGCGCCCAGCAGGGCGGTTGAGAACGTCCGCGCCCAGATGGGACCTGGCGCGGCGGGTTACGTGGTGTAGTCGGCGTTGATGCGGACGTAGCCGTCGGTGAGGTCGCAGCCCCACACGGTGCAGGCGGCGTCGCCGGTGCCGAGGGTGACGTGGATCCGGACCTCCTCGCCGGCGAGGTAGCTCGACAGCTCGGCCAGGCCGATGTCGTCGACGGCCGTGGGGTACAGCTCCCGGTCGCCGAAGCGGATCACCACCCGGTCCTGGTCGATGTCCACGTCGTCCTGGCACTTGCCGATGGCCATCGCCACCCGCCCCCAGTTGGGGTCGGCCCCGTGCACCGCCGTCTTCACCAGCGGCGAGTTGACGATCGCCTTGGCGACGCGCTTGGCCTGGGCACGGTCCCGGGCTCCGTCGACCTCGACCTCGATGAGCGTCTGGGCGCCCTCGCCGTCGCGGGCGATCTGCTTGGTCAACGACTCGGCGACGGCGCCGAGCGCCGCCTCCAGCTCGTCGCCGTCGACCGCACCGGCGGCCCCGCTGGCCAGCACGACGGCGGTGTCGCTGGTCGAGGTGTCGGTGTCGATGCTGACGCAGTTGAACGTGCGGTCGACGACACGCCGGAAGCGGCGATCGAGCTCGGCGCCATCGGTTGCGGCGTCGGTCAGCAGCACGGCGATCATCGTCGCCATGTCCGGCTCGATCATCCCGACGCCCTTGGCGATGCCGACGACCCGCGCCGGCCCGTCCCCGACGGTGGCCGAGGCCACCTTCGCCACGGTGTCGGTGGTCATGATCCCGGCTGCGGCATCCTCGGCCGCCGTGGCATCCGACAGCGCTGGCATCGCGGCGATCCCGTCGAGGATGCGCTCGATCGGGTAGCGGCGCCCGATGACCCCGGTCGAGGCGATCAGCACGTCCGACACCGAACAGCCGATCCGGTCGGCCACTGCGCGCACGACGGCGTCGGCGTCTGCGCGGCCGTCGGGACCAGTTGCCACGTTGGCGTTCTTGGAGACGATGACGACCGCCTGCGCCGCACCGTCGGCGAGGTTGGCCCGGCTGACCGTGACGCTCGGTCCGACGAACCGGCTGCGCGTGAACACCCCTGCGGCGGCGATGGGTGACGCCGCGGCGATCACGACCAGATCGTCCGTGCCGTCCTTCACGCCGACGTTGGCGACGTGGGCCCGGAAGCCCGCCGGCAGCTGCGTCACGACGCGGCGCGGCCGGCGCCGGTGGCGCGCTCGCTGTCCAGCCCGTTGCGGATGGCGCGGAAGATCCGCGTCATCGCCGCCAAGTCGGCCTTCGACATCCGGTCGATCACGCGCCGACGGACGCTGCGCACGTGGGTCGGTGCGGCTTCCTCCAGGGCGCTCATCCCGGCGTCCGTCAGCACCGCGAACATGACGCGGCGATCGGCCCCCGGCGCAGTGGAGGGCCGCCGTTCGACGAGCCCGCTGCGGACCAGCCCGTCGAGCCGGCGGGTCAAACCGCTGGGCGACAGTTGCAGCCGGGTCGCCAGGTCGCACATCCGCATCGCGTGGTCGTCGACGTCCGACAGGTACACCAGCACCTGGTAGTCGCCCATGGTCAGGTCGTGCTCCTCCAGGTCCGCCTCCAGCGCAGCGTTCAGATCGTGGACCGTTTCGACGAACGCTCGCCACGCCGCCATCTCGCGCCCATCCAGCCATGGTGTCCGTCCCATGCGCCGCATGTTATCTTCAGCTCGCGCAAAGGTTGCGATGGTCAGCATCTCGGGTATCGTTGTGCACGCAACCGACTCGAAGGAGGACCCCGATGTCCACTGCCCAACTCGCCACGACGATCCCCACCGGGACCTGGAGCATCGACGCCTCGCACAGCAGCGTCGCCTTCTCCGTGCGCCACATGATGGTCTCGAAGACCCGTGGTCGCTTCTCCTCGTTCAGCGGCACGATCACGGTCGCCGATGACCCCGTGGCGTCGTCGGCTCAGGTGACGATCGACGCCGGCTCGGTCGACACCCGCGACGCCAAGCGCGACGACCACCTGCGCAGCCCCGACTTCTTCGATGCTGCGAGCTACCCCGAGCTCACGTTCCGCTCGACCGCGCTCGAGCCGCGCGGCGACGACGAGTTCCGCCTCGTGGGCGACCTGACCGTCAAGGGTGTCACCCGACCGGTGACGCTCGACGTCGAGGTCGGTGGCGTCGCCCAGGATCCCTGGGGCGGCACGCGAGTGGGGTTCACGGCGTCCGGAACGATCAACCGATCCGACTTCGGACTGGAGTGGAACGCCGCGCTGGAGACCGGCGGCGTCCTCATCGGCGACAAGGTCACGCTCGACCTCGACGTCGAGGCCGTGAAGGCCTGACGGCTAGCGGCCGAGCTCGGCGCGCAGCGCACCGGCAAGGTCGGGGTGGGTGAACTGGTACCCGTCGCCCAGCAGGGCGGCGGGTCGCACCCGCTGGCTGTCGAACAGCAGTGACTCGGCGCGCTCGGCACCGAGCAGGAGCTTGGGCCCGAACGCCGGCACGGGCAGGAACGTCGGCCGGTGCAGCACCTCACCGAGGGTGTCGGCGAACTCGGCGTTCCTCGCCGGCTCCGGAGCGGTGAGGTTCACCGGGCCGGCCAGCTCGCTCGTCAGAAGGTGGACGATCGCCCCGACCTCGTCGGTCAGCGAGATCCAGCTCATCCACTGGCGCCCGGAGCCGAACCGGCCGCCGGCGCCGAGCTTGAACAGCGGCACCATCTTGGCCAGCGCGCCACCGTGCCCGGCCAGCACGATGCCCGTGCGCAGGTGCACCACGCGTGTGGACGCCGGAGCCGCGGCCGTGCTGGCCTCCCAGTCGCCAGCCACCTCGGCGAGGAACCCGTCCCCGGGTGGCGACGACTCGTCCAGCTCCTCGTCCCCGCGGTCGCCGTAGAACCCGATCGCCGAGCCGGACAGCAACACCGTCGGCCCGCCCTCGATCGCGGCGATCGACTCGGCGATCAACGCCGTCGACCTGGTCCGGCTCTGCGTGACCTCGCGGCGGTAGTCGTCCGTCCACCGTTGGTCGCCGATCCCGGCGCCAGCGAGGTTGACGACGGCGTCGATGCCGATGAGATCGGAGGCCTCCAGCCGCCCGGCGGTCGGATCCCACGCGATGTCGTCAGGCCCGGCCGAGGAGCGAACGAGGCGCACGACGTCGTGGCCCAGCGCCACCAGGCGGGTTGTCAGGGCCGTGCCGATGAGGCCGTGGGAACCGGTGATGGCGATGCGCACGTCGAACACGGTAGGGCCACGGCGCCCGTGACCACCTGGGGACCGCGGTGACGGTCCTCACTAGGCTGCGGCTCGCGGGTCGCGGAGCAAGGAGTTCAGCGTGGACAACACCGGCAACTGGGAACCACCGCGGGCGGGATCGCCCCCGCCGCCGCCTTCGGGCCCAGCTCAGCCGGGTGGGTTCGGCCCACCGGCCGATCCGACGTCGCAGTACCCGACAGCCGATCCGACGGCGGCGCCGCACGCGGCGACCACTGCGCCGTTGTCGACACCGGGCGACCAACCGCGTCGCCGGTCCGGCGCCACGATCGCCGCGGCGGTCATCGGAGTGGTCGCCCTGCTCGGCGCTGGTGTCTTCGCCGTCACCCGGATCGCCGGCGGTGACGACGATGGCGGCGCCGATTCCCCCGAGGCCGCCGGCGAGGCGTTGCTGTCCGCCGTCGAGGCCGAGGACGCCCTGGGCGTCATCGACGTCCTGCTGCCGGGCGAGCGCGAAACCCTGCGCGGACCGCTCACCGACCTGGTGTCCGAGCTGCGCCGCATCGAGGTGCTCAGCGACAACGCCGACCTCGCTGCCGTCGGCGGCATCGACATCGAGCTGGAGGACGAACAGGTCACGGTCGACGAGACCAACGTCGACGACATCGTGAACCTGCAGATCTCGGGCCGGGCGTCGGCCTCCGTCGACGGCGAGGAACTGCCGATCGGCGACCTGGTGCTGGACAACGACGCCGATCCGGCCGACCTGACGACCGAATCCGGCGCGCCTGAGCCGTTCGAACTGCCCCTCACCGCCGTTCGCCAGGATGGCCGGTGGTACGTCAGCGCGTTCTACACCGTCGCCGAGCAGATCCGCCAGCAGATGGACGACCCGCCGGCGATCCCGGCCGAAGGGATCCCCGCCGTCGGCGGCGACACACCCGAGGACGCCATGGACAACATGTTTGAGGGCATCGAGGCGCTCGACCTCCAGGGGATCATCGGGTCGCTCGACCCGCAGGAGTTCGAGGCGCTGCAACGCTACGCCCCCCTGTTCATCGGGGACGCCCAGGCCGAGCTGGACCAGGCCGGCGCGGCGATCACCATCGACGACCCCGAGTACTCGGTGTCGGGCAGCGGCTCGACGCGCCAGGTCGGGATCGACTACCTCCGGGTGACGATCGACGTCGAAGGCGACCCGGGCACGATCACGCTCGACGGCGGCTGTTGGACGATCGAGGCGGCCGAGGAGTCGATCAACACGTGCGAGCTGGTCGACGACCTGCCCCAGCTGGAGGAGATGTTCGACGATCCGCAGCCCGTGCGCGACCTGATCGAGGCGTTCCAGACGGCGTTCGACGACTACGAGAACCCGGGGTTCACGGTCAAGGAGGTCGACGGCGGGTGGTACCTCAGCCCGATGTCGACGGTCGCCGAGCAGCTGCTCGCCGTGCTGAGGGCCGTCGACCGGCAAGAGATCGAGGAGTTGATCGCCGCCGTCGAGGATGCGATGGAGAGCGACATCGAGTTCGACACCGGCGACATCGTCCCCGGTGACGACCTGCTCGACGACTACACCAACCCGAACGACGACGCCAGCGCGACGACGGTCCCGAGCGACACCACCGGCGACGACCCGCCGACGTCGGTCGACCCGGCGGAGGACTGCTACAGCGAGACCGAGGGTGAAGCGGCCGCCGAGTGCTACCAGGGCCTCGTCGACTCGGGGGAGATCGACCCGATCGAGGTGCCCGTCTACCTCCGGGTGCCGGAGTGCGGGTTGGCCGACCTCTACTGGAGCGGCGACTACTACGACCTGCCTGACGCCGAGTTCGTCACGGTGGTCGAGGAGGCGGCGCCGTGCTTCCAGGACGCCGTGACGGCCGGCACGATCGGCGAGAACGACATCCCGCTCGAGCTCGAGTCGCCGGAGTGCCTGCAGGGCCGCAACTGGTACGCCGCCACCTCCGACGACACGTACTACGACGAGTTCATCGACTGCGCCAGCAACTAGGCCGCGTCCATCCGAGTGTTGTCGGCGATCCGAGTGTTTGGCGCAGGGAGGCCGTGCGCCAAACAGTCGCGGCCATCACGATCATCTGGGCGCGCCCGATCGTGTGCTGGAACAGGTTGAAGCCCAGCAGCGCCGGCGGCGCGTCGGCCGGCACCCCGAGGTCGGCGGTGTCGAGCGTGTAGACGTTGATGAAGTAGCGGTGCGCCGGGCCGGGAGGAGGCGCGGCGCCGAGGAAGCGGGCGCCCCCGGCGTCGTTCCGGTACTGGATGGCGCCGGCCGGCAACCCGGGGCCGTCGTCGTCGCCGGCGTTCTCGGGTAGCTCGGTGACGTCGGCGGGGAGCGTGGCGACCGCCCAGTGCCAGAACCCCGAGCCGGTCGGCGCGTCGGGGTCGTAGACGGTGACGGCGTAGCCCTGCGTCTCGGCCGGTGCGCCCGACCAGCTCAGCTGGGGCGAGCGGTCCTTGCCGCCGGGCACGCCGAAGATCCCGGACATCTGGTCGGGCCCGAGCGTGTCGCCGTCGCTCAGCGTGGTGCTCGTCACCGTGAAGCTGGGCACCTCGGGGTGGGTCGCGAAGGGGTCGTTGCGTGTCATGTACGCAGGCTCACACGCGTGGACGGATCGCGCCACGCCTCCGGGCCGTCGGGCACGCGATGAGTTGGCGGATCGCAGCACGTCTCCCCTACGACGTGCCGTCGTGCACGGCGTGCTCTCAGGACGAAGGGGAGGTGCCATGGAGATCATCAACCTGGGTGCAGGGGACGGGCTCCCGCCGGTGGAGTGGACCGCGGTCACCGAGAAGCTCGATGCAGGATCGGCGCCGGCACCCGACGCGGACAACGCTCGGACGACCTGGCTCACGACGGTGAATGAGGACGGCAGCCCGCACGTCACCGCGGTGGGCGCCGTCTGGCTCGACGGCGCGTACTGGTTCCAGACCGGTACGGGTACCCGGAAGCACCACAACGTCGAGCGCGATCCGCGCTGCTCGGTCGCCGTGTCGATCCGCGACGCGGACGTCGTCGTCGAGGGTGACGCTGCACGGGTGACCGATCCCGGCGAGCTGGCGCGCGTCGCGTGGGCAGGACGGTCCGAGTTGTCCGGCGGAGGAGAGGCCGTGCGCCGAACACTAGGATGCGCTTCCGAAACACTCGGATGGATCAGACGTGCGCGCTTCGGGCCCCCGACCGCAGCGACCACGCATGGTGAGGCCGGCCTTGTCCGGCCCAGCGAGCGAAGCGAGCCATCAGGGCGTGGCGGCTGCGAAGACCTGGTCGAGGAGCTGCTCGTCGACGGAGCCCTTGATCGTCTGGACCTCACCCGCCGCGTCGATCACGACGAGCGCCGGCTGCACCGGGACGTCGAACCGGTCGAACACGGCCGCTTGACGGTCGCTGAGCTGCGGGAACGTCAACCCGTGCTCGTCGACGAAGGCCTGGAACTCGTCGTCGGTGCCGCTCCACGCCACGCCGACGACGGCCACCTCGTCCTTCCAGCGCTGGGCGGCCGCCTCGACCGAGGGGGCTTCACGGTTGCACGTGCTTCAATACGGCGCCCAGAACCACAACGCCAGCGGCCGGCCGGCGTAGGTGCGGGCGTCGAGCTCCCCGCCACCGAGCAGTGGGGCGGTGAACTCGAGCGGCGCCGGCACGGCCGCCCCGGCAGCAGCCGGCGTCGTGGCTGGCGCGGCCGGTGTCGTGGCCGGCACGTCCGAGGTGGCCGTCGATGATCCGTCGCCGCCACCGCCGCAGGCGACGCCGCCGATCCCGAGCGCGAGCGCCCCGATCCGCCGGATGTGACGACTCACTGCGGCCACCGTAGCGACGCCGCCGCGCCCCGTCCCGGCGCCGTTCGTATCCTGCCCCGGTGCGCACCCGCACCCTGTTGCTCCTCGCCGTCGGCTGCGGGCTCGTGATCCTCGTCGCTGGCGTCGTGCAGCTGCTGCGCATCTCGGGCCAGGACGATCCGCCCCGCCCCGCCGCGGTCGGCACCCCCGTCGCCATCGGGGACCTCACGGTCACGGTCGAGCGCCTCGACGAGGCCGCCGGCGAGGCGACCGTGCTGATCGAGACCGGCGGCGTCGAGGACGCCGACGGCGCCGGTGAGTTCCGCCTCGTCGTGCCCGGCGCCTCCCTCCAAGCGACCGGCCGGACCGATGGGTCGCTCCCGCCGTGCGTCGGGACGACCATCGACGTGCAGCGGTGCTCGCTGACGTTCGACGTGGGCGCCGTCGACGGCAGCAGTCGCGTCCTCCTGTACCGCCGGGGGGACGAGCAGGTCCGCTGGGACCTCGTCGGCGGCTGACACGAGCACGCCGGACGGCGGCGTCGCCGGCGTCGAAATCAGGTCGACTGATCGCGCGCTTGGGCTACGGTGCGCTGACCTCGCGACGCGGCGGTGCGTCGGAGACGGAGGGTAGTTCCGTGGCTGAAGCGGCAGGTGCGTCGACGAAGCACTGGGATGGTCGGCTGTCGCGCGACGGGCACCCGGACCGCGAGTACGACGTCGTCGTGGTCGGGTCCGGCTACGGAGGTGGGGTGCTGGCTCGCCGACTCACCGAGCAGGGACGCTGCGTCGCCGTGCTCGAGCGGGGCCGCGAGTTCTTCGACGACTTTCCGCACCGCCTGGGCGAGGTCCGACGGAGTACGCAACTGCACGGCAGCAGGTTGGACGTCGGTTCCTCGACGGCCCTGTTGGACGTGCGGACGGGTCCGGATCTCAGTGTGCTGGTCGGTTGCGGTCTCGGCGGGACATCACTGATCAACGCCAACGTCGCGCTGCGCCCGGAACCCGCCGTGCTCGATCTGGAGTGGTGGCCGGCGGCGTTGCGCGCCGATGGCGACCGTTTGCAGGCCTGCTTCGACCTGGCGTCAGAGGTACTGCAGGCCGACCGGCGTCCCCCGCCGCCACTGGCACGAGAGGCGCCGTTCCGCGGCATCGCCCCCGCTCTCGGCGCGAGCATCGCCGACACGCTGCTCACCATGCACCGTCCGAGCGAGTGCACCGGTTGCGGCAACTGCATCCTCGGTTGTCGGCAGGGTGCCGATGGAACGGCGGTGACGAGCTATCTGCGCGAGGCCAAGGACTGCGGTGCTGCGCTGTACACGCTCGTGCGGGTCGATGCCGTCGTCCCCGGGTCGAACCGAGCGTGGCGGGTGCTCGGAGCGAGGACCGACGACCCGGGCGTGCCGATCACCGTCGAGGCCGACCTTGTCGTGCTGGCTGCCGGGACCCTGGGGTCGACGGAGATCCTCCTGCGCTCGTCGCGCGTCGGGCTGCCACTCTCGCGCCGCATTGGCCACCACTTCTCCGGCAACGGCGACTTCCTCGGGGTCGCCTACGACGCCCGCGAGACGATGCAGGCGATGGGCGCCGAGGACACCGCCGCCATCGGGACCGCCGGGCCGACCATCACGACGACGCTGAAGGGGACCGCCCGCGGCAAGCCGTACCTGATCCAGGACGGCGCCGTGCCCTTCGCACTGAGCCGCCTCATGCCGATGGCGCTGTTCGCCGCCGCCCGAGCAATGGGCGTCGCGCCGCCGGGCGCCGGCCGCAGCCGAATCATCGAGCAGTTCCGCAGCATGTTCGTCGGACCGCTGGCCGGGGCGACGAGCCGCACGCTCATCCTGCTGCTCACGAGCCAGGACGACGACGATGGCGCATTGCGTTTGGAGCGCGATCGCCTCGTCCCGCACTGGCCGGCCGTCGCCCACCGGCCGTCGGCCCGCCTGCAGAACAGCCGGCTGAGCCAGGCCGCCCACCTGCTCGGCGCAACCTACATCCCGAGCCCGCTGTGGGGCGGCCCGCTGCGCAAGGCGATGATCACCGTGCACCCGTTGGGGGGCTGCGCGATGGCTGACGATGCCGCGCGCGGCGTGGTCGACGACGGCGGGCGCGTCTTCTCGGGCCCAACCGGCACGGACGTCCACCCCGGGCTCTACGTGGCCGACGGCTCGATCATCCCGCGGTCCATCGGCGCCAACCCATCGCTGACGATCACCGCCCTCGCCGAGCGCATCGCCCAGAAGATCGGTGAGGCCGAGAGCGATGCGGTGGAACCGAAACCCCAGCCGCTCCATCAAGTGCTGCGCGAACTGCCTGCGGTCGCCGCGTCGGGAGCGGCGACGCGGATGTCGTGGCGCGAGCGACTCGACGGCTTCGTCTCGGCCGACGGTGCGTTGGATCCGGACTTCGGCGACAAGCGCGGTCGCCTGGAGCACTCGTTGATCAGCCTCCGCCTGCAGGTCGAGGTCCCCGATCTCGACAGGCTCTTCGAGCACCCGGAGACACCGTGCCGGCTCAGTGGCCACGTGATCCTGCGCGGACTCGGCGCCGGGCCGGAGGGTTGGCTGACGATCGAGCAGGGCGCGTTCATCCTCTTCGAGTCGGACCCGGATCGCGTGGATCGGTGGGCGATGGAGTACCGGATGGACCTCGTCGATCCTGCTGACCAGCAGCGGTACCGGCTCGAAGGGATCAAGCCACTGCACGACAACCCCGGTGCCGACATGTGGCCGGACCTCACGACGTTGCGCCTCGTGGTCACGGACCAGGCCGGTGGCGCAGTCTGCGCCGGCAAGGCAAGGATCGGCGTGGCCGGTGTGGCCCGGATGGTCGACAGCATGCAGGTCCACGGCGTGGGACCGCGCAGAGCGCGATGGCTGAAGACCCGGTTCCTGTTGCGATTCGCCGGCCACGTCAACGAGGTCTACGGCAAGGCGCTGGCCACACCCGTCCAGTTCGAGCGGCTCGGCAAGTCGCTCGTCACTCCGAAGCGCCCGAAGCACACCGGTGAGCACTGGTTCGTCGAGGGCGACCGATGGGTCCACGACCGGCCCGCCGACGGCGTCTTCTGTCCGGTGAGGTTGACGCACTTCGCCCCCGAGCCCGCCACGGGGACGGCCAAGGGCCCGGTGATCCTGGCGCCTGGGCTGGCGATGGCCGCCGACTCGTTCCTCGGCCCGACCGAGGAGAACCTCGTCAACCACCTGCTCGGGCGCGGCTACGACGTCTGGCTCTTCGACTACCGGGCGTCGACCGACCTGCGCTCCCACGTCACCGCCTACACGCTCGACGACATCGCCCGTTTCGACTGGCCCACGGCCGTGGCTCACGTCCTTGAGGAGACGGGCCGGCCCGACCTGCAGATCGTCGGACATTGCATGGGTTCGATGACGGCACAGATGGCCGTCCTCGACGGGATGAAGGGGGTGCGCTCGATGGTTTGCTCGCAGACCACCGTGCACCCGCGGATGACGCCGTTCAGCCGGCTACGGGCGCACTCGCGGCTGTCGTCGCTGCTGCAGGCGGTAGGCGTGCGTGCCGTCGAGCCACCCACCGCTGGGTTCAAGCCGGCGACGGCGCTGATGGACCTCCTCTACCGGGCCAACCCTGACCTCAAGGGGGAGCGGTGCAGCAACCCGCGGTGCCGCTGGACCTGGATGTTCTTCGGTGCCGTCCACCACCACGACCGTCTCACCCGCGATGCCCACAACTGGGCGGCGCATCAGTTCGGTGCGGGCGGCATCGGCGCCCTCGACCACATCGCCCGCATCGCCCGCAACAAGTTCGTCCGCGCCGCCAACGGCGACGACATCTACAACCATCCGGAGCGAATGGCCAAGCTGCCGATCCTCTTCCTGGTCGGCGAGCTGAACAAGATCTTCCTGCCCGAAGGGGTCTGCGCGACGATGCGCTGGCTGCAGGCGGCGAACGGCGGCGGGCCGTACGAACGGGCGCTGATCCCGGGCTACGCCCACTACGACTGCCTCGCCGGTCGCAACGCCCATCTGGACGTCTTCCCCGTCATCACGAAGCATCTCGACCGCTACAACGAGCCGTGACCGACACCAGCCCGAGTTGGCCGGCCAGGCGCCGGCCGATGCCGACGAGGGTCTCCGCGCGGGTCGCGTCTCCTGGCCCGCCTCGGGCCGCCAACGCCTCGGCCAGCGCGACGCTGGACAGGGAGACGTAGGCCGTCGCGCTCATCCGGCGGTGGCGCTCCAGTGCGGCCTCATGGTGGCCGACCGCCTCATCCCATCGCTGCAGCAGCGCCGCCAGATCACCGAGGTGGTGATCCACCGACCCGAGGAACGACACCTGACCCAGCGCGGCATTGCGACCGCGGTAGGGCAGCAGGGCGGCGTACAGCTGCGCCGCGCACGGAGCCAGGTGCAGCGCCCGCACGGTGTGCGTCGCGGCCACCGTCACGGGCCACCAGTCGAGGGTCGGTTCCTGGGTGAGGTACCGGTCGAGATCGAGGTCGACCAGATGGTCGTGGGCGGCCGCCAAGCCGCCGGTCTCCGCCTCGATCCACGCGATGGTTGCCCGCCACGTCGGTCGCAGCGGTTCGAAGGCGACGAGCTGGCGGTGGTACTCGATTCGCTCGGCGAGGCGACCCTGGAACCAACGCCACGGGAGCAGCTGCATGGCCTGGGCGATGCTGGCGTGCACGCGGTGCCCACGCGCCTGCATGATCGAGCGGGCCTTCTTGGCCAGCTGCTCCGCGTCGGCGAACCGGCCGGCGTTGCCGGCCTGTACAGCGTCGTAGCTCAACGAGAGTCGCAGGTACTCCGGCAGCTGCAGCTCGTCGGCCAGCGCCTGCAGTTCGGCGGCGACGTCGTCGGCGGTGCTGTCACCGAGGCTGAGCAACGCGTGGAGCCGGCACTTGGCCCCCTGGGCGACAAGTGGCAGGTCGCCCAATCGTCGTCCGAGGTGCTCGACCTCGGCGCCCATCGCCAGGCGGGCCTCGACGTCGTCGGGCCCATCGAGCGCCCAGTAGTTGTTGAGGAGGACCGTGGCCAGCGTCCGGTCGTCGCCGAGGCGTCGGGCCATGGCGACGGCCTCGCCGCACTGCGCCGCACGCTCGTGGCGCGGCTGGACCCAGTACTCGGCTTGGGCCAGTCGGCCGACGAGCAGCGCCCGCTCAACGCTGTCACCCCGGCCCGACCCACTCATCGTGTCGCGCAACAACGCCAGCGCAGGGAGGTCGATGCCGGTCCCGGTCGGGATCTCCCCGCCGTAGGCCAACGCGGCTCGCGCCGCCAGGTCGTTGCGCTGCAACCGTCTGGCCAGCGCGGCCGCCTCGACGAGCGAGGGCTTGGCCTCCTCGATGTTGCCGAAGCGATTCTGGGCATCGGCCAGTGCGAGCAGCAGGTCGACTCGCTCGTCCGTCGCCCGTTCGCTTCCGATGCTGGCCAGCGCCGACTGGAAGTGATCGGCGGCGACATCGAAGGCGAGGTTGTGGAGCGCCCGCTCGCCGGCCATTCGCAGGTAGCGCACGGCGCCATCTCGACCGGCCGGGCCGGCGTGCGCGTAGTGGCGGGCCAGTTCGTCGACGGGCACCTCCTGGCCGCTCTCTGCTCGGGCCTCCAAGGCGCGTGCGGTGGCGAGGTGCAACCGTGCTCGCCGCGCCCCTGAGAGCTGGTCGTAGATGGCCCGCCGCACCACCGCGTGGGCGAAGCGGTGCTGGTCCGGTGGATGCTGCTCGAGCACCAGCCGATGATCGAGTGTCTGCTCCAGCGCGGCCAGCGCGCTGGCGTCGTCGAGCCCGGCGACCTCGGCAACGACGGCGAGGTCGAACTCGACGCCGGCGACGGACGCGCACGTCAGCAGTGACTGGGCCGCAGCGGACAGGCGCTCCGTCCGCCCGCGCACGACCGCCGGCAAGGTGTCGGGGATGCCGAGATCGCTCACCGCGGTGGCGCTGGCCCAAACACCGTCGCGTTGCACGATGAACCCGGACTCGACAAGGTCGCGCACCAGCTCGTGAACGAAGAGCGAGTTTCCGCCGGTCTCGCGCTGCAGCCACGCAGCGAACGCCGTGCCGTCGTCGCCGAGCTCGTGGCCGGCCTGGGCCTCCAGCAGCAGCTCGATGTCCGCCGCCGTGAGACCGGCCAGTGCGAACTCGATGGGCTGACTGCGACGGCGCATCGCCCCGACTTCGTCGTGCAGCTCCGAACCGCCCGGCGCGGTGTCACGGAACGCGGCGACGATGCACAATCGGCGGGTCGGCACGGATCGCGTCAAATGACGCAGGAGGAGGAGGGTCGAGTGATCGGCCCAATGCAGGTCGTCCACGATCACGACGACGGGTCGCGCCTCAGCGAGGTACCCGAGCGCCTGATCGACGGCTTCGAACATCCGGTACCGCTGGGTTTCGAGATCGAGCCCAGGAGGCGAGACGGCGGCGATGCGCGAGGCGATCTGCGGGAACAGCACCGCCAGGTCGCCTGACAGCTCGCCGGCCGACAGGGCGTACGGGTCGAACGTGACGACGTGGTTGAGCGCCTCGACGAACGGCTGGAACGGCACGACGGCGTGCTCGTCGCAGTGCCCGAACAGCACGAGGCAGCCCTGCGAGTCGGCATCGATGGCGAACTCACCGAGCAAGCTCGATTTGCCGATGCCGGGTTCTCCGGAGACGAGCACGACGAGGCCGCGGCCGTTGGCCGTTGCGTCCCCGATCGCCGCCGACGTCGTCACCAGCTGATCGGCGCGGCCGACGAATGGTGTCGTCGCCGATCCGACCCAGGACAGGTCGGACGGGATCGAGCTCGTCTCGATCTTGTCGGTGCTGCGCGTCGGCCGTAGCACGTATGCCGGCTCGGGCCGGCGGAACCCGCGCAACACCTTGGTCCCGATCGGGGCGACATCCCACCCGTGGGGGACGCAACCGACGACCGCCTGTGCCGTCGCGGCACTGAGGACGATCTGGTCCCCGGCCACCAGCGCCCGCAGCCGAGCGCCACGATTGGGCACGGCGCCGACGAGATCGCCGTCCGGGTCGTCGGGAGCCCGCGTGCTGATGGCGATGCGGACACGGGCCCGTTGGCGAGTCGGCCAGGACATGGCGAGCAGGCGCTCATGGATGGCTGCGGCTGCACCGACGGCCGCGGTTGGCGCGGAAAAGACGGAGAAGGTGGAGTCGCCCTCGCCGCGCGATCGAACGAGGTGCCCCCCACGCTCGGTGACCACCTGCTCGATCAGCGCCTCGTGGGCGACGACCGCCAGCGACATGGCGACCGGGTCGAGGTCCCACAGCGCGACCGATCCTTCGATGTCGGTCATCAGCACCGCGTTGCCTGGTGCCGGTTCGGCCGATCCCTCCGCTGTCGTGAGCACGCCCATCCTCCCGCACCGATGGCGACTCCTGTCGTCACGGACGCTACTGCACGCTTGCTTCGATCCGAGGGCCGAATCACCAGGCGGCGGCCTGATGGCGCCACTCGCGCCCGGCGCTACCGTGGCCGGGCAGAGCAACGTGCGGCTCCGTGCCGCCGACGGAAGAGGTGATCGCGACGTCCGAGCAGTTCGATCTCGTGGTGATCGGCGGGGGACCCGGCGGGTACGCGTCCGTGCTGTACGCCGCATCGGCGGGCGTCAAGGCGGCGCTCGTCGAGATGGATGCGCTCGGCGGCACATGCCTCAACCGCGGCTGCATCCCGGCCAAGGCGTTCCTGGAGACCGCCGCCGTGCACCGCCACGTCGCCCACTCCGCCGAGTTCGGGATCGAGTCGAGCGCGCCGTCGGTCAACTTCGCCGTGACCCAGGAGCGCAAGAACAAGATCGTCGCCGGCCTCGTCGGTGGCATCGCCGCCATGTGCAAGGGCCGCAAGGTCGAGGTGTTCAACGGCGTCGGCAGCCTCGGGCCCGACCACACCGTCACGGTCACCGCCCCTGACGGCACCACGACGGAGATCACTGGCGACTCCGTGATCCTCGCCGCTGGATCCGTGCCGCGGCTGATCCCGAACTTCGAGCGCGGTGGGCCGATCATGACCAGCGACGAGGTGCTCGACCTGGACCACGTCCCGGCCCGGATGGTGGTCATCGGCGGCGGCGCCATCGGCTGCGAGTTCGCCTCGACCTTCGCCGATCTTGGCGCCGAGGTGACGATCCTGGAAGGCCTGCCCAAGATCCTGCCCGGGCTGGACAACGACCTGGCCAACGTCGTGGTGCGCAGCTTCAAGAAGAAGCAGATCGACATCAAGACGGGGGTCAAGGTCACCGGCCACACGCCCAGCGACTCGGGCGGCACGACCGTCCACTTCGGTGACGACGAGCACCTCGAGGTCGACGCCGTCGTCGTGTCGGTCGGCCGGCGACCCTTCGCCGACAAGCTCGGGCTCGACGGCACCGGCGTCAAGGTCGACGAGCGCGGCTTCGTCGTCGTCGACGAGTACTGCCGCACCGGCGAGGACGGCGTGTTCGCCATCGGCGACCTGATCGACACGCCGCAGCTGGCCCACGTCGGCTACGCCGAGGCGATCCTCGTGGTCAAGCAGACCCTCGGTGAGGACGTCGTGCCCGTGATGTACGACCGCGTGCCATGGGCGATCTACTGCCACCCCGAGGTGGCGTGGGCCGGGCCGGACGAAGCCCAGGCAAAGGCGGCCGGCTACGACGTCGTCGTCGCCAAGCACCCGTTCAAGTTCAACTCGCGGGCGATGATCATCGGTGAGACGGAGGGCCTGGCCAAGATCATCGCCGAGAAGGGCCCGGACGGCCGCGCCGGCCGGGTGCTCGGCGTGCACATGGTCGGGCCGTGGGTCACCGAGCAGCTGAGCGGCGGCTACCTGGCGGTCAACTGGGAGGCCACCGTGGACGAGGTGGCCGAGTTCATCCAGCCCCACCCGAGCCTGAGCGAGCTGTTCGGCGAGACCGTGATGTCCCTGACGGGGCGCAACTTCAATGGCTGACGAGAACGGAGCGGCGCGATGGCCGACGTGACCCTGCCCCAGCTCGGTGAGACCGTCACCGAGGGCACCATCACCCAGTGGTTCAAGCAGGTCGGCGACACCGTCGCCGCCGACGAGGCGCTGTTCGAGGTGTCGACGGACAAGGTCGACACCGAGGTCCCGTCGCCGGTGGCTGGGACGCTGACCGAGATCCGAGTGCCTGAGGGCGAGACGGTGGAGGTGGGCACCGTGATCGCCGTCGTCGGCGACGGTGACGGCGCCGCTGCGGCCGAGGCTGCGCCAGCCGAGGATGCTCCGGCCCCTGAGGCCGAGCCGGCGGCCGAGACCGAGCCGGCGGCCGAGACCGAGCCGGCGGCCGAGACCGAGCCGGCGGCCGAGACGGGGCCGCCGCCAGCCGAGGCGACGGGCGACGGCGAGGGCACACCGTCGGACAGCGGCACGCTCGAGACCCTGGAGCCGACACCGGCCGACGAGGAGGCCGTCGCTTCCGCCGCCAAGCCAACCACCGAGCCGGCAGCCGCGCCGGCGAAGCAGGAGCCATCGACGGACGGCGCCGGCCCTGCCAAGCTGCTGTCGCCGGTCGTGCGCCGACTGGTCACCGAGCACGGGCTCGACCCGGCCCAGATCACGGGTTCCGGACCCGGCGGCCGCATCACCCGCGACGACGTGCTCGACCACATCGACGCCACCGGCTCGCAACCGCAACCGGCCGCCGCCGAGGCCCCGCCGGCCGAGGCGCCGCCGGCAGCCAAGCGTGACGCCGCGCCGGCAGCGGCGCCGGCCCGCACGCCGCCGGCACCGGCCCCCGCCGTCGCGTCCGGCGAGCGCGACCGCACCGTGGCGCTGTCCCGGATCCGCAAGGCCACCGGCGCCCACATGCTGATGAGCAAGTCGGTGAGCCCGCACGCCTTCAGCGTCGTGGAGGTCGACTACGCCAACGTCGACCGCACCCGAGGCGCGATCAAGGGCGAGTGGAAGCGCGGCGAGGGCTTCGGCCTGACGTACCTGCCGTTCATCAGCCGGGCCACGATCGACGCCCTGGCCGAGTTCCCGCACCTCAACGCCAGCGTCGCCGAGAACGAGCTCGTCGTGCACGGGTTCGTGGACCTCGGCATCGCCGTCGACCTCGATTACGAGGGGCTGATCGTGCCGGTCATCCGGGAGGCCGACGCCAAGCGGCTGCGGGCGATCGCCCGGGAGATCCACGACCTGGCCGAGCGGGCTCGCACCAAGAAGCTCAAGCCGGACGAGATCAGCGGCGGCACGTTCACCATCTCCAACAACGGGTCGGCCGGCTCGGTGCTCACGATGCCCGTGATCAACCAGCCGCAGGTGGCGATCCTTTCGACCGACGCCATCGCCCGCAAGCCGGTCGTGGTCACCAGCGACGACGGCGGCGAAGCCATCGCCATCCACCCGGTCGGCAACCTGGCCATGGCGTGGGACCACCGCGCCTTCGACGGCGCCTATGCCGCCGGGTTCCTCAAGCGGATCAAGGAGATCCTGGAGACCAAGGACTGGTCCGAAGAGGTCTGATGCTGCGCGTCCGCTGGCTCGGCACGGTCCCGTATCGGGAGGCGTTGGCGGTCCAGCAGGCGCTGTTCGATCACGGCCGGGAGCAGCACCTGCTGCTGCTCGAGCATCCGCACGTCTTCACGTACGGCCCGCGCGCCGACCTGGCGACGAACCTGCGCTGCGACCCGGCCGAGGTCGGCGCCGAATTGGTCGGCATCCGCCGTGGCGGCGATGTCACGTACCACGGTCCTGGCCAGCTGGTCGGGTATCCGATCGTCAGCGTCGCCAACCGGCTCGGCGCCGCCGAGCACGTCCGCAACGTCGAGCAGCTGGTGATCGACGCGCTGGCCTCGTTCGGCGTGTCGGCGGGGCGGCTGGACGAGTACCCCGGTGTCTGGGTCGATGCCAGCGGACCGAACCCGCGCAAGATCTGCGCCATCGGCGTGCGGCTGAAGCACGGCCGCACGATGCACGGCTTCGCCCTCAACGTCACCACCGACCTGACGTACCTGCGCCACCACATCGTCGCCTGCGGGATCGCCGACCGACCGGTCACATCGCTGGCCGAGGAGGGCGTCGACGTCACCATGCGCGACGTCGTCGACGTCGTCGCCCGGCTGGCCGGGCAGCGGTGGGGGGACGGCCGTGCCGAGCGCCAGGACGTGGCGTGGCGCCACCGGCCCGACGACCTGTCGCTGTTCTCCCGCGGCGCCGGGCCGGGTGAGCCGGTGCGGCTGGTGTCACGGCTGGCCGCCGCCGGCGTCACGGACGGTTTGTCGATCGAGCAGCGCAAGCCGGACTGGCTGCGACCGAAGGTCCACCACGGCCCGGAGGTGCTCGAGCTCAAGCGCACGGTTCGCGACCTCGGGCTCGTCACGGTCTGCGAGGACGCCGGCTGCCCGAACCTGTCGGAGTGCTGGAGCGACGGCACGGCCACGTTCATGGTGCTGGGGGAGCGGTGCACCAGAGCGTGCGGCTTCTGCCTCGTCGACACCCGCCGTCCCGACGCGCCGTCGGCGGACGAGCCGGCGCGCGTCGCCGAGGCCATCACCCGCATGGACCTCGAGCACGCCGTCCTCACGATGGTCGCCCGCGACGACCTGGCCGACGGCGGCTTCGCCCACGTCGGCGCCTGCGTCGAGGCGATCCGCGCCCGCCGGCCGGGGACCCGCGTCGAGACGCTCGTGTCCGACGCCCGCGGCAGCGACGAGGCGCTGCAGGCGCTGTTCGCCGTGCGACCGGACGTCTTCAACCACAACGTCGAGACCGTCGCCCGACTGCAGCGGGCCGTCCGGCCGTCGGCCGGCTACGCCCGCAGCCTGTCCGTGCTGGCCAGGGCGAAGGCCGCCGGGCTGACGGTCAAGTCCGGGCTGATCGTGGGGATGGGGGAGACCGACGACGAGGTTGTCGGTTGCCTCGCCGACCTCGCTGGGATCGGCGTGGACATCGTGACGATCGGCCAATACCTGCGACCGACGTCGCACCACCTGCCGGTCCACCGGTGGGTCGAGCCGGGCCGCTTCGCCGAGTGGGCTCGAGTCGGGCGCGAGTTGGGACTCGGGCACGTCGAGGCCAGCCCGCTGACGAGGTCCAGCTACCACGCCCGATCGGCGGCCGAGCAGGTCACGCCGGTCGCCGTCGGTGGCACACTCGCGTGATGTTCGGCGAGCGAATGGATCGCGTCCGCGCGGCGATGGGCGAGCAGGGGGTCGACGTCCTGCTGCTGTCGGTCGGCCACGACCTGCCGTACCTGACGGGGTACCTGGCGATGCCGCTGGAGCGGCTGACGATGCTCGTCGTGCCTCGCGATGCCGACGCCACGATGGTGATCCCCCGGCTGGAAGCGCCACGGGTGGTCGAGCAGCCCGACGTGTTCGGGTTGCGGCCGTGGGGAGAGACCGAGGACCCGACGGCGATCGTGGCCGAGCTGGTCGGGGACGCGGCGACCGTGGCGATCGGTGACCAGATGTGGGCCCGGTTCCTCGTCGAGCTGCTGCCCTGGCTGCCGGCGGCCACGTTCCGCCGCGCCGTCGACGTGGTCGGCCCGCTGCGGATGGTCAAGGACGCTGCCGAGATCGACGCGCTGCGGGCAGCCGGCGCCGCTGCCGACCGGGTGGCCCGGCAGTTGCACAGCGGCGAGATCGAGCTCGTCGGGCGCAGCGAGGCGGAGGTGTCCGCCGACCTGTCGGCCCGGTTGCTCGCCGAGGGCCACGACAAGGTCAACTTCGCCATCGTCGCCGCCGGCGCCAACGCCGCCAGCCCGCACCACCACGCCGGGGATCGGGTGATCGTCGAGGACGAGATCGTGCTGTGCGACTTCGGCGGCACGATGGCCGGCTACTGCAGCGACACGACGCGCTGCGTGTTCACGGGCACGCCGCCGGCCGAGGTGGCGGACGCATACGAGGTGCTGCACGCCGCTCAGCAGGCGGCCGTCGCCGCGGCAACGGTCGGCACCCCGTGCCAGGACGTCGACCGAACGGCCCGGCAGATCATCGCCGACGCCGGGTACGGCGACCAGTTCATCCACCGCACCGGGCACGGCATCGGCCTCGAGGAGCACGAGGACCCCTACGTCGTGGAGGGCAACGACCGCCCGTTGCAGGCGGGGCACGCCTTCTCGGTCGAGCCCGGCATCTACGTGGCCGGGAAGTGGGGGATGCGCCTGGAGGACATCGTCGTCGCCACGCCCGACGGCCCCGAGCCGCTCAACACCACCGACCACACCCTCGTCCAGCTCTGACTCCATCGGAGGGTTTCAGCGCGCCGCGAGGGTTTCCGCATCCCGCCCGGGTCGGAAACACTCGGACGTGCAGCGAAACACTCGGATGGGACTTAGGTGGGGCGGGTGAAGGACTCGGGGTCGGGGGTGGCGGACCATGACGTGAGCTCGATGAGGACGTCGGCGGCGTCGATCCGGGCCAGGGCACCCGAGTCGAGGGCGCAGTACGTCGACTCGCCGCCGGCGAGCGGGATCACCACGCACGTCGCCGACTGACCGGCGATCGTCTCGGTGCTCGCCACGGTTGGCCCGGAGCGCACCGCGGCGTCACGACGGAGGCGGGCCGCGGCGCTGATGGCGTAGAAGTCGGGCGTCAGCTGCGTGTCGCTGATCCGCGCCGCCTCGATCGTGTCCGAGCACGAGCCGGCATCGAGATCGCAGGTGGCCGTCGTCGCCCCGTCGGTCAGGAAGCGGATCGCTCCGACGGTGACCGAGCGCCGCGCCGCACCGTCCTGGGCCACCGTGGCCTCGGTGCGCAGATCGCCGAACCGGGTCAGCACGTCGTACTCGGCACCGAACGTCGACGCCGACGCCGCGTCCAGGCGCGACAGCACGGCGTCGATCGCTGCGTCGCCTGTCGCCACCGGGGCCTCGGCCAGCGTCGGGCGCTCGCCCGTGATGCACCCGGCGCCCAACGCAACGCCCGCGGCGGCCACGGCGAGCGTGGCCAGCAACCGCCGAGATGGGGGAGCAATGGCCATGGAGCCGCTCAGGGTACGGGCGACGGGTCACTCCGCGCGGCCGTGGCGGATCTCGTCCCTGGCGATGGCGAAGTGCGTCGTCTCGAAGGCGATCAGGAGCGCGTAGATGGCGGCGACGACCGTCGCCGTGACCAGTGCCGAGACGTGCGGCGTGAGCGGGAGCACCGCCAGCAGCAGCGCCGCGGCGACGAGCCGCGGGCGGTTGAGCGAGCCGATGTTGCGCAGCCGGAACGCCAGATGGGCGAGCAGGTAGAGGGCGGCGCCGCCGACCAGCGCCGTCGCCGTGACGAGCTTGAGCGGCTCACCCACGTCGCTCAGCGTCTTCTTCAGCCCGAGCGCCACCAACACGACCCCTGCGACCATCAGGAAATGCAGGTACGAGTACGAATCGCGGGCCATGGCGTTCTGCTCGCGGCCCGGGCCGAGCCCGGCCAGCCGCCTGACGGCAACGATCGACACGACGTCGAAGTAGGCCCACCACTGCGCCGCGGCGATGGCGACGCCGACGACGGCGGCGATGATCACGCCGGCGTCCACCCCGGTCTCGGCCCCGACACCGATGGCGACGATCGACTCGCCGAGGGCGATGATGATGATCAGCCCGTGCCGCTCGGCGAAGTGCTCGGGGTGCAGCTGCCACCCCTCGACCCCGAAGAGGTAGGGCTCGCCGAGGTCGAGGACGATCGCCACCGCCCACAGCAGGCCCTGGGCCCAGCCGTCGAAGAAGGACGCCACGACGAGCAGGCCGACGCCGAGCGAGGTTCCGATGCCGAGCCCGATGACGGAGCGTCGCAGCTCGGGTTCGTCCCGGCTGGCGATCACGAACAGCCCGATCTGCGAGAAGCGGACGACGCCGTAGGCGATGGCGAAGGTCAAGCCGAGGTCGCCGAACGCGTCGGGCACGCACAGCGCGGCCACGAGGAGGGCGGCCATGGCGGCGAAGATCACCAGCCGCACCGCGCCCTCCTCGGGATCGAGCACGCTGGTCAGCCAGGCGTAGCCAACCCACGACCACCAGAGCACGGTCAGCACGGCGAGGCCCTTCAGCACGCCGCTCCACGTCGGGTCGTCGGCCATCAGCGCCGTGCACTGCGTGATGGCGAGGACGAACACCAGGTCGAAGAACAGCTCGAGCGGGGTCACCCGCTCGCCCTCGCGACGCATCGCCCGCATCCGACGGGGCCGGCCGGTCGTGGTCATCGGTCCCCGATCATCGCCGCGTCACGGCTCCGGCGCCACCGGTACCCTGCGCGGAGATGATCCGCCTGGACGCGGCCACGGTGCTGCTGCAGTGGGCCGTCGGCGGGATGGCCTTCTGCTGGTTCACCACCAGGCGGCGGATGGTCGGGCTCGGCTACGGCTGGCTGCTGCGCGGCATCTACCTGGTGATGGCCGTCGGGGCCATCGTGGCCGGCATGGCGTTCGACGTCGTCGCACTGCGCGAGGCGAGCGCCCTCGGTGTGGCCGCCGGCTGCCTCGTGGCCCTGACCGTGTCGATCGTCCGGCGCAGAGCCGGCGTCCTGGGCCAGCGGGTCGAGCACGATCGCCGGTCGGCTCGCGTCGCGGCGATGACGGGCATCGACCGTGGAGGCGATCCCGAGGCCGAACGGCCGACCGGACCGGAGTTCCCACCGGTGCTCGACCTCGTGCCGGTCGCCATCGGCATCGTCGGCCTGGTCGCCGCCGGCATCGACGCCGGTGGCAACACCGGTGTCGCGGTGCTGCGCACGCTGGCCGGTGCCGCGTTCCTCGGCGCCGTGACGGACGCCATGCTGCTCGGGCACTGGTACCTCGTCCAGCCCGGCTTGCCGCGTGGGCTGTTGCACGAGTCGGTTGATGCGGTCGGCTGGGTGTGGCCCGTCGAGGTCGGCGCGCTGCTGCTGCCGACCGGCATGATCAGCGTGTGGACCGGTGCCGTCGACGACGGCTGGGGCGGTGTGCTCGGGTGGTTCTGGGCGGCCTGCGCGGTGACCACGATCGTGCTCGTCATGGTCACCAAAGCGGCGCTGCGCGAGCGCGAGTACTCGGCCGTGATGGCCGCCACCGGCCTGCTCTACCTGGCCATCCTCACGGCCTTCGGCACCGATCTGGTGGCCAGAGCCGTGCTCAGTGGGTAAAGATGGTCCAATGCCCCGTCCGGTGTGGAGTGGCACGATCAGCTTCGGGCTGGTCGCCATCCCGATCAAGCTGTTCAACGCCGTCAAGCGCAAGAGCGTGTCGTTCAACCAGCTCGACGAGCGCACCATGAGCCGCATCCGGTATCGCAAGGTGTCGGACGAGTCGGGTGACGAGGTGCCCGACGAGAACATCGTCAAGGGCTACGAGGTGTCCAAGGGCCGCTACGTCGTGGTCGATCCGGACGAGCTGGAGCCGTTCATGCCGGCGGCGACGCGGACCATCGACCTCGAGGAGTTCGTCGACCTGTCCGAGATCGATCCGGTCTACTTCGACTCGTCCTACTACGTGGCGCCCGACGCCAACCCGAAGCCGTACGCGCTGCTGGCCCGGGCCATGGAGGAGTCCGGCAAGGTGGCGATCGGCCGGATGGTGATGCGCAACAAGCAGTACACCGCGGCGATCCGGGCCCAGGAGGGTCGGCTCGTCATGTCGACCCTGGCCTACGCCGACGAGATCGTCCCCGCCGATTCGATCGATGAGCTCGTCGACCTCGACGAGGTCGACGTGTCCAAGCGCGAGGTGCAGATGGCCGAGGCGCTGGTGGAGTCCCTGGCCGGGGCGTTCGAACCGGACAAGTTCCACGACGACTATCGGGAGCAAGTCCTCGACCTGATCGAGAAGAAGGCCGCCGGCGAGGAGTTCGAGGTGCCCGAGCCGGCGACGGAGAAGCCGAAGATCGTCGACCTGATGGCCGCGCTCGAAGCCAGCGTCGAGGCGGCCAAGACGTCGCGCACGCGCCACCCGTCGGCGAAGAAGTCGGCGGCCAAGGCGAAGAAGTCGGCCTAGCCGACGCCGACGTCTCCCGGCGATGGCCAAGCGCAACGAGGTCGTCGCCGAGGTCGACGGCCGGCACGTCTCGCTGTCCAACTTGGACAAGGTGCTCTACCCGTCGGGGTTCACCAAGGGTGAGGTGATCGACTACATGGCCCGTGTGGCGGAGACGGCGATCCCGCACCTGCGGGGGCGGGCGCTGACGCTGCGTCGGTTCCCGGACGGCACGGACAAGCAGGGTTTCTTCGAGAAGCGCTGCCCCGCTCACCGCCCCGAGTGGGTGTCCGTCGCGCTCGGCCCCGGTGACCGCCGCGGCGGGATCGAGTACTGCTGCATCGAGGAGCCGGCGGCGATGGTGTGGGCGGCCAACATGGCCGCCGTCGAGCTGCACGCGCCGATGGCGCTGGCCGCCGACCTGGAGAACCCGCGCGCCGTGGTGTTCGACTTCGATCCCGGGCCGGACACCGACATCGCCGACTGCTGCGAGATCGCACTGCGCGTTCGCGACGTCCTGGCCGCCGTCGAGTTGGAGGGGTGGTGCAAGACGTCAGGGTCGAAGGGGCTGCAGCTGTACGTCCCCCTCAACGTCGCCGGTGTCACCCACAAGCAGGCGGCCCAGTTCGCACTGGCCGCCGGGCAACTGCTGGAGAAGCAGCTGCCGAAGCGGGTGACCACGACGATGGCCAAGGCGCAGCGGCCGGGGAGGATCTTCATCGACTGGAGCCAGAACGCCCACCACAAGACGACCATCGCCCCGTATTCGCTGCGCGCCCGACCCGAGCCGACGGTCTCCACCCCGGTGACGTGGGAGGAGGTCGAGGCCGGCGCCGATCGGGACGTGGAGCTGCGCTTCGAGGCCGCTGACGTCCTGGCCCGCATCGCCGAGCAGGGCGACGTCTTCGCATCGGTGCTCGCCGTCGAGCAGCGCCTGCCCGGCTGAGGGTGCCTCGCGATGCGGGCGCCGGCCCGCCATCATGTGGCCGTGATCGGTAGGTGGCGGCGGACGACGGCGGTGGTCGTGGCGGCGGCGGCGCTCGCCGCCTGCGGCGCCGACCGCGATGCTCCCGTCGCCGCCCGGCCCGTCCCGGCGACGACGGCCGAGCCGGCAACCACGGCCGCCCGGCGGACCACCACCACCACACAACAACACCACCACCACCACCACGACCGAGCGGCGAGTGCCGCGGTCGACCACGACGTCGAAGCCGTCGACGACGACCACGACGCAGGAGACCGCCGTCACCGCGACGGAGCCCCCGCCGTCATCCAGCGGCGCGGGTGGCGGCGGTGCACCGTCGACGACCAGCTCGACCCCTCCGGTCGCGCCGACGACTGCCGCGGCGACGACCACGACCGTGGCAGCGCGATCGACGACGCCTCCCGAGGATCCGGCGTGGGGGGTCTTCGACTTCGAGTTGGCCGCCCGGTTGATCGGTCGCGGGGACTACGCGGCATCGGTGGCCGTCGCCGTCGACGGCGAGATCGTCCATCAGCGCGCCTACGGCGTGCGGGTTCCGCCGGTGCCGGCGCCCCTGACCGATCCGCTCGCCCCCCCGCCGGTCCCCGGGCAGGAGCCGGCACCGACGGAGCTGGCACCGCCGACGACCTCCCTTCCTGCCGTCCCGCTCGAACAGGCCGAACCAGGCGACCGCTTCCGGATCGCCAGCATCTCGAAGCTGATCACGGCGATCGTGGTGCTGCAGCTGGTGGAGGCCGGCCAGCTGGGGCTCGACGAACCGGTCGGTGCCCGGCTGGCGCAGCAGGTCGGCGCCCTGCCCGTCGACCCCGGGGTAAGTGCGATCACGGTGCGTCACCTGCTGTCGCACACGGCCGGCTTCCCCTCCTACCAGCGCACGTTCTTCGGGGGCGATGTCGACTCGTGCCCGACCGTGGCCAACCTGGGACTGTCGCGGGCCTTGCGCCAGCCGCCCGGCGGGTCCTACGAGTACTCGAACCTGAACTACTGCTTGCTCGGGCTGCTCGTCGAGCAGGTCACCGCCCGGCCGTACCAGGACGTGGTCCAGGAGCGGCTGCTCGGACCGCTCGGGATCACCGGCATGCGGATGGCCGGCACGTTCGATGTCGGCGATTCGGAGGTCGTCCACCCGTCGATCCCCGGCCGCAACTACATGGAGGTGCTCGGCGCAGCCGGGTCGTGGGTGGCCACGCCCGCCGACCTGGTCAAGATCGTCGACTCGCTCGATCTGTCGAGGCAGGGCTTCCACCCGTTGACGGCGCCGACGGTCGAGCTGATGCGCCAGCCTGCGCCGCCGCCGGTCGTCTACCGGCCCGATCGGTGGTACGGGCTCGGTCTGATCGTGCACGTCGACGGCGCGTGGGGACACACCGGCACCGTGGAGAACGCGCACTCGATGGTGCTGCGGAGGCCCGACGGCGTCACGTGGTCAGTGCTGGTCAACGGCGAGACCCCAGGCAACTCGGACGACCTGCGGCGCATCTTCGACGAGGCGATCTACGCCTCCGGCGTGGTGCTCTGACCCCAGCCATCAGCGTTTACGTCCGGATCCCGGTTACACCGTCGACCAGGATCCGGACGTAAACGTCAGGGCTCAATTGACCTGGCGGTCGCGGCCCTCCCAGAACGGCGCCCGGAGCTTGAACTTCTGCAGCTTCCCCGTCGTCGTGCGGTCGAGTCCGTCGCGGAACTCGACCCGCTTCGGGCACTTGTAGCCAGCGAGGCGCTGGCGGGTGAAGGAGATCACGTCGTCGGCGGTCAGATCGCTGCCGTCAGCACGCACGACCAGCGCGGTGACCAGCTCGCCCCACTTCTCGTCGGGGATGCCGATGACCGCCACCTCGGTCACGTCGGGATGCCGCAAGATGGCGTCCTCGACCTCGATCGAGGACACGTTCTCGCCCCCGGAGATGATCACGTCCTTCTTGCGGTCGGAGATCGTGACGTACCCGAACTCGTCGATCGTGCCGCCATCACCGGTGTGGAACCACCCGTCGACGATCGCCGCCGCGGTCTCCTCGGGCTGCTTCCAGTAGCCCTCCATGACGACGTTGCTACGGGCCTGCAGCTCGCCCTGGTCGTCGACGCGCATCCGGCATCCGAACGCCGGCACGCCGGCGCGGTTCAGCTTGACCGCCCGCTCCTCCGTCGTCAGCTCGTCGAACTCCTCGCGAGTGCGGTTGACCGTGAGCAGCGGCGAGGTCTCGGTCAGGCCGTAGATCTGCACGAACTCCCATCCCAGCTCCGTCGCGCAGCGCTCGATCGTGCGCGTCGGGGGTGGGGCGCCGGCGACGACGATGCGCACGCGGTCCCGACCGGGGATCGGGCCGTCCCACTCGGCGGCGGCGTCGAGGACCATGTTGAGCACCGCCGGCGCGCCGCACATCAGCGTGACACCGTGCTCGTCGACGCGCCGCAGGATCTCGGCGCCGTCCACCTTGCGCAGGATGATGTTGCGACCGCCCATCCCGGTGACCGCGTAGAACATCCCCCACCCGTTGCAGTGGAACTGCGGCAGCGTGTGCAGGTACACGTCCCGGTCGCTGACACCGAGGTGCCAGCCGAAGGTGGTGGCGTTGAGCCAGATGTTGCGATGCGTCACCTGCACGCCCTTGGGTCGGGCCGTGGTGCCGGACGTGTAGTTGATCGTGGCCGTGGCGTCCTCGTCCGGTTCCCAGGGGCGAGGGTCCAGGTCGGGCCGCATCATCACGTCGTCGGCGTCTCGACCGATGACCAGCCGGTGCTCGCACGCGACACCGGCGAGCGCGTCGTCGAGCTCTGGGTCGACGAGCAGCACTCGCGCGCCGGAGTGCTCGACGATGTACCGCACCTCCTCGGCGGCGAGCCGGAAGTTGATCGGGACGAGGACGCGACCCGAGCAGGGGACGCCGAGCAGGGCGGTCATCAGCCGGGCCGAGTTGTGGCTGACCATGGCGACGCGCTCGCCGACGCCGACGCCGATGGCGTCGAGCCCGGCTGCGGTGGCGCGGATCCGCGCCGCCACATCGGCGTACGTGATCGGTCCCCAGGACTCGGCGGGCTGGTTCGGCTCGTCGACGATGCCGACGCGGTCGCCGTACAGCAACTCGGCACGGTCGATGAAGTCGTTGACGGACAGGGGGACCTTCATCAGCAGCTCCTGGTGTTCAGGCCACGCCGAACTCGGTCGGCGCCGTCAGGTCGGCAACGGGATCGGCGCCGCGACGGTCGGTGGCGATCGCGGCGTGGGCCGTGAGCGGCCACGGCCGGTTGCGTTCGACGAGGTGGGCCAGCTCCAACAGGAGCGGCTCCGTGTAATGGCGGCCGATCACCTGCAGGCCGATCGGCAGGCCGTCGAGCTCACCCGAAGGGATGGAGATGGCCGGGTTGCCGTGGAGGTTGGCGGGGAACGTCAGCCGGCCGTTGTTGCCCGCACCAGCGGCGACGCCGCCGAACTCCGAGGGCAGCGGACCGTCGGCGGCGAAGGCGACGTCGGGGTTGCTGGCCGCGATCACGACGTCGACGCCGTCGACCGGATCGAAGATCCGCGCCATCGCCTCGTTGACCTCCATCCGCCGCTGCTCGATGCGTGCTCTGGCCTCGGCCGAGTACTTGCCCTCGGTCGTGGACAGGCCGTGGCGGATCTCCGGCGTCAGGTCGTCGGCGCAGGCCGGCCACGCGTCGCCGAGCTCGGCGGCGATGGCGATCATCCCGCTGATCGACCAGGCGGCACCCATCTTCGGCAGTCCGGCGTCGACGCCGTCCACGCGCTGCATGGCGGCATCGGCGATCAACTGGTCAGCGGCGGCGTCGAGCTGCTCCCACATCGCCGGTGACACCGTCGCCCCGCCCCAGTCGGCGACGACGGCGACGCGCAGCCCGGCGAGTCGATCGGTCAGCGTGCCGATGGCGTGCTCCCACCCCTCGACGCGCGGCAGGCTCAGCGGATCACGGGCGTCGTGGCCGTTGCAGACGTCGAACCAGCGCGCCGTGTCGCGCACCGACCTGGACAGGCACCCGATCGTCACGGTGAGGTTGCCGTACGTCGCCTCGGGGGAGCGAGGGATGCGCCCGAACGTGGCCTTCAGCCCGACGAGGCCGCAGAACCCGGCCGGGATGCGGATCGACCCGCCGCCGTCGCCGCCGGTCGCCAGCGTGAGCACGCCTCCGGCGACCGCCGCCGCCGAGCCACCGGACGAACCGCCCGGCGTGCGGTCCAGCTGCCATGGGTTGCGGGTGGCGCCGTGCAGGATCGTCCGGGTGAGGTTGACGCCGCCGAACTCCGACGCCGTGGTCTGGCCGGCGAGAACCGCGCCGCCGTGATCACGGACGCGGTGGACCATCGTCGAGGTGACGGTGGCGATCCGGTCGGCAAGGGGCACGGAGGCCTCGGTGGCGGGCCAACCGGCCACCGCATCCAGTTCCTTCACGCCGATCGGGACGCCCCCGAACGGCAGCGACACGTCGGCCACCCCCGCCGCGAGCGTCGCCCGTTCCCGGTCGAGGTGGCTGAACGCGTTGAGCGGGCTGGCGTCGATGGCCGCGTAGACCGCCGCCAGCTCCTCGGCCGGCGAGCGTTCGCCGCGCCGGTAGGCGTCGACGAGCGAACAGGCGTCACCGGACCACGGCGCATCCCCCATGACCAGGGAACCTAGTCGCGCCATACGATCCGGCCCCGATGGACACCCGCACGTTCCTCGGCCTCGAGGCGACGCACAACCGCTTCCGGTGGAAGCTGCCCGTCAGCCCAGGGATCTGCACCGGCGGCGACTTCCTGTTCGGCGGCGCCGGCCTCGGCGCCGCCATCGAGGCGCTCGAGGCCACGTCGGGCCGTGCCACCATCTGGGCGACTGGTCAATACCTGTCCTACGCCCGGCCAGGGGAGTTCGTCGACATCGACGTGACCCTCGCCGTCGAGGGCCACCAGATGACGCAGGCCAGGGCGGTGTGCCACGTCGCCGACCGCGAGATCCTGACCGTCAACGCCGCCCTCGGCGACCGGCCCTTCGACCGCGAGGCGCAGTTCGAGACGATGCCCGTCGACGTTCCCGCCCCGCAGGACTGCCCGGATCGAGAGTTCCGCATGGAGGTCGGCAACACGATCAACAGCCGGCTCGACCAGCGCCTGGCCCGCGGTCGTTCGCTCGACGAGCTGGACGGCCGCCCCGGGAACGGACGCACCCTGCTGTGGGCGCGCATCCCCGAGGTGCTCGACGGCGTCGACGGCGCGGCGCTGGCGGTGCTCGGCGACTTCGTGCCGATGGGCGTCGGCCAGGGACTCGGCGTGCGTGGTGGCGGCAACAGCCTGGACAACACGCTGCGCATCGTGCGCCTCGTGCCGACCGACTGGGTGCTGCTCGACATCCACACCCACGCCGTGCAGCGCGGGTTCGGCCACGGTCTCGTGCACATGTTCGCCCAGGACGGAACCCTGCTGGCCACGGCCAGCCAGAGCTGCATCGTGCGCTATTGGCGGGGCGAGCCCGGCGGTGATCGCCCGTCCGGCAATCCGGCGACAGCGGCCCGCACGGATGGCGATGCCCGCCCGGACCGTGAGCAAGCGAGCTTCGAGCGAGCACCATCGCACTCGGCCGGTGACAATGACCTTCCTGTGCGCCCCGGCATGACCGTGCCGCTGCCCGGCCACCTGCACACCCACCGCGAACGGCTGATCGAGCTGGCCGATCTCGGTTTCACCGACATCTGGTCGGCCGAGGCCGACGGCGCCGACGCCTTCACGCCGCTCGCCCTCGCCGCGGCGTGGGAGCCTCGGCTCCGCCTCGGGACGGCCATCGTGCCGGCCTACACCCGGTCGCCGGCCTGCTTCGCCCAGTGCGTCGCCACCCTGGCCGACGCCGCCCCCGGGCGGTTCGCCGTCGGGATCGGTTCCTCCAGCAACGTGATCGTCGAGCGCTGGAACGGCGTGCCGTTCGTCGAGCCCTATCGCAAGGTGCGTGACATCGTCCGCTTCCTGCGTGACGCCCTCGGCGGCGAGAAGGTCGCGGCGACCTACGACACGTTCCAGATCCAGGGCTTCCGCCTGGGCATCCGACCGGAGCAACGGCCCCCAATCCTCGTCGCCGCCCTCCGCGAAGGCATGTTGCGGCTCGCCGGCAAGGAAGCCGACGGAGCGATCATCAACTGGCTCTCCCCGCACGACGTGACGACGGTGGCCGGCATCGTCGACGACGCCGCCGGCGGCGAGGACCGTGAGATCGTGGCGCGGATCTTCGTCTGCCCGAGCGAGAACGCCGAGGCGGTCCGGGCGGCGGCCAAGTTCGCGGTGGCGGCCTACCTCAACGTGCCGGTGTACGCCGAGTTCCACCGCTGGCTCGGTCGAGGCGAGCAGCTGCAGGGGATGTGGGACGCCTGGGCGGCGGGCGATCGCAAGGCCGCGGTCGCAGCCGTCCCGGACGAGGTGGTGGACGAGCTCGTGGTCCACGGCTCGGCGGCGACCTGCCGGGCCCGCATCCAGGAGTACTTCGATCGCGGCGTGACGACGAGCAGCCTGGCCCTGCTGCCGCTCGACCCGGACGTGGCGCACTGGGACGCGGTGCGCGCCCTGTCGCCGTCAGCCAGCTGAGCACCCAGGCGACGTCGAGCGCCATCACGCCGCCGTCCGATCGAGGCGGCGATCGGCACGGGGCGTGGCGGCGATCGAGGTCGAGGCCGAGCCGGTGCGCTGGCGCTCGAGCTGGGCACGGATCTCGGCGACGTGGCGCAGGCCGCGCCGCCTGGTGGCTTCGTCGAGGCGGAAGCGCAGCGGTGCCTCCACCTCGGGCAGCAAGGTGAGCTGCTCGGGAGTGCTGGTCGTCGAGGTCATGCCGATCAGCATGACGAAGGGGTGTTACAGCGAGTCAGAGATGGGCTGAGCTGGGGAAACGTCACTGACGTCGCCGACCGGAAGACCGAGCCGCTGGCGCAGCTCGACCTGGATCGCCTCCACACTGTTCGTCGCGTCGAGCTCGACGACGAACTCCTTGCGCCGGAACAGCCCGATGACGGGCTCGGTCTTCTCCCGGTAGTCGCGCAGCCGCGCCGCCAACGCCTCGGGGTGGTCGTCGTCGCGGGCCACGAGGGGTGCCCCGCAGACATCGCATCGATCCGGCACCTCGGGACGGTGGGCCATCAGGTTGTAGTCGAGCCCACACCCCGAGCACAGCCGACGGGCGAGCACGCGCCGCGCCACCTCCTCGTCCGACATCACGAGGTGGATGACGCTGTCGATGTCGTAGCTCTCGAGGAAGAACTCGGCCTGGCGGAGGTTGCGCGGGAACCCGTCCACGATGAAGCCGTAGTTCCAGTCGTGCATGGCCAGGCGTTGCTCCAGCACGGATTCGACGAGGTCGTCAGCCACCAGCTCGCCGGCGGCCACCGTGCGGCGGACCTGGGCGCCGATCTTCGTGTGGTGCTGGACGTGCCAGCGGAACATGTCGCCGATGCTCAGGTGGACGAGGTCGAAGTCCCGCGCCAGCAACGTGGCCTGAGTTCCCTTGCCGCTGCCCTGCACCCCGATGATGACGTACTTGCGCACGCCGAGATCCTTGCGCGCTGGCGTCACCCCGTCGGACCGGCGGCCGTTCCGAGCGCTCCTCACCCGGTGACGGCGACGTCCTCCTCGGTCGCGGTCCCGTCGACGATGCGATAGCTGCGCAGCGACGGCTCGTCGTGCTGCAGGCTGATGATGACGTAGTGCCAGGCCGGGTCGGGGGCCTGCCCCACGTCGGTCGGGCTGGGGATGGCAGGGGAGTGGGTGTGGCTGTGCACCACGCCGAGGATCTCCCAGCCGCGCTCCTCGGCGTCTCGTTCGGCGCGGAGGTGGTCGTGCGGGTCGAGCGTGTACACGCGGGCGGAGGCGGCGGCGTTGCGGCACCGGTAGAAGTGACGGACCGCATCGCCCGACGGTGGACCGGCGATGAGTCCGCACGCCTCGTACGGGTACTCCTCGACGGCCAGCGATCGGATCTCGTCGATCACCACCTGCGGCAGCTCGAGCACCGGCCGGACGGTATCGCCAGATGCCGGACCGGTAGCTTGGCTGGTCCCATGAAGCGGCGGCCGACGAGCGACGCCACGTTGCCGATCGCCAGCAACCGGCGGGCGCGCTACGACTACTCGGTCCTCGAGACGATCGAGGCCGGGCTCGTGCTGCAGGGCAGCGAGGTGAAGAGCCTGCGCCTCGGGCAGGTCCAGCTCGCCGACGCATTCGCCAGGGCCAGTGGCGACGAGCTGTGGTTGGAAGGCGTGCACATCGCGCCGTACCAGTTCGCCGACGGCGTCGGCGCCCACGACCCGGATCGCCGCCGCAAGCTCCTGCTGCACCGCGACGAGATCGACCGGCTCTCGTCGCGCATCGCCCAGGAACGCTTGGCCCTGGTTCCGCTGCGGCTGTACTTCCGGGAGGGGCGGGCAAAGGTCGAGCTGGGGCTGGCCCGTGGTCGCCAGAAAGGCGACAAGCGCCAGGCGATCGCCGAACGCGACGCCAACCGGGAGGTCGAGCGCGCCCTCGGTCGCCAGCGCAAGGGACGCGATCTGTGAGGTGAGCCGGCTCACCTCCGCACGCTGCGCTCACAGATCTCGTTCAGGGTCCGCCCGCCACCGGTAGAATGTCGACCAATGCCATCGGGGATGTCGGGATTGGCTCGTGAGGAGCGGGAGGTGCGGGCGTGCTGACGATCGCAGCCGTCAACGACAGCGTGCTCGAGCTCATCGGCCACACGCCGATGGTCGACGTGTCGACGCTCTCGCCGAACCCCGAGGTGCGCATCCTCGCCAAGCTCGAGAGCCAGAACCCGTTCGGGTCGGTCAAGGACCGCATCGCCAAGTCGATGATCGAGGACGCCGAGAAGCTCGGTCACCTGCAGCCCGGCCAGACGATCCTCGAACCGTCGTCCGGGAACACCGGGATCGCGCTCGCCGCCATCGCCCGGATCAAGGGCTACCCGATCAAGATCCTGCTCCCCGAGAACGTGTCGGTCGAACGTCGCCAGATGCTCGAGGTGTTCGGTGCCGAGATCATCCTGACGCCGGGTGCCGAGGGCTCCAACGGCGCGGTCCGCCGGGCCGAGGCCATGGCCGCTGAGCACCCCGACTGGTGCTTCCTCTACCAGTACGGCAACGACGCCAACCCGCGGGCGCACTACGAGAGCACGGGCCCCGAGATCTGGCAGGACTGCCCGGAGATCACCCACTTCGTCGCCGGGCTGGGCACGAGTGGCACGCTGATGGGGGTCGGAAGGTTCCTGAAGGAGCGCAACCCAGACGTCAAGGTCGTCGCCATCGAGCCGCCGCTCGGGGAGCGGGTCGAGGGGCTGCGCAACCTCGACGAGGGCTACATCCCGCCCATCTTCGACCAGTGGCACGGCGGCGAGATCCTCGACCGCAAGCGCGTGGTGCGCCCCCGGGAGTCGCTGGAGTGGACGCGCCGGCTGCTCGAGGTCGGCGTGTTCGCCGGGATCTCGGCCGGCGCAGCGTTGGCGGGGGCGGTCAAGGTGGCGGGGGAGATCGAGTCCGGGACGATCGTGTTCATCGTCTCCGACGGCGGCTGGAAGTACCTCTCCACGGGCGCCTACACCGACGACCTCGACGTCGCCGAGGCGGCGGCCGAGCGGATCGTGTACTTCTGACGAGCTGATCGCTTGATCGCCTGATCGCCTGATCAGCCGGCTGCGGCCAGGTGCCGGGGTCGCCGCGGGTCATCGCGCGACGATGGGTCGATGAGCGACCCGTTCCGCCCCCCGGACGAGACGTCGCGACCGCCGTCCTCACCCACCCACCGCGACGAGCCGCCGCCCGGCGCCGACCTCCCGCCGATCGGCGGTGACCGGGATCCCGAGCCGACGCGGGTGATGCCGAGCACCGGTCCGACACCGGCCACGCCGGGCCTCGGCGACCCGCTGATCGGCGACGACGGGCCGGACGGGCCGGATGGCCCCGGTGGTCCTGGCGACCCCGAAGGTCCTGGCGGGCCGGGTGGGCCCGGTGACGAGCCGCCCTACGGCGATGAACCCGACGATGAGCGTCCGTGGTACCGGCAGCCGGGTCCGATCGCCGCGATGATCGCCGGAGTGGCCGCCCTCGTTCTCGGACTCGTGGCGCTGCTCGTGGCTCGCGCCGACGACGACACCGAGAGCGACGACACGCTGCCGGCCGTCTCGTCGACGTCGTCCACGTCCTCGGTGGCGCCGACGTCGACCGTGCCCGTGACCGAACCGGCCACAACGACCAGCACGATCGTCGAGACCACCACGTCGTCATCCACATCGACCACGTCGTCGACCACCTCGACGTCGACCACGTCGACGACGGCGCCCACGTCGACGACCACGACGACCACCACGCTGGCGCCGACCACCACGACCACCGCACCGCCGACCACGACGACGGCCCCGCCGACCACGACCACGGTCGCCCCGACGACCACCCCGCCGACCACCGTCCCGCCGAGCACGCTGCCGCCGTCCGGGCCGAACGCGCTGGAGGTGATGCAGACCAACCCTGCCCTGACGGAGTTCGTCCAGGCGATCCAGGCCACCGGGCTGACGGACCTCGTCGATGGACCCGAACCCGTCACCGTTCTGGCCCCGGGCAACGACTTCATCGAGCCGGCACAGCTGACCGCCGATCAGATCCGCCGGCAGTTGCTCGGCGAGGTGTTCACCGAATCGCAGCTCTTCGCAGAGACGACCGTGGAGACGCTGAACGAGGACGAGTCATTGGCCGTCGACGGAACGACCGAGCCGCCGATCGTCGGGGGCGTCACGATCCTCGACCCCAACGTGCCCGCCGACAACGGCTACATCCAGGTCGTCAACGGCGCGACCGTCGCCGAGCCCTAAGCGGTCGCCGCGGCGGGCTGGCGCGCCGACACGCCGGCCGGTCGCGGGAGCAGCAGCGCGATCGCGCTGGTGACGACGCCGCAGACGACCAGCAGCCACCAGGCCCGCTGGAAGCGACCGAGCAGGTCGGCGGCGGTCGCCCCGGCGACGAAGGAGACCACGAGCGCCACCCCGAACGTGGCGCCGAGCTGGCGCACCGTCTGGTTGACCGCCGAACCGAGCGCGTAGCGGCCGGCCGGCAGCCCTTGCACGGTCGCGCTGGACAGCTGCGGCAGGGTCAGCGCCACCCCCAGCCCGGCGATCAGGGATGCCGGCAGCATCGACGAGGCCCAGCCGGACGTCGGTGTGACCAGCAGGATCAGCAGCAGGCCGCCGAAGGAGTAGACGAGCCCGCCGGTGATGATCAACGGCCGTGCCCCGATGCGGGCGGCCAACATCCCGAACGGGCGGGCCAGCAGGAGCACGACGGTCGGTCCCGGCGACATCGCCAGCCCGGCCTTGACGACGCTGTACTGCCAGACCGACGTCAGGAACGTGACGTTGGCCAGGAACATCGCGGTGAACGAGAGACCGAACGCGGCGGTTGCCACGTTCCCCCAACGGAAGCTGGGGATGCGGAACAGCGTGAGGTCGAGCGCCGGTGCCGGTTGCCGGCGCGAGCGGGCGAGGAAGGCGACGCCGAGCACGGCCCCGGCTGCGATGGCGGCGATCGTGCGCCGGTCGAGCCAGCCCCAGACGTCGCTCTGCACCAGCGCCAGCGACACGGCACCGACGGCGGCGGCCAGCAGCGCCGAGCCGACCAGATCGGGGAACGGGCCGGGGTCGGACTCCTTCGACTCGACGAGCGTCCGCCGGGCCGCCACCACGGCGAGCGCGCACACGGGGATGTTGACGAAGAAGACCCACCGCCAGCCGGCCCAATCGACGAGCAAGCCACCGATCGTCGGACCGGTCGCCGCGGCGAGGGCGCCCATCGACGCCCAGATCGCGACCGCGATCGGGACCCGTTCGGGCGGGGTGGCTCGCAGCACGAGGGCCAGCGACGCCGGCGTGACGGCCGCCGCGCCGACGGCCTGGAGGACCCGAGCGACGATCAGCAGGATCGCCGTGGGAGCGAAGCCGCAGATCGCCGACGCAACGGTGAACACCGCCAGGCCGCCGATGAACATCGACTTGCGTCCCCAGCGGTCGGCGAGGCGCCCGGCCGGCACGAGCAGGGCAGCGAACACCAGGGTGTAGCCGGACAGGACCCACGACATCGTCGTCGTGCTGATCTCCGGGAACGACGCCTGGATGTCGGCGAACGCCACGAACAGGACCTGGGTGTCCAGGAAGACCATGAAGATGCCCAGCCCGGCGATCACGAGCACTCGGGTGGGGCGGGTCACATTGGTATACTTCTTCAACCAGACGGTTGAAGTCAACACCTCATTTGTCGTACCGTTGGTTCATGCGGTCGTACGACCAGTACTGCCCGGTCGCCGTCGCCCTCGACACCGTCGGTGATCGGTGGACCCTGTTGATCCTGCGGGAGCTGCTGATCGGCGCCCGCCGCTTCACCGACGTGCGCGCCGCGCTCCCCGGACTGGCCCCGAACCTCCTCACGGACCGTCTCCGGGACCTCGAGCGCGAGGGGTTGGTCGAGCGGCGCGAGCTGCCGCCGCCGGCGGCTCGGACGGTGTATGCGCTGACGACCGAGGGCCGGTCGACGGCCCCGTTGCTGGAGGCGCTGGCCCGCTTCGGTGCCGCACGGATGGCTCCACCCGGCGGCCGCCCGGTCCGGCCGGCCATGACGGTGTTCGGGTTGATGGCGCCGTTCCACCGCCCCGACGGTGAACGGATGCACGCCCGCCTCGTGATCGACGAGGAGGCGTTCGACCTCGTCAGCGACGGCGAGCGCCTGTCGACGCGCGCCCAGGCCGACGACGTCCCGGATCTCGTCCTCACGGCGACGGCCCAGGACCTCGTGGCCGCTCGGCAGGGCGAACATCTGCTCGATCCCTCGGCGGTGCGGGGATCCTCCCGCCAGCGCGCCCGCTTCGCCCAGATGTTCGACCTCGGCATGACGGGGCGCGGCGCTGCTCGGCCGTAGCCTTCCGGGCCGTGGATCGGCCCATCGGGATGTTCGACTCCGGGTTCGGCGGCCTGACCGTGGCGCGGGCGTTGATCGACCTGCTGCCCGCAGAGGACCTCGTCTACATCGGTGACACGGGCCGCTACCCGTACGGACCGAAGCCGTCCGAGGACGTGCGCGCCTACGCCCGCCAGCTGGCCTGGAGCCTCGTCAAGGACCACGACGTGAAAGCCGTGATCGTCGCCTGCAACACGGCCGCCGCCGCCGGGCTCGACGACCTGCGCGCCGAGCTCCCCGTGCCGGTGATCGACGTCATCGGCCCGGGGGCCGCGGCGCTCGTGCAGACCACGAGCTCGGGTCGCGCCGGCGTGATCGGGACGGTCGGCACGATTGCGTCGGGCGCCTACTTGCACGCGGTCGAGGACGTCGCCCGAACCCGTGGGACCGCGGTCCAGCTGCAATCGGCGGCGTGTCCTGGCTTCGTCGAGTTCGTCGAGCGCGGCACGTTCGACGGCGACGAGGTGATGGTGCTGGCCGAGCGGCTGCTCGCTCCGCTGCTGGCCGCCGACGTCGACGCGCTGCTGCTCGGCTGCACCCACTACCCGTTCCTCGCCGGCGTGATCGGACGGGTGATGGGCCGAGGCGTGACGCTCGTCAGCTCGGCCGACGAGACGGCCTTCGCCGCCCGGGAGATGCTTGGCCTGGCCGGTCTCCTGCGGCTGGACGATCGACGCGACGATCGACGGATCGGTACCCATCGCTTCAGGTCCAGCGGCGACGTCCAGGCGTTCCGCGAGCTCGGCGGGCGCCTGCTCGGCCCCGAGCTGAACCACACTGAACCGTGGGCGCCGCCCGCCTGACCGAACGAGGACCTCGATGCCCCGACCCGACGGCCGAACCCCCGACGAGCTGCGCCCGATCACGTTCGAGCGCGATTTCACGGAGATGGCCGGCGGCTCGTGCCTCGTGTCGTTCGGGCGCACGCGCGTGCTGTGCACGGCCAGCATCGACGACGACGTCCCCCGATGGATGCGCGGCAAGGGCAAGGGGTGGGTCACGGCCGAGTACTCGATGCTGCCGGGCTCGTCGCCGGAGCGCGTCGACCGCGAGGCGGCACGGGGCAAGCAGAGCGGGCGGACCGTCGAGATCCAGCGATTGATCGGCCGCAGCCTGCGGGCGGCGTGCGACATGGTGCTGCTCGGTGAGCGGCAGGTCGTCGTCGACTGCGACGTGCTGCAGGCCGACGGCGGGACGCGCACGGCCAGCATCTGCGGCGGCTACCTCGCGCTGCACGATGCCCTGGCTCGCCTCGTCGCCGCCAAGTCGCTGGCCGCGCATCCGTTGCACTCGTACTGCGCGGCGATCAGCGTCGGGATCGTCGGCGGCACCCCCGTGCTCGACCTGCCGTACATCGAGGACAGCCGAGCCGAGGTCGACATGAACGTGGTGATGCTGCGGCCGATCGACGGCGGTCTGCCCCGGTTCGTCGAGGTCCAGGGCACGGCCGAAGGCCAGGCGTTCACGCGCCACGAGCTCGACGCCCTGCTGGAGCTGGCCGAGCTCGGCGTCACCGAGCTCACGGACCTGCAGTCCGAGATGGTGGCGGTGCCGCCGCCTCCGCTCAACCGGTGATCACGCTGGTGTGCGCCTCGGCCAACCCGGACAAGGTGGCCGAGATCGAAGCCCTCTTGGCCGGCGCGGTCGAGCTGTTGCCGAGACCGGCGGATGTGCCCGACGTGGTCGAGGATGCCGACACGCTGGAAGGCAACGCCCGCCTGAAGGCCGTGGCGATCGCGACGGCGACCGGGCAGCCGGCGGTCGCCGACGACACGGGGCTGGAGGTCGATGCCCTGGGCGGGCGACCCGGCGTGCACACGGCGCGCTACGCCGGTGAACGAGCGACGTACGCCGACAATCGCGCCCGCCTGCTGGGCGAGCTGGCGGGCGCCGACGATCGCCGGGCCCGATTCCGCACCGTCGCCGCCGTCGTGTGGCCCGACGGGCGCGAGCTCCTCGTCGATGGCGTGTGCGACGGGACGATCGCCCGGCAAGCGCGCGGTTCCGGTGGGTTCGGTTACGACGCCGTGTTCGTGCCGGACGGGGGCGACGGCCGGACGTTCGCCGAGACCGACGAGGCGGCGAAGCACCGGCTCTCGTCGCGCGGCCGTGCGTTCAGGGCGTTGCTGACGGCGCTCGGGCCGATCGACGGTCTAGAGCGACGGTGACCATCAGCCCGAGGTGATCGCTGCCCGGCACGTGCAGGTCGCGCGCCGCGAGCACCTCGAGGTCCCGGGACACCAGGGCGTGGTCCAGGCGCACGAACGGTGGATGCCAGTGGAAGAGCAGGTTCCAGCGTTCGGTCGGCCACGAGCACGAGAGCCCGCGCCCGACGGCGTTGTGGGCGTCCCGCCAGGTCGTCAGGAGGGCCCGCAGCTCGGGGTGCCACCACGACGCGTTGAAGTCGCCGGTCATGACGGCGGGGCCGGTCGCCTCGACGGCGGCGAGGCTCGCCATGTCGCGCAACCAGTCGCCGTGGTGGGCGATCGGGCTCTGGGTGTGGACCACGATGACGCGGACGTCGCCGCCGGGAGCGTGGACGTCGGCGGTGAGGGTGTGGTGGGTCGTGTCGACGGTCGGGCGCAGCGAGACGGGGATTCGGCTCCAGAGCGCGGTGCCGGTCGACCCCGGCGCCACGAGCTCGATGCGGTGCGGGTAGCGGATGGCGAGCTCGGTCGTCTTCAGGTTCATGGCATGCGCGGGGGTGTACTCGCTGAGGGTGATCACGTCGGCGCCGAGACCGTCGAGCTTGGCGCTGGCCTGGGTGACCTGGCGGTTGACCGACAGCAGGTTGGCATGGACGATCGACAGTGCGCCGTCCGGGGTGGTGCGCCGGGCTGGTGGGCGCCGGACCAACGGCACACACATCGCCGCCGACGCCGCGGCGACGAGCAAGCCGGCTCCCGCCGATCGTCGACGACCGGTGAGCCGGGCGACCGCGGCGAGCGGCGCGGCGGTCAGCCCGGCCCACGGCATCAGCGAGCGGGCGACGGTCACGACGCGACCGTGGGCGGTCGTGATCCACGGCGCGGTGGCGATCGCCGCGCAGGTGCCGATGCCGAGCGTGGCGAGTCGGGCCGCCCGCCGCCTCATTCCCAGCCGCGCAGGTCGATCGGCCAGCGCTCGAGCACCTCGTCGCCACGCACGAGCCACGCCGCCTCGTGCATCGCCATCGTCGGATCGACGTGGGCGGGCACGACCTGGACTCGGTCGCCGACGGCCGGTCGCGGGTCGTCGCGCACGGCGAACGTGACGTGCTCGTCGCTGCAGAACCACACGCTGGAGCCCTCGATCGACGGGTTGCCATGGTCCATGCCCAGCGACTTGAGGCCGACGTCGGCCACCGCGTGGGTGGGGCGGACGGCGACGACCGTGCCGACGACGAACACGGCCTGCTCGAACGGCAGGCCGAGCGTGGCGTAGTAGGTGTCCATGAGGGCGTAGCTGCCGGCTTGCACCTCGGTGACGCCGGTGTTGGCGTGCAGGTCGTAGGTGCCGGTCCCGCCCGCCGACACGACGTCGCCGCCGACGTCGGCGTGGGCGGCGCGCAGCCGCTCCATCGCCGACTCGACGTCCACCCGCTGCCGCTCCCGGTCGTCGACGACCATCAGGTGGCCCTCGTAGCCCATCACCCCGCGCACGGCCAGCCCCGAGGATCGGGCCAGCTCGGCCAGCGCGCCGGCTGCTGCCGGGTCGCAGCCGCACCGGGGCAGGCCGATGTCGACATCGACGACGCACTCCCGCAGGCCGGCCAGGGCGGCGGCGGCGACGGTCTCCTCACTGTCCACGGCGACGGTCACCCGCACGTCGGCTGGGAGCGCCGCCAACGCCGAGAGGCGGCGCGAGTCGAGGACCTCGTTGGCGATCAGCAGGTCGGTGCCGAGGCCGGCCTCGGCCATGCCGATCGCCTCGCGAGGTGTAGCGCACGTGAACGCGTCGTGCCCGGCGGCGCGTTGGCGGGCGGCCAGGGCCGTGCACTTGTGCGCCTTGACGTGCGGGCGAAGCCGGCGGCCCGGGTGGGCGGCGGCCATCGTGGCCAGGTTGCGCTCCAGCGCGTCGGCCTCGATGACCAGCGCCGGCGTCGGCAGATCACGGACCTCCATCGGTCGCCGAGTGTGGCACGCCGACCCCGCCCAGATGTGCGTGCCGGCGGAGGGATTCGAACCCTCACTGTCATCCACCTAAGGGATGTGCCTCCTGCCAGTTGGGCTACGCCGGCGCTGGCGAGGTGAGCGGTGAGGGGACTCTGTGCCCTCACCGCTCACCGCATGTCGGATCAGGTCTTGGAGGCGGCGGCGATGCTGGCGATGGTCTCGTCGAGCATGGCGTCGAACTCGGCGTCGGTCTGCTGCGCCGTGAGGCCGTCGGTCAGGGCCCGCGAGAAGCTGGCGATCACGCCGTGGTTGCGGGCCAGCTTGGCGTTGGCCTCGTCCCGGGCGTAGCCGCCGGACAGCGCCACCACCCGCAGCACCTTGGGGTGCTCGACCAGCTCGGCGTAGAAGTCGTCCTCGTCCGGCAGGGTCAGCTTGAGCATCACCTGCTGGTCGCCGGACACGCCGTCGAGGCGGCGCAGGATCCCGGCCCGCAGCAGCTCCTCGGCGGCCGCCTTCTCGGCGCTGTGGATGTCGACCTCGGGCTCGATGATCGGCACGAGGCCGGCATCGAGGATCTGCTGGCCGACCTCGAACTGCTGGTCGACCACAGCCTCGACGCCGTCCTTGTCGGCGAGGAGGATGACCGAGCGCATCTTGGTGCCGAACACGCCCTTGTCGACCGCCCGCGCCAGCAGCTCGTCCAACCCGGGGATCGGCTTCATCACCTGCACGCCGTGGTTGGCGTCGGCCAGGCCCTTGTCCACCTTCAGGAACGGCACGACCTGCTTCTTCGACCACAGGAAGTCGGCCGAGCCCTGGCCCTCGATCTCCCGATCCATCGTCCCCTCGAAGAGGATCGCCCCGAGGATTCGATCGCCGCCGAAGCTCGGGCTGAGGATGATCCGCGAGCGCATGGCGTGCATGGCGTCGAACATCTCGTCCTCGCCCGAGTACGCATCGGGCTCGACCCCGTACGCGGCGAGCGCCTTGGGCGTGCTCCCGCCGCTCTGGTCCAGCGCGGCGATGAAGCCGCCACCCGTGCCGACCTTCTCCAACTGCTCCTGGTTCATCGTGGACCTCCGGATCGCCGCGACCGCCGATCGACCGTAGCAACGCCCGGGCCGACCGGCGACCTCACTGGACGGGGAGCCATCCGAGTGCCAGCTGCGTCACCTTCACGTCGGAGCGTTCGAGTGAGACGGTCATCGTTTCGACCTTGGCCGCCGTCTCCAGCCACCGCTGGTCGATCTCGGTCAGCTCCTCGGCCAGCTCGGCCTCCAGATCCTCGATGTCGGTCTGCAGCCGGGCCGCCTTGTTCTCGGCCGCTTCGACCCTCGTGCGCGACGCCGACGTGCGCCCCGAACGACCCGCGGCGCGGCCGAGCTGACCGAGCATCCCGCCGCGTGACCGCCGCCCGCCGAGCAGACCGCCGAGGATCGACCCGGCAGACGACAGCAGGTCGTCGCGCGAACGGGCCTCCTGCTGGTCCCTGGCGACCTGCGCCGAATCGGACGCCGCCTCGAGCCGGTTGCGCAACGTCGTGGCCTTGGCTTCGTACTTGTTCCGCTTGGTGGCCAGCTCGGCGTCGGCTCGCTCGCCCGCCACGGTCCGACAGCGCAGGGCGAAGTCCTCCGCGCTCTCGCCGGCTCGTCCATACAGCTTGAGCGCCCGGTTGACGGGCAGCTCCATGGTCAGGCTGCGCGAGAGGTGTTCGGTCAGGCCGCGCTCGACGCCGGTCCAGAACGTCGACGAGTCGAGCGGCGCCCCGGTCAGGCGATAGCCGACGACCTGCGGCGGCTCCGTACGCAGATCGCGGTCGTCGTAGTCGACGGCCACGGCGCGGGTGGCGTCGACGTGCTCGGCCAGCGGGAAGAGCACGGCCTCGTACTCGGCGTCGTGGACGAGATCGGCCTTGGTCTCGTCGTAGCGCAGGCTGACGCGGGCGACGACTGCCGGCGCCAGCGTCGTCCCCATCGACGAGGCGCCGACCGACTCCAGCCACGGGGCCGCCGGATCGACCCAGCGCACGGCGATCTTGCCGGCGATCTCGGGCATGACCGGCGTGGCGTCGGCATCGGGCGCCGCGGCGGGTGCAGGGAGCGCGGCCGCTGGCGCGTCAGCAGCTTGCGCCACGTCGGACGGAGCGGCCGCCGGAGACGGCGGCACCACCACCTCGCCCGTCAGCTGCTTGATCTGATCCCTCGTCATCGGCCCGCGCAGGTAGCTCATCGCCCAGCGCGTCGTGAACACCTCGGGCTGGTCCTTGCCGGCTCGCCGCAGCACGAACTCCCGCTTGGCCAGCCCGCTGATCGTGTCGCCGACGGCGCCGACGTCGACCCCGCCGGCGGCGGCGCTCATCCCGTCGAGCAGGCGCTGCTTGTCACGGTCCGTCTGCAGGCGTCCGACCATCCACGTGCCGGCGTTGGACAGCGCCTTGTAGTCCACGTCGACGGGGTTCTGGGTCGCCAGCACGACGCCGACGCCGAAGGCCCTGGCCTGCTTCATCAGCGTCATGATCGGCTTCTTGGTCGGCGGGTTGGCCGTCGGCGGCAGGTACCCGGCGACCTCGTCCATGTACAGCAGGACGCGCAGATCGGTCGTGCCGCTCTGGCGGCGCATCCACGTGACGACCTTGGACAGCAGCATCGAGGTGACGAACTGGCGCTCCTCGTCCGAGAGGTGGGCGATCGTGACGATGGCGCAGCGCCCGGTGCCCTCCGCCGTGTACAAGAGCGACTGCACGTCGAGCGGCTGGCCGGCGCCCCACGCGGCGAACGCCGGCGACGCCAGCAGGCCGTTCAGCTTCATGGCCAGCGCCGTGCGGTCCGCCGGCGGGAAGAACTGGTCGAGCTCGAAGACGCCGAGCTTGCGCAGCGGCGGCTGCTGGACCATCCCGACCAGCGTCGGCAGGTCGAGCGAAGCGCCCGATGACCAGGCGTGCTGGATCAGGTTGGCGAGCAGGATGTGCTCCCGACTCGACAGCGGGTCGGCGTCGATCCCGACCAGTCCGAGCAGCCCGGAGGCGTAGCCATCGATCTCGTCGCCGATCACCTCGAGGTCGTCGGTCGCCGGCGCCTGCAGCGAGCCGACGATGTTGATCGGCACGCCTGATTGCGAGCCGGGCGTGTAGATCGTGAAGTCGGTCGCCGCCCGCAGCGCGGTGATCTGCTCGGACCCGTACCCCCACCCGGCGAGGCCCTCGCGCCACGCTGTCGCCTGCTGCTCGGCGAACTGCTCGGGTGTTGCGCCTGCCGCCTTGGCCTGGGCGTCGTCGATCCACGGGCGGAACGATGCCGGCGCCAGGTCGGGGAACGTCAGGCACAGGTTGGTGAGGTCGCCCTTGGGGTCGATGAGCAGCGTCGGGAGCCCGGACGTCAGGACCTCCTCGATCAGGACCACGCCGAGACCGGTCTTGCCCGAGCCCGTCATGCCGACGATCACGCCGTGCGTCGTGAAGTCCTCCGTCTCGAGGCGCACGTCCGTCCCGGTGCGCTCGTGCGTGGCGGCATCGACGAGCCCGCCGAGGAACAGCTCAGCCATCTGGATGACCGTAGCGAGCGGCGGAACTAGCGTCCTCGTGTGACGTTCCGCGGTATTCCGGCCGAGGCGTTGGACTTCTACGCCCGCCTCGAAGCCGACAACACCAAGTCGTTCTGGCAGACCAACAAGGCGACGTTCGAGTCAGACGTGAAGGCGCCAGTGCAGGCGCTGTGCGACGAGCTCGGTGAGTACGGCCCCTTCCACCTGTTCCGCCCTACAACGATCTCCGCTTCGCCAAGGGCAAGCCCCCCTACAAGACGGCCCAGGGCGCCTACGGCGAAGGGACTGGCGGCGCCGGCTACTACGTCCAGGTGTCGGCCGACGGGTTGATGGTCGCGGCGGGCTACTACGCCATGGCCAAGGACCAGCTCGAACGGTTCCGCGAGGCGGTCGACGCAGAGCCCGGTGGGACCGTCGAGCTGCTCGCCCACGACCTCGAGCGGCGGGGCTACTCGATCGGCGCCATCGACGAGCTCAAGTCGGCGCCCCGCGGCTACCCCAAGGACCACCCGCGCATCGAGCTGCTTCGGCGCAAGGGCCTGATGATGTCGCGGTCCTGGGCGCCGGCGTCCTGGCTGCACACGAAGCAGGCGGCGTCCAAGGTGCGCAAGGTGTGGAAGGACGCCGCGCCGATGTGCGAGTGGCTCAACCGCTGGGTCGGGCCGTCCGTCCTACCTCCGCCGGAGGCGTCACGCTGACATCATTGAGGGGTTGACATGACGTCGCGATGATGTCACCATGACGTCATGGACCTTGAGCCGTTCGTCGAGCAACTGGGCGGCGACCTGACCGCCGCCGCTGAGGCCGGCGGCCCCGACCTGCAGCGGGCGGCCGGACTGCTCGCCGCGGCAGCCGACTCCGCCGTGCGGCTGCTGCTGCTCGACGTGCTGACCGCCGCCGCCGACGAGCTGACCAGCACCAGCGACGTCGTCGTCGAGGTCCGCCTGCGCGGGCGGGACGTGGAGCTCGTCGCCCACACCGCTCCCGCGCCCGCCGCGCCCGCCGCACCCGCTCCACCAGCGCCGGTCGCGCCGGCCGTCGATGACGCCGACGACAGCACGGCCCGGGTCAGCCTGCGGCTGCCGGAATCGCTCAAGGCCGACGCCGAGCGGGCCGCCGTCGTCGACGGCGTGTCCCTCAACACCTGGCTCGTGCGCGCCGTTGCAGCGGCGACCGGCTCGCCGGCCCGGCCGTCGTCCGGCCGCGGCAACCGACTCACCGGTTGGGCCCGTTCCTGACCGTCTCGCCCACCCACACCCGAGGAGATCCCCGATGACCGAGTTCACGACCCCTGATCCGATCACCCTGTCCGTCGAGCTGGCAGCCGGCAACGTCGACATCTCGACGTCGCCGACCGGCACGTCGACCGTCGAGCTCGAACCGGCCCGGCCCGGCGACACCGACGCGTTGGCCCTGATCGAGCGGGCACGCGTCACCCTCGACGGCTCCACACTGGCCGTCCACGTCCCGGCGGGCGGGCTGCGCGGCCTGCTGCGCCGCGCCCCCGAGATCATCGCCCGCATCCACGTACCGTCCGGGTCGGCGCTGCAGGCCGCCACCAAGTCCGCCGACGTCACGGTGAACGGCACCCTGCGCCAGCTCCGACTCAGCACCGCCTCGGGGGACGGCACGATCGGCGAGGTGACCGGCGATGTCAGCGTCGACGTGGCGAGCGGCGACGTGCGCATCGGCCTCGTCGGCGGCAACGTGCGGACGAAGTCGGCCAGCGGTGACGTGTCCATCGAAAGGTGCCGCGGCGACGTCCGCGGCCACAGCTCGTCCGGCGACCTCCGGATCGGGGACGTGGTTGGTGAGCTCGAGGCGAAGACGGCGTCGGGCGACATCACCGCCGACGCCGTCGGTGGTGCGGCGGACGTGCACACCGCCTCGGGCGACGTGCGCCTCGGCGGGGTCGGCGCCGGACGCTCCGACGTCGGCGCCGCCTCCGGTGACGTGTCGATTCGCGTCGCGCCCGACCTTGCCGTGTGGCTCGACGTCTCGTCGGTCAGCGGCCGCATCCGCTCGACGTTGAGCGATGCCACCGACGGCGGATCTGGCGCTCCGGCCAGCCTCACCGTGCACACCGTCAGCGGTGACATCACGCTGGCCCCGAGCGGACGCATCCCCCAACTCGCGCCCGCGTGAGCGAGCGAGTCTTCGAGCGAGCGAACCATCAGGCACGGTCTTCGGCTCATTGGTGCACCAGCTCTACGTGTGATCCGTCGACTGACGCCAGGGTGCACCAATGAGGGAGCGTCCAGGCCGATCGCGACGTCAACGGTAGCGACAAGCGAGCGAACGATCGTCAACGGTGCAGACTGTCGGCCGTGACCGTCACCGACCGACCCGAGCGGGCGTTGGAGACGCAGCTCGGGTTGGCCGACCGGGTCGTCGACGAGGACGCGCTGGCCAACGCCGTCGAGCGGTTCCGCCAGCGGCGGATCACGCTGCCGACGTTCGCCGAGCTGGCCGACCCGACCACGATCGAGCCGGGCGCGGTCGGCGACGCCGATCCGCAGGCCGCCGACGCCCGCAACCTGTGGCGGGTCCATTGGTACAACGATCTCGCCGGTCGGCGCGTCGACGTCCCCGAGTTCGTCGTCCTGCCGACATCGCTGACCGGCATCGAGACGCCGATCATCGTCGTCTTCGGCGACCGCTTCCCGATGATCACCGCCCACAAGGTGCTCGCCGCCTATGCGTGCCTGGCCCCGCGCATCGTGACCGGACAGTTCGATCCGACCTATCACCGGGCGATCTGGCCGTCGACCGGCAACTACGCCCGTGGCGGCATCGCCATCAGCCGCATCATGGCCAGCCGCGGGGTGGCCATCCTGCCCGAGGGCATGAGCCAGGAACGCTTCGACTGGCTCGACCAGTGGTGCGAGCGGCCGGCCGAGGACGTCATCCGCACGCCCGGCACGGAGTCCAACGTCAAGGAGATCTACGACGCCTGCAACGAGCTGGCCGGCGACCCGGCCAACATCGTGATCAACCAGTTCTGCGAGCTCGGCAACCACCTCGGCCACTACGAGGTGACGGGGCGGGCCCTCGAGCACGTCGTCGACGTCGCCGGAGCGGGCCGAGACTGGCGCCTGGCGGCCTTCGTCTCCGCAACTGGCTCGGCCGGCACGATCGCCGCTGGCGATCGCCTGAAGGACACGTTCGGCTCGAGGATCGTCGCCGTCGAAGCCTTGGAGTGCCCGACGATGCTCGAGAACGGCTACGGCGAGCACAACATCCAGGGCATCGGCGACAAGCACATCCCGTTGATCCACAACGTGATGAACACCGACGTCGTGGTGGGCGTCTCCGACGCGGCGACCGATGAGCTGGACCTGCTGTTCAACTCGCCGGCCGGACAAGCCTTCCTGGCCGACCGCAAAGCGGTCCCGGCGGCGATCATCGACGCGCTCGGCCACTTCGGGTTCTCGTCCACCTGCAACGTGCTGGCGGCGATCAAGACGGCGAAGGTGCTCGGGCTGGGTCCTGACGAGGCGATCGTCACCGTGGCGACCGACGGCGGGGCCATGTACCCGAGCGAGCGCGCAGCGCTGCTGGCCGAGCGGTTCGGTGGCGAGTTCACCGACCTGGATGCGGCCGAGGTGTTCGGGCGCCACCTCGGCAACGTCGACACCGACCACGTGATCGAGTGCACGGAGCGGGATCGGAACCGGATCTTCAACCTCGGGTACTACACCTGGGTCGAGCAGCAGGGCACCCCGTTCGACCTGTTCGAGCAGCGCCGCAGCCAGGACTTCTGGCGCGGCCTGCGCCGCTACCTCGGGGTGTGGGACGAGATGATCACGGAGTTCAACGCCCGGGTCGTCGCGTGACCGCGCATCTGGGCGCGGACGTTCTCAAACCCTCATCTGGGCGCGCTTGTTCTCGATTCCGGGAACGTCCGCGCCCAGATGGTGGGCGCCGACCGTGATCGTCGGCTGGCGCTGCGCGGTCTGCGGCGCCACCGTGGACATCGCCGCACCCCACCCCTTCCGCTGCCCCCGATCCTCGGCCGTCGACCGACACCACGTCCTGCACCCGCTCGACCTCGGCCCGCAGCCGGAGCGGCGCGACGACCCCAACCCGTTCGTCGCCTACGGCCCGCGCCTGGCGTGGTGGGCGTTCGCCCGGGCCAACGGGATGACCGATGCGGCGTGCGAGGCGCTGACCGGCGAGCTCGCCGATGGGTTCGTCGTGACGCCGTTCGGCCATGCCGACGAGCTCGGCACTGACGTCTGGGTCAAGGACGAGACGGGCAACGTCGGTGGCAGCCACAAGGGCCGACACCTCGTGACGATCCTCCTGCACCTGCGCGCCGCCGAGGCGCTCGGGCTGGCTGCTGGCGCCCGTCGTCCGCTGGCCATCGCCTCGTGCGGCAACGCGGCGATCGCCGCCGCCACGCTCGCCGCCCGCGCCGCGTGGCCGCTCGAGGTGTTCGTCCCAGAGTGGGCCGACCTCGACACCGTCGCGCACATCGAGCGCCTCGGCGCGTCGGTCACCCGCTGCCCACGCCGAGACACCGACCCGCCCGGCGATCCCGCCGTCCTGCGGTTCCGCGAGGTGGTCGACGCCGGGGCCGTGCCGTTCAGCGTGCAGGGCCCCGAGAACGCCCTGTGCCTCGACGGCGGGCGCACACTCGGTTGGGAGCTCGCCGACGCGGCGGCCGGCCTCGACCGTGTCGTGGTCCAGGTCGGCGGGGGAGCCTTGGCGACGGCGGTCGGGTGGGGGCTGGGGCCGGCGGTGCGGCTCGACGCGGTCCAGGCCGAGGGGTGCGCGCCACTCGACCGGGCCTGGGCGCGAGCGGCCGGCATGCCCGATGACGAGGCCGCTGGCCGGTGGGGCGAGCTGATGACACCGTGGGACGACCCGCACTCGGCGGCCGACGGGATCCTCGACGACGAGACCTACGACTGGCTCGGCGTGTTCGACGTGCTGCGCGCCGGCGGCGGTCGTCCGGTCGTCGTGACCGAGGCGGCGATCGTCGCAGCCAACGAGCGGGCCCGGCGCGCCGGCTACGCCGTCAGTCCCACCGGCTCGGCCGGCCTGGCCGCCGTGCTCGAGGGGGACGCCGCGGACACGGGCGCTCGTACCGCGGTCCTGTTCACTGGTGGCCGGTAGCGTCCACGCTCATGATCGATCGCCGTCCGGACCTGATCCCGCAGATGCTCGAGGCCGGGCTGGATCCGCGCGCCGACATCTTCAACCGCCTGCTGCGCAACCGGGTGATCATGCTCGGCGCAGCGGTCGACGACGACATCGCCAACCAGGTGTGCGCCCAGCTGCTGTACCTCGAGGGTGAGGACCCGCAGCAGGACATCTGGCTGTACGTCAACAGCCCCGGCGGCTCCGTCACGGCGGGCATGGCGATCTACGACACGATGCAGTTCGTCGGCTGCGACGTCGCCACGGTGTGCCTCGGCCTCGCTGCCTCCATGGGGCAGTTCCTGCTCACTGCCGGCGCGCCTGGCAAGCGCTACACGCTGCCCAACGCGCGGATCATGATGCACCAGCCGCTCGCCGGTCTTCGTGGTCAGGCCGCTGACATCGCCATCCAGGCCGAGCAGCACGCCTACACGAAGCGGCGGATGGCCGAGCTGATCGCCCAGCACTCCGGCAAGTCGCTCGAGCAGATCCAAGCCGACTCCGAGCGTGACCGCTGGTTCACCGCCGAGCAGGCCGTGGAGTACGGGTTGTGCGACGACGTCAAGCGCAGCCGCAAGGAGATCCGGCCCGAGGGCGTGAGCTGACCGCTGTCGATGGCCTCGCTCGCTCCGAAGACTCCGTCCGCTTAGAACCATGCGGACCTGCCGGGAGCTCGCTTCGCTCGCAAGGCCTGGGCCGGGCAAGGCCGGCCTGGGCTGACATGCTCACTGTGGCATGGGCCAAACGGTTCTGCTGAGCCGTCAGCCGTCGCCTTCGGGGGCCATCGTCGGCGCCACCGAACCCGATGGCGGCGGCTGGATCGTTGCCACCGGCCCGAGCTCGACCTCGCAATTGGCGGCCACCCACTGCTGGACGGCGGTCACCGATTCCTCGGTGCGCACCGCGGTCTCGACGACTCGCTGCACCGATTCGGGATCTCCCGGTTCGACCGTGCTGGCCGTCTCGTAGTTGACGACGAGGTCGCCCCACTCCTGCTCGATCGCCAGCGGCGCTGCGCCGCCGATGTCGCGGTGCAGCTCGACGAAGTCGTCGATCTCGTCGGCGGTCGGTGGCGGAGCGAGGATGGCCTCGCGGTGCGTGCGGATGTCGGCGCAGAACTCGGCCGAGCTGCCCGCGTCGTCGCCGCACGCTCCGACGAGCACGGTCGCGCTCGCCCAGAGCGCAAGGGTCCGACGCCGCACCGGGTCATTGTTCCATCGGGCGGGGTCCCAACCGCGGCAGCGCTGACGTCAGGCTCGTCAGGAGCGGCCACCCAGCCTCACGACGTGTTCAGCCTTGCGACGCGTGGCTTCGACGAGTCGGGCGTTCGCTTCGTCGACCTCGTCGACCCAGCGACGGGCCACCTCGTGATCGCCGAACCGGCGAGCCTGGCGGGCGAGCAGTCGGGTCCGCCGCACGGGTGCCGAGACCTCGACGTACAGCGTCAGGTCGAGCAGCGGCGTGACGTCCGACCAGGGAGGCTCGTCGAGGAGCAGGTAGTTGCCCTCGACGATGACGATCGTGACATCGGGGGCGACGACGATGGTGTCAGGTGCAGGCTCGTCGAGCCGACGATCGAACGACGGCGCCGTGACGACCGCGTCGGTGTCGCGGAGCACCGTGAGCAGGTGGACGAACCCCGGGACGTCGAACGTGTCGGGCGCACCCTTGCGCCCATCGCGGCCCAGCGCGATGAGCTCGGCGTTGGACCGGTGGAATCCGTCCATCGCGATGACCGACGCCGGCAGCACGCTGGCGAGCGACCCGGCGAGGTGCGTCTTGCCGGCGCCCGGCGGACCGGCGATCCCGACGATCGTGCGTGCTCGGCAAGCGGCGCGAGTCGCCACCATCGCGCGGACCGCGTCCAGCGAACTCAGCTCGTCGGCCACGCCGCCCGCCGCGGGCTCAATCGGCGAAGACGTCGCGAGTGAGTTGGATGAAGAAGGTGTGGTCGTTGCCCTTGGCCGTGTCCTCGGCGTTGTACTGGGCGCGCGGTGTGCCGTCGGGAACCTTCTCCTCGGTGTAGATCGCACCGACCGGGCACACGTCGGGTTGGTAGCACGCCGTGCACGACGTGCACTCGTCGACGTTGACGTAGAGCAGCGTGTCGCCGAAGATGCCGATGGCGTCCGGGTTCGGTGAGTGCGTGTTCTCGGTCACCCCGCTGCCTGCCTCGGCCTCTGAGAACAGGACGTTCTTGGCGGGGTCGAACTCGTAGATGCACTGCACCGGGCAGACGTCGACGCACGCCCGGTCCTTCGTCCCGATGCACGCCTCGGTGATGATCGCGATGCCGCTCATCTGTCCTCCTCGGTTGCATCATGCCTACCCGCGGATGTGCCCAGGCACTCGAACGGGTGTGGCGCGTGCCCAGGCGCACGGCCGACATCAATACAGGAACATCGGCTTCCCCGCGACGTGGCGGACCTTGGGGCGGTAGGTGGCGGCGTCGTACAGCTCATCGACGTCGACGCGCTTCACGCCCTCGCGGGTCACGCTGATCGGCACGTTGGTGTACGTGCCGCCGCGCAGTGCGACCATCCGGCCGGACGCACCCTCGACCACCAGGTCGGCGGCCATCACGGCGTAGTTGGTGGCGACCATGAGGTCCAGCGAGTCCGGGCTGCCGGACCGCATCAGGTAGGCCACCTGCTGCAGCACGATGCCCTGCCCGGTCAGCCGGCCGATCACGTCGCCGGTCATCGCGCCGATGCCGCCGAGCTTGCGGTGCCCGTAGGCGTCCTCCTCGCCCGACAGCACCATCTCGCCGCCGCGCATCGTGGCGCCCTCGGAGATCGTCACCATGGCGTAACGCGACGGGTTGCGCCGTTGGTCCTCGACCAGCAGCCCGGCCAACCGCTCGACGTCGAACGGGACCTCGGAGATCACGGCCCGATCGACACCGGCGAGGTAGGCGGTGATCAGCGACGTCTCCCCGCTGTAGCGACCGAACAGCTCGACGACGGCGAGCCGCTCGTGCGACCCGGTCGACGTGCGCAGGGCGTGGATGAACTCGACGCCGCGGGTGACCGCGGTGGAGAACCCGATGCAGTAGTCCGTGCCGTGGACGTCGTTGTCCATGGTCTTCGGGATGGCCACCACCGGCACGCCCTCGTCGTGCAGGCGCAGGCCGTAGGACAGCGTGTCGTCGCCGCCGATTGGGATCAGGGCGTCGATGCCGAGCCGGTCGAGGACGCGCAGCACGTGGGCCGTGAGGTCGTGCGGCCCGTCACCGTCGGCCGTCTGGTCGGCCAGGAAGGCCGGCACGGACCCGGCCTTGACCCGACCGGGGTTGGTGCGCGAGGTGTGCAGGACGGTCCCGCCCGTGCGGTCGATGGTGCGCACCGCGGTTGGGTCGAGGGCGACGGTGTTGGCGGCGACGGAACCGGCGTCGTCCGGGTCCGTCTCCAGCAGCCCAGCCCAGCCACGACGGATGCCGATCACCTCGTGACCGCTGTCGGACACGCGGTTGACGACGGCCTTGATGCACGGGTTGAGACCGGGAACGTCTCCACCGCCGGTGCAGATGCCGATGCGCATGGGCGCACCCTAGGAGGCCGACCGAGCCGGCCGATCGACGGTCGCTACGCCTGGTCGGCGACGGCCTGGACGTGTGTGAGGCGGGCGTCGCGCTCGGCGTCGAGGTCCGCGGCGACCTGCTCGTCGTTGGCCATCTCGGCGTCGATGTCCATCTCGGCGAACTGGATCACACCCATGTCCGTGAACGCGGCTTGGATCTTCGGTCCGAACAGCCCGATGTCCTTGAGGATCGGCACGATGCGCGTGAAGAGGTAGCCGCGGAACTGCTTCATCAGCTCGCTGTGCTCGACGTACTCGTTGACCTCGGGCGGCAGGCCGAGGCGCTCCCACACCTCTTCGCCGAGGAACCGGTCGCGCATCCGGTAGCACGCATCGACGCAGAACTCCTCTCGCTCGTCGCGCTCGCGCTGGGTCAGCTGCGGGTAGTAGTCACGAAGTGCCAGCCGTCCGAACATGACGTGGCGGGCCTCGTCCTGCATCACATACGCGTTGAGCGCCTTGCCGAGCGGCTCGGTCGCCATGTTGCGGATCAACCCGAAGGCGGCGAGGGCCAGGCCCTCGATGAGCACCTGCATGCCGAGGTAGGTCATGTCCCAGCGCGAGTCGCTGATCACGTCGTCGAGCAATGACTTGAGGTTCGGGTTGAGCGGGTAGGTCAGCTGGATCTTGTCGTGGACGTAGCGGCTGTAGACCTCGACGTGGCGGGCCTCGTCGATGACCTGGGTGGCGGCGTAGAACTTCGAGTCGATGTCGGGCACGGTCTGGACGATCTTGGCCGTGCAGATCAGCGCGCCCTGCTCACCGTGCAGGAACTGGCTGAACCGCCATGCCTCGAGGTGGCGCTTGGCCTCGCCCTTCTCGGTGGGCGTCATCCGCTCCCACCACGGCGTGCCGAACAGCGTGTGCATCTCGTCCGGGAAGCCGACCGGGTTCATCGGGTCGATGTCGACGTCCCAGTCCAGGCGGTCGCTGCCGACCCATTGCCGGCGGGTGCCCTTGTCGTACAGCCGCAGCAGCTGGTCGCGGCCGTCGGTGTAGTCGAAGTCGAACGTCGTCGTGATCGGGCTGGGGACGTCCCAGCGATCGGCGGCCGGCTCGGCGGTCAACGTCATGGTGCACCTCCTGGCGTCACGGTCCGCCCGGGAACGCAACGGCCAGATCATCTCACGTCGAGGGTGTCGGTAGCGTCGGGACGGTGTCCGAGACGACGTCGGCTCCCGTGTGGCTGGCCACGGAACCCGTTGTCGAGCGGATCGAACTGGACGCCACGTCATGGGTCGACGTCGTGCGCGGGTTCGTGCCGCAGGCCGACGCCGTGCACGACGAGCTGGCCGAGACGGTGGCCTGGGAGACGGGTCGGGTCTTCCGCTACGAGCGCTGGATCGACGAGCCGCGGGTCAGCTCCTGGCAGGCCGGTGACCGGCGCCACCCCGCGCTGGCCGAGGTCGAGCTGTGGATGCGCCGCCGATACCGGCGAGTGATGTTCGACGGCGTCGCCCTGGCCCGCTACCGCGACGAGCGCGACAGCGTGGCGTTCCACCGCGACCGGGAGCTGCGCTGGCTGGACGACACCGTGATCGGCGTGCTGACGCTCGGCGCGCGGAGACCCTGGCTGATGAAGCCGCTCGGGCGGCGCGACCTCGACGACGACACCGCCGGCTCGATCGACCTGGCGCCGGGCAGCGGGGATCTGATGGTGATGGGTGGACGAGCCCAGGCCGACTGGCTGCACGCCGTGCCGAAGGTGCGGGGGCGGGTGCGCAGCCGGATCTCGGCCCAGTGGCGCTGGACGTCGCGGCGTGGCGCCAAGGACCGCAACCCGTCGTACTTCGCGCCCCGTCACTTCAGCCGCTGATCGCCGCGATCACCTCACCCATGGCGTCGAAGCTGTGGCCGCTGACGAACGTGTCGACGTGGGGGAGCGCGGCGGCCATCCCGCCGACCAACGGCTCGTACCGCGCGCTCTGGCGGCGCGGGTTGACCCACACGACGCGGTGCGCCAACCGGCCCAGACGCTCCACCTCCTGCCCGAGCAGGGCCGGATCGCCGCTCTCCCAGCCGTCGGACACGATGACCACCACGGCACCCCGGCCGACGCCGCGCCGGGCCCATCCGTCGTTGAACTCCTTGATCGCCGGACCCAGCCTGGTGCCGCCGGACCACTCCGGCGTGGCGCTCATCGCGGCGTCCAGGGCGACGGCCGGTTGCACGGTGCGGAGCTGGCGGGTCAAGCGGCGCAGGCGCGTCGAGAACACGAACGCATCGGCACCGAGCGCTCGGACGACCCCGTGGAGGAGGTAGAGGTAGGCCCGCCCGTAGGCCTCCATCGACCCCGACACGTCGGCGATCAGCACGACCTTGCGCCGTCGCAGCCGGCGGCGACGGCGCACGGTCCGGACCGGGTCGCCGCCGGTGCGGTGGGCGGCGCGCAGGGTCGCCCGCAGGTCCAGCTCGGCGCCGCGCCGGCCCGACGTCGTCCGGCGGCTGCGTCGTCGCGGCGGGTCGACGACGAGCGCGTCCATCAGCGCCCGTAACTGCTCCAGCTCCTCGATCGTGCACCGGTCGAACGACCGCGCCCGCAGTCGTTCGCCGGGACTCGCCGCGGCGATGGCGATGGGGCGCTCGTCGGCGTTCGTGTTCGCATCGGACGTCGTCAGCTCGGCGTCGGCGGACGATCCTGACGCCGGTCGACGATCGCCGCTGCGCCGGGTCCGGGCCCGGTGCGCCGGGCGTGGCACGTCCGGGTTGCGCTCGACGTCGGCGACATCGGTCAGCCCGCCGAACACCTCGTCGAAGACCCGACCGAATGTTGCGAGGTCGGTGCGGTCGGTGACGAGCGTGATCCGGGCGAGCCAGTACAGCTCGCGGGTGCGGCGCGGCCCGGCGGCAGCGATGGCGGCGGCGAACCGTCCGCTCATCGCCGGTGTGACCGTCGCCCCGGCGGCGTGCAGGCGATCACCGAACCGCCCGGCCAGCTCGGCCGTGTCGATCGCCGCACGTGTCACTGCGAGCCGGCGACGACCCAGTCGAGCCCGCGCTGGCGAGCGAGCTCGACGTCCTCGCGGTACTTGAGCACCGAGCCCATCGTGGTGTCCGCGGCCGGCGCGGTCAGCTCGTCCACGCCGAGGACCTCCAGGGCGGCGACCCAGGCGATCGCCTCGGCGATGCCGGGCGGCTTCTGCACGTCGAGGGTGCGCAGCCGACCGACAGCGCCGGCGACGCGCTCGACGAGCGGCCGGCGGGCGGTCGGGACGCGCCGGCGGATGATCTCGACGGTCGTGCGCAACGGCGGGTGGTCGATCCAGTGGTACAGGCACCGCCGCTTGAGGGCGTCGTGGAGGTCTCGGGTGCGGTTCGACGTCAGCACCACCACGGGCGGGTGGGTGGCGCGCACCGGACCGAGCTCGGGGATCGTGACGGCCGCCTCGGCGAGCAACTCGAGGAGGAACGCCTCGAACTCGTCGTCGGCGCGGTCGACCTCGTCGATCAACAGCACGACGGGGCGAGGGCCGGGGTGGCGGATGGCCCGCAGGAGTGGGCGTTCGATCAGGAAGTCGGCCGTGAACAGGTCGTCGTCGCGCATGGCGGCACCGGAGGACTCGGCGGTGCGGATCGCCAGCAGCTGGCGGGGGTAGTTCCACTCGTACAGCGCCTCGGCGGCGGTGATGCCCTCGTAGCACTGCAGACGGACCAGCGGGGTGTCGAGGACGGCGGCGATCGCCTTGGCCGCCTCGGTCTTGCCGACGCCGGCCTCGCCCTCGAGGAGCAGTGGTTGGCGCAGGCGGACGGTGCAGAAGACGGCCGTCGCCAGGCCGGGGTCGGCGAGGTAGTCGACGGCGTCGAGGGCGTCCTGGGTGGCGGCGACGCTGGCCGGCCCGATCGGGTCGTCGGTCATCCGGCGTAGCGGGCTGGTTCGGCGGCGAAGGCGCGCAGGCAGCCGGACCCGCAGAACCAATGGCGTCGACCGTCGTGGTCGAGGTGCAGCGAGCTGTCGGCGGCGGCGACGTCCATGCCGCAGACGGGATCGGTGGATCTGGTGGTGGCCGTGGCGCCGTCTGGGGTCTCGGCAGCGGGCCGGGCCGACGGCCGTGGGCGGCGGGCGATGACGTCGGCGAAGATCGACAGCGCCACCTCCTCGGGGGTGCGCGCCCCGATGTCCAGGCCGGCCGGGGTGACGATGCGCTCGCCGCCTTCGGCGTCGAGCTCGCCGACGACCACGGCTCCGCGCTTCGGGCTGGCCACGAGACCGACGTAGTCGATGCCGGCGGCGAGCGCGGCGGTCAACGTCTCGACCTCGGCCCGCCCGTGGGAGGCGACCACGACGGCGGCTGCGCCATCGGTGTGGCCGGAGTCGACGACCTCGTACCCGAGCGCCGCGCCGACCGTGCGCAGCGCCGCCGCGATGGGCCCGTCGCCGACCACGGCGACGCGGGGCGGGGGTCGACGCGGCTCCAGGAAGATCTCCAGCGTGCCGCCGCTGAGGCACGGGTTGTGGGCCATGACCCTGCCCGGAACCGGCGCCTCGGGGGCTGGGCTGATGCGCAGCAGGACGGGTTCGCCGGTGTCCAACACCGCCAGCGACTGGGCGCGCACGGTCGACTCGGCGCACTCGCCGCCGACGAAGCCCTCCATCGTGCCGTCGGGGAGGATCAGCGCCTCGTCGCCCGGATGGGCGCTGGTCGGCCGCTCGGCCAGCACCACGCGAGCGTGCACGAACGGCACCCGCAGCGCCACCAGCTCCGCCGCCCGCTCCGCCACCCCCGCCATCACGCCCCACCCATCCGAGTGTTTCCCTGCACCGGAGTGTTTGGCGCATGGGGGACCCGCACGAAACACTCGGATGGAGGAACCACTCGGATGTCTCCTAGGTGAAGGCGAGATCGGTGCGGGCGGGGCGGCCCTGGATGGCCAGCCACACCTGGGCCGGGGTCAGCGGCATGTCGGCGTGCTGGACGCCGAACGGCGCCAGGGCGTCGATGATCGCGTTGACGACGGCCGGCGGCGAGCCGACGGTGGCCGACTCGCCGACGCCCTTGACGCCGAGCGGGTGGTGCGGTGACGGCGTGTTCGTCTCGCCCAGCTCGAAGTCCGGGACCTCCATCGACGTCGGCAGCAGGTAGTCCATGAACGACCCGGCGAGGCAGTTGCCGTCCTCGTCGAAGGCGATGGCCTGCATCAGCGCCATCCCGATCCCGTCGGCCAGGCCGCCGTGGACCTGCCCCTCGACGATCATCGGGTTGATCCGCGGTCCGCAGTCGTCGACGGCGATGAACCGTCGGACCTTGACCTCGCCCGTGCCAGCATCGAGGTCGACCACGCAGATGTACGCACCGAACGGGTACGTGAGGTTCGGCGGGTTGTAGACGGCGCTGGCGTCCAGGTGCCCCTCGACGCCGTCGGGCAGCTCGAGGCTGGAGTGGGCGAGCATGGCGATCTCGGCCACCGTCTTGCCCTGGTCAGGGTCGCCCTTGACCTGCCACCGCCCATGGTCCCATTCGAGGTCGTCGGGGGAGCACTCCAGTGCCGCGGCGGCCACGACGCGCGCCTTGTCCCGCACCCGCTGGGACACGACGGCCGCCGCCGCTCCGGAGACGGGCGTCGAGCGGGAGGCGTAGGTGCCCAGCCCGAACGGGGTGTTGTCGGTGTCGCCGTGGATCACCTCGACGTCCTCGGGCGGCAGGCCGAGCTCGTGGGCGACGATCTGGGCGAACGTCGTCTCGTGGCCCTGGCCCTGGGTCTGCACGGACAGGCGCAGCTGGGCCTTGCCGGTCGGGTGGATCCGCAGCTCGCAGCCGTCGGCCATGCCGAGGCCGAGGATGTCCATGTGCTTCTTCGGTCCGGCACCGACGCCCTCGGTGAAGAAGGACAGGCCGATGCCCATGTGCTCGCCGCGCTGGCGCTTCTCGGCCTGCTCTCGTCGCAGGTCGTCGTAGCCGGCGATGCGCATCGCCTCGCGCAAGGCCCGCGGGTAGTCACCCGAGTCGTACTCCCAACCGGTCGGCGTGGTGTACGGGAACTGCTCGGGCTGCAACAGGTTCTTCAGCCGCAGCTCGGCCGGGTCCATGCCCAGCTCTGCGGCCAGCCGGTCGACGATCCGCTCGATCAGGTACACGGCTTCGGTGATGCGGAACGAGCAGGCGTAGGCGACACCACCCGGCGCCTTGTTCGTGTACACGCCCGTGACCTTGCAGTGCGCCGCGCCGTAGTCGTAGGACCCGGTGAAGATGTGGAAGAAGCCGGCCGGGAACTTGGTCGGCTGGGCGGTGGCGTCGAACGCGCCGTGGTCGGCCAGCACGTCGACCTTGACGCCGACGATCCTGCCGTCGCTGGTGGCGGCGATCTCGCCGTGCATGTGGTAGTCGCGAGCGAAGCCGGTGGTCATGAGGTTCGAGCTGCGATCCTCCATCCACTTGACGGGTCGCTTGGTCACGATCGATCCGACCACGGCCAACACGTAGCCGGGGTAGATCGGCACCTTGTTGCCGAAGCCACCGCCGATGTCGGGCGAGATGACCTGGATCTTGTGCTCGGGGAGCCCAGCGACCAGCGCGTACACCGTCCGGTGGGCGTGCGGCGCCTGGCTCGTGATGTAGGCGGTCAGCTTTCCCGTCACCGGGTCCATGTACGCCACGGACCCGCAGGTCTCCATCGGCGCCGGGTGCGAGCGCGGGTAGAGCATGTCGAGCGCCACGGTCACGTCGGCGCCGGCGAATGCGGCGTCGGTGGCGGCTGCGTCGCCGGCCTCCCAGTCGAAGATGTGGTTGTCGGTCTTGCCGTCGAGGTCGTCCCGGATGACGGGCGCGTCGGCGTCCAGTGCGGTGCGGGCGTCGATCACCGGCGGCAGCGGCTCGTACTCGACCTCGATCAGGTCCAGCGCGTCACGCGCCGAGTAGTGGTCCTCGGCGATGACGAAGGCGACCTCCTGACCTTGGAAGCGGACCTTGTCCGTGGCCAGCACGGCTTGGACGTCGGCCGACATCGTCGGCATCCAGGCCAGCTTCAGCCCCTCGAGCACGGCGCCGGTGATGACGGCCTTGACCTTGGGATGGGCCTCGGCGGCCGAGGTGTCGATCGACACGATCCGGGCGTGGGCGTACGGGCTGGCGAGGATGGCGCCGTGCAGCATCCCGGGGAGCCGGACGTCGTCGAGGTAGTTGCCGCGGCCGCGCAGGAAACGGGCGTCCTCCTTGCGCAGCATGCGACCGAATCCGATCGGGTTGCCGGCCGCCGAGACGGGCGCCTCTTCGGTGGTGGTCATTCGTTGCCTCCTTCACGGCTGCGCAGGCTGCAGGTGGCGTTGCCGGGGAGCGCAATGACGGTCATGACGTGACCTCCGCCGGAGTGTGTTCGGCCGCCCAGCGGATTGCCTTGACGATGTTGTGGTAGCCGGTGCAGCGGCACAGCTGGCCGCTGATCGCCTCCCGGATCTCCTCGTCGCTCGGGTCTGGGTGCTCGTCGAGGAGGCAGCGGGCCGTGATCATCATCCCCGGTGTGCAGAACCCGCACTGCAGGCCGTGGCACTCCATGAAGCCTTGCTGGACGGGATCCAAGCCCTCCGGTCCCTCGAGGCCCTCGACGGTGTCGACCGTTCGGCCGTCGGCCATCACGCCGAGCACGGTGCAGCTCTTCACGGGCAGCCCGTCCATGCGCACGACGCAGGCTCCGCAGTTCGACGTGTCGCAGCCCCAGTGCGTGCCGGTCAAGCCGAGCTCGTCTCGGATCACGTGCACGAGCAGCACCCGAGGTTCCACGTCCGCGGTGCGCTGTTCCCCGTTGACGGTGATGGTGATGTTCACGCGGCCTCTCCTCGCGCTCGGGCGATCGCCGTTCGCAGCGCCCGCTTGGTCAGCTCGCCGGCGAGGTGGCGCTTGTAGTCGGCCGGACCGCGCTGGTCGGTCGACGGACTGCTGTGTTCGGCCGCCAGCTCACCGGCGCGCTCGATGACGTCGTCGGAGACGGTCGCACCGCGCAGCGCGTCCTCGGCCGCCGGTGCGCAGAAGTGCTCGGCGCCGACCGCCGTCAGGCCGATGCCGGCTTCGGTGATCGTCTCGCCGTCGAGCCAGACGGCGGCACCGGCGGCGGCGACGGCCCAGTCGCCGGCCCGTCGCTCGACCTTGCGGTAGGCGCTGCCCATCGTCGAACGTTCGCTCGCAGTTCCAGGGCGGAGCGGGACCCGCACCTCGGTGATCATCTCGGCGTCGCCGACTGCGGTCTCGTAGGGCCCGACGTGGAACTCGCGCCCCGGGACGGTGCGCGTCCCGCCGGCGCCCTGGATGACCACGTCCGCCCGAAGCGCGGCAAACACCGCCGAGAGGTCCTCGCTCGGGTCGGCCTGACCGAGCGAGCCACCGACCGTGCCCCGGTTGCGGACGACCGGGTCGGCGATGACTCGCTCGGCGTCATGGAAGATGCGGAAGTGCTCACCGGCGACGACGGATGCCAGCAGCTCGGCATGCCGGGTCATCGCTCCGATGCGCAGCTCGGCACCATCGAGCCTGACGTAGGACAGTTGGTCGACGAGGTCGTTGATGTCGATGACGTGTTCGGGCCGGGCGAGGCGCAGCTTCATCATCGGCAGGAGCGAGTGGCCGCCGGCGATGAGGCGGGCCTCGGGTCCGCGCTCGGCCAGCAGGCTGATGGCGTGGTCGACGCTCGTCGCTCGGTCGTAGCCGAACGCAGCCGGTGTCTGCATGTGCCCCCCAGTTGTCGACGCCGGGGCCTGACGGTCTCCGCGTCCCCTGCCACGGATGATCGCCGGTCCGCTCGGCGGTGTCAATCCGGCACCTAGACAGACCGGCCTCATCACCAGCAGCTCGATGCCAACTGGCCGTCGCGACCGGCCGGATCCGGCAGCTCCCGTGGGCCGGATTGGGGTCTTCGGTGGATCCCGGCGTCGCTGTGACACCCCGCTGGTACGGTCCAGCGCAGCCGTCGTGGGGCCGGTCGCCGCCCCTCCCTCGAACCATCGTCCCGTGGATCTTGGGAGGCCAACGTGCTCGCTTCCATCCCGTCCGCCACCGTGCTCGGCGCCAGTGGCCAGCCGGTCACCGTCGAGGTGCACGTCGCCTCGGGACTGCCCGGCTACCGGCTCGTCGGGATGCCCGACGCGGCGTGTCGCGAGTCGCGCGATCGGGTCCGGGCCGCGGTCATGAGCAGTGGGCTCGAGTGGCCGCAGAAGGGCATCACGGTCAACCTCGCGCCGTCCGGCTCACCCAAGGTCGGCGCCGGGCTCGATCTGGCCATCGCCGTCGGCGTGCTCGTGGCGTCGGGGGTCGTGGCCCCCGACGCCGTCGCCGGTCACGGCTTCGTCGGCGAGCTCGGGCTCGACGGCACGCTCCGGCGGGTTCCGGGTACAGCACCGATGGTGGCCGTGCTCGGCGACGTCATCGCCGTCGTCCCGGCGGGGTGCCGCGCCGAGGCCGCCGTCGCCGCTACCGGCGAGGTGCGCGTGGCGTCCACGCTGGCAGAGGTCGTCGCCGCGCTCACCACACACGAGCCGTGGCCAGACCTCCCAGACGACGAAGCCAGCTGGCAGCACCCGACCCTCCCCGATCTCGCCGACGTGCGCGGGCAACCGATCGCCCGGCGGGCGCTGGAGATCGCCGCCGCCGGTGGGCACCATCTCCTGATGGTCGGAGCGCCCGGCTCGGGCAAGACGATGCTGGCTCACCGGCTGACCAGCCTGCTGCCACCGCTCACCCGTTCGGAGTCACTGGCGACCACGATGATCCACTCCGCCGCAGCCAGTGCACTGCCACCGGGCGGACTCGTCACGACTGCCCCGTTCCGGGCGCCACACCACACCAGCTCCGTCGTCGCGCTCGTCGGCGGCGGGTCGACCACCCTGCGCCCGGGCGAGATCAGCCTCGCCCACGGAGGTGTGCTCTTCCTGGACGAGCTCGGCGAGTTCTCGGCGTCCGTGCTGGACGCCCTGCGCGAGCCCCTGGAGGAGGGGGTGATCCGCGTCGCCCGTGCGGCGGTCCGCGCGGTGCTGCCGGCGCGGTTCCAGCTCGTGTCGGCGACCAACCCGTGCCCGTGCGGGGGCGGCGCACCGGGCAGCTGCGAGTGCGACGACACGGCCCGCCTGCGCTACCTCCGCCGGCTGTCCGGTCCGCTGCTCGATCGTTTCGATCTGCGCGTCGCCGTCCAACGCCCGAGCGTCGACGAGCTGCTCGACCCCGGAGGCGGCGAACCCAGCGCCGTCGTGGCCGCTCGGGTCGCACGGGCCCGGCGGATCGCCTCCGCTCGCTCCGGTCGGCTCAACGCCGAGCTGCGCGGGGACGCCCTGGACCAGGTCGCCTCGCTGAGCAAGGAGGCCAAGGCGATGCTGCGATCCGAGATCGAGCGGGACCGGTTGACCGGGCGCGGGTACCACCGCATCCGGCGCGTCGCTCGGACCATCGCCGACCTGGACGCCGCACCGGCCGGTGCCGCCGCCGAGGTGCTCGACGTCGAGCACGTCTCGGTCGCGCTCTCGCTGCGGACCCGGCTGCGGGCGGCCTCGCCGGGGTTGGTGGCGTGATGGCCAACGGTCTTCCCGACGGGTGTCTGGCCGCGCTGGCCGGGTTCGATCTCATGACGACCTCCCGGTTGCGCGTGCTGCTCGCTCACCACGAGCCCGCAGAAGCGTTCGCCGTGGCCGCCGGCGCGGCACCCGCCCATCCGACGGTCGCGGCGATGTTGCGTGGCGACGTGCGGGCGGCCTGGCGGGCGGCGGCGGCCCGGCGGCCACCCGATCAGTGGGCCCAGCGCTGCCGCCAGGCTGGCATCTCGGTGGTCAGCACGCGCGACCAGTCGTACCCGGACGTGCTGCGACATGACATCGACCCACCTCCCGTGCTGTTCCTGCGCGGAGACCTGGCGGTGCTCGACGCTCGTCGCGTCGGCGTCGTCGGCACGCGCAACGCCACGCGCGCCGGCCGCGAGACGGCAGCCACGCTGGGCAGGAACCTCGCAGGGGCCGGGGCGGTGGTCGTGTCCGGTCTGGCCAAGGGCATCGACGCCGCAGCGCATCGCGGCGCCTTGGCTGCTCGCACAGCTCCTCCCGCGGCAGTCGTCGGCAACGGGCTCGACGCGCCGTACCCGCGCATCAACGCCGAGTTGTGGGACGACGTCGCTCGTCACGGGCTGCTGCTCTCCGAATGGCCGCCGGGCGCGGCGCCCGAGCCGTTCCACTTCCCGATGCGCAACCGGATCATCGCCGCACTCAGCGAGGTCGTGGTGGTCGTCGAGAGCCGGGAGCGGGGAGGGTCGCTGATCACCGCCCAAGCGGCCATCGAGCGGGGGATCGACGTCATGGCGGTGCCCGGCTCGGTGAACAACCGGGCCGCGATCGGCACGAACCAACTCCTGCGCGACGGTGCGGCGCCGGTGACCGGCGTCGAGGACGTGCTGCTCGTGCTCGGTCTCGACAACCGCCGTTGCGGACGATCGCAGTACGACCCGCGCCCGCTGCCGCGCGGCGTCGACGCCGAGGTGCTGGCCCGCTGCCGCCGGGACCCGTGCACCCTCGAGGAGGTCGTCGTCGACCTCCACCTCCCGATGGCTGACGCGGCGATGACCCTCGCCCGGCTCGAGCGCACGGGGTGGGTGCAGGAAGCCGGCGGATGGTTCGAGCCCGTGGTGTCATGGCCGGGCACACCATGAACGAATACCCTCGCTCGGGTGTCCGTCCGGCGGTTCGATCCCGGCGTCGCGGGCGGTCCGTCCAGCGATCGCTCGGTCGCCTGGCACGTCGAGTCGTTCACGCGCTCGCTGTCGTCGCTCTCGGACCACACGGTCGCCGCCTACCGATCGGACGTGGAGGGCTTCGCCGAATGGTCGGCGCGCCTCGGCGCCGATGGCCCGTCCGCCGTCACCCGCACGACGGTCCGGCGGTACCTCGGCTACTTGACGACGCGCCAGTACGCCCGGCGCAGCATCGCCCGCAAGGCCGCCGCGCTGCGGCGCTACTTCCGCTGGCTCGTGAGGGCAGGTCACCTGGCGACCGATCCGACCGCCGGAGTGCAGGCCAAGGGCGGGGACGGTCGGCTGCCGCGCGTCCTCGACCGGCGCGACCTCGACGAGCTCCTGACCGGCCCGTTGCCGGAGGGCGAGCCCGAGTGGCGGCGCCGCCGGGACGACGCCGTGCTGGAGGTCCTCTACGGCTCGGGCTTGCGGGTCAGCGAGCTGTGCGGTCTCGACGTGTCGGCGGTGGACCTCGACCAGGGTGCCGTGGTGGTGTGGGGCAAGGGCTCGAAGCAGCGCCGGCTGCCGTTGTCCGACCCGTCGGTGGCCGCGCTGCGGGCGTGGGCCCGGATCCGCGCCGACGTGGTCCCGTCCGACCAGCCGGCGATGTTCGGCAACGAGCGGGGCCGGCGGATGACCCCGCGCGACGTGCGCCGGATCCTCGACCGCCGTTCGCCGTCGCCGACGCACCCCCACGCCCTGCGCCACAGCTTCGCCACCCACCTCCTCGACGGCGGGGCCGATCTGCGGGCGGTGCAGGAGCTGCTCGGCCATGCCGACGTGGCGACGACCCAGCGCTACACGCACGTCAGCCGCGAGCGCCTCCGGGCGGCCTACGGTGCCGCCCACCCCCGCGCATGACGATCGTCGACGTCGACCCGTACCTGGCGCGGCAATGGGAGCGCTGGCTCCGCCAGCGCAGCTCGTCGGCTCGTGACCACCTCATCGTGTCGTATGCGCCGCTGGTCAAGTTCGTCGCCGGTCGCGTCGGTGCCGGGCTGCCGGCCAGCGTCGATCCGGCGGACCTGGTCAGCTCGGGCGTGCTCGGGTTGATCGACGCCCTCGAGCGGTTCGATCCCCAGCGAGGGGTCAAGTTCGAGACGTTCGCCACCCCCCGCATCCGTGGGGCGATCTACGACGGGTTGCGCGAGCTGGACTGGGTGCCGCGGTCGGTGCGCTCGCGAGCGCGGGAGGTCGAGCGGGCCATGGCGTCGTTCGAGGCCGGGCATGGACGGGGTCCGAGCGACGGCGAGCTGGCCGACGCGCTCGGCATCGATCGCGAGCGGCTCGGCCAGTGGCTCTCGGCGATCGCCTCGACCACGGTCGGGCCGCTCGAGCGGGCGCTCGACGCCGGCGCCGAACCGCGGGCCTTGAGCGGGGAGGTGCCGATCGTGCCATCGACGGTCGTCGAGGAGCGCGAGGTCCGCCAGCTGATGCGGGCGGAGATCGACAAGCTGCCGGAGCGGGAGAAGCTCGTGCTCTCGCTCTACTACGACGAGGGGCTGACGCTGGCCCAGATCAGCCGAGTGCTCGGGGTCAGCGAGAGCCGAGTTCCGCAGCTGCACAGCAAGTCGGTGCTCCACCTGCGGGCCCGGCTCTCGGCCGCCGGCGTGGCCTGACCGGCGGGGCCGGAGCGGCCTGGCCTGACCGGCCCGGCCTGACGCACACGCTGGGCGGCCCGCGCATCGGGTGATGCCTCGCGACCGGGTGGTCGCCGTGGTCCGACGATGGAGGAGGTGAGCCGTGTTCGTGTCGGTGCTGGTGGTCGCGTCGTTGCTCGCGGGCGTGCCGCCACCGGACCCACCGGCGGGGTGCCTGGTCCCGCCGGTCTCGGCGCCAGTTGTGGACCCGTTCCGCGATCCGTGGTGCCCGTGGTGCCCGGGCAACCGGGGGCTGGAGTACGGCGCCGCGCCGGGAACGCCGGTGCGGGCGGCCGCCGCCGGCTCGGTGACGTTCAACGGCGCGGTGGCCGGGACTGCGTACCTGGTCATCGACCACGGCGACGGGCTGCGGGCAACGTACGGCCGGCTCACGGCGAGCGCGCTGGCCGTGGGGGACCGGGTCGCCGCCGGGGCAGAGGTCGGCCGAGCGGGTGCTGGGCTGTACTTCGGGCTGCGCCGTGGCGAGGAGTACATCGATCCGGCGCCGCTGCTCGGGCGGCTGGTCGAGCGGTGGCGGTTGCTGCCGACCGACGGCAGTGCGGCCCGCCGACCCCCTCCGCCGCGTTGGCGCTGCCCGGCAGGCGCCACATCCGCCGTCCCGCCGCCGTAAAGAGGTGAGCGGTGAGGGGACTGATTCCCCTCACCGCTCACCGCCCGGTGCTGTGGCCCCGCGATCGGCGGCTGTCGGCGCAGGTCGCGGCGGTACACTCCTCGACCGGCCATCGCCCGGTGGTCGGACAACGCAACCACCCGCCACCACCTGCGGTCGCCGTGGCCACCACGGCGCCGGTGTGCGGGTTCTGTCAACCGCGAAGGAGCGATCCCATGGCCGTCATCACGATGCGTCAGATGCTGGAGGCCGGTGTCCACTTCGGGCACCAGACCCGGCGGTGGAACCCGAAGATGAAGCGCTTCATCTTCGGCGAGCGCAACGGCATCTACATCATCGACCTCGAGCAGACGCTCAAGCGTGTCGAGAAGGCGTACGCCTACGTGCGCGACCTGGTCGCCGGTGGCGGCACCGTCCTGTTCGTCGGCACGAAGAAGCAGGCCCAGGACCCGGTTCGCAGCTACGCCGAGAAGTGCGGCATGCCGTTCGTCAACGAGCGCTGGCTGGGCGGGATGCTGACCAACTTCGACACCATCTCCAAGCGCGTCGGCAAGATGATCGAGTACGAGCGCATGCGAGCCTCGGGTGAGTTCGACCTGATGCCGAAGAAGGAAGCCCTGTTGCTGACCCGTGAGATGGAGAAGCTCCAGCGCAACCTTGGCGGGTTGCGCGGTCTGTCGCGCAAGCCCGACGCGATCTTCGTGCTCGACACGAAGAAGGAGCACATCGCCGTCACGGAAGCCAACAAGCTCGGCATCCCGGTGGTCGCCGTCGTCGACACCAACGTCGACCCCGAGCTCGTGCAGTACCCGATCCCCGGCAACGACGACGCCATCCGAGCCAACTCGCTGCTCGCCCGCGTGATCGCCGATGCCGTCGAGGAGGGCCGGTACATCGCCGCCAAGCGCGACCCGGGCGCCGCGCCGGTGGCCCGTTCGGCCGAGCAGGAAGCGGCCTTCTCGGCCCAGCAGGTCGAGGCCCGCAACGCCGCCGCCCGCGCCCAGGCCGAGCGCGACGCCCGCTTGACCGCAGCCCGTCAGATCCCGCCGCCGCCGGCGGCGGCCGACGCTCCCGATGCTCCGGCGACCACTGCCACCGCCGAGCCGGCCGAGTCGGCCGAGGCCCCCGAAGCGCCTGCCGCGGAAGTGCCAGCCACGGAAGTGCCAGCCACGGAAGTGCCAGCCGCCGAAGTGCCAGCCGCCGATGCGCCAGCCCCGATGCGCCAGTCGCCGATGCGCCAGCCGCCGATGCGCCAGCCGCCGAAGTGCCAGCCACCGAAGTGCCAGCCACCGACACCGCCGACACCGCCCCGGCCACCGACGCAGCTCCGGGCGCCGAGGCGCCTGCCGCCGAGCCCGAGGCCAGCACCGAGGCGGTCGACATCGACCCCGGAGACGCCGCCGTCGTCGACGGCAGCGAGGTGCCGCCGTCCAGCTGACTGCGGCGCGGCACCCACCCACACCCCCGCCTCCAACCACCCACCCACCCCATCACCAGAGGATTCGAGACCACGATGGCGTTCACCGCCAAGGACGTACAGGCCCTGCGCAAGGAGACCGGCGCCGGCATGATGGATGCCAAGCGCGCCCTCGAGACCCACGACGGTGACGTCGAGGCGGCCAAGCAGTGGCTCCGGGAGCAGGGGCTCGCCGCCAGCGCCAAGCGCGACGACCGGGAGAACACGCAGGGCGTCGTGGCCCTCGTCGTGTCCGACGGCGTCGGTGCGATGGTCGAACTGAAGAGCGAGACCGACTTCGTCGCCGCCTCCGAGCACTTCAAGCGTGAGGCGCAGGAGCTCGCCCACCTCGTCGCCAGCAAGGGGACCGAGGCCGTCGAGGAGCGCCAGGACCGCCTGGAAGACCTCAAGATCACGCTCAAGGAGAAGATCGAGATCGGGCGGGTGGTCCGGCTGGAGGCGCAGGACGGACAGGTCATCGACAGCTACCTCCACGTCCAAGGTGGCCGGGGCGTCAACGGCGTGCTGGTCGTGCTGGCCGACGGCGAGTCCGGCCTGGCCCACGACGTGGCGGTGCACATCGCCTTCGCCCGCCCGAAGTACCTCTCCCGCGAGGACGTGCCGTCCGACGTGGTGGATGCGGAGCGCCAGACGCTGGAGGCGATCAGCCGCAACGAGGGCAAGCCCGAGCAGGCGCTGCCGAAGATCGTCGAGGGTCGGTTGGGTGGCTTCTTCAAGTCCGTCGCCCTGCTCGACCAGCCCTACGCCAAGGACGACAAGCAGACGATCAGCCAGCTGCTGGGCGGGGCGCGAGTGGTCGACTTCGCCCAGGTCGAGATCGGCTGACGAGGTGGCCGAGCCGCGCTGGCGCCGGATCGTCTTCAAACCGTCGGGCGAGGCAATGGCCGGGCCAACGGGCAACGGGTTGGACGCCGCCACGCTCGACAGCACCGCCCACGACATCATCGACCTCCGCCAAGGGCTCGACGTCGACGTCGCCGTTGTCGTCGGCGGCGGCAACTTCTGGCGCGGCCGGACCGGCCAGATGTCGGGGATGGACGCCACCCAGTCGGACCACATCGGCATGCTCGGCACGGTGATGAACGCCCTGGCCCTGCAGGACGCCCTGGAGCGGCTCGGCCAGCCGACCAGGGTGCAGTCGGCGATCGAGATGCCGCAGGATCGCCGAGCCGTACATCCGGCGCCGCGCCGTGCGCCACCTGGAGAAGGGGCGGGTCGTGATCTTCGCCGCCGGCACGGGCAACCCGTTCTTCACCACCGACACGGCCGCCGCCCTGCGGTGCGCCGAGATCGATGCCGAAGCGCTGGTCAAGGGCACCCACTCCGGCGTCGACGGCGTGTACGACGCCGACCCACGGACCACACCGACGGCCACGAAGTACGACGAGATCGGCTACCTCGACGTGATGACGAAGGACCTCCGGGTCATGGATCACACGGCCGTCGCGTTCTGCCGGGACAACAAGATCCCGATCGTGGTGTTCGACATGTCCCGACCGGGCTCGCTGCGGGCGATCCTCGAGGGCGCCCGCGTCGGCACCATCGTCAGATAGCGGGCGAGAAACCCGCTGCGGGCGACCGGGCCCGCTGGCCGAGACTGCGCGGCGTGCGCGACTTCTTCGGACCCGATGTTGCGGCGACCTACGACGACCAGCTGCGCGGCGACGAGGCCGAGACGGTCGAGCTGCTGGCGCGCCTGGCCGGCGACGGGCCGGTGCTCGAGCTGGCCATTGGGACCGGGCGCATCGCGCTGCCGCTGGCCACCCGGGGCATCGCCGTCGAGGGCATCGACCTGTCGACGGCGATGGTCGACCGGTTGCGGGCCAAGCCGGGCGGCGACGCCATCCCGGTGACCATCGGCGACTACGCCGACGTCCCCGTCGACGGCACGTACTCGCTCGTCTACGTGGTGTTCAACACGATCTTCAACCTGCTGACCCAGGACGACCAGGTGCGCTGCTTCGAGAACGTGGCCGCCCACCTCGGCGACGACGGCTGCTTCCTCGTGGAGGCGCTCGTGCCGACCTACCTCGCTGGGTTGCGCAACGGTCAGCACGTCGACGCCGAGCTGGTCGAGGTCGATTCGGTGCGCCTGGACGTCGGGCGCTACGACGCCGTGACCCAGCTGCTGCACGAGACCCATGTCCACCTCACGAGCCACGGCATGCAGCTGCAGCCGATCGTGCTGCGCTACATCTGGCCGAGCGAGCTGGATCTGATGGCCCGCATCGCGGGGCTGCGGCTGCGTGAGCGGTGGGGTGGGTGGCACGGCGAACCCTTCGACGCCGACTCGACACGTCACGTGTCGGTGTACTGCCGCTGACGAGGGCGAGGGCGAGGGCGAGGCGGAGCCCTCGCTGCAGGCCGGGTTACGCTGCGCGGGTGATCGAAGAGACCTTGATCGAGGCCATCGACAAGATGGACAAGGCCGTCGAACACGTCCAGGCCCAGTTCCAGAGCGTGCGCACGGGCCGGGCTGCGCCGGCGCTGATCGAGAAGTTGAACGTGGAGTACTACGGCGCTCCGGTACCCCTGCAGCAGCTCGCCGGCATCCAGGTGCCGGAGGCCCGCCAGCTCATCGTGCGTCCCCACGACCGCAACGCGCTGGCCAACATCGAGAAGGCGATCCGCGACTCCGATCTCGGCATCAACCCGAGCAACGACGGGACCGTCATCCGCCTGTCGTTTCCCCCGCTCACCGAGGAGCGGCGCAAGGAGTACGTCAAGGTCGTCAAGCACATGGCCGAGGACGGCCGGGTCGCCGTGCGCAACCTGCGGCGGGACGCCCGCAAGCACCTCGAGGTCTCCGAGCGGGCCGGCGAGATGTCCGCCGACGATCTCGAGCGGGCCGAGAAGGAGCTCGAGAAGATCACCCACGACCACGTCGACAAGATCGACACTGCACTCGGGCGCAAGGAGACCGAGCTGCTCGAAGTATGAGCGAGCGTCCCCTGATGAGCTCTGGCGCCAGCGTCGGGCAGTGCGAGCGAATGATCGTTCGAAGTATGAGCGAGCGTCCCCTGATGAGCTCTGGCGCCAGCGTCGGGCAGTGCGAGCGAATGATCGTTCGAAGTATGAGCGAGCGTCCCCTGATGAGCTCTGGCGCCAGCGTCGGGCAGTGCGAGCGAATGATCGTTCGGGGTGTGAGAGCGACAAGGAAGGTCCAATGAGTGACGACATGTGGCGCCGCCGGCGGCGCGAACGCGACGACACCGGTGAGTTCGGCGGTCCGCTGTTCCCCGACGACGACGAGACCGGGGGAACGGACCGACCGGCCGACGAATCGGGGAGCGAGCGCCGGCTGAGCTTCGGGCCGAACGACACCGGTCCGCTGCCGCACTGGACCGACCCGCCCACCGGCGAGGTGCCACGCGTCGCTCCCGCCGCGTCGGCCACGGACGACGAGGACGACGACATCGACGTCTGGTCGTCGTTCACGACCGAGTCACCTGTCTGGCGCGACGACCTGGCCGAGCCAGTCTCCGACCCGACCGGCCAGGTCTACGCCGACGACCTGTCGAGCCCCCACTCCCGGGCCGACGTCGACGATCGTGGCACGTCGCGCGACATGACGGGCGACCTGCCGCCGATCCCCCCGCCGCCACCGCGCGAGCCGGGCCGTGTCACGATCGGTACGGATCCGGGCGGCGTCCCGCGCCGACCGCCGCCGGGGGCCACGCCGTCGCGGCGCCGTTCGGCACAGCAGCGCTCGGGCCGTCCGGCCGGTCCGGCCCGCACGTCTGCGGCCACGGGCGGGGCGGGACGTAACCTGCCGGCGGCGATCATCGCCGGGCTGGTCATGGCGGCACTGTTCGTCGGCGCCATCCTCTGGCGCCCGGCCGCCGTCGCCGCCCTGGTCACGGCGATCCTCGCCATCGCCGCCTACGAATATCTCGGCAAGGTCACGGAGAAGGGCTACCGCCCGGCCGTCGCCCCTGCGCTGGCGGCGTGCATCTCAGCGCCGCTCGTCGCCTACTGGGTCGGTGACCAGTACCTCCCGCTGGTGATGGCGTTCGGCTTCATGGCCGCAGCGATCGGGTTCATCGGCGCCTCTGGTGTCGAAGCGGGTCCGCTCCCGAACATGGCCGTCACCACGATGGGCATCGTGTGGATCGGCTTGCTCGGCTCGTTCGCCACATTGATCGTGCGCATCGACAACGCCGGCGGCAACACGATCGGCACCGACACCCTGTTCCTCATCGTCCTCGGCGTCGTGGCCAACGACATCGGCGGCCTCCTCGTCGGGTCGGCGATCGGCAAGACGCCCGTGCGCGAGTGGATCAGCCCCGGCAAGACCGTCGAAGGGCTGATCGGCGGCACGTTCCTCACGTTCCTCGTCCTCTTCGTGGTCGGCCTGAGCGACCGCAGCGACACGTGGGCCACGCGTGACCTGCTGATCCTGGCGGCGATCATCTCGATCCTCGCCCCGCTCGGCGACTTCGTCGAGAGCATGTTCAAGCGCAACCTCGACGTGAAGGACTTCGGCGCGGTGCTGTCCGGCCACGGCGGATTGCTCGACCGGTTCGACTCGTTCCTGTTCGTGCTGCCCGTGGCCTACTACATGCTGGGAATCCTCGAACCCTGGACGCGATGAGGGAGTCGACCTGACAAAGGTCGCCATCGCCGGCTCGTCCGGCTCGATCGGGCGCCAGACGCTCGAGGTCATCGCCGCCGAGCCCGATCGCTACGACGTGGTCGGGCTGGGCGTCGGGTCGTCCGTCGCGGTGCTCGTCGAGCAGGCTCGCCGGCTCCGGCCGGCATATGTGGCCGTCGGCGATCCGTCCCGGCGGGCCGAGCTGGCAGCCGCGCTGCCCGAGGTCACGGTGCTGGACGACCTGGCCGACCTCGTCGAGGCCGCCGACGTCGTCGTCAACGGCGTGGTCGGCTTCGCCGGGCTCCCGGTCACCGTCGCCACGCTGGCCGCCGGCAAGCGGTTGGGGCTGGCGAACAAGGAGAGCCTGATCGCCGCCGGTCCCGTTGTTCAGCCGCTGCGGGCCACCCCTGGGGCCGAACTGGTGCCCGTCGACAGCGAGCACTGCGCCATCCACCAGTGCCTGCGCACGTCGGCCGCCCCCGATCGTGAGGTCAGCCGACTGCTGCTCACGGCGAGCGGTGGACCCTTCCGTGGTCGCCCGGCCGAGCAGCTGGCGGCGGTCACCGTCGACGATGCCCTGGCCCATCCGACCTGGTCGATGGGTCCGAAGATCACGATCGACTCGAGCACGCTGATGAACAAGGGCCTCGAGGTGATCGAGGCGCACGAGCTGTTCGGCGTCGACTACGACCGCATCGAGGTGGTCGTGCACCCGCAATCGATCGTCCACTCGATGGTCGAGTGGAGCGACGGCTCGACGATCGCCCAGCTCAGCAACCCCGACATGCGCCTGCCCATCGGGTACGCCCTGGCCTTCCCCGAGCGCATCGGGACGGCGTTCGGGGCCATCGACTGGCGAGAGCTCGGCCGGCTCGACTTCGAGGCCCCGGACCTCGAGACGTTCCGTTGCCTGGGCCTGGCCTACGCCGCGGGGCGGATCGGCGGCAGCGCTCCGGCCTGGCTGAGCGCCGCCAACGAGGTTGCCGTCGAGGCGTTCCTCGGGGCAAGGATCAGGTGGGAACAGATCGCTGACGTGTGCGCGGCCGCCCTCGACCGGCATGATCTAGGGGTGCCGAAGACCGTCGACGACGTGGTCGAGGCCGATCGGGCGGCCAGAGTGGTCGCCTCCCAGCTGATCGAGGACGTACTGGAGCGGTGAGGACCACCGAGCGGATCGAGGAGACCGGGCGCTACCAGCGCTTCGGTCGCGAGGTCGTGTCCGGTGGTTCGGTCGAGGATCGGCCCGACACCGAGCAGGAGCCGAGCGCCGGAGCGGCCGGTGCGATCGCCGGCATCGCCGTCCTCGCCCTCCTCGCCTGGTTGGCGTTCGCCAACATCTGGATGTTCGTGTTCGTCGCCGGGATCATCGTCTCCGTCTTCCTTCACGAAATGGGGCACTTCCTGACCGCTCGGCTGACGGGCATGAAGGCGACCCAGTTCTTCCTCGGGTTCGGGCCCCGGCTGTGGAGCTTCCGGCGCGGCGAGACCGAGTACGGGGTGCGGGCGCTCCCGCTCGGCGCCTACGTGCGGATCATCGGCATGAGCAACATGGACGACGTCCCGCCCGAGGACGAGGCCCGCACCTACCGCCAGCAGAGCTACCCGAAGCGGATGCTGGTGATCACCGCCGGCTCGCTGATGCACATGCTGATCGCCATCGTGCTGCTGTTCATCGTGTTCTCGGTGCGCGGTCAGGTCGCCGACCTTCCCGGCGCCGAGGTCAGCACGCCGACGGCCAGCGGTCCGGCCGCCGACGCAGGCATCCAAGCCGGTGACGTCATCCTGGCCATCGACGGGCGCCCGATCGACGGGCCGGACGAGCTGGGCACCATCGTGCGCTCGTACGAGCCCGGGACCACCGTGGACGTGCAGCTCCAGCGCGGCGACGAGGGGCTGACGATCCCGGTCGGCTTGGGCGCCAACGCCGACGAGGCGAGCGCCACGTTCGGCCAGGCCTTCCTCGGCGTCAGCAGCCGCAACGTGTCCGAATGGCAGGAGATGTCGCTCGGCGACGCCGCCGTGTCCAGCGTCACCGAGCTCTTCCCGACGGCCTGGGAATCGACGAAGGGCATCGTCCAGGTGTTCAACCCGGTGAACATCTTCGAGCACCTCACCGGCGAGAGCGAGGATCTCTCGACCAGACCGACCACCGTCGTCGGGATCACCGACTTCAGCGGTGACCTGGGCGACCGGGAGGGCCTGATCGGCGTGCTGTACCTGCTGGCCGCGCTGAACGTCTTCGTCGGGGTGTTCAACATGTTCCCGCTGCTGCCCCTGGACGGTGGTCACGCCGCGGTCGCCACGTACGAGCGCCTGCGCGAGCGCAACGGCCGGCGGTACTTCGCCGACGTCTCGAAGCTGATGCCGGTGGCGATGGGCGTGATCGTCGTGCTGCTGTTCCTGTTCGTCTCCGGCCTCTACCTCGACATCACGCAACCGTTGCGATGAGGGTCCGTCGATGAAGGTCGGCAGCGTCACGGCGCGGCGGCCGACGCGCCAGATCCACGTCGGTTCGGTGGCCGTCGGGGGCGACGCCCCGGTGACCGTCCAGTCGATGACGATCACCAAGACGGCCGACGTCGAGGGCACGTTGCAGCAGATCTACGGCTTGGCCGCCGCAGGGTGCGACATCGTCCGTTGCACGTGCAACGAGGCCGAGGCCGCCGAAGGGTTGGCCCAGATCGTGCCCCGCTCGCCGGTGCCGATCATCGCCGACATCCACCACCAGTACCGGATGGCCCTGGCCGCATTGGAAGCCGGTGTGCAGGGGCTGCGCCTCAACCCCGGGAACATCCGCAAGCCGGACCAGATCAAGGCCGTGGCCGGCGAGTGCCGGGACCGCCAGGTGCCGATCCGCATCGGCGTCAACGCCGGGTCACTCGATCCGGCGCTGTACGACAAGCACGGCGGCGTCACGCCGGAGGCGATGGTCGAGTCGGCCCAGCAGGAGCTGGCGTACTTCCACGAGGTCGACTTCGACCTGGTGAAGATCTCCGTCAAGGCGTCGAGCGTCCCGCTGATGGTCGAGGCCTACCGCCAGCTGTCGGAGGTGACCGACCACCCGCTGCACCTGGGGGTCACGGAAGCGGGTCCGCCGCCGGCCGGGCTGGTCAAGGCGACGGCCGGGATCTCCACGCTGCTGCTCGAGGGCATCGGCGACACCATTCGGTTCTCGCTCACCGCCGACCCGGTCGAGGAGGCGCGAGCAGGACGACAGCTGCTGGAGGCGCTGGGTCTGCGCGAACGCAAGAACGTCGACCTGATCGCCTGCCCGTCGTGCGGGCGGGCCGAGATCGACGTGATCGACGTGGCCAACCGGGCGATGGAGGCCTTCGGGGAGAAGGAGCTGCCGCTGCAGGTCGCCGTGATGGGTTGCGTCGTCAACGGGCCGGGCGAGGCGCGCGAGGCCGACCTCGGCATCGCCGCCGGCAACCACCGTGGCCACCTTTTCGTGAAGGGCCGAAACGTCGCCGTCGTGCCGGAGGACGAGATGGTCTCGGCGCTCGTCGAGTGGGCCGAGTTCATCGACGAGCACGGCGTCGAGGCGGCGATCGCCAAGGCCGACACGACGCGCGCCGAGCGCGAGGCGGCGCGCGATCGCCGGGCGCTGCTCGAGACCCAGGGCGCCGACGCCAACCACGCGACCGAGAAGATCGTCGAGATCCGCAAGACCGTCCGCAGCTGACGTCCCTCCCATCGGAGGGTTTCAGCGCACCGGAGGGTTTCGGTACCGGGGGCCGGCCCGCAAACCCTCCGATGACGTTACGGCGATGCCGTGGCGACGTAGGCGGTCACGCCCGTCTCGACGTCCAGCCGGGTGCCGGCGGCCAGGTAGCCGGTGCGGCCGTCGCTCGTGACGACCAGCTCATCGCCGGTGGCCTCGTGATCGGTGGGCCCGAGCAGGCGCAGCAGCCGGATCGACGTGCCCACGACGGAGTATTCGGTGCTGACGTCGATGATCGGATGCTCGACCGGCGTCGGGTCCACGACGCGCAAGAGGTCGTCGACGTCGACCGGCTTGGTCGTCAGGCCGCCGCGCACGACGTTGTCGCTGGCGCCCATGAGCTCGATGCCGGCCCCGTCCAGGTAGGCGTGGAGGTTGCCGGGACCGAGCGAGATGGCCTGGCCGGGGGCCAGCCGCACGAGGTTGAGCAGCAGCGTCGCCGCCACGCTCGGATCGCCCGGGTAGCGATCGGCCAACCGGCGCACCCACGCCGCCTCGGGCGACGTGCCGTGCGACGCCGCGTCGATGATCGGCCCGACGTGGAGGCGTCCGTGGTACAGCGCGTTGAGCGTTGGCCCGACGCCGTCGTCGCGCACGCTGGTCGCCAGCCCGTCGATGCCCAGCTCGTCGAGCAGATCGAGCGTCGCGGCGACGGGGCGCACGCCGCAGAACGCGCTGAACGGGGTCAGCGCGCACAGCAACTCCGGCTTGGCCGAGGGATCCGGGTAGCGCCCGGCCTCGTAGCCGGCCCGCGCCTGTGTCGCGCTCGGGTGCGCTTGCAGCGACAGCGGCCGATCGGCGGAGAGGACCTTGAGCAGGTACGGGAGCGGACCCGTGACGTCGATCAGCGGCCGGCCGTCCGGCAAGGTGGCCGGGCCGTTGGGGTGCGTGCCGAGCCACAGCTCGGCCCACGGCCGGCCATCGGGGGCCACACCGAGCAGGGCCGGGATCCGCGTTCGATCGCCCCACTCGTAGTGCTGGACCACGCCACGGATGGGCTGCACCGGCGCGAGGTTACGGCGGGAACCGTTTCTGATGGCCTCGCTCGCTCCGAAGACTCCGCTCGCTCGGCCGGGCCGGGCAAGGCCGGCCTGGGCTGTCATGGACGCTGCGCAACGAACGCTCGGGAACCGTTTCTGATGGCCTCGCTCGCTCCGAAGACTCCGCTCGCTCGGCCGGGCCGGGCAAGGCCGGCCTGGGCTGTCATGGACGCTGCGCAACGAACGCTCGGGAACCGTTTCTGATGGCCTCGCTCGCTCCGAAGACTCCGCTCGCTCGGCCGGGCCGGGCAAGGCCGGCCTGGGCTGTCATGGACGCTGCGCAACGAACGCTCGGGAACTTGTCGTGAACTACCGTCCGATCCCCGTGCGCCGGCTGCTCGTCACCCTTCCCGTCCTGCCCGTCCTGCTGCTCGCCGCTTGTGGCGACGACAGTGCGGAGCCGCTCGACACACCACCGCCGGCCACCGAGGCACCGTCGACGAGCGCACCCCCGACGTCGGCGTCCGGCGGCGGCACGTTCGAGTACGCCACCGGCGCTGATGACGTCGTCATCGACGTCACCCTCGAAGGGGGGTTCGTGCCGTCGGTCGCCTTCTCGACGACGCCCGTCGCCGTCGTCACCGGCGACGGTCGGGTCCTGACGACCGGACCGACGACGATGGAGTACCCGGGGCGACTGCTGCCCAACGTCCTGCAGCAGTCGATCACCGTCGTCGGGATCGAGGAGCTGCTGGCTCGCGCCGACGAGCTCGGCCTGCTCGCCGACGTCGAGTACGCGACCAAGGACAACATCGCCGACGCGCCGACGACCGTGGTCACGATCACCGTCGACGGCGAGACGTACACGCACTCGGCCTACGCCCTCGACCTGGAACCCGAGACGGACCCGGCCCGCCGTGCGCTGTCGGACTTCGTGGCGCTGATGACCGACCTGTCCGGGACCATCGGCGATGCCGTCGGGCCCGAGGAGCCGTACGTCGCCGACGCCTACCTCGTGCAGGCCGAGGTGATCGACCCGGCGACGATGACGTTCGACGTCGAACCGACGATCGTCGCGTGGCCGGCCGACTCGCCGGTGCGGTTGGCCGACGTCGGGGAGTGCGCCGAGATCCCGGCCGCCGCCGTGGAGAGCGTCTTCGCCGACGCCACGGTGCTCACGTTCTTCGAGGAGGCCGACGTCACCTACCAGGTGTCGGTCGTTCCGAAGTACGCCGGCCGGGCCTGCTGAGGACGACGGAGCTCAGTCGGGCGGCGGGGCGGCCAGGGCGGGGAGCAGGCTGGCCTCGAGCAGCGGACGGAACCACGAGGCGGCGACGGTCGACAGATGGGTGCTGTCCCGGTACAGGAGGATGTCGCCGATCATCAGCGGACACCCGGTCGGCGTGCACAGCCAGCTCGTCGTGTCGACGAACGTTGCGCCCACATCCGTCGCGACGCGTCGCTCGACGTCGATCCGTCCGCTGGCGACGACGTCCTCCGGAACGGCCGCGCACTCGTTGGCCGAGCGAAGGTGGTTGGACAGGCAGGCCGCCGGGCCGGTCGACGACGGCGGGTTGTCGCCGAGCACGACCGCCCGGTCCGTGAGCGGCGCCAAGCGCGACATCGTCTCGGTGAGCCCGGCCGACCAGTCGGCGTCGGAGTTCGGGTAGCCCGACCATGCGCTGACCACCGTCAGGTCCGGTTGCTCGGCGGCGATGATCTCCAGTGCCCGGTCGCGCCAGATCGGGCACGTCCGGGCCAAGGTGTTGGTCGGGATGCTGACCGCCGCGGTCGGACACCCGCCCTTGACCAGCACCACGAGCTCGAACTGGCCGGCCTCGGCCATCTCGATCAGGGGCGGCGACCACTGGGCGGCGTGCGAGTCGCCGTACAGGACGACCTTGGTCGGCGTCGCTGGGTCGCCGTAGCGGCACGGGTTGGGCTCCTCGACGACGCCGATGGCGACGCAGTCGTCGGCGTACACCGGCGCCCGGTCACCCGTCGCCGTGGACAACGACGGTCGCAGGTTCGTCGGCACGTCGGTGGCGGCCAGGCCGGCCGTCAGCACCTCCTGGTTCGAGGCCAGCAGCGCCGCCAGATCCGTCCCGTCGAGCGGGGGCAATGTCACTGGTCCGCCCGCCACGGCCGTGGTCGAGGGAGTCGGCGTCAGCCCCGGCGGGGCCACCGCCACGTTCGCTGGACCCGGCGCGACCGGTGCCAGCGGCGACGTCGGGTCGTCGTCGGTGGCCAGGACGGGCGCCGCTGCCACCCGGTCGGTCTCCAACGCCGGGACGAGCGCGCTCGACGTCCACCCCACGATCAAGGCCAGCGCACCGAGGGCGGCGCCCATCGCCAAGCCGCGCTTGGGCCGGATCGCCAGCCACGACGAGTGGCGCACCGGGTCCTCGATGAAGCGCACGGAGATGGCTGCCAGCCCGATCGAACCGAGGACCACAGCGAGTCTCGTCGGCAGCGGCAGCGGGCCGAACCGAGCCTCGGCCAGCACCAGCGCCGGCCAGTGCCAGAGGTAGATGGCGTAGGAGTGCCGCCCCATCCACTGCATCGGCGGCAGGCGGAGGAAGCAGATCGGCCCGTGGCGATCGGCCCCCTGCCCGCCGGCGACGATGATCAGCACCGTCGACAGGACCGGCAGCAGCGTTGCCAGCCCCGGGAAGGCGGTCGACGTGTCGTAGGTCGTGACGGCGACGGCGATGCCGATGACGCCGAGCCAACCGAGCACGGCGCGGAACACGGGAGCCACCAGAAAGATCGCCGTTCCGACGACGGCGAGGGCGGCACCGGCGAGCAGCTCCCCCATGCGCGTCGGCAGCGTGTAGAAGGCCCACGTCGGTGCGGCGTCGGTGAGCCACGCCGACAGGGCGAACGACACGCAGCCGATGCCGAGCACGAGCCCGAGCAGGAAGCGCCGGAACTGGCCGGGCCGGCGGGTGGCGGCAACCAACAGGGCCGGCCACACCAGGTAGAACTGCTCCTCGACGGCCAATGACCAGAAGTGCAGCAACGGCGACGGCGAGGTCTCGGCCAGCTGGGCGCCGAAGTAGTCGCCGAGCTGGTTGGCGAACACGAAGTTGACGACGAACGTGGCCGAGGCCGCAGCGTCGACGGCCAGGGCCCGCTGATCGAGCGGCGGGAGCATCCAGTGGGCGGCGATCACCGTGACGACCAGCACGAGGCACGACGCCGGCAGCAAGCGTCGGGCGCGACGGGCCCAGAACGCCTTGAGTGAGACGGTCCCAGTCGCCGCCAGCTCGCGCAGCAGCAACCGGGTGATGAGGAAGCCGGACAGGACGAAGAACACGTCGACGCCGACGAAGCCGCCGTCGAACCCGGCCACCCGGGCGTGGAAGAGCAGCACGGCCACGACGGCCAGCGCCCGCAGGCCCTCGACGTCAGGGCGGAACGCGTTGTCGGCGACCCGGACCAGCGACAGCCGCACGGCGAGGCGGCGGATGACGAACTGGCCGGCCGGCCCCCGGGTCCGGGGCGCGGGAGAGAGACCGGTGATCGTCGACGTCACTCGGCGGGGACAGTAACGGACGCCCGCCGGGCCGATCGTGGATGCTCGTCGGCGGGCGTTAGACACCCAGTTCGACGGCCTTGGCCTCGATGCCGGGGCGTTCCGCGCCGATCGTCGTCGACTCGCCGTGCCCCGTGTGCACGACCGTTTCGTCCGGCAGCGCCAGCAGGCGTTCCTGGATCGAGCGGACGATGGTCGGCTCGTCGCTGAAGCTGCGGCCCGTCGCCCCCGGCCCGCCGCAGAACAGGGTGTCGCCCGAGAACACCATGGCGCCTTCGACGTCGTGGAAGCAGCAGCACCCCGGCGAGTGGCCGGGCGTGTGGAGGACGGCCAGCCGATGCGGGCCGGCGTCGACGACCTCGCCGGGCTGCGTGGCGTGATCGGGCGACTCGCCCGGCCACACGACGTCCCACAGCATTCGGTCGGCGTCGTGCAACCAGATCGGCGCATCCACCGCATCGCGCAGCGGGACGGCGGCGTTGATGTGGTCGTTGTGGCCGTGGGTCAGCACGATCGCCCGCACCCGCCTGCCGTTGACGGCGTCGACGATGGCCTGGTGATCGTGGGCGGCGTCGAACACGACGACCTGGCGGTCGTCGCCGACGAGCCAGATGTTGTTCGTCACCTCCCACTCCCCGCCGTCGAGGGCGAAGATCCCGTCGGTGGTGACGAGCTCGACCGGCATCAGAGAACGACGACGGAGCGCAGGACCTCGCCCGCCTCCATCTTGTGGAACGCCGCCTCGATGTCGTCGAGGGCGATCTCCTCGCTGACGAACCGGTCGAGGTCGAGCCGACCCTGGCGGTACAGGTCGATGAGCATCGGGAAGTCCCGCGACGGCAGGCAGTCGCCGTACCAGCTCGACTTGAGGGCGCCGCCCCGTCCGAACAGCTCGATGAACGGGAGCTCGATGACGTCGGTCGGCCGGGGCACCCCGACGAGCACCACGGTGCCGGCGAGGTCCCGGGCCTCGAAGGCCTGGCGATAGACGGTCGGGTTGCCGATCGCCTCGATGCACACGTCAGCACCGAACCCGCCGGTGACCGACTTGACGAACTCGACCGGGTCGGCTTGCGTGGAGTTGCAGGTGTGGGTGGCGCCGAAGTCCTCGGCCCACGCCAGCTTGCGGTCATCGATGTCGATGCCGATGATCGTGGTCGCGCCGGCCAGCGCGGCGCCGGCGATCGCCGCGTCGCCGACCCCGCCGCACCCGAACACGGCGACCGACTGGCCGCGGCGCACGCCACCGGTGTTCATCGCCGCCCCGAGCCCGGCCATGACGCCGCAGCCCAGCAGCCCGGCGGCCGTCGGCGGCGCTGCCGGGTCGATCTTCGTGCACTGCCCGGCGGCGACGAGCGTCTTGTCGGCGAAGGCGCCGATCCCGAGCGCCGGGGACAGCTCGGTGCCGTCCTCCAGCGTCATCTTCTGCGTCGCGTTGTGGGTGTTGAAGCAGTACCACGGCTGGCCCCGCCGGCAGGCCCGGCACTCGCCGCAGACCGCCCGCCAGTTGAGGACGACGTAGTCGCCCGCGGCGAGGTCGGTGACACCCTCGCCCACGGCTTCGACGACGCCGGCCGCCTCGTGGCCGAGGAGGAACGGGAAGTCGTCGTTGATCCCGCCCTCGCGGTAGTGCAGGTCGGTGTGGCACACCCCGCAGGCCTGGATCTTCACCACGGCCTCCCCAGGGCCGGGATCGGGGATGACGATGGTCTCGATGCTCACCGGCTCGCCCTTGGCCCGGGCCACGACGCCGCGTACGTGTTGTGACATGGCCGCCATGATGCCCGCTCGCCCCACCCCCACAAGTTCTCAAGCGTTTTCAGGGCCCAGATCTGGGCCTGAATCGTCAGGAGAACCGGCGCGCTCGCGCTGCTTGCAAGTCTTCTGACGAATTGGGCCCATTTGTGGGCCCTGAAAACGCTTGAGAACCTGGGTCAGAAGAGGCGGAGGTCCTGGGGGGCGAGGCCGCGGAGGGTGTCGTAGTCGACCTCGACCCAGCGGTAGCCGCGGGCCTCGGCCAGCACCCGGGCCTGGGGCTTGACGACCTGGGCCACGAACACGCCGCGCACCGTCCCGAGCGTCGAGTCGAGGTGCAGTCGCTCGATGTACCGGCCGAGCTGCTCGACGCCGTCGATCTCGCCGCGCCGCTTGACCTCGATCGCCACCACGTGCCCGTCGGCGTCGCGGCACACCAGGTCGATCGGGCCGATCGCTGTCGGGTACTCCCGGCGCACGAGCGTGAACCCGTCCTCGATGGCGTGCGGCGTGGCCGCCAGCAGCTCCTGGAGGTGGGCCTCGACGCCGTCCTTCTGCAGCCCGGGGTCGATCCCGAGGTCATGGACAGCGTCGGCGTGCACCTCGTGCAGGCTGATCGTGAGCTGCTCGCCCTTGGGGTTCGTCACGATCCACTCGTCCGGCCCCTCGACCAGCACGTTCGGCGCGTTCATCCAGTTCAGCGGCTTGTACGCCCCGCCGTCGGCGTGGATCGCCACGCAGCCGTCGGCCTTGACCATGATCAGCCGCCGCGCCGCCGGCAGGTGGGCCGAGAGCCGTCCGGCGTAGTCCACGGAGCACGTGGCGATCACGAGGCGCACGGCGGCCGACGATAGGTCGATGCCGTTCTGGCCGGCGCGATCGACCGCTGTGAGTCGTTTGCGACGGCCAGAACCTGGTCAGTGGCTGCGCGGGAGGCCGAGGACGTGCTGGGCGACGTAGGCCAGCACCAGCTCCTGGCTGATCGGGGCGATGCGCGGCAGGCGGGCCTCGCGGAAGTAGCGCTCGACGTGGTACTCCCGGGCGTAGCCGAACCCGCCGAACGTCTGGACGGCCCGGTCGGCGGCGAAGAACCCGGCCTCGGCGGCCAGGTACTTGGCAAGGTTGGCCTCCTCGCCGCACGGCGCGCCGGCGTCGATCAGCTCGCCGGCCTCGCGCACCATCAACCCCGCCGCCCGCAGCTTGGCGTGGGCCTCGGCCAGCGGGAAGGCGATGCCCTGGTTCTGCCCGATCGGCCGGTCGAACACGACCCGCTCCCGGGCGTACTCGACGGCCCGGCGCAGCGCTGCCCGCCCGATGCCGAGCGCCTCGGCGGCGACGAGGATGCGCTCGGCGTTGAGCCCGTCGAGCAGGTAGCGGAACCCGTGGCCCTCCTCGCCGACCCGGTCCTCGACCGGTACCTCCACGTCGTCGTAGGTGGTCTCGCACGATGCCACCGCGTTGCGGCCGAGCTTGTCGATCGGCCGGGCGTCGACGCCGGCGGCGTGCCGATCGACGAGCAACAACGTCATCCCATCGGTCGGCCGGACGCAGTCCTCCCGGCGGGCGGTGCGCGTCAGCAGCAAGATCCGGTCGGCCTCGAGCGCCTTGCTCGTCCACACCTTGCGCCCGTTGACCACGTAGTGGTCGCCGTCACGGACGGCGCGGGTCGTGATCCGCGACGTGTCCGTCCCGGCATCGGGCTCCGTCACGCCGAAGGCGACGTGCAGCGACCCGTCGGCCACGGCCGGCAGGAACCGCTGGCGCATCGCCTCGCTGCCGTGCACGACGACCGGGTGCATCCCGAAGATCGACAGGTGGATGGCCGACGCGCCGTTCATGCAGGCGCCGGACGCGGCGACCTCCTCGAGCACGGCGGCGGCGTGGCGGATCCCGCGCCCTCCGCCGCCGTAGCGCTCGGGGATGGCGATGCCGATCCACCCGCCGGTTGCCATCGCGCCGTAGAACTCCCACGGGAAGCGGTGCTCGGCGTCACACGCCGACCAGTACTCGTCGTCGAACTTGGCGCACACCGCGGCGACGGCGGCGCGGACCTCGGCCAGCTCCTCGGCGTCGTCCCCCCGGCCCATCGGCGGCAGTCTGCTTGGACACCGCGTTCGCGGGCGATCTGGGCGCGGAGGTTCCCGAGATCGAGAACCTCCGCGCCCAGATGGCGGTTTGAGAACGTCCGCGCCCAGATTGGGGTCGGCGCGGCGGTCAGCGGTTGCGCATGCGGTGCTGGATCAGCGCTCGGCGGGCCTGCAGCTCGCGGTGGGTCAGCCGCACGGTGGTCGGGTCGACGCCGAAGCTGGCCTTGACGCCGGTCAGGTCGACCTCGATGTCGTTGATGCCGAGCTCACGGCCGAGTTGCTCGCCGTGGCGCTGGGCGAACAGCAACGAGATAGTGGCGATCTCGCCCAGCAGGTCGAGGTCCGGCGCCAGCCGGGCGATCGCGCCGTCGATGAACACCAGGTTCTTGACGTACAGCATCAGCTCCTTTGGCATCCGCGCCCCGTATCCGAGCAGCGCCTTGACGACCCGCTGCACCTCCTGCACGAGCTGGTCGCCGGTGAGCGTCGTGGGGTCGATCGGCGCCTGGTCGAGGCCGAGATCGCGCACCACCGCCCGCAGGTCGGTGTCGTGCGGCAGCGCGCCGAGGTCGCGCAGCGCCGCCATCTGGCCCATCACGTCGTTCGTGGTGGCGCCGAGCATCAGGCGCAGGAACGCCACGCGGCGCTCGTCCGTCAGCCGGCCGACGATGCCGAAGTCGAGCAGCGCCGTCCGCCCGTCGGCCATCACGAACAGGTTCCCGCCGTGGAGGTCGCCGTGGAACGTGCCGGCGATCATCGCTCCCTCCATCAGGGCGATCATCGCCGTCCGCACGACGCCCTCGGTGTCCACCCCGGCGCCGCGGATGCCGGCCACGTCGTCGAACTTGAAGCCGTCGAGCCGCTGCATCACCAGCACCCGCCTGGTGACCAGCTCGGGATGGGGCCTCGGGACGACGTAGCCGGTTTGGCCGAGGTCGTGGAGCATCGTGGCGACGTCGAGCATGTTGGCCGCCTCGACCCGGAAGTCCAGCTCCTCGACGATGGTGTCGGCGAACAGCTCGACCAGCGCCGGCGGGTTGGCGAGGGCGCTGACGGGGATCCGCCCGACGAGGTGCGGGGCCAGCCACGCCATCGCCCGCAGGTCGATGTGCACGAGGCGGGCGACGGACGGGCGCTGGACCTTGACGACGACCTCCTCGCCCGAGCGCAGGCACGCCGCGTGCACCTGGGCGATCGACGCCGCGGCGAGCGGCTTGGGGTCGAAGGACCGGAACACCTCGTGGAGGGGGCGCCCGAGATCCTCTTCGACGGTGCGCTGGACGTCGGCGAACGACTCCGCCGGCACCTGGTCGCGGCAGCGTTTGAACTCCTCGACCAGCTCGGGCGGGAACACGCCGTCGCCGGACGAGATGATCTGGCCGAGTTTGATGAACGTCGGACCGAGCGCTTCGGCGGCGACGCGCAGGCGCCGCGACAGGTCGGCCACGCTGCCGGCACCAGCGTCGGGGACGGCGCCCCGGCGCTTGGCCCGCCGCCGATGCCAGATCCAGGGTGCCACTGCGGCGGCCAGCCGAGTCGTGACCACCACGCCTCGGCGTCCCGGGGGCAGGCGGCGCGGTTCGATCAGGTCGGGCACCCGCCGGCGGGCGGCCGCCCGCTCCCGATCGGCGACGGCGCGCCAGCTCAGCGCCTCGCGGTCGAGCACCCACGGCGCCGTCTCGGCGAACGCGCCCCACTCGAGATCGGGGGGGTGCTCGGGCACGCTCGTCATCGCCGTCCATCATGGCGGCGGCGGGATGCGACGACCACGTCGTCACGGCGGCGGATCGGACCGTACGGTCCCCGTGATGGGTGTCGAGGCGCGACCAGTCCCCGTCGCCGCCGCCGAACCGCCCGTCGAGCTGTTCGGCCGGCAGATCGAGTACAAGTTCGTGGTCGCCGCCGTCTTCGTGTCGGCGCTGTTCCTCGACATCCTCGACGTGACCATCGTCAACGTCGCGCTGCGCACGATCGGCGAGGAGTTCGCCACCGACGCCATCGACTGGGTCGTCCTCGGGTACACGCTGTCGCTGGCCGTGTGGATCCCGGCCAGTGGCTGGTTCGGCGACCGCTTCGGCACCAAGCGGGTGCTGCTCACGGCCCTCGCCCTGTTCGTGCTCGGGTCGATGCTGTGCGGCTTCGCCCAGTCGATCGGCCAGCTGATCGCCTTCCGCATCGTCCAGGGGATCGGCGGCGGGATGCTGACCCCGGTCGGCGTGGCGATGATGTTCCGCGCCTTCCCGCCGATCGAACGGGCCCGGGCGGCGACGTACGTGATGATCCCGACGCTGGTCGCCCCGGCGCTCGGTCCGGTGCTCGGCGGGCTGCTCACGGACACCGTCGGCTGGCGGTGGATCTTCTTCGTCAACGTCCCGTTCGGCATCGTCGCGCTGGCCTTCGGTCTGCGCGTCCTGCGCGAGCACACCGAGCCGACGGCCGGTGGCTTCGACGTCCCCGGGTTCGTCCTGTCCGGGTTCGGGTTGGCGGGGATCGTCTACGCGCTGAGCGAGGGACCACGGGTCGGGTGGGACGATCCGTGGGTCGTCGGTCTCGGCGTCGCCGGAGCCGCCTCGTTCGCCGGGCTGGTGTGGGTCGAGACCCACCGCGACGCGCCGATGCTGGCGCTGCGGTTGCTGCGCGACCGCCTGTTCCGCACCACCAACCTCGTCATGGCCTTCGGCATGGCCAGCTTCCTCGGGCTGACGTTCGCCATGCCGCTGTACCTGCAGTCGCTGCGCGGGCTCTCCCCGTTCGAGGCCGGGCTGACGACGTTCCCGCAGGCGGTGGGCATCTTGGTGTCATCGCAGATCTCGGGTCGGATGTACCCGCACGTCGGCCCGCGCCGGCTGATCGTCGGGGGGATGTTCGCCGCCGCCGTCGCCATCTGCGGGTTCCTGTTCATCGACCTCGACACGGACCTCTGGGTCATCCGGGCGTTGATCTTCGCCCGCGGTCTCGGCATGGGGTTCACGTTCGTCGCCATCCAGGCGGCCAGCTACGCCCGCATCGCGCCGGCCGACAACGGGCGGGCCTCGGCCATCTTCGCGACCCAGCGGCAGATGGCCATCGCCGTCGGCGTCGCCGTGGTGGCGACGATCCTGTCGAGTTTCACGACGTTGAGCGGTGTGCCGGTCGATGTGCAGCGGGCGCTCGACGGATACCACTGGACCTTCGCCGTGTCGGCCGCGCTGGCCCTCGTCGCCGGGCTGTTCGCCCTGGCCATCCGCGATTCGGACGCCGCCGACTCCATGCACGCCCGGGCGTGAACGAGGCCATCAATCCGGTTGGTCGAAGCCCGTCGCGACGAACGACACCAGCTTGCGTCGGCCGGCGCGGGCGAAACGCAGGTGGGTGCCGCCGGCGTCGAGCTCGCAGGCGGCGAGGAACACGGCCTGGCGGCGCAGCATCGCCGCCAGGACCCCGGCGTCGCCGGCCGTCTCGCCGTGTCCCGTGACGGCGGTGCCGTCGGCGAAGCGGATGCGCACGGTCTGCAATCCCGCGACGGGCTCCACGACCGCGCACCGGGACGCGCTTGGCGATCAGCGGCCGCAGCCGTCGCGCCAGGAGCTCATCGCGCCGGCGGACGTCGTCCGCATCGAGGGCGTCGAGGCGCGACGCGACGTCACGGATGTCCGCCGGGTCGATTGTCGCGCCGGTCGGTCGTGGGAGCGCCCGCTGCTTCCCGTCTGAACGAACCCGGACGAACAGCGCCATGGCCACCCCGCACGCCACAGCAAGAGCCAGGACGGCGACGGCGAGCCACACGACGCAGCTGCTCCCGCCGTCCGGCGGTCACTCCGCGCCGTGAGCGTGGTCGCACCATCGCTCTTCGCCGGTCGGGACGCTCCCCGCCCCGACGCCTTCTAGCGCGGCGAACGGACCGCACTCGTTGGGTTCGATCCACACGTGGATCATCGGCGACTGGGCCCGCACCACCCTCGGAGCCGCACATGCGCCGTTGGGCTCGCGGAGCCCTGCGACCTGCGGCGCGACGGGGTCGTCGGTGAAGCACAGGTTGTCGTGGACGTGCCATTGCATGAGGGCGCCGCCGTAGTCCTGCACGTCCTCCAGCTTCACGTCGTCGGGCAGCATGTACATCGCCGACACGAGGCGCTTGCTGCCGTCCGGTTGCGGCTCGTACACCAGGCTCTCCGGGACGTCCGGGTCGAGGTAGGTGGTGTCGTTGATCCAGTTCCAGTTGATGTAGTGCTCGTGGCCGGTGATGGCGTCGCCGATCGAGCGGAAGCCGAACGCTTCGGCGACAGCCGGGTCCTTCCACTGCCCGAGCTGCGTCACGGTGTTCGACACGACGTTCTCGGCGAAGGCCTGCTGCTGCGGCGTGACGCCGGGGACGCCCGACAGGTCGATCGGCATGGCCGGGTCGTACGGGGTGGTCTCGGCGGCCGCCGCCTCGTGATCGCCGTGGTCGGTCGCCGCCGCGGCGTCGGTGCCTCCACCCCCATGGTCGTGCGCGCACAGGTCGGTGCGGGCGCCGTCACCACTTGCCTGGCCGGCGCCGTGACCCTCCAGCGCGGCGAACGGACCGCACTCGTGCGGAGCGATCCACACGTGGACCATCGGGTTGTCGCCGCCGGCGTGGATGGTCAGCGGCGGGCACTTGCCGGCGATGTCGGTGACGCCGACGACCTTTGGCACGCCGTTCTCGTCGAGCCCCCAGCACAGGTTCTCGTGGACGTGCCACTCCATCAGCTCGCCGCCGTAGTCGACGAGGGCCGGGTCGTCGACGGCGGTCTTCGTGGCGATGAACATCGCTGACACGAGCGTGCGCTTGTCGCCGTCGACGGCGTAGACGAGCGACTCGGGCCTGGACGGGTCGAGGAAGGCGTCGTCCTGGATGTAGCCGATGTTGATGTAGTGCTCGTGGCCGGTCCTGGCGTCGCCGATCGAGCGGTAGCCGAGCGGGGCCAGCGTTGCGACGTCGGCGAACTGTGGCAGCTCGGTCAGCGTGCGCTGGACGAGCGCCTCGGCGCGTGCCTGCTGATCGGCGGTGACGCCCTCGACGCCGGAGAAGTCGATGGCCTCAGCCGGGTCCCACGCCCGGGGCCACGCCGCGGCCGCCGACTGCACGGCGGCCTGCTCGGTGCCCGCATCTGCGGCATCGGCATCGTCGGCACCATCGGCGGTCGCCTCGTCGCCGTTGCCGTGGTCGTGGGCGGTGGTCTCGGTGGTCTCGGTGGCCGCGGCGTCGGTCGCCTCGTCGCCGTGGTCGTGGGCGGTGGTCTCGGTGGCCGCGGCGTCGGTCGCCTCGTCGCCGTGGTCGTGGGCGGTGGTCTCGGTCCCGTCCGCGGCGGCCGTCACCGGTTCGGCCTCGGTGCCGTGGTCGTGGCCAGCGGCGGTCTCGTCGTGACCGCTGTGCACGTGCGTCGCGGCGCTGAACATGGCCGCGACAGCGATGGCGGCGATGGCCACCGACGGCAAGGCCACCGCCAGCCCGCGCCCTGCGGGCGCCGTGGTGGTGGTGCTGGTGGCGGTAGTGCGCCGGACGGCCAGGAGCGCGCCGACCACGGCGATCGTGCCCAGCGCGGCGCACACGGTGTCGGCGAACTGCGGGGCTTCGGACTGCTCGAGCCCGCCGATCCACGAGATGCCGGTGATCCTCGTCGTGACCCACGCGCCAACGGCCCCGGCGTTGACCAGCGCGGTGCCGGCGGCGACGAGGCGCCACTCCCGGCGCAGCAGCAGCGCCAGCCCGGCGGCCAGCTGGAGCGCAGCGACGGCGACGAACAGCCGCGACAGCGTGACGTGCTCGGCGTGGATGCCGGCAGCGGCGGCGTGCACCGCACCGGCACCGATCGACGCCAGCCCGCCCACGCGTGCCGCGCCGACTCGTCCGCTCATCCGCTCATCCATCGGTGCGACTCCTTGCACTCGCGACACCACCAGGAGCGTCTACCCCCGAGATGTGACGTCCGCATGAGCGCCTCGCGGCGCCCACGTGACCAGAAGCTTACGCCCGGTAATCAGAACCTCGGGGGTCGAGCGGCACGGAACGCGTCGATGCCCTCGCGGTACTCGGCCGTCGTCATCGCCTCGCCGAGCAGCCGGCGGGCGTCGACGAGCGAGGCGCCGACGTCGTGACGGCGAAGATCGGCGTAGAGCTGGCGCTTCGTCGTGCGCAGGGCGCTGGGGCCGACCGACGTGGCGAGGTGTCGCCCGTACGCTTGCGCCGACGCCAGCGCCTCGTCACCCGTCGCCAGCACGTCGTTCCAGCACCCCCACGCGGCCGTTTCGGCGCCGGTCACCGCCCGTCCGGACAGCAGCAGGTCGGCCGCCCGCGTCGCCCCGACCACCCGGGGCAGGATCCAGCTCAGGCCGTACTCGGCCGGGAGCCCGAGCCGTGGCGCAGCGGTGGTCACCTTGGCCGTCGCGCTGGCGAAGCGCAGGTCGCAGAACAGGGCCACGGCGAGGCCGACCCCGGCGCAGGCGCCGTTGACGGCGGCGATCGTGACGAACGGCAGGCCGAACTGGAACGCGAAGTCGTGGTCGAGCTCGGGCGGGACGCCGTGGCCGAACGACGGCGGTCCGTCGGCCGGCGTCCCGAGGCCGTCGTCGTAGGCGCCCCGAGCGGCGTGGCCGGCCAGCGCCTCGGCGTCACCGCCGACGCAGAACGCCGGCGGGGTCCCCGTCACGACGACCGCGCGCACGGTGTCGTCGTCGGCCAGCCGGCCGAGGATCCAGCGGTACTCGGCGTGCATGCGACCCGTCCAGGCGTTGTGGCGGTGCGGCCGGTGCAGCCACACAGTGGCCACGCCCGTGTCGACCACGTACCGGGTCGCCTTCAGCTCCACGTCACGACCCCCAGAGCGCGTCGAGCACGGGTGCGGCCCACTCCGGCCGGCACACGATGAGGTCGGGCAGCCACGGGTCGCGATGGTTGTAGACGAGCGGCGAACCGTCGATGCGGCTGGCGTGCAGCCCGGCGGCCAGCGCGACCGCAGCCGGGGCTGCCGAATCCCACTGGTACATGCCGCCGTCGTGGACGTAGATGTCGGTCTCACCGCTGACGACGGACATCGCCTTGGCGCCGGCCGAGCCGATGCGCACCGGCTCGGCGTCGAGGGCGTGGGCGACGACGGCGGCGGCGTACGGCGCCCGGTTGCGCGAGGTGACCAACCGGGGGCGGGTGCGGTCAGCCGGTGGCACGACCGGTGCCGGCTCCGTGGCGAACACGGCACCGAGGGCGGGCAGGCTGACGGCCGCGGCGACGAACGCCGAGCCGGCCCACAACGCCACGTGCACCGCCCAATCGGGTCGCCCAAGCTCGCCGAACTCGCGCGTCCCGTCGAGGGGATCGATGATCCAGACCCGGCCGCCGCCGAAACGGCGGGGGTCCTCCAGTCCCTCCTCGGACAGGACGGCGTCGTCCGGTCGCAGCCGCCCGAGCTCGTCGGCGAGGAAGCGCTGGCTCGCCGTGTCGCCGCCGTCCATCACCTGCCACGATGGTGCGCCGGCCTCGACGAGTCGGCGCCGCACGTCGAGCAGCCCGATGCCCGCCTGGGTGGCCAGGCGCAGCGCCAGCTCGGCATCGGACTCTGCGGGCTCGTCGCCGGCCGATCCCGTCACGCCGGACCCGGTGCGACGAGGGCGTCGAGGGCGATGCCGATCATGTCCTCGACGGCTGTCGTGACGACCGCTCGGCGGGGGTCGTAGCCGGACATGTCGTCGTCCCCGGCGGCCAGCGGGTTGCCGTCGACGGTCAGGATGGCACCGGAGGCGACGCCGTGCAGGGCGGCGGTCACGAACAGGGCGGCGCACTCCATCTCCACGGCGACGACGCCGGCCCGCTGCCACATCGGCAGGGCGCTGCCCAACACCTCGTGCGGGTAGAACACGTCGCTGCTGAGCACCATCCCCTCGACGACGTCCCGGCCGGCGGCGGTCGCCGCCGCGCGGAGCGCGACGACGACGTCGACATCGGCGACGGCGGGGTACCCCGTTGGCACCAGGTGGCTGGTCAGGCCCTCGTCGCGCGCCGCGGCACGGGCGATGACCAGCGCGCCGTCGAGCACGTGGGGCTGCATGCCGCCGGTGGTGCCGGCGCGGACGATCCGTTCGGCGCCGGCCCGGCAGAGCTCCTCGAAGCACACCGCCGCGCCCGCGCTGCCGACGCCGTGGGAGATCACCCCGACGTCGACGTCGCGATGGCGGCCGGCGAACAGCGCGTACTCCCGGTTGCGGGTGACCTCGTGGCCGCCGGCGAGGCGCCCCGCCACCAGCTCGGCGCGTGCCGGGTCGCCGACGACGAGCATCAAGCGCGGCACCTCGCCGGCGCGCACCCGCAGGAGCGGCATCACACGATCCGCACCGACCCGCATCAGCAAATAGCTCCCGAGCGTTCGTGACGCAGCGAGCGTGGCAGCCCAGGCCGGCCTTGCCCGGCCCGGCCGAGGAGCGGAGTCTTCGGAGCGAGCGAGGCCATCGACTCAGTCACGCCCCGCCGACCCCATCCGAGGGTTTGCGGCCCAGGGTCCGGTCTGCAAACCCTCCGGTGCGCTGAAACCCTCGGATCTGCACGACTCAGCCGGCCAGCTTTTTGTACTTGATGCGGTGGGGCTGGTCGGCTGCGGCACCGAGCTCCTTGTGGCGCCACTCCTCGTACTCGGTGAAGTTGCCCTCGAACCACCGCACCTGGCTGTCGCCCTCGAACGCCAACACGTGGGTGGCGATGCGGTCCAGGAACCACCGGTCGTGGCTGATCACGACGACACAGCCGGGGAAGCTCTCGAGACCGGTCTCCAGCGCCCGCAGCGTGTCGACGTCGAGGTCGTTGGTCGGCTCGTCGAGCAGCAGCACGTTGCCGCCCGACTTCAGCAGTTTGGCCAGGTGCACGCGGTTGCGCTCGCCGCCCGACAGGTCACCGACGCGCTTCTGCTGGTCGGCACCCTTGAAGTTGAAGCTCGCCACGTAGGCCCTGCCGTGGATCTCCCGGTTGCCGATGCGCAAGTGGTCGACGCCACCGGTGATCTCCTCGTACACCGTGGCGTCGGCGCGCAGGTCGTCGCGGCTCTGATCCACGTAGCTCAGCTGCACCGTGTCGCCGATCGTGATCGTCCCGGCGTCGGGCGCCTCATCGCCGGTGAGCATGCGGAACAGCGTGGTCTTGCCGGCGCCGTTCGGGCCGATGATGCCGACGATCCCCGCCTTGGGGAGGGAGAACGACAGGTCCTCGATCAGCAGGCGCTCGCCGAAGCCCTTGCGCAGGCCGCCGACCTCGATCACCGTGTCGCCGAGGCGCGGGCCGGGCGGGATGGCGATCTCCAAGCGGGTGTCGTCGGCGCGCGCCGCTTCGGCCTCGGCCTGCAACTTGTCGTAGGCGGCCAAGCGGGCCTTGCCCTTGGCTTGGCGGGCCTTTGGCGCCATGCGCACCCACTCCAGCTCGCGTTGCAGCGCCCGCTTGCGGGCCTCGTCGCTGCGCTGCTCCCGGCCGAGGCGCTCCTGCTTCTGCTCGAGCCACGACGTGTAGTTGCCCTCGAACGGGATGCCCCGGCCCCGGTCGAGCTCGAGGATCCAGCGGGCGACGTTGTCGAGGAAGTACCGGTCGTGGGTGATCGCCACCACGGTGCCCGGGTAGCCCTGCAGGAACTGCTCGAGCCAGTCGACGCTCTCGGCGTCGAGGTGGTTGGTCGGCTCGTCGAGCAGCAGGAGGTCGGGGTGGCTGAGCAGCAGGCGGCACAGCGCGACCCGCCGCCGCTCGCCACCCGACAACGTGCTCACGTCGGCGTCGTCCGGCGGGCAGCGCAGGGCGTCCATGGCGATGTCGACGTTGCGCTCCAGGCTCCAGGCGTCGGCGGCGGCGATCTTGTCCTCCAGCTCGGCCTGCAGGGACCCGATCTTCTCGTAGTCGGCATCCGGGTCGGCCCACATGGCCATGACCTCGTTGTAACGGTCGATGATCGACTGCACGGCGGCGACGCCGTCCATCACGTTGGCCTTGACGTCCTTGGCCGCGTCGAGTTGCGGTTCCTGGGACAGGAAGCCGACGGTGAACCCGGGGGTCAGCCGGGCCTCGCCGGTGAAGCCGTCGTCCAGCCCGGCCATCACCTTGAGCAGGCTGGACTTGCCCGCGCCGTTGGGCCCGATCACCCCGATCTTGGCGCCGGGGTAGAACGACAGCGAGATGTTCTCGAGGACCGTCCGGTCGGGCGGGTAGAAGCGCCCGAGGCGGTAGCAGGTGTAGATGAACTCGTGCGCCATGCGGCGCGCCACGCTACCGACGGCCCGTCGCCGCCCTGTCGATCGTCAGGACACGTGGTCCCACGCCCACATCTGGGCCTCTTCGAAGTGCGGCGTGATGTTGCAGAGCACGAGGTACTTGCCGGGCTCCTCGAACGTGTACTCGAAGTCGACCGTCGGTAGCCGAGGGCGAGCCGACCATCGGGGTCGTTGAGGAACGGGAACGTCGCCGGGTTCGGCTCGATGTCCCTGGGCCGGATGCCGGGCTCGTACAGGGCGACCTGGTGGAACCCTTCGACGTCGAACTCGACCGTGTCGCCCGCCTCGATCCGCACTGCTTGTGGTGACACCCGGTCGACGGCGTGGAACGAGTGGTCGTCCTCGCACGGGAAGTTGCAGCCCGACCCGACCTCCGGCCGAAGCGCATGACGGCGGGGTGCCCGGCGCCAACGTTTGCACGAGGCGAGTGAGAGACGCAAGGGGCCATCGGCCCTGGATCACGACACGAGCGCGGGTTCGTCGGCGACCGACTCGACGGGTCGGTCGGCGGCAGGTCGGCGCGCCGGGCTGGTGACCATCACGGTCGTCGCCACGGCGTACAGGACGAGGCCGGCGATGACGGCGCGGTTGAACCCGAACGACATCGAGATCAGGGTGGTCACCGACGCGCCGAGCACGGAGAAGAACCCGTTGACCGCCCACGACCACGCCACGAGCCGCCCGCGGTCCTGGCCGGGTTCGCTGGTCGCTGCGGCCACGGCCTCCATCCCGGTGGGCAGGTACACGCCGAGCAGCAGACCGACCGGGAACAGCAGCACGATCACCGTGGCAATGCGAGCCCATTGCGGCCACGCCAGTGCGACATCGGTGAACGGCGCGGCCACGACCAGGTAGGCGCCCGTGATCACGATCAGCAGCACGGTGACTGCGGGCAGCCCGCCGCGCCATCGCACGACGAGGTCCGAGAACCGAGCTCCGACGGCGGTGGCGATGAGCAACGTGAACAGCGACACCGACAGCGACAGGGTCGGGAAGCCGAGCAGGAGCGCGAACCGCTGGATCATCGAGATCTCGATGAGCATGAACCCGAGCCCGAGCGATGCGAAGTAGACGAAGAACCGCCAGCGGCCGGGCACGGGCGCAACGCGCTGGCGCTTCCGGGTCACGACGAACGGCAACCAGAGCAGGACGCCGGCGATGACCATCGCGATCGCCAACAGGACGACGAGCAGCCGCTCGCCGATTGCGATCTCGGAGTCCTCGAAGGTGCGCTCCCAGTTCGTCAGGACCGAGCTGAACGGCGTGAAGTGCCAGAAGAACGGCCGCCCGTCGTCGATGGCCGAGATGTCGTAGGCGTAGTCGTCGACCAGCCGATCGACGTCGTCGTCGCTGCCGACGATGAGCTCGCCGATCAGGCCGGGCTCGGTCGCCCCGCCCGGCTGGTGCAGGACCCGCGCTCCCGGGACGTTGGCGACGCTCTCGGCGATGCGGTCGCCGGTGGCGGCGTCGAGCGGCCGCTTGGAGATCAAGATCGTGCTGATCCGGGCGATGTCGAGCTCGCTGCGCTCGACGACGAGGCTGGTGTGGGCGCCGAAGTCAGCGAGGTCCCCGCCGAGCGCTTGGCGCGCCGTCACGAGGTACCGGGCCGTGCGCGTCGGGCGGGTGTCGAAGTCGAAGTCGCCGAACTGGGCGACGATGGCGCCGTCGGCCGAGAGGTGGTCGAACGCCTCGGCGATCATCTCCTCGGTGTAGAGGTAGCTCTCCGAGAGGACGAACGCGCCCGACGTGGCCGAGTTGGCGGCGGCGTAGCTGTCGGGCGCGACGAACCAGATGAGGTCGTACTGCTCGTCGCTGCGGGCGAGGAACGTCCGCCCGTCGCCCTGCACGTAGTTGACACGCGGGTCGCGGGTGATGTTGCCGGCGTAGTCGGCGAACGGTCCGCGCAGCAGGTCGACGGTCACCGGGTTCAGCTCGACGGCGTCGACCTGTCCAACGCCGTAGGTCAGCGCGGCCTGGATCTCGTTGCCGCCGGCGGCGCCGATGATCAACACGCTCGGGGCGTCGTTCGGTGCCGCGGCGAAGGGGATCTGACGGCTGTCGGTGAGGAACCGGTCGGTCGTGGCCGGCGTGCCGTCGTAACGCCAGATCGTCGATCCGAGGAGGCCGTCGTGGTGCAGGAAGTGGAGGTCTCCGAACTCCACGGCGTCGACCCGGAAGACGGCGCCCCAGTCGCCGGCGGCGACGTCATCGGCGTCGCGCAGCGTCTTCGTCTCGTCGGTGCGGATGTCCAACCGCCCGGCGAAGAACGCACCTCCGGCGACGACGACGACGGCCAGGCCGCCGAGCAAGAAGCGGCGATCGGTAGCGTACGAACCCAGGGGACCGAGCAGGGCCAGCGCCACGACCGCCACGAGGATCATCGCCGGCGGGCCGATCGTTGCCTGCAGCGGCACGGCGACGAGGCAGCCCAGCGCAGCGCCGGTGAGGTCCCAGAAGTAGAGCCGCCGCACGTTGGCGATCTCGACGACGAACAGCGACGCCATGATCAACCCGGCGGCGAAGAAGACTCCGGTCAGGGCCACCGACAGCACGAGCAGGCGCAGCAGCTGTCCGATGGCGTCGCCGGCCGAGCCGGCCCAGATGAGGTTGACGTCGGTCGGCAGCCGGGCGGCGACGACGTAACCGATGACCCCGACGATGCCGGCCACGGGGCCCACCACGCGGATCAACTGCACGGTGTCGATGGACCGCAACCGGCGGGACAGCGCGACGGTGGCGCTCGCTGCCCCGAGGCCGAGCAGGGCAAGGCCGATGACGAAGTACGTGTAGTAGTAGAAGAGCTTGAAGGAGACGACGCGGGTGTAGGCGATCTCCAGCGTCAGGGTGACGAACCCGATCACGAACGCCGTCAGCAGGCGGACCCTCGATCTGACCGCGGGTGTCGTCAACGTGCCGGTCCTCCGTCGTAGCTGCGGATCTCGACCACGGCGTCGTCCGGATCTGTCACGTACACCGACCAGCCGTCACCGCGCGCCCCGTAGCGCACGTCGGGGCCATCGACGATGTGCATCGTGGGGTCGGCGACGATGGCGTCGACCGTCGCCCGGTCGGCGACCAGGCAGAAGTGGTCGACGTGCCCGCCCGCTGTCGAACCGGCCACCGGGATCAGGTCGATGATCGAGTCGGGCGAGATGCGCACCGACGGGAACGGCGCCGTTCCCGCCCGCCACTCCTCCACCCGGACCGGTGCCAGCCCGAGCGTGTCGACGTACCAGGACAGGGTGGTCTTCGACCTCGGTGCAGCGCAGGACGAGGTGGTCGAACCCAGAGATTGTCGGCATCGCGCGACCGTAACGGCGGGTGCAGTCGGCGCGACACCATCACGACTCGGCGAGGTCCGGATGGGTAGCGGCCAGGCGCAGCGCGATCGCCCCGGCGATCGGCTCGGGCAAGCGGTTCGACCCGGTGACGGCGTCGAGGAACTCGCCACCGCCGATCGCCAGCAGCTCCGCATCGGCGGTGACGACGATGCTCGCCGTGCGCGGAACCCCGCGCAGCAGCCCGATCTCCCCGAACCACTCGCCGGGTCCGACGCGGCGGATCTCGCCGCGATCGGCCATGGTCGCCGCTACCTCACCGGAGCGGACGACGTACAGGTCGTCGGGCTGGTCACCCTCGTGGAACACGATCGCTCCGGCGGGGAGGTTCCTGACCGCTGCAGCCCGGGCGATGCGCTCGCGCGCCGCGATCGTCGCCTCGGCGAAGATCCCGAGTGCTCCCAACTCGGCCACCACGGGCGCCAGGCGTTGCCGCTCGGCGTTCGTGCGGTTGGAGATCGCCCGCAACGCAGGGACGAGCACGACGGTCAGCAGGACCAGCGACCCGCCGCCGATCCACAGGGTCGCCTCCAGGTTCAGCCCGGCGACGAGCAACGGGGCGGCGACCATGCCGGCCAACTGGGCGAGCGAGCCGCAGCTGTCCTGCAACGAGTACACGCGACCCAGCAGCTCCTCGGGGCAGATCCGCTGCAGCAGCGTGATCAGCAAGACGTCGAAGAGGATGTTGCCGAAGCCTTCGACGACCATCAGCGCGCCGGCGACGACGGGGCTGGTCACGACGGCCAACAGGGCCAACGGCATCCCCATGAGAACGCCGGACAGCGCGAACAGCGATCCGGCGTCGCGCCGGCTGGCCAGCCACGCCGAGAACGGGATGGCGGCCATCCCACCGGCTCCCATGCAGGCGTTGAGGACCCCGACGCCGTTGGCGCCGAGCCCGAGGCGATCCTCGGCGACGAGCACGTGGACGACCTGCTCGATGCCGTAGGCCAGGAGCACGCCGAACGAGAACACCGTCATCACGGCGACACCGGGAAGCCGCCCGAGCGCCTGGAAGCCCCCGACGAGTTGGCCCAGCACACGTCCGTGGTCGAGCGCGGCCGTCGCCCCGGCGCGCCGACCGCCACCGATCGCGCCGACGCCGGCGACCAGCACCGCCGATGCGGCGAACGTCGCGGCGTTGACGGCGAAGGCGGCGGCCGTCCCGGAGATCGCCACGACGGCGGCGCCGAGCGCCGGGCCGGCGAACCAGGCCAACTGCATGACGCTCGCCTCGGCGGCGTTGGCCGCCGCCAGGTCGTCGATCGGCACGAGGACCGGTGTCGCCGCCACGCCGGCGGGCCGGTAGGGCGTCGTCAGCGCGGCGACGAGCGCAGCCAGTGCGATGACGACCGCCGGTGAACCGTCCGCGGCCACCAGCGCCGCGGCGACGAGCATCACTGCGGCGCGAGCCAGGTTGAGGACCACCATCAGTCGGCGGCGGTCCACCCGGTCGGCGATCACCCCGCCGATCGGTCCGAGCAACGTGAACGCTGCCATCCGGGCGATGAACGAGGCGGCCACCCAGCCCGCCGAGCCGGTGCGATCGATGAGGAAGACGACGAGGGCGACCGTCGACAGGAACTCCCCCGTCGTGGCGACCGCGATCGAGACCAGCAGGCGGCGCCACGCCCGGTGTCGCCACGCCGATCGGAACGTGCCCACCCGTGCGGTGGGCTTGGCGACGTCGGTCAGTGGGCCGAGCCGTTGCTGGGCTGCTTGATCTTGTCGATCAGGTGGTTGGGGAGCAGGTCGTAGTGGTCGTGGACGGCGGCGAAGGTCCCGCGGCCACCCGTCATCGATCGCAGGTCGACGGCGTAGCGCTGGATCTCCGCCGCCGGCACCAGCGCCACGATCTCGTGGTGGCCGGTGCCGAGCACCGAGGTCCCGCTGACCCGCCCGCGACGCGAGTTGAGGTCGCCGAGCACGTCACCCTGGTAGCCCTCGGGCACGGTCACGGTCAGGTGCGACACCGGTTCGAGCACGGCCGCTCCGGCCTTGGCCAGCGCTTCCTTCAACCCGTGGGCCGCCGCCGAACGGAACGCCATGTCGGAGGAGTCGACGGAGTGGAACTTGCCGTCGTAGCACTCGACGCGCACGTCGACGACCGGGAATCCGTACACACCGCCGGCGGCCATGGTCTCCTCGACGCCGCGCTGCACGGCGGGCAGGTACTGCTTGGGGATGGTGCCGCCGACGATCTTGTTGACGAACTCGGTGCCCTCGCCGCGCGCCGTCGGGCTGACCCGCAAGTTGGCCACGGCGTACTGGCCGTGCCCGCCGGACTGCTTCTTGATCTTGCCCTCGGCCTCGGCCGACCCGACGACCGTCTCGCGATACGGCACCCGAACCGCCTCGGTCTCGACGTTGACCCCGAACTTGCGGGCCAGGCGCTCCAGCGCAACGGCAAGGTGGGTGTCGCCCGTGCCGCGCAGCACGGTCTGGCCCGTCTCCTCGTTGCGGTCGACGACGAGGGCCGGGTCCTCGCTCAGGAGGCGGCTCAACGCTCCCGAGAGCTTGTCGTCGTCGGACTGCGTGACCGGGCGCAGCGCCAGGCCGTAGACGGCCGGCGGTGGCTGCACGGCCCGGACCCGCACCGGCGAGTCCTTCGGTGCCAGGGTGGCACCGGTCGCCGTGTCGCTCAGCTTGGCCACCGCGGCCAGGTCGCCGGCGACCACCTTGCTCGCCGCCAGGTGCTCCTTGCCGCGCAGGTGGAACAGGCCGTGCAGTCGCTCCTCGGCGCCGTTGGCCACGTTGATCAACCGGTCGTCGACGGCGATCGTGCCCGAGAGGACCTTGAACAGGGAGACCTGACCGACGAACTGGTCGGCGACGGTCTTGAACACGTAGACGAGGGGCTTGGCGGCGGGATCGGCGGCCACCTCGACCTCCAGGCCGTCGGCCTCGCTCCCCGCCCGGACGGTGGTCGGCCGGTCGGCCGGCGAGCAGCCGAGGTCACAGATGTAGTCGAGCAGTCGGTCGAGCCCGACACCGTTGGCCGCCGAGCCGACGAGCACCGGGAACTCCGTGCCGTCGAGCATCTCGTGGGCCAGCGTGCGCTCGAGCTCGGCCGTCGACGGCACCTCGCCGGAGAGGTAGCGCTCGAGCTGCTCGTCGTCGCCGGCGACGATCTCCTCGACCAGCTCGTCGTGGCGACGGTGCTCCTCGTCGAGCACCTCTTCGGGGAGGGGTTCGGTGTGGTGGCGTCCGTCGGCCTCGTACTCGAAGCCTTGGTCGCTGAGCACGTCGGCGATCCCGTGGAACTGCTCCTCTTCGCCGAGCGGCAGCTCGAGCGCCACGAATCCGGGGCCGAACCGCGCCGACATCTCGCCGAGCACCCTGCGGAAGTCGGCGCGCGGCTTGTCCTCCTTGGTCACGAAGACGAGTCGGGGGATGCCGAGCTGGGCGCACTTCGACCAGCACGCCTCGGTGCCGACCTCGACGCCGTCGACGGCGCTGACGACGAGCAGGGCGAGGTCGGCGACGGACAGCGCGGCGTCGACGTCGCCGGCGAAGTCGGCGTAGCCCGGCGTGTCGATCAGGTTGATCTTGCAGGTCTGGCCACTGTCGTCGCGGCGCCACTCGAGCGGAGCGAGCGCAAGGGACAGGGACATCGTCCGCTTGGCCTCCTCGGGCTCGGTGTCGCAGACCGTCGTGCCATCTTCCACTCGGCCCGCCCGGGCGACCACGCCGGCGCGCACGAGCAGGGCCTCGACGAGCGTGGTCTTCCCGCTGCCGCCGTGGCCGATGACGGCGACGTTGCGGATGTTGTCGGTGGACGGCTGGTTCAAGGTTCGACCCCCAAGGTGGTTCCCGGCTCCCCGCCCGGACTCTAGTGAGCAGGCCGGCGGCGCCGAACTGTGAGCAGAGCGTGCTGGTGTGAGTCGGTTTGACTCACAGATCTCGCTCGCGGCGGCGGTGACGCTCCGGAGCGGTTCCGGGCCGACGGGTACCCTGGTCGGCGTGACTGCGACCTCGTCGACGGGCCCTGCGTTCGGGACCAACTCCTGGTTGGTCGAGGAGATGTACGAGCAGTTCCGAGACGACCCCGAGTCGGTGGGCGAGGCGTGGCGAGAGTTCTTCGCCGACTACCGCTCGACCGTGCCGGGCAACGAGCCACCGGCGGCGCCGCCGGCCGAGCCCGGTCTCGACGACGTGGACGCGCCGTCGGTTCCGTCGACACGACCCGATGCCGCCGAACCGGCGCCGCCGACGCCGGCCCCGCCGACCAAGCCGGTCGAGGCCAAGAAGCCGACCGAGCCGCGGCCGGCAGCTGAGCCGGCGGGCACGCCGATCCGCGGCGTGGCGGCGACCATCGCCGCCAATATGGCGCGCAGCCTCACGGTGCCCACGGCGACCAGCTTCCGGGAGGTGCCGGCCAAGCTGCTCGAGGTCAATCGCAAGGTGATCAACGGCTACCGCTCGCGAAGCGGGATGGGCAAGGTCAGCTTCACCCACCTGATCGGCTACGCCATCGTGCGGGCCATCGCCGACGCCGTGCCCAACCTGCGCAACACGTTCGTCGAAGCCGAGGACGGCAAGCCCCGCCTGGTCCGCAACGACACGGTCAACCTCGGCCTCGCCGTCGACGTCGACAAGGGCGACGGCACGCGCACGCTCGTCGTGCCGGTGGTGCGCGACGCCGACCAGCTCGACTTCGCCGGCTTCCTCGGTGCCTACGAGGAGCTGATCCGCAAGGTGCGGGCGAACAAGCTCACGGTCGAGGACTTCCAGGGCGCCAACGTCAGCCTCACCAACCCCGGCACGATCGGCACCGTCCAGAGCGTGCCGCGCCTGATGCCGGGCCAGGGCGTCATCGTCGGTGTCGGGCGCATCGACTACCCGGCCGAGTTCGAAGGCGCCGACCGGGCCAACCTCAGCGCGCTTGGCGTCAGCAAGGTCGTCACGATCACCAGCACGTACGACCACCGGATCATCCAGGGCGCCGAGAGCGGGATGTTCCTGGCCCGGGTGCACGAGCTGCTGATGGGGGAGCACGAGTTCTACGACGACGTCTTCCACTCGCTCGGCATGCCGTACGAGGCCGTCAAGTGGCGGCCCGACGTCAACCCGATCGACCGGGAGGAGGCGATGCTGCACAAGCAGATGCAGGTCGCCACGCTGATCCGCGTCTACCGCGTGCGCGGCCACCTCATCGCCGACCTCGATCCACTGAAGTGGAAGGAACCGGTGATGCCCAAGGAGCTCGACCCGTTGACGTACGGGTTGACGATCTGGGACCTCGACCGCGAGTTCCTCACCGGCGGCGTGGCCGGCACCGAGAAGATGTCGCTCGGCGACCTGCTCGGCGTGCTGCGCAACGCGTACTGCCGCACCATCGGCATCGAGTACATGCACATCCAGGACACCGAGGAGCAGCGCTGGATCCAGTCCAAGGTCGAGGGGGCCGTCCCGACGTTCGACAAGGACGCCAAGCGGCGCATCCTCGAGCGGCTGAACGCGGCAGAGGCGTTCGAGAAGTTCCTGGCCACGAAGTACGTGGGCACGAAGCGGTTCGGACTGGAGGGCTCCGAGTCGGCGATCCCGATCCTCGACGAGCTGCTGTCGGCGGCCGCCGACTCGGGGCTGGACTCAGCGGTCCTCGGGATGGCCCATCGCGGCCGTCTCAACGTCCTGTCGAACATCATCGGCAAGAGCTACGACGCCATCTTCCGGGAGTTCGAAGGCCATCTCGACCCGTCGTCGGTGCAGGGCTCGGGCGACGTCAAGTACCACCTCGGGGCAACGGGCAAGTACGTCAGCCAGTCGGGCGCCGATCTGCTCATCGAGCTGGCCGCCAACCCGAGCCACCTGGAGACCGTCGACCCGATCGTCGTCGGCATGGTGCGTGCGGCGCAGGACCAGATCGACCCGCCCGGCTCGTACCCGGTGCTGCCGATCCTGCTGCACGGCGATGCGGCCTTCGCCGGCCAGGGCGTCGTCGCCGAGACGATGGCGATGAGCGACATCACCGGCTACCGGGTGGGCGGCACGATCCACCTGATCATCAACAACCAGATCGGGTTCACGACGGCGCCCGAGTTCGCCCGGTCCTCCATCTACTGCAGCGACGTCGCCAAGACGGTCCAGGCGCCGATCCTCCACGTCAACGGCGACGATCCCGAGGCCTGCGTGCGCGTGGCCCGCCTGGCGTTCGAGTACCGGCAGCGGTTCCACAAGGACGTCGTGATCGACATGTGGTGCTACCGCCGCCACGGTCACAACGAGGGGGACGACCCCAGTTACACGCAGCCGCTGATGTACCAGGCGATCGCTGAGCACCGCAGCGTGCGCAAGCTGTACGTCGAGTCGCTGGTCAAGCGCGGCGACATCACGCTGGAGGAGGCCGAGCAGGCGCTCGACGACTTCCAGGGCAAGCTGCAGATCGCCCTCGACGAGACGCGGGCGCAGTCGCCGGGGGCGATCAAGGCGGCCAAGCCGCCGCAGCCGGCCGGCGTGCTGCCGCACCTGGCGACCGGGGTCGACCGGGCCGTCCTCGATCGCATCTTCCAGGGCCTCACGACGTATCCGGAGGGGTTCGTCGTCCACCCCAAGCTGGCCCGCCAGTTCGAGGCTCGCTCGAAGCTGTACGAGCAGGGCGAGGTGGAGTGGTCCACGGCCGAGGCGCTGGCGTTCGGGTCGCTGCTCCTCGACGGCCACAGCGTGCGTCTGGCCGGCGAGGACTCGCGGCGGGGCACGTTCAGCCATCGCCACGCCGCGCTGGTCGACAACGTGAACGGGCGACCGTGGGTGCCGCTCGACGATCTCGGCGCCGAGGGTCGGTTCTGGGTCTACGACTCGTTGCTGTCGGAGTACGCCGCGCTCGGGTTCGAGTACGGCTACGCCCAGCAGAACTCGAGCGCGCTGGTGCTGTGGGAGGCGCAGTTCGGCGACTTCATCAACGGCGCCCAGGTCATCATCGACCAGTACCTGGTCGCCGCCGAGGACAAGTGGGGCCAGCACAACGGGCTGGTGCTGCTGCTGCCGCACGGGTACGAGGGCCAGGGGCCCGAGCACTCGTCGGCACGGATGGAGCGCTTCTTGATCCAGGCCGCCGAGGACAACATCCAGGTCTGCAACACCACGACGGCGGCGCAGTACTTCCACCTGTTGCGGCGCCAGGTGTACACCGAGCGGCACACCCCGCTGATCGTGTTCACGCCGAAGCAGGGCCTGCGGATGAAGCAGACGAGGTCGCCGATCGACGAGCTGACCACGGGGTCGTTCCAAGAGATCCTGGACGACCCGTTCGTCGCCGAGGCCGACGCCGACAAGGTGCGCCGGATCGTGTTCTGCACCGGCAAGGTGGCGTGGGACGCCATGACCCAGCGCGACGAGCGGGGCGCGCCGGTGGCCGTGGTGCGGGTGGAGCAGATCTACCCGTCACCGATCGAGGCGCTGACGACGCTGCTCGACCGGTACCCGAACGCCCGGGAGCTGGTCTGGCTGCAGGAGGAGCCCGAGAACATGGGCGCCTGGAGCTTCGTCGAGCGCCGGGTGTGGCGGATCAAGGAGCGCGGCTACGACCTGCGCCACGTCGCCCGGGTCGAGTCCGGCAGCCCCGCCACCGGGTCGAAGACGATTCACGACCAGGAGCTCGCCGACCTCATGGACGAGACCTTCCAAGACCTCTAGCCCGCCCCGCCCGCCCATCCGAGTGGATGGGTCAGGTCAAGTCGAGGGCGAGGATCGTGCTCAGCTCGGCGAGGGCGGCGGCGGGGTCGTCGACCTTGATCGTCGTCATGCCGAGCTGGCGGGCCGGCTTGAGGTTGATGCCGAGGTCGTCGAGGAACACGCACTCGGCCGGCTCCACGCCGAGGCGTTCACAGGCCAGCGTGTAGAACGCCGGCTCCGGCTTGCGCACACCGACCTTGCTCGACTCGAGCACCAGGTCGAACCGCGCCATCACCGCCTCGACGTCGGGTCGGGCGGCACCGCCTCCGGCGACGTTGTTCGTCAGGCACGCCGTCGCCAGCCCCGCAGCCTTGATCCGATCGAGCGCCAGCACCATCTCCGCCCGCACCTCGCCGGCCAGCAGGGCCAACACGTCGGCGCCCGAGACCCGGTACCCGAGCGTCTCGGACTCGTCGGCGAACGCGGCGTCGAACTGCTCGGCGTCGATCTCCGAGCGTTCGAGGCGGGCCCAGGCGTTCGTGTGCGGGTCGGCGGCGTTGACGGAGCGGATGAAGTCCTGCGGCAGACCGTGGTCAGCCTCGTAGTGGCGGAACGCCTCGAACGGACTGGACAGGATCACGCCGCCGAAGTCCCACAGCACCGCCCGGATCACGGGCAACGATGGTAACGACGATGTCGCTCGGCCTGTAACGACGGCGAGCTGTCGCTCGGCCCTACCATGTTGGCCGAGCGCCCGACCGTCCGTCGAGGCCAGAAAGCGATCGACCACTCCACCTCATGACTGCATCAAAGGCGGGCACCACCGACGTGGTCGTCGTCGACGGTTCCAACATCGCCACGGAGGGCCGGTCGGCCCCGAGCTTGAGCCAGCTGAACGACGCCGTGATGGCGTTCCGTGAAGAGTTCCCCGACGCCATGATCACCGTCGTCGTCGACGCCACGTTCGGCCACCGCATCGACAAGAAGGAGGCGGCGGAGTTCAACACCGCCGTCGCCCACAACGAACTGGTCGCTCCACCGGCCGGGGCGATCGGACGCGGTGACGCGTTCGTGCTCAGCATCGCCAACAAGGTCGGTGCCCGCGTTCTCAGCAACGACTCGTTTCAGGAGTTCCACGGCGACTACCCGTGGCTGTTCGACGAGGGCCGGCTCATCGGCGGCAAGCCGGTGCCGTTCGTGGGGTGGGTCTTCGTCTCCCGCCTGCCGGTCAAGGGCCCGACCAGTCGCAGGGCGCAACGGGCCGGCCGTGACGCCAAGCCCGTCCGCCGCTCGGCCAGCAGGGCGGCCAGCCAGCCGATGCCGGTTCCGTCGACACCGCCACCGGGCACCCGGCGGGCGTCGAGCGCGCCGGCGGCCGCCACGACCCAGGAAGTCGAGGAGGCGCCCCGCCCCGCGGGGTCACCGGTCAACGACGTGCTGCCGTTCCTCGACTTCGTCGAGCACCACCCGATCGGCAGCAGCGTGAACGGCGTGGTCGAGTCGTACTCCTCGCACGGCGCGTACGTGTCGATCGGCGACGCTCGCGGCTACGTGCCGCTGCGGATGATGACCGAACCGCCACCACGCAGCGCGCGGGAGGTGATGCGCGTCGGCGACGCGGTGACGCTGGTCGTCACGAGCTTCGCCCCGGCCCGCCGGAGCATCGACCTCGCCGTGCCGCAGATGGCTCCCAACGCCGATGTCGTGCCGATGCCCGAGCTCGTCGAGCTGGCCGAAGCCGTCACCCCGCCGAAGCGGGGCCGTCGTGGCACCAGGTCGTCGCCGAGCGATGCGCCCGCAGCTCCACGCAAGCGGGCCACCAAGCGCGCCGCGGCGCCGGTGGAACCGGCGACCGAGCTGGCCGCGGCCCCCGCTCCGGCCCCGGCCCCGGCCCCGGAGCCGGCGAAGGCCGCAGCCAAGAAGGCAGCCGCCAAGAAGGCCCCGGCGGCGAAGAAGGCGGCGGCGAAGAAGGCCCCGGCGACGAAGAAGTCGGCGGCCAAGAAGTCGGCGGCCAAGAAGGCAGCCGCCAAGAAGGCCCCGGCGGCGACGACGGGGGAGCCCGCACCGTGACCCGCTTCGCCACGTGGAACGTCAACTCCCTCAAGGTGCGCCAGGAGCGCGTCGAGCAGTGGCTGGCCGACGTCGCCCCGGACATCGTCTGCATGCAGGAGACCAAACTGGCCGACTCGGCGTTCCCGCAACTGGCCTTCGAATCGCTCGGCTACTCGGCCGCCCACCACGGCGAGGGTCGCTGGAACGGCGTCGCCGTCCTGTCGCGCGTCGGCCTCGACGACGTGTCGTTCGGTTTCGTCGACGACGCCGCGCCTGACGCCGAGGCCCGCCTCATGACCGCCACGTGTGGCGGCATCAAGATCATCAACGTCTACGTCCCCAACGGACGGGCCCTCGACGCCGACCACTACCAGTACAAGCTGGCATGGCTCGACCGGCTGACCGGACAACTGGCCAACGTCGCCGGACCGGGCGACGACGTGATCATCGCCGGCGACTTCAACATCGCCCCGGCCGACGAGGACGTCTACGACCCGTCCAAGTACATCGGCACGACCCACACGAGCGGGCCCGAGCGGGAGCGCCTGGCGACGCTCATCGACTGGGGGCTGATCGACGTGTTCCGCCAGCAGCACCCGGACGCGGCGAAGGTCTTCTCGTGGTGGGACTACCGGGCCGGCGACTTCCACGAGGGTCGCGGCATGCGCATCGACCTCGTCCTGGCATCGGCCTCCGTCGCCCGGCGGGCCGAGTGGATGATCATCGACCGCAACGCCCGCAAGGGCAAGTCGCCGAGCGACCACGCGCCCGTGGTCCTGGATCTGGCAGCGCGGTGAGCGATGAGCGGTCAGGCGACCGCTCATCGCTCATCTCGTCAGGCTCAGGGTTCGGTCAGGACGGCGTTGACCGCTGGGAACAGTTGCGTCGCCGTCAGCATGCCGAACCCCGTGACCGAGGCCAGTGCCTCCGGGGTGTCGGGGCGGGCGGCGGCGATCGCCGCCAGGTCACCGTCGGTGCACAGCTCGGCGGGCAGGACGCCGGCCGCTCGCGCCGCCCGCGCCCGCCAGGCGCGGAGATCGTCGATCGACCGCTGCTCGGCGGTCGGCGGCTCGGCCGAGCGCAGGTCGGCCGGGACGGGAGCGACCGGGGGCACCTCCACGTCGAGCTCGGCGAGCAACGGGCTCGGCTGCCTGGCGTAGCCGCCTCGGCGGCGAGACCACGTGATCACCAGGCAGTCCTCGGCCCGCGTCAGGGCCACGTGCAGCAGGCGGGCCTCCTCCGCCTTCGCACTGGTCGTCGTCGCCGAACGGTGCGGGACCAGACCGGTCTCGACCCCGGTGACGACGACGGTCGGCCACTCCCGACCCTTGGCGGCATGGAAGGTCAAGAGCTCCACGCCGTGTTCGACGGGCATCAGCTCCGACGCCGTCGACACCCACCACCGCAGCGCAGCCCCGTCGCCGGCGGGCTGCTCGCGGAGGAAGTCCAACACGGCCGACGCCACCGTCACGCGGGCGTTGCGGTCGATGTCGGCGTCCTCGTCGATCGGCTCGTCGAGCACATCGAGCGCCCACGCCCGCAGCCGGGTGGCCGACGGGAGCGCGGCCGCCTCGCGCACCAGCCTGCCGATCGGCGTGCTGGCCGCCCGACGCACCCGGTGGACGGGCAGGCCGGCCGTTCGCAGCACCCGCTCGAGCCGGCTGAGCTGCTGGTGGGTGCGGGCGAGGACGGCGATGCGGCCGTGTCGGACGTCGGCCGGATCGAGCGAGCGCACGAAGGCGGCGACGAGTGACGCCTCGTGGGTCTCGTCGTCGGCGGCGACGACCCGCACGCCGATGCCGTCGGACCGCGCCGCCCGAGCAGCGCCCAGCGCATCGACGGCCCGCAGCACGTGACTGCCGGCGGCGACGATCTGGGGGGTGCAGCGGTGGTTGGTCGGGAGACGCACGACCTCGACGCCGGGCAGCCGGTCGGCGATCCCGGCCAGCAGCGACGGGTCGGCGCCGTTGAACCCGTAGATCGCCTGCGCCGGATCACCGACGAGGTACAGGTCGTGGTGGGTCCCGACGACCAGCTCGAGCAGGCGGAACTGGATGGGGTTGAGGTCCTGGGCCTCATCGACGTGGACGTGGCGGAAGCGCCAGCGGATGGCGTCGGCGAACGTCTGGTCGACGATCAGCTCGCGGACCATCAGCGACAACAGGTCGTCGAGGTCGACCACGCCGCGCTTGCGCTTCAGGTCCTGGTAGCTGGCCAGCGCGTCGGCGATCCGATGCGGCGGCGGCCCGGTGCGCCGCGCCGCGGCGCGAGCGGCGTCCACGTACCCGGCGGCGTCGACGCCGCGGGCGCTGGCCCAGGCCGCCTCGGTTGCCAGCGTGGCCGCCGGCACGTCGCTGGCGACCTCGGCCAGCAACCGTTCCCGATCCTCGGCGATCGTCACCGGTCGACGATCGAGGTCCCGCCACCGCTGCTGCAGCAGGTTCCAGCAGACGGAGTGGAACGTGCCGGTCTCGACGCGCTCGCGCACACCGGTGCTGCGCAGCCGGCGGCGCAGCTCACCCGCCGCCTCGCGGGTGAACGTCAGGGCCAGCGTGTGACCGGCGTCGGCGGTGCCGATGGCGACACGGTGGGCGATGCGGCTCGTCAGGACTCGCGTCTTGCCCGACCCGGCGCCGGCGATGACGGCGACCAGCGTGGACGGCGTGGTGACGGCGGCCAGCTGGTCGGCGTCGAGACCTGCCAGCGCGATCTGGTCGGCCTCCGTCGACGCATCGACGTACCGGTCGTCCTCGGCGGGACCGGCGACCGGATGCACTCGATCACCCTAGAGATCGCTCCAGTACTGTGAAGCGCGTGCCGTACCCGAAGAAGCTGCTCAACGACTACGAGACGCTGGCGCTCGACCTCCACCCCCACTGGTGGTTCTTCGCCGAATCGGTGTTCACGCTGATCGTCACGATCGTCCTCGGGGTCATCGCCCTGGCGTTCGACGCGGCGAGCGCGGTGAAGTGGATCGTGCTGGCGTTGATCGTGGCCGCCGCGCTGTGGGTGCTGGTGACCTACCTGAAGTGGATCACGACGCACTTCGTGATCACCAGTGACCGCGTCATCTTCCGCCACGGCATCTTCGCCAAGAGCGGCATCGAGATCCCGCTCGAGCGCGTCAACAGCGTGCACTTCGACCAGGGCATCTGGGAGCGCATCGTCGGTGCCGGTGACCTGCTGATCGAGTCCGGCGCCAAGGAGGGCCAACAGCGCTTCACCGACATCCGCAACCCGGACCGCGTCCAGAACCTCATCCACTCGCAGATGGAAGAGAACGAGGACCGCATGTACGGCACGATCCGCCATCGCAACCAGGCAGCCGCGGCGTCACCGATGCCGCCGCCTCCGCCGCAGACCTCGGCCACGCCGACACCGACCGCCGCGACGTCGCCCGACCTGGTCACCCAGCTCGAGAAGTTGGAGGCGCTGCGCGACCGCGGTTCGATCTCGCCCGAGGACTTCGAGGTCCAGAAGCGTCGCCTCCTGGACAGTTGAGCCGATCGCATCGGAGGGTTGCACGTCATCCGAGGGTCTGCGGACCGGAGGGGGTGTCGCAAACCCTCCGGTGACTCGAAACCCTCGGATGGGAGGGGCGGGTCAGGCGAGGTGCATGGTGGCGGAGAACTGCTCGAGGGCGTCGACGTCGAACGGCGCCCGCAGCGCCAGGTTGACCTGATCGGCGCCGGCGTCGACGTACTCGCCGACGCGTGACACGACCTCGTCGACCGACCCGCTGAGGACCCCGGGTCGCACGAGCTCGGCGATCTGGCCGAACTGCTGACGCAGGCTGGCCTCGTCCCACGCCAGCCCGACGTTGACGGCGCAGCGGATCTCCGCCGGGTCGCGCCCGACGCTGGCGCAGTGCTCGTGCAGCACGGCGCGCTTGGCGGCGAACGTCTCCGGTGACACGAACGGCACGTTCCACCCGTCGGCGAAGCGGGCGGCGATGCGCAGCGTGCGCTTCTCGCCGCCGCCGCCGACCCAGATCGGCAGCCGCTCCTGGATCGGCCGGGGCTCGTTGCGTGCCTCGCGCACCGAGAACCACTGGCCGTCGAACGTGGTGGTGTCGTCGTGGAGCAGGCCGCGCAGCACGGCGATCCCCTCTTCCAACTGGTCCATGCGCGTGCCGACGCTCGGGAAGTCGATCCCGTACGCCTGGTACTCGACCTGCGCCCACCCGGCGCCGATGCCCATCGCCGCCCGCCCCCCGGAGATCAGATCGATGGCGGTGATCGCCTTGGCCAGCACGGCTGGGTGGCGGTAGCCGATCGAGTACACGAGCGAACCGCACTCGACGCGTTCCGTCTCGCAGGCCAGCGCGGCGTGCATCGCCACCGCTTCGAGGCAGGCGGCATCCTCCGGGTCGCCGGTGGCGCCGTAGAAGTGGTCCCAGATCGAGATCCAATCGAACCCGAGCGCCTCGATGCGCTTCCAGAGCACCCGCAGCTCGTCGGCCGTCGTGTGCTGCAGCCCGGTGTGCACCCCGAAACGCGTCATCCAACGAGACCGTAGTGCTCGGCCGCGTCGTACAGACCCGAAGGCCGGTTCGGCACGGCGGCGCCGCCAGGCGCATCGCCGGCCGCATCGACGGCGTCCGTAGCCCGGCTACCGATGGTCGCCCCCGACCCGCGAGACTGCGCCGATGCCACGCGCCACCGTCGCCACGTCCAACCCGGACACCGTCGAGATCGAGTACGACACGATCGGCTCCCCGGACGACCCGGCCCTGCTGCTGGTCATGGGCTTCACGGCCCAGCTGATCGCCTGGGACGACGACCTGTGCCAGCGGTTGGCGGATCGTGGCCGCTACGTCATCCGGTACGACAATCGGGACTGCGGGCTGTCGACGCACCTCGACGGCCAACACGTCGAGCCCCTGGGCGTCATGCGCGCCATCCTGGCCGGTGAACCGGCTCCGCCGGTGCCCTACGACCTGTCCGACATGGCCCGCGACGCCGTCGGGCTGCTCGACCACCTCGGCATCGAGCGGGCGCACGTCATGGGCGCATCGATGGGCGGGATGATCGCCCAGACCATCGCCATCGAGCACCCGGACCGCTGCCTCAGCCTGGTGTCGGTCATGAGCTCGCCCGGCGATCCGCGCGTCGGGGCGCCGACCAAGGAGGCGCTGGACGTCCTGCTCAGTGCGCCACCTGCCGACCGGGAGGCGTTCGTCGCCGCCGCCGACCGCAGCGCCATCTGGGCTTCCAAGCGCTACGTCGATCTGGAGTGGCTGCGCGTCCGGGCCGCCGCCGCCTTCGACCGCGCCTTCTACCCCGAAGGGCGCGACGCGCCAGCTCGCCGCGATCTACGCCAGCGGTGATCGGTCGGAACGGCTCGCCGAGGTCCAGGTGCCGACGCTCGTGCTGCACGGTCGCGACGACACGCTGATCACCCCCGGCGGCGGCGAGGCCACGGCGGCGGCGATCCCCAACGCCGACCTGCTGGTGCTCAGCCACATGGGCCACGACCTGCCGCGCGAGCTGTGGCCGACCATCGTCGACTCCGTCACGCTGCACACCGATCGCGCCATGGTGGGGGTCTGACGGTGGCCGGTCCGTTGAGCGGGTATCGGGTGGTCGAGATCGCCGGCATCGGTCCCGGACCGTTCGCCGCCATGATGCTCGCCGACATGGGCGCCGAGGTGCTCCGCGTGGAGCGGGCCCAGTCCGTGCGCGGCCCCACGCCCGCCACACCCCACGGCGACCTGCTCCTGCGCGGTCGGCGCAACGTCGCCATCGACCTGAAGCACCCCGACGGCGCGGCGACGTTGCTCGACCTGGTCGCTGCGGCCGATGCGCTGATCGAGGGGTTCAGGCCGGGGGTGATGGAACGCCTCGGCATCGGGCCCGACGAGTGCTTGGCCCGCAACCCGAAGCTGGTGTTCGGCCGGATGACCGGCTGGGGGCAGGAGGGGCCGTACGCCCTGGCCTCCGGCCACGACATCAACTACATCTCGCTGGCCGGCGCCCTGGCCCACATCGGTCGCCAGGGCGAGGCGCCGGTCCCGCCGCTCAACCTGGTCGGCGACTTCGGCGGCGGGGGGATGTTCCTCGCCTACGGCGTCGTCTGCGCGCTCCTCGAGGCGCAACGCAGCGGCAAGGGCCAGGTCGTCGACGCGGCCATGGTCGACGGCGCGGCGACGCTGATGACGATGTTCTGGGCGTTCTCGCAGCTCGGGGCGTTCGACGAGCGTGAGCGGGGCACGAACCTGCTCGACACCGGCGCCCACTTCTACGACGTGTTCTGCTGCGCCGACGGGCAGTACGTGTCGATCGGCTCGATCGAGCCGCAGTTCTACGCCGAGCTGATGCGGCTGACGGGGCTGGCGGGCGACGAGGAGTTCGCCGCCCAGATGGACAAGTCGCGCTGGCCGGCACTCAAGGCGCGGCTGGCCGACGTGTTCGCCACCAAGTCGCGCGACGAGTGGTGCGCCCTGATGGAGCACACCGACGTGTGCTTCGCACCCGTCCTCACGATGACCGAGGCGGCGTCGCACCCGCACAACGTCGCCCGCTCCACCATCGTCGAAGCCGCCGGCAAACGGCAACCGGCGCCGGCCCCCCGGTTCAGCCGGACCGTGCCCGAGCTCGACCTCCCGCCCGCCCACGCCGGGCAGCACACCCGCCAGGCGCTGGTCGACTGGGGCATCCCGAAGGACCGGGTCGACGCCCTTGTCGAGTCGGGCGCCGTCGCCGCCGCCGAGTAGTCGCTCCACGTCCGTAGCCTGCGGCGGCGATGGCGACGATCGTCTTCGTCCACGCCCACCCCGACGACGAGGCCAGTGGCAACGGTGGCTCGATCGCTCGGGCGGCGGCAGAAGGACATCGCGTGGTGCTGGTCGTGTGCACGAACGGCGAGCACGGCGAGTCACCAGACGATCTCGGCGACGGTGAGTCGTTGGTCGACCGCCGCCGGACCGAGACGCAACGGTCGGCGCAGGCGCTCGGGATCGCCAGGATCGTCTGGCTCGGCTACGGCGACTCGGGGATGACCGGCTGGGAGCAGAACGACATCGCTACTTCGTTCTGGCGCGCCGACATGGACGAGGCGGCGGCCCGGCTGGCCGACGTGTTGCGCGAAGAGGAGGCTGCCGTCGTCGTCCTCTATGACTGGCACGGCGGGTACGGGCACCCGGACCACATCCAGGTCCATCGCGTCGGGCATCGCGCCGCCGACCTGGCCGGCACCGCGAAGCGATTCGAATCGACGTTCAACCGCGACGCCATGGCGCGGATGATCGCCGAGTTCCCGTTCGAAGGTGAGGAGGACTTCGATCCGAACGGGCCCGCCGACGACGGCAACCCGTTCGGCACGCCGGAGGCCGAGCTGCACCTCGCCGTGGACGTCAGCGAGTACCTCCCGCGCAAGCGGGCCGCACTCGCCGCCCACGCCAGTCAGGTGACGGACGTCGGCGGGATGCTGGCGATGCCGGAGGAGGCGTTCCGACTGGCGTTCGCCACCGAGTGGTTCATCGAGCCTGGCGCCCCACCGGGCATGCGTGACGGGTGGTTGCTCGACGGTGTGGCGGGCGGTTGATGGCGCTCGTGCGGCTCGTCCGCCACGGACGGGCGACGGGCGGCTGGGACGCCGATCCGGACCCCGGGCTCGACCCCGTCGGTGAAGCGCAGGCCCAGCGGCTCGTCGATCGGCTCGGTGACCTCGGTCCCCAACCGATCACGTGCAGCCCGATGCGGCGGTGCCGGGAGACCGCGGCGCCGTTGGCGGCGGCGTGGGCGGTCGAGCCGACGGTCGACCCGACCGTCAGCGAGATCCCGTCGCCGCCGGGCGTCCCGATGGGGGAGCGGGTGCCGTGGCTGCGGGCGGCGATGGCCGGGCGCTGGTCCGACCTCGGCGGCGCGTGGATCGACTACCGGCACGCCGCGGTCGACCACGTCACGACGCTGGCCGCCGCCGACCGTGACTCGATCGTCGTCTCCCACTTCGTCGCCATCAACGCCATCATCGGCGCCTGCGTCGGCGACGACCGGCTGGTCCTGCGCAGCCTCGACAACACGTCGGTGACGGTGGTCGAGGCGGACGCCGCGGGTCGCCTGGTGCTCGTCGAGGCGGGGGCCGAGGCCGACACCCTGATCCGCTGATGCTGGCGTGGCACGGTGCGCTGGCGTGGGCGCTGATCGCCGTGAACGCCGCCGCCGGGGTGTGGGCGCTGGCGGCGCAGCGCTGGGTACCGCTGCGCGGTTGGCCGCTGTGGTCGGTGATCATCGCCGGGCAGGTGCTGGCGATGGTCCAGGCGGTCACCGGCTCGATCCTGATCGCCGACGACCGCCGCCAGCCGGAGGACCTGCACGCGCTGTACGGGTTCTCGGCCGTCATCGCCGTCGGGATCCTGTACAGCTACCGGTCGAGCTCGTTCATGCGCGGGAAGGAGCACCTGCTGTACGGGCTGGGAAGCCTGTTCATCATGGGCCTCGGCCTGCGCGAGCTCGTCCTGTCGTAGCGTCCGACCGTGACGACCATGCCTTTGCACCTCGACGTCGCCGACCGGTTCTTCGCCGCCATCACCGCCGGTGACCTCGACGCCGTGGGCGCGCTCTATGCCGACGACGTCGTGGTGTGGCACAACCACGACGGGTTCGAGCAGGACAAGGCGGCCAACCTGCGCACGCTGGCGTGGGTCGTTGCCAACATCGAGGGCTTCCGCTACGAGGAGGTCCGGCGATCGGCCACCGACGACGGGTTCGTGCAGCAGCACGTCGCCCGGGGCACGAACCGCAACGGGGAGTCGGTCGAGATGCCGGCGTGCATCGTCGTGCGCATCGACGCCGGGCGGATCATCCGCCTCGACGAGTACCTCGACAGCCGCCAGGCCGATCAGTTCGCCCGGTGACCGCCGCCGACTATGGGACCGGGGGTTCCGTGAGGCTCATGCGCGCCGTGACTTCGTCGTCGGGCATGCCCATCAGCCGTTCGAGGACCGGGGTTGCGTAGGCCATCTGCGGCCGGTCGAGGTCGACGGGCGGCTGGGCCACCGGGGTCTCGCTCGGTGTGAACTCGACCGGTCGGCGCAACCGCTCCAGGTCGGCGGCCGAGATGCCGGCCAGCTCGACGACCTCCGGGTCGATCCAGTGGTCGCCGTCGATCGGGTCCTTCGACGTCGCCACCTCCAGCGTCAGGCCCTCGGGTCCGGCGAAGTAGATCGACGAGCACAGGCCGTGGTGGATCGGTCCCAGCACGTTGATGCCCCGGGACCGGATGCGGTCGCGCATCGCCAGGAGATCGGCCTCCGTGGGCACGTCGAAGGCGACGTGCTGCATCGTGCCGGCGGCGCTGACGCCACCACCGTGGCCGGCGTGGGTGACGCCGATCTCGGCGGGCGCCTCGGCGATGCCGGCCATCTGCACGAACGCCACGTACGACGTGTCGTGCAGCCGCACGAAGCCGTGCCATGCGCCCTCGACGCCGTGCATCCAGTACAGGGCGACGAGCTCGCACCCGAGCACGTCGGTGAAGAACTCCAGCTGGCCCTTGATGTCGGCCGTGCTGACCGCCAGGTGGTGGACCCCCGTGACCTTCGTCGTCATGACCCGAGTCTGCCCGCTGTCGGCCGGCGCGACGACACCGTGCCGGTGTCGAAGCCGGCCAGGTGCAGGCCGCCGGCGAAGCGGGCGTGCTCGATCTTCAGGCACCGGTCCATCACGACGTTGCGACCGGTGGCGTGGACGATGGCGGCCGCCTCGTCCGAGCGCAACCCGAGCTGGGCCCAGAACGTCGAGATGCCGTCGATGGCGACGACCTCGGCGGCGACGGCAGGCAGGTCCTCGGCGCGGCGGAACACGTCCACCAGGTCGGGCGCCGCCGGAAGGTCGGCCAGCGTCGGGTAGACCGGCTCGTCGAGGATCGTCCCGCCCTTCGGGTTGACGAACCACACATGGTCGAAGTCGCAGCTCGACGACCGCAGGTACGTGGCGACGAAGTAGCTGGGCCGGCTGGGATCGGCCGACATGCCGACGATGGCGACGGTGCGCGTGGCGCGCAGGATCTCCAGTTCGCCGCGGATGCTCGGCGGCGACCATGTGGCCTTCTCATCAACCATGCTTGCTCGCCGCCGCCAACGCCCGGTCGAGATCCCAGACGATGTCGTCGGCGTCCTCGATGCCGACCGACAGCCGGACCAGGTCGGGCGGCACGCCGGCCGCCGTGAGCGCGTCGTCGGACAGCTGGCGGTGGGTGGTGCTGGCCGGGTGGATGATCAGCGTGCGGGCATCGCCGATGTTGGCCAGGTGGCTGCACAGCTCGACGGACTCGACCAGGCGCCGCGCCGAGTCCCGCCCGCCATGGACGCCGAACGACAGCACGGCACCGGGCCCGAGCGGCAGGTAGCGCCGGGCCCGATCGTGGTCGGGGTGGTCCGGGAGTCCGGCCCAGCTGACCCACGGCACGGCCGGGTGGCCGGCCAGGAACTCGGCGACCTGGCGGGTGTTGGCGAGGTGGGCGTCCATCCGCTGCGGCAGGGTCTCCAGGCCCTGCAGCAGGTAGAAGGCGTTGGTGGGGGAGAGCGCAGGCCCGAGGTCGCGCAGCTGCTCCGCCCGCAGGCGCGTGCAGAAGGCGTACTCGCCGAAGTTGCCCCACCAGCTCAGCCCGCCGTACGACGCGACTGGGTCGGTCATCACCGGGAATCGCCCGTTGCCCCAGTCGAACCGGCCCGATTCGACCACCACGCCGCCGAGCGAGTTGCCGTGGCCGCCGATGAACTTCGTTGCCGAGTGGACCACGATGTCGGCGCCCCACTCCATCGGCCGGCAGAGGTACGGCGTCGCGGTGGTGCCGTCGACGACGAGCGGCACGCCGGCGTCGTGGGCGACGGCCGCCAGCGCCTCGAGGTCGGCGACGGCGCCCGATGGGTTGGCGATCGTCTCGGTGTGGATCAGCCGGGTGCGCGGGGTGATGACGGCGGCGTAGTCGGTCGCATCGCCCGATGCCACGAACGTGGTGGTGATGCCGAAGCGGGCCAGGGACGACTCGAGCAACGTGCGCGTGCCGCCGTACAGCTGGGCCGACGACACGATGTGGTCGCCGGCGCTGCACAGCGCGGCGAACACCAGGAGCCCGGCCGACTGGCCACTCGCCGTCGCCACGGCGCCGATGCCACCCTCCAGGCTGGCCATCCGCTCCTCGAACGCGGCGACGGTCGGGTTGCCGAGCCGGGCGTAGATGTTCCCGAACTTCTGCAGGGCGAAGAGGTCGGCGGCGTCGTCGGCGTCCTCGAACACGAAGCTCGTGGTCTGGTAGATCGGCACGGCCCGGGCGCCGGTCGTCGGGTCGGGCCGACCGCCAGCGTGGACGGCCCGTGTGCGGAAGCCCCAGGTCCGATCGTCCTCGGTCACGGCGCGACTCTAGGTTTGCGCGGTGGACGACTTCGCAGGGTTCGCAGGGTTCAAGGCGTTGAGCTTCGACTGCTACGGCACGCTGATCGACTGGGAATCGGGGATCCTCGCCGAGCTGGTGCCCTGGGCCGAGCGACATGGGGTCGATGCCGGTCCCGAGGACCTGCTGGCGGCGTTCGGGGCGACCGAGACGATCGTCGAGACTGAGCACCCGACGATGCGGTACCCGGACGTCCTGGCGACCGTGCTGGAGCTGATCGGGGAACGCTTCGGCGTGACCACAACGGCTGCCGAGCGGGCCGACTTCGGCGCATCGGTGCCGCGGTGGCCGGCCTTCGCGGACTCGGTCGATGCGCTTGCCCGGCTGCAGCAGCGGTTCGCCCTCGTGATCCTGTCCAACGTCGACCGGGCCTCGTTCGCCGCCAGCAACGAGCGCCTCGGCGTCGAGTTCGACCTCGTTCTCACGGCCGAGGACGTCGGGGCCTACAAGCCGAGCCCCGTCAACTTCGCCGCCCTGCGCCAGGGTGTGGCCAGGCTCGGCGTCGGCGAGCACGAGCTGTTGCACGTCGCCGAGTCGCTGTACCACGACCACGAGCCGGCGGCCGAGATCGGGCTGCCCTCGGTGTGGATCCACCGCCGCCACGACCGCGCCGGCGCCGGCGCCACGGCCCCGCCGAAGGACCCGGCGAAGGTGCCCGAGCGGCGCTTCACCTCGATGGCCGAGTTCGCCGCCGCCGCCGTCCCCGGCTGAATCCGCGATTCCGTGGCGCGATCGCCGCCAGATCTGGCGGCGATCCTTGCTCAGAATCGGGGTTACTGGTCGGCGAGGCCGGCGCGGCGGGCGAGGACGATGGCTTGGGGGCGGTCGGCGGCGTGGATCTTGGCGAACACGTTGGACACGTGGTTGCGCACCGTCTTCGGGCTGAGCACCAGGCGGCGGGCGATGGCGTGGTTGTCCAAGCCTTCGGCGACGAGCCCGAGCACGTCCAGCTCGCGCTCGGTCAGCTGGGGAAACGGCCGATCGTTGCTCCGCCGCCGCGTCTGGGCCAGCTCGCTCACCGCCACGGCCAGGTCGTGGTCGAGCACCACATCGCCGGCGGCGGCCACCCGCAGGGCGTGCTCGACCCGCTCCGGCCCTGCGCCCTTCACGAGGTAGCCGCAGGCCCCGTCGCGCAGCGCGGTCAGCGCGGTGTCGTGGTCCTCCGACATCGTCAGCATGATCACCTTGACGTCCGGATGGTGCTCGGCCAGCCACCGGTTGACCTCCAGCCCCGACCCCTCGCCGAGGCGCACGTCCAGCAGCACCACATCGGGTGCCGTCGTGGCGACGAGCGCGGGGACGGTGTCGACCGATTCGGCCTGACCGACGAGCTCGATGTCGGCCATGTCGGCGATGGCGACCGCCATCCCCATGCGGAACATCGGGTGGTCGTCGACGATGGCGACGCGCAGCGGTGTGCCGTTGTCGGTCATGACGCGACGACCGGCAACTCGACGTGCAGGTGGGTCCCGTGGGGCTTGATCGTGCGCAGGTCGACGCACCCGCCGAGCTCGGCGGCTCGCTCGCGCATCGCCACCAACCCGATTCCTGACGAGGGCGCGTGGGCGTCCGTCCCCACGCCGTCGTCGACCACGTCGATCCCGACGGTGCGCCCAGCGGTGATGCTCAGCCAGCACCGCGAGGCGCCGGCGTGGCGCACGACGTTGGTCACCGCCTCGGTCACGATCCGGTACGTGGCGACCTCGATGGCGGCCGGCAGGGCGACCGGCGCCTCGGGCAGCACGACATGGATCTCCAAGTCGTCGTCGAACTTGCGGGCGAACTCGGTGACCGCCTCCATCAGCCCGAGCTGGTCGAGCGCCGTCGGGCGCAGGTCGCGCACGATGCGCCGCAGGTCGGTGACGATGGCGTCGACCTCGTCCGCCAATTGGCCCAGCAGCTCGGCCGTCGGCGCCAGCTCAGGGCCGCCCCGGACGATCCGGCGGACGGCCGTATGCAACCCGAGCGAGATGCCGGTCAGCGCCGGGCCGAGCCCGTCGTGCAGGTCGCGCCTGAGGCGCCGCCGCTCCTCCTCGCGGGCCAGCACGGTGGCCAAGCTCGATCGGTGCAGCTCCTCGCTGAGTCGCACCCAGCGCACGGCGAGCGTGAGCGGGCCGGCCAGTTGCGCCAAGTGCCTCCTCGTCCCGCGGCCGCAACATCGGACCCTGCTCCCACCCGACGACGAGCCGGCCGACGACCTCGTCGCGATGGCGCAGCAGGACCTCGCGGGTGTGTGCCGTCGGCTCGCCGCAGGCAGCGACGCGCTGCCACTCGTCCTCGCCGCCGACGTCGATGGCCACGGCGTCCATCCGCAGCTCGCGCTGCAGCGTCGTCGCCAGGTCTGCCAGCAGGTCGGCGCCGGCCCCCGAACCAACTCGGTCGACCACGTGCTGGACCACGACGATCGGGTCGTCGCGCAGGCCGTAGACCAGTCCGTCGGCGAGCCGGCGGACCCGCCGCCGTACGGGCTCGAGTGCGATGGCGATCGCCCCGGTCGAGGCGACGAGGAACCAGGTCGGTCCGCTCCCGCCGACCAGCTGGCCGAGGCCGGCCACGAGCGCCGTGTACACGACGAGGATGCCGCCGGCCAGCGTCGCCCATTCGACGACGCGGTGGACGGTTCGACTGCCCGGTGACCGGCGGACCAGCTCGATGACGGTGCCCGCCACGAGCAGCGGGACGGTGGCGAGGAACAGCATCGGGGTCACGACGTCCCGGCCGGGGAGCCGCCAATCGGCGATGTCCGAGAGATCGGGCACGACAGCAAGCCATCCGGCGATGGTGCTGGCCAGCAGCCACGCTGGGAGCAGGTCTCCCGTGGCTCGATCGTGACGCCACCAGTGCGCAGCGAGCGTCGCTGTTGCCGCGGTCGCGACGATGCACAGGCTCCAAGCGCAGATCCGCTCCAGCAGCTCCGGACCTTCGAGGACCCCGGCGGCCACCGATCCGGCCAGGGCCACGGCTCCGACGGCGCGCAGCGACGCGATCCACCGCTCGTGTCGCCGCGCCGCAGGCAGCAGCTCCCATGGGAGGAGGGCGGCCAGGATCCCGCCCAGCAGGGGGCGAGACCAGTCGTCGAGATCGGCCAGTCGCGGCCACGGGGGGAGGCCACCGCGCGCCGTGACGTAGCCGCGGTACTGGACGGAGATGGCCGTCAGCAACGCACAGGCGGCGATGACGAGGAAGCCGACCGCGACGCGGCGACGAGCGGGCCACCAGATCATCGCCGCGCCGGCGCTGCCGTAGCCGGCCGACATCGCCAGCCAGCACACGATCCACCAGTTCTGGCCCTGCGGCTCGGCGCCGTTGGCGCGCAGGGTGAGCACGAATGCGACGCCGGCCGCCACGATCCCCAGTGCGACCGCCACTGCGATCCGGCGCTTCACGCCGACGTGCTCCATCCGAATCCCTCCGAGCCCTCGCCCCACGGTACGGCACCCGGTGTCCCGGGCGGATGGTACCGAGGTCCCGCCGGCGGCCGGGAAGCGGATCGGGCACAAACGTGACGACGTGCCCATTGCCGCCGGGATGCCATGTGCGACACGGTTGTTGCGTCCCCCGCCCGCAGGGAGAAGGAAGGAACCGCCCATGACCAGCACCCGATCCACACTGGCCCGAGCCGCCGGCGTCGCCGCCGTGGCCGCCGCGCTCGCGCCCGGCATCGTCGCCGCGGCGAAGCCGAACGACGGGCCGCCGCGCCTGCTCGGTCGCGCCGTGCTCGACGTCAACACCTACGCACCCGGCCCGACCTCGGGCAACTTCTACACGGGACCGCAGAACGCGGATCACCTTCCCGACGCCGAGCCAGCCCGTCGAGGGCATCTCGTCGATCGTCGAGGGTCGCCACGGTGAGTGGCTGGCGATGGCTGACAACGGCTTCGGCGCAAAGAGCAACTCCGCCGACTTCCTCATCCGTGCCTACAACTTGCGCTTCGACTTCAAGACGGCCGAAGGGGGCACGGGTGGGGTGGAGGTCGGCGACTTCATCTCGTTCCGCGATCCCAACGACGTGATCGGCTTCGAGATCGTCAACGAGGGCACGACCGACCGCCTGCTCACCGGCGGCGACATCGACCCCGAATCCCTGCAGGTCAGCCCGGAGGGCGACTTGTGGGTCGGCGACGAGTTCGGGCCGTGGATCCTGCACTTCGACGACGACGGAACGCTGCTCGAACCGCCGATCCCGCTGCCGGGCAACCTCAAGTCACCGAACAACCCGTTCCTCGGCGGCGCCGCGCCGACGCAGCCCAACAGCCGTGGGCTCGAAGGGATGGGGATCTCCGGCAAGCACCTGTACCCGATCTTGGAGGGGGCCACCACCGCCGATCTGGCGGTCGACCCGTTCCGCCGGATCATGTTCGAGTACGACACCCACCGCGGCGAGTTCACGGGCCGGCAGTGGGACTACCGGGTCGATCCGAGCACGATCTTCGTGTCCGACGTCGCCCCGCTCGACCCGCACCGGCTGGTCGTCGTGGAGCGCGACGGCGACAGCGGGGTGAACGGCAACCCGTTGGAGCGGCGCGTCTACGTCGTCGATCTGCGGGTGACCGGCCCCGACGGCAGCCTGGTCAAGCGCCAGGTCCTCGACCTGGCCGCCATCCCCGATCCCGACGGGGTCTCACTCCCGGCGATCCGCCCCGGCGACGTCCGCATCGGTGATCCGTTCGGCGTGGCCTGCGAGTCGGTCGAAGCGATCCGGGTGATCAGCAAGGACCAGGTGCTCGTCGGCTGCGACAACAACTTCCCCGCCAAGGGGCGCAACGCCGACTTCGCTGACGACAACGAGTTCATCGTCGTCGAGGTGCCGGCGCTGTCCGACCGCTAGGCGGCGGCCGCGGGGCCACGTGACACCCCACGGAGGTGAGTGGTGAGGGGACGCTGTCCCCTCACCACTCACCGCGTCGCGGCGCGGTCCTGGGCGACGGCGTCGTAGGACGCGTAGTCCGACGCCGTGTCGTCGGCGAACTCGTACTGCAGCAGGCCGACGTCGGCCCAGCGGCGCCGCAGGTACCCGTCGTTGGCGTCGAGCAGGCCGAGCTTGCGGACGTTGGGGACGAGCTTGGCGAAGAACCCGCGCTGGAACGAGCCGGTCGGGCTGACGCCGGTGCGCGCCCGGGCCTCCTGGATCGACGGCCACACGGCCTCGAACGTGGTGCCCATGCGCTCCCACACCTCGGCGTTGAGCGACCGGTTGCGGCTGCGTTGCGTGGCCTGGAGCAGGAACTCCTGGCGCTCCTTCAGCTCGGCCGAGCTGAGCCCCTGGTACAGCTCGCCGAGCGTGAGCACGCCGAAGGCGACGTGGCGGGCCTCGTCGGCCATGACGTAGCGCAGCAGCTTGTGCAGCAGCGGTTCGTCGGTGCGTCGCAGCAGGTCACCGAAGGCGGCCAGGGCGAGGCTCTCGATGACGATCTGCATCCCGAGGTAGGCGATGTCCCAACGACTGTCCTCGAGCAGCGCGGTGATCTGCGCCTCCAGGTCCGGCCCCATGCGGTACGGCTCGCCGAGCTTGCTGTGCAGGTAGCGGGCGAAGACCTCGGTGTGGCGGGCCTCGTCCATCGTCTGGGTGGCGGCGTAGTACTTGGCGTCGATCCACGGGACGGTCTCGACGATCTTGGCGGCGACGAGCATCGCCCCCTGCTCGCCGTGCATGAACTGGCTCAGGCCGGCCCGCAGCAGCTCCAGGGCCAGCTGGTCGAACTCGCGCTGGGTCCAGCTGGCGATCGGGGAGCCCGGCACGTCGGCGGCGGAACGCACGAGCTGCAGCACCGGCGTGTCCTGCGACCGGGCCAGCTCCTCGGCGTCGACGTCGGTGCCCCAATCGAGCTCGGTGACGCTGTTCCACTGCGAGGCGTTGGCCTTGTCGTACAGCGCGACCAGCTGCTGGCGCTCGCGCTCGTAGTCCCACGTGTAGATGCTCGGCGCGTGGTCGTCGATCAGCTTGATGGTCTCCCGCACGGTGTGTGCATCGGGCAGTCCGACGGGCGTCTCGACCGAGGTCATCGGTTCACCGTAGACCCAGCCGCCGATACGGTCCCCACGGTGCGTTGGGGACTGTCCAGCTCGTTGTCGGGCGAGCTCGCCGATCCGCGCCTGGTGGCCGACGTCGCCGCGGCGGCAGAGAACGCCGGCTGGGACGGGGTGTTCGTCTGGGACCACCTGTGGAACCGGACGGCGGCGCCGTTCGCCGATCCGTTCGTCACGCTGGCGGCGATCGCCGCGGCGACGCACCGGGTGCTGATCGGCACGATGGTCGTGGCGCTGCCCCGACGGCGACCGCAGCTGGTGGCCCAGGCGACGACGTCGCTCGACCAGTTGTCGGCCGGGCGGATGGTGCTCGGCCTCGGGCTCGGCGTCGACAGCTACGGCGAGTACTCAGCCTTCACTGAGCCGGCCGTCGACGACCGAGGGCGGGCCGCCGCGCTCGACGCCGGGATCGAGCTGCTCGAGCCGATGCTCGCCGGGCTCCCGGTCCCGGCCGCCGGGGGGCGGGTCACGACGGCCGCCGGGGTGCAGCAGCCGCGGGTCCCGATCTGGATCGCCGGGCGGACCGGGCTGCGGGCCGGCCCGCGACGCGTCCGCCGCCACGGCCTCGACGGGCTGGCCCTGGTCGGGGCCGACACCTGGACGCCCGAGCACGTCACCGCGGCGCTGGAGGCGGGTTCCCTGACCGCCGGCGCCATCGACGTCGTGCTGGTCGGCGGGTCGCACCCCGATCCGAGCGCGCTCGCCGCGGCCGGCGCGACCTGGTGCATGCCGGAGATCCTGCCCGGGGCGTCGGCCGCCGACGCGCTGGCGACGGCCCAGACCCTGCGTGCGTGAGGTGAGCGATGAGGGGCACAGCGTCCCCTCATCGCTCACCTCACGTGCGAGGCCCGGGGCGCGGCGTCAGGTGAGCTTGGCGTCGAGCGTGTCGAGGGCGACGTTGAGCGACGCGGGCAGGTCGGCACCGAACTGGGCGTAGTGCTCGCGGATCTGCGGCACGGCGTCCTTCCAGCCCTTGACGTCGACGGCGAGCAGCTCCTCGAGGTCGTCGTCGGCGATCTCCAGACCGGTCGTGTCGAGGCCCTCGGTGGTCGGGAGCAGTCCGATCGGGGTCTCGACGGCCTCGGCCTCGCCGTTGACCCGCTCGAACACCCACTTCAGCACGCGACTGTTCTCGCCGAACCCCGGCCACAGGAAGCGGCCGTCCTCGTCGCGCCGGAACCAGTTGACGAAGAACAGGCGGGGGAGCTTGGACGGGTCCGTGGCCTTGCCGATCGACAGCCAGTGCGTGAAGTAGTCGGCGAAGTTGTACCCGCAGAACGGCAGCATGGCCATCGGGTCGAAGCGCAGCTTGCCGACCGCACCGGCCTGGGCGGCGGTGGTCTCCGACGCCATGATCGAGCCGAGGAACACGCCGTGCTCCCAGTCGTACGCCTCGGTGACCAGCGGCACGGTGGTCCGCCGGCGGCCGCCGAACAGGATCGCCGAGATCGGCACGCCGGCCGGGTCCTCCCACTCGGGAGCGATCGACGGGCACTGCGCGGCGGGCGCCGTGAACCGGGCGTTCGGGTGGGCGGCCGGGGTCTCGACCTCCGGGTTCCATGGATTGCCCTTCCAGTCCGTCGCTCGCGCCGGCGGCTGGTCGGTCATGCCCTCCCACCACACGTCACCGTCGTCGGTCAGCGCGGTGTTGGTGAAGATGCAGTTGCCCCACAGGGTCTCCATGGCGTTGGCGTTGGTGTCCCACCCGGTGCCGGGGGCGACGCCGAAGAAGCCGGCCTCGGGGTTGATGGCGTACAGCCGGCCGTCGCCGCCGAACTTCATCCAGCAGATGTCGTCGCCGATCGTCTCGGCCGTCCACCCGGGGATCGTCGGCACGAGCATCGCCAGGTTCGTCTTGCCGCACGCCGACGGGAACGCGGCGGCGATGTACTTCGACTCCTTGCCCGGATTGGTCAGCTTGAGGATCAGCATGTGCTCGGCCAGCCAGCCGTCGTCGCGAGCCATGACCGAGGCGATGCGCAGGGCGAAGCACTTCTTGCCGAGCAGGGCGTTGCCGCCGTAGCCCGACCCGAACGACATGATCTCGCGCGTCTCCGGGAAGTGGACGATGTACTTGTTGTCCGGGTTGCACGGCCAGGGGACGTCGGCCTCCCCGTCGGCCAGCGGCGCGCCGACCGAGTGCACGCACGGGACCCACTGCCCGTTGGCGCCGAGGACGTCGAGGGCGCCCTGGCCCATGCGCGTCATGATCCGCATGCTCGCGGCGACGTAGGCCGAGTCGGTGAGCTGCACGCCGATGTGGGCGATCGGTGAGCCGAGCGGACCCATCGAGAACGGCACGACGTACATCGTGCGACCCTGCATCGCTCCGGTGTAGAGCTGCTGCAGCTCGGCGCGCATCTCCTCGGGGTCCCGCCAGTTGTTGTTCGGGCCGGCTGCCCGCTCCTCGCGCGAGCAGATGAACGTGCGGTCCTCCACCCGGGCCACGTCACCAGGGTCGGAGTGGGCCCAGTAGCTGTTCGGGCGCTTGGCCTCATCGAGCGTGGTGAACGTGCCGGATGCGACGAGCTGGGCGCACAGGCGGTCGTACTCCTCGGCGCTGCCGTCGCACCAGTACACGTCGGCCGGGGCGAGCACCTCGGCCCAACCATCGACCCACTGTCGCAACCGCTCGTTGCCTGTCTCTCCGTTCATGCTCTTCACGCTCCGTTGAGTTCGAGCTTGTTGCTTTCCCGTGTGTATCAGCCGTCAAGCACCGGCGCGAAGACACATCACCGCGGCTGTCTGTTCGCTCGCCCACCCGGGCTGGCCCTCGTGCGGTCGGCCCGGACGCTCGCTCACCGCGGCTGTCTGTTCGCTCGCCCACCCGGGCTGGCCCTCGTGCGGTCGGCCCGGACGCTCGCTCACACTCATTCGCCCGGCGTCTTCATGTCGGCCTCCGAACCGAGGCGCAGCCGCTCGGCGCGCCCGGCGGCATCGAGATCGAAGATCACCCGCTGGCCCTGGCGCAGCATGCGGAACACCGATCCGTCGAGGGCGCCGGCGCTGAGGTCGTAGTCCCCGAGGTCCGTGTCGCACATGATGACCCCGTCGCCCGTCACGGGGTCGTACGACTTGACGACGCCTTGCACGGCACCCTCGCCCGTCAGCCGGCGTGGCTGGACGGGACGTCGGCGACCTTGGTGATCTTGCCGGAGCGCAGACAGCCGGTGCACACGTCGACACGCTTCATGGAGCCGTTGACGAGCGCCCGGACACGCTGGATGTTCGGGTTCCAACGGCGCTTCGTGCGGCGGTGGGAGTGCGAGACGGACATGCCCCACGAGGGCTTCTTGCCGCACACTTCACATACAGAGGCCATCACTCACCATCGCCGGGGTCGCAGGAGTCGTCGAGTTCTTCGAACGAACGGTGCCTGGAGGCTATCGACTGGCCGCCGCCGATCCCACGGCTGGCCAGCCGGGTGTCGACGATCGGCCTCAGTATTCTGGACCGATGCCCACGCTGGAGCTGGAGACGTTCGGCGTGATGGAGCTGCGGATGACCGTCACGACGTACCGCGACCTGCTGGCGCGACACCGGTCGGCGATCGACCGGCTGAACGTGTACCCGGTGCCCGACGGCGACACGGGCACGAACATGGCCCGCACCCTCGACGCCGTGGTCGCCGCCGTCGAGGCCGCCCCCGACGACCTGGTCGGCACGTGCGACGCCATCAGCCACGGCTCGCTGATGGGCGCACGGGGCAACAGCGGGGTGATCCTGTCCCAGGTGCTGCGGGGCATCGCGGCGACGCTCAAGGAGGCTTCCGCGGTCGAGCCGGCCACCGTCGCCGCAGCGTTGCGGGCGGCCTCGCAGGCGGCCGACCGGGCCGTGCTCAAACCGGTCGAGGGCACGATCCTCACCGTCGTGCGGGCCAGCGCCGATGGGGCGGAAGCGGCGGTCGCCGCCGACGGCGATCTCGCCACGGTCGTGCGAGCTGCTCGGGACGCCGGCCGGGTCGCGCTGGCGTCGACGCCCGACCTGCTGCCCGTCCTGCGCGACGCCGGGGTGGTCGACGCCGGCGGCGCCGGGTACCTGCTGCTGCTCGACGCGCTGGCCAACGTGGTCGACGACGAGCCGCTCCCGGAGCCCGACGACGATGCACCGACTGCGTCGATCGTCCAGCCCGTCTCCGCCATCGGTGACGCCGTCGGCGGCGACCAGCGCTACGAGGTGATGTTCCTGTGCGACCTCGCCGACGTGCACATCGAGGACCTCAAGCAGCGCTGGGGTGAGCTCGGCGACTCGATCGTCGTCGTCGGGGGCGACGGGCTGTGGAACTGTCACGTCCACACGAACGACATCGGGGCTGCCATCGAGACCGCCCTCGACCTCGACGGCCGGCCGAAGGCGATCCGGGTGACCGACCTGTTCGAGGAGGTCGCCGCCGAGCACGCCATCCGCGAGGCAGCCATCGTCGCCGGTCCCCGTGAGCGCCCACCGATCGCGCCCGACCAGCCGGCGGTCGTGTGCGCCGTCGTCGCCGTGGCCAGTGGTCCGGGCATCGGCGAGATGTTCCGCCACCTCGGCGTGCAGGCCGTGGTCACGGGTGGCCAGACGCTCAACCCGTCGACGGCCGAGCTGCTGGCCGCCGTCGACGCGGTGAACGCCGACCAGGTGGTCGTGCTGCCGGGCAACAAGAACATCATCCCGGTCGCCGAGCAGCTCGACGCCCTCACCTCTCGGACCGTGCGCGTCGTGCCCACGCGCTCGATGCCCGAAGGGCTGGCGGCGCTGATGGTCTACGACCCGGAGGACCGGGCCGAGGCCAATCGCGCCTCGATGCGCCACGCTGCCGAGGCGGTGCGCTCCGGCGAGTTGACCAAGGCCGTGCGGGCCAGCCGCACGGAGGCCGGCCCGGTGGCCGAGGGCGACTGGATCGGCATCGCCGGCGGAGATGGCATCGTGGCCATCAACGCCGACCTCACGGGGGCGGCGACCGCGCTGCTCGACCACCTCGTCGGCGACGGGTGCGAGCTGGTGACCGTGATCGCCGGGGTCGATGCCACCGAGGCCCTGACGGCGACGCTCGTCGCCTGGCTCGACGAGCGCCGACCTGGTGTCGAGGTGGAGGTGCACCACGGTGGCCAGCCGCTGTACCCCTACCTCTTCGGCGTCGAGTGACCGCCGACAGCGCGATCACGCTGCGCGAGCTGGCCGGCATCGACGTCGGGCGGCTCAAGGGGGTTGGCGACCGCAAGCGCGAGTCGCTCGCCGTGCTCGGCATCGACACGGTGCTCGACCTCCTGACCACGTACCCCCGCCGGTGGGTCGACCGCACGAACGAGGCGCGCGTCGCCGATCTCGTCGCCGGGACCGAGGCGCTGGTGCTGGTCGAGGTGCGGTCGGTGTCCAAGCGCGTCGGCCGCAACCGCCGGGCGATCGTCAACGCCGTGGTCGGCGACGGCACCGGACGAATGCAGGTCGTCTTCTTCAACCAGCCGTGGCGGGAGCGCCAGCTGCGCCAGGGTCTGCAGATCGCGCTGTTCGGCAAGGTCGACACGTACCGGGGTGGCATCCAGATGGCCAACCCCGTCGTCGACCTCATCGGTGACCGCACCGGTCGGATCGTGCCGATCTACCCGCAGAGCGAGAAGGCCCAGATCACGACGTGGGAGCTGGCCGGGTGGATCGAGAACGCGCTGGAGCGCAGCGCAGCCCGCGGGCTGCTCGACCCCGTTCCCGTGGAGGTGCGATCGCGGCTCGGGATGATCGACCGGCAGCGGGCGATGCGCCAGATCCACGGGCCCGAGTCGATCGCCGAGAAGGAGCAGGCTCGCCGCCGGCTCGCCTTCGACGAGCTGTTGCGAGTGCAACTGGCGCTCGTCATGCGCAAGCGGGCGCTCGAACAGGGGTCGATCGGTTTCCGCCACACCGTCGACGGCGAGCTGGTGCGCCGGTTCCACGCCGCGCTCTCCTTCCCGCTGACCAGGGCGCAGCAGCGGGCGATCGGCGAGATCGATGCCGACCTCGCGGCGCCCCACCCGATGCACCGGTTGCTGCAGGGCGACGTCGGCTCGGGAAAGACCGTCGTGGCGGTGACGGCGTTGCTGGCCGCCGTCCAGGCCGGCGATCAGGGCGCGTTGATGGCTCCGACCGAGGTGCTCGCCGAGCAGCACGCCGCGAGCGTGCGCCGGATGCTCGAAGGCCTCGAGGTGCCGACGCGCGGCGAGAGCCTGTTCGCCGATCGACCACTGGCCGTCGAGCTCCTGACCAACCGGGTCACGGGGACCGAGCGCAAACGCATCTTGGCCGGGCTGGCCGACGGATCGGTCGACTTCGTGATCGGCACACACGCGCTGATCCAGGAAGCCGTCGAGTTCGCCCGCCTCGGCGTCGTGGTCGTCGACGAGCAGCACCGCTTCGGTGTCGAGCAGCGGGCGGCGCTGCGCGACAAGGCCGGCGGCGCCGTCCCCGACGTCTTGGTGATGACGGCCACGCCGATCCCGCGCACCGCGGCGATGACCGTGTACGGCGACCTCGATGTGAGCGTGCTCGACGAGCTGCCGCCCGGGCGGACGCCGATCGTGACCCGGTGGGCGGGCGGGCCGCTGCTCGAGGCCGAGGCGTGGGCGTCGGTGCGCGACGAGGTGGCGGCCGGCCGGCAGGCCTACGTCGTGTGCCCGCTGATCGACGAGAGCGAGAAGCTGGAGGTCGCGTCGGCCGAGGAGACGTACCGCCGCTTGCAGGACGAGGAGTTGCGCGGGTTGCGGCTCGGGCTGCTGCACGGCCGGATGCCGTCGGCCGAGAAGGAGGCGACGATGGACGCCTTCCGCTCCGGACGCCTCGACGTGCTCGTCGCCACCACCGTCATCGAAGTCGGCGTCGACGTGGCCAACGCCACGGCCATGGTCATCCTCGACGCCGACCGGTTCGGCATCGCCCAGCTGCACCAGCTGCGCGGTCGAGTCGGGCGCGGGGCGCACGAGTCGCAGTGCTGGCTGCTCACGTCGGGCGACGTGGCCGACGGACCGGGTCCGCGAGTCGAGGCGCTGGTCGCCACGACCGACGGGTTCGAGCTGGCCGAGGTCGACCTGGAGCTGCGTGGCGAGGGCACGCTGATGAGCTCGGCCCAGAAGGGTCGCAGCGACCTGCGGCTGGCCTCGCTGCGCCGTGACCGCGAGCTGGTCCGCCTGGCCCGCGACGCGGCGTTCGAGATCGTCGATGCCGACCTCGTCCTGGAGCGCCATCCGGAGCTGCTCGACGAGCTGCACCTCCTCCTGACGGACGAGGACACCGAGTTCCTCACCCGCAGCTGATCTCGTTTACGTCCGGATTGTGGTCGCCCCGGCGACCACAATCCGGACGTAAACGCAGTCAGTCGTCCGAATCGAGGACGAGGTCCCAGCGGTCGAGGCAGTCGGCGCAGCGGTAGGTGACGATGTCGCCCGGTTGCCATCGTTCGGCGCCGGTGTCCTCGGGATCGACATCGCGCGTGTTCAGCAGGTGGGCGCGGCCGCCGCAGTCGATGCACGTGATGACGGCGTCCGGTTCGAGCGGCGTTCCGGAGGCCACGCCGGCACCGTAACGGCGCCGTACCCTGCCCGGGTGCGGGTGGTCGCGGGCGAGTTGCGGGGTCGCCGGCTGATCGCCCCGTCCGGCGACGCCACGAGGCCGACGACCGACCGGGTGCGCGAAGCGGTGTTCAACGCGCTGGCCAGCCTCGACGTCGTCGTCGACGCGACGGTCGTCGACCTGTACGCCGGCAGCGGCGCGCTGGGCATCGAGGCGCTCTCCCGCGGGGCCACGCACTGCACGTTCGTAGAGCGCGACCGGTCGGCGCTCAGCGCGATCGACGGCAACCTGGCCGACCTCGGGCTGCGCGACCGAGCGCGCGTCGTCGTCGGCGACGCCATCTCGGTGGCCCCCCGGTTCGACGTCGACCTCGCCTTCGCCGACCCTCCGTACGGCTTCACCGACTGGCCGCGCCTGCTGCGCGCCGTGCGGGCGCCGCTCCTCGTCGCCGAAGCGGAGGCGGCGGTGGACGCGCCGGCCGACTGGGACCAGGGACGGGTGAAGCGCTACGGGCGCACCTGGGTCACGCTCCTGCATCGTCATGGCACGGTCTGAGCGGCCCGCGCAACTACCTTGGCGGCACCCATGGGAACGGTCCTGAACCCGGGCAGCTTCGACCCGATCCACCTCGGCCACCTCGACGTCATCGAGCAAGCCGTCGAGCTGTTCGGCCACGTCACCGTCGTCGTGATGCACAACCACGAGAAGCCGGGCGGGCTGTTCGACATCGACGAGCGGCAACGGCTGATCCGCCAGAGCGTGGACGACGAGGGCTTCGGCGCTTCGGTCGCCGTCACGGCGCACTCCGGGTTGGCCATCGACGCCGCCGCAGCGGCCGACGCGTCGTTCATCGTGAAGGGGCTGCGCACACCGGCCGACTTCGAGATCGAGCAGCAGATGGCGCTCACCAACCACTCGGTGACCGGCATCCGGACGGTGTACCTGCCGTGCCGCGCCGACCGTGGCTACATCAGCAGTCGCTTCGTGCGCGAGATCGCCAGGTACGGTGGTGCGGTCGGGCACATGGTGCCGAGGGCGGTGGCCGACGCACTGGCGAAGACGTTCGCGAACGAGACGGCACGGTCATGAGCTACGACGACGACTACGACGACGACGAGTACGACGACTACGACGACATCGACGACGAGTACCCCGAGCCGGGCGAGGGGTACGTCGGTGACGCCGAGACGCTGCTGCGCCGGTCGATCGACATCATCGCGACGGCGCCGACGATGCCGCTGTCGTCATCCCCGCGCATCGATCGCGACGAGATCATCGAGCTGCTCGAGGAGGCGTTGCACCGCCTGCCCGACGAGCTGCGTCAGGCCCGCTGGATGCTCAAGGAGCGCCAGGAGTTCGTTGCCAAGACGCGGCGCGAGGCCGACGAGCTGGTCGAGGCGGCGCGCGTCAAGGCCGAGCGGATGGTCCAGCGCACGGAGGTGGTCCGCGCCGCCGAGCACCGTGCCCGGCAGGTCATGGACACGGCCGAGTCCGACGCCCGGCGCCTGCGCCACGAGACCGAGGACTTCCTCGACCAGCGGCTCGGCAGCTTCGAGATCCTGCTCGACAAGCTGCAGAAGACGGTCGGCGCCGGCCGCCAGCGCCTGTCGATCGGCGCCGCGCCGATGACGCTCGCCGCCGGCGACGAGGACGACCCCACCAAGGGGTTCTTCGACCAGGACCGCTAGCGCTCAGGCGCGGCGGCGGCGAGCCAGCTGCAGCAGCCCTGCGCCGGCGAGCAGCGCGCTCGCCGCAGCGATGCCGATCAGGGTCGGCGAGGCGCCGGTGTCGGCCAGGTCATCGGGATCGGGATCAGCCGCCGGACAGGTGCCCCAGCTGAAGTCCTCGTCCAGCACACCTTGCTGCCCGTCGACGACGACGCCGATGAACGTGATGGCCTCGCAGCTCCCGGTCGGTTGCTCAGGAAATGCAGGCGCGGTTCCGAAGCAGAGGCTGTCGCTGGAGCACACCACGTTCTGGAACTCGACGCACGGGTCATTGCACGGGTCGAGGGGGCCGATCAAGAACCTGGTGCCTCCCGCTGCCGTGCTGAACCCGGAGCCGTGGAACGTCACGGTGCCGCCGCCGCCGAACGTCGGTGAGTTGAGTGGCTCGACGCTCGTCAGGGTGGGCGCTTCGCCCGGAGATCCGTTGGCGATGCCCGGATCCACGAGGACCATCGAACCGATCATCGCGACGGCGGCGAGCACGCCGCCGATGAGCCGGCGCCCCGGCGAGCAGTCTGCGTCCCGAGCCATGGTCCCCTCCCGATGGTGTCGATGCCGCCGGGCCCCGAACCGACGGACGGCAACGTGTTTACCAGGTCTGGTCGGGCGTCCAGTCGATGTCCACGAGCAGGTTGAATGGGCCGATGGCTGCCTCCGAGCTGGTCGTCAACGCGGTCGAGCTGATGCGCGTGCCGGGCACCCGACGCATCGTCGATCGGACGGTCGCCCTCGCCGACTTGGACATCGACGACCCCCGGTTGACGGGCGACGTCACCGTCCACCTCGTGCTCGAATCGTCCATCGACGACGTCGACGCTCGCGGTGAGGTGACCGTTGCGTGGTCCGATGAGTGTCGGCGGTGCCTACAGCCGCTGGCCGACACGCTGCGCGTGCACCTCGACGAGCGGTACGTGGAGCCGGACGACCAGCGACCGGCCGACCCCACCGACCTCGACACGTTCCCCGTCGTCCGCGGCCAGATCGACCTGCGGGCGATGGTCCGCGAGGGCCTGCTGCTCGGCGTGCCGGATGCCCCGCTGTGCCGGGACGACTGTCCCGGGTTGTGTCCGACCTGCGGTGCCGACCTCTCGACCGGCCCGTGCGGGTGCGACCCGGTCGAGCGTGACGACCGCTGGGCCGTGCTCGATCAACTGCGCGAGCCGTAGGCGCACCGGCCGCCCGCCGGTAGCCTTCGACCGCCGCATCCCCAGCCGGAGAGCACGATGGCCGTTCCGAAGAAGAAGAAGTCGAAGTCGAAGAGCCGCAGCCGGCGCGCCGGCGCCTGGAAGCTCGATGCTCCGTCGCGCAGCGTCTGCCCACGCTGCGGTTCGGCCAAGCAGCCCCACATCGTGTGCCCGTCCTGTGGGTGGTACAAGGGCCGCGTCGCCGTCGACGTGACCGGCTGACCCACCGCCGGCGAACCAAGCAGCGCGATGGAGCCGATCGCGGTCGACGCCATGGGCGGCGACCGAGCTCCCGATGAGATCGTCGCCGGCGCCCGCCAAGCGGCGGAGGCCGGCGTCCCGGTCGTGCTCGTGGGTCCGGCCGACCTCGCCGATCGAGTCGACACCGCCGGGCTGCCGTTGATCGTGGCGAGCGAGGTCATCGCCATGGACGAGGACGCCGCCGGCGGAGTGCGGCGGAAGAAGGACTCGACGTTGGTGCGCGCCGCCGAAGCGGTGCGCGACGGCGCGGCCTCGGCGATGATCTCCGCCGGCAACACCGGCGCCACCATGGCCGCCGCGCTCCTGCGCATGGGCCGGATCAAGGGGGTCAGCCGGCCGGCCGTCGCTACGCCGATCCCGGTGCCCGGTGCCAGTCCGACCATCCTGCTCGACGCCGGGGCCAACGCCGAGGTGCAGCCGGAGTGGCTGGTGCAGTTCGCCCAGATGGGCTCGGTCTACGCCCGCCATCGCTTCGACCTGGCCGCGCCGCGCGTCGGCCTGCTGTCGATCGGCGAGGAGCCCGGCAAGGGCGACACCCTGCGCAAGGAGGCGTTCGCCTTGCTGAGCGCGGCGTCCGGCATCGAGTTCATCGGCAACGTCGAGGGGCGCGACGTGATGTCCGACCGCGTCGACGTCGTGGTCACCGACGGTTTCACCGGCAACGTCGTGCTCAAGACGCTGGAGGGTGGGCTCCGGTCGATCGTCGGTGCGCTGCTCCAGATCTTCGCCCAGCCCGAGCACATCGCACCGGCCGAGGCGCTGCTGCCGGCGCTGGCGCCGCTGTACCGCACGCTCGATCCGGACACCTACGGCGGTGCCATCCTGCTCGGCGTGAACGGCGTGTGCATCATCTCCCACGGCTCGACCGGCGCGTCGGCGATGTTCAACGCCATCAACGTGGCACGCGAGATGGTCGACCACGAGATGGTCACCGAGCTGCGCGACGTCCTCGCCACCGCCGCGGCATAGCGCCGCCCCGGGGGCGATCGACTCAATCGCGTTCGATGCGGCGCAGCGGACCACCCGGACGCCAGACCTCGATCTGCAAGCGGTCCCCGGCGTCGGTCAGCTTGGTCAGCGCCACTTCGCCGAGATCGGCTCGGAAGAGCTGACCCGCCATCTCACCCTCCAGCTCGCCGACCAGCACCGCCCGACCGGCGACCTTGGCCTCGCCGACCCAGCCGGACGGTGCACCTTCTGGCGGGTCGATCGTCGGACTGTGCAGCGCGAACCGGGGATCGCGGACGAGATCGGCGCCCTTGCGTGCGCCTGGCATCGAACCGAACGAGAGCTCACCGTCCGCGAACTCCACCTCGATGCCCGAGATCCGCGGCGATCCGTCGGCCCGCAGCGTGGCGATCGTCTTGTGCTTTCGTGTGTCGAACAGGGCCCGCACCCTGGCGGCGAAGTCCGGCTCGGCGCGTTCGAAGTCGTCCCACGTGACCATGACCGACAGCATGCCCCCGCTGGCTGGACTGCTCGGCAACGTGAGCCGGACTAGAGCGAGCCGGTGGAGAGCAGCAGCGCGAGCAGCGAGATCGGGATGCCGAAGTCGCTGATCAGGATCACCGTGTTGCCGGGCGCGTCGTTGCGGTCACGGATGATCTCGACCACGTGATAGGCGCCGGCGAGCGCCAGGAAGACGCCACCGGCGAGGGCGGCGGCGACCCACGCCTGCGACGTGTCCTGGAACGACGCGTCGACGCCGGCGACCCCGATGGCGAGGTTGGCGAACCCGACCTCGTACTGGAAGCCGTTGGTCCGCCAACCGATCGCGTTGGCGGTCTGCTTGGCGAAGATCGTGTGCGGGATGGCGCCGCCGATGCCGGTGCAGCCGACGGCCAGGAACAGCACCGCGGTGTCGGCGGATCGCGCCGACGCGAGGGCTCAGACGTCGTCGATGCCGCCGATCAGGGCGCTGACCTTCCGCGGCACGCACATCCGCCAGGCGTCGAGCACGAGCTCGCGCATCTCGTCCACGTCGATGGCCGCAAGACGCACCTCGACCCAGTTGAACCGCAGGTCGGACGGCCGCGGCAGCAGGAACTTGTCCGGTTCGGCGGCGACCAGCGCTTCGCGCTCCTCCTTCGGGAAGGCGACCCCCATCAGCGTCTCGTCACGGGAGAGGGCCAGGAAGACGATCTGGCGGATGCGGAACTTGACCTGGTCGCGCACCAGCGCCTCCTCGGCGCGCGGCAGCCGCGATGCGAAGGCCCGGATCTCCTCGCTGGACACCATCCAGCCCATCATCTCGCGCCCGTCGGCTGGCGCTGGCGATCGCAGCCATCGGTACAGTGCCAGCGTGGCCGGAGCAGGAGAGACGATCGAGCGCGTCGAGATCTTCGAGATCGTGCGCGACCGGCTGGCCGACATCTTGGAGATCGAACCGTCGACCATCAGCGAGGGGCAATCCTTCGTCGACGACCTCGACGCCGACTCGCTGGCGTTGATCGAGCTCGTCGAGGCGCTGGAGGAGGAGCTCAGCGCCCGCACGACCGGCTTCCGCATCGACGACGAGGACCTCGCCGACCTGAAGACGGTTCGCGACGCCGTCGACTACGTCCACGAACGGACGCGAGGTGCCGCCTGACGGCCGACCTGGTCAAGTTGGTGCCGGTCGAGGAGGGTGACCAGCGGACCCTCGCCGAGCGCATCGGGTACGAGTTCGCCGACCCCGAGCTGCTGTCCCGGGCGATGGCTCATCGGTCGTGGTGCGCCGAACACCCGGGGACGCTGAGCAACGAGCGCCTCGAGTTCCTCGGCGATGCCGTGCTCGGCTGGGTCGTCGCAGATCTGGCGTTCCGCCGCTTCACCGATCTGCCCGAGGGTGACCTGACCGGTGTGCGCAAGGGCGTGGTCAACGCGCTGGCGCTGGCGTCCGTGGCCGAGCGCCTCGGGCTCGGCGATTTTCTGCGCCTCGGCCGCGGTGAGGACGCTGCCGGCGGCCGCGAGAAGCCGTCGATCCTGTCCGACGCGCTGGAGGCCGTGCTCGGTGCCGTGTACGTCGACGGCGGCCCGGCGGTGGCCTACGACGTCGTGGAGCGGCTGATCGGGCCCGGTCTGGCGGCGACGGCGGCCCGACTCGACCACCTGGACCACAAGTCGCGCCTGCAGGAGCTGGTGGCGATGGCGGGTGGCCCCCCGCCGGAGTACGCGACCCGGGCCGAGGGACCGGACCACGCCAAGCGGTTCTTCGCCGCGGTCAGCGTGGCGGGGCGGGTGCTCGGCGAGGGCACGGGCCGCTCCAAGAAGGCCGCCGAGCAGGCCGCCGCCGAGGCCGGCTGCGGGGCCTGGACGACGACTCCCGGCGGCTGATGCCGGAGCTGCCGGAGGTCGAGACGGTCCGGCGCGGACTCGCCGACCGGGTCGTCGGCCGGCGCATCGACCGGGTCGAGGTCGGTCGACCGCGCACGGTGCGGCGGACCTCGGCCACCGAGGTGATCGACGGCCTGACCGGTGCGTCGATGATCGCCGCCGAACGCCGGGGCAAGTACCTGCTGTGCCCGCTGGACACGGGCGACACCGTGATGTTCCACCTGCGCATGAGCGGTCAGCTGCTGCTCGCCGCCGACGGCGCGCCCCGGCCGACGCACACCCATGTCGCCCTGTCGCTCGCCGGGCCGCCCAAGGAGCAGCTGCTCTTCGTCGACCCGCGCACGTTCGGTGAAGTGGTGGTCTTCGATCCCGACCACGTGGAGGCGGAGCTTCCCGAGCTGGCCCGCCTTGGCGTCGATCCGCTCGCCGACGGGCTCGACCTCGACGCCCTCGCCGCACTCGTGGCCGGTCGCCGCACCGCGCTCAAGCCGCTGCTCCTCGACCAGCACGTCATCGCCGGCATCGGCAACATCTACGCCGACGAGATCCTCCACGCTGCCCGCCTCCACCCGAACCGTTCGGCCGGGTCGCTGCGCCGCGCCGAGGTCCGGCGCCTCCACGAGGCGGTGCACCGGATCCTCGCCGCCGCCGTCGATGCCCGCGGGTCGTCGCTCGGTGACGGCCAGTACGTCGACCTGATGGGGGCCGGTGGGTCGTACCAGGACGCTCACGCCGTCTACGGACGCGCCGGCAGGCGCTGCACGACGTGCGGCCGGGGGATCATCCGCAGCACCGTCACCGGCGGCCGCCGCACCCACTTCTGCGCCTGGTGCCAGCGCGCGCCATCGGAGGGTTTCAGGGCACCGGAGGGCTTGCGTACCGGCAGGGGCGCACGAAACCCTCCGGTGCCGTCAAACCCTCCGATGGAGGATCCCTGAAACGGGCGCTCCGGCGCTTGTAGCTTCGCTGGCGCCGTGTTCCTGAAGCGTCTCACCCTGAAGGGATTCAAGTCGTTCGCCGAGGCCACGACCCTGGACCTCGAGCCGGGCGTCACCGTGGTCGTCGGGCCGAACGGGTCCGGCAAGTCCAACGTGGTCGACGCCATCTCGTGGGTGCTCGGCGCCCAGGCCCCGAGCGCCGTCCGCAGCCAGAAGATGGACGACGTGATCTTCGCCGGAACGGCGTCGCGCCCCGCGCTCGGCCGGGCCGAGGTCACCCTGACGATCGACAACTCCTCGGGGCTGCTCCACCTCGACCTCACCGAGGTCACCGTGCGGCGCACCCTGTTCCGCACCGGCGACAGCGAGTACGCCATCAACGACGTGCCGTGCCGACTGCTCGACGTTCAGGAACTGCTCTCCGACGCCGGCGTCGGGCGCCAGCAGCACGTCGTCGTCAGCCAGGGCCAGATCGACGCTGTGCTCACGGCTCGACCGGAGGATCGCCGGGCGATCATCGAGGAAGCTGCCGGCGTCCTCAAGTTCCGCAAGCGCAAGGAGAAGGCCCAGCGCCGCCTCGACTCGACGGACGCCAGCCTGCTGCGGGTGCAGGACCTCCTGCGCGAGGTGCGCCGCCAACTCCGCCCCCTGGAGCGCCAGGCCGACTCGGCACGCCGCCACGAGGAGCTCATCGGCGAGCTCACCGCGCTGCGCGTCCACGTCGCCGGGCGCGAGCTCGTTGCGCTGCGCACCAAGCTCGTCGCGTTGGCGGCGTCGAAGGTGGACGGCGCCGAGGCCGAGTCGGCGCTGAAGGCCGACCTCGCCCGGCTCGACACCGAGGTCGCGACGGCGAGCGCCGAGCTGACAGCGCGCGGCGCCGACGACGTCGGCGACCAACTGGCGGCCGCCGAGCAGCTGCGCGAACGGGCGGGCGCCGTCTCCGCGGTGATCGCCGAGCGCCGCCGCAGTGTCGAGCGCGACCGCGTCCAGGTGCTCGACGCGGGGGTGATCGCCAGCCTCGAGGCCGACGCCGCCCGCTGCCGCGACGAGCTCGTCGCGGTGCGCGCCGACCGGGCAGCGATCGAACCCGAGCGCTCGGCGCTCGAACGCGACGAGGCGACGCTGCGCGAGGATCGCCGCCAACCGGCCGACGACACTTCGAGCGGACGAGCGTCGGCCGCCACCGCCGCCGCCGAGGTGCGCGGCGAGCTGCGGTCGCGCCGGGCCGGCGTCGAGCGAGCCGGGGTCGAGCTGGGCCAGGCCGCCGAGCGGGCGGCGGCGCTCGGGCGAGCGGCTGTCATGGCTGACCAGCGCATCGCCCGCTTCCGCCACGACTGTGACGCCGCCGAGCTGATCGAGGCCCCGCTCGTCGAGCGGATCGCCGGGGCCGAGGCCCACCTCGCCGCCGTCGAGGCCCAGCGGGAGTCGGCCGTCGACCGCCGCCAGCGGGCCACGGAGGCCGCCGCCGCCGCCGTCGCCCGTGTCGATGCGCTCCAGCAGGCGCTCGACACCGTGCACGCCCGAGCAGGTGCCGAAGCGCTGGCCGCCGTCGACGGGGTGCTCGGCACGCTGCTCGACCTGGTGCGCATCGACGCCGGCTGGGAACCGGCCGTCGAGGCTGCCCTCGGCGAGGCGCTCACCGCCGTCGTCGTGCGTGATCCGGCCGCCGGCGCCCACGCCCTCGAGGTGCTGCGGTCGACGCAGACCGCCGGCGCGGTCCTGTCCGCTGGACTCCGGTCGCCGGAGACGCCGGCCGAGCTCCCCGTCGGTGAACCCGTGCGGTCGCACGTCCATGCCGAGCGGGCCGTCGTCGGCGCGCTGCTCGACCGCCTGCTCCACGTCGCTGTTCGCGTCGACGACATCGACGCCGCCCTCGAGGCGGCGGTCGCCCACCCGGATGCGGTGGTGGTCACCGCCACGGGCGACCGCTTCGGTTCGGTCGGCTGGCGGATCGGATCGTCCGCCGCCGGGCTCGTGACCGCAGCTGCGCTCGACGATGCCATCGCCGACGCGGCTCGCCGGCAGCGGGAGGCGGAGCAGCGCGCCGCCGACGAGCAGGCCGCCGCCGAGCGCGACACCACCGCCCGGCGCCACCTCGCCGAGCTCCGGGCGCAGCTGGCCGCCAACGACGACACCCTGACGGCCGCGTCGGCCGGGTTGACGTCGGCGCAGGCCGAGCGGCGCGAGGCGTTGGCCGAACTGGACCCGCTGCTGCGTCGCGTCGACGAGCTCGAGACGCACGTCGCCTCCGAGTCCGCTCGCATCGCCGAGCTCGACGTGCTCGTGGCGCAGCTCGAGGTCGGCGAGCAGGCCGAGGTCGATGCCGCCCGGACGCGCCAGGCTCGCCAGTTGGAGGTCGAGGCCAGGGCGAGCGTGCTGACGACCCGCCGCCGCGATCTCGACGTGCGGGCGGCCGGACTGGCCGAGCGAGAGCAGCTGCTGCAGCGCCGCCTCGACGATGCCGAGGGCCGCTTGGCCCAGGACGCGACCGAGCGCGCCGCGGCCACCGACCGCCGCACGGAGCTGGACCGTTCGCTCGTGGCGCTCGGCAACCTCGCCCGGCTGGTCGACGCCCACCGGAACGTGCTCGACGCCCACCACGGTGAGCTGGCCGAACGGCGCCGGCAGCAGAGCGACCACGTGCGTGAGCTGGCCGGTCGCCTCGACTCGATGCGCGGCGAGCGGGCGGGCGCCGAGCGATCGCTCGACGCCGTGCGTGAGCGGGCCCGCCGGGCCGAGGTCGACGAGGCCGAGGCGCGCATGCGGTTCCAGGCCGCCGTCGAGCTGCTGCGCCACGACCTCGACGTCGAGCCGGAAGCGGCCGAAGCGGCACCGGCGCCGCCGCTGCCGGAGGGCGTCGCGCCGCGGGCCCGGGTGCGCGAGCTGGAGCGCGAGGTCCGCCTGCTCGGGCCGATCAACCCGCTGGCGCTCGAAGAGTTCGCCGAGCTGCAGCAGCGCCACACGTTCCTCGAGGAGCAGCTGGAGGACGTGCGCACGACCAGGCGCGATCTGATGCGCGTCATCCGCGCCGTCGACGAGGAGATCCAGTCGGTGTTCGCCGCCGCGTTCGCCGACGTCGCCGGCAACTTCGAGCGGCTGTTCGCCACCCTGTTCCCGGGCGGCGTCGGGCGGATCATGCTCAGTACGCCGGAGGACCTGCTCGACACGGGCGTCGAGATCGAAGCCAAGCCGAGCGGCAAGAACGTCAAGAAGCTCTCGCTGCTGTCGGGAGGAGAGCGCAGCCTGACCGCCCTGGCCTTCCTGTTCGCCGTCTTCCGCAGTCGGCCGTCGCCCTTCTACGTGATGGACGAGGTCGAGGCGGCACTCGACGACATGAACCTCCATCGCTTCCTCGGCCTCGTGGCCGAGTTCCGCCAAGAGGCCCAGCTGCTCGTCGTCAGCCACCAGAAGCGCACGATGGAGGCTGGGGACTGCCTGCTCGGCGTCACGATGCAGCCCGGCGGCTCCTCCAAGGTCATCACCGAACGCGTCTCCGCCGCCTGAATCGAGTTCTCAAGCGTTTTCAGGGCCCAGATCTGGGCCCAAATCCTCAGGAGAACGGGGGACCGTCGTCCGGGCCCGCCGGTAGGTTCGGCGGGCGATGGAGTGGATCTACCTCGTCCTGATCGGGCTCGTCCTGCTGTTCGGGCTGGCGGTGCTGATCCTCAACCGGCGCCGGGCGCAGCGGCCGATCGACGGTCGCGATCGGCCACCGGCGGCGCCGCCGACCCGCCCGCCGCAGCCGCCCGCTGGCGGTGTCACCGTCCTCGAGCCGGAGGTCGTCGAACCCGAGGTGATCGTTCCCCCCGTCGTCGAGCGGCCGACCCTGCGTGGGCGCATGGCCCGAGCCCGAGCCGCGCTGTCCGGCGCCTTCGCCGGGGTGCGCGGCCGGACAGGGATCACCGACGAGACCTGGGACGACCTGGAGGAGGCACTGCTGCGCGCCGACGTCGGGATCATGGTGTCCACCGACCTGCTCGACGGCCTGCGAGCCCAGGTCAAGTCCAAGGAGCTGACCCAGCCCGACGACCTGTTGGAGGCGCTGCGCGACGAGATGAAGGAGCGCCTGACCGGCGCCGACCGCACCCTGCACTTCGAGCCGGGTGACCCCGGCAGCCCGAACGTGTGGCTGTTCGTCGGTGTCAACGGCGTCGGCAAGACCACCTCGATCGGCAAGGTCGCCGATCAGCAGCGGGAGGCCGGCCACAAGGTGCTGCTGGCCGCCGGGGACACGTTCCGCGCCGCCGCCGCCGAGCAGCTCACCACGTGGGCCGAGCGAGCCGATGCCGACCTGGTGCGCGGCAACGAGGGCGGTGACCCGAGCGCCGTCGTCTTCGATGCGGTCGAGTCGGCCGCCGCCCGCGGGCACGACCTGGTCCTCGCCGACACGGCTGGCCGGCTGCACACCAAGAGCAACCTGATGGAGGAGCTGCGCAAGGTCCGCCGGGTCGCCGAGAAGGGCGCCGGACGAGTGACCGAGGTGTTGCTCGTGATCGACGCCACGACCGGCCAGAACGGCCTCGCCCAGGCCCGCGAGTTCGGCGACGCCACGCAGGTCACCGGTGTCGTGCTGACCAAGCTGGACGGCTCGGCGAAGGGTGGCATCGTCTTCGCCGTGGAGACCGAGCTGGGGATCCCCGTCAAGCTCGTCGGGCTCGGCGAGTCGATCGGCGACCTCGTGCCGTTCGACTCCGACGAGTTCGTGGACGCGCTGTTCGAGTGAACGCGCCGACTCGGCTGCTGGCCGGACTGGCTGCGGCCACGATGGCCGTCGCTGCATGCAGTGGCGACGACGACGGCGGCGCGGCGTCGACCGCGGCGACGGAGACCACCCCCGCTCCACCGGAGGCGACGGAGCCGGAGCCGACGGCGTCCGAGACCACGGAGCCGGCGACCACGGAGCCGGAGCCGACGGCGTCCGAGACCACGGAGCCGGAGCCCACCGAGTCCGAGACGACGGAGCCGGAGCCCACGGAGCCGGACCCGACGGACGCGGCGACCACGGCGCCCGAGAGCACCGACGCCGGGACGACCGCGCCGGCGACGCCGCCGGCGACCTGTCGTCCGCTCCCGCCTGGTGTCACCGAGACCACGCTGACGGCCGGCGGCGGCGACCACCCGGTGCGCATCTTCGTCCCGTCCTCGTTCGCCGGCGCCCCGTTGCCCGTCGTGCTCGACTGGCACGGGCTCGGCTCCAACGGGACGGAGCAGGCCGTCTATTCCGGCTACGAGACGCTCGCCGACGCCGAGGGCTTCATCGCCGTGCACCCGACCGGCGTCGACAGCTCCTGGGAGCTGGCCGACGAGCAGTACCCGGCTCGCGATGACCTCGAATTCGTCGACGCGCTGATCGACGTGCTCATCCAGGACTGGTGCGCCGACCCGCAGCGGATCTATTCGACCGGCATGTCCAACGGTGGGTACTTCACCGCCCGCCTGCTGTGCGAACGGGCTGATCGGATCGCCGCTGCGGCATCGGTCGCCGGGACCTACCACCCGGAGGGATGCATGCCGTCACGGTCCGTGCCGTACCACGCCTACCACGGCACCGCCGACACGGTCGTCCCGTTCGACGGCAGCGGCGAGTCGGTCCTCGCCGGCGACGACCCGGCCCTGCGGGCGTTCTTCGAGCAGGTCATGCCCGAGGAGTTCGCCGAGTTCGCCGCCGACGCCGGGTGCGCGCCGGAGCCGGCCTCGACGACCGTCGGCGCCGACGTGATCCGCTACGACTACGCCGGGTGCGCCGGCGGGACGCCGATGGCCTTCTTCGAGATCACCGGCGGCGGGCACACGTGGCCGAACTCACCGATCGCCGGAGCCGTCGCCCAGCTCGGCTACACCACCGTCGACGTCGACGCGACCCGGGACAGCTGGGCCTTCTTCGAACAGCACGCGCTCCCAGGCTGACCCAGGGCCGTTCTCAGCCGGCGTTCTGCCACAGACCGAGGACGTTGCCCTCGGTGTCGTGGAAGTACGCGGCGAACCCCATGTCGCCGACGGGCATCTTGGGGATCGCCGTCGTGCCGCCGTGCGCTTCCACGGTGGCCAGGGTCTTGTCGATGTCGTCGACGGCCATCACGATGACGGGCGTCTTCAGCTCGTCCTGGCGCTCGAACATGCCGCCACCGATGTAACCCGGCTCGGCCGGCATGCCGTCGTCGCCGCGCGGTCCGGTCGACACGACCGTGTAGCCCATGTCAGGCATCGATTCGAGCGACCACTCGAAGACCTCCTGGTAGAACCCCCGGGCTCGGTCCCCGTCCTCGAACGGGATCTCGAAGTGCACCACTCTCGCGCTCATCGCCCCTCCTCTCGATCGGGCCCGCCTGGGCCCACCGCCGACGGTATTCCATGCTGGTACCCCCCGTTCACCGTCCTGGAACACGGCCGAAACGAAGGACTCCTACCGTCCGCGCGATGGTCTTCCCTTCCTACGCCGCGCCCTTCGCCGATGACGCCACGCCACCGGTGCTCGGCGCCAAACAGCGGGCGATGATCTCCGCCCTCGGGCAGCGTCCGGGCAAGGTGCGCACCCCCGCCGAGCTGGCCGGCGCCGTCGACCTGCCGATCCTCACCCCGCGCCGGTCCGAGCAGCTGCGGGCCGGGATCAATGCCGTGCTCGGCGACGACGCAGTGACCGAGGTCCCACGCCGGGGCCTGCGGATGACCCCGTACGTCGCCGCTCCGGTGGTCCGCTCGCTGTAGCTCGCGCCGATCAGGCGGCGACGACCGTCTCGGTCACGTCGGGCGCCTCGCGGCCCGTGATCCAGACCCGCGGCATCGGCCGCAGCTGGGTCGTGACCACCACGCCCTGGCGGCGTCCGAAGACGGCCGCCGCACCGAGCGTCCCGACAACGGTCAGGGCGCCGCCGCCGATCAGCGTCCACCGGGCGCCGAACTGGTCGGCGATCCAGCCCAGCAGCGGTGACCCGAACGGCGTGCCGCCCATGAAGATGGCCATGTACAGCGCCATCACCCGCCCGCGCACGTGGGCGTCGACGGACATCTGCACGAACGCGTTGGCCGCCGTGATCACGGTCAGGGCGGCGAACCCGCACAGCGGGAGGATGGCGGCGAACGTGAGGTACGTCGGCATCAGCCCGGCGACCAGCTCGATGCTGCCGAAGGCGACGGCGGCGACGATGACCAACCGTTGCCGCGACCGGACGCGGCGGGCGGCGAGCAAGGACCCGGCGAGCGAGCCGACGGCGATGATCGATCCGAGGACGCCGAACTCGCCGGCGCCCTTGCCGTACACCTCGGTGGCCATCAGCGCCGTCGTCATCTGGAAGTTCAGCCCGAACGTGCCGGCGACGAAGACGACGGCCATGACGAGCATGAGGTCCGGCCGCCGGCGCACGTAGGCGATGCCCTCACGCAGCTGCCCGCGGCCGCGCCCGATCGGTGCCGATGGCGCCAGCTCGCTCGTGCGCATCCGGGCCAGCGACACGATCACTGCGGCATAGGTGGTGGCGTTGATCAGGATCACCCAGCCCGTGGCGGTGACACCCGAGCCGAGCCAGGCGATGAGCAGTCCGGCGAGCGCTGGCCCGATCATGCGGGCCAGGTTGAACGCCGCCGAGTTGAGGGCCACGGCGTTGACCAGCCGTTCGGGGCCCACCATCTCGTTGACGAAGGACTGGCGGGCGGGGACGTCGAACGCCGCCCCGGTGCCGAAGACGAAGGCCAGGACGTAGACGTGCCACGGCTGCGCCATCCCGGTGACGGCCAGCAGGCCGAGGGTCGCCGCGCTCAACCCCAAGACGACCTGGGTGACCATCAGCACCCGGCGTTTCGGGTACCGGTCGGCGATCACGCCGGCGATGGGGGAGAACAGCAGCATCGGCAGGAACTGCAGGCCCGTGGTCAGCCCCAGGGCGCCGGCGCTGGCGGTCAGCGTGAGGATCAACCAGTCCTGGGCGACGCGCTGCATCCACGTCCCGACGTTGGAGACCAGCGACCCGGTGGCGAACAGCCGGTAGTTGCGCGTGGCCAGTGCGGCGAACGTGATTCTCAAGATTCCGCCAGGCGCTCGAGCAGCGGGGCGACGCGCCGCAGGAGCTCCAGCTCGTCGGGTGCCAGGTCGCCGAGGTGTTGGGCCAGCCATGCGTCGCGGCGGCGGCGGTCGTCGGCCAGCACCTCGCGCGCCGCAGGCGTGAGGTCAACCACGACTTGTCGGCCGTCGCGGTCGTGGGGGCGGCGGGTGACCAGGCTCGCTTCCTCGAGGCAGGCGACCGTCCGCGTCATCGAGGGTGGCTTGACCTTCTCCAGCGCTGCCAGCTGGCCAACGCTCTGTGGTCCGCGTCGTTCGAGCGTGCCGAGCACCGCCAGTTGGTTGAGCGTCCGGTCGTCGCCCGAGCGCTCGAGGCGCAACCGCCGCGACAGTCGCATCACGCTGAGGCGCAGGGAGCTGGCGAGCGCGGCATCCGCTCGGGAGCTCGTCAACGCAACCATGATCCTTAGCCTAAGTCATTAGCTTTGCGAATGAAACGCGCCGGTGCTGACGTCCGGGAACGCGCCGTCACCGGGGGTCGGTAGCGTCGCAACGGCATGTTCGAGACGCTGTCCACACGGCTGGAAGGGATCGTCAAACGGATCCGCGGGAAGGGTCGCCTGACCGAGGCGGACGTCGACGAGATCCTGCGCGAGATCCGCACGGCGTTGCTCGAGGCCGATGTCAACGTCGGCGTGGCCCGCGACGTGATCGCCCGCATCCGCACCGAGGCGATCGGCGCCACCCGCTCGCAGGCCCTCGATGCCAGCCAGCAGGTCGTCAAGATCGTCAACGGCGAGCTGACCCGGATGCTCGGCGGCGAGACCCTGCGCATCACGTACGCCGGACGCCCGCCCACGGTCGTCCTGATGGCCGGCCTGCAGGGCTCCGGCAAGACCACGGCGGCGGGCAAGCTGGCCCGCTGGTTCAAGGCGCAGGGCCGCCAGCCGCTGCTCGTCGGGGCCGACCTCCAGCGACCAGCCGCCGTCGAACAGCTGCGCACGCTTGGCGGTCAGGTCGACGTACCGGTGTTCTCCGAGCCAGGCGACCCCGTGCTCACGGCGGCCAAGGGCCTGGCCGAGGCCCGCCGCCTCGGGCGCGACGTCCTCATCGTCGACACCGCCGGCCGGTTGGCCATCGACGCCGAGATGATGCAGCAGGTCCGGCTGATCTCCGGCGCCGTGGCTCCCCACTACACGTTCCTGGTCATCGACGCGATGACCGGTCAGGACGCCGTCGGCGTGGCCGAGGCGTTCAACGACACCCTCGCCATCGACGGCGTGATCCTCTCCAAGCTCGACGGCGACGCCCGTGGCGGCGCCGCCCTGTCGGTCAAGGAGGTCATCGGCAAACCCATCGCCTTCGCGTCGACGGGGGAGAAGCTCGACGCCTTCGAGCAGTTCCATCCCGACCGCATGGCCGGGCGGATCCTCGGCATGGGCGACGTGCTGACGCTGATCGAGCAGGCCGAGCAGGCCTTCGAGAAGGACCAAGCCGAGGACGCCGCGAGCAAGCTGCTGGAGGGCGCGTTCACGCTCGACGACTTCCTCGAGCAGATGCAGCAGCTGAAGAAGATGGGCCCGCTCGGCAACCTGCTGGGGATGATGCCGGGCATGCCCAAGGAGCTGAAGGGCGCCGAGATCGGCGACGACGACCTCAAGCCGGTCGAGGCGATCATCCGCTCGATGACGATGGCCGAGCGGGCGCAGCCGCAGCTGATCAACGGATCCCGGCGCACCCGGATCGCCAACGGGTCAGGCACCTCGCCGTCGGACGTGAACCGCCTCGTCAAGCAGTTCGCCGACATGCAGAAGATGATGAAGCGGTTCGGCATGACCGGGAAGGGCAAGAAGGGCAAGCGCCGCGGGATGCCCGGCCTGCCGCCCGGCGGCGGCTTCCCCGACCTCGCCGAACTGACCAGCGGCCTCCCCGGGACGCCGCGCTGACCCGGCTGCGCCGGAGCGCCGATAACCTCTCCGCGTTCGTCCGGGCCCGTCCCGCCTACCCTCGAGGATCCCCATGGCAGTGAAGCTGCGCCTGACCCGCGTCGGCAAGACCAAGCAGCCGCAGTACCGCATCGTCGCCGCCGACTCGCGCTCGCCGCGCGACGGCCGGTTCATCGAGATCGTCGGTCACTACAACCCGCGCACCGACCCGTCGACGCTGAGCATCGACCACGACAAGGCCGCCAAGTGGCTTCGTCAGGGTGCTCAGCCGACCGATCGCGTGCGCAAGCTGCTCGCCATCGCCGGCGTCGGCACCGCGACCACGTCGTCGACCGCGACGACACCGCCGAATGAGCGAGCGAGTCTTCGAGCGAGCGAATCATCAGCGCGGTCTTTTCGCTCATGGCCGAGCTGCTGTTTCGCTCCGACCTGGCGTGACGGCTGACGGCGAGGTGCACTCATGAGCGACGTCGCCGGCAACGGCGCGCTGGCGCCGACTGCGGCCGCGGTGCTGACCCACGTCGTCCGCTCGATCGTCGACGACCCGGACGCCGTCCAGGTCGACGCCTCCGAGGGCCGGGGCCGCGTGCGGTTGGACGTGCGCGTCGGACCGGGCGACCTCGGTCGGGTGATCGGACGCCGTGGCCGCACGGCGCAGAGCATCCGCACGGTGGTGCGCGCAGCGGCGTCGCGCGACGACACCGAGGTCGACATCGAGTTCCTCGACGATTGATCGGCGGCACATGAGTCGGCCGCCCGGGCTGCTGGAGATCGGCCACCTCCGCCGCGCCCACGGAGTGCGCGGCCAGATCAACGTCCAGCTGACCAGCGATCGGCCCGAGCGGCTGACGCCCGGCTCCCGCTGGTACGCCCGCGACGGCTGGCTGACCGTCGCTGCGGCATCCCCCCACCACGACCGGTGGTTGGTGACGTTCGACGAGATCGGCGATCGCGTGTCGGCGCAGCGATACACCAACACCCCGGTGTTCGCCGAACCGGTCGACGACGACACCGAGCTGTGGGTCCACGAGCTGATCGGGACGATGGTGATCGATGCCGCCGGCCTCGAGCGGGGGCGGTGCGTCGCCGTGATCGCCAACCCGGCCGCCGACCTGCTGGAGCTGGAGGGTGGTGCGCTGGTCCCGGTCGTGTTCGTCGTCGAGCGGACCCCGGAGCGCGTCGTCGTCGACCCGCCGGCGGGCCTGTTCGAGCTGTACGACGCGTAGGCGCCCGGTGCGGATCGACGTCTTCACGATCTTCCCGGGAGTCGTCGACCAGTTCTGCTCGGCCAGCCTCCTCGGGCGGGCCCGCGCCGCTGGGCTGCTCGACCTGCGGACCCACGACCTGCGGGCCCACACCACGGACGTCCACCGCACCGTCGACGACAGCCCGTTCGGAGGCGGGGCCGGGATGCTGCTACGGCCCGGGCCCGTCTTCGCTGCCGTCGAGCAGGTCGACCCGCCACGCCCGCTGTACCTGCTCGGACCTGGCGGGACGCGGTTCGACCAGCAGCGGGCCGTCGAGCTGGCCGGCGGCGGCGGGTTCAGCTTGCTGTGCGGACGGTACGAGGGCGTCGACCACCGCATCCGCCAGCACCTGGTGGACGGCGAGCTGAGCGTCGGCGACGTCGTCCTCGCCGGCGGAGAGGTCGCCGCCTGCCTCGTCGTCGAGGCGGTGACCCGACTCGTGCCCGGTGTCATGGGCAACGAGACCAGCTCGCAGACCGAGAGCTTCGGGGCGGCCGGCCTGCTGGAGGAACCGCAGTTCACGCGCCCGGCCGATTTCCGGGGGTGGGTCGTGCCCGACGTGCTGCGCAGCGGCGACCACGGGCTGGTCGCCCGCTGGCGGCGGGCCCAGGCCCTCCACCGCACGATCCGCCAGCGGCCGGACCTGATCGCCGCCCGCGGTGGCCTCAGCGTCGAGGAGGAACGGCTGTTGGAAGAGTTCCCGGCGCTCCCGTATCCTTGAGCGGCCCTGACCCGCAGCTGCAGCACGACCGCTGCTGCTCGGCCCGTTCCTGAAGGACGCCACGATGAAAGCCACCGATCTCATCGACAACGAGTCGCTGCGCACCGATGTGCCCGACTTCGCACCCGGCGATGAGCTGAAGGTGCACGTCCGGGTCGTCGAGGGCAACAAGGAGCGGGTGCAGATCTTCCAGGGCAACGTGATCGGTCGCCAGGGCAGCGGGCTGCAGGAGACCTACACCGTCCGCAAGTTGAGCTACGGCGTGGGCGTGGAGCGCACGTTCCCGGTGCACACGCCGACGGTCACCAAGATCGAGGTGGTCAGGCGCGGCGACGTCCGCCGGGCGAAGCTGTACTACCTGCGTGGCCGCACCGGCAAGGCGGCCAAGATCCGCGAGAAGCGCACGTACTGACGTCGTGGCCGGGCTTCGGCCCGGCCTGCCGTTGCGGTCTCAACGCCTCGAACGCCGATCGGCGTTCCCCGACCGGATCGGCGACGGGAGCGGCGCGTGGCGACGCACATCGAGCGGGGGCGCTGGGGTGAGGAGCTGGCGGCACGGTGGTACCAGCGCAACGGCTATCGCGTGGTGGCGCGCAACTGGCGCTGCGCGTTCGGCGAGATCGACCTGATCCTGCGCCACCGACGCCTCGTCGTGGTGTGCGAGGTCAAGGCCCGCCGCACCGACGCCTTCGGTCCGGCCGCCGCCGCCGTCGGTCCCGTCAAGCAGCAGCGGCTGCGCCGGCTGGCCGCCGAGTGGTTGGCGACCTCAGGCACCCATGGCGTCGAGGTGCGCTTCGACGTCGTCGCCATCACCGGTCGACGCCTGGAGGTCATCCACGGCGCCTTCTGACGATGTCTCGGCATGCCACGCAACTCGCCGCCAGAGGCCGGAGAGCCGGCGGCGGGCGGCTGCTCAGGACTGCTTGATGGCGCCCTTGACCGCCTCGAGCACCTCCGGGGTGACCTCCTGGATGCCATGGGCTTCGGCCGCATGCGGCCCGACTTGGGCCAGAAGGTCGGCCTCGGAGTCGGCCTCGAACGTCGCCGCGCAGCCAGGCATGACATCACCACAGGCCAGGGCGTAGGGCATCACGGTCTCCTCGGATAGACGCTGCGCGACCGTAGCTGCCAACTGCCGAGACGGAGGCGCCCGCCGCTCGGTCGCTGGCCGTTGAGCGCCGTAACTTGGCTGCGGTGGACGTGGCGTCCGGGATCGAGCAGGCGGTCGCTGAGCTGGAACCAGGGGGTCAGCTGGTGGAAGTGTTCGAGCTGACCGGTGGTGTCTCGGCCAACGTGGTGGGTGTCGAAATCGCCACATCGGCTGGACGCCGGCGGCGGGTCGTGTTCCGCCAGCACCGGTCCGCCGGGTTCAAGCAGCACGTTGAGACGGTCACCGCGACGGAGTACGGCGTGCTGGCTGCGCTGCACCGCAGTGGCCTGGCCGTCCCCGAGCCGTACCTGTACAACGACTCCGCTGCCGCTTCGGCCCCCTACCTGATCATCGACTGGGTCGACGGCTCGACAGAGCTTGCCCTCAGTCACGTGCCTGCAGCGTGCGACCAGATGGCCCAGTTCCTCGTCGGCCTCCACTCCCTCGACCCGTCTTCGCTGCCGCTCCCCGGCGTCGAACCGATCGAGGACCCTTTGGCGGCGGTCGTCGCCCACCTCCCGTCAACCGAAGCGGGGGACCACGCACGAGCGATGCTCGAGTCGGGCGGGGTCCAACGAGTCGTCAATCGCTGCGTCCTGCTCCACGGCGACTTCTGGCCGGGGAACGTCATCTGGCAAGACGGTCGACTCGTCGCCGTCATCGACTGGGAGGATGCGTGCATCGGCGACCCGCTGGCTGACCTCGCCACCGCCCGAGTCGAGCTGCTGTGCCGGCACGGCGACGAGGCCATGGAACGGTTCACCGACCAATATCTCGCCGCCTACCACGGCACCATCGGACCGTTGCGGCTCGACTCGCTGGCGCTGTGGGAGCTGTACGTGTCGGCAGCCGCGCTCGCCGCCATGGGTGACTGGGGTCTGCCACCGGCCGAGGAAGCGCAACGCCGTCGACGCACCGGGCGCTTCTTCGATCGGGCAGTTCGACGGCTCGGCTGATGCGCCGGCGAGGCGGTAGCGGCGACCGAACCTCCGATCGTCGGCATCCTCAGCCGCCTCGCTGAACCGACCGGATGCCCCGGCGACGCGTGCGCTGGGCGCGTTCGAGGCGCGCAGACTCGCAACTAAAGATTGCGTATCAGACGACGAGCGCTCGATCTGGGCGCGGAGGATCTCGAAACCGGAAACGTCCGCGCCCAGATGGTCGCCAGCACGACGTCCTCGCGAGCAGGGCTGGCGGTCGTGATCAAGCGAGCAGGGCCCAGGCGACCAGGGCCAACGCCACGACGATGGCGACGACGACCAGCACGTAGTCGCTTGGCCGGGCCTTGAACCGACGGTACGGGTTGTACCCCACGACCCCCATTCTCCCGGGAGGCGACACGTAACGTCGACGCGATGACCGCTCCTGGCTACGAGACCCTGTTGGTGGACCGCGCCGACGGGGTCGTCACCGTCACGCTCAACCGGCCGCAGCGCAAGAACGCCGCCAACGCCCAGCTCTGGTCAGAGCTGCTCGCCGTGCTGCGCGAGATCGGCGGGAGCGCGACTGATCGCGTCGTGGTGCTCACCGGTGCCGGCGGTGACTTCTGCTCCGGTGCCGACGTCGGGGACATGACCGGTCGCGACGACGGCGAACGAGTCCACACGCTGGCGTCGATGCGCCACGTCGGCGACGTCGCGCTGGCCCTGCGACGGCTGCCGCAACCGACGATCGCCAAGGTGCGCGGCGTGGCCGTCGGCGCTGGCATGAACATGGCCCTGCTGTGCGATCTCGTCGTCGCCAGCGACACGGCCCGCTTCTCGGAGATCTTCGCCCGCCGCGGCCTGACGATCGACTTCGGCGGCTCGTGGGTGCTGCCGCGCCGGATCGGGCTGCACCGCGCCAAGGAGCTGGCCCTGTTCGCCGACATCATCGACGCCGCCGAGGCCGACCGGATCGGGCTCGTCAACCGTGTGGTCCCCGACGGCGAGCTCGATGGTTTCGTCGACGACTGGGCCCACCGCCTGGCCGCCGGCCCGCCGATCGCCCTGGCCCAGACGAAGCGCTTGCTCGACAACGCGATCGGGGTCACGCTCGAGCAGGCCCTTGACGACGAGGGCGCGGCGCAGAGTGTGAACTTCGGCACCGGTGACACGGCCGAAGCGGTGCGCGCCTTCGTCGACAAGCGGCAACCCGAGTTCAAGGGCCGCTAGCCGTTCGAGCGCGTTTACGTCCGAATCCTGGTCGACCGTGCGACCAGGATCCGGACGTAAACGGAAGACGGGTGACCGTTGGCGGGTGGGGTGGTCGCGTAGCGTTGGCGCAGTGCGGCCAACCTGGCGACACCTCGTCCCCGTCGCGCTGCTGGCGTCGTTCTTGACACCCGGCGCGCCGGCGTCCGCCGTGCCGCCCCCGCCGGAGCCCGACGACCAGCCGGCGGCCGGCGCCTCCGCTGCCGAGTCGTCCGGCCGGCGCTGGCCGATGCCCATCCCCGAGGGCTGCCCGACCCCGGAGCTGGCCCAGGTCGTGTTCCTCGGCACGGTCGTCGACACCGACTTCCAGACGGCCCGCTACCGGATCGACCAGCTCCGTGCCGGCGACCTCCAGCCCTATGCCTTCGGCGGGCTCGTCGACGTGCGATACGGCGACGACACGCGGTTCCTGTCCGAGGACACCCAGTACCTGATCGGCGCCACCGCTCCCGACGGTGCGTCGACGCTGGCCTCCCGGGTGCGGGTGACCGAGCCGCTGTTCGCCGGAGACGACGTGATCGGTGTCACCGAGAACGAGATCTCGTGCCCGCGGTTGGACGAGCCGGTACGCACCCTGAACACCGACGGCACCAACGTCGCCGCCGGCGTCCTCGATCCGTTGGCCAACTCCAAGGGCGATGTCCTGCGGGCGATCCTCCTGCCGGTCGCCATCGCGTTGGCGATCGTCTTCGGCCTGGCCACCGTGCGCTGGATCCTGACCGGCATGGGCAAGGGCGTGGCCTCGGTGGTGACGACGGCCAGCCAGACCCGCGAGGTCCGCGCCGCCCGTCGCAAGGACGTCTGAAATCCCAATGGCTTTGCGAGCGCAGCGAGCCTCACGGCAGCCCACCCCGATGAACAAAACGGGAATGGCCGCCGTCAGCCCGCCAGCAGCGTCGCGCTGACCTCCTGCATGGCCGCTGCCCAGCGGTCGACGGGCACTTCGTCGGCCGGTCCGTCGGTCCGGCACCACACGATGACGCCACCGCTGATCGGCTCGGGCAGCAGCCCCCCGAGGGCAACGCCGTAGGCGGCGAGCTGGCGCCGGTAGCGAGTCGATCGGGCCGATCGGTCGGCGGCACCTCTCCAGCGATCCGTCTTGTAGTCGACGATGACCAGCCCGGTCGATGTGCGCACGAGCAGGTCGACGTACCCCTCGAGCACGGTGCCACCGAGCTCGGCGACGACGAACAGCTCACGCCAGTGCTCCCCCCCGGTCGCCGCAGCGCGCACGATCGGCGCGGCGAGCGCCGACCGGCACAGCGCGGCGACGCGCGGCTCGAAGCCGAAGATTCCCTCGGCGGCGCACTGGGCGGCGCTCAGCCGTTCGACGTCCTTGCCCTCCTGGAGGTCGACATCCTGCAGGACGGCGTGAACGGCTCGCCCGATCGCCGTGCCATACCGGCCGCGCTGCCACGGTGGCAGGTCGAGGTCGACACCGTCCTTGCGCAGCCCCGGGTCGTCGCTGGCCGGCGGGCCGGCGACGAGCTCAGTCCCCGGGATGGCGTCGTGGGCCAGGCGCGTGGCCGACGTGACCGAGCGGACCGACGCGACCGCCAAGGCGCGACGGCGCTCGGCGTCCCACTGCTCCCGATCGGCCCACGCCAGCGCCAGCGGCTGGACCGGCGGTGGCGGGTCGGCGACCTTGCTGCGGTCGACGCTTGGCACGGCGCCGTGCTCTGCCGCGCCAGCCTCGGCCAGCACGGTGGCGCTGGTCGCCTTGGCCGTGCCCTCGTCGACCTTCTCCGGCTGGCGGTGCAGCGACACCACGAGGTGGTCGACGGCGCGCGTGCAGGCGACGTAGAGCAGCCGCCGGCGTTCGGCGTCGCTCATCTGCTCGTCGAGCGGTCGGTACTCGTCGAACAGCGGGTGGTCCTTCTGGGCCAGCGCCCAGCTTCCCCCCGGAGGCCACACGACCGACATCGAGGTGCGCGCCTGCATGCGCGTGCTCAATCCCGACACGACGGTGATCGGGAACTCCAGCCCCTTCGCCGCGTGGATGGTCATCACCCGCACCGCGTCGTGGTCGTGCTCGGGCAGGATCGTGTCCCCGGCCCGACCGTCGGCAGCTTGGTACTTCGCCCATCGCAGGTAGCGCCGCAGCCCCCGCCCGCCCGCATCGGTCCACGCCCGGGCCTGATCGACGACATAGCGGATGCGCCGCCACACGTCACGGGCGTCGGGACCGCCGAGGGCTGCCTCCAGCACCCGCCGCCGCTCGACGAGCTGCTCGATGAGCTCGGCCGGGCCGGCGTGGCCGATGGCAGTGATGACGGTTCGCACGTCGGCCAGTGCCTCGGCGACGGGGTGGTCATCGAGACCCGGAGGCGTCTCGGCGAACGGGTTCCACCGGCCGCCGGCGCGCCGCCACTCGTAGAGCTCGACGTCGCTGCACCCGTAGATCGGGGAGCGAAGCCCAGCGATGAGCGCCAACTCGTCCGTCGGGTCAGCGGCAGCCCGCAGCACGCCGAGGAGGTCGCGGATCTCTGGGGCGAGGTACACGACCGTGGAGTTCTCGGCCCGATAGGCGACGCCGACGCGCGCCAGCGCGGTCTCGAGCATCGGCAGCGACGTGCGGGCCGGGAGCAGGATGGCGACGTCGCCGGCGCGACACGGTCGCAGACCGCCGTCCCCGTCGCCGACCGGCCATCGCTCGCGCAGGGCGGCGGCGACGGTGGCGGCCACCGAGTCGGCCTCACGCTCGCGCAGCTCCCTGGCTCGGAGGTCGTCGTCGGCGTGGACGTCGGTGCCGAGCACCGTCACCGTGCCGTGGTCCACCGGGCCCTGCCGGCACGTGTCGAGCGCGGTGTAGGCCGGTTGGACGCCGGCCCGGGGCTCGATGACGGTCGAGAAGACGCCGTTGATCCAGTCGATGACCGCCCTCGACGAGCGGAAGTTGGCGGTCAGCGTCTCGTGGCGCTCGGCCAGCCGGGCGCTGGCGGCGAGGTACGTGGCGATGTCGGCTCGCCGGAACCGGTAGATCGACTGCTTCGGGTCGCCGACCACGAAGAGACGGCCCGGCGTCGGGGTCAACGTCTCGCTGTCGCTCGCCTGATCGCCCGGCGGCGCGGTCAGGCGGGTGGCGATCTCCAACTGGATCGGGTCGGTGTCCTGGAACTCGTCGAGCAGCAGGCACCGCAGCCGGTCGTGGAGGGTGCGCCGCACGTCGGCGTCGCCAGCCAGCAGCCGGCGGGCCAGGACGAGCAGGTCGTGGAACTCCAGGGTTCCGGCGTCGGCTCGGGCCCGGGCACCGTCGAGCACGAACCGCCCGACGATCGCACCGACCACGGCCTCCTGGTACTGCCGCCAGCGCCGCAGCTCGGCCTCGACCGCACCGACGAGGGCCGCCTCCGCCGCCCGCAGATCTTCAAGGGCGGCCGGCCCGAGGTGTCGCCACTTGACCTTGTCACCACATTTCTGCGGGTTGCCAACCGCCTTGCGCACCAGCTCGAGGGCGGCGAGCGTGGCGCCCAGGCGGTGATCCCGTTCGAGCTCCTCGGCGATCGTCGCCAGTTGGGCCAGGACCTTGGTCTGACGATCCTCCTCGGGCGTCGGGGTGCTGATCACCTCTCGCAGCGCCTCCGTCCACCCCCGGTCGGCACCGCCGGGGCGTTGCGGGGGATCGAGCTCGACTCGTGCCTCCACGAGGTCCCAGTTGGCCTGGAACTCCTCGCTGATCCTGCGCAGCCCGGCCGTGCCCCCGAGCTTGTTCCAGTCACAGAGCTGCATCAGCTCGGCCGCGGTGAGCCCAGGCGCGACCGATCTGGACGCGTCGTCGAAGAGCTCGTCGAGGAGGTCCTCCCAACGCTCGTCGAGGGCCAGCCGGCTCTCCAGCTCGTCGAGTACGACGAACCCCGGCGGCAATCCGGCCTCGATCGGGAACTCGAACAGCAGCCGCCGGGCGAAGGCGTGCAGGGTGCCGATGGCCGCCCGGTCGAGACCGTCCAACGCAGCTCGATGACCTCGGCGGGCCAGCTCGGCGCGCAAGCGGTGGCGCAGCTCCGCCGCCGCCTTCTCCGAGAACGTGATCGCCGCGATCGCCTCGATGTCCACGCCGTCGTCGATCAGCGTGAGGATCCGCCCGACCAGCGCGGTGGTCTTCCCGGTGCCGGCGCCGGCCTCGACGAACATGGTGGCCGAGGTGGCATCCCGGATGCTCGCCCGGGCCGCGGCGTCCGGCGGCGGGTCGGGAGCCGCCGGTGCGTCGAGGTCCAGCGACAGTTGGCCGCTCATTGGTGCACCCTGGCGTCATTCGACGGATCACACGTACAGCTGGTGCACCAATGAGCCGAAGACCGTGCCTGATGGTTCGCTCGCTCGAAGACTCGCTCGCTCATTGGTGCACCCTGGCGTCATTCGACGGATCACACGTACAGCTGGTGCACCAATGAGCCGAAGACCGTGCCTGATGGTTCGCTCGCTCGAAGACTCGCTCGCTCATGTCAGCACCTCACCTCCGTCCTCGGGGTCGGCGAACCACCGGGCCAGCCGGTCGTCGTGGCGCTTGCGCTCCCACTGCGACCACCGATCGGCGGTGCCGAGGCCGTCGGGTTCGCAGAACCAGCAGTCAACGAACCGCCGCCACTCCGGCGCCGCCGGTCGGGCCGGGAAGAACCCGGCGTCGATTCCGTCGGCGACCTCGGCCAGCTCGCTGCGCACGGCGTCCCACGCCTCGGGGTCGAACGTCACCCCGATGCGCTGGAACTGCCCGCGCCGCAGGAAGGCGTACTCGGCCCGTACCACCGCCGCTGGCTCGCCGGTCAGCGCCTTGGCCGCGGCGGCGTACACCGGCAGCTGGAAGCGGGTCCCGCCGACGGTGGGATCGTCCGGACCGACGGCGCGGTACTGGTCGGCCTTGCCGGTCTTGTGGTCGGTGACCACCAACGTGCCGTCGGGCAGCTGGTCGATGCGGTCGATCCGGCCGGCGAACAGGATCGTGCGGCCGTCGGCCAGTCGGATCGGCACCTCGACCTCGCCGGCCCGGCCGAACGACGCCTCGGAGCACCGGATCGATCGTCCGGCCCAGCGGGCGGCGTCGCTGACCAGCCACTCGTCGAGCTCGTCGATGATCGCCGTGCGCTCGTTGGCCCACGATGCCGCCCGACCGGACCGTCCGGACGCTTGCAGCTCGGCCGTGACCTCGGCGGCGAGGCCAGCGAGGGCGGCCCGGTGGACGTCGGTCCAGCCGCGCGGTGCCGGGTCCGGGAGCTCGTGAGCCAGCACCCGCTGGTGCAGCCGGTCGATGGCTTCGTGCATGGCGTTGCCCCGGTCGAGCGGCGAGAGGATCTCGATCGCCTCCGGCTCGTCGATCGGCCGGACGCCGAGCAGGTAGCGGACGAAATAGGCGTGCGGGCAGGTCCGCCACAGCTCGATCTGGGTGGGCGACACCGGGCCGGTGAGCCGGGGCGGGGGCAATGACGACAGGTCGCCGTCGAACACGGTCAACCCGTCGCTGGCCCGGCCGTCGCGCAGTGCCAGCGCCCTGGCCAGCACATGGTCGCCCGAGGCCAGCTGGTGGCGGCGGACGTCCTGGCCGGCCCGCGCCGCCGCCCAGAGGTCGCGGGTCCGGTGCTCGGCGGCCGAGACCGGGAACTCGGTCGACGCAAGTGCGTGAGCGTGGGAGTCCACCGAGCGCACCACCGCCGGAACCGCGTCGAGCCATCGCGACGGGTGGTTGACGGAGGCGACGCGCAGATCGCCGCGGGGCACCGTGACCAGCACGTCGGGCGTCGTTGCGGTGAGGGCGACGAAGTGGCGGTGGGCCCGCTCCACACGCGTCGCGTTGGCGGGCAGCCCGGCGGCCACCCGCTCGGCCTCGCCGAGCAGCGGGTCGACAGCGGGGGGAGGCGGCAGCAGGCCGTCCGCCGCGCCGACCAGCACGACGAGGTCGAGGTCGAGGCCGATGGCGCCCGATACCGAGCCGATGTGCACGCCGTCGCCGACGGTGCCGTGGCGGGCCGGGGTGACCTCCAGCTCGGCGACGAACGTGGCCCTGAACTCGGCGCGCGTGACGGGCGCGCCGATGGCGTCGAGGTGCCCCAGGCGGTCGAGGACGCGTTGGGTCAGTTCCCACGCCGTGCGCTCGTCGCCCTCCAGCCGGTCGAGTGCGGCGGGGCTGAACCACCGGTCGAGCCGGGCGTGGCACCACTGCACCCACTCCTCCCACGACCGCCGCTCGGCTGGGTCGCCGAGCGCCGCACGCAGCTCGGCCACCAGCTCGGTCAACGACTCGACGGCCGCAACGTCGTACGGCCGGTGCGCGGCGGCATCGACGTGGGCCAAGCGCAGACCACGCTCCCAGTCCGCCTCGCGCACGATGCCGGCCCGGCGGCCGATGCGCTCCCAACGCGCCGTCGGGACCGGCGCGCCGCGGACGTCGCCGCGCCGGCACGTCGCCGAGCAGCGTCATCAGGTTGGTCCGGCGCAGGCCACGCCGGTCGAGCTCGAGCAGGTCGGCGAGGACCCGTGGGACCATCAGCTCGGTGGTCTGGGTGCCCGGACGTCCGTTCCACGGGATCCTGGCCGCCTCGAGCTGGTGCTCGACCATGCGGGCGTACGGACGGTCGCTCGGCCACAGCACCGCCATGCGGTCGAACCGGACCCCGCGTCGAGCCGCGTCGACGAGCGCCCGGACGGCGAGGCGGACCTCGTCGTCGGCGTCGGTGGTCGACACGACCTCGACCTTCGGTGCCTCACCGGCCAGCGTCACCGGCGCGGCCACGACGGGTTCACCGGTGAGCCGCTCGACCAGCTCGGCCGTGGAGCGGTCCACGTCGGGATGCTCGTCGCCGCACGTGGCGACGACCAGCTCGACGGCGCCGGCCTCCCCGAGGGCGGCGAGGAGGCGCTGTTCGAGCGGCCGGAGCAGCTCGGGGAGGTAGACGATGACCCGGGCGAACCGCCGGGGCGCGCCGGCCCGCAGCTCGGCGACGGCGCCGGCCAGCAGGTCACCTTCGTCGTACCAGTCGCCGGCCAGGCGCTCGGCGACCGACGCGGCGACCCGCGCCGGCTCCGCCCCGCGCCGGGTGCGGGCCAACGCCTCGACCGCCCCGGGGCCGGTGATCCGCAGCTCGCGACACACGTCGCGCAGCGCGACCACGGTCGACGGGTGGGTGCGCACGGACCCGTAGCGGCCGGGCGCGTCGGCCAGCACCTGCTTGACGGCGAGGTCGACGATGGGGGTGGACACGGGGCGCCGGCCGGCGGCGCGCAGGGCTGGCGCGGCGAGCAGCTCGGCGACCCGGAACAGGGTCAAGACCTCCACCGCGGCGACGCCGCCACGACGGCCGAGGCCACGGCGGGCCATGACGCCGACCGTGTTGTTGGGGACGACGATCGTGACGGGCGCCAGCGGGTCGCCGCCCTTGGCGCGGCGCACCGCGGCCGCCAACGCGTCGAGCGCGGCGGCGCCGTGGGTGGTCACGGTGACGTCGATGGGCACGTCGTCGACCCTACGGACGGGGTGTCATCGGTCGCAGGCGGCACTGATCGCTCGCCGCAGCGGCTGGCGTTCATCGGCGAGCTGACGGCGACGAACCGTGAGCCGAGCCGGCTCACCTCCGCACGCGTCGCTCACAGATCGCCCTCGCCCGCCGTCACGCCGGCCGGGCGGCCTCGGCGCGCCGGCGCAGGTCGGCGACGGCGTGGCCGAGGCCATCGGGGTCGCGGTACAGGGCGGTGCCGGCGACCAGCACGTTGGCCCCGGCGGCGACGGCGCCGGCCACCGTGGCGGGGGCGATGCCGCCGTCGACCTCGATGTCGACGTCGTCGGCGAGGCCCCGGTCAGCGAGCATCCGGGCCACTTCGGTGACCTTCGGCTCCATCGACGCCAGGTACGGCTGCCCGCCGAAGCCGGGGTTGACGGTCATCACCAGCACCAGCTCGACCAGGTCGAGGACGTGGGCGATGGCCACCGGCGGCGTGGACGGCACGATCGCCACGGCGGCGGCGGCGCCGAGATCGTCGCGGATCATGCCCAGCGTCCGGTGCAGGTGGGTGGTCGACTCGGCGTGCACGATCAGGCGCCGGCACCCGGCATCGACGAAGCGTTGGGCGAGGACCTCCGGTGTGAGGACCATGAGGTGGGCTTCGAACGGGACGGCCACTCGATCGCGCACCGAGGCGATGACGTCGGGGCCGAACGTCAGGTTGGGGACGAACTGACCGTCCATCACGTCCCACTGGATGACGTCGACGCCGGCCTGCTCGAGCGCGACGACCTCGTCGCCGAGCCGGGCGAAGTCGGCGGGCAGGACCGACGGGGCGATCTCGATCGGTCGAGCCATCGAGCACGGAACGTACCCGGCCGTAGCATCCGCGGCGGTGACGACCCTGCTCCTGCACCCCGACCGGTTCGTCGCCGGTGGCGATGCGATCGCTCGTGACGACTCGGGTCGTGTGGTGTTCGTGCGCGGCGGCGTGCCGGGGGAGACGGTCGAGGCCGAGGTCCTGACGGCCAAGAAGGATTGGGCCCGAGCCGTCACCGTCGCCGTCATCGAGGCATCGCCGGCCCGGGTCACGCCGCCGTGCGCCTCGCGCCGGGCCGGATGCGGGGGCTGCGGTTGGCAACACCTCACCCTCGAGGCCCAGCGGGCGGCCCGCGTCGAGATCGTCACGGACGCGCTGCGCCGCACCGGCGGCGTGGCGGCACCGGTCGTCGACCACGGTGGGGCCGTCCCGTCCGAGGGGTACCGGACCACGGTCCGGGTCGCCGCCGACGCCGACGGCCGGGTCGGCTTCCGCTCCGAGAGCTCGCACGACGTCGTCGCCGCGCCTGCCTGCCTCGTCGCCCATCCGCACCTCGCCGCGCTGCTGCCGGAACTGCGCCTCGATCCGGGGGTGGAGCTCACGCTGCGGGTGTCGGCGGCGACGGGTGCGCTGGCGGCGCGCTGGGACCGGGCGATCGGCGCGGTCCACGGCCTCCCCCCGGAGACCGCAACGGGGTCGTCGGCGCGGCTCGACGAGGACGTCTCGGCCCGCCGGTTGCAAGTGTCGATGGGGTCGTTCTTCCAGTCCGGCCCGGCTGCCGCCGAACTGCTCGCCGACACGGTCCGCCGCACTGCGCCCGAACTTGACGGCGCCGACCTCGTCGTCGACGCCTACTGCGGGGTCGGGATGCTGGCGGCCTGCGCGACGGCCGCACCGACGAGGATCATCGCCATCGAGACGGCTCGCACCGCCGTCGCCGACGCCGTGCGCAACCTGCACGATCGACGGGCCGAGGTCGTGCGCGGCGAGTTCGGGGGTTGGCACGCTCCCGCCGACGATTCGATCGACGTCGTCGTGGCCGACCCGGCGCGCAGCGGGCTGGGCAAGCCGGGGGTGCACGCGCTGGCCCGGACCCGCACGCCGGTGCTCGTCCTCGTCAGCTGCGACGCTGCGTCGCTGGCTCGCGACGCCCGCCTGCTCGCCGGCGCGGGCTTCCGGCACGAGCGTTCCGAGGTCATCGACACCTTCCCGCACACCACCCACATCGAGGCCGTCAGCCGGTTCGTGAGATCAGAGTCCGACCGATGATCCGACCCGTCGTGTCGGACGAGGTCGCCGCCGCCATCGGCGACGCCACGCCGGTCGTCGCCCTGGAGTCGACGATCTTCTCCCACCTCGGCCTGCCGTCTCCGGCCAACGCCGAGGCCTTGGAACGCTGCCTCGCCGCCATCCGCGCCGGCGGCGCGGTGCCCGCCATCACCGCAGTCGTCGACGGGCGGCCGCGCGTCGGCCTGGACGCCGCAGAGCACGGACGGATCCTCGGGCCGGCGCGCAAGACGGCCGAGCGCGACCTCGCCGTCGCCGTCGCCCAATCGTGGGATGTGGGCGCGACGACCGTCTCCGGCGCGCTTGCCCTCGCCGCCACGGCCGGCGTCTCGGTCTTCGCCACCGGCGGGATCGGCGGCGTGCACCGAGGCGTCGAGCGCACCGGTGACGTGTCGGCTGATCTCGATGCCCTGGCCCGCCACCCCGTGGTGACCGTCTGCGCCGGCGCCAAGGTGTTCCTCGACCTGGCCCGCACGTTGGAGCACCTGGAGACGGTCGGCGTGCCGGTGCTCGGTTGGCGCCACGACTGGTTCCCGGCCTTCTACGTCCGGTCGTCGGGCGTGCCGGTGGCCCATCGCGTCGAGTCGGCGGCCGAGGTGGCGGCGGTCCTGACCAACCGGGCGCGCGTCGACGTCGGCGTGCTGCTGACGGTCCCCATCCCGCCGGCCGACGAGCTGGATGAGGCGGCGCTCGACGAGGCCGTCGAACGGGCGCTGGCCGACGCCGCCGACGCCGGCACCAGCGGGGCGGCGGTGACCCCGTTCGTGCTCGGCCGCATCGCCGAGGCGACGGCGGGGCGCAGCGTGCCCGCCAACCTGGCCCTCGCCGAGCACAACGCCGCCGTCGCCGCCGAGGTGGCCGGTGCGTTGGCGACGATGAGATGAGCGATGAGCGGTCAGCGACCGCTCATCGCTCAGCGCGCCGCGACCTCAGCTGACGTACCGCGCGATGGCCGCCGTCGCGGCGGGGCCGTAGCCGCCGCCGAACTTGATGGCGTGCACGACGAGCGGCGCGATCTGATGGAGCGGGACGCGGTCCTCCCACCCCTCGGCCAGCGGGAACACCTCCTGGTAGGCGGCGAAGCAGGCCGGGGAGAACCCGCCGAACAGGCGCATCATGGCCAGGTCGAACTCGCGGTGCCCGCCGTGGGCGGCGGGATCGATCAGCCAGCTCGTGCCCCGGCGGTCGACGAGGCGGTTGCCGGCCCACAGGTCGCCGTGCAGCCGCGCCGGCCCCTCGTCGGCGGCACCGAACCGGTCGAGGCGCCCGGCCAGCGCCTCGAGTTCGGCGATCGTCGACGCCGCCAAGGCGTCGGCCTCGCGGGCCATGCGGGCGAGCGGCAGCAGGCGGCACGAGGCGTAGAACTCGGCCCAGTCATTCGTCGGCTCGTTGGGCAGGGCGCGGCTGCCCGTCGTCCGCCGGTCGGTGCGCCCGAAGCACGGAGCGCCGGCACGGTGCAGCGCAGCGAGCTGCCGTCCGAGCCGCGCCTCGTCCGGCCGGCCGCCGCCCGTGTCGATCCACGACAGGGCGAGGAACGCCGGATCCCCGTCGCTGACCGCCAGCACCTCGGCCACGGGGACCACTGCCGGCGCTGCCAGCCAGGTCAGCCCGCTGGCCTCGGTGGAGAAGAACCCCGGTGGCGGCCGGAGGTGGGTCTTGGCGAACACCCGGCGGCCGTCGGCCAGCTCGCAGCGGTAGGCAAGCGCCACGTCGCCACCGTGGACTCGGCTGCTCGAGCGCACCGGGGCGCCCACTGCGGCGCCCAGCGCCGACGACAAGACGTGGTCCACCGGATGCTCTACGGGGTCATGTCCGGCGTGATCAACACGCCGCGAGCCGGTGACGTCCCGATCACGTCACCACCGCGGAGCACCGTCACCGGGCCGTCCTCGCTGACGACGATCACCGTGGCCGTCGGGTCGTCGAAGCTGTACCGGCGGGCCGAGGTGTGGCGCATGCCGCGCAGGCTGGCGACCTCGGCCTCGGCGTGCGGGCTCGGCACCAGGCGCACGCCGAGCTGGCGCAACAGGCCGTCGCCGTCGAGCACGGCCGCTCCGTCGGTTTGGGCGAGGGCGTGGCGCAGTGGTGCGAGGTCGGCCGGCTGACGCACGTCGAGCGCCGGCGGTTCGGGCAGGCGGAGCTGGAACTCGCCGGGCGGATGGCCGTCTGGGCGGTACACGAGCAACGCTCCGATGCCGCGGGCGCCGAGGTCGTGCACGGCGAACTCGAGCAGCGTCTCCAGCACCTCGCGCGCCGGCTGCTCGGCCATCGCCGCCACCGCATCGATCCACTCGGACACGGGTGGCTCGTGCTGCCATCGCAGCCCCTCCCAGCGCAGCACGCCGAACGGGCCGATCACCCGGACCGTCCCGTTCGGGTGGCGCTGCACGACGGTCGCCCCCATCGCCTCGGAGAGCACGACGAGATCCCGCTCGGACCCCGCCGGCCGGTCGAACACCGCCCACTCGTCGGCACCGTCGGCGGTGCGGATCAGCCAGCTCGAGATGCCGTCGGCGAACAGTCGCGACGCCGTTCAGCGGCATCGACTCCACGGGACGGAGCGTGACGACGAGGCGGGTCGCCCGCTCCCAGGACTCCGGAGGCGTCGTCGGTTGGATGATCGCTCCGACGCTGGGGACCCGGCGCTCGTGCAGGCGCGGCCGCAACGCGTAGTCGAGCTCGGCGAGCAGCAACGAGCCCCAGTCATCGGTGGGGTCGATGGCCACCCCGACCTCGGCCAGCTCGTCGCGCAGGCGCAGGATCCGCGGAGCCGTCACCGCAGGGCCCGTTCGACCGTGCGAGCGAGCGAGCGCCAGCGAGCGAGCGGCCAGCGACTGCGCAGGCTGCACGTGGTGTGGCCGGGGAGCGCAATGACGGTCACCGCAGGGCCCGATCGATGCGGTCGAGGAACGCCGCTCGCTGCTCGGCGGTCGCCGTGTCGATGCCATAGAAGGCGATCCACTTCGTCCGCGCCAGCGGGTGGCACAACGAGCGCAGCATCCGGCCCACCAGTCGTTTGCCGACCTCGCCCTCGAGGGCGTTGGTCAGCTTGCTGGACCCGTGCGAGGTCACGGTCACGATGCGCCGCACGTTGCGCAGGCCGGCCCGCAGGCGGTTGCCCCCGGGCGGGAGGTGCCACGCCACACCGTTGACGAGCACGCGGTCGATCCAGCCCTTGAGCATCGCCGGCTGCCCGCTCCACCACGTGGGGTGCACGAGGATCAGCTGGCGGCACCACTGCAGGTCCTCGGCATGGGTGGCGACGGCCGGCGCCGCGCCGGGTTCGAGGTGGCGGGACCGCTCCTCGGCGGAGAAGAGCGGGTCGAACCCTTCGGCGTACAGGTCGTGCACGCGCACGTCGTCGCCCCGTCGGGCGAGCGCGGCGAGCACGCGATCACGGCACGCCGCGGTGAACGACGCCGGATCCGGGTGGCAGTAGACGACGAGGGTGTTCATCGCCGCCGCCCGAGCCGTGCCATCGACCGTTCGACGCGCTCGAGGAACGCCTCCCGCTCGGCCGCGGTCGACGTGTCGGTCGAGTACATCGCCAGCCACTTCGTCGAGGCTCGCCATCCGCAGTTCATGCGCAGCGCCCGCACCAGCATCCGGCGGCCGCCGTCCGACATCAACCGGACGTAGCGGCGCGGCGACCCGTACGTGCTGACGCCCACGATCCGCCGGACGTTGGTCATCGCCGGCACCACCTTGCCGCGCTCGTCGAACCGGAAGGCGACGCCGGGGACGAGCACCCGTTCGAGCCAGCCGCGTAGGACGGCGGGTGGGCCGCCCCACCACGTCGGGTACACGAACACGAGCGCGCCGGCCCTGCGGACCAGGCGGGCGTGCTCGATGGTCATCGGGTCGATCAGCGGCGTCGCCTCGTGGTACGCGGCGCGCTCGGCCGCGCTCATCGCCGGCACGAAGCCGATGGCGTAGAGGTCGAGCTCGACGACGGAGTGGCCGGCGCGCTGCATCCCGCGGCGGGCCGCGGTAGCGGCCGCGGCCGTGAACGAGTCGGCGTGCGGGTGCGCCGTGACCATCACCACGTCCACCCGTCAGGCCTCCAGCCGGTGTTCGAGCTCGGCGGCGACCGCCGGCCAGTCGTCGTCCGTGATGGCGAACATCGCCGAGTCGCGCGGCTGGCCTCGTTCACCCACCACGTGCGACGGCCGGTGGTGCCGCAGGATGCCCTCGAAGCGGGCGCCGATCCGCTCGATCGCGGCGCGGCTGCGGGTGTTGCGGGCGTCGGTGCACAGCGCCACCCGGGTCACGTCCCACACGTCGAACGCGTGGCGCAGGAGCAGCAGCTTGGCCTCGGTGTTGATGCCAGTGCGCTGGGCGTCGGCTGCCAGCCAGGTGCCCCCGATCTCGACCTCGTCAGGGTGCGGCCGACCCCGCCACCAGCGCAGCTCCATGAACCGGGTGCAGCCGACGAGGTTCCCGCCCGCGATCCGCCGCTGGGTGAACGGCACGATCAGGCCGGCATCACGATCGGCGAGCAGCCGCTCGACGTAGTCGGCGGCGTGGGCCGGGCTGCTCGGTACTTCGGTGAAGTCGTAGGTGGACCGTTCGCTCTGTGCTGCGGCGGCCAGTGCGTCGACGTGGTGGCGATCGAGCGGGACCAGCTGCACCACGGAGCCGGTCAGCGTGAACGGCTCGATCATGGCGGCAAGGTACCCAGATCGCGTCGTTCAGCGGCGACCGCCGGTTCGGCACGCCGGCGCCTCCAGGCGCATCGGCGGCCGCATCAGATGCGTACCCCGGGTCGACGCGGGCCGGCCCGGGCGGGTACGCATGGCTCGATGTTCGCCAGTGATCCGATCCTGCCGCCCGATCCCGAGGGCATGGACGTGCTGCACGATCGTGAGTACCGGGTGCGCGGCTACCGGGTCAGCGACGAGGAACTGCTGATCCGCGGTGCGGTCCGCGACCAGAAGCCGCCGGGCCTGTACGTCGAGGGCGACCCCGACCCGTTGACGATGCACCACATGCAGGTCGAGCTGCGGGTGGCCTTCCCGTCCCTCGTCATCACCGGCGCCGACGTGCTGTTCGAGGCCCACCCCCACACGGCCTGCCCGGCCGTCACCACCTCCTACCAGGGGCTCGTCGGGCTGTCGATCGCCCGCGGGTTCACCCACCGGGTGCGCGAGCTGTTCGGCGGGCCGCGTGGCTGCACCCACACCACTGCCCTGCTGCTGGCGATGGCCCCGGTGGCGGTGCAGTGCACGTGGTCCATGCACGGCGTCGCCCGCAGTCAGGTCCCCGGGCCAGGTGGTGAACGACTGGGGCCGACCGCCGAGGACCGGGCGCGGATGCTGCAGGCCAACCTCGACACGTGCCACGTCTGGTCCGCCGACAGCGAGCACGTCGCCGCCATCCGCGCCGGCCAACCGGTCGAGCTGCCGATCACCATGACGCAGCGCTACCGCAAGTTCGGCATCGCCCCCTGACCCCCGTTCTGGCCGTGGCAAACGACCGTTGTGAGTCGGTTGTGACGGCCAGAACGGGGGTCAGCGGTCAGGGCTGGACGACCTCGAGCTCGGCGCCGAGGCTGGCGCCGTCGCGCAACGTCAGCTTGTCGCCGCTCCAGAACTTTCCCGGGTCGTACCAGTTCGACGGGTGCTTGGGGTCGAGCAGGCCCATCCGACGGAACGTGATGGCCAGCAGCTGGGCGCAGTAGACGGCCTCGCCCGTCGCCTCGTGGCGCACGCGGCCCGACAGCCACCGGCCGACCAACCCGCGGGTGGTCGGGAAGGCCCGGCCGTCGTACATGCCGATCACCCGCAGCAGCTCGTCCTCCATCGCCCGCGTCACCTCCCCGCTGAACTGGCGCACGAAGGCCCGCTGGCCGTACTTGCCCGTCCACACCTGGAACGCCTCGTCGAGCCGGTTCAACTGGGCGCCGCGGTGGTGGTCACCCGTCCACACGTCCTCCAGCGACTGGCCGAGCTCGGTGTGCCAGAGCAGGGGCGGGAGGTCGTCGAGGGCGACGACGAGGGCGACGTGGTTGACCGGGGCGTTCGTGGCGACGCGCATCGCCCGATCGGCCAGCCGAGCGCCCCGGAACAGCCACACGTCGCCGGTGACCGCCGAGCTGATCGCCTCGTCGGCCGGGATGGTCATCGGGTGGCTGCGACCGAGGCGATCGCGCCGCCGCCGCCGACGCCACCACCAGCGCCGCCGCTGCCTCGTCGTTGGCTCGTTCACTTCCTCGCCCACGGTGCGTCGTACTGTACGCACGTGCGGTTGTGGAAGATCCTGGGCCTGGCGACGCTGGCCGGCGTCGTGGCGTTCGGGGTCGCCGCCGAGCGCAAGCGCCGCGCCTACCGGTCCTACGACACCGACGAGCTGCGAGCCCACCTGCACCGGCGCCTCGCCGCCGCCGGTTGACGCCGCCGTCGGTGCCGGGCGACGAGACGGCCCGGCTGTTCCTCGCCGTCTGGCCGCCGGCCGAGATCGTCGAACGGCTCGCCGCGCTGCCCCGCCCGGACGAACCGGGCGTCCGCTGGACGCCGCCAGAGAACTGGCACGTCACCCTGCGGTTCCTCGGCTCGATCCGTCCGGATGAGGTGCCCGCCGCGCTCGACGGCGTCGTGCTGCCGGTGGCGAGCCTCGTCATCGGACCGCGCGTCCGACGTCTGGGCGGCGACGGCATCATCGCCCCGGTCGCCGGAGCGAGCGCTCTGGCCGCGACGGTGGTCGCCGCCACCCGGCGCGTCGGGCGGCCGCCCGGGGACCGTGAGTTCGCCGGGCACATCACGCTGGCCCGACTCCGCCGACGCGGTGCCGACTGCACCTTGCTCGGGCAGCCGGTCGACGGTCAGTTCGCGGTGCGCGACGTGGTCCTCGCTCGCAGCACGCTGTCCCCGACCGGTGCCCGCTACGACATCGTCGCCCGCTGGCCGACGGGCTGAGGCGCCGGCCGCGCCGGCGGATCCTCTGGCAGACTCCATGGCGCCGTGGATGCCGGACCGCTGCTGCGCATCGACGGGCTGACCAAGCGCTACCCCGGCGTCACGGCCCTCGACGACCTGACCATCGAGGTCCCGCGCGGCTCGGTCGGCCTGGTCGGCGCCAACGGGGCAGGAAAGACGACGCTGTTCCGCCTGCTGCTCGGCCTGGCCCACCCGACGACGGGCTCGATCGAGGTCAACGGCCGGGACGTCGCCACCGACCCGATCGGCATCCGCGCCCGCCTCGGGTACATGCCCGAGCACGACTGCCTCCCGCTCGACCAGACCGCCGCCGACGTGGTGGCCACGTTCGGCGAGCTCGGCGGTCTCCCACCACGGGCCGCCCGGCAACGAGCGTCGGACATCCTCGACCTCGTCGGCCTGGACGAGGCGCGGTTCCGTCCGATCGGCGGCTTCTCGACCGGCATGCGCCAGCGGACCAAGTTGGCCCAAGCCCTCGTCGGCGACCCCGAGCTGGTCCTGCTCGACGAACCGACGGCCGGACTCGACCCGATGGGTCGCGAGGAGATGCTGGTGCTCGTCGCCCGCCTGCGCGAGTTCGGCATCTCGGCGGTCATGGCCACCCACCTGCTCGACGACGTCCAGCTCGTCTGCGACCACGTCGTCATGATCGACGCTGGACGCCTGGTCGTCGCCGGCGCCACCGAGTCGCTGCTGGAGCGCACCGGCTCCGTCACCGTCGACGTCGGCACGCAGTCGGCGGAGTTGGTCGCCGGCCTGCGCCGGATGGCCCTCGACGCCACGGTCGACGGCGGTGTCGTCGAGGTCGCCATCAACGGCGACGTCGACCTCGATCGCTTGCGCGACGTCGTGGCCGAGCTCGGGCTGCCCCTCTACCGCCTGACCACCCGCCTCACCTCGCTCGACGAGGTGTTCCTCGACCGCGTCCGGACCGGTTCGTGACCCTCTTCGACGCCGGCGCGGTGTACGACCGTGGCTACCGCCCGTACTCCGGACCGCGGGGGCAGCGTGGTGCGGCGACGTTCGCGCTCTACCGGGCAACGATTCGACGGGCGCTCGGCATCCGCCGGTCATGGCGTCAGAAGGTGGCGCCGTTCGTGCTGCTCGGCATCGTCACGATCCCGGCCATCGTCAACGTCGGTGTGGGTTACGTGACGCGCAACCGGTTCGTCGACCGCATCGAGATCGTCACCTATCGCGAGTACGTCGGCGTGTCGGCGGCACTGCTGCTGTTCGTTGCCATCGTCTGCCCGGACGTCATCTGCCCCGACCGGCGCCAGCGCGTCCTGCCGCTGATGTTCTCCCGCCCGTTGATCGGCTTCGACTACGCGGTGGCCAAGTTCGCGGCGATCTTCTCGATCCTCTTTGCCTTCTCGTTCCTCCCGCAGGTAGTGCTGTTCGTCGGCAACATGCTCGTCAGCGACAGCTCGCTCGACTACTTCACGGCCAACCTGGACGTCCTGTGGAAGGTGCCGGCGGCGATCACGTTGCTGGCTGCCTACTACGCCATCATCGGGGTGGCGATCTCCGCGCTGACCGACCGCCGGATCGTGGCCGGGGCGACGATCATCGGCCTGTTCCTCGTCACGTCCGTCACCGCAGCGGTCCTCCTGCGCGATTTCGAGCGGGAAGGCGGCTCGATGGCCGCCGTCATCAACGTGCTCGCCCTTCCGCTGTACCTGCGTGACGTCATCTTCCTCGGCAACGTCGACCCGGACTCGCCGCTCGGCGGCGTGGAGCACGGTGGGTGGGTGGCGCTGGCCGTCTACGTGGCGGTGCTGGTGGTCTCCGCGGCCGTCCTGTTGCGCCGCTACCGATGGGTCGAGCGATGAGCGCAGTGGTCGCCGAGGGCGGGCGCAGGGATCCGGCGTTCGTCGCCGACCCCACGGTGGAGATCGACGACGTCTCGATCTGGTTCGGTCAGAAGGTCGCGCTGTCGGAGGTGAACTGCTCGTTCGGGCCGGGCGTCACCGGGCTGCTGGGCCCGAACGGGGCCGGCAAGACGACGCTGATGCGGGCGATGACGGGCATGATCCCGGTCAACCAGGGCGCCATCCGCATCGAGGGGCTTGACCCGCGCCGCCGCCGCGCCGTGCACCGCCGCATGGCGCTGGTGCCCGAAGACGAGGCCGTCCCGCCAGGCCTCACGGCCCGCCAGTTCGTGCGCTACGTCGCCGACCTGCACCGCGTGGCCGATCGTGACGCGCCAGATCGTTCGCTCGGCGTGGTCGGGCTGCGCGACGTGGCCGGCCGGCGCGTCGACGGCTTCAGCAAGGGCATGCGCCAGCGGACCAAGATCGCCGCCGCGCTGGTGACCGATCCGCACGTGCTCGTCCTCGACGAGCCGTTGAACGGCGCCGACCCGGTCCAGCGGCTGCGCCTGATCGAGCTGTTCTCGACGCTCGGTCGCCAGGGTCGCACGGTCATCGTCAGCTCGCACGTGCTGGGGGAGGTGGAGCGGCTGGCCGAGCGGGTCGTGGTCGTGGTGCACGGCCGTCTCGCCGCCGCCGGCGGGCATCGGGCCATCCGCGACGCCATGGACGATCGGCCCCGGCACGTGCTGGTGCGGGCGACGGACGTCCGGAGGTTGGCTGCGTCTCTTGTCGCCCTGGACTCCGTGGCCGGTGTGACGATCGACGGGTCCCGTGACGGCCTGGTGGTGCAGACCACCCAGACCCGCGACGTCGCCGTCGCGCTGGCCCGCATCGCCCACCAGCACGACGTCCGGCTGCTCGAGGTGCGAGCCCTCGACGACTCGCTGGAGAGCATGTTCCGGGAGCTCGTCCGATGACCGGCGAACTGGCGCCGCCGACGCCGGGAGCGACCCGCTCGACCCCGCCGGTCTCGTCGGCGCCCGCCCGTGGACGGCCGCCGCCGCGGCTGCTGACCGTGATCGCGTACACGCTGCGGTCCTGCATCCCGCCGCGCCGGTGGGCGGCCGTGCTCGGCGCCTGCGGCGGCGCGGTGCTGTTCGGGCTGCTCGCTCGGGCGGTGTACCGCAACGTCGAGCGGGGTTTCTCCAACGTCGCCGCCGAGGGCATCTTCGGGCTGATGGTGCCGATCGCCGCACTGGTGATCGGCGACGCCGTGCTCGGGGCCGAGCTGCGCGCCGGGACGTTCCACTTCACGTGGCGGTCGCCCGGTCCGACGTGGGAGCTGGTCGTCGGGCGGTGGATCGGTGGATCGATGGTCGCCCTGGTGACGATCGCACCGGCGTGCGCGCTGGCCGCGGTCGCCGCCGGCGCTCCCGGGCGGACGTGGCCGGCGTTCGTGGCCGCCGCCGCGGAGTCCGTGTCCTACGTCGCCGTCTTCGTCGGCATCGCCTGCATCAGCCGGCGCACGGCCGTGTGGTCCTTGGCGTTCGTGTTCCTCATCGAACGGCTGCTCGGGACGGCGCTGACCGGCATCGCCCAGCTCTCGCCGACCTGGGAGGGGCGCGCCGTGTACGTCGGGTTGGTCGACTTCGACGTACCGAACCGGTTGGTGCGCGAGGGGATCCCGCAGGGCGGCGGGGCGATCGTGCGGTTGGCCATCGTGTCGGCCGTGGCGCTGGCCGTGGCCTCGTGGCGGATGCAGCACCTTCGACTTGGAGGCGCCTCGGACTGAGCGAGGTCCCGGGTTCTGCGTGAGCGAGCACGACGGATCTGACGTACTCGCTCGCCCAGAGCGGGCGGTTCGGGTCAGCCGGGGCTGCGCTCCTCGTCGACGTCTCCGGGCAGGTCCATGGCCTGCTCGATGGCGTCGGCCTCGGCGACTTCCGGGTCGCGGGTGACCGGGTCGAGGTGCTGGCCCTCGGTGACCTCCCGCTCCTGCTCCAGCCCGTCGGCCTCGGGCACCTCCGGATCGGCGGGGCGCTCGGTCGGCCCCGCGGGATCGTCGTGGGCGTGATCGTGCGGGTCCATGCGGGGCAACCTACCGGCCGCTCCCGAGGCTGGTCCCCGTGGCCGGCAGTGCTCAGCTGTCGAAGCCGAGCCCGAGGCGGTCGAGGCTGCGCAGCCACAGGTTGCGCTTCCCGCTGCGGTCCTCGCGGTCCAGCGACCACCGCGTGGCCTGGATGCCGAGGAACCGGAACGGCTCGGGCGGGAACGGGAGCGGGCGGCTGTTGACGAAGTCGGTCGACGACGCCACCGTGCGCTCACCGTCCAGCAGGTCGAGCATCACGCTGGCGCCGAAGCGGGTCGATGCCACCCCGAGCCCCGTGTAGCCGAGGGCGTACGCCACGCGGCCGGACAACGCCGTGCCCCAGAACACGCAGAAGCGGCTGCACGTGTCGATCGCCCCGCCCCAGATGTGACTGAAGCGCACGCCCTCGAGTTGGGGAAACGTGGCGAAGAAGTGGGCGCTCAGCTTGGCCCACGTCGCCGGCCGGCTCTCCAGCTCGGCGGCGACACGGCCGCGCCAGTAGTAGACGGCGTCGTAGCCGCCCCACAGGATCCGGTTGTCCTCGGTCAGTCGGTAGTAGTGGAACTGGTTGGGGATGTCCGACAGGCCCTGCCGGTTGCGCCAGCCGATGCTGGACAGCTGGGCCTCGGTGAGCGGTTCCGTCACCATGCAGTAGTCGTAGACCGGGGCGACGTAGTGGCGCAGCCGGCGCAGCAGCGGTCGCGAAGCGTTCGTGCCGAGGGCGACGCGCGCCGCCCGGACGGACGCCAGCGGGGTGTCGACGAGTACGCCGATGCCGTCGCGATCAAGGCTGACGGCTCTGGTGTCCTCGTAGATCCGCACGCCCAAGCGCTCGGCGGCCGACTTCAGTCCCCACGCCAGCCGGGCCGGGTCGACCAGGGCAGCCCGGCCGATCCGCCACAACCCGCCGGTGTAGGTGGGGGAGTCGACCTCGGCGCGCATCGCGTCGGTGTCGAGCCACCGGGCGTCCTGGCCGAGACGCCGCAGCTCGTCCTCCTCCGCCCGCAGCTCGTCCAGGTAGCTCGGCGGGTGACCGGTCGTTGCCACATCGATGACACCGGTGCGCTCGAAGTCGCAGTCGATGTCGTACCGGTGGATGGCGTTCTCGATGGCGTCGAGGTTCTCGAGGCCGAGCTGCTCGAGCAGTTCGAGCTCGGCGGGGAAGCGCTGCTGCCCGTTGGCGATCCCGTGGGTCAGTGTCGACTCCATGAAGCCGCCGTTGCGACCGCTCGCCGCCGACCCGACCTCCGCGGCGTCGATCAGGACGACGTCGCGTGCCGGGTCGCGCTCCTTGGCGACGATCGCCGTCCACAGCCCCGTGTAGCCGCCGCCGACGACGCACAGGTCGCAGCTCTCGTTGCGCACGAGCGTCGGGTTGGAGTCGGGCTCGTCGACGTCGTCGTACCAGTACGGGAACAGGTCGGCGTCGGCGATGGCGTCGAGGTGGCGCCGGTCGTCGATCATCGGTGCGCCATCGTGCCAGCATTCGATCGATGGCGGGACGGGATCTCTTCGGCGACCTGACGGTCGACGAGGTGCGGGCCCGACCGGGCACGAAGTGGGCCAGCGTCGACGGGCGGCTGGCGGCATGGGTCGCCGACATGGACTTCCCCGTCGCTGCGCCGATCGTCGAGCGCCTCACCGCCGTGGCGACGACCGACCTCGGCTACCCGAACTGGCCGGGGATCGGCCGGTCGGCACTGCCCCAGCGCTTCGCCGGGCGGATGGCGCAGCGGTTCGGCTGGGAGCCCGACGTGAAGCGGCTGCACGAGCTGGCCGACGTGATGCAGGGCGTCGTGGCGGCGATCCACCACCTGACTCGGCCGGGTGACCGGATCGTCGTCCACCTCCCGGCCTACTACCCGTTCCTGGCGGCGATCGAGAAGATGAGCCGACGCCGCGTCGACGTCACGGCCGAGCTGGTCGACGGGAGGTGGGCGTTCGACCACGACGAGCTCGACCGGCGGCTGACCGCCGAGCCGGCCCACCTGTTGTTGCTGTGCCACCCGCAGAACCCGGTCGGGCACGTCTTCGACCGGGCCGAGCTGGAACAGCTGGCCGAGCTCGCCGCTCGCCACGATCTCCCCGTCGTGAGCGACGAGGTCCACGCCGAGCTCGTCCACCCCCCGCACTCGCACGTCCCGTTCGCCTCGCTCGGTTCCGACGTCGAGGCTCGGACGGTCACCGTGACGTCGGCGTCCAAGGCGTTCAACCTCGCCGGGATGCGCTGGGCGATCCTCCACGCCGGACACGCCGAGCTGCACGCACAACTGCGGGCGCTGCCGCCGCACTACCTCGGCGCACCGAACGTGATGGGCGTCGCGGCGACCGAGGCGGCGTGGGAGCACGGCGACGAGTGGCAAGCGGCCGTCGCGCGGCCAGCTCGACGCCAACCGGCACCGCCTCGCCGACCTCCTGGCCGACCACCTGCCGGACGTGGGTTACGCCGTCCCGGACGCCACGTACCTGGCCTGGCTCGATTGCCGGCGGCTGGGCCTCGGCGACGATCCGGCCGAGGTGTTCCGCCAGCGCGGGGTCGAGGTCAGCTCCGGACCGCGCTTCGGGCCAGCCGGCGTCGGGTTCGCCCGGCTCAACTTCGCCACCGGTCCGGCGGTCCTCGAGCGCATCGTGGCGGCGATGGCCGCCGGTTGAGCTCGCCCGGTCAGGTGGCGTGGAGGGCGGCGCGCAGCGCCGCGCCGGCCTCGTCGACCGCTGGGAGCGCAGCAGGCACGATCGCTCCGAAGCCGAAGAACCCGTGGACCATCCCGTCGTACCGGGTGACCGTCGCCGGCACGCCAGCGGCTTCGAGCTTCGCCGCGTAGGCCTCGCCCTCGTCGCGCAGCGGGTCGTACTCGGCGGTGATCACGAGCGCCGGCGCGACGCCGTCGTGACGGGCGGCGCGCATCGGTGCGGCCCGCCAGTCGTCGCGGTTGGTGACGGGTCCGAAGTAGTGCTCGGTGAACCACTCCATCGATTCCTGGTCGAGCAGGTAGCCGGTGGCGTTCTCGACCCTCGACGGGTAGTCGCCCGACGAGTCGACGGCCGGGTAGATCAGCAGCTGCAGGCGCAGCGCGATCCCTTCGTCGCGCGCCCACAGGGCGGTGACGGCGCTGATGTTGCCGCCGGCCGAGTCGCCGCCGATGGCCAGGCGGTCGGCATCGACGCCGAGGTCGGCGGCGTGGTCGACGATCCAGCGCAGGGCGGCGGCGGCGTCGTCGACGGCGGCCGGGAACGGGTGCTCGGGGGCGAGCCGGTAATCGACCGAGACCACGACGCACCCGCCCCGGTTGGCCAGCGCCCGGCAATCGCGATCGTGGGTGTCGAGACCACCGATCACGAAGCCACCCCCGTGGTAGAAGACCAACGCCGGGGCCGGGCCCGCACCGACCTCGGCCGGGCGGTAGATCCGCACCGGGAGCAACTGGCCGGCGGCGTCGATCGTGCGGTCCTCGACCTCGGCGACCTCCTCGCCGGGGCCCATCATCGCCACCATGGCGTTCATCGACGCCCGGGCCTGGTCGACCTCCAGCTTCCAGATCGGCGGCGCGCCGAGTGCCTCCATCTGGTCGAGCAGGGCCTTGGTGTGCGGGTCGAGCGGCATCGGCGGAGGCTACGTGCCGGCGCTCACGCCGTCGACGTGGGAGCGCTGGGCGGCCGCGGCGAACCGGCGGTGCGGTGCGCAGGGCGAGGTGGCAGACTGTCACGTCCCATGGTGGGCGTAGCTCAGCTCGGTTAGAGCGCCAGGTTGTGGCCCTGGAGGTCGGGGGTTCAAGTCCCCTCGCTCACCCCAAACGCCCGGTGGTGGCGGCTCGGCACCAGGCCGGCCGTACACTGCCGGGCCGCCAAGCGCCTCTAGCTCAACGGCAGAGCAGTGGACTCTTAATCCATTGGTTCAGGGTTCGAATCCCTGGGGGCGCACCATAGAGACCCAGCTAGATGTCAATACCGCTTGCGGGAGCAAGCAGTCGGGTCGTTGGGAGCCGTCGAGGCGCAACGACCAGCCGGCCACGCGGTCACCGTGCCGGACGGTGCCGAGCCACTCGCCGAGCGCATCGAGCTCGCGCTGTCGCCCGATGAGCGCGTCGCCCCGGTCCACCACACGATCTTGCCCTCCTGGTGAGCGGGGTGGCTGATCGTCGACTCATCGCTCAGTCGAGGGCGGGTCAGGCCGGCGCCCGCAGTGCGCGCAGTGACTCGCGCAGCGAAGACATCGTGGCCACCACTGCCGTCGGCTCGTACCCGCAGTGGGCCATGCAGTTGGCGCAGCGCGGGTCACGGCCCCGCCCGTAACGGTCCCACTCCGTCGTCTCAATCAGCTCCCGGTAGCTCGACGCGTACCCGTCGGCCATCAGGTAGCACGGCCGCTGCCAGCCGAACACCGAGTAGCTCGGGATGCCCCACGCGGTGCATTGGTAGTCGACCTTGCCCTCGAGGAAGTCGAGGAACAGCGGGCTGTGGTTGAGCCGCCACCGCCGCCTCCGCCCGTCGGCGAACGCCTTCTGGAACAGCTCGTGCGTCTGGCGAACTCCGAGGAAGTGCTCCTGGTCCGGTGCCTTGACGTAGGCGTACGCCGGGGAGATCATCATCGAGTCGACCTCGAGGTCGTCGTTGAGGTAGTCGAGCACGCCGCGCACGGTCTGCGCGCTGTCGGTGGTGAAGAACGTCGAGTTCGTCGTCACCCGGAACCCGCCCACCTTGGCCTCGCGTACGGCGGCGACCACCTCGTCGAACACACCTTCGCGGTCGACCGCTTCGTCATGGCGCTCGCGCAGTCCGTCGACGTGCACGGTGAAGGCGAAGTACGGGGACGGCGTGAACAGGTGCAGCTTGCGGCGCAGCAGCACGGCGTTCGTGCAGAGGTAGACGAACTTCTTGCGCGCCACGAGCTCCTCGACCATGCGATCGATGTCAGGGTGCAGCAGCGGCTCGCCGCCGGCGATCGACACGACCGGCGCGCCGCACTCCTCGACGGCACCGACGGCCTGCTCGACCGACACCCGCTGGCGGAGGATCTCCGTCGGGAACTGGATCTTGCCGCAGCCCGGGCAGGCCAGGTTGCAGGCGAACAGCGGCTCCAGTTCGAGCACGAGCGGGAACTTCTGCCGCCGGGCCAGCTTGTTGCGGACCATGTACCAGCCAACCTTCATGGCCTGCTTCGCCGGGACTCCCATCAGCGCACCTCCGCCGGAAGAGTGAAATGGACGTTCTCCGCCACGGGCGGTGGCTCCGTGACGGCAACCGGGCCGAGCGCGCCGAGCGCCGTGATGACCCGCTGGACCATCGCCTCGGGCGCCGACGCGCCGGCCGTGACGCCGATCGTCTCCGCCTCCGCCACCCAGGACAGCTCCAGCGCGCTGTCGTCGTCCAACAGGTGGGCGGCGCAACCCTCACGGCGCACGACCTCGACGAGCCGGTTGGAGTTGGATGACGACGCCGAGCCGACGACGAGGACGACGTCGCACGCCTTGGCCAGGTCGCGGGCGGCATCCTGGCGGTTCTGCGTGGCGTAGCAGATGTCGTCCTTCGCCGGCCCCTCGATGTCCGGGTACCGCTGGCGCAGCCGGCCCACGATCTGCGTCACCTCGTCGACCGCCAGCGTCGTCTGGCTGACGTAGGCGACGGGCCGCGACTCGTCGATGGTCACCTCGTCGACCGCGGCGAGGTCCTCGACCACGACGATCGCCGCTGGTGCCTCTCCGATCGTGCCCTGCACCTCCTCGTGCTCGGCGTGGCCGATGAGCAGCACCTGGTGGTCCTTTGCCGCATAGTGCCGCACCTCGGTGTGCACCTTGGCCACCAGCGGACAGGTGGCGTCGATCGTGGCGAGGTTGCGGCGCATGGCGTCCTCCCGCACGACCGGCGCCACACCGTGGGCGGCGAACACGACGCGCGCCCCGTCGGGCACCTCGTCGAGCTCCTCGACGAAGACCGCCCCGCGGCCGGCCAGGTCGGCGACGACGTGGGTGTTGTGGATGATGTGCCGGCGGACGTACACCGGCGGGCCGTAGCGCTCGAGTGCGCGCTCGACCACGTCGATCGCTCGCTCCACGCCGGCGCAGAAGCCGCGCGGGGAGGCGCTGACGACGCGCCGCGGTCGGGTCGCCGCCGCCCACCGTTCCAGTACGGGCACCGCGGCGCGCAGCGATCGGGTGGCGCGGAACGCGTTGCGGGCCGTGCGCGGCGAGACGAGTTCGTGCATCGGCGTGTCGACCACAGCGCGCACCACGGCGCTCGGCCGGTCGTTGACGACGACGTCGGCCAGCCAGGCCGACTCCAGGTCGACGGCCATCGCGCCGGTGACGTGGGCAGCGGCCCGGTGCCGGCCGCGCGCCAGGCGCTCGACGGTGTGCACCGGGCCGGCCACGGCGCGCAGCCCGGCACGGCGCAGCTCCCCGGCGAGCATTGCCGCGCCCGGGAACGTCCACTCCCGACCGTCGGGGTCGCGCAGGACGTCGGCGACGATCAGGTCACCCGGCGCGAGGTCGCCGTTCGTCGCGCCGCAGAACCCGGTGATCGCCGTCGCCCGGTGCTCGCGGACGGCGGGTCCGAGCCGCTTCCGCGCCTTCTCACTGCGCCGGCGCCGGGCACCCGTGACGACGACGGTCGCTGCCCCGCCGCGCAGGGCGCGGGCCTCCCACCGCAACGGGGCGAGGAGCAGGAGGTCCTTCACCCTGGCCGCTTCCGTGACAGGAAACGCCCGAGCGCCGACACCGGGAACACCTGCCGGTACAGGTGGTAGTTGAGGTAGAAGTCGCCCGGGAACCCCACCCCCGTGAAGTAGCGCTCGTCCCACGTGCCGTCGGCGCGCTGGTTCTCGACGAGCCACTGCACGCCGCGCTGCACGAGCTCGCCGTTGACGCGCATTGCCAGCAGTCCCATCACCGCCCACGCCGTCTGCGAGGCGGTCGACTCGCCGCGGCCGCGCCAGTGCGGGTCGGTGTACGAGCGGAGGTCCTCACCCCACCCGCCGTCGCTGTTCTGGTGCGCCTCGAGCCACTGCACGGCCTTGCGCGCCGGACGGTCGAAGCAGCGCCCGCCGGCCACCGCCAGCGCCATCAGCGCGGCGGCCGTTCCGTAGACGTGGTTGGCGCCCCAGCGCCCGAACCACGATCCGTCGGCCTCCTGCTGGTCGAGGAGCCAATGGCACGCGGCGCGCAGCCGGTCGAGGTCGCGTCTGGGCTCGGCGGCGAGGAACTCCAGGACGTGCGCCGTGACATCGGCCGATGGTGGGTCGATGACCTCGCCGAAGTCGCAGAACGGCAGGCGGGTGGCCAGCGCCCGTGTGTTGTCGGCGTCGAAGGCGCCCCAGCCGCCGCCGGCGCTCTGCATCCCCTCCAGCCAGCGCAGTGCTCGCGCGCGGGCGGCCTCCATTGCCGCTCGGTCGGGGTGGTCGACGCGCCCGAGAGCCAGCCCGACGATCGCCGTGTCGTCGGTGTCGGCGTAGTTGTCGTTCTGGAACTCGAACGCCCACCCGCTCGGCTCGAGGTCGGGGCGCTTGACGGCCCAGTCGCCGGGGACGCGGATCTCCTCCTTCAGCAGCCAGCCCGCCGCACGCACGAGCGCCGGGTGATCGGCTGGCAGCCCGGCGTCGGCGAGGGCGATCACGGCCAGCGCTGTGTCCCACACCGGCGACTGGCAGCACTCGACGCGACGGCCGAGGTCGTCCTGAATCGTGAACTTGTCCAGACCGTCGAGGCCGGCGCGCATCGCCGGGTGATCGAGGGCGTAGCCCTCCAGGTGCAGGGCCAGCAGCGAGTACACCCACGGCGGTTGGATGCCGCCCCACGAGCCGTCGGCCTCCTGGCGGGCGAGGATCCACGCCAGGGCGCGGTCGATCGCCGTGCGCCGCAGCCTGCGCAGTGGCCGCCGCTCGTATCGGTGCAGCGCCTTGTCCAGCAACTGGAACTGGCCCTCGATCGTCCGCCACGGGTGGGGCGGAAGCGGCGGCAGCCCAGTGCGCAGCTCGGCGAGGTCGAACGGCAGTGACCGCGCCGGGCGGTGGGCGGCGACGACCGTCAGAGCGACGATCGTCTGACGTGCCCAGCAGGCGAAGTCGTAGATGTTCAGCGGGCACCATTGCGGCAGCAGCATCACCTCAGGTGGCATTGCCGGGGTGTCCGCCCAATCCCAGCGCCCGCCGAGCGCCAGCCACATGTGCGTGAACACGCGTGCCCGCTCGATGCCGCCGGCGTCACCGACAAACGCCGCCGCCTTCTCCATGTGTGCAGCGTCGGGCGGGTCGCCGGCCAAACGCAGCGCGGTGTACGCCTCGATGGTGGTCGAGAGGTCACCAGGCCCGCCGGTGAAGTTGGCCCACGTGCCGTCGTCGCGCTGCTGGCCGCGGATCCACGTCGCCGTGGCTTCGGTCAGCGCGTCGGTGCGGATGCCGAGGAACTGGCGCAGCATCAGATCCTCGGCCTCGATGGTGACATTGGCCTGCAGCTCGCCCTTCCACCAGCCGGCGGCGTGCTGGGTCTCCAGCAGCGCCTGGGCGCCTCGGGCGCATGCCGCCTCGACCGCATCCACGTCGAACTCGCTCACCGCTTTCTCTCACAGACGTACTCGGCGACCCGCCCAAGGTCGGAGGTGACTCGCGGTTCGAGGCCCTCCACCTCCAGGGCTCGTAGCGCCAGAGCGAGGTGGTAGCTGGCGTACTCCTCCGTCGCGTCGCGACCGCCGGCCCGCTCGATCACCGCGGTCGCCCGACGGACGGCGGCGTCATCGAGCTCGCCGTTGCGGAACATGCGGGCCAGCTCCTCGGCCGCCTCCGGTGAGCCAGCCATGGCGAAGGCCACCGGCAGCGTCTTCTTCTTCGACGTGAGGTCGGAGCCGACCGGTTTGCCGGTGATCCGGGGATCACCCCAGATGCCGAGGATGTCGTCGACGGCCTGGAACGACAGCCCGAGCTCGGCACCGAACTTGCGCAGCGCGTCCACCGATCGCTGCTCGCCGCCGGCGAGCACCGCCCCGAGCGCCGCCGCCGCGGACAGGAGTGCTCCGGTCTTGCCGGCGACCATTCGCGTGCATTCCTCGACGTCGACCCGCTCGGCCGACTCCAACGCCATGTCGTCGGCCTGTCCAGCGATCATGTGCGCGACGGCAGCGGCCAGCACGTCGGCGGCGGCGGCGCCGCTCGGGCCGCGCACGTCGAGCAGCACCTGGTGGGCCAGCGTCTGCAGGGCGTCGCCGACCAGGATCGCCTGACCCACCCCGAACAGCGCCCAGACCGTCGGACGGTGCCGCCGTTGGCGGTCACCGTCGATGATGTCGTCGTGCAGCAGCGAGAAGTTGTGCACCAGCTCGATGGCGACGGCGCCGGGGACGCCGACGTCGGGGCGGGAGCCGATCGCCTCTGCCGACAGCAGCGCCAGTGCAGGGCGGATTCCCTTGCCTCGACCCGCCGCTGGCGTCCCATCCGCCTCGACGAACCCGAGGTGGTATTCCGCGGTGCGGCGCAGTTCGGGGTGCAGCCTCCTCAACGTCGACTGCAGGGCCGGATCGACGAGCCGGCGGCCCCGGGACATGACGTCGGTGACCACGGCGACACGCTCACTCATCGGTTGGCGCGTTCGGCGAGCTGGCTCACGCGGACACCTCCTCGGTCAGGGGAGCGGATGAGATCGTTCGACCACCGAGGCGGCCGAGATCGTCGAGGAGGGCGCGGGAGGCGGCCGCGCCGCTCCGCACCGCGCCCTCCATCGTCGCCGGCCACCCGGTGTCGGTCCACGCTCCGGCGAGGTAGACGCCGGGGACCGCGGTGCGGGCGGCCGGGCGCAGCGCACCCGTACCAGGCCGCCCGGCGAACGTCGCGGCGCGCTCGCGGATCACAACGGCGTCGAGCAGCTGCGCGGCGCCGACCTCGGGGAACAGGCGGGCGAGCTCAGCCCGCGTCATTGCGATCAGGTCATCGGCCGGCGTCGCCAGCCAGCTGGACGCCGCGGAGAGGGAAACGGCCACGCACTGACCGTGATCCAGGCCCGATGTGTCGGTGCGGTCGAACGCGAACTGCAGCGGGCTGTCCACCATTGCGACGAGCTCGTGGGGCACGACGGTGCGGTCGTACACGAGGTGGATGTTGAGGATCGGCGACGTACCGAGCTCGGACCAGCGCGGCGCCCCCTCGATGCCGGGCGGCAGCACGGCGGCGGCCGCCTCGTGCGGCACGGCGACGACAACGGCATCGGCGCCCAGCCGCTCGCGGCCGGCGTGCACCACGACACCGCCGCGCACCGGCTCGACGGCGTCGACCGGCACGCTCGTGCGCACGTCCGCGCCGGCCCGCTCGAGGGCGGCGGCGGACGGCTCGGCGTGCAGGCTGCCGAGCGGCACGCGCGACCAGCCGATGTCGCTAGCCCGAGCCTCCGTCAGCAGGCCGATCTGGAACACCGTCGCCGCCAGCGTGAGCGAAGCCTCGTCGGCGGGCAGGTTGACCGTCGGAACGCAGATCAGGTCCCACAGCCGTTCGATCGCCGCGGTGCGCTGACCGTGGGCGCGCAGGAAGGCGCCAAACGTCTGGGTGTCGAGCGCCGGATTGGTGAGGTCGGCGCGACGCAGCGGGAGCAGGGCTCGCCCGAGCCGCAAACGGTCGGCCAGTGACAGGAAGTGGTACCGGCCGAGGCTGGCGCCCAGGTGCAGCGGGGCGGGCAACCCGTTGCTGCGCAGCCGGGCAGGTTTGCGACCCGGCGCCACCACGGGCAGATCCAGGCGCTCCTGCACGTGCACCTTCGACGCAGCCTCGATGCGCTCGAGGAACGTCCGGTAGGCGGTGCAGCAGCGGAGGAAGACGTGCTGCCCGTTGTCGAACCACAGCCCGTGGCGGCGGAACGACCACGTCGCCCCGCCGAGCCGGGCCTTGCGCTCGAGCAGCGTGACCGAGGCCCCGGCGTCGACGAGGTCGAGCGCCGCGCTCAGCCCGGCCAACCCCCCGCCGACGACGACCACGTGACCGCTCGTCACGGTTTCCCCAGCGTGATCGCCCGTGCGGCGACGACGAGCTTCTGCGAGGTGGCCAGCGACAAGCGGCGGTCGAGCACCGCCGTCGGGTCGCGTTCGATGCGATCGAGCAAGCGGCGGTAGATGCCGGCCATCGCCGCCGTGCAGGCCCGGCTGCGCCGGTCGAGGTGCGGCAGCAGCTGCAGGCCCCGCGAGTACCAGGATCGGGCCCGCGCGCACTCGAAGCGCACGACGTTGCCCATCGCCTCGCGAGGCCCGGTGGCGTCCGCGGCGCAGCCGAACTCGGCGAGGTCGGTGGCCGGCAGGTACACGCGCCCCATCGCCTCCCGGTCCTCCTTGACGTCACGCAGGATGTTCGTCAGCTGCAGGGCGACGCCGAGATCGTCAGCGAGTGGCGTGGCCGCGGCCAGGTCGCGGGCACCGAACACGCCGAGCGACAGCCGGCCGACGGAGCCGGCGACGAGCCGGCAGTACTGCACCAGCTCGTCAATCGTCTTGTACGTCGTGCCGACCGAGTCCTGCGCGCAGCCGTCGATGAGGTCGTCGAACGCCTCGAGTGGGATCGGGTAGCGCGTCGACGCGTGGGCCAGCGCGGCGAACACCGGGTCGGAGGACACAGCCCGGGCGTCGGTGCGCAACGTGCGCAGGTCGCCGCGCACGGCGTCCAACTGCTCCAGCTTGACCTCGGGTGCGGCGTCACCGTCCCCGATGTCGTCGATCCGTCGGGACAGGGCGTAGAGCGCAGCCATCGCCTTGCGCTTCGGTGGTGGGAGGAGGCGGATGCCGTAGGCGAAGTTCTTTGCCTCCGTGGAGGTGACCTGCCAGCAGTGGGCGTACGCCTCGTCGATCGTCACGGCCGGTCGACCTCCCACCGCCCAGCGGCGATGGCGACGGCGAGCCGAAAGGCGCGCGACTTGGCCGGCCGGATCGGGGCGCACGCAAGGACATCGTTGCGGGCCGCGGCGAGGGCATCGAGCGTGGACACGCCGCCGGCGGTGAACGCGGCGACGGCCCAGCGGGAGCGACCGTGCAGCGAGCGGGCGAGCGGGGCGCCGCTGGCGAGCAGGCGGCGGGCGCGGTCGGCGATCGTTGCAACGACGTCACGCAGCGCCGGGTTCGTCGTCGGCGCCCGAAGATCGCTCTCGGCGACACCCGCCCGTCCCAGGTCGTCGGCAGGGAGGTACGTGCGCCCGCGGCCGGCGTCTTCGCCGACGTCCTGGAGGTGCTCGACGACCTGCAAACCCGAGCACACGTCGTCGGACCAGTCGATGCGTTGTGGCGTGGCGGCGTCGAACACGTTGAGCACGAGCCGGCCGACGGGATTGGCGGAGAGCGTGCAGTAGTGGAGCAGGTCCTCCCAGGTGGCGTAGTTCGTGCACCACTGGTCGCGGCGGTTGGCCTCGATCAGGTCGAGGAACGGTTGGCGGTCCAGTCGGCAGCTGCGGATGGTCGGCTCGAGCCGCGTGAGCACGGGGTGCGTCGCCGTCCCGGCGAAGGCGCGGTCGAGCTCGTGCTCCAGCCAGTCGAGCTCGGCCAGGCGGTCGCCCGTGCTCTCGTCGCCGATGTCGTCAGCCAGCCGGGCGAACCCGTACAGCGCCATCAGGTGGGCGCGCTGGCGGCGCGGAAGGAGGCGCGAGGCCACCGGGAAGTTCTCGGCGGAGGCCAATCGATCGTGGTCGATCGGCGCCGTCGCCATCGGTGTGCTGCGGAGCCCCATGCCCTCCCTCCGCTCTTTCGTCCAATGATGCGGACCAACTGGTCGAGCATCTTGTACGAGATCCTCGCACGGATCAACGACCGCGCGATGTGACGTTGATCGTGTCTCGCACCAGATCCGTCGCTGCCTGGGCGAAAAGGGCGACGCCCGCGCCGGGATCACCGCACCGCTCGCCGATCGCGACCGCGACGCGGCCGAACACATCGGGCGCGGCGGAGAGGAACGCCGGTCCGCCGCGTGAGGCCCGCGTCGCCAGCTCCAGGAACAGCGGCAACACCGGCGCCAGCGCGTGGTGCAGGGCGGTGGTCGCCAGGTCGCCGCCCTCGGCAGCCCGCACCGCTGCGGCGACTCGGTCGGCGGCGGCCTCGGCGGCGGCGACGAACGCCGCCTCCTTCGAGTCGAAGTAGCGGTAGAAGGTGCCTTTGCCGACGCCGGCGGCGGCACAGATGTCGGCCACGGTCACGTCGGCGAACGGGCGGCGGGCGAGCTCGGCGATGGCCGTGTCGATGATCGCCGCCAGCGTCGGATCGGCGCTGGCACGGGCGGAGAGGAGGCGGTCCCACATCGACGGGCGAAACGCCTCCTGCTGGCTGGCCAGCAGCTGCGGGAGGATCTCGGCGATCCGCTCGAGCGACAGGCCGCGCCGCTCGCGCAGCCGGCGGATCAGTCGGAGCGCCCGGACGTGCTGCCCGCCATAGCGCAGGCGGCGTCCGTCCGCCTGGATCGGCGGCGGCAGCAGCTCGCGCTGGCGGTAGTGGTGGATCGTGCTGACCGGCACTCCGGTGCGCGCGCTCAGCTCCGCCACCGTCAGCGCGGCAACCATCAGTGCAAGTAGAGCAGGCGGCGCGACATCGAGGTCGACGGGGAGGTGTCCAGACGTGCTAAACGCGGGGGTCGTGCCTCGTGTTGTGGTCGTCACTGACTCGACCGCCGGCGTCAGCGGTGTCCCGGCGCACGTCGATCTGCGCATCGTCCCCGTCACGCTGCTGTTCACCGACGGCGAAGCAGTTGACCTCGACCTCGACCCGGCCGAGGTCTACGCCCGGCTGGCCCGCCACGAGGCAATCAAGTCACAGGCCCCGTCGCCGGCCACCTACCTCGAAGCCATCGAGGCCGGAGACCACGACGGGGCGATCGTGCTCACGCCGGCCGACGAGTTCACGGTGATGGCCCACCACGCCAGGCTCGCTGCCGAGCTGGCGATGCGGCCGACGGTGGTCGTCGACACGCGCACCGCCGCCGCCGGCCACGGGCTCGTGGTTCGCGCGGCGGCGGTCGCCGCGGCACAGGGCGCGTCGCTGGAGCAGGTCAGTGCCGCGGCGCAGGATGCGGCGGCGCGAGTCGAGCTGATCGCCGCCATGTACGACGCCAGCCATGTGGAGCGCAGCGGCCACTTCCACCCGGACGAGCCGGAGCGCGCCGGAGGGGGGCGATGATCGCCCGCTTCCGGGACGGGCAGGTCGTACCGCTGGCGACAGCCCGCGACCCGGTGCGCACGCTGGCGTCAGCCTGGCGCCACGGCGGCGGCGAGTCGCGCACCACCACCGTGTTCCACACCGCCCGGCCACGCCCGGCAGAGCGGCTGCGCCGGGACGTCGCCGCCACGGAGCCGGTGTTGACCTGCGGGGCGGCGATGGGCGCCCACGTCGGCCCGGACCTCGTGGGCATCGCCTGGCTGCGCAGCTAGTGCCGTGACCCAGGGCACTAGCCGTCCGCTAGCCCCACTTCCGCTGGAACTCGGCGAGTTGCGGCTCGACCGCCTTCGCCGCACCTCGGGCGTACACGGCGGGAGCGACGGTGCGCACGAGGTGGGCCAGGCGCAGCCAGCGCGGGATCACGCGCTCCAACCCACCGCGCTCGATGGTGTCGATCACGGCGTCGGCCACGTGCTCGGCGCTCAACGGCGTCGGCCGACGGCGGGCATAGCTGCGGGCGCCGCTCGCCGCGCTGAAGTCGGTGGCCACCGGACCCGGGTTGACCATCGAGACCTGCACGCCGAACGGTCCCACCTCCACCGCCACTGCCTCGGTGAACCCCGTGAGCCCGAACTTCGACGCCGAGTACACGGCCTCGAACGGCGCGCCCAGCCGGCCGGCGACGGAGCCGACGTTGACGACGTGGCCGCGCCGGTTGCGCAGCATGTCCGGCAACGCCAGGCGGGTGAGCTGCATGGCCGCGGTGAGGTTCACGGCCAGGACCCGCTCGATCTCCTCGGCCTCGACGTCGACGAACGGCCCCCAGCACCCGATGCCGGCGTTGTTCACGAGCACCTCGACGGTGCCGAGCCGCTGCTCGATCCTGCCCCACGCCTCCTCCACCTGGCGCCGATCGGCGACGTCGGCGGTGACGATCGTCGTCTCGCCGCCTAGCTCGTCCCGGACCTCGGCGAGCACCCGGGCGTCACGGGCGATCAGCCCGAGGCGGGCGCCCTTCGCCGCCGCCGCTCGGGCAACCGCCCGCCCGATCCCCCGCGACGCTCCGGTGACGACGGCGGTGACCCCTTCCCAGCGCATCCACCGATCATGCCCCGCGCCCGTAGCCTCGTGGGCCCGAGGAGGCCACGTCGAGAAGGTGCTCGAGCACTGGACGCCGGCGCAGGCGTTGCGCGATGTGATCGCCAACGCGCTCGACGAGCCGTTCGGCTGTATCTCATGGGACGATCGGCGGCGGGCGTTGCCATGTCGCGCAGCATTGCGTCGACATCGGAGGGCGACGGCGTGGCGAGGCGCTTGCGTCCGACGCTTGGAATGAGGTCGAGCCGCACCACGTCTCGGAACTGTCCTTCCGCGGCTGGCGACACCGTTCCCGGCAGGACGTCGTCGAGCCATCGCAGTGAGCCAACGGCCGACGGTCATGTCTGCACGAGCCACGTGCCCACCTTGGGCAGCGGCAGCCTGCGCAGCTCGCAGACGGAGGAGCAGCTCGGTGCGGGTTCGCGCCGTGATCATCGGCCGTCGGGGCGCCCAGGTCAGCGGCACTTTCTGTCCGTCGAGTTCCGTGTTCCGCAATGATCTGCGATCGACCACGCGCGCCGGCACGCCCTTGGGCGCCGTGTGCGCTCGGACGCCAGCCAAGCCGCTCGGTACGGGCTCTCCGCTCGGACGGGATCGGCGTTCGCCGCGAGCGGTCGCCGTCGGTTCCTCGATCGCTTGACATGCCACGCCGCTGGATCCAGCATTCGTCACGGAGCCCTTGTCAGGAGATGCTGTGAGCACGGTCCACGGAGCGTTCGTTTCAGGCGAGGAGCAGGACGTGCAGACGATGCTGCGCGAAGTGAACGAGCTGCGACGCGTGAGAGGGCTGCAACAGTTCGATCCGTGGTGGCAGGTACAACGTCGGGACCTGTTTCCTCGCCGGCGGTTCCTTCGAGCCCGGCCCCGGCGAGCAGGCGCTGACCCTGCGATCGAGAGAACTCGCTAGCCCTCACGCACCCGGCTTCTCGCCGGGACCCGCCCGCTCGACGCGGATTACCGATCGGGCGCTCGCTCGGAGCCGTGGACACCGTCATTCAGGTGCGCGCGTTCGGGTCAAATCCCCCCTCGCGCCGGGCGCTGCACAGATCGCCGAGGACGCACGTGACGTGTGATGTCGGACAAGGCGGCGATGACGACAACGACTGACGGAGCCGCCGATCCGACGCGTCGTCGCGGGGCACCGGCTGGAGGTGGTATACGGGTTGCCTAATTCACCGTTGAGGGGAGGACTGATGAGCTGGACGATGCAGGGTGAGTTCTTCGAGAACTGCTCGTGCGATGCGATCTGCCCGTGTACGTGGTCGAACATGGCCCGCCCGGCCACGTACGACGACTGCCGGTTCGCGCTGGCGTTTCAGGTGGAGCGAGGTGACATCGAGGGAACGGACGTGTCTGGTCGCACCTTCGTGATGGTCGCTCAGACTCCACGGCTGATGCCTGAGGGAAACTGGAAGCTCGGGGTCCTCGTCGACGACGGGGCCAGCGAAGAGCAGGTGGGCGCACTCGGACGGGTGCTCGGCGGCGAGCTGGGTGGCCCGCCGGCGGCGGTTGCGCCGTTCCTCGGCGAGTTCCTCGGCATCGAACAGCTGCCGATCACCATCACCAACGACGGTCGCCGGCACCATGTCCAGGCGGGCCAAGCGATCGACTACTCCGGCGAGCGGATGCTGACCCCCGACGGTGACGCGGTGTCGCTGACCAACATCGTGGTGCATCCCGCCGGCCCCACCCTCGGCGTCGCCCCGGTGGACCGCGTCAACAACAACGCCTTCGGCATCGATTGGAGCGGCGAGGGCCGCAGCGGGTTCGCCAACAGGTTCGCCTGGTCGGCCTAATGGCTGGAGTGGCCGAGGCGGTTCGTCCGCTGCCGAGGCGTGCGCTGCCGGCATCGGGCGTTGTGCTGGTCGCGCTCGCGGCCTTGGCGTGGGCGGGCACCATCGCGTGGGCGAACAGCCACGACATGTCCGCCATGCCGGGCACGATGGGCCTCGGGCTGGGCGAGTTCGTGGCCATGTGGGCGTTGATGATGACGGCGATGATGCTGCCGTCGGTGTGGCCGTTCGTCGCCGTGTACGAGCGCACCATCCGAGTTCATCGCCTCGCCCGCCTCGGTGCGCTCGGCGGCGGGTACCTGCTGGCGTGGGCGGTGATCGGCGTCGCCGCCTTCGGCGTGGCGTGGGTGTTCGGGGAGCTGGCGGCGGATCGTCCCGTCCTGGCCCGTGTGGTGGCGGTGGCGGCGTTTGCCGCCCTCGGCATCTACCAGCTGACGCCGCTCAAGTTTCGCTGCCTCAGCCACTGCCGTTCCCCGCTCGCCCACCTGCTCCACTACACGTCGTTCAAAGGACCGCTCCGCGACCTCCGAGCGGGCATCGAACACGGCCTGTACTGCCTCGGGTGCTGCTGGGCGCTCATGCTCGTGCTCGTCGCCTTCGGTGTGATGAACCTGCCCGCGACGATCGGCGTCGCGCTCATCATTGCGATCGAGAAGATGTGGCGGTTCGGTGAGACGTTCGCCCGCGTCGTCGGCGTGAGCGCCCTGCTCTACGCCGCCCTGGTGGGCATCGAGCCGTCGCTCGCGCCGGGTCTCGATCCCGGCGTGATCATGCACGACGACATGGACATGGACGACGACATGGAGGCGCCCGTCCCAGCCGTCGACCACGACCCGATGGGCATGGAACCGCTGACGGAGCCGTAGCCGCTGGGAGGCCCTGCCCTCCCCGCCAGCTGCTCGTCTCGGTTCGCGTGTCCGGTGGTTGCGAACCCCAAACGTTCGCCCCGTCCTCGATCACGCAGCGTTCTGCGAGCCGAAGCATCCTGGAAGCACAGCTCCTGGCGCCACGGGGTTGGCGATGCGAACGATCGCTGCGGCGGGACACGCGTACGGTGACGCTTCGTGGATGACCTCGTCGAGCTGACCGCCGTCGAGCAACGACACCTCATCGGCTCCAAGCAGGTCTCGGCCGGCGAGTTGCTCGACGCCCACCTGGCGCGCGTGGACGCCGTCAACCCGGCCACCAACGCCATCGTCGCCCTTGACCCGGAGGTCGGCCGGCGGCGAGCGGCGGCCGTCGACGACGCCATCGCCAACGGCGAGGACCCCGGACCGCTGGCCGGGCTCGTCACCGCGCACAAGGATCTCGAGGAGACGGCCGACTTCCCGACGTCGTTCGGATCACCGCTGTTCGGGGCCGACCACCGGCCGACGGCCGACGGGCTGCTGGCGGCCAGGATGAAGGCGGCCGGGGCGGTGGCAATCGGCAAGACCAACACCCCCGAGTTCGGTGCCGGGTCGCACACCTTCAACCAGGTCTACGGCGTGACCCGCAACCCGTGGGGACTCGAGCGCAGCGCCGGCGGGTCCAGCGGTGGCGCCGCCGTCGCGCTGGCCTGCCGCATGGTCGCGACGGCTGACGGGAGTGACACCGGCGGCTCGCTGCGCAACCCGGCGGCATGGAACAACGTGGTCGGGTTCCGCCCGACGGTGCGTGTCGTGCCCTCCGTCGGCCCGGGCAACGCCTGGATGCCGATCAGCGCGCACGGCCCGATGGGTCGCACGATCGACGACGTCGCCCTCTTGCTCGGCGTGCTGGGCGCGCCCGACGGTCGCGACCCGATGCATCGGCCGATCGTCCTGCCACGCGAGCTGCTTCCGCCTGAGCGGCGGCTACGCGTGGCCTGGTCGCCCGACCTCGGTGTGCCGGTCGAGCGCACGCAGCTCGAGGTCCTCGCCGGCACCCGTCAGGCGATGGTTGATCTCGGCTGGGACGTTGTCGACGACGAGCCGACGCTGGCGGCGGCGAGCGACTGCTTCCGCGTGCTGCGGGCGTGGAACATCGCCAACGGCCGCACGGCGGGGTTCCATGACCGGATCGATCAGATCAAGGCGACGATCCAAGACGAGATTCGGCGCGGCAGCGCGGTCAGCGCCGCGGATGTGGCGATGGCCTACGCCCAGCTGTCGGCGCTGTGGCAGGAGACGGTGGCGTTCTTCGACCGTGGCTACGACCTGCTGGCCTGTCCGGTGACCCAGCTCTCGCCGTTCCCGGTCGAGGTCGAGTACCCCACGGAGGTGGCGGGTGTGCCGATGTCGAACTACATCGACTGGATGGCCTCCTGTTGGCGGATCACGGTGACCGGGTGCCCAACGCTCTCGCTGCCGGCCGGGTTCGACGTCGACGGCATGCCCGTCGGCGTGCAGCTCGTGACCCGCCAGGGCGCCGACGTCGACCTGCTGCGTGCCGCCAAGGTACTGGAGGAGGCGACGGGGTTCGCCGCCCGCCGTCCATCGCTCGTGGACGGCATTGCGTTCCCCGGCCACGCCACCCGCAGCCTGGGCAGCTGATGGTCACTCGCTCGCTGGCGCTCGCTCGCTCGCATCGTCGAGATGGCGCACCATGGTGAGGCCGCTGCCGGATCGGGTCGTCGCCCACGGCCGGCGCCTCGCCATCGTCGATCCGAGCGGCGACTGGACGTTCGCCCGGATCGACGACGACGCCGTGCGCCTGGCCGGCGCCCTCGAGGTCGGGCACGGCGATCGCGTCGCCGTCCTCTGCAGTCCCGGTCACGACGTCGTCACCGCTGTGCTCGCCTGCTGGCACGCCGGCGCTGTCGCCGTCCCGCTGCACCCGCCGCACCCCGACGCCGAATTGGCCTACGTGCTCGCCGACAGCGGCGCGGCGGCGCTCATCGCCTCGGCGACGTACCACGACGCCGCTGCCCGCCTGGCTGCTGCGGCGGGGATCCGTCTCGTCGACGTGGCCGCCGGCGCACTCGCCCACCGTCGCTCGCCGCAGCTCGACCATCCGGCCCTGATGATCTACACGAGCGGCACGACCGGCCGACCGAAGGGCGCCGTGCACACCCATCGCAGCCTCGCCGCCATGGTCGACGCGATGGTCGACGCGTGGGGCTGGTCAGCGGCCGATCGCACCGTGCTCGTCCTGCCGCTGAACCACGTCCACGGTCTCGTCAACGTGACCCTCACAGCGCTGGCGGTCGGAGCGTGTTGCGAGGCGCCAGGCGGCTTCGACGCTGCTGCGGTGTGGGAGCGCTTGAGCTCGGGCGCCGTCACCGTGTTCATGGCCGTCCCGACCATCTACGCCCGGTTGACCTCGGCGTGGGAATCCGCCGACGAGACCACGCGTTCCGGCTGGTCCGAACGCGCCGCGGGCCTGCGGTTGATGGTGTCGGGGTCGGCAGCGCTCCCCGTGTCCTCCCTCGAACAGTGGCGCCAGGTGACCGGCCACACCCTGCTCGAGCGCTACGGGATGACGGAGCTCGGAATGGTCCTGTCCAACACGCTCGACCGGCGGATGCCAGGCCACGTCGGCGAACCGATGCCCGGCGTCGAGGTCCGCCTCGTCGACGACACCGGCGATGCTGTCGCCGACGGTCAACCCGGGGAACTGCTGGTGCGAGGGTCGCAGGTGTTCGCCGGCTACTGGCAACGGCCCGACGCGACCGCTGAGGCGTTCGTCGACGGCTGGTTCCGCACCGGTGACGTCGGTGTCCACGAGCCTGACGGCTTCCGCCTGCTCGGGCGGTCATCCGTCGACATCATCAAGACCGGGGGCGAGAAGGTCTCGGCGCTGGAGATCGAGGAGATCTACCGGACGCATCCGGGCATCGCCGACTGCGCCGTTGTCGGCCTCGACGACAGCGCGTGGGGCCAGCGGGTCGCGCTCGCCGCCGTGCCGGCACTCGACGCGTTGCCCGACGGCGACGCCCTGCGAGCGTGGGGCAAGCTGCGCTTGGCCGCCGCCAAGGTCCCCACGCGCTTCGCCGTCGTCGAGGAGCTGCCCCGCAACACCCTCGGCAAGGTCCTCAAGCCGGAGGTCGTCAAGCTCTTCAACTGACGTCCCCGCCTGAGCGTCCCGCGCCCCACCGGTGCCGGCGATGCGGTCACCGGAACCGTTGGAAGTTCTTGAGGTTCTCGTGACGACGGTCGTGCCGTGGCGAGCGCGGTACCTCCGATCAGCGCGTCGCGAAGGGGTGCCGGGTCCGGGACGTGCAGCGCCGCAGCGCGCCCGGCGACCTGGACCGATCGCACCCGGACCAGGGCGCGCGTTCAATGAACGCTGCGAACGTTCGTGTCGAGCAGGAACATCAGCCAACGTGGCCGGTGTCGCCCGCTCGTCGCTCTCCGGGACGTCATGCCACGTCCCACCACGGCTCATCTTCCGCGTCGAGCGCCCACCTCGAACTGCGAATGGCGAGGGCGTCGCAGGCGAACCAGTCGACGAGGTGGATGCCGTAGCCGGCCGTGATGGCGCGAGCCCGGAAGAAGCGGTCGACGAAGCCTGGGGGCGGTGGGCCGTCGATCACCTCCTCGTCGCAGAAGGCGACGGCGGCGGCGGCGAAACGGCCGACGTGCTCGATGCATGGTCCGAGCGCGGCCTCGGGTGGCTCGGTCCGGCGCGTCGAGGCGACGCTGATCAGGTGGCCGTCGGTCCCGGCGAACGCGACGATCAGCTTCCGCGGTCCGAAGCATCGCTGGTCGAACGCCAGAGCGATCGACTCGGTCCGCAAGTCGATCGGATCCCGTCCCGTGGCGACGAGGCCTTCGACGATGAGCTCGGTGTCCTGCACGGTGATCCTCCGGTCGATCCACGCAGCGCTGGTGCGCTTCGTTTGCTTGGGACCAGTGAGGTCGAGCCGCCTGCGAGCATCCTACGGCGTCGATGTGATCGTCAGCCGCCGAGGAACACCGAACTCGGTTGGGTGCCCGTCATCGTCGCCACACCGTCAGCCAGCCATCCCTGGTCCTGCAGCGAGCATGAACGAGGGGTGTCACGGACGCGGGCGGCCATCGCCATCTGGGCGCGGAGGTTCTCGTTTCCGAGAACCTCCGCGCCCAGAAGGGCGAATGAGAACGTCCGCGCCCAGTTGCCAGCGCGGTACACGGTACGTCACGAGGTGAGAGATCGGTGGTCGCTGACCGCTCTCCGCTCACCGCTCACCGCGGCCATCGCGGCGACGAGCAGCACGCCGGCGGCGATGGTGCCGGCGATGGCCAGCGAGCGGAACCCGATGCTGTGGGCGACGAAGCCGGAGGCGAGCCCGGCGATCCCTCCGCACAGGCTCATGCACAGGTCGGCGGCGCCCTGCACACGGGTGCGTTGCTCCAGCGGCACCGCGCCGGAGAGCAGCGACGACCCGGAGATGAGCCCGAAGCTCCAGCCCACGCCGAGCAGGAAGAGCCCGAGGAACAACAGCCCGGGTACGGCGCCGGCCAACGCCGTGACCACCGTTGCGGCGACGAGCACCATCGCGCCCACGGCGATCATCGGCGGCCCGCCGAACCGGTCGTTGAGACGACCGACGATCGGTGCGAGGGCGTACATCCCGGCGATGTGGACGGCAAGCACCCAACCGATCAGCTGGACGGAGTGGTCGTGGTCCTCCATGTGCAGCGGGGTCATCGTCATCACCGCCACCATCACGGCTTGCGACGTGGCCATCGAGCCCAACGCCAGCCGCCCCGCATTCGATCGACCGACGATGCGCAACGGTCCCACCACGTCCAGACGTCGCGCCGACCGGCCAGGCCGCACACCTCCGGCGAGCACCAGCGGATCGGGCCGCAGTTGCGTCGTGACGATGACGGCGGCGATCACGAAGAAGGCGATCGAGAACAGGTAGGGGCCGGCCCGCTGCTCGATCCCGACGGCCCGGCCCAGCGAGCCGCCGACGCCGACCAACGCCGGCCCGGCGACTGCGCCGAACGTCGACATGAACACCAGCCGACTGATCGCTCGGGCCCGTCGTGCGGGCTCGGCGAGATCGGCGGCGGCGTAGCGCGACAGCAAGTTGGAGGACTGCCCGCAACCGAGGAGCACGCTCCCCACGAGCAGCATCGGGAACCAGCGCAATTGGGCGGACATGATCGACACGACTGCGCCGACGCTGCCAAGCACGTACCCGACCGTGAGGCCAGGGCGCCGACCGCGGCGATACATCAGTTCGGACAGCCGCGCCGACGCCACGGCCGTGCCGAGCGTCAACGCCGCCGTCGCCGCGCCGGCCAACGTCGCCCCGCCGAGAAGATCCTTGGCGATCAGCCCACCCATCGTGATCCCGGAGGTCAGGCCGGCGCTGCCGAGCACCTGGCTCCACGACAACACGATGGTCGTGCGCCGCTGAACCGCCTGCAGGTCAAGCGGGCTCTGCAGCGTCGCAGCGGGCACGACCCGCACCGTACCGTCGGCTCGCCTTCGGTTGCCGGACGTGAACGAGGGCCACGAACAGCGCTGCCCGGCGCTGCGGTCCTGGTCAGGAATCTGGTTGGACGTCCAACCAGTTGTCTGACGAGGAAGGACGCGGCTCACCATGACGTGGACGGCTTCGCGCCTTGTCGAGATCCCTCGCGTCGGCGCAGTCGCCGTCGGCGGCGGCCGGATGGTGATCCCGGTCACCCGCGCCGACGCTGCGTCGTCGACCTCGGTGACGGAGTTGTGGGAGGTGTTCGTCGACGGTCGCTCACCGCGACTCGTGATCGACCACGGCAGCTCTGCTGATCGCCCATCCCAGGTTTCGCGCTGACGGTCGCGCCTCGTCTACGGCCGAACGACCGATCCTGCGTTCTACGCCGATCAGGTGCAGCTGATCGAGCTCGATCTGCGTACGGGGACCGAGCGCGTGCTGCTCGCCGGGTGGGACCGGTCGCCACAGAACTGGACCTGCGACGGCGACGATCTCCTCCTCGAAGCTGCCGACCGCGCCCGGCAGCCGCTGTAGCGGCGCTCGACGGATGGCCAACCCCGCCGGGTGGCGGCGGCGCCACGTTGTCAGCAGCGACCCCCTGGGAGACGGACACGGCGGACGCGGTGGCGAGCGCGCCGGTCCGCCAGCTCGTCGTGTTCCGGACTTTCTCGTTTGCCGGACCCTGCGGAGGTGGGCCTGGGACGGCGACGGTCGAGTTCAACGACAAGTTCCACGTCACGGCGTTCGACGACGGCGACGCCGTGGTCTCCGCCAACCAGGCGGGGACGTTCGAGTTCGATCCGGACGACCCCGCTGCGCCCAGCTCGTCGGGTCGATACCGCAACGGCTTCAGCGACACGTTCACGCAAAACGCGACGACCAACACGTCGGTCTTCAGTGTCGTCGGCCGGGATGAGGACGGGGCGCAAGTCCGCTTCCAGGTGCGGACCCACTTCACGTTCGCCAACGGTGAGCTGAGGGTGGACAACTTCACGGTCAGCTGCCCCTCAGCACGCGAGCGCGAGGTCTGACGCGCTTGCCATTCAGGGGATCAGGACCACCTTGCCGGTCGTCGCTCGACCGGTGAGGGCACGGTGGGCCTCGGCGGCGTCGGCGAGGGCAAAGCGGTGCACGACGGGCCGCCAGAAATGGACGGCCAGCTTGGCAACCGCCTCCTCGGCGAGGGCGTGGATCCCGCCCGGTCGGGCGAACATGCGGGGCCCGATGGCCGCGGTCACGGCGACGCCGCGGGCGAACAGATCGTTGGCGTCCAAGGGCATCGGTTCGCCCGCCGAGTACCCGAAGAGCACCATTCGGCCGCCGGGCGCGACCAGCTCGAACGCCGAGCGGCCGATGTCAGCGCCGACTCCGTCGAGGGCGACCGTGATGCTCCGTTCGCCGAGCCGCGACCGAACGTCGTCGGGCCAACCGGGCGTGCGGTGATCGGCCGCGATGTCCGCACCCAGCGACTCCACGAGCGCCACCTTGCGTGGTCCGCCGGCAGTCCCGACCACGACGGCGCCGACAGCCGTGGCGGCTTGGACGAGCAGCGTCCCGAGGCCGCCGGCCGCTGCGGTCACGATGACGACGTCATCGCTCGTGATCGCGGCTGCTTCGAGGATGGCCAGCGCCGTGCGTCCGGTACCGACCATCGCCACCGCCTCCGCCGGATCGACGTCGGGTGGGAGCCGGATGAGTGCGTCGACGGCAACCACCGCGTGCGACGCATAGCCGCCGCTGGCGGCGCCGAGGTGGGCGGTCACGTGGCGCCCCAGCCATGCCGTGTCGACGCCGTCGCCGACCGCATCGACCACGCCGGCGACCTCCCGTCCCGGGGTCATCGGCAGGTCCGGCGGCGGCAACGGCCCACTCGTGCTCCCGGCCCGGATCATCGTGTCGAGCAGGTGGACCCCGGCGGCGGCAACCGCGACTCGGACCTGCCCGTCGCTCGGCACGGGATCGGCGACCTCCTCGAGGATCAGCACCTCAGGGCCGCCGAAGTGGTGCTGGCGGATGGCCCGCATCAGGCGACGGACTCGTCGAGCCCCCAGCTGATGATCCGTTCCGGGTGGATGCGGATCTCCTCCCGGCTCATGCCGGCGAACGGGGGGTCGACGTCCGTCAACGCCTCGGCCGCTCCGCGCACTTCGACGGCGCGCACCCGCCACGGCGAGACCGAGGCGATGTCGTCGACGACGAGCGAGACCCGTCCGTGGTCCCGGACGTTGCGGAACTTGCGGCTGGCACCGAGTTGGAGGCCGTGGATCCGCACGATGCCGTCGTCGGCGATGCGGAACCCGACCGGACTGTTCTGGGGGGTGCCGCGCCGGTCGACGGTGGCCAGCCGCCCGAGCCGCTGGGTGGTCAGATACGCCAGCTCGCGATCGCTGAAGGTGTCCATCACTGGACCGTATTACTTCAACTTGACTTGAGGTCAAGGTGACGACGACAGAGGCGATCGAGGTTGACTTCAAGTGCAGTTGACTTCGTAGCGTCCTCGTCATGAGATCTGCGGCCATCGAGGCCGACCGACTGGTCAAGCACTACCGCGGCCGCGGCGGTGCGGTCGAGGCGGTGCGGGGTGTCGACCTCGAAGTCGCTGCCGGAGAGGTGTTCGGGTTCCTCGGGCCGAACGGTGCGGGGAAGTCGACCACCGTCAGGATGTTGACGACGCTGATGACGATCACGTCCGGGACGGCCCGCGTGGCTGGCGTCGACGTGGCCCGCGACCCGGACGAGGCGCGGCAGCGCATCGGGGTCGCGCTCCAGGAGGCCGGACTGGATGCGCGCCAGACCGGTCGCGAGCTGCTCGTCCTGCAAGCTCGCCTCTTCGGGCGCACCCGTGTCGACGCCGCGGAACGCGCCGCCGAGCTGCTCGAGCTCGTCGATCTCGTCGATGCTGCCGATCGGCGGATCAAGGGGTACTCGGGCGGCATGAAGCGACGCCTCGATCTCGCCTCGGCGCTGGTCCACGAGCCGGAGGTGCTCTTCCTCGACGAGCCAACCACCGGGCTCGACCCGGTCAGCCGGCTGACGGTGTGGGAGGAGGTGCGCCGGATCAACGGCCGCGGCACGACCGTCTTCCTCACCACCCAGTACCTCGAGGAGGCCGACCAGCTGTGCGACCGGCTGGCCATCATCGACCAGGGTCGCATCGTCAGGGACGGGACCCCGCAGGAGCTCAAGGCGGACCTCCGCGAACGGCTTGCGCTGGTCGACGAACCAACGCTCGACGACGTGTTCCTCGACGCCACCGGCCGGACGCGAGAGCGGTTGGCAGGCGAGGTTCGGGAGGTGAAGTCATGAACCGGGCACTGGCGTTGGCGGGGCGGGCGCTGCGCGAGTCCGTGCGGACCCCGGAAGCACTCATCCCGACGCTGTTCATCCCGTTGTTCTTCCTGGTCGTGAACGTCGGGCAGGCGGCGAACGTGTTCCCGTCGGACTCGACCCCGTTCCTGCGTGGTCAGAACTACGCGGCGTTCCAGGTCCCGAGCGCGATCCTGCTCGCCGCGTCGTTCGGCACCGCCGCACTGTTCCTCGTCGAGGACATCGAGGGTGGATACTTCGACAAGCTGCGCGCCACGCCGGTCGCACGATCGATGATCGTGCTCGGGCAGCTGGCCGCCGAGGCCGTGAAGAGCGTGGTGATCACGGCGGCGATCGTGCTGGTGGCGTGGCCGCTCGGCGTCTCCGTCGCCAGCGGGCCATTCGGCTTCGTCCTGTTGCTCGGACTGACGGCGTCGTGGGCGGTGGTCTTCTCCGGCTTCCTGGTCGTCGTGGCGCTGAAGACGCGCAGCGCGGCGGCGACCAACTCGGGCAGCCTCATCTTCTTCCCGTTGCTGTTCCTGACGCCGAACTTCGTGCCCCGGGAGCTGCTCAGCCGGCCGATGGAGATCGCCGCGACGATCAACCCGGTGACCTACGTGATGGAAGCGCTGCGCTCGCTCATCCTCGAAGGCTTCGACTGGGCGGCGATCGGACGCGGCGTCGCCGTCGTCGTCGGCCTCGGGGTCGTGATGGTCGCCGTCAACGTCCGTGTCCTGCGCAACTACGACTGATGCTCGTCGTGCACCATCGGCCGGGCACAGCGCCGACGTCGTGGCCCAAGCAGCCGCGCCAGGCGGCCGTCGCGGTGCGCTGCGGTAGCGTCCGCGCGACCGGTCCCGACGTCGAGGGGAAGTGAGAGCATGACCGCCGCCGATCCGATCTCCGGAGTGGCCGTCGACGCCGATCGCGGCGCCGCCGACCTCGCCGCCCGGGCACAGGCGATCACCGAACGAGAGCTGGTGCGGTACGCCGAGCGCACGACCGGCTCCCAGCGGGCGACCGACCGGGCGAGGCGCGTCCTGCCGCTCGGCGTGCCGTCGAGCTTCCAGGCCTACGACCCGCACCCGATCGTCGTCCGCCACGCCGCCGGCGCCCGGATGGTCGATGTCGACGGCAACGAGTACGTCGACTACGACATGGGGTTCGGAGCCCTGTTCGCCGGTCACATGCACCCCGCTGTCCGGGCGGCCGTTGCAGCCCAGCTGGACGATGGGACGCTGTACGTCACGCCGTGTGAGCTCAACGCCGAGGTCGCCGAACTGCTCGCCGAGCGGTACCGACTGCCGATGTGGCGGTTCACGAACTCCGGCACCGAGGCCACGATGGACGCCATCCGCGTGGCCCGAGCGGCGACGGGGCGGGACCGGATCGTCAAGGTCGAGGGCGGCTACCACGGCCACCACGACGAGGTCATGATCTCGATGAAGCCGCCGCTCGACGAGGCGGGGCCGGCCGACGCGCCGAACAGCGTCCCGGGGACGGCCGGGATCTCCAGCGGGGTGCTGGCCGACACCATCGTCATCCCCTACAACGACCCGGACGCGCTGGACCGGGTGCTGGCGACTGGCGAGGTGGCGTGCTTCATCGTCGAGCCGGTGATGGAGAACATCGGTATCTGCCTGCCGCAGCCCGGCTACCTCGAGGCGATCCGCGAGATCACGGCCCGCCACGGCAGCCTGCTGATCTTCGACGAGGTGAAGACGGGGATCACCGCCGGCCACGGGGGGGCGACCGGCCACTTCGGCATCGAGCCGGACCTCGTGACGCTGGCCAAGTCGATCGGCGGCGGTTTCCCGGTCGGCGCCTTCGGGGGCAAGCAGGAGCACATGGACCTGATCACGACCGGCAGGGTGCTGCACCTCGGCACGTACAACGGCAACCCGCTCGTCATGGCGGCCAGCAAGGCGACACTTGCCGAGGCCTGCGCCCCGGAACCGGTCGACGCTGCGATCGCTCGCAACGCCGGGCTCGTCGCGGCCTGCCAGTCGATCATCGACCGCGCCGACCTGCCGGCGCACACCGTGCAGTTCGGCGCCAAGGGTTGCATCACCTGGAGCCGGCTGCCGGTGCGCAACTACCGCGACTACAAGGCGACCGACTTCGGCCTCGCGTTCGCCCAGTGGATCCACGGCATCAACCGCGGGGTGCTGCTGCCCCCCGGTCTCGACGAGCAGTGGCTGATCTCGGTGATGCACACCGATGCGGAGGCGGGCCGCTACGCCGACGTGTTCGGCGAGTTCGTCGCCGAGCTCACCGCCTGACCCGGCGACCTCGTCGGTCGCTCAGGACCAGCGGTGCTGGTCGCTGTAGCGCCCGACGGAGATCGGCGACGACCACACTCGGCGGCGGCGGGCCATGCCGGAGATCAGCATCAGCGCCACGCCGCCGATGAACAGCGTCGCTGCGGCGACGATGACGAACGGCAGGTTGTGATCGGCGACGGCCGGGATGATGAGCAGCCAGGGCGAGTCGTTGATCGCCGGCGCGACGTGGACGGGGAGCACCCAGCCGAGCAGGACGGCGAAGACGGCGGCGAAGATGCAGAAGGTGCCGACGCCGAACACCGCATCGGCGCGTCGCGGGTGGGCGACCAGGCCGAGCAGGAAGGCGACCCCGCCGACGATGGCGGCGATCGGCACCGCCCAGCCGAGCACGGCCCGAGTGATGCTGAGCGCCCGCACCTCTTCGACCGGGATCTCGACCGGCGGCAGGCTGCCGGCGCGTTCATCGCGCACGATCTGGACGAGGTCGCTGCTCGTGATCTCGACGGGCTCGTCGCGCGCTCCGATCAGGCGGGCGTGCGAGTCGGTGACGATCTGTTGCATCAACGCCGCGCCGGCGCTGGTGGCGGCCACCTGCTCGACCGTGGCGCGCACCGCATCGATGGGCGCGCCGAGCGAGGACGCCGCCGCCTCGGCCGTGAGGTCGGCGACCTCCTTGCGGATCTCCGGTCGCTCGAGGATCACCTCGGCCAACTCGCCGCTGATCGCCGGATCGAACGCCACCCGCTGCAGCCACCAGCCACCGGCTGCCAGCGCCAGGAGGATCGCGGCGATGAAGAACATCAAACCGGCGATGCCTCGACGCACCGGCGGAGTCTCGCGGATCGGGGTCGTACCGTACGTGCAGTGCCGGTCGTCCGCCCGACGGTCCCGAAGATGGTGTGGCGCGGGGTGCGTCGCCGCTGCGCGTGGTGCGGTGGGCGAGGCGCGTTCTTCACGGGGTGGTTCGCCAAGCAGGACCGCTGTCGCACCTGCGGGATCGAGTGGCGGCGGGGCGACGAGGGGTTCGAGCTCGGCGCGCTGGCGATCAGCGCGATCCTCGTGCTGGGCACGCTCGTGGCGGCGATGACGGTGGGCATCGCGCTCACGCTGCCCGGCGTGGACGTGCTGGCGCTGCTGCTGATCCTCGGCGCAGGGGCGGTGGTGCTGCCGATCCTGGTGTACCCGGTCAGCTACACGATGTGGCAGGCCGTGGACCTGGCGATGCGCCCGCCCGAGCCGGGTGACGGGGCACCACCGGCTCGACCCTGATCCGGGGGTCACCGCAGCACGTTCGGCAGCGGGAACACTTGAACGAACGACTGTTCGTTGGTTACACTCGTGTCATTCGCGACCCTCGAACGTCACCCTCACCCTCGCCCTCACGGCCCGGCCCGGAGCCGGCTTCGCTGTGACACCCCCTGTCTACGGTCGCCTCCATCGACGTCCCCCGTCCCACCACCTCCGGTCCTGACCCGGTCCCTGGACCTGTTCCTGAAAGGCAGACGACATGAGCACTGATCGTGACAAGGCGTTGGACATGGCCCTCGCCCAGATCGACAAGCAGTACGGCAAGGGCTCCATCATGCGGATGGGGGAGAAGGGCTCGATGGCCATCGAGTCCGTGCCCACCGGCGCGCTGTCCCTCGACCTCGCCCTCGGTGTCGGCGGCCTGCCGCGCGGGAGGGTCACCGAGATCTACGGCCCCGAGTCGTCGGGCAAGTCCACGCTGGCGATGCACGTGGTGGCCGAGGCCCAGCGCAACGGCGGGGTGTGCGCCTACATCGACGCCGAGCACGCCATGGACCCGGTCTACGCCAAGGCCATCGGGGTCGACATCGACCAGCTGCTGATCTCGCAGCCGGACACGGGCGAGCAGGCGCTCGAGATCTGCGACATGCTCGTGCGCTCCGGCGCGCTCGACGTCGTGGTCATCGACTCCGTGGCCGCCCTCACGCCGCGCGCCGAGATCGAGGGCGAGATGGGCGACACCCACGTCGGCCTGCAGGCCCGCCTCATGAGCCAGGCCCTGCGCAAGCTCACGGGCAACCTCAACAAGACCAAGACCATCGCCATCTTCATCAACCAGCTGCGGGAGAAGATCGGCGTGATGTTCGGTTCACCGGAGACCACGCCTGGTGGACGGGCATTGAAGTTCTACTCGTCGATCCGGCTCGACATCCGCCGCATCGAGTCGCTGAAGGACGGCGCCGAGGTCGTCGGCAACCGCACCCGGGTCAAGGTCGTGAAGAACAAGTGCTCGCCGCCGTTCCGCCAAGCGGAGTTCGACATCATGTACGGCAAGGGGATCAGCCGCGAGGGGTCGCTGATCGACATGTCGGTGGACCTCGGGATCGTCAAGAAGTCCGGGGCGTGGTTCACCTACGAGGGCGAGCAGCTCGGCCAGGGCCGTGAGAACGCCAAGACCTTCCTCATCACCAACCCCGAGGTGATGGTCGAGATCAGCGACCGCGTGCTCGTCGCCGCCGGTCTCAAGCCTGGCGAGGACACCCCGGTCGACGAGTCAGCCGCCGACGCCGGTGCGCAGACGTACGGCGGCCTCGAGGAGGCACCGTCGACCCCGTCGGCGTACGACTGACGACGTCCGAGCTCTGCGTGAGCGAACAGTGCACGTCCGCGCTGTTCGCTCACGCAGAGCTCAGGTGAAGACCGATCCGGGCTTGAACACCATCAGGGCGACGATCACCACCATGAGGAGGTGAGTGATCCCGATGCCCGAGGCCATCCGGCTGCGGGCGGTTGCGCCGGTGTCGGTGAGCGCCGGGCGGATGAGGAACCAGCTGACGACCATGAGGATGACCCAGCCGATCAGCGAGAGCAGGATCCACGTCTGCGTCAGCTCGATCGAGTCCTTCGACATCCCGACGAGGCCCATGCCGAGCACCCACACGAGTGTCAGGGACGGGAGCACGAGGCGGAGGTGAAGTCGGGCAACGGCCTGCGAGGCGCCCGCGCGCTGCATCGACGGGTACATGAACAACGGACCGAAGGCCGTGATCACCGCCACGATGTGCACCAGGGCGAGGATCTGATAGCCCGTCGAGATCGGTTGGATGGCCAGCACGGGCGACGACACTAGCGAGGCTGCTTTACCATCGGCCGGTGACCGACCAGGCCCTCACGTACCGCTCGTACCTGGCACTCGACGAGGTCCTCGCCGCCCAGCGGCCGCGGTCGGACGAGCACGACGAGCTGCTGTTCATCGTCATCCACCAGGTCTACGAGCTGTGGTTCAAGCAGCTCCTGCACGAACTGGCCCACGTGCAACGGCTGCTGGAGCTCGGCTCCACCTCGGGGGCGCTGCACACGCTGCGGCGGATCCTGACCATCCTCAAGGTCGCGGTGGCCCAGATCGACGTCCTCGAGACCATGACGCCGCAGCAGTTCACCAGCTTCCGGGGTCGCCTGGACGCCGCCAGCGGGTTCCAGTCGGCGCAGTTCCGCGAGCTGGAGGCGGTGCTCGGCCGGCGCTCCGCGTCACCGTCGACGATGCCCACCCAGGCCGTGCGGGCGGCGATGGAGCGCCCGTCCCTGTGGGACTCGTTCCTGCGCTACCTCGTCGCCCACGGCGCCGCCGTCCCGCCGGACCTGCTGGAGCGGGACGTGCGCCAACCCGTCGGCCGCCACCCCGAGCTCGACGACGTCCTGCTCGCCGTGTACGCCACCGACGGCGGTCCGGCGCTCGTCGCCGAGCGGCTCGTCGACCTCGACGAGGGCCTCCAGGAGTGGCGCTACCGCCACGTGAAGATGGTCGAGCGCACGATCGGCGACAAGTCCGGCACCGGCGGTTCCTCCGGTGCCGCCTACCTGCGGTCGACCCTGTTCAACCCGATGTTCCCGGACCTGTGGGCCGTCCGCCGGCGTCTCTGAACCGGCCGGCCCCCGATCGCGCCGACCGGTAGCCTCGCCGAGCGTGATGGTCGTCATGGCGTTCCCCGGCCACAACATCTGCAGCCTGCGCAGTTGCTGGCCGCTCGCTCGCTGGCGCTCGCTCGCTCGCATCGTCGACAGGCTTCACCGTTGACTCGTCGGTACGTCATGCGCACGTTCGGCTGCCAGATGAACGAGCACGACTCCGAGCGCATCGCCGGGCTGCTCGACGCCGACGGGATGGTCGCCGCCACCGACCTCGCCGATGCCGACGTGATCGTCCTCAACACGTGCTGCATCCGGGAGAACGCCGACAACAAGCTGTACGGCCACCTCGGCCACCTGAAGGCCTGGAAGGGCCAGCGACCAGACCGCCAGATCGTGGTCGCCGGCTGCCTGGCCCAGAAGGACCGGGAGATCGTGCGGCAGCGGGCGCCGCACGTCGACGTGGTGCTCGGCACGCACAACGTGCACCGCGCCGCGGCGCTGCTCGGTGACGCCATGGCGTCAGGCCCCGTCACCGAGATCCTCGACGCCGCCGTGCTGGACGACCACGCCGCCTTCCCGTCGGCCCTGCCCGTCCATCGCGACGTGTCGTATCGCGCCTGGGTGACCATCCAGGTCGGTTGCGACAACCACTGCGCGTTCTGCATCGTGCCGGCGGTGCGTGGCGACGAGATGTCCCGGCCGTTCGAGCAGATCGTCGACGAGGTCGGCGCCCTCGCCGGCGCAGGTGTCACCGAGGTGACCCTGCTCGGCCAGAACGTGAACAGCTACGGCCGCGACCTCCAACTCGCCGCCCGGCGCAACGGTGACGCCACGGCGAGGGTTCGGCCGCTGTTCGCCGACCTGCTGCGGGCCGTGGGCGCCGTCGACGGCATTCGGCGGGTCCGGTTCACGTCGCCGCACCCGAAGGACATGCGCCCGGAGACGTTTGCGGCGATGGCCGAGACGACGGCGGTGTGCCCACACCTGCACTTCCCGCTGCAATCAGGGTCGGACACCGTCCTCGCCGCGATGCACCGTGGCTACTCCGCCGAGCGCTACCTGGCCCGGCTGGGCGAGGCCCGACGAACGGTCGCCGACCTCGCCGTGTCCACCGACATCATCGTCGGCTTCCCCGGGGAGACCGAGCAGGACTTCGCGGCGACGCTGGCCGTCGCCGCCGAGGCCCGCTTCGACGACGCGTTCACGTTCATCTTCTCGCCGCGGCCAGGGACTGAGGCGGCCGAGCTGACGGACCGCTTCGTCGAGCCGGCCGTCGCCGGGGAGCGGTTCGACCGGCTGCGCGTCGTCGTCGAGCGCTCCGCGCTGGCCGCCAACGCCAACCGGGTCGGGCGGGTCGAAGAGGTGCTCGTCGAGGGCCCGAGCAAGAAGGACCCCTCCGTGTTGGCCGCCCGCACACCGCACCATCGCCTCGTGCACTTCGCATCGACCGCTCCGCTACGGGCCGGCGCCTACGCCGCCGTCGAGATCACCGGCGCCGCGCCCCACCACCTGACCGGTCGGTTGGTCGAGCAACTCGCCGAGCCCGGCCACCGGGTGCGGATCCCCGTCCTCTCCGGCTGAGTTGATGGCTTCGCCAGTCGTCGTGCTCGGTCCGACGGCGTCGGGCAAGTCGGAGGTGGCGATGGCTGCGGCGGGCGCCGTCGCGGCCACTGAGATCGTGGCCGTCGACGCCATGCAGGTGTATCGCGGCATGGACATCGGCACGGCCAAGCCGACGGCGGAGGATCGCGCCGCCGTCGTCCACCACTGCCTCGATCTGGTCGAGCCGACCGAGTCGTTCAGCGTCACCGACTACCAGCGCGCTTACGACGCGGCGGGCGCCACGATCAAGGGACGCCCCCTGCTCGTGGCGGGCACCGGGTTGTACCTGGTCGCCGTCATCGACCGGCTCGAGGTCCCGGGACGGTGGCCGGAGGTGCGGGCGGAGCTCGAGGCCGACCCTGCCGACCGCTACGCCCGCCTGCGCCGGCTCGACCCAGTCGCCGCCAGCCGGATCGAGCCGACCAACGAGCGACGCATCGTGCGGGCGCTGGAGGTCACGATCGGCTCGGGACGTCCGTTCAGCTCGTTCGGTCCCGGTGTCGGCTCCCACCCGCCGACGGACGCCGCGTTGATCGGGCTGCGCTGGTCCCGGCCGGCGCTGGCCCGGCGGATCGAGGAGCGCGTGCACTCGATGATCGCCGGCGGTCTGCCCGCGGAGGTGCGGACGCTCGACGCGGCCGGCCCGCTCTCACCCACGGCTCGCCAGGCGCTCGGGTACAAGGAGCTGCTCGACGAGGCCGACCTCCCGACCGCCATCGAGGCGATCATCACGCGCACTCGGCGCTTCGCCGTGCGCCAAGAGCGGTGGTTCCGTCGGGACCCGCGCGTACGCTGGATCGACATCGAGCACGATCCGGTCGCCGAGGCGGGGCCCGCCGTGGTCGAGGCGCTGCGCAGCCAGTGAGTGCGCCACTCGTGCTGACCAAGCACCACGGGTTCGGCAACGACTTCCTGGTGGTCTTCCACCCACACGTCGACGATCTCGCCGAGCTGGCCCGAGTCGTGTGCGACCGCCGTCGCGGGATCGGTGCCGACGGGCTGCTGGTCGGCGAGTCCACGCCGTCGGCCTCGGCGCAGATGGTGCTGTACAACGCCGATGGCGGCCGGGCCGAGATGAGCGGGAACGGCATCCGGTGCTTCGCCCAGGCCCTGGCGATGCGCAGGGGCGATCAGCTCCCGCTGCCGGATGGCATCACGGTGCTCACCGACGCCGGGGTTCGGCGGGTCGATCTAGCGCCCACGGACGACCCGCACACCGTCTCGGCGTCCGTCGACATGGGTCGGCTGACACCGATCGATCCCCCGTCCGGATGGGCGGCCCTCGGCGTGCTGGCGGATCGCCCGGTCGCTCACGTGAGCGTCGGCAACCCGCACGGCGTCGTCGCCGTCGACGATGCCGGTGCTGTCGACCTGCTGCCGCTCGGCCAGCGCGTCCCCGACATCAACCTCGAGGTCGTGGAACCTGGGCCCGAACCCCACGCCGTCACCATGCGGGTCCACGAGCGCGGCGTCGGGATCACCCAGGCGTGCGGGACGGGGGCCGTGGCCGCGGCGTGGGCCGCGTCGACCTGGGGGCTGGCCCGTCCACAGCGTGGTGAACTCGTGGTGCACATGGACGGCGGCGATGCGATCGTTGCGCTCGACCGCCCGCAGCCGGGCCACGCCACGCTGACCGGGCCCGCCACCTACGTCGCCACGATCGAGATCCCACGACCATGAGCAACCCCTACAACGAGGCCCTTGGCGCCACGCTGATCGAGCGCAGCGTGCGGGAGCGGATCGTCATCGTCGGCGTCACGCTGCCGAGCGGCGACGACGAGACCACCGAGGCCAGCCTGGACGAGCTGGAGGCGCTGATCGACACCGCCGGCGCCGACGTCGTCGGCCGGATGGTCCAGCGGCGCGACCACCCCGACCACACGTGGTTCATCGGCAAGGGCAAGGCCACCGAGCTGCACGACCTGTGCCTCGCCGTCGATGCCGACACCGTCGTCTTCGACAACGAGCTGACCCCTGGCCAGCAGTACAACCTGGAGAAGCTGCTCGGTCGCACCGCCATCGACCGCACGGCCGTGATCCTCGACATCTTCGCCCAGAACGCCCACACCCTGGAGGGCAAGGCGCAGGTCGAGCTGGCGCTGCTGCGCTACCGGCTGCCGCGGTTGCGGCGTGGCGCGACGGCCAAGCTGTCCCAGCAGCGGGGCGGCGTCGGCATGCGCTTCGGCGGTGGCGAGACGCGGCTGGAGGTCGACCGCCGCCGGCTGATGCGCCGGATCAAGGCGCTGGAGGCGCAGCTCGACGACCTCGGCAGGACACGGCGGCTGCAACGTCAGCGGCGCGACCGCAGCGGCCTGGCCGCCGTCACGATCGTCGGGTACACCAACGCCGGGAAGTCGACGCTGCTCAACCGACTCACCGACGCCGGGGTGCTGACGGAGGATCGGTTGTTCGCCACGCTCGACCCGACGACGCGCCGCCTCGCCCTTCCCGGTGGAGAGCCGGTCCTGCTCACCGACACGGTCGGGTTCGTGCGCCGGCTGCCCCACGGGCTGATCGAGGCCTTCAAGAGCACGCTCGAGGTGGCGACGCGCGCCGATCACCTCATCCACGTCGTCGACGCCAGCGCCGCTGACCCGGACGGGCAGATCGCCGCCGTGCGCTCCGTGCTCGGTGAGATCGATGCCGATGGTGTCCCTGAGCTGCTGGTCGTGAACAAGGCCGATCTAGCGCCGCTGGCGGCCAAGCACCTCGTCGCCGAACACCCGGGTTCGGTGGCCATCAGCGCCGCCACGGGGGAGGGGATCGACGAACTGCTGCCCGTGCTCGGCGACCGGTTGCGCTCGGTGACCCGAGTCGTCGAGTTGGCCATCCCCTACGAGCGCGGCGACGTCATCGCCGCCGTGCACCGCGAGGGTGAGGTGGTGTCGAGCACGGACGAGGAGCTGGCGTTGCGCGTGCGGGCCCGGTTGTCGGAGGCGTCGGCAGGTCGGCTGGCCGACTTCGTGGTCGACCCGTGACGGGCACGGTCGCCGCGGGGTTCGTGCCGCCGCCGTACCCGTACGACCGGTTGGACGACCTGGTGCAGCTCGCCGGCCGTCACGACGGAGGGGCCGTCGACCTGTCGATCGGCACCCCGATGGACGCTCCGCCGCCCGCCGTCGTCGCCGCGCTGTCGACATCGGGCGCCGAACGCGGCTATCCGGCCAGCATCGGCACCGCCGGACTGCGCGCCGCGGCCAGCCGATGGATGCGCCGCCGGTTCGACGTCGACGTCGACCCGGCTGCCATCGGAGCGTGCATCGGGACCAAGGAGTTCGTCGGCACGCTCCCGCAGTGGCTCCAACTGCGCACCCCGCAACGGGACACGATCCTGTACCCGGCGATCGCCTACCCGACCTACGAGATGGGCGCAATCCTCGCCGGGTGCCGAGCCGTCGCCGTGCCCCTGGACGAGCGCGGGCGCCTCCACCTCGACGCGATCGGCGACCAGGACGCCGACCGGGCGCTCGCCCTGTGGGTCAACAGCCCGGGCAACCCGACCGGGGCGCTCGACGACCTGGCCGCGGCCGCGGCGTGGGGGAGGGCACGTGGCGTTCCCGTCTTCTCGGACGAGTGCTACGTGGAGTTCACCTGGGCCGGGGCCGGCCGGAGCATCCTCGAGAACGGCTCCGAGGGGGTCGTCGCCGTCCACTCGTTGTCGAAGCGGTCGAACTTCGCCGGCGCCCGCGTCGGGTTCTACGCCGGTGATCCCGAGCTCGTCGTCTACCTCCAGGAGGTGCGCAAGCACGTCGGGATGATGGTTCCCGGACCGACGCAGGCCGCCGGTGTCGTGGCGCTCGACGACGACGAGCACGTGGCGGCCCAACGACGGCGCTACGCCCGCCGGCTGCGCCGGCTGGCCGACATCTTCGGTGCCTGGATGGACCGCCCGGTCGACCTGCCGGCGGGCGGCTTCTACCTCTGGTTCCCGGTCGGCGACGCGTGGGGGTTCGCCGAACGGTTGGCCCGGGAGGGCGGGGCCGTCGTGAGCCCCGGTGACCTGTACGGCACCGCGGCCGAGGGCCACGTACGAGTTGCCGTGGTACAACCTGACGATCGGATCGAGCTGGTCGCCGCGCGGCTGGAGGTGTGACTGAACGATGGCGCAGGGCAAGGGGCGGTTCCGAGTCCTCGGTGCAGTGGCGTTGGCGATCGGCGTGCTCGGTGCCGTCGCGCTGTGGCTCATCGCCGGCAAGCGCTACGACGACGCCGTGGAGTCGCTGGCGCCTGCACCGGTCGGCTGCGTCACGACGCTGGTCTTCGACCGCACCGGCACGTACACGTTCTTCGTCGAGACGACCGGCTCGGTCGGCGAGATCGATGGCGATTGTGCGGCCGACGACACGAGCTACGAGGGTTCCGACGACGACCCACCGCGAGTGGAACTCGCGCTGACCAGCGCCGACGGTTCGCCGGTCGACCTGAACCGGGTCGACGGGCCGTCCTACGACCGGGCCGGCGCCAGCGGGCGAGGGTTCCGTACGGCGGAGATCGACACGGACGGTGAGTACGTGCTGAGCGTCACCGCCGACGCCGAGGACGTGATGGTGCGCGTCGGGCGCGACCCGGCCAGTGGTGTCGTGCCGCTGCGCATCGGCGCCGGCGTCGTGCTGGCGGCCGGGCTCGTGCTGGCCACGCTGGCCTTCTTGCGCGGTCGGACCCAGTGGAGCATCCCGAGCGACTCGGGACCGCCGGCGGCGCCATGGCAGCCGCAGCATCCGCTGACTCGACCGGTGGCTCCGCCGTACGCCAATCCGCCCACACCGCCGCCGTACGCCCCGCCCGGCTCCGGCCAGCCGCTGCCTCCGCCGCGCCCGCCTGGCTGAGCGTTCGGACTACAGGCGGCGCATGACGGTGACGACGCGCCCGTAGATCTCGACGTCGCCGTCGTCGAACACCATCTCTTCGAGCGTCGAGTTGGCCGGTGCGAGCACGACCTTGTCGTCGCGCCGCAGGAAGTTCTTCACCGTCGCTTCACCGCCGGGGATCCCGGCGACGACGATGGTGCCGCTGCGGGCGAACGGCTGCTGGACGGCGATGACGAAGTCGCCGTCGAGGATGCCCGCCTCGATCATCGAGTCGCCACGGACCCGCAGCATGAACAGCTCCCCCTCGCCGGTGAAGTCGGCGGGCACCGGCAACAGCTCCTCGACGTTCTCCTCGGCCAGGACGTCGGTCCCCGCGGCGACATCACCGACGAGCGGAACGTGTCGGACCGGCCGGCGCTCGATCACGGCCCCGGAGTTGGGGTCCCAGCGGACCTCGATGGCGCGGGGCTTCGTCGGGTCGCGGCGCAGGTAGCCGAGCTTCTGCAGCGTGTTGAGGTGGCTGTGGACGGTGGACGGTGAGGTGAGCCCGATGGCCTCACCGATCTCGCGCACCGATGGCGGGTAGCCGCGCTCCCGGGTCTCCTGCTCGACGAACTCGAGCACCTGGCGCTGGCGTTCCGTGATCCGGGCCGGGCGCGTGCCCGGAGGTCGTGCGGCGTTGGGACGGGTGTGCCGGGAGTGATCAGTCATGCGACCCATCGTACGCACGTACGTCACTGTTGTCAAACATCTGTTCCGTCTCGGCGGTCGAACTGCTGATCAGCGCCCTCGGAACCGAACACTGCTTCGCTCGGCTGGTGTTCCGTTCGAAGTTCCGCTTGACGACGAACGATCGTTCTGCTGAAGTATGTCCTGTTCGCCGAACGAAAGTACGATCCGACAGGAGAGGAGCACGTCTCGAGATGGCCGTCGTCACCACGTCCCCGCAGCCCGGGATCGCCCCCGCTCGCCCGCCACGCCCCGTCGTCCAGCGCCGCCGGGCGTTCGCCGCCGTCCTCGTCGCCGCCGTCCTCAGCCTGCTCGGGCTCGGGGCGCACGGCGTGCTCACCGACCCCGGCGGCGGCCCTGCCTCCGCCGCCGGGGTCGGTCAGGTCAACGCCACCGTCAAGGTCGTGGCCCAGCCGGGCGACAGCTTGTGGTCGATCGCCGAGCGTCACCACGGCGACATCGGGTTGCGGCGCTACCTCGATGCGCTCATCGACCTCAACGGCGGCACCGCGATCCAGGTGGGACAGGCCGTCCGGCTGCCGTGAGCGAGCGAGTCTTCGAGCGAACGAACCATCATCACGGTCTTGTCGGTCACGGCCGAGCTCGTGGTGCGCTCCGGCTGGGCGTCACCGGCCAACGATGCGGTCCGGCTGCCGTGACCGGGGAGCACTAGCGTGTCCCCGTGCACTGCCCCGTCTGCCGGGTCGACGACACCAAGGTGGTCGACTCGCGCCTGGCCGAGGAAGGTGGCGCGGTGCGCCGCCGCCGTCAGTGCCGGGCCTGCAGCCACCGGTTCACCACGTTCGAACGGATCGACGAGGTGCCGCTGGTCGTCGGCAAGTCGGACGGACGCGCCGAACCGTTCGAGCGAGCCAAGATCGTCGCCGGCATCGCCGCCGCCACGAAAGGCCGTGGCATCGACGCCGACGTCCTCGAGGAGGTCGCCGAAGCCATCGAGGACGCCGTCCGCCTGCAGGGCTCGCAGGTCACCAGTGCCCAGATCGGCGTCGCCGTGCTCGACCGGTTGCGGACGATCGACGAGGTCGCCTACCTGCGGTTCGCCAGCGTGTACAAGAACTTCGACGCCGCTGCGGACTTCCACCGAGAGCTCGAGCTGCTGTCGAAGGGCGCCGCCGGCTGAGCCGCGCCCGCCTCGTGCGGACCGGTCAGCCGTCCCGGTGGCGCAGCCACCTCGTGAACGTGAACGACTGCTCGTCGACGGCGAGGTGACCGAGGTCGAAGCGCAGCGCCGCCGGCGCCGCACCGGCGGTCAGGCGGGCGCCGTCACCACCGGCGAGCAGCGGCGCCATGGTCACGTTCAGCTCGTCCACGCGGTCGGCGTCGAGCAGCGAGCCGTTGAGGTGGGGTCCACCCTCGACGTGCACGAACTGCGGCGACTCGATCAGTTCGGTCAGCCGGCCGAGCGCGACGCCCACGTCGACCTGCCCGCGGCCGGCGCGCAGCACGTCGACCGGTCGTCCGTCAGGGGTCAGCGGCGCCGGCGGACCGTCCTCGGGAAGCACGAGGAACCCGGCGCCGGTGGTGAACAGGTCGAGCGACATGTCGAGGTCCCCGCGCCGAGACACCACGCCGAGGCGCTGGCCCGGCGTGCCGGGCGGGCCGTAGCCCTCCTGGCGGACGGTGGAAGCGCCGACCAGGATCACGTCGGCGGCGGCGCGGAGGCGCAGCAAGACCTGGGTGTCGGTCGGGCTGGACAGGCCGCCCGACCGACCGTCGACCACGGTGCTCCCGTCGAGGCTGACGACCATGCAGATCCCGACCCACGGCCGGCCGGGAGGTGGTCGGCGAGGCATGCCGTAGAGCTCGTCGACCGTGGTCTCCCCGGCCGGCTCCGGGTAGACGCGGCGCACGGCGCCGAGCATGGCACGTGGCACGTGGAGCAGCGAGGGCCCGGGCGGCGATGGCGCCACGGTGAACGGGCGGTTGCCCACACGGTGCCCGGGGGGAAATTCACAGGGTTGTCCCTCTTTCGACCCACAGGCCGGACTGTCTAGGTTGGGATCTCGTGCCGGCTGCGGTGCGGCACGCGGATCGACGGTTGACCCAGGTGGGACGACGTGGGGCCGATGGGTCCTGAACCTGCGAGCCGCACCGCGCGCCGGCCCGTTCGCGCCCTGGGCGACGCCGCCGGCAGAATTCGCGGACAAGCGTTGACAAGGGCGTAACTACGATGGTGTAATCTGTCTCCCGCACACAAGCCCTAGTGGGTCGAAGGCATCGCCGAGGGGCGGACCCACCAGATCTTGTGGCGGCAGGCCGCAGCCCGGGAACACCGCCGGGACGATGAACGTTGGAGGAGAGGTCATGTCACTGGCACCGGAACGGCTGACGATCGGTCTGCACCGCCTGTTCACCTCACCAGGTGTCGACCCCTACGACGAGCTCGTCTGGGAGCGCCGCGACGCCCGGATCTCGAACTGGAAGGACGGCACGGTCGCCTTCGAGCAGCGCGATGTCGAGTTCCCCGTCTCGTGGTCGGTCAACGCCGCCAACATCGTCGCCCAGAAGTACTTCCGGGGGACGCTCGGCACCCCCGAGCGGGAATCGTCGTTGCGCCAGGTCATCGACCGCGTCGTCGACACGATCGCGACCTGGGGGCGGGAGGGCGGCTACTTCGCCGACGACGACGAGGCCGACGCCTTCGGCGACGAGCTGAAGTACATCCTCGTCACCCAGCGGGCGGCCTTCAACAGCCCGGTGTGGTTCAACATCGGCGTCCCCGGGGTCCCGGCCCAGGCCAGCGCCTGCTTCATCCTGTCCGTCGACGACACGATGGACTCGATCCTCAACTGGTACCGGGAAGAGGGCGTCATCTTCAAGGGCGGGTCGGGCTCGGGGATCAACCTGTCGAGGATCCGCTCCAGCCGCGAGCTGCTGCAGGGGGGTGGCACGGCGTCCGGGCCGGTCAGCTTCATGCGTGGCGCCGACGCGTCGGCGGGCACCATCAAGTCCGGGGGCAAGACCCGGCGAGCGGCGAAGATGGCCATCCTCAACGCCGATCACCCCGACGTCGAGGAGTTCATCTGGTGCAAGGTCAAGGAGGAGCGCAAGGCGCGCGTCCTGCGTGACAACGGGTTCGACATGGACCTCGACGGCGCCGACTCGTTCTCCATCCAGTACCAGAACGCCAACAACTCCGTGCGCGTGACCGACGAGTTCATGGAGGCCGTGCGCGACGACGCCGACTGGGGCCTGGTCGCGGTGACCAGCGGCGAGGTCCTGCGCACCATCAAGGCGCGCGACCTGTGGCGCCAGATCGCTCAGGCGGCGTGGGAGTGCGCCGACCCCGGCCTGCAATTCGACACCACCATCAACCGCTGGCACACAGCGGCCACGACGGGACGGATCAACGGCAGCAACCCGTGTAGTGAGTATGTCCACCTCGACAACTCGGCGTGCAATCTGGCCTCCATCAACCTGCTGAAGTACCTGGACACGGACGGGCACTTCGACGTCGACGCCTTCCGGCACACGGTCGAGGTCGTGTTCACCGCCCAGGAGATCCTGGTCGGCCGGGCCGATTACCCGACGGCGCAGATCGGTGAGACGACGCGGGCCTTCCGCCAGCTCGGCCTGGGCTACGCCAACCTCGGTGCGCTGCTGATGGCGCTGGGGCTGCCGTACGACTCGGCCGAGGGCCGGGCCTGGGCGGCGGCGATCACGTCGCTGATGACCGGCCACGCCTACGCCACCAGCGCCCGCACGGCCAGCCGCATGGGTCCGTTCGCCGGGTTCGCCGAGAACGAGGAGCACATGCTGCGCGTGCTGCGCATGCACCGCGACGCCAGCCTGCAGCTCGAGGAAGCAGCCGTCGTGCCGGCCGCGCTGATCCGCGCCGGCCAGGAGTCCTGGGAGGCCGCCATCGTCGACGGCGAGGAGCACGGCGTCCGCAACAGCCAGGCCAGCGTCTTGGCACCGACCGGGACGATCGGCTTGATGATGGATTGCGACACGACGGGCATCGAGCCGGACCTCGGCCTCGTCAAGCTGAAGAAGCTGGTCGGCGGCGGCACCATGTCGATCGTCAACCAGACGATCCCGCGGGCCCTCGGCCAGCTCGGCTACACCCCGGCCCAGGTCGACGACATCGTCGCCTACATCGACGTGGAGAAGTCGATCCTCGGGGCGCCGCACCTGGCGCCCGAGCACGTCGCCGTGTTCGCCTGCTCGATGGGTGACAACACCATCCACTACGAGGGCCACGTGCGGATGATGGGCGCCGTCCAGCCGTTCCTGTCCGGCGCCATCAGCAAGACGGTCAACATGCCCGAGGAGGCGACGGTCGAGGACGTCGAGGCGCTGCACGAGCTGTCGTGGGAGCTCGGCCTGAAGGCGGTGGCGATCTACCGGGACAACTGCAAGGTGGGCCAGCCGCTGTCGACGGCGAAGAAGGGCGACGTCGGGCCGCAACGGCGGTCGTCGAGAAGGTGATCGAGAAGGTCGTCCACCGGCCGCTGCGCCAGAAGCTGCCGCGCAGCCGCCGAGGGCGGACGTTCGAGTTCCGGGTCGCCGACTGCAAGGGCTTCGCCACGATCGGCGAGTACGACGACGGCCGGCCCGGCGAGATCTTCCTCACCGTGTCCAAGCAGGGCTCCACGCTGTCGGGGATCATGGACGCCTTCGCCAAGTCGATCTCGCTACGGCCTGCAGTACGGCGTGCCGCTGCGGGCGTTCGTCGAGGCGTTCACGAACATGCGCTTCGAGCCGGCGGGCATGACCGACGATCCGGACATCCGGTTCGCCAGCTCGATCATGGACTACCTGTTCCGGCGCCTCGCCATCGAGTACTTGAGCTTCGACGAGCGCGCCGAGCTGAGCATCTTCACCGTCGACGAACGCCTGCAGCCGACGCTGCCGGGAGTCGACGAGACCGTGGTCGAGACCTCGACCGGCTCGGAGATGTACGCCGACCCGAAGTCGGTCCCGTCGGCCGACGAGCTGGCTGGGCACATGGCCGCCGGGACCACCGTCCCCACCCCGCAGGACAACACCCCGGCCGCCGGCGTGATCCGCAACGCCGACGCCCCGATGTGCATGCAGTGCGGCGTCACGATGATCCGGGCCGGCTCCTGCCACGCCTGCCCCAGCTGCGGCAGCACCAGCGGCTGCAGCTGAACCACCGCTCCCGCTCGTTTACGTCCGGATTGTGGTCGCGCGCGCGACCAGAATCCGGACGTAAACGGGGTCAGGCGGGGGTCGCGGCGAGCTGGCGGACCAGGGCCAGCCGGCCGGGGCCGAGCTCGACGGGGTCGAGACCGAGCTGGCGGCCGGCGTCGAGCACGTCGGAGGACCGAGAGCTGGTGCGCAGGACGATCCGTCGCAGCCCGCGCTCGGTCGCCCGGGCGACGATCGCCTGGCCGAGCTCGAGGGCCAGGCCCTGTCCTCGCCAGTCGGCAGCCACGGCGATCAGCAGCTCGGGCCCGTCCGCAGCGTCGTCGTCCACCGCCGCCACGGCGACGATCCGCCCGCCGATCATTCCGGCCAGTCGGTTGGCGCACCCGGGCGTCGTGAGGCGATCGACCAGGGTCGGGCTCGGTCGGGCGGCGCGCTGGCCGCGCCGCCCGAAGTAGCGGGTCTCGGCGCGCAGCTCGGCACCGAAGGAGGTGATGGCGTCGTCCAGGCTGGGGTGGTCGGCGGCGACGATCACGAGGTCGGAGGGAACGTCGTCCATCCGTCGATCGTGCTCGGCCGAGATGTCATCGACGTTCCAGCAGTGTGAACGTCAGCGCAGCAACGCCAGGACGGGGGCGAACTCCTCGGCCTCGCGCACCACGAAGTAGGAGATCCCCCACCGCCGCTCGTGGTCCCGGAGCTGATCGGCGATCTCCTGGTGCGTGCCGATGGCGAGGAACGGTGTGGCCAACGCATCGGCTGCCGTGAGGTCCTCGATGCGGCTGGCCACCTCCGCCGCCGCGGCCTCCCGGTCATCGGTCACGATCACCCGCTGCACGAGCACGTTGAGCTCGACGTCACGGCCGTCGGCCGCGGCGCCGACGATGCCGACCTGCTCGTCGACCACGGCCGGTGCGAACCGGGCAGCGTGGCGGTGGCCGTCTGGCAGGGTGCGTCCGAGCCCGGTCAGCCCGACGATGTCGGCGTGCCGAGCGGCGTGCTCGAGCAAGCGTCGTCCACTGCCGCCGACGAGGATCGGCAGGCGGTCCTGCTGGGCTCGGCCGGTGGAGATGCCATCGACCGTGTCGCCGTCGAGGAGCCGGCGGATCGACTCGACGAACGTCGCCAGCCCGGCTTTGCGCTCGGCGGCCGGGAGGAACGGGACACCGAGGGCAGCGAACTCGGCTGGGGTGTGGCCGGCGCCGAGGCCGAGCTCGACCCGCCCGCCGCTCACGTGGTCGAGCGTGGCGACGTCTCGGGCCAGCAGCAGCGGATGGAGGAAGCTGGCATTGAGCACGAAGGTGCCGACGCGGATCCGCTCGGTCGCCAGGGCCGCCGAGGCCAACGAGACCAGCGGGCTCCAGTCGGAACCCACGTGGTCGTGCACGAGGGCGACGTCGAAGCCCAACTCCTCGGCCCGCCGGGCCTGGGTGGGGATCGTCGTCGGGTCGTCGACGCGCAGCTGCAGGCCGAAGCGCACCCGCGTCAGGTCACGACGACGGTGGTGCCCTCGACGGCGAAGTTCCACATGAACTCGGCGTCGGTGTTGTGCTGGCGCTGGCAGCCGCCGGACAACCTGGTTCCCAGCTCTTCGGTCGTCTGGTACACCGAACCGTCGGCGACCCGGATGGGGATGCCGTGGAAGCCGAGGTTGCCCCGGTCCGTCGGGTACCAGCGGATCATCAGCGGCAGGATCGCCTTGCCGTTCCACGCCGTCGACTGCTCGGACCGGCTGAACACCTCGTGGGTGCCCGGCACCTCGTTCTCGTACTGGCTGCCGGACACGAGCCAGGAGCGGATGACCTGGTCGTCCTCGCCGACGGCCCAGACGCGCTGACCAGCTCGGTCGTAGACCACGCGCCGGCCGCTGCCGGAGTTGGCCGGGAGCGGCGGCATGGCCGGGTCGTCACCCGAGACGGCGACCGGCGACAGCGGGAATCCGGTCGTGTCCTCGGCGCCCTCCGCCGACGGCGGGGTGCGCACCACCAGGGATTCCTCGTCGGGCCAGATGCCGAGCGACTTGCCGGTCTCCCGGCCGACCTCGCCGTCGACGAACAGCCCACGATCGGTCTGCAGGCGGCTCACGGCCTCGGCGGTGGCGTTGTCGAACGTGGCGTTGATCTGGCCGTCGTAGAAGCCGGCGTCGCGCAGCGCCGTCTGCAAGCACTCGACGTTCGGGCCGGACTCGCCGAGCACCAGTTCGCGAGTTGCCAGCCTGCAGCCGTCGGGTTCGTCCGTGGCGGCCACCGCGTTGTCGACCTCGGCCGCCCCCTCCGGCACGGCGACCTCTTCCCCGACGGCGGCAGCCGTCGGGGCCTCGAGTGCCGCCACGTCGGCGGCGATGCTGGTCGGCGGCGTCGACGGCACTTCGGTGACCGCAGCGGTGGTGGCGACGGTCTGATCGGTCGTGGCGACGGCTTCGGTTGGCGATTCGCGCAGCAAGCCGGCCACCGCGACGCCGCCAAGGGTCAGGACGGTGGCGCCGACGACGAGGACCGCGATGCGCGCCTCGCGCGGCTTCCTCGGCGGGCCGTCGTGGCGTGCTCGTACGAACTGGTCGCTCATGTCGCTCTCGTCTGCGGGGGGTGCTCGATCGGGGCGGCCGGGACGGCCAGGTGCGACTCGAAGCTGCGGGAGCCGCACCGCCCTGTGAAGATAGCCGCGTCGTCGCTCAAGTTGACGGACCCGGCTCCCGATCGTGGAGCGCAGCGAGTGAGGCCATCAGCCGGCGACGGACCACGTTCCGTTCGAGCGCAACAGGGCGGCGAGGTCGCCGGGGCCCTTGCGCTCGGATGCCGCCGCCAGCTGGTTGCCGATCGCCGAGGCGTACTCGGGTCGGGCGACCTTGCGGAACACGCCGAACGGCGTTGGGGAGTGGTCGTTCTCGCTCAGGCGGGCCAGCGCGAACGCAAGGCTCGGGTCCGGGCGCTCGGCGTCGTGGACCAGCACCGCCTCGTCGCCGATGTCGGCCACGTCGACGAGGCGCAGCTGGCCGTCCGAGCCCATCACGACCCCGCGCTGGCGCTCGGCGCCGAAGCGGATCGGCTCGCCGTGCACGAGGTCGATCATCATCTCGTCGCGGACCTGCTTCTTGGTGATGTCGTTGAACTGCCCGTCGTTGAACACGTTGCAGTTCTGGAAGATCTCGACGAACGCCGCGCCGCGGTGATCGTGAGCGGCCCGGAACGTCTCCATCATGTGCTTGCGGTCGAGATCATGGGTGCGGGCGACGAAGCTGGCCTCGGCACCGAGGGCGACGGCCAGCGGGTTGAACGGCGGGTCGACGGAGCCGAACGGCGTGGACTTGGTGACCTTGCCGATCTCCGACGTCGGGGAGTACTGACCCTTCGTCAGCCCGTAGATCCGGTTGTTGAACAGCAGGATCGTCAGGTTGACGTTGCGCCGCAGCGCGTGGATCAGGTGGTTGCCGCCGATCGACAGCCCGTCGCCGTCGCCGGTGATCACCCAGACGTCGAGGTCGGGGCGAGCGACTGCCACCCCGGTGGCGATCGCCGGCGCCCGGCCGTGGATCGAGTGCATGCCGTAGGTGTTCATGTAGTACGGGAAGCGGCTGGAGCAACCGATGCCCGAGACGAACACCGTGTTCTCCGGAGCCACGCCGAGCTCGGGCATCAGCTGCTGGACGGCGAGCAGGATCCCGTAGTCCCCGCAGCCCGGGCACCAGCGGACCTCTTGGTCGCTGGTCCAGTCCTTCTTCGTCGTCAACGGCACCGCGGTATCGGTCATTCGGTCTCCTCCGATGCGTCGTTCGACAGCATCGACTCGATGCCGTCCTCGATCTCCCGGGCGATGAACGGGAGGCCCTGGACCTTGGACAGCGAACGGGCGTCGACCAGGTACTCGGCGCGCAGGATGCGCGCCAGCTGGCCCTTGTTCAGCTCCGGCACCAGCAGCTTCGGGTAGCGGGCCAGCACGTCGCCGAGGTCGGCCGGCAGCGGGTTGAGGTGGACGAGGTGGACCCAGGCCACCTTGCGACCGGCGCGCCGGCGCCGTTGCACGGCGGCGTCGATCGATGCCCACGTCGAGCCCCACCCGACGATGCACAACTCGGCGTCTGGGTCGCCGTGCACCTCGACCGGTGGGATGTCGGCGGTGACGGCCGCCACCTTGGCCGCCCGCAGGTCGACCATCTTCTGGTGGTTCTCCGGCGTGTACGAGATGTTGCCGGTGCCGTCGCCCTCCTTCTCGATGCCGCCGACGCGATGCATCAGGCCCGGCGTGCCCGGGATCGCCCACGGTCGGGCCAGCGTCGTCGGCTCGCGCAGGTAGGGCCAGAACTCGAGCGATCCGTCGGCGGCGGTGTGGTTCGGCTCGGTGGCGAACGCAACGGCGATGTCCGGCAGGTCGGCGACATCGGGCAGCTGCCACGGCTCGGAGCCGTTGGCGATGAACCCATCCGAGAGCAGGATGACCGGCGTCCGGTACTTGATGGCGATCCGCGCCGCTTCGATGGCCGCCTCGAAGCAGTGCACCGGGCTCATCGCCGCCACGATCGGCAGTGGGGCCTCGCCAGACCGGCCGAACATGGCGATGTTCAAGTCGGCGGCCTCGGTCTTGGTCGGCAGTCCGGTCGACGGCCCACCGCGCTGGATGTCGACGATCAGCATCGGCAGCTCGACGGAGATGGCCAGCGAGATGGTCTCGGCCTTGAGCATGACGCCCGGGCCGCTGGTGGTGGTGACGCCGAGGTGGCCGGCGAAGGCGGCGCCGAGGGCGATGCCGGCGGCGGCGATCTCGTCCTCGGCCTGCACGGTGCGGACGCCGAAGTGCTTGTGCTTGGACAGCTCGTGGAGGATGTCCGAGGCCGGTGTGATGGGGTAGGAGCCGAGCGTGACGGGCAGCTTGGCCAGCTGCCCGGCGGCGACGATGCCCCAGCTGAGCGCAACGTTGCCGGTGACGCTCGTGTACTCGCCGGCGGGCAGGGTGGCCGGATGGACCTCGAAGCGGTGGCCGACGGCTTCGGTCGTCTCACCGAAGTTGTACCCGGCCACGAACGCCGCCCGGTTGGCCGCGAGGACGAGCTCGTTCTTGGCGAAGCGCTCCTCGATCCAGGTGATCGTCGGCTCGGTCGGTCGGGTGTACATCCACGACACCAGACCGAGCGCGAAGAAGTTCTTCGAGCGCTCGGCATCGCGCGGCTTCACGCCGAGCGGCGCCGCCACCTCCTTGGTCAGCGACGTCATCGGCACTCGGATCAGGCGGTAGCCGTCGAGGCTGCCGTCGTCCAGTGGGTTGACGATCTCCCCACCGGCCAGTGTGTAACCGGCCTTCTCGAGGTTGCGGTCCTCGAACGTGTCCTCGTTCACGATCAGCGTGCCGCCGGGTTCGAGCCGCCCGAGGTCGGCGCGCAGCGCCGCCGGGTTCATCGCCACCAGCACGTTGGGCTCGTCGCCGGGCGTCGTGATCGGATGGTCCGAAATGTGCACCTGGAAGCTCGACACGCCGTGGACCGTTCCGGCCGGGGCGCGGATCTCGGCGGGGAACTCGGGCAGCGTGGACAGGTCGTTGCCGTAGGAGGCGCTGACGGAGGTGAACCGGTCACCGGTCAGCTGCATCCCGTCGCCGGAGTCGCCGGCGAAGCGGACGACCACCCGGTCGAGGACCGTCGCCGTCCCATTGCCGCCACCGTTCACGGTGACCGGCGTGGTCGTTTCGGTCATGCTCGTCGAGCCGGCGTCGTTGCCGACTCCCTCCTCCTCGTTACAACCTAGTGGCGGAACCCGCTCGGACCGTGGCTCAAACGGGCTTCAGGCGGTACGCGCCGTTCTGCAGCGTCAGGATGATCGGCTCGCCGTCGATGCCCATCTTGATCGCCGTGACGATGCGGCCCTGCTCGGGCAGCTGGAGGCGCACGGGCGCGAAGTTCTCGCCGAGGGCGAACATCGGACCCGACATGTCCGACATCAGGTAGGCGCCCTGCAACGCCGGGATGGCGCTGCCGCGGTACACGCAGCCACCGATCGCCGCCGGGCCGAACTCGTCGTGGCGGTACTCCCACACCGGCAGCTGGTTGGGCTGAGCGGTCGGCTCGGAGCGCACGGTGGTGCCCTCCATCTGCCACCAGCCGAAGTTCATCCCGCCGGATCCGAACGGAATGTGGTTGATCTCCTCGATCGTGTCCTCGCCGACGTCGGTGATCCACATGTCGCCGGTGGCGGTGTCGCGGCAGAAGCCCCACGGGTTGCGCAACCCCTTGGCGAACAGCTCCGGCGCCTTGTCCGCCTGGCCGATGAACGGGTTGTCGCCCGGGATGTCGTAGCCGGGGCCCGTGGTGCGGGGGATGATGCGGATGATCCCGCCCAGCAGCTTGCTGTAGTCCTGGGCGTCCCGGCCGCGGCTCCCGCCGCCGTCGCCGAGCGCCAGGTACATCTGGCCGCTCTCGTCGAAGATGATGCCGCCGCCCTTGTGGCCGATCCCTGGCTGGTCGAGGAAAAGCACGTCCCAGCGCGATGCCGGGTCGGGCTTGCCGGCGGCGTCGAGCGCGTAGGACACGAGGTGCGAGTCGCTCTCGGCATCGTTGAAGTACAGGAACAGCCGACCGTCGATCGGGTTGAAGTCGATGCCGAGCATCCCGCGCTCGGAGCCTTCGGCCCACGGCGCGACCTCACCGCGCAGGTCGAGCACCAGCTCGGGTTGGCCGCCCTCCAGCATCTTCCAGACCTCACCGGTCTGCGACGTGAACCACAGGCTGGCGTCCGGGTGCTGGACCACGGCCGTCAGCAACGGCAGCTCGACGAACTTCTGCAGCGCCACGCTGGCCGTCTGCAGCTGCGCCTCGGGCGGCGGCGGCGCGACGGGCGCGGCGGCGGTGGTAGGGGGCGAGAAGGCGGTGGTGGGAGGCGTGGTGCTGTCGGTCGGTGGTGCCAACGAGTCGGGAGTGGAGCCGGCCATCGATGCGGCGCCCGACGTCGACGCCGCATCGTCGACTCCCGCCGTACCGGTCACCGCGGCGCTCGTCGTGGGCGAAGCCTCGCCCCCGCTGTCGTCGCCGCCGCACGCCGCCAGGACCATCCCGATCCCGATCGCCCCCACCACGACGCGCGAACGCGTCGAGGGGCGGAACATGGGGCAGGAAGATACGGGACGTCGGCGCTGATTCCGTGGCACCCCGGAACGAGCAGGAGCGTCAGAATCGGCCCCGTGCTGTTCGCCGAGCTCGCCGACGTGTCCGCCCGGCTTGCGGCCACCTCGAAGCGGGGCGAGAAGGCCGTGCTGATCGCCGATGTGCTGCGCCGAGCCGCGCCCTCGGAGGTGGCTCCGGCGGTCGGGTTCCTGACCGGCGCGCCGGCCCAGGGCCGGATCGGGGTGGGTTGGGCGACGATGCGGGCGGTGCGACCGGAGCCGGCGACCGAGCCGGGGCTCGAGGTCGGCGAGGTCGATCGGATGATCGACGAGCTGGCGGGGATGTCCGGCGCTGGCGTCGTCGCCGCGCGGCGGGCGCTGCTCGTCGACGTGCTGGGGCGGGCGACGGAGGCCGAGCAGCGGCTGCTGTGGAGCGTGCTCGGCGGAGAGCTGCGCCACGGCGCCTTGGACGGCGTGATGGTCGAAGCGATCTCCAGGGCGGCTTCCGTGCCGGCGGCGGCCGTGCGGCGGGCGCACATGTTCTCCGGAGACCTCGGCGTCACGGCCACCGCCGCGCTGTCCGGTGGCGAGCCGGCGCTGGCCGCGGTGGCCATGACGCCGGGCCGGGCGGTGCAGCCGATGCTGGCGTCGCCGGCGACGGACGTCGCCGCAGCGTTGGCGGCGACCGGTGAGGCATCCGTGGAGTGGAAGCTCGACGGCGCCCGGATCCAGGCCCATCGCCGGGACGGCGACGTGCGGCTGTTCACCCGCAACCTGAACGAGATCACGGGGCGACTGGGCGCCGTCGCCTCCGTGGTCAGCGCGATGCCGGGCGGTGACCTCGTGCTCGACGGCGAGGTGCTCGGGGTGGACGAGGAGGGTGTTCCACGCCGCTTCCAGGACACGATGGGCGACTTCTCGGCCGATGCGCCGACGCAGCGCGGTGCCGGGCTGTCGGCGTACTTCTTCGACGTGTTGCACGCCGGCGGCCAGCCGGTGGTCGACGAGCCGTTGGCCGTGCGCCGGGAGGTGCTGGCGAGCGTCGTGCCGGCGTCGGCCCGGCTGCCGTCGCTGGTCACGGCGGACGCCGACGAGGCGGCGGCGTTCCTCGATCGTGCGGTGGCCTCCGGCCACGAGGGCGTGATGGTGAAGGCGCTTGCGTCGCCGTACGACGCTGGCCGGCGCGGTGGGCTGTGGCGCAAGGTCAAGCCCGTGCACACGCTCGACCTCGTCGTGCTGGCCGCCGAGTGGGGGCACGGTCGACGGACGGGCTGGCTGTCCAACCTGCACCTCGGGGCGCGTGGCGACGACGGCGAGTGGGTGATGGTCGGCAAGACGTTCAAGGGGTTGACGGACGAGCTGCTGACGTGGCAGACCGAGGCGCTGCAGGCGATCGCCGTCGGCACGGAGTCGGGATATGTGGTGCACGTCCGGCCGGAGCTGGTCGTCGAGATCGCCCTCGACGGCGTGCAGGTGTCGACGCGCTACCCGGGCGGGGTGGCGCTGCGCTTCGCCCGCGTCCGGCGCTACCGCCCGGACAAGTCACCCGCCGACGCCGACCACATCACCACCGTCCAGTCGATGCTCCGCTGATGCGCTACCAGGCGCAGGGGAGGCGCTTGATGCCGTTGATGAAGTTGCTGTGCAGGTAGTCGGGCTCACCCGTGATCTCGAGCGTCGGGACCCGCCGGCGCAGCTCGTCGAACATCACGCCGATCTCGCGCCGGGCCAGGTTGGCGCCGAGGCAGAAGTGCGGACCGCCGGCGCCGAAGCCGACCTGCACCGGTTGCAGCGGTCGCGTCACGTCGAACCGGAACGGGTCCTCGAACACTCGCTCGTCTCGGTTGGCCGAGCAGTACCACAGCACGACCTTGTCCCCAGCGGCGATCTCCTGGCCGCCGAGCACCGTGTCGGCGGTGGCCGTGCGGCGGAAGTGGATCACGGGTGATGCCCACCGCACGATCTCCTCGACGGCCGTGCGGGTGACGCCATCCCAGTCGTCCCACCAGCGTTGGCGCTGGTCGGGGGAGTCGGTCAGCGCCTTCATCCCGTGGCTGATGGCGTTGCGGGTCGTCTCGTTGCCGGCCACGACCAGGAGGATGAAGAACGACCCGAACTCCTGGGCCGTGAGGCGCTCGCCGTCGACTTCGGCCTGCATCATGATCGACGTGATGTCGTCGACGGGGTTGGCCCGGCGGTCCTCGCCGAGTGCCTGGGCGTAGGCGAACATCTCCAGCGCGGCGCCCATCAACGCCTCGTAGGTCCCGCCGAACTCCGGGTCGCCGGCACCGAGGATGTGGTTGGTCCAGTCGAAGATCGTGCGCCGGTCCCCGTCCGGGATGCCCATCATCTCGCAGATGATCTCCAGCGGCATCGGGGCGGCGATCGCCTCGACGAAGTCGCACTGCCGGTCGGGGTGCTCCTCGGTCATCCGGTCGACCACGGCGGCGGCCTTCGTCTTGACGTACGCCTCGACCCTCGCCACCTCCTTCGGCGTGAACCCCTTCGAGACGATCGAGCGCAGCCGGAAGTGCTTCGGGTCGTCCATGTTGATCATCGACCCGAAGAACTCGTTCAGCTCCTGTGGCAGGTCGCCGATGTTCGAACCCCGCCCCGAGCAGAACAGCTCGGGGTTGCGGCTGGCCGCCCACACGTCCTCGTGGCGGGCCAGCGACCAGTAGCCGGGCCCGACCGGGAACGGCGAGTCCTCGAAGACCATCTCGGGCAGGAACTCCAGCCCTGGCCGCTGGCGCAACTGGCGGAACGCCTCCTCGCGGACCGCTCGATCAGCACTCCAGAACTCGAACGTGGCGATGTCGGCACCGCTGGTCGCCGGCGTCGTCGGGGTCGTCGTCATGGTCGCGATCGTAGGATGCCCCGGTGCTGGAGCCCGGATCGATCGAGCGGGTCCTGGTCGTCATGGCCCATCCCGACGACGTCGACTTCGGCGCCGCCGGCACCGTGGCCGGCCTGACCGACGCCGGCGTCGACGTGACGTACTGCCTGGTGACGGACGGCCAGGCCGGGGGCTTCGACCTCGACACGCCGCGCGCCGACATCGTCGACATCCGCCGGGCCGAGCAGACCGAGGCGGCGAAGGTGGTCGGGGTCACGGAGCTGGTGTTCCTCGGCTGGGAGGACGGCCAGGTCGTCGCCTCGCTGGACCTGCGGCGGGCCATCGCCCGGGTCATCCGCCAGGTCCGCCCGACGGTCGTGATCACGCAGTCACCGGCCATCAACATCGACCGGCTGCCCGCCAACCACCCCGACCACCGGGCGACGGGGGAGGCGACGATCGACGCCATCTACCCGGACGCCCGCAACCCGTTCGCCTTCCCGGAGCTGCTCGCCGAAGGGCTCGAGCCGTGGACCGTCGACGAGGCGTGGGTGATGGGCTTCGGCGACGCCACCGACGCCGTCGACATCACCGATCGGTTCGACCGCAAGATCACCGCGCTGTTGGCTCATCGATCGCAGCACCCGGACCCCGACGGCATGCCGCAGCGCATCCGGGCCTGGAACGGGGCGAACGCGGCCGGCTTCGGGTTGCCGGACGGGCGGCTGGCGGAGGTCTTCCACGTCGTCGACACCCGCTGACGCCGATGGCGCTGCTGCGGTTCAGCTTCGGCACGATGGGCTCGGGCAAGAGCACGGTGGCCCTGCAGATCCACCACAACTTGGCGACCCGTGACCTGTACGGGCTGCTGCTGACGTGCCTCGACCGCGAGGGCGACCAGGTGACGAGCCGGTTGGGTGTGGCGGCGCCGGCGATCGACGTGCCCGGCGACCTGGATCTGTACGCGTTGGCCATCGATCACTGGCCGATCCACTACCTGGTCTGTGACGAGGCGCAGTTCTACACGCCGGAGCAGTGCGACCAGCTGGCCAGGGTGGTCGACGAGCTGGAGGTCGAGGTGTACGCCTTCGGGCTGATCACCGACTTCCGCGGCCGCCTGTTCGAGGGCACGCAGCGGATGCTCGAGATCGCCGACGAGCGGGTGCCGTTGCAAGTCGAGGCCCGCTGCTGGTGTGGCGCCCGGGCCACCCACAACGCCCGAGTGGTCAACGGTGACGTGGTGTACGAGGGCGAGACGATCGTCGTCGGCGACACCGACGACCCGACGACGCCGCCCCTGTTCGGCGACGCCGTGCGCTACGAGCTCCTCTGCCGCCGCCACTTCCGGGAGGGTGAGCTGGGGGTCTGAAGAGAAGAGCGTTCTGGCCGTAGCAACCGACTCACCTCGGTCGTTTGCGACGGCCAGTTCAGGTGAGCCTCGAGCCGGCCGAACGCTCTCGCAGAACTGGCCGTCGCAAACGGCGATTGTGAGTCGGTTGCTACGGCCAGAACGGACTAGACGGCGTAGCGCGACGGGTCTTGCAAGACGTTGGCGGCGACCCACTCGCTGGTGCGGGCCAGGCCGTCCTCCAGCGAGACCGCCGGCTCCCAGCCGGTCAGCTGGCGCATCCGGGTGTTGTCGGCGAGCAGCCGCATCACCTCGGATCCCTCGGGCCGGATGCGCGCCGGGTCCTGCACGATCTTGGCGTCCTGGCCGGACACCGTGATCAGCAGCTCGACGAGGTCGCCGACGCTCACCTCGCGCCCGGTGCCGAGGTTGAGCGTCTCGCCCACGGCACCGTCGTGCTCGGCGGCGGCCAGGAACCCCGACGCCGTATCGGTGGAGAACGTGAAGTCCCGGGTCGGCGTGAGCAACCCGAGCTTGATCTCCGTGGCCCCGGAATGGAGCTGCTGGAGGATCGCCGGGATCACCGCCCGCGCCGACTGGCGGGGGCCGTACGTGTTGAACGGTCGCACGATCGTGACCGGCGTCTCGAACGACAGGAAGTACGACATCGCCATCATGTCGCCGCCGATCTTCGACGCCGAGTACGGCGACTGCGGCTGCAGGGGGTGGTCCTCCGAGATCGGCACGGTCAGCGCGCTGCCGTAGACCTCGCTCGTGCTCGTGGTCACCACTCGGCGGATGCCGTGGCGGCGGGCCGCGGCAACGACGTTGTGGGTGCCGACGACGTTGGCCTGCACGTACGAGTCCGGGGCCTCGTAGCTGTACGGGATGCCGATGAGCGCGGCGAGGTGGAACACGGTGTCGACATCGGCCACCACGTCCTGCACCTGGCCGTGGTCTCGGATGTCACCGGCGACGACCTTCACCGCCTCCGACTGGACGTGGTCGGCGATGAACCCCTGCTCGCCGTACGGCTTGTAGTGGGCGAACACCGTGACGTCGGCGCCCGACTCGACCAGCAGGTCGACGAGCGTGCTGCCGATGAAGCCCTCGCCGCCCGTCACGACGACGCGGCGGCCGGTCCAGAAGGTCATTTGCGATGCGCTCCCTTGCTCAGTTCGATGGCCCAGCGGGCGACCGTCTCCGCCGCCGCGCCGTGGTCGACGAGGCGGGCGTTGCGGGCCATCGCCTCGCGCCGTTCGTCGTCGGCGAGCAGCTCCTCGAGCACCGGCCCGAGCGTGGCCGCCGTCAGCAGGTGGTCCTCGATGATCACCGCCGCACCGACGTCGGCCAGCGCCTGGGCGTTGTGCAGCTGGTGGTCGCCGGGCGCGTGCGGGTACGGCACCATCACGCTGGCCACGCCGACGTGGGACACCTCGGCGACGGTGCCGGCGCCGCAGCGGCAGACCATCACGTCGCTGGCGGCGTAGGCGTTGTCCATGCGCTCGATGTAGGCGACGGGACGGGCCGCCCGGTTGCCGGCCAGCCGGGCCGTCGCCTCCTCCAGCAGTGCCGGGCCGGTCTTGATCTCCAGGACGACGTCCTCGCGGTCCTTCCACTGATCGGCCAGGTCGAGGGCCGCTTCCGTCAGGCTCGTCGCGCCGAGGCTGCCGCCGCTGACCACGACGAGCTGCTGCCCGTCGGTCAGCCCGTAGGCCTCCCTGGCCGGACCTCGCAACACGGCGCGATCCATCTTCCCGACGTCGGGCATCAGCGGCATCCCGACGGTGCGCACGTCGGCCCGCTTGGGCAGGTGTTGTCGAGCCCGCTCGAAGGCGATGGCGATGTTCGGTGTCAACCTGGCGATGAAGGCGTTGGCCCGTCCCGGCACGGCGTTGCTCTCGTGGATCAGCGACGGGATGCGAGCCAGCCGGGCGCCGACCATCGCCGGCGCCGATGGGTAGCCGCCCATGCCGATGACGATGTCGATGCCCTCCTGCTTGATCAGCCGGGAGGCGCCGATGCCGGACCGCACGAGCTGCGGGGTCATCTGCAGCGCGCTCTTCACGCCACGCAGACCGACCATGTCGAACGTGAACAGCTCATACCCGTACTGCGGCACGAGCGTCAGCTGCAGGCCGCGCTTGGTGCTGATGAAGCAGATCTCGACGTTCCCGTCGGTGACCTCTTCGAGCGCCTTGGCGACGGCGAGCCCTGGATAGATGTGCCCGCCCGTGCCGCCGGCACCGATGGCGACGCGCAACGTCCCGCCTGCCTGACCCATATCGGCGGCAGTATGCCGTGAACCAGGCCGTCGGTACGCTCGGACCATGCCAGAAGCCGTCATCGTCGCCACCGCCCGCAGCCCGATCGGGCGGGCCGGCAAGGGCTCGCTCGTGTCCATCCGCCCCGACGACCTCTCGACGCAGATCGTCACGGCGCTGCTGGACAAGGTCCCTGACCTGCCGCGCGATCAGATCGAGGACCTGATCATGGGGTGCGGGCAGCCGGCGGGCGAGGCTGGCTTCAACATCGCTCGCGCCGTCGCCGTGCTGGCCGGTCTCGACGACGTGCCCGGCGTGACCGTCAACCGCTACTGCTCGTCGAGCCTGCAGACGATCCGCATGGCCGCTCACGCCATCAAGGCCGGCGAGGGCGACGTCTTCATCGCCGCCGGCGTCGAGACCGTCAGCCGGTACGGCAACGGCGCCAGCGACACGGCGCCGAACCCGGTCTTCGCCTCCGCCGGTGAACGCACGGCCGAACGGTCGCTCGGTGGTGGTCCGGCGTGGACGCCGCCCGACGGCCTGCCCGACATCTACATCGCCATGGGGCAGACGGCCGAGAACGTGGTCGAGGCCGAGCAGGTGACCCGCGAGGAGATGGACGAGTTCGCCAAGTTGTCACAGGACCGTGCGGTCGCCAACGTCGAGAACGGGTGGTTCAACGATGAGATCGTTGCCGTGACGCTGCCCGACGGCACGGTGGTGTCGAAGGACGACGGGCCGCGCGCCGGCACGACGCTGGAAGGGCTGGCTCAGCTGAAGCCGGTGTTCCGGCCCGCCGGGTCGATCACGGCCGGCAACGCCTGCCCACTCAACGACGGCGCCGCCGCGGTGCTGGTCATGAGCGATACCAAGGCGGCCGAGCTCGGGCTCACCCCGCTGGCCCGCATCGTCGCCTCCGGCGTCACCGGGCTGAACCCCGAGATCATGGGTCTCGGGCCGATCGAGGCCAGCCGGCAGGCGCTGGCCCGCGCCGGCATGACCATCGATGACATCGATCTCGTGGAGATCAACGAGGCGTTCGCCGCCCAGGTCATCCCGTCCGCCAAGCACCTCGGCATCGACTGGGAGAAGCTCAACGTGCACGGCGGCGGCATCGCCCTCGGCCACCCGTTCGGCATGACCGGGGCCCGGATCATGACCACGTTGATCCACGGGCTGCAGACCGACGACAAGACGTTCGGCCTGGAGACGATGTGCGTCGGCGGCGGCCAGGGCATGGCCATGATCGTCGAACGCCTGAGCTGACCCGTTTACGTCCGGATTCTGGTCGCGGCGCGACCAGAATCCGGACGTAAACGACGAGGTCAGCCGACGTAGCGGGCGCTGGGGCGGATCAGCTTGCCCTCGGCGGCCTGCTCGACGGCGTGGGTGGTCCATCCGACCGTGCGGCTGACGGCGAACGTCGGCGTGAACATCCCGCGCGGGAGCCCGGCCGACGCCATCACGACCCCGGCGAAGAACTCGACGTTGCTCGGCAGCGGTCGGCCCGGCTTCAAGCGGGCCAGTGCGCCGACGATGCGGCGCTCGACCTCGACGGCCTGATCGACCAGCGGCCCACCGGCGTCGACGGCGATCTCGCGGAGCAACACAGAACGCGGGTCGATGGTGCGGTACACGGCGTGGCCGAATCCCATGATCCGACGGCCGGCGGCGACCTCGGCCTCCACCCATGCCTCGGTGCGATCCGGATCGCCGATGGCATCGAGCGCATCGAGCGCCCGGCTCGGCGCGCCCCCGTGCAGCGGGCCGGCCAGCGCGCCCAGTGCGGCGCCGACGACGTCGGCAAGGTCGGCGCCGGTCGAGGCGACGACGCGGGCGGTGAACGTCGACGCGTTGAACCCGTGGTCGATGGTCAGGATCAGGTACTGCTCGAGCGCCCGGGCGGCCGCCGTGCCCGGGATCTCGCCGGTGACCATGCGCAGGTAGTCGGCAACGTGGCCGAGGTCGCCCCGGCCGTCGAGCGGTTCGAGTCCGAGGCTGGCCCGGTGCAGCGCGGCAACGAGGACGGGCACGGTCGCCGAGAGGCGCAGCGCCTGGGCGGCGCGCTCGTGCGGTTCGAGGTCGATGAGCGGCCGCAGGTCGAGCTCCTCGGCGACGACGCACGACGCGGCGCGCAAACTGCGCAGCGATGCGCCGCGGGCCTGGGCCAACGGCGCCAGCACCGCCAGCAGCGACGTCGGCAGGCGGCGGGCGGCGCCGACGGTGGCCCGGAAGGTGAGCAGCTCCTCGTCCGACGGCAGATGCCCGGCGACCAGCAGGTGCCACACCTCCTCGAAGGATCGCGTGCGGGCGAGGTCCGTGGCGTCGTGGCCGCGGTAGTGGAACCGACCGGCCTCGCCGTCGACGTCACCGATGGTCGTATCGGTGACGGCGACGCCATTGAGGCCCGGGGGTACGTCGATCAAGGTCGTCATGTCCTTGATGTTGAGCGCTGGCGGACCAATGATCAACGTTGATCGAATCAACGTTGAGACGGGTCTACGCTCGTGTCCATGAGCCAGTTCGTCGGCGCCGCCGAAGCGGCACGCCGCTTGGGCGTGCAGCGAGCGACGCTCTACGCCTACGTCAGCCGCGGACTGCTGGGCCGGCGGATGTCGGCCGATGGCCGGACGTCGCTGTACGCCGTCGAGGACCTCGACTCGCTGGCGGGCCGTGGGCGCCGTGCGCCGCTCGAGCCGAGACCGTCGATCGACGTCCAGATCGTCACCGCCGTCTCCAGCCTCGACGAGGACGGCGTCCGCTACCGCGGGTTCGACGTCAGCGAGCTGTCGCGACACTGCTCGTTCGAACAGGTCGCCGAGCTGTTGTGGAGCGGCGACCTGCCGTCGGCGGTCGTCCGCTGGCCCGAACCCGACGCCGCCGATGGGCGCCTCGCCCGCCGGGTCGCCGGAATCACCGGTCGCGACGCGCTGGCCGGCATGGGGGTGCTCGCCATGACGCTGGGGGTGCGGCACCCGGACGACGACGCGCCGACCGCGGCTCGACGGCTGCTCCAACTGCTGGCGTCGCTGTTCCGCACGGACGACGTCACCGGCGACGGCTCGGTCGCGGCGCGGCTCGCCCGGTGTTGGTCGGGCGAGGACGTCGACGGCGCGCTCGTCGCCGCCGTCGATCGGGCGCTCGTGCTGCTCGCCGACCACGAGCTGGCGACGAGCACGCTGGCCGTGCGCGTCGCCGCATCGACGTGGACGGGTCCGTACGCGGCGTACGCCGCGGGGTTGGCCGTGCTCCAGGGGGCGCTGCACGGCGGCGCATCCGGACAGGTGGGTCAGCTGCTCGTCGACTGTGAGCAGCGCGGCGCGGCAGCGGTCGTCGGCGATCGGTTGGCCGCCCGCCAGCGCCTCCCCGGGTTCGGGCACCGCATCTACCGAGGGGAGGACCCACGCCTGCGCCCCATCCTCGACGCCGTCCGGTCCCTTCCCGATCCCGCCGGCCGGTGTGACGTCGTCGACGACCTGCTGATCGAGGCCGGGATCCGTCTGACCCAACGCCCGAACGTCGACCTCGGCCTCGGGGCGCTGTCGTTCGTCGCCGGGTTCCCACCGGCAGCGCCGGTGTTCGCCGTCGCTCGCCTGGCCGGCTTCGCCGCCCACTACCTCGAGGAGCGCAACGAACGCCCGCTGCGGTTCAGGGGGGTGGCGCGGCAGGTGGAGGAGTGACGGCACGACTCGCCGAGGCCCCCGATGGCTCCCCGGCGACGAAGTCGGTCAGCCAGTACAGGCGCGGCCCCCACCGGGCGTCGTGGTGCTCGGCGCGTTCCACGGCCCGCGCCTTCTTGGCGGGCTGATACCGGCGCCGCGCCCACATCGAGTTCGGGCGGGCCAGACGAAAGGCGCCGATGGGGGCCACAAGCGGCACGACCGTCCCGATGATCGCCGTCCGATACTTGCCCTTGACGACGCACACGACGATGCAGGCCAGCTGGAACACGATGAGGCCGACACCGATGATGGCGAGGGCGAGGGTCGTGTCTTCGGCCGTCTCGAACGCGAACGGGTTGACACCGAAGATCAGCAGGCCCAGCGCAGCTACGGCCAGGCTGACCATCTCCACCGAGATGCGGCCCTCGTCCTTCCAGTACACGTCCTCCAGGTGGAGGATCAGGGCGAACTCGTCCAGCACCAGCGACGTCCCGACGCCGATCAGCAGGCCAGCGACGATCGACCACGGTGACTCGAGGTCGACGGCGATGCCGGTGAAGGCAGCCGGCGACCAACAGGAGGACACCCGGGATGGCGTGGTGGACGTGCAGGCCGCCCGCAGACACGTTGTTCTTGAACGGCCCACGACCGGCCCGGATCATCCGGGTGATGACCCTCGTCGTGATGAACGTCACGATGAAGGCGGCGAAGCACACGAGCAGCGGCAGCCGCTCGTGATCGATGATCGTCTCCTGGAACCACGACCGCATGGAAGGTCCTCGCTAGATCCGTCGATGCCGCGCCGACTCGTCCTCACTGCGCAGGAGCTGGGCGATGGCGCGCATCTGGATCACCAGGCCCGAGATGAGGCCGACGAAGCCGAGGAGCTGCAGCGTGGCGCGGATGCCCTCCTCCTCCACCGTCCCGGACGCCAGCAGGAGCAACGCCGACGTCAGTAGGCCGAACGCGCCGATGGCGGCGAACGTCACCCGGTCGACCCAGCCGCTGACGACGGCGCGGTCCCCGCCGGCGTACCGCTCGTTGCGGATGCTGAGATGGCCCGTGCGCATCTGGCTGGCGATGGCCTCGACGTGGCCCGGGAGCGTCCGCAGCGAGGGCAGCGCCCGCAGGAGCTCGCGCTGCAGCTGCTGCTGCACGGCTGCCTGCTTCTGGTCGGCGAAGTCGGGCATCAGGTCGGTGACCTCGCGGGAGATGTCGAACGCCGGGTTGATGATCCGCAGCGTGCCCTCCAGCGTCAGCATCGCCCTCGAGAGCGTGGACATGGGCGCCGGGATGGCCAGCCCGTGGCGACCCATGATGTCGAGGATCGTGCTCATCGACTTCGGATCGAAGCCCCCGGCGCCGATGGTCTCGGTGAGCACCAGCCCGATGTCCGCCTCGAGCGCCCGGCTGTCGGTCGTCTCGTCGCCGCCGGCCAGCTGGCGGACAGCCCGGGCCAGGATCACCGGGTCGCGGAGCTGGAAGCCGATCATCAGCCCCTGCATCGACTCGAGGATCAGCGGGTCGAGCCGTCCGACGGCTCCGAAGTCGAGCAACCAGAGGATCCCCTGGGGGTCGACGAAGATGTTCCCGGGGTGGGGATCGGCGTGGTACACGCCGTCGCGCAGGACCTGGTCCAGGAATGACCGCAGCAAGTGGACGGCCAGTTCGGACGCCGGGACCGGCGTCGCCTCCACGGCGTCCCGATCGGCGACGGTCACGCCGTCGATGGCCTGCATGACGAGGACGCGGCGCGTCGACAGCGCCTCGACCACCGTCGGGGCGGTGACGCCCTTCTCGATGTCGAGGCTCTCGACGAAGGCCGTGCCGTTGCGCGCCTCGGCGCCGTAGTCGAGCTCCTTCTCCAGCGAGGTGATCAGCTCCTCGGCGAGTCGTCTGACGCCGAGCACCCTGGCCGCCTCGACGCGGCGCTCGACCTGGCCGGCGACCATCCGCAGCACCGCGGCGTCGCGCTGGACGATCTCCTCGATCCCCGGGCGCTGGATCTTGACCACGACGTCCTCGCCGTTGCGCAGCACCGCCCGGTGGGTCTGGCCGATCGACGCCGCCGCCAACGGCTCGAAGTTGAACGACGCGAACTCCTCGTCCAGGCTGGCCCCCAGCTCGCGCTCCACGACGGCGCGGATCTCCTCGGCCGGCACCGGTCGGGCCGACGACTGGAGGTTCGCCAGCTCCGTGGTCAGCACCTCGGGGAGCAGGTCGGTGCGGGTCGAGGCGATCTGGCCGAACTTCACGAACATCCCGCCACAGTCCTCGAGCATCAACCGCAGCCGCCGGGCAGCATCCGGTGTGGCCAGCCGAGACGGCGTCGCCGAGCGCAGCCCCGTGAGCCCCCGCTTGCGGGCGTAGCCGATGATCTCACGGGAGCGGCCGAGCGGCGAGAGGCGGCGCTTGATCGTGGCGATCGGGTGCAGGATCGGGCCCCACCGCCGGCGCCGCTGGCGGCGTGGCTTGAGGATCACGTCGAGGATGAGGCTGACGAACATCGACACCAGCAGCCCGAACAGGAACGTCGGGATCAGCACGTCGCGCAGCTGGTCCATCGTCGTGATGTCCTCGTCCAGCACGACGGCGGTGATGATCAACCCCGCCAGCCAGCCGACGAAGCCGGAGAACAGTGCCCGGAGCCAGCCCCGACGCACCCCGAGGATCCGGCCGCCGAACCACCCGACGACGATGATGAACGGAACCCCGTAGAGGAGCATCCCCCACAAGCTGACCTCTACGAAGACCCCGTCTTCCATCACGCCTCCCTCGATTCGCCGATGATGATCGTCGCGCGTCAGCGTCGCTCGGCGGGGATCCTCACGTCGCGACGGCCGGTGGACGCGCTGCCGAACGGCGGGCGCGGGTCAGCGGTACTCGGCGCGAATGCAGATGATCTGCTCGTCGCGCGCCGACGGAAGCGCCTTGACCAGGTACTCCTGGCCACCGCTGGTGACCGCCCCGAGCGACCAGCCGGGCATCGCCTCTTCCCCGGTGCCGAGGCTCTCCAGGCGGTCCACGTCGAGCCCGGCCGACTCGGCCTCCGCCCGCCACAGGTGGACCAGCCCGCGGCGCAGCTCCGGGTCGTCGATCAGGTCACGCCCGTGCAGGTGCAGCCTGACGTTGAGGATCGTGACCGACTCCAGCTGGTCGAGCTGGATGACATCGCCGCCCAGCTCGCCGTCGAGCATCACCATCACCGGCCCCACCTCGCCGGCGACCGCACCGACGAACCCGTAGCGCACCAAGGGCAGGCCATCGTCGCCGGTCGTCGCCCAACGCACCCGGTCGCCGAGGCTGAACGTCATCGCGCCGGCCCCAGCTGCTCGACGACGGCGTCGGACAGGGCTGGCCAGCAGCGCATGGCCTCCACGGCCCACTCGTCGAACGATCGATCGGTCAGCGCCACCAGGCCGGCGCCGACGGCGGGGTCGACCCACGCCATCGTGCCGGCACCACCGAAGTGGCCGTGCGTGGCCGCGCTGTTGGTGTGCCCGGTCCAATGCGGCGATTTGCCGCCACGGATCTCGAACCCCAACCCCCACGGGCACGGATCGAAGCGCCCCACGCCCGGCACGATACCTGCGAGGTCCGGGTAGTGCGGGTGAACGGCGTCGGCGGCCGTCGCCGCGCCGAGCAGCGTCGGCCGTTGCACCTCGGCCAGGAAGCGGCCGACGTCGCCGGTGGTGCTGCGGGCGGCGTGGGCCGGCGACCCGGCGAGCCGCGACGACGCCATGCCCAGCGGTTCGAGCACGGCGTCGTGCAGGTAGTCGGCGAACGGCATCTCGGCCCGCGCCGCCACCGCGTCGGCGGCCAGCTCGATGCCCGTGTTGGAGTAGATCCGGCGGCGCTCCGGTGGCGCGATCGGGTCCGGCCCGTCGAACGGGTAGCCACCTGCATGGGCCAGCAGGTGGCGCAGCGGTGCAGCCCGGTTGGCCGACCGGCTCGTCGAGCGTCAGCAGGCCCTCCTCGACGGCGATGAGCGTCGCCCAGGCCGTCGAGCAGCTTGGTCAGCGAGGCGAGCCGGAAGACGTGATCGGTGTCGCCGGCCGAGCCGAGCACGGTGCCGTCGTTGCGGATGACGACGGCCGATGCGTTCGGCACCGGCCACCCGGCCACGAGCTCGAGGGCCTGCACCGGTCAGCAGGCGATTGGCGACATCACGTGCGCGGCCCGGCAATCAGCTCGGCGACGTGGAAGGCGAGGTCGAGTCCCTGGCGGCCGTTGAGGCGGGGGTCGCACATCGTCTCGTAGCGGCGGTCGAGATCAGCGTCCGACACCGCGTCGGCGCCGCCGAGGCACTCGGTGACGCTCTCACCGGTCAGCTCGACGTGGATGCCGCCGGGCCAGGTGCCTTCGGCGCGGTGAGCCCGCACGAAGCCGCCGATCTCGCGAACGATGTCGTCGAAGTGGCGGGTCTTGCGGCCGCTGGGGGCGGTGTACGTGTTGCCGTGCATCGGGTCGCACGCCCACACGACGGGGTGCCCGGCGTCGCCCACGGCGCGCAGCAGCGGACGGAGTCGTTCCTCGACGTGGTCGGCGCCGATCCGGCTGATCAGCGTCAGGCGCCCGGGCGTCCTGTCCGGGTCGAGGCGGGCACAGAGGTCCAGCACCTCGGGGGGCTCGACCGTCGGGCCGATCTTGCAGCCGATCGGGTTGCCGACGCCGCGCAGGAACTCGACGTGGGCGCCGTCGACCTCGCGCGTGCGCTCACCGATCCAGAGGAGGTGGGCCGAGCAGTCGTACCAGTCGCCGGTCAGCGAGTCCTCGCGGGTCAGCGCCTCCTCGTAGCCGAGGATCAGCGCCTCGTGGCTGGTGTAGACGTCGACCGAGCTGAGGTTCGGGTTGGAGGCCGTGTCGACGCCGCACGCCTGCATGAACTTGAGGGCGCGGTCGATCTCCGCCGCCAGCCGGTCGTAGCGCTGGCCGGCGGGGCTGGTGGCGACGAACTCCTGGTTCCAGGCGTGCACCCGGGTGAGGTTGGCGAAGCCGCCCTTGGTGAAGGCGCGGACGAGGTTCAGCGTCGACGCCGACTGGTGGTAGGCCTGGACGAGGCGGTCGGGGTCCGGCATCCGGGCGGCGACATCGAAGCCGGCCCCGTTGACGATGTGCCCGCGGAACGACGGCAGGTCGACGTCGCCGACCCGCTCCGTCGGGCTGGATCGGGGCTTGGCGAACTGGCCGGCGATCCGCCCGACCTTCACGACCGGGACACCCATCGAGTACGTCAGCACGACGGCCATCTGGAGGATGACCCGCAGCTTCTCCCGGATGTTGTCGGCCGAGAACTCCTCGAACGACTCGGCGCAGTCGCCGGCCTGGAGCAGGAAGGCACGACCGGCGGCGACCTCGGCCAGCGACGCCTGCAGCGAGCGGGACTCGCCGGCGAAGACGAGGGGCGGGAACGAGGCGACGGTCTTCAGCGCCCGATCGAGCCCGGCCGGGTCGGGCCAGTCCGGCTGCTGCGCTGCCGGCAGCAGCTGCCACGACGACGGGGACCACGCGCCGGACACGATGCAGAAGCCTACTGACGCCCCCGAGCGCGTTGAGGTTTGGATCTTGTCGTGCCGGCGACCAGGTTTTCTGACGTAACGGAGGAAGCTCCCGAGCGTTCGTTACGCAGCGGGCGTGATACCCCAGGCCGGCCTTGCCCGGCCCAGCCGAGCGAGCGGAGTCTTCGGAGCGAGCGAGGCCATCGACTCAGCCCGGCCCCCGGTTACACGGCGAGGATGTGCTCGGCGTCGTCGCGCAGGCCGATGACGGCCCGGCTGACGAGCCGGCGGGCGGCTTCGGCGGTGACGCCGAGGCGCTCGCCGACCTCGCGGAAGCTCTTGCGCTCGCCGTCGACGAGGCCGAAGCGGGCCTCAACGGCGTAGCGGGCGCGCGGCTCGAGCGTGCCGAGCAGCTCGTCGAGCAGGTCGCCGTCGACCATCGTCATCACGTGGTCCTCGGGCGTGCCGTCACCGTTGGCCATGAGGTCGCCGAGGGTGGCGTCGCCGTCGTCGCCGACGGTCTTGTCGAGTGAGACCGGCGTCGTGAGGCGGTGCAGCTCGGCGTTCGCCTGGTCGAGCGTCTCGCCGTCGCCCGACGCCTGGCGCAGGGCGGCGCGCAGGCTGGCCGAGCGGTCGCCGGGGATGCGGATCAGGCTGGCCTTCTGGTCGAGGGCCCGGCCGATGGCCTGGCGGATCCAGAACGTGGCGTAGGTCGAGAACTTGAACCCACGGCGCCAGTCGAACTTGTCGACGGCGTGCTCGAGGCCGAGGTTGCCCTCCTGGATGAGGTCGAGGAGGTCCATGCCCTGAGGCAGGGGGTACCGGCGAGCGATCGAGACGACGAGTCGCAGGTTGGAGCGGATGAACCGGTCCTTGGCGTTGGCGGCGTCCCGCACGGCCCGCTTGAGGGCGACGGCGCGCTGCCCGTTGGCCAGCTTCTCGGCCGCCTCGCGACCGGCTTCGATCACGCGCGACAGCTCGCGCTCGTCCTCGGCGGTGAGGAGGGGGACCTTGCCGATGTCGTTGAGGTAGAGACCGATGGAATCGTTCATGGTGTCGTGTGCAACCGTTCGTGGAGGGATCGTCGGGCGGCCCGAGGCGCGAAGCGCACAGCGGTGCCATCCGTCATTCGGAGTGGGGGGAGGGCGCGGATGACGGTGTCGCCGAGGCAGCTCGGAGGGGAGATCTCAGAGTACCAGGCGTGTCAAGACGGTTCCGGACCGCACCGGTAGGCTGCGCGCCCGTGCCGCTGCCAGGCGCGACGCCGGTCGCCGACCAGATCGTCCCAGGACGGGCCGCGGCGCGCCGAAATGGCGTGGAGCAGCGTCGCGTCGGGTTGTTCGGGGGGACGTTCGATCCCCCGCACGTGGGACATCTCGTCACCGCGGTGAACGTTCGCCACGCCCTTGCGCTCGATGTGGTCGTGCTGATGGTCGCCAACGTGCCCTGGCAGAAGGAGGGCAGCCGGCCGATCACGCCGGCCACCGATCGCCTGGCCATGGTTGACGCGGCGGTCGCCGACGTGCCTGGTCTGGAGGCCGGACGGCTGGAGATCGAGCTCGGCGGGCCGAGCTTCACGGCCGACACGTTGGCCGCGCTGGCTGATCGTGAGCCGGCGGCCACCCTGTTCACCATCGTCGGCGACGATGCAGCCGCCGGGTTGACGACCTGGGAGCGCTACCACGAGGTCGTCGCCCGCTCGGCGATGGTCGTCGTCGACCGGCCGGGCGACCCGGTGCAGCTGCCCGGCGATGTCGAGTGGATCCGAGTCGAGGTGCCGAGGCTGGAGGTCTCGAGCACCGATCTGCGGGCCCGGTTCACCGACGGCCGTCCCCTCGACTACCTGGTCACGGACCCGGTCCTGCAGGTCATCGCCGACCGGCGCCTGTACCAGGACCCGGCGTGACGGCGTCGCCCCACCGCCGTCGCCGCTCGACGCTCGTCGCCACCGTGGTCGCCGTCGGTGTCACGTTGGGCGCCGCCGGACTGGCCGTCGCCGGCGGGTTGACGCTCTACAACTCGACCGAGGGCACCAGCACCATGTCGACCGTCCCGCAACGGGTCTTCCCGCCGACGCCGACGGCGGTGCTGGCGGCGGTGGACGACGAGGGCGAGTTGGCGTCGCTGGCGGTGCTGGTGGGCTCGCCGAGCGGGACCGGCGGCAGCATCGTCACGGTTCCCGTGAACAGTGACGCCACCGGCGGCGCGGGCGACGAGCGCCTGCCACTCGACGAGACGTTCCGGCTGGACGGCGCGGCGTCACTGGAGAACGAGGTCGAGGTGGCGCTCGGGCTAGGCATCGACACGGTCGAGGTGGTCGACGAAGCCCGGTTGACCGAGTTGCTGGGGCCGATCGGACCGATCCAGGTCGACCTGCCAGACGCCGTGACCGACGCCAGTGGGCGGGTGATCGCACCGGCCGGTGCCGGCACGATCGAGCCGGCGGAGGCGGCGGCCATCCTCACGGCTCGAGATGCCGACCAGTCGGCCGCGCTCCGGTACCCGGCGGCGGTCGCCGTGTGGAACGGCCTGGCCGCGGTCGCCGGTGCGGCGCCCGTGGCTGCCGGTGCCGGCACCGTCGACGCCGTGTTCGCTCCCGTGATGTCCGGCGCGACCACCTCTCGATCCCTGACGTTCGAGACCCCCGACGAGAAGGACAACCCCCGGCAGGTCGACGTGGTGAGGCTCGACCGCATCGAGCTGGCGGTGGTCCTCGGGCAGATCGCCCCGGGGAAGTTGTCGGCGCCGAACCCGGCGCTCACGTTCCGCATCGAGAGTCCCTTCGAGGACGCCGCCCTCGGTGAGGGTGCATCGCGCACGCAAGTCGCCTACGACGCGACGTCGGTGATCCTGTTCGCCGGTGGAAACGTGCTGTCCGTCAGCACGGCGGCGGGGGAGACTCCCGAGGTGACGCAAGTGTTCGTCAGCGACGATTCGCTCCTCGGCGAGGTCGAGGGCATCGACGCGCTGCTCGGACCCGTGGAGATCGGCGTGGCCGAGGAGCGCATCGCCGGCGTCGACGCCGTCATCCGCCTCGGTTCCAGCTTCCTCGTCCGGCCGGGGGCGGAGGCGCCACTCCCGAGCACCGGCGCGACGGTCGCCGGCGGGGAACCTGCGGAGACCACCGAGACGGCCGAGACCGACACGACCGAGACCAACGGCGGCGACGGCGACGACGACGATGGATGACACCGACGCCCGCACGGTCGCCGAGATCGCCGCCAAGGCGGCCGACGAGAAGCAGGGCCGCAACATCGTCGTCCTCGACGTCGGTGACATCCTCGGCATCGCCGAGCTGTTCGTCGTGCTCGACGCCCCGAACCGCCGCCTCGTACGGACCCTCGTCGACGACATCGAGCACCAGGTGCGGCTGGCCACCGGCCGAGCGCCGCGGCGCACCGAGGGGATGCGCGAGCAGCAGTGGGTGCTGCTCGACTACGGCGACGTGGTCGTCCACGTGTTCCTCGACGAGATCCGCCGGTTCTACGAGATCGAGCGCCTCTACCGGGACGCGCCGGTCGTCGACTGGACCGCCTGAACGGATGAGGTGAGCGGTGAGGGGTCCTGAGCCCCTCACCGCTCACCGCACGGCGCCGACCGGTCCGGTTGGCCGGGCATCCACGCTTGGTATCGTCAACAGGCCGTTCGGGGCTGTAGCTCAGTTGGTAGAGCACTTCCATGGCATGGAAGGGGTCAGGGGTTCGATTCCCCTCAGCTCCACCCGGATAATCCCAGGTCAGACGCGGTGGTCTTGGTCGGCGGCAACTCTGTCGATCCGGTTCGGGGAGCAATTCGGGGAGCAGTAGGCGAGCCGAATCGGGATCGCTGAGCAGGGGTTTGTGCGAAGTGTCGCGGGTTCACGCACCGTCTGCGCCGGCGAGCAGAGTCTCAACGAACCGCTCCAGCTCGGACACCGGAAAGCGCAGCGAACGTCCGACGTGGACGGCCTGCAGTTCCCCGCGGTTGATCAGCTCGTAGATCGTCGTGCGACTCAGACCGAGGATCTCGCCCGCTTGCTCAACCGTGACAAGCAAAGGAGCAAGGCGGCGTGGGCTGTTGCCGCGCACGCTCGACGTCGACGACGGGTGGACTCCGACCGGTCGCCTCGCACTTCTCAGAACCTCTGGCCGAGATGCCTTGCTCATGGTCGGAGAAGGAGGCGCACCGAGCGGCTGCCGCACAATCTCATTGACCAATGACGCAGACGGCTCCTGAGGTCGTCACCACACTGGCGCTGAGCGTCTGACAGCGTGCACGACGCTGCTGTCAGCAACTGCCGCGCCCAGTTGCGGCCGCGGCGGGTCGAGCGGTACAGCTGGGCACCGACCGCGTCGATTGTGGGCGGTGCCAGTCACGAGGGACTGCCGGCTGGCGGCTGAGGGCGCACGTGCGATCGCCATCGGAGATGGCGTCGCTTGCCAGGAACGGCGCTTCGAGGACGGCCTGGCCGGCTCTCGATCGCGTGGTATCGGGCGCGGAAGTCGGACATCGCGGCGGCGCCCCACCGAGTGGTGGGCTTCGAGGTGATCCTCGGTGTCAGTCGCCGGAGGTGAGCTCGGCGACATCGTCAGTATCGCGCTCGGGGTAGAGGATCGCCATTGAGCCTTCTGAGAGGTAGCGGCGGTGGCCGGCTTGCCATTCGTCGTGGACGTCGGCGAGCACAGCGCCGACTAGGCGGATCACCGACGCTTCGTTGGGGAAGATGCCCACGACACGGGCGCGGCGCTTGACTTCTTTGTTCAGCCGCTCGAGCGGGTTCGTCGACCAGATCTTCGTCCAGTGCGCTCGGGGGAACGCGCTGAAGGCGAGGACCTCGGCTTTGGCGTCGTCCATCAACGTGGCGATCTTGGGGAAGCGGTCGCCGAGCTGGTCACGCACCTGATCCCAGGTCGACGCCACGGTGTCGGGGTCGGGCTGGGCGAAGATGGTGCGGAAGACGGCGGCGACCATGTCCTGATGCGACTTGGGCACCAGCGCCAGCAGGTTGCGGGCGAAGTGCACCCGGCAGCGTTGATGGCTGGCCCCTTGGAACGACCGGCGCAGCGCGGCGACCAAGCCGGCGTGCTGATCGGAGATGACCATCCTGACACCGCCCAGGCCGCGCGACTTGAGTGAGCGCAGGAACCCGCGCCAGAACGCTTCGTCCTCGGAGTCTCCGACGTCGACACCGAGCACCTCGCGGGAGCCGGTGGCGGTGATGCCGGTGGCGATGACCACTGCCATCGAGGTGACCTGTGATGTGTTGTTGCGGACGTGGAGGTAGGTGGCGTCGAGGTAGACGTAGGGGAATTCGACGTGGTCAAGGCGGCGGGTGCGGAACGCCCCGACGGTCTCGTCGAGGCCGGCGCAGATTCGGGAGACCTCGGACTTCTTGATCCCCGACGGCGCTCCGAGGGCCTCGACCAGGTCGTCAACCGAGCGAGTCGACACGCCCTGCACGTAGGCCTCCATCACCACCGCGTAGAGGGCCTGGTCGATCCGTCGACGCGGCTCGAGGATCGACGGGAAGAAGCTGCCCTTGCGCAGCTTAGGGATGCGCAACCCGACGTCACCGGCCTGCGTGGTCAACAGGCGGGGCCGTGACCCGTTGCGTTCGGTCACCCGTGCGTCGCTGCGTTCGTAACGGGCGGCGCCGATCTGCTCGGCGGCTTCGACCTCGATCAGCTCTTGCAGCACCAGCTGCACGGCGTCACGGATCAGATCGACACCCTCGCCGGCGCGGAACGCCTCCAACATCTCCGACAGGACAGACTGAGACAGGGCCATCGGTGCGGTACTCCTTCGTGTGCTCTTGCAGGAACACACCGAGAATCACGCCGATGGCCTCACCAGTGGTGGACCCCCGACAGCCATCTCAAAGCCCACCATTCGGGGACGCACACGACATCGCACCGGGAACTGCGAGCGCGGCAGGAACGGCATACCTTGGAGCGTTGAGCCGTCAAGTAGCCGTGAGCCAGCGTTGAGGAGGCGGTCCGGGCCGCAGGCCCGGAATGGGGCGCGTCGGGTCGCCGGCGGCGTTGTCGCCGTCGGTGGTCTGGGTGGTCAGATCATCGGATGTGTCAGCGAAAGCTCGACGGGTGGCGCTGGGTTGAACTGGCGTCGGGTCCTCGAAGAGCGAGGCGGGCAGCCCGGATGTCGGGTGCCGAGGGCATACCTTCGTCACGCCCGGCGGGGCGGGGTGACATGACGCCGTCCGGTCACGACCAGATGAGCTCAAGCACTTAGAGACCACGCCGGTCAGGGTGGTCATGCCGATAAACGAGCTGCGTCTGATCGCGCCGACCTCACGCCGCGTCTGGGGGCGGCGAGGCAACGGATGTGGCCGTCGCGCAGCCCGTAGTAGACGAGCGTGAGGAGATGACGGGCCGCGGCGACGCGGCCGATGTTGTGACCGCGCCGGGCGCCGACGCGAGCCTTGACCGAAGCGACGCGACGGTCGTGGGCGGCGCCGGAGACGGCTTCGATCGCCGCCCAGCGCAGCAGCCGTGATCCTTGCTTGGTGAGTGCCCGCGCCGGGTGTGGGCGTCGGACTCGCGGAGCCGCGGTGTCAGCCCGGCCCACGAGCACAGCCGCCGTGGATCGTCGAAGCGGTGCACGTCGCCGATCTCGGCGATGAACACCGCCGCTAGGACACGCCCGACGCCGGCGATCTGCAGGATCGCCTCGTAGCCGGGATGGCCCTTGAGGCGACGGTGGATGCGGGCGTCGGTCTGGCCGATCGTGCAACTCGATCAGGTCACGCGCCGACTCGATCCGGTTGGTGTAGGCGTCAGCCAGTTGCAACTCATCCAGCCAGCGTTGCCCACCCGTCCACCAGATCCCCTTCACTGGTGGGATCACGCCTTCTTTGCCGAGCACCTGGTGGACCTGGCACTTCAAGCCGGTCTGCAGGCGGGTCAGCTTGTGGCGGTAGCGGACCTCCTCGCGCAGCTCGCGCACCGCCGGCGGCGCCACCCATGATTCGGGCAGCCGGCCCATCCGCAACAGATCGGCGAGCAGGGTGGCGTCGGCGATGTCGTTCTTCACTCGCCGGTTGGCGTAGCCGGCGATCCCCAACGGATGCGCCAGATGCAGCCGCACGCCGCAGCCGGCGATCACGTCAGCCGCCCAATACCACCCCCAACAGGCTTCCATCGCCACCTCGGCGCCAGGCCCGGCAGCGTGAACCTCGGCCGCCAGATTGGCGGCGGTGTTGTCGATCCGACTCCACGACACCCGGTCACCGTCGTCGTTCAACACGACGACCACGGAACGCTGCCGGTGCAAGTCGATGCCTACGTACGATCCCATCTGAGCCTCCTTGCTCGCTGGGTTGGATCAGCAACCTCGAGCTTCATCCGAACCCGAGGACCGAACCAGAGCGAGGAGGCTCACCACCCCCCGGCAGCTCCACATGGCATCACTTATCGGATGCGTCGGCATCGATCGATTTGGGCGATATCGGGCTGTGAGTATTCGGAGGCCGGTCTTCGGGATCGGTGAGGCTGGTGTCGGTGACGCCGGTGTGACCCCTTATCGGGCCTGCCCTGCCGTGTGGGTGGGTGCACTTCGCCGCGATGTGTCCGTCGTCGTCGCCGATGCCGGCCTGGCCTGCTGCTGTCCTGATCAGAAGCCTGTCCACCTGACGGTGTGACTCATCACAGTCCTGGCGTAGCGGTTCCTCCCAGGCCGGCACCGACCGAAACACTCACAGGGAGGTTCCACTCATCATGCTTGCAGAACTCGTCCAGCACGTGATCGGCGTCGATCCCGACCGCGACTGGATCACTCTCGCCGTGGTCGACGCGCAGACCACCGGCGTCATCGTGGAGGGCCGCTTCCGGGCCACAGCCGACGGTTACGCCGACTCCATCGACTTCGTTGACGGCCGCAGCACCGACACCGAGCGGGCTTGGGCGATCGAGGGCACGGCCAGCTACGGGCGGGGCTTGACGATGGCGTTGACCCGTCGCGGCGAGTGGGTCATCGAGTTCGATCGCCCGACCCGCAAGACGAAAGATGGCGCCAAGTCCGACGCGCTCGACGCCGTCCGTGCCGCCCGTGAGACGCTCGGCCGGACTCGGCTCAGCACACCACGCGCGCATGACGGCGTTCGTGAAGCGATCCGTGTTCACGCCGTGACCAGGGCCGGCGCAGTGCGTGCCCGCACCAGCGCCATCAACGAACTCAAGGCGATGATCGTCTCTGCCGACGAGGAACTGCGCGGTCAGCTGCGTGGGCTGCGCACTCGTCAGCAAGTAGCGCACTGTGCCCGGTTCCGCGACGGTACCCACGCAACAGTCGAGCGTCGCAGCACCCGTCTGACGATGCGCGCCCTGGCGCGTCGCATCGAACACCTCAACGACGAGATCGACGACCACAACGAAGCCCTCAAATCACTGCTCGAACAGGCCGCTCCGCAGCTACTCGCCGAGCGCGGCATCGGCTACATCACCGCCGCCGAGTTCTACCTCGCCTGGTCCCACCCCGGCCGCTGCCGCAGCGAAGCCGCCTTCGCCCGACTCGGCGGAACCTCACCCGTCGCGGCGACCTCCGGCCAGAACCAGACCCGACATCGACTCAACCGCGGCGGCGACCGACGACTCAACCGCGCCCTCTACCACGTCGCCATCACGAAGCGCCGATGCGACGCAGCCACACAGGCCTACATCGACCACCGGATCGCCGAGGGAAAGACCGAACGAGAAGCGATCCGCTGCATCAAACGGTTCATCGCTCGACGCGTCTGGCGACTCCTCGAGCACCCACCAACCACCACTTGACAGACATAGAAGCATCGCGGAAGTCGGACATCGCGTCGGGAACGACCGGATGTGGGAGGGACGGCGCCTCGATGGCACCCTCGAGGCGGGAGGCAGGCCTGTGGACCCTCGGATGATGACGGCCCGGGCTCGGGCGTCCTAGCCCGCGGGCAGCGCTGGCAGCGGGGTGATCGGGCCGCCAGGCCGAGGTGCTGGTCCGACCGGGTCGGGGTGGTGCGGGTCGTCGACGGCGTCGGCGGTGTTCTGTCGTGGGCGGGTCCGTCGACGTTGAGCTTGGGGATGATCCGGTCGAGCCACCTGGGGATCCACCAGTTGCGGTCGCCGAGGAGTTCCATTGTGGCCGGTACGAGCAACATGCGGACGATGGTGGCGTCGAGCAGGACGGCGAGGGCGAAGCCGATGCCGAACAGTTTCCCGGTGCGGTCGTCTTCGAACACGAACGAGCCGAAGACGACGACCATGATGGCGGCGGCGGCGGTGATGAGCTGTGCTGTCTTGGCGAGGCCGTCGGCGACGGCGGTGGCGGAGTCGCCGGTCTTGTCGTATTCCTCGTGGATCCGTGACTCAAGGACGGATACCTAGCCACGATCTTTCATAGGGCTGCTTGAGCGGTGGCGTTGGTGGGGGGTGCCGTGAAGGCGGTTCGGACGCGGTTGATGGCGTCGAGGAGCGTTTGGGTCCAGGGCCAGTGGCGGTCGAGGTGGAGGCGTCGGCCGGTGGGGGTGATGTGCGCGGCGATGTGGAGGAGGCGGTGACGGATGGTCTTGGGGGTGGCGCGGCGGAGCTGGCCGGTGCAGCCGATGCGCTGGGCCCAGGCGAGGAGGTCGTGGGCGGTGAAGCAGAGCTGCATCCAGACGTCGTTGTTGACGATGTCGTCGAAGGGCAGGTTGGCGAGGCCGGACGCTTTGGCGTCGCGGATGACGTTCTCGGCGCGGGCTCGTTGGCGTTGGCGTAGTTCGAGCGCGGCGACGTCGGCGTCGGGCTGGTCGGTGATGAACGCGGTGTGGCGGAACCCTTCGATGGTGTCGAACAACGAGAGTTGGGCGCCGGGATGGGGGCGTTCGCGGCGCACGATCAGCCGTGTCCCCTCTGGCCAGGCGTCGAGGTTGACGAAGTCGGTGAGCTCGACCACCTCGGCGCCGTCACGGCGGCCGCCGTCGGCGTCGATGGCGGGGTGCCAGCAGCCGGTTGGACGGCGATGACGCCATCACGGACACGTTCGTCGATCTGGTAGCCGAGCGAGAACTCGATGTTGCGTTCGACGCATTCCTCGGCCAGCCAGTGCGAAGCCCCTGCTGAATCGGCACGAACCAGGATCCGGTGCTGCACGCCGTCGGGGTCGTCGCCGCGATCGTGGCCGGCCCGCCACCTCGGCGGGAGCTGATCGATCGCCTCGGCGAGCACGACGACGTGATCCTCGGCGCAGTTGGCCCCGGCGTTGCCGGGACGCAGCATCCCGGCGAGCACCTCGTCGGTCTCGGCGCACATCGCCAGCAACGGATGGTGCCCGTAGGTGCGCTTGTAGGTCGGCGCGGCGTCTTGCTTGTCGGCCTTGGTGCGGATGATCGTCGCGTCGAGATCGATCACCAACCCGTCGCCGCCGGGGCCGCTCCCGCCGCCCACGCCCGTTCACGCGCCGCCGCTCGCGCACGGGCGATGCCGCGCAACTCGACCGGGACCGATGTGGTTGAAGGTGCGCCACACGGTCGCGTCCGACGCGACCGACCCGAACATCGCCGGCTGGGCCCGCAGCGCGGCCAGATCGCTGAGGCACGTCGCACCATCGGCGAGCGCCAACACCATCTGCGCCAGCGTGCGCCCGGCGTCATGACGGCGCTGCGGGACCGCCGACATCGCCGTGCTCAACCCAACGGTGAGGCCCGACAGATCTGCGGTCTCCGCCAGCCACGCCAGCCCGGCGTGAGACACCAGCCCCGCACCGTCACCGGTCACCCGACGCGGTCGAATCAGCCTGGTACCTTGACCCATGGAAACGCCCTCCGAACCTTGTGATTGGTTGCTTGTGTCGCAACAGCAATCATCCCAGGTCGGAGGGCATTTTCGTGGGACCCAACCCGGCCCCTACGAAAGATCGTGGCTAACGGCATGTAGGCATTTCGATGGCGCCCCATCCTCCGCCAGCCCGCCTTACAGGTCCGATCCGTCGTCGGTACGGCGAGTGGATCACCCAATCGGCGCGTCCGTGGTTCCTTGGGTACGGCGGTCTTCGACCAGCAGCACGTCGGGCGGCGCGGCGACAAGACTGTGGCCATGACTTCCACCGGATCGCATTTCAAACGGTGGGTCTTCTCCCGACACTCGCACCCCTGGAGCGCGTGGACACGGTGGGAATCAACACCGCTCGTCCTGCTCCCCATCTGGAACCGCAGCGCAAGGCAGGGCGTGGTCGTCGCGGCATGGCTCGCGCTCAATCCCGTCCTCTTCCCACCACCTCGCGATGACTCCGCCTTCGCGACTCGGGCGGTTCTCGGCGAAGAGCGATGGCTGGAGGAGCGTCCAGTGTCCGGCGCCCTGGCGATCAACTGCATGGCTAGCGCGGCCCTTCTCATCGCCATCGACAGCGCACGTCGTCATCGTCGCTGGCAGATGACCATCGCAACGATCGGCACGATGAGCGCGTTGCTCTGGTACTGGCGGGAGATGGTTCGCTTCTACGACACGCGGGGTGTCGGCCAATAGTCGGCCGCTACCGGACCCACACCCGGCGGCAACGCTGGCAGACCGCGCCGAAGTCGGCCCTCGGTACGAACGCAATCCCGGCGCGGCGCTGAACACCCACGGCCCGAAAGCACGCACCGAACGGCGGCACGGCCTGGACCGATAGCGCGCCCGATCGGCATTTCGTCGCTGTGAGAAGCTCGGTAGGTGATCGCTGGACCGACCGGGACTGTCACGTTTCTGTTCACGGACATAGAGGCGTCGACCGAGTTGTGGGAGACGCACCCTGACGAGATGCGTGTGGCCATGGAGGCGCACGACGAGTTGCTCCGGGCCACGGTCGCGGCGCATGGGGGTCATGTCTTCTCAACAGGGGGCGACGGGTTCGCCGTTGCCTTCGCCCGCGCACGGGATGCGTGCTTGGCGGCTGTTGAGGCGCAGCGGCGCCTCGACGCCGTGGATTGGCCGGACCACGCGCACATCGGTGTTCGGATGGGCATCCATACCGGTGAGGTGGCCGAGCGCGATGGCGACTATTTCGGTCCGGCGGTGAACCGCGCGGCTCGGCTCGGTGCGGCGGCAAGTGCTCGGCAGATCGTCGTGTCGTTGGCGACCGAACAGATCGTCCGCGAGCACCTGCCTCGCGACCACTCCCTGGTCGATCTGGGCGAGCTGCGGGTGGCAGGTGTGGCCGCGCCGCTGCGTGTGTTTGGGCTCTTGGCCGTCGGGCTCGTCGCCAGATTCCCGCCGTTGCGACAGGCGCGGGTGGCGCCCAGCAACGTGCCGCACAGCGTGGCGCCGCTTGTTGGACGTGATCGCGAGATCACGAGGCTCGTCGAACTGCTACGCGGTCACCGCCTCTTGACGCTGACCGGCGTGGGTGGTGTGGGCAAGACGAGCATGGCGTTGACGGCGGCGACCGTTACAGCCGACGACTTCCCCGACGGAAGCTGGTGGATCGAGCTCGCGGCCGTCAAGGTGGCCGACGATGTCGCGCCGGCAGTCGCGACCAGCCTCGGCGTGCAGCGGGAAGCGACCGCTTCGGCCGTTGACTCCGTCGCCGCCGCCTTGGCGGGCCGTCGCTCGCTGCTGGTGTTGGACAACTGCGAACACGTCATCGTCGCGGCAGGGGAACTCGTCGACGCGGTCCAGCGTCAGGCGCCGACCGTGACGATGTTGATCACGAGTCGACAGCGCCTCGGAGTGGCCGGCGAAGAGGTCGAGCCTGTCCGCCCACTGCCCTGCGATGGCATCGACTCGCCCGCTGTCGAACTGTTCCTCAACCGGCTCGGCCACCGGGACCTCGATGCGGGAGACCAGGCCGCAGTCGTGGAGATGTGCAGTCATCTCGAGGGTCTGCCGCTAGCGATCGAGCTGGCGGCGAGTCGTTGCCGGGCCCTTCGTCCCACCGACGTCGCCGAACGCCTGCGCCACCGATTGTCGCTTCTCGCTGATCCCCGTCGGCGTGTCGACCGACAGCGCACCCTTGAGGCCACCCTGCGATGGTCCTACGAACTGCTCGATCCGATCGAGCAACGAGTGTTGCGGCGGCTGGCGGTGTTCATGGGTGGCTTCACACTTGACGCGCTCGAGGCTGTGTGTGGCGGCGAGGGACTCGAGGGTTCCGAACCGGTCAACGTCCTCGCCTCCCTCGTCGACCATTCCCTGATCGAGCGGACCTCGGAGGGATATCGCCTGCTGGAGACCACCCGGGAGTTCGCCCTGGCGCAACTCAACTCCGGAGGAGACGACGTCGAACAGCTCCGCCTCGCGCACGCCCGCTGGTTCGTCGACTTCGCCGTCCGCTGCAGGATCGGTCTGCGCAGCCACGACGAGAACCGCTGGGTCGCCCGACTGGACGCAGATTGGCCAAACGTGCGCGCCGCTTTCCGTTCATCGGCGGATCGAGGCGACGTCGAGGCGGTGACCGCCATCCTCACGGCGCTCGTCGTCGAAGCCTTCTGGCGCCGACCCGAGGTGTTCCAGTGGGCCGACGAGGCCTACCAGCGGTTCGCGCACGTCGACCAGCCACGACGTCACGAACTCATCGGGGCCGCTGGCTGGGCGTCATGGGCTCTGGGCGATGTCCAAGAGTGCCTGCGGCGGGCGCACGAGGCAGTCGGTCTTCGCGGTGACGCGGACGCCATCGACGAACTGCCGCAGTGGGCCGAGGTGGGCGGGATGGCTTGGTCAGGGCACGCTGCCGAGGCCAACGACCTCATCGACTCGGTACTCAGCAGCGCGCGACGAAGCAGCGACCGCTGGCTCGAGTCCATCATGCTTTCCAACCGAGCGCTCGGGTCCCTGATGCTCGGCCGCTGGGACGACTGTGAAGCCACCGCACGCGCCGCCATCGAGCCTGCCGATGACAACCCAACCGCCAACGCCTACGCGCATTGGATGCTCGGCCTCGCCCTCACCAGCCGTTCACGAGACGACGCGCAGCATGCCCTGGATCACGCGTTAGAGCTGGCCGAGAGCGTTCACAACCGCTGGCAACGCAGCATCATCGTTTCGTCCATCGCGACGCTCGTCGCGTCGGGCGAAGATCCGCAACGCGCCCTGGCAACACTCTCCCGATGTGTCGACGAACTTTGGCGCGCCGGCTACCGCACGCACGGCTGGAACGTGTGCAGCCAGACCGTCCCCGTCCTCGCTCAACTCCGACGGCCTGAGGACGCGGCCATCGTCCTCGGCGCCAACCGCAGCCACGATGCCGGAAGCATGGCCAACGTCGCGCGGCTCCTCGACAAGGCCGAGACCACATTTCGCGCCGTGCTCCACCCGCAAGAACTCGACAACCTCATCGCCCGCGGGACATCAATGACCGCCCACGACGTCATGACCATCCTCCGCCAGCCCTGACCCGCGATCGCAGCACCAAACCACGCGCCCGAACGACACCGACGCATCGACTTGAACCCGCTCCGAACGGCATGTCAGCAGCCTCCCCGACGGTTTGGCAGCCGAGTAGCGTCTCGACGGTTCACGATCAGAGGAGGATCCGTGTCGCACCTGTCGGTAGGTCCCGTCCACCACATGCGGATGGCCGTCACGGACGTCCAGCGCTCGCAAGCCTTCTACACCGAGGTCCTCGGTTTCGAGGTGGCGGTTGATGCCCCGCCGCCGCCCGGCAACGAGAACTATGAGGTTCTGGTCGATTCGCTGCAGGGTGGTGTGATCTTGATGCACCAAGGCATGTTCTTCGGGTTGCGTCCCGTCGACGACAAGCGAGCCGCAGCTGCGGACCGCTTCGACCCCCTCCGTGTAGGGCTCGGCGTCCTGATTCGCCGTGCCGACGAGAGCTGATCTTGACGCGGCCGCCGGCTTCTCGACGAACACGGTGTCGAGCACGGGCCGTTGCGGGACCTCGTGCGCTCGGCCTGTCGTTCCTTGCGTTCTTTGATCCGGACGGCATCGCCCTCGGGCTCACTGCGCCGCTCTCCGACTCCGGGGGATCGCGGTAGGTACGTCTCGCCAGTCACTGCGAGTGCCTCCTGGCGGACCCACGCGTCGCCGGTAGGCGACGCCGGAGGACGACACCACCGGCTGATGACCGTCGCCACAGCTTCTTCGGTATGACGCACCGAACCCCGCGCCCGAACGACGTCGTCGGCTTCCTTCGTGGCCGCACCTAACGGCATGGCGGTGCCGAGTCGGGGCGAGCGGCTGGTGGTCGGGGCTGGCCTACCGTCGATGTCTCACCGGTTGGAGGTGCCGGCTGTTGTGGTCGGTGGTTCCGGCCCTGACGAGGGAGGTTCCTGCGTGTCCACGACTACCACCGACATCGTCGGGTACCAGCCGGTCCTCAGCGACGTGGAGCAGTCGACGCTGCTCGGTTTCCTCGGCTGGCTCTCGGAAGTTCACCCGTGACGCCTTCCGCGTTGGATCTGCGCCAATTCACGCCTGATGCTGGCAGCACGACCGTCACCTGTTCGACGTCCACCAGGTCGACATCGAGTGCTTCGCCCGCCACCTCGAAGATGCCGGCCGTGCTCGTGCCACGGTCGCCCGGCGACTGTGCACGATCAGTCAGGGGCTCTACCGCCACGCCGAGGAAGAAGGCGTCAGCGAACACTCGCCCGCCGTGCACATCCGCCGGGCCCGCATCGACGACGAGTCCCACGTCGCCCACCTCGACCGCAACGAGCTCGGCGCATCCTGGTCACCGCCGGCGTCACCCCAGCCCGCGGCCACGCCCTCGTCTCGCTGTTGGCGTTGAACGGGTTGCGCTTGTCGGAGGCGATCGGCGCCAACGTCGAGGCTCTCGGCGTCGAGCGTGGACATCGCACGCTCACCGTCGATCACAAGGGCGGCAAGATCGTCACCGTGCCACTGGCCCCGTGGGTCGCCCGGGCCGTCGATCTCGCCGTCGGCGAGCGGGCCAAGGGCCCGATCTTCGTCGAGCCCGACGGACGTCGACTTGACCGTCACGCAGCGGGACGGATCGTGCGCCGGATCGCCCGCCACCGCGGGGATCACCAAGCGCGTCGGGCCGCACACCCTGTGTCACGCCTTCATCACCGCCGCCTCGATGCCGGCGTCCCACTCCGTGACGCCCAGGAAGCCGCGTCACAGGCCGATCCGAGAACCACGATCCGCGCTACGACCGCGGCCGCCAGTCCCTCGACCGGCACGCCACCTACATCGTCGTCACCTTCATCGCCGGCGCATCACGCTGACGAAGCCGGTGGTCCGGTGTTCGGTGCCACGGCGGCGATCGCCGAACGCCGGACGCCGGCCAACCGATCCGCTGGCCGCCTCACCGGCCCGACGTCGCGCACCACCGAACGAACGGGCATTCGGAGCGCGATCGGCCGGTGTCACTCGTTCGGTCGGCTATGCCGGAGGGCCAGCGGGTACGCCGCCGAGTTGCTGCATGAGGGACAGCAGGTCGGCGACCCCCCCGTGCTCGCACACGAGACCCCCGCGTCATCGAAGCTCATGATGTCGATGAGTTGGATCGCCACGGCGTTGCCCGTGGGCGGCACCCCCATGAACTCACCTTGGTGTGTCGCCGTGGCCTTCACGCGTGCGACGGCCTTGTTCCCGCTGGCGATCAGATCCTCGACGTTCATCTGCATGTCGGGAAACGAGGTCAGCAACGATCTGAAATACGTGATCACCCCTTCCTTCGTGGGAGGCAGACCCGGGACCTCAGCGTGCTCGATGAAGTCGTCTGCGAGCAGCGCACCGAAACCGTCGATGTCGCCCGCGTTGATGCGCTCGTAGGCGCTCCGCATTGTCGTGGCATTGTCCACTCTCGTCCCCCTCTGTTGTGCATTCCGCCAGAACTTCAGAGCGTGCCACACCGGAACGGCCGCGCCATACCGGCCGCTAGTGCGCCGGCGCCTGATCTCGGCATTCGGCACTGGCGGTGCGGCGCGGGCAGATCGGCTGCCCGCGGCCAAGCCGGGGTGGTGGTCGCGACGACCGCCACCCGGGATTCGTATTCGGACCGTGCCTCACGGGTCCGGTGCAAGGATGACGGCCCGTGCGCCACTACGAGTCGACCGTCTACGACAGCAACCGCTGGGACGGCTTCGTCCTCCGCCCCGGCGACATCATCATCAGCACGCCGCCAAAGTGCGGGACGACGTGGACGCAGATGATCTCCGCGCTGCTCATCCTGCAGGAACCGGGCCTGCCGCTCCCGTTGGACACGCTCTCGCCGTGGATCGACCTGGTGACCCACGCCCGCACGGAGGTGTTCGCCGACTTGGAAGCCCAGACGCACCGCCGGTTCATCAAGACCCACACGCCGCTCGACGGGATACCCAACGATCCGACGGTCACGTACATCTGCGTCGGGCGTGACCCCCGCGACGTGGCGCTGTCGATGGACCACCACATCGACAACATGGACATCGGCGCGTTCCTCAACGCCCGCGAGCAGGCGGCAGCGATCGACGGCATCGAGCTCGGACCGTTGCGGCCACCGCCGCCGCGCCCCGACGGCGAGCGGGACCGCTTCTGGCAGTGGGTCGACGACGAGACGCCCTCGACGCAGGTCGGGTCGTCGCTGCGGCGCACCGTAGAGCACCTGCAGACGTTCCGGGACGCCGCCGACGACTCTCGACGTCGTGTTCTTGCACTACGACGACCTGAAGGCCGACCTGGAGGGGCAGATGCGGCAGCTGGCCGCGCGCCTCGGCATCGACGTCGACGAGCACCGGTGGCCCCGCCTGGTCCAGGCGGCGACGTTCGAGTCGATGCGCAGCAGGGCCGACACGACCGTCCCCGGCGGTGGCTCCGGAGCACTGGATCGACCCCGCCGCGTTCTTCAGCCGTGGCACGAGCGGCCAGTGGCGCGACCTCCTCGACGACGCCGACCTCGCCCGGTACGCCGCGCGCGTGCGGGCGCTCGCGTCCGACGACCTCGTCGAGTGGGTGCACCGCGAGCCGATCGACTGAGATCCCCGTTCGGCGGTTGACCCGCACTGCCGAAGCTGATCGTCAACGCCTACCGCCGCCCATATCTGCCAGTGAGAATGGGATCAGCCGGTTGGCATCCCGTTCGTTGGTCGTGGCGCCTGTCAGGCTGATGTTCACCTCGGGGTTCGACACGCCCCGTTCCGGAGGGCGACTCGAGTAGCTGCGCCAACAGCTGCTCGGTCACTGATCTCCTTCGCGGGACGTGCGTGCCTGCCCCTCAACAATGGAAAGGGGTGGCCGATGGTCATCGTAGATTCGGCGCGTCTGGTCGTCGGTGGGGTCGACACGCACCGCGATGTGAACGTCGCCGCGGTCGTCGACATGAACGGCGGTCTGCTCGGGATCGAGTCGTTCCCGACGACTGCTGATGGGCATCGCTGCTTGGAGTCGTGGATGTCTGGGTTCGGCGCGATCGAGCGGGTCGGGATCGAGGGCACCGGGGCGTACGGGGCTGGCCTCGCTCGTCACTTCGGTGTCGCCGGCGGTGATCGGTGATCGAGGTCGATCGACCGGACCGGCAGAAGCGACGCCATGCACGGCAAGTCGCGATCGGCTCGACGCCGATCGAAGCTGCTCGCGGCGCCCTGTCGGGTCGTTGCGCAGGGGTCGGGCGAAGTCCGGTGACGGTCACGCCGAGGCGTTGCGTGCGTTGCTCGATCGCGAAACGGTCGGCACGGTCGACACGGATCCGCACGATCGTCCAGCTCCGCCATCTGATGTTCACCGCACCCGATGAACTCCGCGCCCAGGCTGGGTCGGGTTGAGCGCGGCACAGCTGGTCAACGAGGCCGCCAAGCTGCGCCCCCGACGCGGCGGCGATGTCGCCCTGCACGGCGTGAAGACCACCGCAGTGATCCTGGCCCGCCGGGTCCACGCGCTCGACGTCGAGCTCGCCGTGCATCGACGAACAGATCGGACCTGCTCGTCAAAGCCGCCGCACCGGCACTGTTGAACGTCTACGGCGTCGGTGCCGACACCGCCGCGGTGCTGCTACGTCACCGCCGGCGACAACCCGGAGCGGATCACCTCCGAAGCGAAGTGGGCGATGCTCTGCGGGATCGCACCGATCCCCGCCACGACCGGCCTGATCGACAAGCCGCTACCGGCTCAACAACGCCGGGGACCGGCACGCCAACAACGCCATCTGGCGGATCGTGATCACCCGCCTCGGTCAACACGAACCACGCACCACCGCCTACATGCAACGCCGGCTGGCTGAGGGTAAACCAAAGCGGTACATCATCCGCTGCCTCAAGCGATACGTCGCCCGGGAGACCTCCGAGCGCTCCCACGCTGACAACTACACCGGGGACGGGACTGGCCCAAGAACTGCCTGACGCCCTCGACGGTTGTCCTCGGAACCAGACATGCCGTCCCGTCACCGGACACCACCGCCGGAACACGTGGCCTGATAAGAGCCTGCCCTCACCCGAGTGGCCCATCACTGGCCTGCCCGCAACTCCGGCACCAACACCTTGACAACACATAGGAGCGTCGCTCGGCGCGCCCGC
>CAVUCK010000013.1:0-12679 GCA_963739975.1 uncultured Acidimicrobiia bacterium
CGCCAGCAGCGGCGGAGCAGTCAACGCATTGGCCCTCGTCGTCGCCCATCCCGATGACGTTCGCCGCGTCGTGGCCCACGAGCCTCCGACCGTCGCCCTGTTGCCGGACAAGGACGCCGCCCTGGCCGCGATCGAAGACATCCGGGCCACGTACCTGGCCGCCGGGTCGGGCCCGGCCATGGCCAAGTTCATCGCCCTGGTCATGAACGATGGCCTGGTCCCGGATGACTGGACGGAGCGGCCGGCGCCCGACCCGGCGACGTTCGGGATGTCGGCCGACGACGACGGCACCCGCACGGACCCGCTCATCCGCAACATGGCGGCGTGCAACGTCTACCAACCCGACGTCGCCGCGCTGGCGGCGCTCGGCGATCGGCTGGTCATCGCCGTCGGCCGCGAATCCGGCGACGAGGTCGCCGCTCGCGCCGGTCGCTCCGTGGCTGAGGCTGTCGGTGTGCGCGTGACGGAGTTCCCGAGCCACCACGCCGGCTTCGTCGGCCCCGAATCGGGACAGCCCGGTGAGCCGGCCGCCTTCGCCGCCCGGCTCCGCGAGGTCCTCGACTGAGACCGGAGATCGCCCGCAGTCATGCCGGTGTGAGGTGGAGCCGCCGGTGCATGCGGAGCACCGCACCGAAACCGAACGCCACCAGCAGGGCGCCGCTGCTGAGCAGCGACGGCGCGATGCCGAGCTGATCGAACGCCCAACCGACGCCGATCGAACCGGCGGCGACGGCAAGGCTCGACACGGCGAACAGCACGCCCATCACCGCACCACTGGCTGCCGTCGGGCTGCGGAAGTGGACGGTCGTCGTCGTCACGACCCAGACGACCTCCCAGCATCCGCCGATCAGCAGGATCGTGACGATGTCCAGCGCCAGTTGGGATGACAGGGCCAGGGCGACGAGCAGCACGCCGGCCGACACGAGCGCCACGCCCAGCACGAGCAGCTCGGGCGCCTTGCGATCGTCCAGACGGCGCACCAGCGGGGCCCGCCCACGACGTCCGGGATGGTGCGCAGCACCACCACGACGGCCAGGAAGGATGCCGCGTTGACGGCGAACGCCGCGGCGACCCCGACGGCCGTGACGAGCGCACCACCGATCGCCGGTCCGATCAGCCGGGCGATGTTGTAGACGGCCGCGCTGTCGGCCATCGCATGCCGGCGCACGGGCTCGGGGACGAGCGTCGGGGCGATCTCGGTGAGCACCGGGGCGATCAACGCCGTCGGCACCGCGCCCAACAGCACCAAGCCGTAGATCTCCCAGACCGTGAGGTCGCGCCCCACCGAGAACACCGCAGCAGCAGCGCCGACGGGGCGACTTGCATGATGCTCAACTGAACCGCGAGCCGGCGGCGATCCAACCGGTCGGCGAGCCATCCGCCGAACGGTGTGACCAGGAGGCTCGGCCCCTTGGCGATCGCCGCCAGCACCCCGACCTGGACGGCGTTGCCGGTCAGCTGGAACACGTACCAGCCGGCCGCCACCGTCTGCATCCAACTGCCGGCCGTCGGCGAGCGAGCGATCCTGGACTTTTGCAGACGGCCGGAGCAGTGCCGACGGGATCCGGCGATCAGCTGAAGAGCTTGACGACCTCGGGCTTGACGACCTTCCCGAGGGTGTTGCGTGGCAGCTCGTCGACGAAGGTGAACCGTGTGGGAACCTTGGCGGCGGCCAGGCGCGTCTTGCCCCACGCTCGCAGGGCGTCACCGTCCGGCGACTGGTCGAGGGCTGGGATGGCGGCGAGCGCGACCCGCTGACCCCACTCGATGTCGTCGAGCCCGACGACGGCGCAGTCGGTGATGCCCGGATGCGTCCGGTAGAGCTCCTCGATCTCCAGGGCCGAGACCTTCTCGCCGCCGGTCTTGATGATGTCGACCGACGACCGGCCGAGCAGGCGGTAGCCACCCGGTTCGTGGATGCCGACGTCACCGGTCCGGAACCAGCCGTCGGCGAAAGCTGCTGCGGTGGCGTCGGGCCGTCCCCAGTAGCCGGTGAACACCTGCGACCCGCGCACCAGCAGCTCGCCGGGCTGACCGTCGGCGGCCGCCGTGCCGGCCTCGTCGACGAGGCGCACCTCGACGCCCGGCATCGGTTCGCCGACGTGGCCGGGCACGCGCCGGTCGAGCGTGTTGGACAAGACCATGCCGAGCTCGGTCATCCCGTACCGCTCCAGCAGGGTGTGGCCGGTCAGGGCGCGCCACTGCTCCAGGGTGGACACCGGGAGGGCGGCCGACCCCGACACCATCAACCGCAGCTTCGCCGCGCCGTCGGACCAGCGTGATCGGGTCCCCTCCGTCGCGGCTTCCCATGCCGACGTCAACCGGGCGTAGATGGTCGGGACCGCCATGAACACGGTCACGTCGCCCGAGCTCAGGCGCTCCCACACCGCCGTCGCGTCGAAACCTCCTGGCGCCTCGCAGCAGGCGCCGACGGCGAGGGCCGTGAACGTCACGTTGACGAGACCGTGGACGTGGTTGAGCGGGAGGACGAGCACGGTGCGATCGACCTCCGACCAGCCCCAGGCGTCGACCATCCCGTCGACCATCGCGGCCAGGCTGCGGTGGGTGTGCACGGCACCCTTCGGCTTGCCGGTCGTGCCGCTCGTGTAGATCATCAAGGCCGGATCGACGAGCCGCGTCGAGCGCCGGTCGCCGAGGCCCTCGTGTGACACGTCGACATGACCGATCGCCGCGGCGGTCGCCAGGCGGGCCGCCGCGTCGTGGTGCACCGCCGAACCGACGATCGCTGCCGCGCCGCTGTCGGCGAGCACGTAGGACAGTTCGGCGTCGGGGTTCGGTGGGTGCAGCGGGACGGCGACCGCGCCGGCGTGCCAGCAGGCGAGCACTGCGGTGACGATGTCGTGACCAGGGCTGCACAGCACGGCGACTCGATCGCCTGGCTCGACCTGCAGGGCGCCGGCGAGGCGCACGGCATCCTCGTCGATCGTGGCGAACGTCCACTCGCCGGCAGGGTCGACGATGGCCAGGCGCTCGCCGTGCGCGGCGAGCCGATCCGGGAGCGGCGCCGTCACGACGCGCCGTCCACGATCGGCGGGCGGCGGCCGGCGAACTGCGTCGCCTCCTCGAGCGCCTTGGCGGCCCGCAGCAGGGCGACGTCGGTGCCCTGGCGGGTCACGAGCTGCACGCCCACGGGCATGCCGTCGACGTCGAACCCGGCCGGCAGCGACATCGTCGGGCATCCCGTGACGGTGATCCGCCAGCACGACGCCATCCAGTCGATGTAGTTGGACAGCGCCACGCCCGCCACCTCGGTCGGGTACTCCACCTCCACCGGGAACGGCGAGAGCTGTGTCACGGGGCCGGCCAGCAGGTCGTAGCCACGGTCGAAGAACGCCACCGTCTCCTGCCACAGCGCAGCCAGCTGGGTGTAGGCCGTCGCGACCTCTGCGGCGCTCACCGCGAGGCCGCGCCGGATCTCGTCCTGGATCGTCGCCTTGATCTGATCGGTGCGGTCGTGGAGCTGGGCCGTCCGGCCGTTGGCGATGTTCCAGGCCCGGAGCACGCGGAAGCAGTCGCTCGCCGCGGCCAACGCCGGTTCGTCGTCCACGACCTCCCAGCCGAGGTCGACCATCGTCTGGCGGACGCCGGCGAGGACGTCGAGCTGCGTGCGCTCGACCGGCACACCGAAGTCGCGAGACCAGGCGACGCGCAGCGGTCGCTCGGGCGGGCGCAGCTCGGGCGGCAGCACGATCGGCCGGTGCATCGGGTCCCGGTCGTCGGGCACGCCGAGCACGCCCAGAAGCAGAGCGACGTCCTCGACCGTTCGGCCCATGGGTCCGTGCGCGCTGATCGGCATCCAGGCGTTGCCGGGGCCGACCGACGGCACGACTCGCACGGTTGGCCGGAACCCGACCACGTTGTTCCACGCCGCCGGGTTGCGCAGCGAGCCGCCGGTGTCGCTGCCGTCAGCGGTGGCGACCATGCGGCACGCCAGCGCGACGGCGGCGCCACCGCTGGACCCGCCGGCGCTGCGCTCGAGCCCCCACGGGTTGCGGGTCACGCCGTAGACGGTGTTGAAGGTGTGCGACCCGGCTCCGAACTCGGGGGTGTTCGTCTTGCCGATGGCCACCGCCCCGGCCGCCTTCATCCTGGCCACCAGCAGCCCGTCGGCCCTCGGCCGGTACTTGGCCCCGAACAGCGGCGACCCGTAGGACGTCGGGAAGTCGGCCGTCTCCTCGAGATCCTTGTGCGCGGTGACGAGGCCGCCCAACGGTCCCGGATCCTCGCCGTTGGCGACGGACTCGTCGACCGCCGCCGCCCGGCGCCGACCGACCTCCGGGTCGAGGGCGACGATGGCGTTCGTGGCCGGGTTGACGGCGGCGACCCGTTCCAGGTGGGCGTCGAGCAACTCGCGTGCCGACGCCTCCCTGGTGCCGATCAGACGTCGTTGCTCGACTGCGGTCAGGTCGACGAGGTCGCCCACACGGCAACCGTAGGCGGGTGCGTCGTCAGGCGGTCACGCCGATCGCTGGGCGATGCGGATGTTGTTGCCGAACGGGTCGCGGAACCCGAAGTCGATGCCGTAGCTCTGCTCCGTCGGCTCCTCGCCGAGCTCGACGCCCTTCGCCTTCAGCTCGGCGTGGGCCTGGCGGGCGTCGTCGGTGTTGAAGAACAGCGTTCCACCCGAGCAGCCCTTGCTGACCATCTCGCGCACGGCGCTCGTCGTCTCCGGGTCGTACACGGGTGGCTTCGGCGACTCGAGCAGGATCTCACGGCCGGGGTCGCTGGGGACCCGCACGGTGAGCCACCGCATGAAACCGAGGTCGACGTCGGTGGCGACCTCGAGTCCGAGCTTGCCGACGTAGAAGTCGAGGGCTTCGTCCTGGTCGAGGACGAAGATCTGGGAGATGGCGAGTGACTTGATCATGGCGTTGACGGTACGGATCGCGCCACGTCGTCTGCTTCTCCGAAACCGCCGTCTTGGCGTGATCCGTCAGCGGCGTCGTGCGTGAACGAGCTCGGCCGGGTCCACGCCATGGCGAAGCACGACGGCACCTGATGAACCACCCCGCGGGCGCGGTAGGCGCTCGGCGACTCCCCGACGATCGCCGTGAACGTGCGGCTGAACGTGCCCAGGCTGCCGAACCCGGTGTCGAAGCACACGTCCGTCACGCGGCGTTCGGTCGTGCGCAAGAGGAACATCGCCCGCTCGACCCGGCGGCGCTGGAGGTACCGGTGCGGCGTCTCGCCGAACACGGCGCGGAACGTCCTGATGAAGTGGCGCTCCGACACGACGGCGATCCGGGCCAGCCGTGCGACGTCGAGCGGCTCGGCGTACGACCGGTCCATGGCGTCCCGAGCGCGCAGCATCCGCCGGTTCGTGTCCTCCGTCGCCCGGCTCATCAGCACGCATCCTGCCAATTCCGCCGGCGTCGGACCGTCGGATCGATCTTGAGACGGCGGCCGTTCTGCACGGACAGCGGTGACAATCGAGATGGCAGTTAGACCGCCGCTGGATTCGGCATCGAGGGACGGGTCGGCCAGGCGACGTCGACGCTGAGTCCGTAGTGGTCGCTTGCGAACGTTCCTGTTCTTGGCGTGTTGAACACCAGCGAGGCGCTCAATACCCGGCCTGCACCATTTGGGCGCAGGTACGCCTCGCCGACGAACACGTAGTCGATGCGCTGCGGTGGCTCGTTGGATTCAGCGGTGAGATCGTTGGCCGGATCCCAGGTCACGCCGCCGCGATCGTGGATCACCGCCCAGGAGTCCTGAAAATACGTGCTTCGCCCGTCAAGGACCGCCTTGGCGGTCAGGAACCGAATCTCGTCCGACGTGGGCTCCGCGTTGAAATCGCCGCAAAGGATCGGTGGCATCGAAGAAGACGGATCGCAGGTGCGTCCGACGGCGTCGTCGATGAACAGCACCTGCTGAACGCGGTGGGCGGCCTGCGCTGGTAGCGGCTGAAGGTGTGTGCTGTAGACGTCGATCCCGGCGGTGCGGACATGAAGCAGCTCGAACGGCATACCACGCGGCAACGCCGGGGGCCGAGTGGTCAGGTGCGTCGGGCCACGTTCGTAACGGCTGACGGGCAAGCTCATGACTTCGACGGCGTCGAACGGCCAGCGGCTCAGAATCGCGGACCCGAACCGCAGCGACGGGTCGGCCCCGACAGCGTTCGGGTCGGGGGGCGCGAACCCACCGAACTCCCACTGCCAGTTGCCCGCGGCATGCTCGGCGATCCAGCCCCCAGTGTTCGGATGGCGATCGTCCTGCCACACCTCTTGAAGACACACAACGTCAGCGCTCAACTCGTCGAGCCAAGCCACGATCTCGAGCCGACGTTCCGTCCACCGACGCCCAACCAGTGAATCCATGTTCAGCTGCACAACCCGCAACACGCCCTCGAACACGCTCACATCCTGACCGACATGGAGCGGTGATTGCGACCCCGGTGCGTCGTTCCCGTGCATACGATTCGTTCGATGCAAGACGCGGGGATGGCCGCCTACCAGGCCAGGTTCGCCGAGCTCGAGCAAGAACTCGCCAGGTTCATCGACGAGAAGGAGGCGAACGAGTCGCGATGGTCTTGGGTGTCGTCGGGACGCGTCGTGTTGACTCCCGTTCTGGGCGTGATGACGGCAATCGTCGTGCTGTCCGACGCCTCCGATCTGGTCGGGGCGATCTCGGCGATCGTCACCGGGTTGAGTTCGATTCCCGCGCAACTGTTCCCGGACGACAGGAAGCGCACGGGAAACAAGGTGCTCGCGGCGAAGGCAGCGAACCTCCTCGAACGGGTCAAGAATCGCGACGATGAGCTGTCCTTAGCGCGGACCACCCCGTATCAGTTGTTGCGCCAATTCCGCTATGAGTTGGGCGTGCTCCACGCGACGTCGGCGACCGTCGCCGCCGTCCTTCCGTTCTGGGAGCTTCCACCGCCCGCTCAGATCTTGCCGCCCGGGGCTGAAGGCCTCGAACGATGACCTCGACGCCTCCAGCGCCGGGAACGCAGCGTTACCAGGCTCTGGTGCGGGTGGGCATGATCCGAATGGTGGTCGGGTAGTCCGCCGCAAGTTGCTCCGGCGAGGTCTGCAGAGCGGTACGGATCGCTTCGTCGTACTTGGCGAGGTAGGCCTCGAGCAGTTCGGGTGATTCGCCTTCCAGCGAGGCCGCGCCGTCGATCGTGATGATGTTGCCGCCGTGGCCGTCGTCGGCCAGGTGGAAGGACACTCGGGGGTTGGCTTCGATATTGCGGACCTTGCCGGCCCGCGCCTGGCTCCGGAGCCAGAGTGACGCTCCGTCCCAGATGAACCACACCGGTGAGGATTGAGGTTGGCCGTCCACGCGAACCGTGGTGAGCCAGCCAACGCTGTCCTCGCGCAGACGTTGCGCGGGCCCATCCGCCTGTAGCACGTCGGTCATCGGCTCCTCCTCGTCGACCCGTTGTTGTCGTCTGAGGGTAGGCGCAGTGAGAGCGGTCACGTCGCTCCAGCAGCCGCCTCCTGCGGGGATCCCACGCGGCACGTTGCCGCCGGCCCACCTGTCCGACGAGTGGCTGGCCGAAGGCATGTCCGTGGCTCGCTACGATCTGGAAATGCGGGGGCAGAGGGAGCCTCGTCGACGCATGCTCGGCCGGCGGTCATTGGTCGCGGTATTGCTCGGGTTGCTGTTCGCCAACCTCGCGATGATCTCGCTGTGGAGTTGGCGGACATTCGCCGACTCCCAAGGGTTCGCCGACGTCGCCACCGACATGCTCGAGGAGCCGGCGGTGCGCGAGGTGGTCGCGGACCAGATCATCACCTCCGTCGAGCAACAGGAAGCTGTTGCGCGCGTCGCAGCGACCGCGCGGCCCGCCCTCGAAGTGGTGGTTGCGGAGCTCGTGGCGTCGGACCGGTTCCAGGGCGTGTTCCACACCGGGGTGCGCGAGCTGCATCGTGCCATCGTGGAGGGGCAGCGCAGCCGCCTCCTCGTCGACGTCCACAACGCCACGCCGCTCGTGCGCCAGAGCCTCGAGCTCACCAACCCCGCGCTGGCCGAAGCGCTCTCCGACGACGCGCTCGAATTGCTCGTCGGCATCTCCCAGAGCACACCGCTCGACACGACAATGCGCGTCTCGTCACTTGCCGGATGGCTCATCGCGCCCCTCGCCGCGCTCTCGATCGGGTGTTTCGTCGTCGCCGTGCGCAGCGCCGGCGACCGCCGCCGGGCGGTCGAGGTGGCCGGCCTCGGGTTGGTCGCCACGGGCGTGGCCTACTTCGCAGTGCTGGCGGCCGGCCTCAACGTCGCCGCCAGCGTCGGCGAAACCGACGGCGATCGCACGGCCCTCCGGGCGGTCTATTGGAGCACGACGGGCCTCCTCAACATCCAGGCCAAGGTGTTCCTCACCATCGGCACCGTGCTCGCCATCGCCGGCGCCTACGCCGGCACGGGCGAGATCCGGTCGCGCCTCAGCACCCTGCGCGACAACATCGGCCGCCGCTTGCAACAGCCCGCGTGGCGTGCGGCCGCTTCTCTGGCCGCCATCGCTGTCGGGTTCGTCGCCATGCGCTGGCCGGAGGCGACCACGTCGATCGCCATCCGCATTGCCGCGTTCCTCGGTTTCGTGGCCGGCGGCATCGGCCTCCTCGACGTGCTCGGCTCCGTCAACTGGGCCCAGGAGGGCGTGATCCCCTTCCAACGCACCGCGCGGCGCTTCGCAATCGGGGCCACCGGCGCGATCGTGGCCGTCACGGTGACGCTGCTGTTCGGCGGCCTGGCCTTCGCCCGGGCGCTACGGGCGCCCAGCACCGACCAACCTGACATCAGCGAGACCGGGTGCAACGGCAGCCACGACCTGTGCGACCGCACCCTCGCCGAGGTGGTCCTCCCCGGCACGCACAACGCGATGACCGCCAGCGCCGACGACCACTTCGGGGCGCGCCAAACCGCCAACGTCGGGACCCAGCTCGCCTCTGGAGTCCGCGCCTTCATGCTCGACCTCCACTACGGCGTGGACCGAGAGGCAATCGTCCGCACCGATTTCCGAAGCCGGGCTGATCAGCGCCGCGCGAGTCGGCTCAACCCCATCGATCTTGCCCTGACCGAGGGGGTCGAGGCGTTCATCGGCGCGCCGTCCGAAGAGCGGCAGGTGTACCTGTGCCACACCTACTGCGAGCTGGGCGCCACCCGCGCCGTCGACACGTTCCGTGTCATCGACGACTACCTGCGCGAGAACCCCAACGAGGTCATCGTGCTGATACTCGAGGATCATGTCGACGCGGCGGACGCGGTCGACGCACTGACGAAGAGCGGTCTCAGTCGCCACGCCCTGCATTGGGACCCCGGAGAGCCGCTGCCGACGCTGCGCGAGATGATCCAGCGCCGCCGCAACGTGCTCGTGCTCGCGGAGTTCGAAGGTGGGGCCGAGCCGTGGTACGTCCCGGCCTACAACGCGATGGAGGAGACGCCGTACCGTTTCGAAAATCGCGGCGAGTTCTCGTGCGAGCCCAACCGCGGGGTCGAAGGCAATCCGCTGTTCCTCATCAACCATTGGGTGACGGCACCCGATCCGCTCGTGGCAGCGGACGTGAACCGGTCAGAGGTCCTGCTCGATCGCGTCAAGGAATGTACCGAGGAGCGGGAACGCCGGCCGAACATCATCGCTGTCGACTTCTACACGCGAGGCGACCTGCTCGACGTCGTCGCCGAGCTCAACGCCAGCGACTGACCCGACCTCTGGCGGTCGGGGCGTTGCGAAGTATGGAGTGCCCCCTGGTTGACGGACACCTACCGTGAGGCGGCGAGGAGCTGTCTCGGAGGGAGTTCTGATGCCTCGACCGCATCCGCCGGAGTTCGGTCAGCGGGCTGTGGAGCTGGCCCGTTTGCGGGAGAAGCCGGTCGCGCAGATCGCTGTTGATCTGGGGATCTCGGAGTCGTGTCTGCGCCGCTGGATGGATGTCGCCGACGTCGATGACGGCCGTCGGCCCGGCCTGACGACGGATGAGAAGGCGGAACTGGTTGCGTTGCGCCGCAAGAACCGGGTGCTCGAGCTGGAGGTGGAGATCCTGAAGCGGGCCGCCGCCTATTTCGCCAAGGAGAACGTCCTCCCAAAATGATCTACGCCTTCATCGTCGAGCGGGCGCCGATCTACCTCTCGAGCAGTGTGTGCGCACGATGAAGGTGTCCAGATCGGCGTTCTACGCCTGGCGGCATGCCCAAGCGAACCCGACCCCGCGGATGCTCGCCGATGCTGACCTCGGCGACCTGGTCGTCAAGATCCATGATCAGAGCTTCGGCACCTACGGCTGACGGCGGGTGACTGCCGAGCTGCGACTCGGGCTCGGCCGGCAGGTGAACCACAAACGTGTCGAACGCCTGATGCGCGAACGCCGCCTCACTGGCGTGACCCGCCGCCGTCGGACCAAGGGGTGCACCCGCAGTCGGGCGACCGATCCCCGCTCGGACGATCTCGTGCACCGCCAGTTCCGCCCCGACCGTCGGGACCGGCTGTGGGTGCAAGACGTCACCCAGCACCGCAGCGGTGAGGGCTGGGTCTACCTCGCCGTCGTGATCGACGCCTGGTCCCGACGCGTCGTCGGCTGGTCGATCGCCGATCACATGCGTGCCGAGCTCGTCGCCGACGCCATCGACATGGCCACCCTGCGACGTCGACCACCCACCGGCGCGATCGCCCACTCCGACCACGGATCGAACTACTGCAGCTGGGTGTTCGGCCAACGCCTCCGCGCCGCCGGCCTGCTCGGCTCGATGGGCACCGTCGGCGACGCTTTGGACAACGCCGTCGCCGAGTCGTTCTTCGCGTCGCTGCAATGCGAGCTGCTCGACCGCCACACCTGGCCCACCCGGGCCGGGCTCGCCCGCGCCATGCTCCACTGGAGAGACCTTCTACAACCCGACCCGCCGCCACTCCACCCTCGGCTACCTGTCACCGGTCGACTACGAGACCGCCGCCAGGGCATGATCACCACACACCAACCCGTCCGTGATCCGGGGGTCACTCCACAGTTGGTAGCCATGCACGTGTGGACACCACCAAGGGACGCGGGGTGGCACCCTCGACCCAGCCTCGTCCGAAGTGGCACGTTGAGCACATCGGGATGCATGGCGCTCTAGCCGATGACTGGCCACGCGGCACGTGGGCGACCACCGCGAGCTGAGGGTGTGTCGTGGCTGCCGCGTGGCTGTGGGCTCGAGCCGACATCCGGCAGCGGTGGTTCTCGCTGGTGCTGCTCGCCGCGGTGGTGGCCCTGGCGGTTGCCGCCGTCCTTGCGCTCATCGGGGGAGCACGGCGCGCCGGGTCCGCCGTTGACAGATATCTCGACGCCTCGGGTTTGGCCGAGGTCGTCATGTTCACCGAAGCCGACCTGGCACCCGACCTGCTCGCGTCGCTCGCCGACGATCCCCGCATCGAGCGGATCGAGCGTTCCGTCACGGCCCCGATCGCGCCGTCACCGGCCCAGCCCGGTGAGAACGCATACATGTTCGTCGGAATCGACGGGCCGCTCGCCGGTGTCGGGCGACCACCGCTGCTTTCCGGCCGCTACCCGCAGCCGGGCGCCGCCGACGAGATCGTCGTCAACGAGCGGCTGGCAGCGACCCACGACTTGCGGATCGGTCAACAGGTCTCGCTGCGCGCCCTCCCCTGCTTCGTGTACGCAGATTGCCCGCCCGAGCCGATCGGGGTCGTCACGATCGTCGGCGTGGCGCGATTGGCCCCCGACCTCGTCGATGACCCGACCACCGAAGCACTCACCCTCGCCGACTCGTCGCTGCTCGACGGGCGCTGGCGTGACTATCCGCGCCCATTCGCAGTCACCTGGATCCACCTACACGACCGACGTGATACCGCCGCCGTCGTCACCGATGTCGCTGTCCGGGTCGACGATGGCACCGTGGAGGACAACATTGCACTCCTGGGTGTCGCTCGGCGCGCGACTGTCTGGCAGCAGAATGCTCTCGTCGTCGCGGCCGCCGTCACGGGTTTCGCCGGCCTGTTCGTTGTGGCCCAGGCGCTGGCCCGCCATCTGGGCGCTCGGGGGCAAGACGTGTCGACGCTGGCCGCCCTCGGCCTCACGCCGCGTCGCCGTTGGGCGGCGGCGATGTTCGCGATCAGCCCGGCGGTCGTGGGCGGCGTGGCCGGAGGAACCGTGCTCGCCTTCGGCTTGTCATCGGTGTTTCCCCTCGGCGTCGCCCGACGGGCCGAGTTCGACCTCGGCCTGCGCAGCGAGGGGCTCATCGTCGGCGCGGCCGGGGCCATCGCGGTGGTGGTGATGGTTGCGGCGATCGCGACGACACGGTGGTCGGCGCGGTCGGACCGGGATGTCCCGGCAGCGCACCCGTCGATCGCCGCTCGTCTCACGACGGGCCTGGCGCTTCGCCCCGTTCTGGCCGAAGGAGCACGGCTCGCGTTTGAACGACGTCGCGGATCTGCCCGTCTTCCGGTCGTGCCCACCCTGGTCGCGCTCGTGAGCACGACGGCCATCGCTGTCGGCGCCCTGGTTGTTGGGTGGAGTCTGCACGGCCTCGTCGACGAACCTCAGCGGTTCGGCCAAGCCTGGGACGTGCGGGTGGACTTCTTCGGTCGCGACCTTCGTGATGGCGCCCTCGCGCTGGCGGCCGATCCCCGTGTGGCCGACGTCGCCATCGTCCGACGCGGCGAGCTCAACCTCGCTGGGAGCGACGGTGCCGCGGCGCAGGTCGGCGTGATGGGGCTGGAGGG
>CAVUCK010000014.1:0-231790 GCA_963739975.1 uncultured Acidimicrobiia bacterium
TGTGGGAATCGAACCCACGACCTCATGATTACAAGTCAAGTGCTCTACCGACTGAGCTAACCCGGCGAATCCGGACGATGACGCTAACCGGCGCTCGCTGCGTGGGAGCCGGGCATCATCTCCGGCGGCACCTGGCTTGATGGCACGGAATCGGCCGAGCGTGGGCGCGGTACGGTGGCGGCCGGCGAGCAGCCGCTCGCCGGTCCGTATGGCGATCGGGGGTCGCTGCAGATGAGGGACGCCGACGCGCCGCAGGGCACGACCCATGCCGGCCGCTCGCTGGCCGAGCCCTCCACGCCGGGATCCGGCAACGGCGAGGTCGTCTGGGATGCCCAGCCCGACACGGTCGCCGTGGCGCCACCGACGATCGCCGGACGGGACGAGCGGACGGCGGAGTTCCTCGCCGAGTGGCACAACGCCTCGTACAACTGCTTCTCGTCGGGTCACAAGTTCTGCCGTGAGGTCTGCCCGGTCGTGCAGGTGACCCGCAACGAGTCGTGGTCGCCGACGGCGTTCCACGCCAACGTCGTGGCGATGGAGCGCGGCCATCTCGACGTCGAAGACATCGCCGCCGACTACGTCAACTGCACGCAGTGCGGCGCCTGCGAGCTGCGCTGCCCGAACACGCTCTTCACCGGCGACTTCTACCGCTTCCGGACCCGCACCGTCGACGTCGTCAAGGCGGTGCGCGCCCTCGCCGTCGACCAGGGCGTCCACCAGGCGGAGTGGCAGCGCTGGAACGCCGCAACCGACGAACGCACCCACGAGCCCGTGCTCGGCGACGTGCCGGTCAGCCAGGAGCACGTGCGGGACTGGGCGGCCGGCCTCGACCTCTCGATCGGCGGCGAGTCGATCCTGTTCGTCGACTGCGAGGCGGCGTTCTACCGCCCGTCCGTGCCGCGTGCGGTCGCCCAGACCCTCCAGTTAGCCGGCTACGAGTTCGGGCTGATGCACGAGCAGTGGTGCTGCGGCGGACCGGCCGCCGAGATGGGCTACGTCGAGCAGGCACGGCGGTTCGCCGAGCACAACCTCGCCGACTGGCGCGCCGCCGGCGCACGACGGCTGCTCGTGCTCGACCCGCACGACTACATCAGCTTCACCGAGGACTACCCGCGCTACTTCGGCGCCGACTTCGATCTCGAGATCGTGCTCGTCGTCGAGCTGTTCGCCCAGATGATCGCTGACGGGCGGCTGCGACCGAGCGTGCCGGTCGACCGTGCCATCACGTACCACGACCCCTGCCGGCTGAACAAGCGCAAGGGGATCTGGCGTCAACCGCGCGACATCCTGCGCGCCATCCCCGGTCTCCGGTTCACCGACGTCGACCACGTGACGCAGTGGTCGTTCTGCTCGGGCGCCGGTGGCGGGCTGCCGATCGAGAAGCCGGAGCTGACGGCGGCGATCAGCGCCCGGCGCATCGAGCAGGTGGCGACGCTCGACGTCGACACGCTCGTCAGCGCGTGTCCGTGGTCGGAGCGACCGCTCAGCGCCGCCGGCGCCGCGGCGGACATCGACGTCATCGACCTGCACGAGCTGCTCGCCGAGTCGCTCGGGATCACGCCATGAGCCTCACGGCCGACGCCCTCGACCACCTCGTCGACGCCCTCCACGGCGTGCTGCGGACGGATCAGGTCCTGACGTCCAAGGCAGATCGATTCAACCGGGCACGGGTGCCGGCGCCGTTCCCCCTGCACCGCTGGGCCGAACGGGTGCCCGACGTCGTGGTGCTCCCGGAGACGACCGAGGACGTCGTCGCCGTCGTCCGCCTGGCCAACGAGCTGGGGGTGCCGATCGTCCCTCGCGACGGCGGGACCGGGCTGACGGACGGCGCCGTACCGCTGCGCCACGGCATCGTCGTCGACGTCAAGCGGATGGACCAGATCCACGAGATCGACCTCGACAACCGCACGTGCACCGTCGGCGTCGGCATCAACATGCTCAAGCTCAACGAGGTGCTCGCCCGCCACGGGCTGATCTATCCCGACACCCCGGCGTCGTACCCGTGCTCGCTGGTCGGCGGGCGGATCGGCACGAGCGGCTGGTCGCTGATCGGCTCGCGCTATGGGCACACCCGCGACCTCGTGCTCAGCTTCGACCACGTCCTGCCGACGGGCGAGCTGATGCACGTCGGTGACGGCATCGGCGGCAAGATCACCCGCAGCTCCAGCGGCTACCAGCTCAAGCACCTGTTCATGGGCCACCAGGGGACGCTGGGCATCGCCACGAAGGCGACGCTCAAGCTGTTCCCCAAGCCCGAGGCCGAGCTGTCGCCGTTCTTTGCCTTCGCCGACTACGACCGAGCCCACCGGTGCGTCGGTGCCCTGGCCCGCGCCGGTGTGGCGACGTTCGCCGGCGCAGTGCTGTTCGACGAGTGGAAGGTCGCCTACCTCCGTCGCGACGACGAGGCGTACATCCCCCAGCCAACCGACGTGAAGGCACTCGTGTGCACCGCGCTGTACGGGTGGGAGGACGAGGTGCGCGTCGGCGGCAAACGGCTGCTGCGCATCGCTCGCGAGCACGGCGCCCGCTACCTCGGCGACGAGATCTCCGAGGGCGACTGGGCGGCCCGCCACGACCGGTACGCCACGCCGCTGCACGGACGCACGAGGGACGGCCAAGTCGTGCCGATGAGCTGGCACTGCGAGGACGCCTCGATCACCTACACGAACCTGCCGGCGGTGACGCGCGAGTGGCACGCCATCGTCACCGAGCTGCGCCGGAGGACCGACGTCTTCGACGACTGGGGCATGTTCGCCTACACCAACGGCAGCACCGGCATCGACTACCTCACGGAGATCGACGTCGGCATCTGGGAGCAGATGCTCGGCGACGAGGCGTGGGCGCTGTGGGTGCAGGCGAAGCGGGACCTCGCCGCCGTGACGCTGAAGTACGGCGGGTCGATCAGCGCCTGCCACGGCTCCTGCCGGGAGGGTGAGGTCGACCTCGTGCCCGAGGAGCTCGGTCGCGGCTACGGCGTGATGCTCGACGTCAAGCGGGCCGTCGACCCGAACAACATCATGAACCCCGGCAAGTACGGCCTCGACCGGGCGTACGACTCGGCGAGTGGCCCGGGAGCGACGCCGTGACCGGGCCGAACGGCGACCCCATCGGCTTCCGCCTCGCCGAGCAGGTGGCGCCGCCGCCGCCAGCGCGGGTCAGCGACGTGGCGATCACCCGCTTCGAGCACGTCTTCGAGGTCGACCCGCGCCTGATGGAGCGGTGGGTGCTCCAGCAGATGTTCCCCAACTGGGACACGTTGCGGATCATGAACAGCCGCCACGACCACCTCGAGTGGATGCACCGCCACTTCGCCGAGAAGGTCGTGTCGGGCGCCGAGCTCCTCGCCGAGCTCGACGCCGAACCCACCACCGCCGTTGAGGGAGGACCTCCGTGAAGTTCAGCTACGTGCTGCTGCCCGACTACCCGTTGGAGGAGTCGCTGGCCTCGATCAAGCTGGCCGACGAGCTCGGCTTCTACGCCTGCTATGCCGCCGACGAGACCTGGCACAAGGACATGTGGCTGCTGTTCGCCGCCGCCGCACGGGAGACGACGAACGTCCGCTTCGGGCCGAGCCTGTCCTCGGTCGTGTTGCGCGAGCCGACGCTCATCGCCCAGTCCGTCGCCACGCTCGACGAGCTCTCCGGCGGCCGCGCCGAGGCCGTGCTGTCGTGCGGCAACTTCGGCCTGCTCGCCCAGTACAAGATCGACTGGACGCAGACGAAGCCGCTGTCGCGGACGAAGGAGGCGCACCACGTCGTGCGCACGCTCCTCGATGACGGCGCCATCACCTACGACGGCGACTTCTTCAACTACTCCGGCCTGTTCACGTTCGCCCGCCCGGTGCAGGACCACGTGCCGCTCATGCTGGGCGCGATGCGCGGCCCGAAGTCGTTCGAGGCGGCCGGCGAGATCGCCGACGGCTGCCACCACGCACTCAGCTACACCCGTGAGGCCTACGACTACGCCGTCGAGCACATCCGCGCTGGCGCCGAGAAGGCCGGCAAGGACGCCGACAAGCTCGACATCGGCGCCTGGGTCGTGTTCGCCACCGGCCCCGACTCGGCCGTCGCCAAGGACGCGGCGCGGGCGATGGTCGGCATCTACGCCTCGTCAATGCCCGCCGAGCAGCTGGCGCGCAACGGCGTGGACCCCGAGGAGCTGGCGCCGATCATCGACGCCATCGGCGCCGGCGACCTGGCCAAGGGCGTCGAGCTGACGAGCCCGGAGCTGGCCGACCGCCTTTCCGTTTCCGGCACACCGCAGGAGTGTGCGGCCAAGCTGCGCGACGAGATCGCACCGTCCGGGGTCAACCACATGATCCTGGCCATCACGGACCGCAGCCTCGTCAAGGCGTTCACGGGGATGGACATCGAGGGGGTCGCCGACGTCAACACTCAGCTCCGCCTGATCCACGACGAGGTGATCCCGGCGATGTGACCGGGGTCCTGCCGATCAGCGATCTGGGCGCGGAGATTCCCGGGTTCGAGAACGTCCGCGCCCAGATCGGGCTTTGAGAACGTCCGCGCCCAGATCGGAGGGTCGCGTAGCGTGCGGGGATCGACGCCTTCGACACCCCGATCACGCTGGCCGGTCCGCTGCGCCGGCCGGCCCAGATGCTGCAGGAGCAATCCCACGACGGGCGCATGAGCGTCCACGACGGCGACACCGCGGCGTCGCTCGGCCTGGCCGGCGCCCCGATCGAGGGGCCCACCCACTTCAGCCAGTTCGACCCGCTCGCCGTGGCGCTGTGGGGCCAGGCGTGGTTCGAGCACGGCTGCATCAGCAGCCACTTCCGCACGATGGTGTTCGAGGGCGAAGAGGTGCAAGCGACGACCACCTCCACCGGCGGGACGCTTGCCACGATCGAGGCCCACAAGGCCGACGGCACCTCAGTGCTGGAGGGCACCATCTCGCTCGGGCCCGAACACCCGCCGACGGCGCTCGAGGTCCGGCGGGCCCGCCAGGGAGATCCCGGCGACCTGTTCATCCTCGACCAGCTGGCCGTCGGCATGACGCTGCCGGACCCGTACGTCGCGTCGATCCCCGCCGCCGAGTCGAACGGTCCGCTGTACCCGTTCTCGCTGGCCGAGAAGCTGACCCGGATCACCGAGCCGAGCGCCTGGTACACGACCGAGGGTGCGGCGACGAACCCGTGGGGCCGACCGATCGTGCCGTTCGAGATGCTCAGCGTGCTGGCCAACAAGTCCGGCCGTGGGTTCCCGGTGCGCGGGCCGGCGCTCGGGTTGTTCCTCGATCTCGAGGTCCGGATGGTCGCCGGCCCCGTGTACGTCGACCACGACTACGACCTGCAGCGCACCGTGATCGGCCTCGGCCAGAGCAAGCGCACCGAGTCGTACTGGACCGAGACCACCGTGGCCGACGCGGCGACCGGCCACCTGGTCGCCGTGGTCGTCCTGCACCAGGGCGTGTTCAAGGAGTCCTACGCCGGCTACCCGAAGGAGCGCCTCGCCACGACCACCTGAGGCGTGGCGAGTCGGGTCACGCCCGGTGCCGGAAGACCTCGTACGTCGCCAGCGCTGCGGCGGCTGCGACGTTCAGCGACTCGATCCGGCCGCGCATCGGGATCGCCACGACGACGTCGCATCGCTCGCGCACCAGGCGCGACAGCCCGGCGCCCTCGGCACCGAGGACGAGGCAGATCCCGTCCGTCGCCAGGTCGGCGATGTCGAACAGCGAACGATCGGCGGCGTCGTCGAGCCCGACGATCCAGATGTCGCGCTCCTTGAGCTTGGCCAGCGTCGTCGGCAGCCCCGGCACGAGGACGATGGGCACGTGCTCCACGGCACCGGCCGACGCTTTGGCCACCGTCGGCGTGATGTGGACCGCTCGGTGCCGCGGGACGAGGACAGCGTCGACGCCGGCGCCGTCGCAGTTGCGCAGGATCGCTCCCAGGTTGCCGGGATCGGTGACACCGTCGACGGCGACCAGGAACGGCGGCCGACCGCCGGGCGGACCGAGCACCTCGTCGAGATCGGCCTCCGGCAGCTCGGCGGCGAAGGCGATGACCCCCTGCGGCGCCTCGCTGCGGGCGCGGGCATCGAGCTTCGTCCTGGCGACGTGGGCCACGGGCACCCGGTTCGCCGCGGCCAGGGCGACGAGGTCGGCGATGGCGTCGTCGGGCGATCCATCGGGACGGATGAGCTCGCTCGACAGCCACAGCTCCTTGACCCGCCGCCGCCCGGCGATGAGCAGCTGGCGCACCGCCTGCCGGCCCTCGATCTGGGTGCCCCCGAGGCCCTTGTCCCGGCGCGCCGGGTGCGGGTCGCCGCCGCCGGGTGACCTGACGGGACCGGTGCGACCGGCGCCCCGGCTGCGCGGCGCGCCCTGCCGGGGCGCCGGGCGCCGCGGCCCACTGCGGCGCGGCTTGCCGGCGCCGTCGCCCGACGGCCGCCGACGCTGGCTCACGGTTCCCCTCGCGTCAGCACGGCGACCGCGAAGCAGGCGATGCCCTCGCCGCGCCCGAGCGCACCGAGCCGTTCCGCCCGCCGACCCTTGACCGTCACCGGGGCACCCGCCGCGGCGGACAGTCGTTCCTGCATCGCGTCACGCATCGGCGCCAGTCTCGGCGTTTCGCAGATCACCGAGCAATCGACGTTGCCGACCGTCCACCCGTCGGCCCGCACGGCCTGCGCCACATCCCGGAGCAGCTGCAGCGAGTCGACACCGTGCAACGCCGGGTCGGTGTCGGGGAACCGCTGCCCGATGTCGCCCAGACCGGCCGCGCCGAGCAGCGCTTCGGTCACGGCGTGGGCCACCGCGTCGCCGTCGCTGTGGCCTTCCAGGCTCAACGACCCGGCGAACTCGCAACCACCGAGCACGAGCGGCCGATCGGGGTCCTCGACCAACCGGTGCACGTCGAAGCCCTGGCCGACGCGCACCTCAAAGGTCACGTCGGAGCCTCGACACCGACGTGGCGGCGGACCCAATCAAGGTCGTCTGGCGTGGTGATCTTGCGGTTCCCCGCTTCGCCCGGGACCGTGGCCACGACGCCGCCGAGCTGCTCGACGAGCGCCGCGTCGTCGGTGCCCTCGGCACCGCTGGCGTGGGCGCGGCGCAGGACATCGGCACGGAACGCCTGCGGCGTCTGCACCGCCACCAGGCGCGACCGATCGGGGGTGGCGACGACCTGGCCGGCGTCGTCGACGATCTTGATCGTGTCGTGCACGGGGACCGCCGGCACCGCCGCGTCGGCGCCGTCTCGCACGGCTTGCACCACGGCGCCGAAGAGCGCGGGGCTGGCCAGCGGCCGGGCCGCGTCGTGCACACACACGATGTCCACGTGCTCGGGCACCGCCGCCAGCCCGGCGCGGACGGACTCGCTGCGCGTCGATCCACCGGCGACGGCTCGCTCCCGCGCCGCATCCGCCGGGGGAACGACGACCACCACGTCGGCACTGGCCAGGCGGGCCGCGGCCACGCTGGCGTCCAGCACGCGAGCGTCGCCGAGCGTCGCGAACTGCTTCGGCGACCCGAATCGAGACCCTCCGCCACCAGCGACGACGATCGTCCAGACGACATCGGACCGGCCGGCGCCAGCCACGTCGGTCACGCGCGGGCAGGGTAGTACCCTCCGCCGCGATGGGGCACGACGACGTGGCGATCCGGGAGATCCTGGCCGAGACCGAGTTCTTCGCCGACGCCGACGAAGCGACGCTGGACACGCTCGCCACGTCGTGCGTGGAGCGCCAGCTGGTGCGCGGCGACACGCTGTTCGACGCCGGCGACCCGCCCGACTCGCTGTACATCGTCACCCGCGGCCGCATCGCCATCGCCATCGCCAACCCGATCGACCGGCGCGAGAGTGTGGTGGCCCTGATGGAGCCCGGCGATCTGTTCGGCGAGCTGAGCATGCTCGACGACCGGCCGCGGTCGGCGATGGCCAGGGCGCTCGAGCCCTCCGGGGTGCTGGCGGTGCCGTTCGCGCCCGTGCTGGCGATGTTCGACGCCTACCCGCAGTTGCTGTGGAACGTGACCAAGATGCTGGCCGAGCGGTTGCGGGCGATGGACGAGGCGCTGGCCGACTCGGTGTTCCTCGATGTCACCGGGCGGACGGCGAAGCGGTTGCTCGAGCTGGCCGACGGGAGTGACCAGTTCACGTTGCCCGTCACGCAGGAGGAGTTGGCCGGGATGGTCGGCGCCTCTCGGGAGCGGGTGAACAAGGCGATCGCCAGCTTCATCCGACTCGGGTGGCTGGACCAGCGCGACCGGCAGTACACCATCGTCCATCGCGACCGCCTGGAGCTGCGCGCCCGCTGACCGGATTCTGCGTGAGCGAATACGTCGGCGGCGCACTGTTCGCTCACGCAGATCACGGGTAGACCTCGGCGATGAGCGATCCGACGATGCCGCCACCGATCGTGCCGGACCCCGACCTGCCGACGCCGATCGTGCCCAACCCGGACGTCCCCCCGCCGCCGATGCCCGACCCGGTCGTGCCCGAGCCGGTCGTCCCGGACCCGAACCCCATCGACTAGGCCGTCAGCCACTCCCGGGCGCGGGTGAAGGCGTCGGCAGCGTCGTCGGCGCGGTGGGCCGGCCGGTTGGCATCGTGGGCGAACCCGTGCTCGGCCTCGGGGTAGCGCACGACCGTCACACCGGCCGCCTCGAGCGCGTCGACGTCGGGCGGCGGCGTGTACGTGTCCTGCTCGCCGATGATCGCCAGCACCCGGTCCGGATGGCCGCTCGCCAGGTGCTCGAGCGGCTCGCCCTGGCTGCTCGACCGCCAGTTCTCGGGCACCTTGATCATCCCGTAGAAGGCGACCAGCCGGGCGAAGCGGTCCGACCGGGCCGCCTTGAGCGTGTACATCCCGCCCATGCAGAACCCGATCAGCCCAACTCGCTCCTGACCCGTCGCGTCGGCCCCTTGCAGCAGGTCGCCCAGGTGGTCGTCATCCTGCAACCCGGCCACCGCCTCCATCCGCGCCGGGATGTCCGCCAGGCCCTCCTGACCGGGAAACGGCTCGACGGCGCACACCGCCATCGACCACTCGGTGGCGAGGCGGTCGACGAGATCCTGGAACAGCGGGCGCAACCCCATGATGTCGGGGGCGATGACCAGCCCCATGGCCACGTCGCCGTCCGGGATGTTGACGATCGCCGGCGTGCCGCTGGGCAAGATGACGTCCATTGCCACCGAACCTACGCGTCACGCCGCTTGGCGGTGATCAGGCCGAAGACCAGGATCGCCAGCACCCACGCGAAGAAGTAGACACCGCCGGTCACGCGGCCGAGGACGTCCTCGTCGCCGATGTCCACCACCGCCATCTGGATGCCGGCCGAGTACGGCAACCACTTCGCCGCGCCCTCTGCGCCGACGCCCGACAGCAGGGCGGCGATCAAGCCCTCGGCGATCAACGGCCACAGCAGCAGCACGCAGATGCTCGCCGCCGTGTTGCGGATCAGCAGCCCGAGCCCGTAGCCGAGCAGGGTCAGGCCGATCGCCAGCAGCACCACGCCGAACAGCGCGGCGCCCGTGCCCTCCAGATCCTCCGACGCCGACTCCCCGGCGGCCAGCCGCCCCCCGAACCACCCGACGACCACGATCAGCGTCGTGAGCACGGCGGCCGCCCCTGCCGTGACGATCGGCTTGGCCAGCAGCGGACGCCAGCGGTCGGGCATGGCGGCGAACGTCGGGCGGATCGTGTGGTTGGCGTACTCGCCCGTGATCCCGACGGCCGCCACGACACCGAACAGCATCGCCGTCACCACCGTCGTGCCGGTGATCGCGCCGGCCAGCGTCTCGCCGGTGACGTCCTCGGCCAGCACGGCCGTGAGGATCGACACGACGAGCGGGAAGGCGACGGCGCAGATCACCAGCACCCACGTCACGGTGATCGTCGTCAGCTTGATCCACTCGCTGCGGATGGCGGCGATCATCGGTCGGCTCCGGGTGCCGGCACGGCCCGGTACTCCTGGTCGGCGGCCGTCGCCCGCAGGAAGGCGTCCTCCAGGGACTCGGCCTGCGGCGACAGCTCGTGGAGCACCGCCCCGACCTCGGCGGCCAAGTCCCCGATGCGCTCGATCGCCAGGCCGTGCACGTCCATGCCGTCGGGGGCGATCGGCCGCAGGTCGCCGCCCGCCCGCCGGAGGTGCTCGGCGAACTCGGCCGGGCGCGGCGTGCGCACCCGCACCCAGCGCGTCGAGTACCGCTCGACGAACGCCCGCACCGGCCCCTGCTCGATGAGCCGGCCCCGGCCGATCACGACCAGGTCGTCGGCCATCAGTGCGATCTCCGACAGCAGGTGGCTGCTGACGAGCACGGTGCGCCCGCCGCGAGCGAGGTGCACCAGCACGTCCCGGATCCACCGGATGCCCTCGGGGTCGAGCCCGTTGGCCGGCTCGTCGAGGATCACGGTGTGCGGATCGCCGAGCAGCACCCCGGCGAGCCCCAGCCGCTGGCGCATGCCGAGCGAGTAGCCCCGCACCTTGCGCCCGGCGACGTCGCTCAGCCCGACCAGGCCGAGCACTTCGTCGATGCGCTGCGCCGGCATGCCGTGCGTCGCAGCCAGCCAACGCAGGTGGTTGCGGCCCGAGCGGCTCGGATGCACGTAGCCGGCGTCGAACAGCGCCCCAATGTCGAACAGCGGCCGGCGCATCGACTCGTAGGCCTTGCCATCGAAGCGCGTCGTGCCCCGCTCGGCGCGGTCAAGACCGACCATGCAGCGCATCGTGGTGCTCTTGCCCGAGCCGTTCGGTCCGAGGAACCCGGTGACGCGGCCCGGGTGGACGTCGAAGCTGAGGCCGTCGACGGCGAGGATGCGGCCGAAGCGCTTGGTCAGGTCGCGGATCTCGATCATCGGGCGAACGTCTCCAGCATCAGGTCGACGTCGTCGCCGAGGGGGTAGAGGATCGGGCACGTGCAGCCGTTGGCGACGTACTCGGCGACCTTGGCGACGACCTCGTCGGGTTCGCCGGAGGCGGTGCATCGCTGCACCACGTCGTCGGGGACCAGCCGGCTGGCCGTCAGCACCTGCTCGTGGGTCGCCGGCCACGTCAGCACCTGCCCGATCTCGTCGAGCAGCGCCTGCGGGACGCCGGACGCCTTCATGATGTGCGGCTGCTGGCCGAGGTACTGGGTCACCATCAGGCGGGCGCTGTCGAGGGCCGCCGCCCGGTCCCGGTCGATGCTGCACACGACGAGCTGCGGGCGGTCGATGTCGTCGACCGTGCGGCCGGCCCGTGCGGCGCCGCGCCCCAGTGCCTCGATGGCCGCGGCGTTGTACGCCGGGTCGACGAGGTAGTTGAGGACGACACCGTCGGCGATCTCACCGGCCAGCTCCATCATCTGCATCCCGGTTGCGCCGATGTAGATCGGCACGTCCTTTGGCCGCCGCTGCTGGTACACGTAGTCGAGCTCGACGCCGTCGAGGTGGACGTGGTAGCCGTCGAGCGTCACGGTCTCGTTGGCCAGCAGTCCACGGACCGCGTCGACGACCTCGCGCATGACGCGCAACGGGCGAGCCCGGTCGATGCCGACCCTTGCCGCAAGGGGGTCCCACCACGCGCCCACGCCGCAGAGGATGCGACCGGGGGCCAGGTCGTCGAGCGTCGAGAACGTGCTCGCCAGCCGGGCCGCGTTGCGGGTCCAGATGTCGACGACGCCCGACCCGACCTTGATCCGATCCGTCGCCGCGGCGAACGCCGCCATCGGGACGACGGCGTCGCGCACGAGCCGGCTGTCGGCCTGCCAGACGGCGGCGAAGCCGAGGTCCTCGGCCCGCCGGACCAGCTCGATGCCGCGCCGCAGGTCGTGAGCGTCCTGCAGGTAGAGGGCGACGGGATGGTCGGCGGCCACCCGCGCATCCTGCCAGATCGGTTTGTCGACCGGCCGGAGGGGTACCGCCTCCCCATGCTCCCCCGCGCTGTCTCCGCCACGCTCGTCGCTCTCGTCGCGCTCGGGGTGGCGGCGTGCTCGGACGAGGACCGCGACGAGATCGGCCAGGCCGCCGACTCCCTGGTGCAGGACGTGCAAGACGCCGCCAACACCGTCGTCTCCAACGCCGAGCAGGCCGCCGGCGATGCCGTCAACGCCGCCGCCGAGACGGCAGTGCGCAACGTGGCCGCCCAGGCCGGGCGGGCGGAGTTCTCCGACGCCGGGCACCCGATCGAGGGCGATCTGACCTGCGAGGCGACCGTTGCCGGCAACGCCAGCCAGGTCGATGTCACGTGCAACGGGACCACCGAGGCCGGTGGCACGGCCCTGCTCACCGGGCAGACCAGCGAGCTGCCGGGCGCCGGCGTGACCGACATCGCCGGCACGTTCACCGGCACCGTCAACGGCGAAGAGGTCTTCACCGCCGACGCCCTCGGCGCCTGACGACACACGCCCCTCGGATCAGCGGAGGCGGAGCGAGCGAGGCCATCAAGCAAGTCCCCCGAGCGTTCGTTACGCAGCGAACATGACAGCCCAGGCCGGCCTTGCCCGGCCCAGCCGAGTGAGCGGAGTCTTCGGAGCGAGCGAGGCCATCAACTCAGTCGGGCGAACAACCGCTGGGCCTGCTCGGCGGCGTGGGCGCGCACCTCGTCGACGTCGACCGTGGTCGGCTGTCCGCCGCGCACCAGGGTGCGGCCGTCTCCCGTGACGACGTCGAGGGCTCGCGTGCCCGGCGTGAACGCCAGGTGCCACGGCGAGTCGACGTGGTCGTAGGTCCACGTGACCTGGTCGTCGGCGGCTTCGGGAACGAGCGCCTGCCCGTTGCGCAGCCACGACCAGGCGGTGTCCGGCGTGGCCTCGACGTCGTCGGCCCGGTGGGCCACGTAGGCCAGCCGGAACTCCTCGAGCATGTCGGCGCCGATGCCGTCGGTGCCGAGCACGACGCGGTTCGACCGCCGGGCAGGGCGGGCGTAGCCGACGGCGTTGTTCATGTTGCTGCGCGGGTTGTGGGCGATCGTGCCGGGGAGGTGGCGGTCCAGCAGGACGCAGTGGACGAGCAGCCAGTCGTCTCGGGCGAGGTCGGCCAGTCGGCCGCCTGCGTCGGCGTCGGGCGGACCTTCGGCGACGTGGACGTGGACGCCGACCCCGAGGTCGGCGGCCAGGCCGGCCGCCGCAGCAAGCGTGTCGTCGGTGCACGTGAAGGCGGCGTGGACGCCGACCAGGCCCCGGCCGCCGGCGCGCAGGAACCGCTCGTTCTCGGCCAGGCCGCGGCGGGCGCCGTCAGGGCCGTGGCGGTCCGTCACGCCGTAGGCGCAGACGACGCGCACGCCGACCTCGGCGCAGGCGTCGGCGACGACGTCGAGACTGCCCTCGATGGCCGACGGGCTCTCGTGGTGATCGACGATCGCCGTGGTGCCGGCGAGCAGGGCTTCCAGTGCGCCGAGGCGGGCCGAGGCGCGCAGCATGTCGAGGTCCAGAGCGGCGTCGAGGCGCCACCAGACCTGTTCGAGGATCTGGGCGAAGTCGTGTGGCGTGGCCGGCGGCGACGGCATGCCGCGGGCCAGCGCCGAGTAGAGGTGGTGGTGCCCGCAGACCAGGCCGGGGGTGACGGCGGTCATCGGTCGGCGCGAGACGCCTCGTACAGCTCGATGTAGCGCTCGGGCGGCACGCTGGCGACGATCTCGCCGATGGCGTCGAGGTCGAGGCCGGCGAGGTTGCGGAAGCGCAGGCAGCTCTTGCCCATGTCGAACTTGATGCCGGCGGCGGCGTACGCCGCCCGCAGGCGGGCCATCAGCTCCGGCGAGGTGTAGGCGGCGTTGAGGTAGAGGGCGTAGTGGCGGGCCTGGGCGGCCAGCCCGAGCACGCCGAGCGGCCGGCCGTTGTAGGTGTCCGGGTAGCGCTCGAGCGGGATCTCGTAGCTGATCATCCCCCAGTTCATCGTCTCCTCGTAGCCGGGCGGGAGCCGCCGCAAGATCGTCTCGCGGACGGTCCGCACGACGTCGGCCCGATCGGGCGGGAGCTCGTCGAGGTACTCGTCCACCGTCGTCGCTGCGCTGTTGACCACGAACGGAGGATATTTCGACGGCCAGGTTGTCGCTACCTCTTAGCGATGTATCGTTACTTATCACGAACAACCCCTTCGAGGAGACGCGATGAGAACCATGAGGATGAGGCACATGCACCGCCACCACGACGGCCCTGGACACGGACCCGGTCGGCGGCGGGCCCGCCGGGGCGCCATCCGGGCCAGCCTGCTCGGCTTGCTGGCCGAGCGACCGATGCACGGGTACGAGCTGATCCAGGAGCTGGAACAGCGGACCGGCGGCCGGTGGAAGCCGAGCCCGGGGTCGGTGTACCCGACGCTGGCGCAGTTGGAGGACGAGGGCCTGGTCCGATCGACCGACGACGACGGGCGCAAGCGCTTCGAGCTGACGGAGGCCGGGCAGACCTGGCTGGCCGAGCACCAGGACGACGGCCCGATGCCGCCGTGGGCCGAGGGTGGCACGGGACACCGTGGCGATCTGCGCCGGCTGGCGGCGGAGATCTTCGGCCAGCTGCGCCAGATCGGCCGGTTCGGGTCGGCGGCCCAGCTCGACCGGGCTAGGGAGATCCTGATCCGCACGCGCAGCGAGCTCTACGACGTGCTCGCCGCTCCCCCGTCCGACACCGACGCCGACGCCGAACCCGACGACACCGAGGCCTGATCCATCGGAGGGTTTGACGTCACCCGAGGGTTTCCTTCGCCCCTGCCGGGCCGCAGACCCTCGGGTGCGCCGAAACCCTCGGATGGGCTAGCGCTGGATGCGGCCGGCGACGAGGTCGATGGCGCGGGTCACGTTGGCGGCGACGAAGCGCTCGAGCTTCGGCGCGTCGAGGAAACGGGCCGCCGCTTGCAGTGGTCGCGCCGACCCGGAACGGGCGGCTTCCTCGCTGGCCGCCCGCGTCGTCTTCACGGCGTGGGCGTGGACGATGAACGCCGTCGTGGTGTCGTCCAGTGCCCGGCGTTGCAGCTCGGTGCCGGCGGCGACCACGTCGTCGGTGCCGAGATCGATGTCGACGCTCGGCCCGACCGAGGTGTGCCACTCGTGGCGCCCCGTCCACGACGCCAGGAACGCGCACCACAGGGCCAGGCGGACCGTGTCCGGGTGCCGCTGCTGGGCGGCGTGCCACCGCGCCGCGTTGGCGTACGTCATCCCATGCGTGATGTCGAGCCAGCCGAAGTCGTCGTGGAAGTCGCGCTCGCCGGCCGGGTCGTAGCGCAGCATCCGCTCGCTGACGGCGTCGACGACGACGTCGAGCACGCCATCCACGCCGGCGCCCGCCCGTAGTGCGCCGACGGCGGCATGCAGCGGCGCCGCACGGTCCCCACCGTCGAGCAGCGCCGCGCCCAACGTCCCGTCGTCACGCCACTCGGGCTCGACGGCGACGTCGGCGAGCGCGCCGAGATCGACCCCGGCCAGCGCCTTCGTGAACGGTCGCATGTAGGGCAGCGTGTCCTCGCGCGTGCCGTAGACGATCGTCGGCACGAGGTAGGGCAGCACGGTGTCGGCCCGCTCCCAGCCGAGCCGGTCGAGCAGCTGGAAGGCCTTCTGGGTGTAGATCGCCCCGTGTCCGTAGGAGAGGAGGTGGTCGCTGATCACGGCCGTGAACCACGGCCGCAGCTCCTCGGCGCCCGAGCCGGCGTGGATCGCGCCGCGCACCAACGCCTGCGCCGGCTCGAGCTGCTCGGCTTCGACGAGGCGGCGGAACTCGGCGGCGGGATCCGGGCCGAGATCGCCGGCCGGCTCGGGCAACGGGTTGACCGGCCGGTCGCGCTCGACCTCGGCGATGCCGGCGATGGCCTGGACGATCGGCAGCGCACGCTGGTCCCCGTCGTAGAGGTCGACCATGGCCAGACAGTCGGTGGCCGAAGCGATCGAGTGGCCCCACCCGAAGTCGGCGCGCGGTGCCCCGTAGGCGACGGCCTCCCAGATCAGCTCGCCCGGGTTGGCGTCCGCTCGAAGCAGTCGCACGACGTCCCGGCTGACCTGGCCGACGTAGGCGTTGGCGATGCCGCGGCGCAGCGACGGCACGAGGCGGGCCCGCTGCTCCTCGGGGGACGGCTCGACGATCGACACGGCCACGGACCCGTCGGCACCGACCGTCACCGGATGGGTGCGGACGTCCTCCTCGCCGAGCACGCAGGTGCCGTCGTCGACGCGGAACTTCCAGTTGTGCCAGGCGCAGGTGAGCAGCTCGCCATCGAGCGTGCCCTGGGTCAGGCCGTACGCCTCGTGGGGGCAGGCGTGGTCGAGGGCGTGGACACCGCTCGCGGTGCGCACCACGCAGACGCGGTGGCCGTCAGCACGGGCCAGCCGCATCGAGCCGACCGGCAGGTCGTCGAGGCTGAGGCCGAGTTCGATCGGAGTGGAGGTCGTTGTCATCGTGAAGCGACGGTAGAACTTCGATTGTGGTTGAAGTCAAGCGTCTCTCCATCGGCAGCGTCGCAGCCCGGGCCGGTGTGGCCACCTCGGCGTTGCGCTTCTACGAGGACGAGGGCTTGATCTCGTCGGAGCGGGCGGCGTCGGGCCACCGCCAGTACCACGCCGACGTGCTGCGGCGGGTGGCGTTCATCCAGGCCGCGCAGAAGGTCGGGCTGACGCTGGCCGAGATCCGCGACGCGCTGGCCACGCTCCCCGGCAATCGCACGCCGAACCGCAAGGACTGGGCCCGACTGTCGGCCCGCTGGCGGACGCGGCTCGACGATCAGATCGCCTGGCTGGAGCGCCTGCGCGACGACCTCGACGGCTGCATCGGCTGTGGCTGCCTGTCGCTGTCGGTGTGCGCCCTCTACAACCCCGGCGACCGCATGGCCGCCATCGGCCCCGGCCCGAGGATCCTCCTGGGCGATTGACCATCGGAGGGTTTCAGCGCACCGGAGGGTTTGCGTACCGGATGGGGTGCGGCAAACCCTCCGGTGCAGCGAAACCCTCCGATGAGAAGATGGGCGTCAGGCGAGGCGCATGGGGAGGGTGGCGCGCCACTGGCCGTCGTAGTCGTGGAGGGCGGCGGCGACGGCGGGGGCGGTCGGGACGAGGCCGATCTCCCCGACGCCCTTGATCCCGTACGGCGATCGGGGTTGCGCCACCTCGACCAGCTGGACCTCGATCTCGGGCACGTCCTTTGCTCGCAGGATCCCGAGCTGGCGCAACGAGTTGAACCGCGGGAACGCCGTCTCCGGATCGGTCGGGAAGTCCTCGGTCAGCGCGTAGCCGAGGCCCATGTGCACGCTGCCTTCGATCTGCCCCTCGCACAGCACCGGGTTGACGGCCCGCCCGACGTCGTGCACGGCCACGACCCGCTCGACCTTGCCCGACTCCCGATCGACGATCACCAGCTGGGCGGCGTACCCGAAGGCGGCGTGGATCGTCGGCTGCGGGTGGTCGGGGTCGCCGAGCTTGGCCGTCCAGTCGACGACGTGCTCGGCGTGGTGGTCGACGTCCGGCCGGCAGTCGGCGGCCAGCGCCGCCTGGCACGCCCGCTGCACCGCGCCGGCGGCCATCAACGTGCCCCGTGACCCGGTGGTCTGACCGAACCCGAGCTGCCGCGTCGTGTCGACGATGACGTCGATGCGCGCCGGGTCGATCCCCAGCTCCTCGGCCGCCACCTGCAGCGCAACGGTGTGCACGCCCTGACCCATCTCAGTCCACCCGTGGCGCACCTCCACTCGGCCGTCTTCGGACCGGAACCGGACGACGGCCCCGGACACCTCGCGCAGCCCGTTGCCGAGGCCGGCGTTCTTCAGCCCGAGCCCCAGCCCGACCGCCTTGCCGGCGTCGACGGCCGCGTCGTAGGCCGACTTGATGGTGTCGAGGCAGACCTCGGCACCGGCCGCACCGTCGTCCATCAGCTGACCCGGACCCCAGAGCGCGCCCGGCCGGATCACGTTGCGCTTGCGGATCTCCCAGCCGCTGACCCCGACGGCGCCGGCCAGCCGGTCGAGCACGCCGTCCATGGCGAACTGGGCCTGGTTGGCGCCGAAGCCCCGGAACGCGCCGCACAGCAGGTTGTTGGTGCGGGCGGCGATCGACTCAACATCGACGGCCGGAACGTGATACGGCCCGGTGGCGTGCCCCGCCGCCCGCTCGAGCACCTTCATCCCGACCGACGCGTACGCGCCCGAGTCGCCGACGGCGCGCACCTTGACGCCCGTGAGCATCCCGTCGCCGTCGCACCCGGCCCAGTACTCCAGGCGCACCGGGTGGCGCTTGGCGTGGATCCGGAAGCTCTCCTCGCGCGACAGCGTGCACTTGACCGGTCGGTCGAGCAGCCACGCCGCCAGCGCGGTGTGGGCCTGGTTGGCCATGTCCTCCTTGCCGCCGAACGCGCCCCCGTTGGAGACCAGCTCGACCGTCACGACGTCGGTGGCGACGTCGAGCACTCGGCAGATGTCGTCACGGTCGTCCCACACGCCTTGGCCGCCGGAGTACACGTGCAGCCGCCGGTCCTCGCCGGCGACCGACGGCACGGCCAACGACGCCTCGGGCTCGAGGAAGGCGTGCTCGATGCGTTGGGTCTGGAACACCTCGTGCACCGTGTAGGCGCTGGCGGCCAGGGCGGCATCGACGTCGCCACGGGCATAGGCGCTGCGCGACAGCACGTTGTCGTCGGTGCCCCACACCGCCAGCTCGGCACCGGGCTCGATGGCTGCCACCGGGTCGGTCACCGGGGTCAGCACGTCGTAGCGGACGTCGACGAGGGCGGCGGCGGCGCGCGCCTGCTGGCGGGTCTCGGCGACGACGATGGCCAGCACGTCGCCGGCATAGGACGTGCGCCCACCGACCGGGATCATGATCGGCCAGTCCTTGTGGATGATCCCGACCCGCAGCTCACCCGGGATGTCGGCGGCGGTGAACACAGCCGACGACGCCGTCGGCCGCCGCCGCTGGGGTGGTGTCGATCGCCATGACGTCGGCCCGGGCGTGCTCGGTGAGGTGCAGCGCGGCGTGGAGCATCCCCGGCATGCGCATGTCGTCGATGTAGTCACGATCCCCGAGGGTCAGCTCGGCGGCCTCGTACTTGGCGCCCGATGCTCCGATGCCGCCACCGAGCGCCGGCTGGAACGACTTGCCCTTGGCGACGGCCTCGATGGCGTCGAGGATCTTCACGTACCCGGTGCAGCGGCACAGGTGGGCGCCGAGGTGTGGGGCCATCGCCGCCCGATCGAGGTCGGCGCCCTTCTTGTCGATCTGTGCCTTGGCCCGCACGACGATGCCGGGGATGCAGAAGCCGCACTGCAGGCCACCGCACGCAGCGAACGCGTCGGAGAAGCGGCGCCGTTCTTCCGGGTCGATGCCCTCGAGCGTCACGACCGACGAGCCGGCGACCTTGGCCAGCGCCAAGTTGCAGCTGACCACCGCCTTGCCGTCGACGAGCACCGTGCAGCACCCGCACTGCCCGGACGGCGAGCAGCCGTCCTTCGGCGACGTGACGTCCAGCTCCTCGCGCAGCGCCGCCAAGAGGTGGGGGTGGTCGGCGCGCACCGACACCGGCGTGCCGTTGACCGTCAGCTCGACCCGTTCGTCCACGGCTTTACATTCTGTCAAACCGGCGTTGCGGATGTGTGAAAACCGACTCCAGCGGCGATCGGCCGCCGCCCGTCGGGATCGCGCCGACGCCGCCGCCAAGGTCAGCGCCGCGGCGGCAGGCCCGAGGAGTTCACGATGAACCGGCCCTGCCCACCGAGGCCCGCGGCCGACGAGAGCTCGATGACCCGTGGCGCCGCGCCAGTGCGACCCATCGAGCGCCAGATCTGGTCGGCGGTCTGCGCGCTGACCTCGAGTGCGCCCGAGCGGCTGTCGCGCACCACCTGCGCGTAGGCGGCGTCGTTGGAGGTGCGGAGAACCGTGCGACCTTCGCACCAGCTCAGCGCCCTCTGCAGCACCACGCGGTCCTGCACTGCCGCGGTCAGGCGCTCGGCGACGGGCGTGTCCCCGCGAACTCGCACCACGCCATCCCGTGTGCGATACGCCACGGAATCCGCCGGTGCGCCCGCCGCTTGGGCCATCTCTCGGTACTGCGCGGGCCGCGCCACGTTCAACCCTCGACCCTCGTCGTTGACGAGCCGATCGAACTCCGGTGCCAGGTCGGCTTCGCTCCGGAAGACCTGCCGTGCCGCACCCTCGGAGGTGTCCCGCCAGAACCCGGGCAACGTCGGGCGGTTGCTCCCGTCGTTCGACGGCCCCGACGCAGGCGGATCGCCGGCGGCCGGGTTCGCCGGACCGGACGGTGGTGGCGGTGGTGGCGGCGGAGGGGGAACCTCGGGGAGCGTGGCGGCACCGGGCGGAACCGCCTGGATGAGCGTCGGCTCGGCGTTCTCGAAATCGGCGGCCCAAGCCTGCAGCTGCCCGGAGGTCACGGTCTCGCCGGCGTCGTGTGCCGCGGTCGCCCGGTCGAGCAGGTAGTCGCGCAGCTCCGCGTTCCGCCCGGCGTAGGTGTGGATCAGATCGTCGGCCGCCTCGCGGCCGAGGGCCGGCGCATCCGGCGGGCCGCCTTCGCCGGTGCCCGACGGAGGCCCTCCCGGCCCTTCCGGACCACCGCCACCACCACCCGGGGGCCGACCTCCGCCGCCGGCGCCCGGTCCGCCTGCTCCCGACGGCGATTCCACACCGCCTCGTCGTGCACCCCCCGCTTCGGCCGTCTCCGCGCCGGATCGCACTGCGCTCGACTCGCCGGCCGTGCTCCGCACCGCATTGGCCTCGACGGAGCTGGAGCCCACGACGGCCTCCGTCGACGCCGTCCGCGCCGTTGCCGCCTCGAGGGAGGCGGATCTCGCCGCGGCGGCCTCGGTGGCTCCGGCCGCTCCCCGAGCTGCGCTGCCCTCACCGAGGGAGGCGACGACGACGGCCGCCTCGGTGAGGAAGCCTCCGAGGGCGCGGAAGTCGCCCTGGGATGCCTTGTCGACAGCCGTCGACGCTCGGGCCACGAGGTCGCGCGTGTGGTTCGGCGCGACGAGCTCGACGAGCACGCGCCCGGCAACCGCCGACCGTTGCTCGGGCGTGGCATCACGAACGCGCTGGGCGAGATCGGCTGCGGCCTCCGACCCGACGCGCAGCGCGAACGCGCCCGGGGCGGCGATGGCTTCGCCCAGCGTGCGCAGCGCGCCAGCCCGCTCGGCGGGTGACGCGTCGCGGATCCGGCCCGCGACCGCAGCTGCGCCGTCGGCGGCCTGGGCGGTCATCCCGTACGCCTGACGGACCAGCGACTCGTAGCCACCGCCGTACAGCTGGCAGATCGGCTCGGGCACCTTCAGCGCGGAAAGGACGCTGCTCACCTTGGCGCCGACCTGGGCGGCGTACGTCTCGACGAGCCGATGCGCGGCGTGATCGCCGCTCCGCACCCTCTGCTGCTCGCCATGCATCGCTGCCTTGTGCTGCTCGGACCCCTTCTGTTCACGTACCGGGCCGCTGCCGGCATCGGCGTGGGAGACCGAGGCCGGCGTTGCGATGGGGGGTCGATCGAGGCGCGTCGACGGGTTGACGCGATCCGGTGGCGGTTCGGTCGACCGTCCCTGAACCGTCGCTTTGTCAGTGCTCATCGCTCATCTCCTTCATGACACTGGAACCTCTTCATTGGCGATCGCCGCCTCGGCCAGCACGCGGTCGACGATCCCCCGCTTCACGCGTGGGCGCCGAGCGGTCGTCGCGGTCGACCATCTGCTGGGCGAAGCAGAGCGCGACTCGACGGGCGGTGGCTGCGACCTCAACGCCGACCGTGGCCGGCTGGCCGGGGTCGGGCCATTCGACCAACTCGAACGCGGCGTCCTGGCACAGCGCCCACGTCGCCGCCCGCCTCCCGCCGGCGGCGTCGTCGCGGTCCACGTCCTTCCAGTTGGCATCCCAGCTGCCGTCGTCAACGGTGTCGGCGACGGCGTGGCGGAAGCTGCAGCTCCCGTCGACGCAGATCCGGCCACACGCCGAGTACGGGTCGAAGGTGCGCTCGGTCGCCGACGAGTAGGCGGCGCGGAAGCGGCCGCCCGCGGCCGCGACGACATCGAGCGTCTCTCCGAGCGCCATGGCCAGCAGCAGGTCGATCGCTGCGGTGGCGATCAGGTCCGTCGTCGCGAAGGTCCAGCCGTACTGGCCGCCGCGGCGCTCGGCGAACCGGTCTCCGCCGTGGCCGGCGACGCTCTCGATCAGCTTGGCCGCGTCGAGGCCGGGCGGTCGGCGCGCCCGCACGACGTCGTCGAGCTCCCACCACAGTCGCTGCGCCGCGGCAGGCTCGGCCACCGTCGATTGGAGGACCTTGGCGACGGCGACGTGGATGGGGCGTTCGTCGAGCAGCCGTCGGGCCTGGGCGCACTCCCGAGCGGCGTCGACGCAACTGCGCCCGCAGGCCGGTCCGGCGTGGAAGACGTCAGCGACGCCTGTCGCCGCGCGCCACTGCGCCATGTGGTGACGCACGCGGTCGTTGCGCGGGCAGCGCGCCGCCCAGCCGACCCTTGAGGTCAGCCACCTGCACCACGTTGGGCGCATCGTCACCGTCGCCGAAGATCGCCGCCCGGCCCGGGCCGAACGCGGCGAGCGACTGGGCCTGCTCCGGCGACATCACCATCGCCCCGGCCAGCGCCTCCCGGTCGTCGTTGGCCACCGTCCGGTGGGCGATCTTGAGACCGGTGTTCTTCATGACGTCCGGCGCCAGGCGGGCCGGCACCTGGTCGGCGATCACCACGCCCTGTCCGTAGGCCCGGATCTCCGACAGCAGGTGGGAGAACATGTCGACGACGTTGCCCTTGGGATCGGCCTCCTCCGGCGCGGCCCGCCCGCCGCGGGCCGACAGGAGCCGGTGGGCCTCCTCGATGACCAGCAGGTGGCGCAGCGCAGCGGACGGCCCGGTGCGACGGCGGTGCTGCACGATGCGCACCAGCAGCAGGCCCATCACGAACGCCTTGTCGTCATCGTCGCCCATGGCGTCGAGCTCGATGACGGTCGGCCGACTCACGAGCACCTCGGTCGGGATGGATGCCGCGACGTCGAGCATCTGCCCCTTGCCGCCGGAGCGCAGCGAGTCGAGGCGGGTCAGCAATGCGGCTTGCAGGTCACCGCGGATGCGCTCCTCGTAGCCGAGGCGAGGCGATCGACCTGGGGCCACCTTCTCGGCGAGGTGCGACAGCGTGGGCGCCGACCGAGGGTGGCCGGGAGCGCTGGACGCGCACGTTGTCGCCGGCGGCCAGGTCCCAACCGCGCTCGGCGTAGATCTCGTGCAAGCAGCGCTCGAGGATCTGCGGCAGTGGGAGTCCACATGCCGAAGCTGCCGGCCATGACCGCCCGCACCACGTCGATCTGCGCGAGGACATCGCACCCGGCCGGAACCTCGAACGGGTTGATGCGAAACGGCGAGGTGCGCTCGTCGCCGAGCGTGAAGATCTGCAGCTGCGGGCCGATCGAGGGGTGCTCGAGGAGCGCCCGGTACTCCGACTTCGCCGGCTCGACGACGAGGAACGGGATCCCGCGGGCGTTGAGCTGCTCGAGCAGCTGGAAGATGGTGGTGGTCTTGCCGCCGCCCGTGATGCCGGCACACGAGTGCGTGCTTCGTCAGCGCCTGTGGCTCGACGCGTGTACATCGATCGCGTGGGCGTGGAGCCGTGGAAAACGACGGCGCCGATGGCGAGGCCGGAGGCGGACGGCGAAGGAGCGACGGCGTCGAAGCTCGGGACGCGGCGTCGATGGCGAAGCCCGGCAGCTCCAGCTCGGGCAGGTGGACGTACGCCGAGAGCTGCTGCGACGTCAGGACCGTCTGGAACTCGTACGGCCGGCGCAGCGTGGTGGGACCGGGCCGTCCCTCGTCGTCGGGGAGCGTCCAGCTCTCGGCCCATGGACCGGCCGCGGCGAGGTCGAACACGCGCACCGGCTCGGGGAGCGAGTCGGGGCCGGAGAACACGCTGCGCCAGGTGCTAGCGAGGCGCGGGTAGCTCTCGGCGTCGCCGAGCAGGTACGTGGCGGTGCGCCACGCGCCGGTCGCGGCGCCTGCCGACAGCGACTGCAGCGACCGCTTGAGCAACTCGACGTAGAGCTCGATGAGCGGGCTGGGCGCCGCTTCCTCTTTCGCCGTGGCCTGGGCCAGGCGCAGCTCGTTGACGACGCCGTGGCGGAGGTTGGCCAGCGACGACTCGGACTCGGCATGGGCCAGCACGAGAACGCCCCAGTCACTCGGTCCCATCGCCCGGGCGATGCGGTCCCACGGGCTGGCGGGATCGTGCTTGGCTGGTGGGGCGATCGTCGGGATGCCGAGGGCGACGCCCGCTCGAGACGCCAGGCCCGTGCTCGCCTCGACCGGCGCGACCGCGACGACCGGATACGTGCCGCGCAGGACGCTGGTCATCACATCGAGGCGACGCCCGACGAGCGACGCGGCGTCGTCGTCGCTCGACGACACGTGCCGAGCTTGATCTCGACACCCGTGACGCCTCCCGTGACGGAGAAGGCCAGCGGGACGCGGTACCCGGACAATCCGCAGATCAACGACGCCGTGGGCGGAAGCCAACGCTCCTGGAGCGGCGCCTCCTGCCGCTTGCGCTCGCGCCCGATGCGGCGGATCTGCACGAGGCGCCGGTTGTCGAGCCGCGCCCGAGTCACGCTCGCCGCCGCAGGGAGCAGCCCCTCGCCGGTGCGTTGCAGGTAGTCGAGCGAGCGGGTCGAGAACGCGGTCACGGCGACCTCACGGCGCCACGACGTCGAGGACCCCGACCAGCTCGCCGGGTGGGTCGCGCAGTACAGCGTGTACCTGCCGGGCGCCACGTTGACGAGCACCTCACCCTGCTGCTCGACCTCGATCGCGACGGGCATGAACGCACCGTCCGCCGCCGGCTTGTGGAACGTGCTGCCAGCGTTGAGGAACACCAGCCGCCCACCCTGGGCGATGGTGACCACGTCGGGATCGAAGCCGACGTCGCTGACCTTCACCTCCACGTACGACGGCGGTGGCGGCGGCGCAGTGATCGACGCCGTCGTCGGCGGTGCCGTGGACGGCGGGGCCAGCGTCGGCAGGTCAGGGCTCTCGCCCGGTGCGCCGGCGCCACCGGTCGCGCCAGCTGGCGCGCCTCCAACGGGCGGGCTGGGCATCTGGTCGACGCCATCGATCTGCTCGGCGGATCGCCGAAGCAGTGCCACCCCCCAGAGGATCAGCGCCACCAGCACGACAGTCGCGAGGATTGCGCTGGCCACCTTCAGCCCGCGGTACGTGTTCGGCGTCGTGATGTACGACCCCGTCGACAGGTTCTGGATCCGCCGGACGCGCAGCAGGCCGCCGTGCCAGCGCCCGGAGACCCGCACGCTCTCGCCCTCGTTGAGCTGGCCCATGATCGACCCCGTGCGCAGCGCGACCGGGACGGGCATCAGTCGGTTGCCGGACGGGTCGTAGCGCTCGAGGCGGAACGTCAGGATCTGCCTCGACGCCCCCTTGCCGAACGTCTCGAAGAGCGCAACTGCACGTTGCGGGCGACGCCCTGCAGTTGCGCCTTGCGCCAGCTTCGCCGGGGTTCGGCCCCGGCCCCGGGATCGTTGGCCGGTGCGCCGGGCGGTGGGGGCGGCGGCGTGTGCCGCGGCTGGGCCCAGGTCTCGCTGCTGTCGTCGAGGGACGACGCCGATCCCGTGCCAGGGTCGTGGTCGACGGTGCGGTTCATGAGCCGTCCTCCTGCCGTGTCGATGGTTCAGTCATGACGTCCAACGCGGTGCCGAGCTTCGCCGTCGCTAGCCGCAGCATCGAGGGGACGGCCTCGATGGGCACGGCCATCAGCTCGGCGAGCTCCCGCTCGTCGGCACCCTCCAGGGCACGTCGCAACGCCGTCAGGTACGGCGGCGGAACGGTCCGGCGGGCTGCATCGAGGTCCACGAGCCGACCGTACGAACGATCCAGGCGGCCGTCATGAGTCGCGACCTACTCATTCCGTCGCGCCGGCGTCCTGGCGCAGCGCGACGACGGAGCTCAGCGACGTCCGCCCAGGGACCGCCAGCTTGGTGTAGATGTGCGCCAGGTGGTTCCCCACGGTGCGGACGGACAGGAACATCTCCGTGGCGATCTCCCGATTCGAGAGCCCGCGTGCGGCGAGCTCGAGCACCTCCCGCTCGCGCCCGTGTCAGCCGGCCCAGCGCGGCGTCCTCGCCGGCGGAGGGCACCGTGGTGGCACCGGCGCACGCACGCGCCAGCTCGTCACCGTGGGCCCGGCTGGCCAGTTCGGCACTGCGGCGACCGGCGGCGCCATGGCACTGCGCCGCCGCCATCGAGGCTTCGGCGGCGAGCAAGTGGGCACCGCACCGGACGAACGCGTCGGCGGCGTCATCGAGCGCCGATCCATCGCCGTCGACCAGTCCGACGAGGTGCCGGCGGTAGGCCGCCGGCAGCGGGCCGTCGAGGGCCGGGGCCAGCTGCAGGGTCGGGCCGAGCGCTCGGTCGGGTGCGCCGATCCGCCCAACGTTGTGCCACGCCTCCGCAGCGATCGCCGCCAACCCAGCCGAGTCCGCCTCCACGGCGGCGCCGATCATCGTGTCGATGGCGGCGCTCAGCCGTCCTTCGGCCCACTGCGTCCAGGCCTCGGCCGCCGACACCTCCGCCGAGTAGATCGTCACCGCAGGCTTCCGGGTGGCGCCCGCACGCCCGAGCGCATGACGAGCAGCTGGTACCGCGCCGCACTGCGCTTCGACCGTGCCGGCCAGCGTGTGGGCCCAGGACAGCAGCGCCGCCGGATCATGCTCCTCGAGTCCGACGACCGCCTCGCGCAGCCAGCGTCGTGCCGACGGCAACGCGCCCTCGGCCGAGCGCGACCCGGCCGCGCATCAGCGCCCACGTCGGCACGAACTCGTTGCTGTCCTCCGCCACCGCGGCGTCGTACACGGAGACGGCCAGCGCTTCGGCCTGGTCGAGCTCGCCGGCGAGGATCTCGGCGAGGCACCAGCCCAGCGCCAGCTCGCCGGCCGCCTCGGGCAGGTCGTCGAGGTGGTCGAGGGCCTCCGGCATGGTTGCGTCGAAGGCTCGCCGGGCCTCCTCCAACTCCCCCCGCACCGCCCGCGCCCCGACGATGGCGGGAACGGCGCGGCAGTCGAGCGAGCGGACCGGCCTCGGCGGCGGCGAAGACCGCGCCGCCGAGCTCCAGCGTGTGCTCGGCGCGAGCCGAGAAGAACGCCAACGAGGCGTGGTGGGCGACCACCTCGTGGCGCGACGCGTCACCGGCCAAGTCGTGCTCGGCGTCGATCAACAGTCGGTCGGCGACCGATGGATCGCCACGGCCCCAGAACACCGCCGACGACCCCAGGATGGCCGCCGTCGCCGCCAGTGGACCGGGTTCGGACCCCCAGTCGACGGTGGCCAGCGCCTCGAGCACGTCGTCGAAGTGCCCGGCCCAGTAGGCCGACTCGGCCCGAGCGAGCACGGCCTCGTGACCCGCACCGGCGTCGCCGGCCGCGAGCGCCAGGCGGCTGGCCATCCCGTGATCCCCCGCCGCCAGCGCCTGGCGCGACGCGCTGATGAGCAAGGCGGGGTCCGTCGGTGTGCGCCCGGCGCGCAGGAACCAGGTCGCCAACCGCAGCACGTCGCCGCGGCGCTGGACACCGATCGCCTCGAGCCGTTGCGCCAGGTCGAGGTACAGCGCGGTCGCTCGCTCGCCGTCCAGCCGAGCCCTCAGCACCTCCCCATACAGCGGATGGGCGAGCCGAACCAGGTCACGGCGCCCATCGACCATGGTCACGAGCCCCAAGGACTCGGCGAGCTCGAGCGCGGGGCGGTGCGGTCCCAGCAACCGTGGCTCCAGCGGCTCGCCGACCGAGACCAGCTCGAGCAACGCGGTCACGGAGGCGGGGAGGTCGCTGAGCCGTGCCGCCACCAGCTCGAGCAGCCGGGCGTTGACCGGCATGCCGCCATGCCAGCACCACAGGCCGGTCCGGCCGACCAGCTCGCCGCCGTTCCGGCCGGCGAGCACGACCTCGCGGACGTACAGCGGGTTGCCGTTCGTCCAGCCCCAGATGCGCCGGGCGGTCGGTTCTTCGACGGGACCGCCGAGCATCGACTCGACGAGTCGCGTCGTCTCAGCCTGGGAGAGCGTTTGCAGGTCGATGCGGGCGGCGATGCCGTCTTTCCACAACGCGGTGATCACGTCGGGAGTCGCCGCGCCGCTGCGCAGCGTGACGATCACGAAGGCCGGGCCGGTGGCGAGATGACCGACCACGGCCGCGGATGCGTCGTCGAGGTGGTGGGCATCATCGATCAACACCACGACCCGGCCGCCGGCCGACGGGTCGGCGACCGCCCTGGCCACGCGCCGGAACGTGTCGAGCTGCGTCGATCCCAACGGCGGATCGTCGGGCAGCAGGGCGGCGAAGGCACCGAACGGCACGGTGGATGCCGAGTGGGTGGCACGGATCCGCACGACGGGCCAGCCGAGGCCGGCGATGTGGTGGAGCGCCTCCTCGGCGAGGCGCGACTTCCCGACGCCCATCTCGCCAGCGATGACGGCGCCGTGCGACGTGGCGTTCGACGCGAGGGAGCAGAGCAGCGCCAGCTCCTCGTCCCGACCGGTCAGGCCGGGCTCGAGCGACAGCGTGGGCTCCATCGCGCTCCGGTTGGCTCGGCCCGCCGAGCTGGAACCTAGTCCCGCGACCGGCAACGTTTGCCCGTTCCCCACCGTTCTGGCCGTCGGAATCGACTCACAACGGTCGGTTGCGACGGCCAGAACGAGGTCAGACGAGCAGCGCCCGCACCAGTCGCTCGACCACCGGACCCATCGCGGCGCGGGCCTGGGCCGGGTCCGGGGCTCGGGCCACGTACAGCGCGGCCTCGTCGAGCGCCCCGACCAGGGCGTGGGCCAGCGGCTCGACGGGCTGGTCGGCGATCTGCCCGGAGGCGACGGCGGCGGCCAGCGCGCCGGTGACGAGCCCCAGGCCGTAGCGCAACCCGATCTCCCTCCATCGTTCCCACCCCAGCACGGCGGGACCGTCGAGCAGCACGATCCGCTGCACCTCGGGCTCGATCGACGCATCGAGCCAGGCGTCGGCGCCGGCCAACATCAGGGCCTGGAGGTCGTCGGCCGGTGCGGTGGTCATGAGCTCGGCGAGCCGCTGCGTCAGCTCGGCCTCGACCTCCTCGAACACGGCGGCGAAGAGGTCGGCCTTGTCGGAGAACTGGTGGTACAGCGCGCCACGCGTCACGCCGGCGGCCTGGACGATCCGCTCGGTGCCGACGTCGGCGTAGCCCTCGGTGGCGAACAACCGGCGGCCCGCCGCAACGAGCGCCGCCCGAGTCGCCGCCGATCGGTCGGCCTGGGTTCGTCGAGTCGTCATCCTTGGCGCCAGTTGACTTCCATGCAGACAGTATGTAAGTTCCGTACCAACTGCACGCAACTTACTCATCCAGGAGCCCGCCATGTCGACCACCATCACGCTGCCCCACGGGACGGTGCACTACCGGACCGCCGGACTGGCCGACGCCACCGCCCCGCCGGTCGTCTTCGTCCACGGTGTGTTGGTCAACGGGTCCCTGTGGTCGGCGACGGCAGCGGCGTTGGCGGCCCAAGGCGTCCGCTCCTTCGCCCCCGACCTGCCACTCGGGTCGCACCCCATCCCCGTCAACGAGGACGCCGACCAGTCACCGCGCGGCGTCGCCCGCCAGATCATCGCCTTCATCGAGGGGCTCGAGCTGCACGACGTGACGCTGGTCGGCAACGACAGCGGCGGCGCCATCTGCCAGTACCTGCTCGACACCGATGCCTCGCGCATCGGCCGGCTGGTGCTGACGAACTGCGACTCGTTCGAGAACTTCCCGCCGCCATCGCTGCGCCGCTTCATGACGCTGCTGCGCCACCCGGCGGCGATCGCCGCGGCGGGCCAGGGCATGCGGTCGAGCCGGATCCGCAACGGGAAGCTCGGGTTCGGACCGTTCGCCCGCAGTTACGACCCGGACATGACCGCGGCCTGGGCCGCACCACTGCGCCGCCGAGCCATCCGGCGCGATGTCAGCCGGGTCGTCAGGGCCGTCGACACCTCCGACATGGTCGCCGTCGGCGGGCGGCTGCACCAGTTCAACCGGCCCGTCCGGCTGGTCTGGGGCACGGCCGACCCGTTCTTCACGCTCGACCAGGCCCGCCGGCTGGCCGGCGCCTTCCCCGACGCCACGCTGGTCGAGGTGCCGGGCGCCAGGACGTTCGTCCCGCTGGACGCCCCCGACCGCCTGGCCGCCGAGATCCTCGAACTGGCCGGCGCGACCGGCTCACAACGGCCGGTTGCGACGGCCAGAACGGCTACTGCTCGGTGATCGAGCCGTAGACCTCGGGCCGGCGGTAGCGGGCGAAGTCGAACACCGTCGAGGTGTAGCGGCGGCACCAGTCGAGGTCGCAGGGCGCGACCACCAGCTCGTCGTCGGCGGTCAACGCCTGCGCCACGATCTGGCCCGACGGGGCGATGATCATCGACTGGGCCAGCGAATCCACGCCCTCCTCGACGCCGCCCTTGGCAACGCCGACCACCCACGTGCCGTTCTGGTACGCGCCGGCCTGCATCACCAGGGCGTTGTGGAAGCCCGCCAGCACGTCCTGGCTCGGATCCGGGGCGTAGTGGATCGGCGTGTTGTAGCCGCACAGGATCAACTCGACGCCCTGCAACCCCATCACGCGGTAGCTCTCCGGCCAGCGCCGGTCGTTGCAGATCATCATCCCGACCCGCCCGCCGAAGGCCGGCCACACCCCGAAGCCGTCGGGACCGGGCTCGAAGAACCACCGCTCGGCGTGCTGGAACGGGCGATCGGGCTCGTGGGCCTCGTGGCCGGGGATGTGGACCTTGCGGAACGTGGCGACGACCGACCCGTCGCGCTCGACGAGGACCTGGCTGTTGAAGCGGTGACCGTCGGCGGTCAGCTCGGCGTAGCCGAGGCAGAACCCGACGCCGAGGCGGCGGGCCTCGTCGAACAGCGGCTGGGTCTCGGGGCCCGGCATCGACGTCTCGTAGAAGTGGTCGAACTCGGCCCGGTCGTCGACGAACCAGCGCGGGAAGAAGGTGGTCAGGGCCAGCTCGGGGAACACGACCAGGTCGCAGCCCCTGGCGTGGCCCTCGGTCAGCAGGGCCAGCAGGCGTTCGACGACCACCTTGCGCTCGTCGGCGCGGGCGATCGGCCCCAGTTGGGCGGCCCCGACCATCACGCGGCGCGTCATCACCGCATGCTCGCACACGATTCCGTGCCGCCAGCGGGGTGGAAACCGTCCCGGATCGTTACGTCCGAGGGTGCAACGGCTCGGCGCCCACCGCCAGCTGGGCGCGGAGGTTCTCGATTCCGGGAACCTCCGCGCCCAGAAGGTGAATTGAGAACGTCCGCGCCCAGAACGATCGTCGGCACCGAATGGTTGCGTCAGGCGTCGAGGGCGAGGACGAGGGGCAGGACCTCGTCGGCGCCGGCTCGGCGCACGGCGCGAGCGGCCACGGTCAGCGACCAGCGGGAGTCGGCGAGGTCGTCGACGAGCAGCACCGGGCCGTCCACCTCGGCGAGGGCCGCCTCCACGTCGGGCGGTACCACGAGGCGATCCCACACGGCCGCCAGCCGGTGGGCGCTGTTGCCGCCGCGGTGACCGGTCGGGCCGCCATGGGCGAGGGCCAGCGCACCGAGCGATCGCAGCTTGCCGAGCGCGGCGATGCGCTCGGCCAGCGAGGCGACGAGCCGCGGGCGCGTCCGCGACGGCATGGCGACCACGGCGACGGGGCGACGATCCCACGTCCACTCCTTGAGCACGGCCACCACGGCGCCGACGATGCGGTCGGTCACTGGTCCGTCGCCGGCGGTCGGTCCGACGACGTCGCGCAGGCGGGTGCCCCAGCCGACGTCGGACAGCCGGGCAACGGCCCGACCGGTCGCCGCCTGCTCCTCGGTGGGGATGCGGCCCTTCACGTCGACGCCGAGCGACGGCATGCCCGTCGGCCACGTCGAGCGGGGCTCGAGCTCGACGCCCGGCCGATCGATGGCGGCCCGGGCCATGGCCGCCGAGGGCTCGGCGACCTCGGTCGGGAACCACGCGCCGGCGCAGACGTCGCAGCGCCCGCACGGTGCGGCGTCGGGGTCGTCGAGCGCCTGCCGCAGCTGCTCCATCCGGCACGACTCGCCGGCGAGGTAGGCCCGCATCGCCTGCTGCTCGTCGGCTCGGGCCTGCTCGACCCGTCGATACCGCTGGCGGTCGTACTCCCAGCTGCGCCCGGTCGTCGTCCAGCCGCCCTGCACTCGCCGCACCGCTCCGTCGACGTCGAGGACCTTGAGCATCATCTCCAACCGGGCCCGGCGCAGCGGCACGCGAGTCTCCAGCGCCGCCGTCGACAGCGGCCGTCCGGCGGCGGCCAGTACCTCGAGCGTCTGGCGCACGAGGTCCTCGTCCGGGAACGCCAGCGACCCGAAGTAGCGCCAGATGGCTTCGTCCTCCCGCCCCGGCAGGAGGAGGACGTCGGCCCGCTCGACGGCCCGCCCGGCCCGCCCGACCTGCTGGTAGTAGGCGATCGGCGACGCCGGCGAACCGACGTGCACGACGAACCCGAGGTCCGGCTTGTCGAAGCCCATCCCGAGCGCCGAGGTGGCGACGACGGCCTTCACCCGGTTGGCGGCCAGTGCCGACTCGATCTCCAGGCGCTCGGCGGCGTCGGTCTGGCCGGAGTAGGCGATGACGTCGTAGCCGGCCGAGCGCAGCAGCGCGGCGACGTCCTGCGACGCGGCAACCGTCAGCGTGTAGATGATCCCGCTGCCCGGCAGGGAGCCGAGGTGCTCGACCAGCCAGCCGAGCTGATCCTCGGGACGGTCGAGTCGCAGCACGCCGAGGCGCAGGCTCTCGCGGTCGAGCGAGCCGCGCTGGACGAGCACGTCGTAGCGCCGACCGTCGACGCCGACGGCCAGTTGATCGGCGACGTCGGCCACCACGCGCTGGTTGGCCGTGGCCGTGGTGGCCAGCACCGGGATGTCCGGGCGCAGACCGACCAGCGCGTCACGGATGCGGCGGTAGTCGGGCCGGAAGTCGTGGCCCCAGTCCGACACGCAGTGGGCCTCGTCGACGACCAGCATCCCGATGCGCTCGGCCAACGGTGGCAGCAGCCGGTCCCGGAAGTCGGGGTTGTTCAACCGTTCGGGGCTGATCAGCAGCACGTCGACCGACGACGATGCCAACGCCTCCTCCACCGTCGCCCACTCCTCGGTGTTGGCCGAGTTGATGGTGTGAGCGGTGATCCCGGCCCGCTGCGCGGCGGCGACCTGGTTGCGCATCAGCGCCAGCAGCGGCGACACGATGAGGGTCGGGCCGGCACCACCGCGGCGCAACAGCGCGGTGGCGACGAAGTACACCGCCGACTTCCCCCAGCCCGTGCGCTGCACCACGAGCGCCCGGCGGTGGTCCTCGACCAGTGCGCTGATCGCCGCCCACTGGTCGTCACGCAGCGCCGCATCGCCGCGCCCGACCAGCGCCCGCAGCACCTCTTCGGCCTCGTCCCTCACACCGGTCGACCGTACCGACGGGGTGTCACCGTGCGGCTCACCGCCGCCGCATCCGGATTCCGTGGCGCGATCGCCGCCAGATCTGGCGTCGATCCTTGCTCAGAATCGGTTGGGGGGGAGATGGTCAGGGATCGAGCTCCGGCCGCCAGCCGACTTGCACCAGACGCCGGTCGCCGCCGTCGACGACCCACGCCAGCCCGGGTCGGGCGGGGAGCGGGCGATGGCGCGGCAGCAGCTCGCCCAGCAGATCGCCGTCGGTGTCCGAGCACGCCGCCATCAACAGCCCGAGGCGGCTGCGCCGGACGACCGACGTCCAGTGCCCGTACATCGCCCGCAGCGTCACGGGCCGACCGGCGGCCAGCACCAGCAGCCCCGGGCGACGGGCGGCGACGAGCCCGGCCAGGGCAGGGTCGTCGACGTGCTCGGCATCGTCGACGACGACGAGCACGTGACGACCTGCCGCCTCCTGGACCGCGCCGGCGAGCCGATCCGGCGCCACCGGATCGGCGCCGGCCAGCCCGACCGGGTGACGCCGGCCGACCACGAGCACGTGCCCGCCGGGCCGGGCCTCGACCCACGACTCGGCCAGCCGCAGCAACGCCGTCGTCCGGCCGCTGCGGGCCGGCCCGGCGACGAGCACGTGCTCGCCGTCTGGAACCGTCAGCCGGGCCACGTCGAGGGTGTGGTGATCGATGCCGACGACGAGCTCGACGTCGCCTCCGGTGTTCACCCGTGCGGCGGGGAGGTCACCGGCGTCGACCGAGCGGGCGAGCACCCGGATCGGCGCCGGCCGGATCGTGGTGGCGTCGACCGGGACGTCGCCGTCGGGGCCGTCGAGCGCTTCCAGCGACGGCACCGCCAGCTGCGCCGAGCACCCGGACGACGCGATCACGATCCGGCCGGGCACGGCGCACGGAACGGCGGCCGGGCGGACACCGCAGGCGCCGGCTTCGCTCGGGTCGTCGAGGTGGAACACCCAACGGTCAGTGCAGGCGGCGAGCAGCGGGCCAGGCATCGCCGTCGGCCGCTCGGCGGTCAACACGCACGTGACACCGGCGGCGGCACCCTCGGCGACGATCCGTTGCAGCTGCTCCCACCGCCCGCCGCTCGCTGGCGCGTCGAGCACCGTCCGCAGCGCCGGCACGCCATCGACCCCGAGGACCACGCCGGGCTCACTGGCCCGCCGACCGGTGCTCCGCCGGCGGTCGAGCTCGTCGACGAGCCGATCGAGCAGACGGCCCATCCGCTCGAGCTCGTGAGGGCGGACCACGCCACCGCAGCGCGCCAACCCCGCCAGCGCGTCGAGACGGTGGTCCCCGCGACCGTCGAGGACGTAGACGTGGTCCCGCCCGGCACCGAACACGGTCGCCAGGACGGCCATCAGCGCCGTGGTGGTGCCGGCGCCGAACGAACCGATCAGCGCAAGGTTCCCATCGGCGGGCGCCCAACGCAGCGCATCGCGCCGCTGCGCGGCGGGCACATCGACCAGGCCGATCGCTCCGGCCGGCACGCCGCCGTCGAGCACCACCGGCAGGGGCGGGAGCCAGGGGCGATGCGGCGCGGCGACGTCCGACAGCACGGCTGCGTTGCGGATCGAGCGCACCAGCACGGCCAGCTCGCTCGGCGCTCCTGCGGCGTCTCCGGCCGGCCCGTCGAGCACGTGCAGCCGCTCCTCGTGCACGGGGCGGGCGGGGCCGGTGCAGCGGCCCGACTGGAACACGACGGCCTCGGCCGGTCCGAGTCGCAGCATCGCTCGGCCGGGGGTGCCGCGCGAGAACCGCGCCGGCGCGTCGTCGCCGACGACGTCCCGGGCGTCGGCCGCGTCGTGCAGCCGCAGCGCCAGCCGGAGGTTGGTGTTGGCGCGGATCTCGTCGTCGACCACCCCGGCCGGCCGCTGGGTGGCCAGCACGAGGTGGATCCCGAGGCTGCGACCGCGCTGGGCGATGCCGACGAGCGCCGACAGGAACGCCGGAAGCTCCGCCGCCAGGGCGGCGAACTCGTCGATCACGACCACGAGGCGGGGCAGCGCAGGTCGTGCGGGATCGACCCGGTACGCCGCGAGATCGGCCGCGCCGACCGCCCGCAGCAGCTGCTCTCGGCGCCGCACCTCGGCGTCGAGGCTGCACAGGGCTCGCTCGGCCAGGCGGTCGTCGAGGTCGGTCACCACACCGACGGTGTGTGGCAACTCGGCGCAGGCGTCGAACGTCGACCCGCCCTTGTAGTCGACGAGCACGAACGTGAGGTGGTCGGGGCTGAGTCGTGCCGCCAGCGACACCACGAGCGTCCGTAGCAGCTCGCTCTTGCCGGACCCGGTCGTGCCGGCCAGGAGGGCGTGCGGTCCGTCCCGGACGAGATCGATGTCGACGACGCCGTCGGCGGCCATCCCGATGGACACCGTCGGCGCCGGATCCGGTCCACTGGCCCGCCACCGGGCGGCGATGGCGATGGCGTCGTCGATCGGTCCCGCCCCGAACCGCTCGCACAGCGCGCCGAGCGTGACCGAGCGGGCCAGCGCGTCCGTCGCCCGCACTGCGTCCTCCGGATCGCCCACCCCGGCCAGCGACCGCGCCGCGTCCCACGCGTCGGTGAGGGCCAGGCCGGCGACGTGGACGGTGGGCGATCGCCCGGCACCGGCGATTGAGGCATCCGGGCGCCAGCGGGCAACGCCGATCGAGCCGATCTCGAGGACGCTGCGGCACATCGCCGGCACGGCGTCGCCGGCGGCCACGTGCACCGCCACGGCCACGGACCGTGTGGCGCCGATGAACCGGCGCAGCGCCCCGGTGCGCTGGGCCAAGAGGTCCGGGCGATCGGTGACCACGACCACGTGGCGGGGGTCGCCGTCGTCGAGCGTGGTCAACGCGGCCGCCAGCGCGTCGGCGTCGTCGGCGCCGGTCACGACGGCGTGTCCGCCCGGACCGTGCGGGAGCCATGCCGCCCAATCCCAGGCGGCCGTGTCGTCGACGACGACCAGCAGCCGCCAGTCGGCAGGACCGAGCCACGCGGCGAGCTGGATCAGGATCGCCCGGAGCACCCCGGCGGCGGCCGGCCCGGTGACCGCCAGCGTCGAGCCCGGTGTCAGCTCGAACGGCACGGGCCCGTCGGCGAAGCGCGCCGCGTCCGTGACGACGGCGCCGACATCGCCGGCCAGCGGCCCGTCGCCGGCCGACCGCTCGACGGCCACGTCCCAGTCGATCGCCCCCCACCCCAGGCAGACCCGGTGCGCATCGGCGTGGTCGGTCCGCCGCGACCACAGGTGGGCGTCGAGGTGCGTCGCCGTCCGCAGGGCGTCGACCACGGTCGGCGTCGTCGCCACGTGGTGATCCCAGCGGGCGGCGCGCTGCTCGGCGACGGCGGCAGCGAAGCGAGCCAGCTCGCGGCCACGGCGGGCGCCGGCGCGTCGACCGTCGCGGACGACGCCGACACGAGTGGCCACCCACATGCCGGTGGCGGCGAGGACGCCGACGGCGCCGAGCAGCAGGAACATCGGCGAGCGCATCAGCACGGCGACGAGCACCGAGCCGATGAACGTGCAGGCCGCCGCCGTCACACCGAGGTGGTGGGACGGTCGCCCCGCCGTCTCCTCGACCGGCAGCGCGATCGCCACCGGCTCCCACCGCCGCTGGACCCGCGGGGTGCGGTGCAGGGTGCGCCGCCAGGGATCCGCCGGATCGGCGGTCAACGCCGCTGCGACCCACCCGTCCTCCACCCGTGACCCGTCGCCGGCGGCCTCGACGCGCAGCCGGCTCGTGCCGAGGTCGATCCGCTGCCCGGGCGACACGGTGGTCGGCGCGCCGATCGGATCGCCGTCGACGCGAGCCGCCACCCGTCCGGTCAGCTGCACGAACCGCACGCCGCCGGCCTCGTCGACGTCGAGCTGGCCGTGGTGCGGTTCCAACGCCGGGTCGGCCAACGCCACGTCGACGCCGGGTGCCCGACCGATCACGTGCTGCCCCGGGGCCACCGCCATGACCCGCCCCGCCGACGGACCGGCATCGGCGATCACGGTGACGACCGGCCGGGCGTCGGGGTCAGCGTCGGCATCGGCGGGATGGCCTCGACTGACGGTCGCCGTGCTCAGCTGGCTGCCATGGCGCACGCCAGCGCGTCGGAGCGGCTCGTGGCGCGCCGCCGGGCGGCCGTCGAGCAGCAACGCCCGCTGCGCGTCGAGCCCCAGCGCGTCGGCGAGGTCGCCGAGGCGGTCCTCGAGCGACTCGGGCGCCACGGTCACGCGACACCCGCTCGGGTGGACCAGTTCGACGGTGGGGATCGACGCGGCGCCCATGCTCCCCATGGGCGCGACTCACCGGCCGAAGCGGAACGCCTCACTCGGGCAGTGAGTCCTCACCGCACGGCTGTTCGAGGTGCTGCGCCGCTCACTCGTCCGCCTGGGACGGCGGCGGTGAGAGCTCCGGTGAGCCCGACGGCGCACGGTCGCCGCCATGGATCACGTTCTCAGCCCGCCGCGGGATCCCCGGCCCCGTCCGTTGTCCGGCCGCCTCGACGACGAGTGGCGCGTCATCCGCCGCCGCCGTCACCTGGTCGAGCGGGCGCATCGCTGGTCGGTCACCGACCAGCCGTTCGACGACCTCGACGTGCTGCTGACGCTGGCCGGGCACCTGGTCGAGCCGACGGCGGCGGCCGACGCCGTGCTGGGTCGGCTCGTGGGCGTCGCCCGCACCGACGACCTGGCGTCGCGGATCGTGCTGCAGCGGCTGCTCCCGGGGCTGCTGGCGATCGTCCGGCGCCGCCAGAGCGCCGACATCGACGGCTCGTTCGAGCAGTTGATCGGCGCGACGTGGCTGGTGATCCACGCCTACCAGCCCGACCTGCGGCCGCGGCGGGTCGCCGCCAACCTGGTGCACGATGCCAGCTACCGGGCGTTCATCGCGCCGTCCCGGCGGATGTCGGCGACCGAGCTCTCGGTCGACCCGCACGCCCTGGACGAGACGCCGGCCGTCGTCGTGCTGTCGTCGTGCGAGGAGCTGGCGATGGTGCTGCGCGAGGCGCGGGCGATGGGGCTCGACCCGACCGACGTCGACTTCGTGCGCGCCCTGCTGCGCTGTGGCTCGTCGACCCGGCTGGCCGCCGAGCGCAAGGTCACGACCCGCACGATCCGCAACCACCGCGCCCGCACGGCCGCCCGCCTGCGGGCCTGCGCCCTCGTGGCCTAGCGAACCCGGTTCTGGCCGTCGCAACCGACCGCTGTGAGTCGGTTGCGACGGCCAGAACGGGTCACTGGAACGTGGGTTTGCGCTTCTCGAGGAAGGCGGTGATGCCCTCCTGGGCATCGGGCGTGGTGACGGCGGCGGCCATCACCTGGGTGGCGTACTCGTAGGCGCGGGCCTGGTCGAGGTCGACCTGGGCGTAGAACGTCCGCTTGCCGAGCGCCTTGGAGGCGCACGATCCGCGTGTCGCCCGGGCCATCAGGTCGTCGACCGCGGCGTCCAGCTCGTCGTCGGGCACGGCGCGGTTGATGAGGCCCCAGTCGGCCGCCGTGGCGGCGTCGATCGCATCGCCGGTGAAGGCCAACTCGAGCGCTCGCTTGCGCCCGACGTTGCGGGCCACCGCCACGAGCGGCGTGTGGCAGAACAGCCCGCCCTTGCCACCGGGGATGGCGAAGCCGGCGCTCTCGGCGGCGACGGCCAGGTCGCACGTGGCCACCAGCTGGCAGCCGGCCGCCGTCGCCAGGGCGTGGACCTTGGCACAGACCGGCTGCGGGATCGACTGCACGGTCTGCATCAGCCCGGCGCACACGTCGAGCAGGCGGCGGGCGTCGTCGTAGCCGGCGTCGAGCATGTCGCCGAAGTTGTGGCCGGCCGAGAACACCGGCCCGTTGGCGGCCAGCACGACGCCACGGGCGTCCGAGGCGCCGACGGCCTCGAAGACCTCGTTCAGCTCGACCAGCACGTCGAGGGCCAGGGCGTTGCGCTTCTCCGGCCGATCGAGCGTGATCGTCGTGAGGTCGCCATCACGCTTGACGATCAGGTGCGACAGAGCATCCATGGCTGTCAGTCTCGCATGCGTACTCTCGGTTGCCATGGGCGAGGGGATCCGCGATCTGGCCGAGCGCTACTGGAACGGCGAGGCCGACCTGGTCCACGACCACCACCCGGTGCGCCCGGCGCTCGGGCGCACCGCCGAGGAGATCGCGCCGGGGGTGCTGACGATGATTTCGGTCGCCTCGGTCAACGCCATCGACACCGGCGACGGGCTGGCCATGCTGGACACCGGGGGCCCGTACGACACCGACCACGTCCACGCCGAGGTGCGGTCGTGGCGGCCGGAGTCGCCGGTGCGGGCGGCGGTCTACAGCCACCACCACATCGACCACGTCTTCGGCACACGCCGCTTCGAGGCCGAGGCTGCCGACCGGGGCTGGCCGGCACCGGTCGTGTACGCCCACGAGGAGCTGCCCGACCACTTCCGCCGGTACGAGCGGACGCAGGGCTGGAACACGGCCATCAACCAGCGCCAGTTCGCCCTGCCGATCGAGGGGTTCTCGTGGCCGGCCGAATACCGGGACCCCGACGTCACGTACCGCGACCACCTGACGTTCCGCCAGGGCGGGCTGACGTTCGAGCTGCACCACGCCCGCGGCGAGACCGACGACGCCACGTGGACGTTCGTGCCCGAGCTCGCCGTGCTCCACCCCGGTGACCTGTTCATCTGGGCCGTGCCGAACGCCGGCAACCCGCAGAAGGTGCAGCGCTTCGCCAGTGACTGGGCCACGGCCCTGCGCCAGATGGCCGGCTGCGGGGCCGAGCTGATGCTGGCCGGGCACGGCATGCCGATCTTCGGCGCCGACCGCATCAGCCAGGCGCTGACCGACACCGCCGACCTCCTGGACGCCATGGAGACCCAGACCGTGTCCCTCATGAACCAGGGTGTTCCGCTCGACCGGGTGCTGCACGAGGTCGAAGTCCCCGAGCACCTGCGGTCGCTGCCCTACCTTCGTCCGGTCTACGACCACCCCCAGTTCCTGGTCCGCAACGTGTGGCGGCGCTACGGCGGGTGGTACGACGGCGAGCCGGACAACCTGCTGCCCGCACCGCGCGCCGAGCAGGCCCGGGAGTGGGTCACGCTGGCCGGCGGGCTCGGCAACGTGCTGGCGCGAGCCAGGGAGCTGGCGGCGGCGGGCGACCATCGCCTGGCCTGCCACCTCGTCGAGTTCGCCGTGCTGTTCGACCCGGCGTCGGCCGAGGCTCACGAGGTGCGCGCCGACGTCTACGCCGCCCGCAGCGCCGAGCAGGAGTCGTCGATGGCCCGCAACATCCTCGGCCACGCCGCCCACGCCAGCCGCGACGGCAAGCGCGACCTCGCTGGCAACTACGACGGTCCCTGACCGACCCTCCTCGTCCGCGAATTGGTTGCCCAGCAACCATTTCTCGGACCAGGAGGAACATCAGGCGTCGGGCGGCATCAGCTGTTCTCGAGGAGGACCTCGATGTTCATCTGTACATCGACGGTCTGGCCGTCGGCCTCGACGCTGAAATCGAAACCCTGGTTCAGCTCGGTGTTGGTGAGCAGCGGGTTGTCCGCCGAGCCCCGCACGGAGCCCGTGCCGTTGACGGTGCCGGTCAGCTCCCCGGTCTGGCCGCCCTGGTCGATCTCGGTGTCGAGCTCCTCTTCGTAGGTGATGTCGAGCACGTAGTCCGAACCGTCCAGCTCGACCAGCTCGTACTCGTAGTCGACCTCGACCTCGATGCCCTGGCTGGCGATTTCCGTCGTCGAGACCCACTGCGCACCCTCGCCGACGGGTTCGCCGGGGAACGCCAGCGCAGCGGCGGAGTTGATGCTGCTGCCGAACTGCTCGAACGCAGCGATCTGCTCGGGCGTCAGCTCGTCCTCGTTGACCAGCTCGATCTCGCCAGCGGTGCCGTCGGCGCCGAACGACTGGCGATAGCGCACGCCGACGATCCCCTCGAACACGCTGAGGTCGACCCCTTCGGGCCCTTCCGCCAGCTCGGCATCGGTGATGGTGGTCTCCGAGACGTAGCCGGCGTCGTCGGCCTCGACGATCTCGGCGTCGTACCCGAGCACGATGCCGATCGTGACGTCCTGACCCATGCCCGTCACGTCGAGGTTGATGGTGGCCGTGCCGGTACTCGTCTGGCCGACCTCGGCCGTGCCCGGCAGCTGCACGCGCCCGTCCTCGGCACCGGCGTCGATCAGCTCGACGCCGCCGGTCTCCGTGCCGCCCGTGTCGTCGGTCGCCGTGGTGTCGTCGGTCGCCGTCGTGTCGTCGGTCGCCTCCGTGTTGTCGGTGGCCGTCGTGTTGTCGGTGGCCGTCGTGTCGTCGGTGGCCGTCGTGTCGTCGGTCGCCGTCGTGTCGTCGGTCGCCGTCGTCTCCTTGGTGCGGTCCGTGTCGTCGGTCGCCGTCGTTTCGTCGGTCGCCGTCGTGGCGTCGGGTTCGTCACTCGAATCGTCGCCGCCGCAGGCCATGCCGGCGGGGACGAGCAGCGCGACCGCGGCGACCGCCACGAGGCGACGGCGGCGAGGGGCAACGAACATGGAAGACCTCCGTGATCATCCTTGAGGGGGGCAACAGTTTGGACTCCCGGGACCCGATTTTGGTTCCGGCCCCTGAAATCGCCAGCGCGTTCCGCTCGATCTGGGCGCGGAGGTTCTCGAAAGCGGGAACGTCCGCGCCCTGATGGCCGCGTGAGACGCTCCGCGCCCAGATTCGGCCCCACGAACCCTGAGCTCAGTGGTCGCGTGCCTCCAGCTCGGCGATCAGCTTCTTCGTCGCCACCGCCCGGTAGCTCTCCTCGATCCAGTCCCTGAGCAGGTCGTCGGGCGCTTCTTCACGACCCAGCGGCACGACCACCCAGCCGTGGCGGCCGAGCCCGTAGCCCATCGGTTCGGCGCCGGGCACGGCGAGCGCGTGGTCCGCCGACTCTGGCAGCTTGACCCCGATCCCGGGCTCGTCGGCGGTCCCGAAGAACACGAAGATCTTCTTGCCGACCTTGGCAACGGGGTCGCCGTCCCACGGCATGTCGGCGAACGCGCCGGGCAGGTCGAGGGCGAACGCCTCCAGCCCGGCCAGCGCCTCGGCATCCTGCACCCGTCCACCATCTCACTGATCCCCATCGATGCGCTACACCGGCGCGATGGACGTCACGATCGTGCGCGGTGACATCGTCGAGCAAGATGTCGACGCTGTCGTCAACGCGGCCAACAGCGGCCTGATGGGCGGCGGGGGCGTCGACGGTGCGATCCTGCGTGCCGGCGGCCCGGCCCAGCGAGCGGCCCGCCAAGAGCTCGTCGACCGGATCGGATCGCTGCCGACCGGTCACGCCGCCGCAACGGCGGCTGGCGACCTGCCGGCGCGCTGGGTGATCCACGTCGTCGGTCCGGTGCACTCCGCGACCGAGGACCGCACGCACCTGCTCGAGTCCTGCTACCGCCAGGCGCTGGCCGTGGCCGACGAGCTCGGCGCCCGCTCCGTGGCCTTCCCGGCCGTCTCGGCCGGAATCTACGGGTGGCCGATGGCCGGCGCCGCCGACGTCGCGGTGCGCACGGTGCTGACGACGCCCACCGACGTCGCCGAGGTGCGCTTCGTGCTGTTCAGCGAGCCTGCCGTGATGGCGTTTCAGCAGGCCTACGACGCGGCCCGCTGAAACACACGACCGCGCGCCGGTGGCGCGGCGGACAAGATCGAGCCAATGGACGCGCCGCCCGAGCTCATCGATCTCCCCGACGTCGGCGCCATGCTGCACCGCCACGGCGTCGAACAGGCGGAGGCCGTGCACGAGGCGATCGAGGCCAGCCGCACCCACCTGCGGCCATGGATGCCATGGGCCGACCAGTCGCGTGCCGACACGGTGACGTTCCTGGAGCGGGCCGCCGACGACTGGGCGACCGGGCGCTCGTTCGGGTACGTGATCGTCGACGTCACGGACGGATCCGTACTCGGCGGAGCGGGCCTTCACGACCGCCTGGGACCCGACGCGTTCGAGATCGGCTACTGGCGGCGCGCCGACGCCGGCGGTCGCGGGCTGGTGACGGCGGCCAGCCGGGCCCTGACGGAAGCGGCGTTGGCCCTGCCGTCGATCGAGCGGGTCGAGATCCACTGTGACGAGGCCAACGCGGCGAGCGCGGCCGTCCCCCGACGTCTCGGCTACCTGCTCGACCGCATCGAGTCCCAACCGATCACTGCACCCGGCGAGCACGGCCGGGCGATGATCTGGGTCCATCGACCCGTTTGACGAGACCTCAGTCGCGGTCGAGGGCGCGCCACACCATCGGGTCGATGGTGGCGCCGGCGCCCTGCGCGTTCGCCAGGAACTCGCGCAGCTGGCCGACGGCGCCCGGCCGGCGGCGCCAATCGTCGAGCGGCACGACCACACGGGCGGCGCCCCGGCCACCGACCGACACATCGATGCCCGGCTCACCCGGATCCACGGCGACGGTGGTGACGTCGGCGGCGTGGAACGTGCGCCAGACCGCCCACCGCCGGGCCGAGAGGACATCGGGACCGACGGCCCACGAGCTGCGGAACGCCTCGATCCACACGAGGAACGCCATCGACGCGTAGACGATGCCGAGCACGGCGGCGGCGTGCCCCCAGACCAGCGCCGCCACGACGCACGTCGCGATCACGGCGACGAACCCGGCGGCGATCAGGCCGTCGCGCGCCGCCCGGAACGGGCGGGGTTCGAGCCGCACGGCGCCGTCGACGATGGCCCCGGACGGCGCGGTGATCTGCACGGGAACGAACGGTAGCCCCGAACACCGACAAAGTCGATCGCCGAAGTCAACTTTGACGATCGTTCGCTCGCTTGGCTTCGCCGTTGGCGCGGCCGCCAGCCATGAACGCTCGCTCACAACGACGATCGTTCGCTCGCTTGGCTTCGCCGTTGGCGCGGCCGCCAGCCATGAACGCTCGCTCACAACGACGATCGTTCGCTCGCTTGGCTTCGCCGTTGGCGCGGCCGCCAGCCATGAACGCTCGCTCACAACGACGATCGTTCGCTCGCTTGGCTTCGCCGTTGGCGCGGCCGCCAGCCACGAACGCTCGCTCACAACGACGATCGTTCGCTCGGTTGGCTTCGCCGTTGGCGCGGCCGCCAGCCATGAACGCTCGCTCACAACTCCGCCGGAGCCGGCGACGCGCGACACTCCCGGCGTGTACGACGATGCGACGGCCGAGCGGGCGTTGACCGAGGTCCGGCGGATCTGCCTCGCCCTGCCCGAGGTCACCGAACGGCTCAGCCACGGCGCGCCGAGCTTCTTCGTGCGGGGCAAGAAGACGGTCGTCATGTTCGTGGACGACCACCACGACGACGGCCGCCTCGCCATCTGGTGCGCCGCCCCGCCCGGGGTGCAGGACCAGCTGGTGGAGCAGGAGCCCGATCGGTTCTTCCGGCCGCCCTACGTCGGCGGGCGGGGCTGGCTCGGCGTGCGGCTCGACGTCGATCCCGACTGGGGCGAGGTGGCCGAGATCTGCGCCGACGCCTTCCGGCAGATCGCGCCGAAGCGGCTCGTCGCCGAGCTCGACGCCCAGGCCGGCTGATCCGGCATCTCCGTCACGGCGCCTGGCCGGTCACCAACCAGGCTGCGGCGTACGGCGCAAGGGCGATGGTGTCGTCGGACCACACCGTGACGAGCTGGCCCGTCAACGCATCGACGGTCGACGCCGGATCGAGGCCGACGTCGACGAGCCGCCCGGCCGGCAGGACGCCCGCCGCGGCGGTGACGTTGTAGACGCCCAGGAGCGGCCCGATCGGGTGCTGCCGCACGACGGCGAACACGCCGTCGTCGGTGGCGTCCAGCGGTTCGGCGGCGACGGAGGCATGGAGGTGGGGCAGCGACGCCCGGACCCGAGCCCGGTGCGCGAGGCCGTCGAACACCCGCTGCTCGATCGTCCCGGGGACGAGCCGACGGCCGGCGGCCTCCCACGGCATCCGTCCCCGATGGACCCACCGGTTGTCACGTCCGTGGCCCGGCTCGTCGGCCCAGCACGGGTCGTTGCGCAACGCCAGCTCGTCGCCCATCCACAGCATCGGGATGCCGCCCCAGCCGAGGATCACCGAGTGCAGCAGGAGGACGCGGGCGATCGCCAGGTCGACGAGCGCCTGGTCGCCGGACGCCAGGGCGACGTCCATGCCGGCCAGACTGGCCAGCGTCCCGCTGATCCGCCGATCGCCCGTCGCCTCGTTGTGCTGGAACACCAGCCCGCGCGCCGGCGAACCCCAGAAGTCGCCGGAGTACCAGTCGGACAGGAACGCGCGATGGGCGGCACCGGACCGGCCCGCAGCGGCGGCGTCGGCGTCGGCGATGGCCCAGCCGATGTCGTCGTGCCCGCGGGCGTAGGTGATCCACGCCGTCGTCGACGGCACGTCGCCCGTGGCCCGCAGTGCATGCACCGCCAGCCCGACCTCGTGGCCGGCCAGCATCGACCACAGCTGCACCATCAGGCTGTTGTGGTAAGCGAGATCGCTGACCTTGCCGGATCGCCGGCCGGTCCCGAGGTAGGGCCGCAGCTCGGCGGGCGAGACGATGGCCTCGGCCAGGAAGACGACGGCGGGGCAGGCGATGCGGGCGACGGCGCGCAGGACCTGGGTGATGGCGTGCACCTCGGGCTGGTTCTGCGAGGTCGTCCCGAGGCGCTTCCAGATGAAGGCGATGGCGTCGAGGCGCAGCACTTCGACGCCGAGGTTGGCCAGGTGCAGCACGATGTCGGCGTACTCGCACAGGACGTCGGGGTTCGACCAAGCGACGTCCCACTGCCACGCGTTGAACGTGGTCCACACCCAGCCGCCCAGGTCGTCGTCCCACGTGAAGCTGCCGGGAGCGAGGTCGGGGAACACCTCCGGCAGTGATCGTTCGTACTCGTCGGGGATCGTGCGGTCCGGGAAGACGTGGAAGTAGCGCCGGTATCGCTCATCACCGTCTCGAGCCGCCTCGGCCCAGGCGTGCTCTCGCGCGACGTGGTTGAGCACGAGGTCGAGGCACAGGCTGATGCCGTGGCGGCGGACCGTGGTCGCCAGCGCCTCGAGGTCGTCGACGGTCCCGAGGTCCGGACGCACGGCCCGGTAGTCGGCGACGGCGTAGCCCCCGTCGTTCGGGCTCGGCCGCGGCTGCAGCAACGGCATCAGATGGAGGAGGGTGACCCCGATCTCCTGCAGATACGGCAGGTGCTCGCCGACGCCACGGAGATCACCGGCGAACCGGTCGGCGTACGTGGCGTAGCCCAGCATCCGCGGGTGCTGGAACCAGTCCGGTTCGAGCAGCCGCTGCAGGTCGAGGAGCTTGAGGTCGCCATCGCGCTCGACGAACGCGGCCGCTGCTGACTCGATGAGCCGGCGTCCGAGGGCGTCGGCGACGTCCGGCGGATAGACGTCGCTCAGCCCGGCGAGGAGGTCCGGCCACCAACGCACGAGTCGGGCCCCGAACATCTCCGCCTCGTGGTCCGGAAGCCGACGCAGGTGGGCCGCCGCCGCCAGCAGGACCTCGTCGGGCACCGTCACCACCGCCGAAGTGAACCAGACCGGACGGCGACCCGTCAGGCGAGCGAGCCTCCACCGTCGTCTGCGTGAGCGAACAGGACGGAGGTGATGTCTTCGCTCACGCAGAACGCTGCGGAATCGAGGCGGCTCAGCCCATCACGGTGCCGCTGGTCACCGCCGGCTGGCGGCGGCGGGAGAAGGCGGCCAGGTCGATGGTCCGGCCGGTCAGCGCGCCGGTGAACTGCACCGGCACCTCGTCGTGGTCCTGGCCGGCATCGGCGGCGTCGATGATCGCCCGCAGGAACTGCCCGGCCAGCGGCGCGTTCTTGAACTGGTTGCCGCTCGTGCCGCAGGCCATGAAGTAGCCCGGCAAGCTGGAGCGGTCGTAGATCGGGACCCAGTCGTCCGACGCGTCGTACAGGGCCGCCAGGCCGACGGGCTGCGTCGGCACCCCGAACTCGGGCAGCCGCCGGGCGAGGCGCAGCATCGCGGTCTCCCAGTGCTCGACGGTGGTGTGCTCGTCGAAGTCGTCGGGATCGTCGACCCACTCCAGCTCGTCGCATTCCGGTTCGGCCCCGCCGACCAGCAACGTGCCGCCGGCTTGCGGGCGGAAGTACTGGCCGATGTCGAGATCGGAGACGAACGGACCCCCGTCGTCGAGGGTGAAGCCCTTCGGTGCGGGGACGGCGTACACCTCCTGGCGCAGCGGGCGGTGTCCTATGCGCATGTCGTCGTCGACCCCGGCCAGGCGGTTGATCCCACCGGAATGCGGACCGCCGACGTTGACGACAACGGGGGCCGTCAACCGCTCGCCGCCGTCGAGCGTCACGCCGGTCACCCGCCCACCGGCCCGATCGATCGCCGTCACGGCTCGCCGGAACCGGAAGTCGGCCCCGTGGTGCCTGGCGGCCACGGACACGTTGTGCGCCGACAGCATCGGGTCGTCGATGTACCCGCCGTCGGCCTGGTAGAAGGCGGTCAGCTCGTCGGCGGCGTCGTCGCCGAACGCCGGGTCGTCGATGCGTTTCGGCGGGTAGTACTTGCCGGCATCCAGTCCGGGGAACCGGGCCCGCAGCGCGGCGGAGTCGAACCACTCGTACGGGATGTCGAGCTCGTCCCACAACGCCATGACCGTGGCGCCGTCGTAGCCGGTGGTGCACAGGATCAGGTTCCCGGCAGGGACGAACTGCGCCATCCCATCGGGGTCGTCGACACCGAGGTGTCCCGACCAGTCGCGCCACTTCGCCGCCGCCTCCCACGCCGTCAGCACGGCATCGCGGGTCGAGTAGCTGAAGCGGATGATCGACGACGAGGCGCTGGTCGACCCGGCTCCGGCGGCCGGCCCCTTGTCCACGCAGATCACCGATCGCCCGCTGCGGGCCAGCTCCAGGGCGACGGACGCCCCGATCACCCCGGCGCCGATGACGATCACGTCGGCGGAGCTGTCAGACACTCCCGAGGACCTGCCCCTGCCAGTCGCGAGTCGCAGCGACCCGGTTGAACGTGAACGAGTGCAGGCCGCGGACACCGAGTCGGTGCGCGTCGCCGGCGACACCGGCGACGAGTTCAGTCGGGTCGTAGCCGCCGGGCGACAGCAGCCGGACCATCGTCGAACGGTGCTTGCGCAGGAACCGCAGTGAGGCCCCAACGCCGAGCCGCATGCCCATCGTCATCAGCTTGGCCCGATCGACGACGCCTGGCACGCCGAGATCCACGGGCAGCTCGAGGCCGAGGTCGCGCTCCTCGGTCAGCCACCGATCGATCTGCCCCGGGTCGAGGCACATCTGCGTCGTCGTGGAGCCGGTGATGCCGGCCGAGGCGATCAGCGCCTGCTTCTCGTGCAGCGCCGCTCGCACCAGCCCGGCGTCGATCAGCGGATGGCCGTCCGGATAGGACGGCACCCCGATGCGGGTCAGCCCGGTGTCGTGGTCGAGCAAGGCGCGCAAGAACGTCACCCCGTCGTGGTACGGGCCGTGCGGGTACTCCTTGTCGCCGGCGATGACGAACAGCTCGGCCACCGCGTGCTGGCGCAGCCACGTCGCCAGTTGCGTCACGTGATCCTCCCCCTCGACCATGCGCGCCGAGATGTGCGGCACCACGTCGTGGCCGAGGTCGAGGAGCCGCGCCGAGAGCTCGAGGGTCGCCGCTACGCCCTTCGCCGGCGAGCACGTCACGGACACCGGGGCACCGGGCGCCAGGTCGAGCGCCGCCTCCTCCACGCCCTTCATCGGCACGAGCTCGTAGCGGGTGCGGGCGACGAGTCGGCGAACGTCGTCGCTGACACCCGGCGCGGCCGCGCCCTCACGCCGGAACGCCGCCCTGAGGTTCATGGAGGACCCTCACCGTGGTCGGCAACGCCACGCAGGTTCGCAGCAGGTACTCGGCCATGAACAACAAGACCTTGCTGATGATTCGCTCGGTCGAAGACTCCCTCGCTCATCGCCGACTCCTGCGCCGGCGCCGGGTCGCCGTGGCCGCCGTGCGGGTGGGCAGCTCCACGACACGGGCCAGCTGCGGTGTCGGTGCGCTGGCGTGCGGGATCGCCATCGCGGCCACGAACAGCTCCTGGAAGCGCGGCTCGGTCGCCGTCTCGACCTTCACGACGTCGCGGGCGGCAGCGACCAGTTCGGCCCGCTTGGCTCGCGAGAGCAGGGCGTGGACGGCGCCGGCGCCGGCAGCGTTGCCGACCGAGCGCACGCCCTCGACCGGGCAGTCGGGCACGAGCCCGAGGACCATGGCGTGCACCGGGTCGATGTGCGCGCCGAAGGCGCCGGCGAGACGGATGTCGGTCACTTCCGGGCGTCCGGCGTGGTCGAGCAGCAGCTCGATCCCAGCCCGCAGCGCAGCCTTGGCCAGCTGGATCGCCCGGACGTCGTTCTGGGTGATCGTCAGCCGCGGGCCACCTCCCGCCGCGTCGTACAGGACGTAGGCGAACGTGCGCCCGTCGGCGACGACGCGCCGCGACGTCGTGGCCAGCTCGGGCCGGATGGTGCCGTCGGCGTCGACGACCCCGGCCAGGAACATCTCGGCGATCACGTCGATGATCCCGGAGCCGCAGACCCCGGTGACGGACGGTCCGGCGGCGGCGAAGGCCGGCTCGTCGGACCACGCGTCCGTGCCGATCACCCTGAACCGCGGTTCGAGCGTGGCCCGGTCGATCCGCACCCGCTCGATCGCTCCGGTGGTCGCCCGCTGCCCGCAGCTGATCTGGGCGCCCTCGAAGGCCGGTCCCGTTGGGCTCGACGCGGCGAACTGGCGGTGGCGATCGCCGAGCACGATCTCGGCGTTCGTGCCGACGTCGACGAGCAGCTGCATGGCGTCGCCGCGGTGCGGGCCCTCGGCGAGCATGGCCGCCGTCGTGTCGGCGCCGACGTGACCGGCGATGCACGGGCCGACCCATGCCGACGCGTTCGGGAGGTCGAGGCCGAGTCCCGCAGCCGGCAGCTCGACCGGGTCCGCGGTGGCCAGCACGAACGGCGCCGAGCCGAGCGGCGTCGGGTCGATGCCGAGCAGCAGATGGTGCATGATCGGGTTGCCGACGGCGACGAGGTCGAGGATCCGGTCGCGAGTGGTGCCGGTGGCCGCGACCAGCTCGCCGACGAGCTCGTCGAGCGCGCCGCGCACGGACGCCGTCAGCTGCTGCTCGCCGCCGGGGTTCATCATCACGTACGACACCCGGCTCATCAGGTCCTCGCCGAAGCGGATCTGCGGGTTCATCCGTCCGGCCGTCGCGACCACGTCGCCGGTCGACAGGTCGCAGAGGTGCCCGGCGATCGTCGTCGAGCCGACGTCGACAGCGAGTCCATAGGCGGCGTCGACGTACCCGGGCCAGGCGGCGACGATCACGCCGGCGTCGGCGTCGTCGACGTCGCGGCGCACCGCCGCGGTGACGGCGCCGCCGTCGGCGGCGAGGAGCCGGTGGACGACCGGCAGCAGGGAGGCGGCGATGGCGGGCTCGGCCAGGTGGTGTTGCCCGGCGACCGCAGCGGCCAGCGCGCCGCCGGCGCTCGCCGAGTCACCGAGCACCGCTGGCGGCACCTCGACGAAGTGCAGGGTCAGGCGAGGGTCGACCACGACCGGCGGCAGGGCGAGGTCCTTGCGGACCACCTGACGGTGCACCTGGCTGGTCGCCGGGACGTCGACGACCACGTCACCGTGGACCCGCGCGGCGCAGCCGAGCCGGTTGCCGGGGGCGAGCGGCCGGTTGCCGTGGTAGTCGAGCTCGATCGCCGCCGGCGGACCGAGCGCGTCCGAGCCGACGTCGAGGTGCCACTTGGCGAAGCGGCCGATGCTCGGCGTGACCTGGCACCGCCCGCAGATCCCCCGCCCGCCGCACACCGTGTCGAGGTCGGCGCCGATCTGGCGCGCCGCGTCCAGCACCGACGTCCCGTCGGCCACCTTGCCCTCCAGGCCGGAGGGCGTGAACACCACTCGATGCAACGTCAAGCCGGTGCCGCCTCCCGGCGCTCTGCGTGAGCGAAGACGTCAGCTGCGCGCTGTTCGCTCACGCAGACGCCGCCCTCACTGCGTTGCGGCGGCCGCGGCGGCCGCGTGCGTCCCGCTCGCTGGCGGCGGCGTTGGGGTCGCGATTGGCGCGGATCCAGGCCGCGCAGTCGCGGTCGGCGCCGGTCAGCACGTCGGCGGCCAGCACTGCGGAGCGCACCTCGGGATGCAGCGGGCTCATGATCGCCGAGGTCATCCCGGCGCCGATCGCCATCGCCAGGAACGTCCCCGTGACGACCTGGCGGTTGGGCAAGCCGAAGCTGATGTTCGAGCCACCGCACGTCGTGTTGACCTTCAGCTCCTCGCGCAGGCGGCGGATCAGCGTGAAGGCCTGCTGGCCGGCGGTGCCCATGGCACCGATCGGCATGACCAACGGGTCGACCACCACGTCGTGGGCGGGGATCCCGTGGTCGGCGGCCCGTTCGACGATGCGCTTGGCGATCGAGTAGCGGACGTCCGGGTCCTCGCTGATGCCGGTCTCGTCGTTGGAGATGGCGACGACGGCGGCGCCGTAGCGGGCCACGAGCGGCAGCACGCGCTCCAGCACCTCGTCCTCGCCGGTCACCGAGTTGACCAGCGGCTTGCCCTGGTACACGGCCAGGCCAGCCTCCAGCGCCTCGACGATCGACGAGTCGATGGACAGCGGCACGTCGGTGACGGACTGCACGAGCTGGATGGCGCGGGCGAGCAGCGCCGGTTCGTCGGCCAGCGGGATGCCGGCGTTGACGTCGAGCATGTGGGCGCCGGCGGACACCTGGGCGACGGCGTCGGCCTCGACGCGGCTGAAGTCGCCGGCCTTCATCTCGTCGGCCAGCAGCTTGCGCCCGGTCGGGTTGATCCGCTCGCCGATCATCACGAACGGCCGGTCGAACCCGATGACGACCTCCTTGGTCGCCGAGCTGACAACGGTCTGGGTCATGGTTTCCTTTCGCAGTTGCGAGCGAGCGAGCGCCAGCGAGCGAGCGGCCAGCAACGGCCTCCGTGGCCGGGGAACGGAGTGACGGTTTGGGTCATGGTGTTCCTTCGATCTGCAGGTCTGATTCCCAGCCGCCGGCGAAGGCCAGCGCGCCGAGGCGTTCGGGGCTGTAGGCCGACTCCAACCGCTCGGCCTCGGCGCGCGCCGCCGCGTCCACGTCGCCGTCGCACACCTGGCTGACCCGTCGCCACTGGGCGACGTCCTCGTGGGCGGTGTGGATCTTGGCCTTGCGCTTGGCCCGGTCGATGGCCCGCTGGAACTTGTCCGACAGGGCGACCTGGTGCCGATCTCGCCCGGCCTGGCCGTTGACCTGGGCCGGGATGTCGCGCCAGTAGATGACGACGACGTCGTTGCTGCGGCGAGGCATCAGGCGACCTTCCGCACGAACACTGGGATCGCCGCGGCGAGCTCGGCGCGGCCGACGTGTCGATGCTCGAACGCCAGCCCCAGCTGCTCCGCCGCCGCCCGACCGGCGAGCACCAGGGCGGGGTCCGTCGACTGCGACAGCAGCACGACCCGGCGGTAGTTGCCGAAGTAGAGGTCGCGCAGCTCGGGGTGCCGATCGAGCCCCAGGCCCTGCCACACGAGGGCGTCGAAGTGGCGGGCCAGGAAGTCGGTGAGGAAGAACGTCCCCGGTTCCTCGTCGTGTAGCTCGGCGAAGCGCTCGGCGCCGGCGAAGAACTCGTAGCAGTGGGCGCCGGGGAGCCGGGTGACGCCGGGGTGGTCGGCGAGCAGGCGGTCCAGCGCACCGCCGGTCCCGCAGTCGGCGTAGGCGATGAAGACCGGGCCGGCGGCGGCCTCGAGCAGCGGCGTGATCGCCGGGACGATCCGCTCGGGACGGTTGTGGAGGTGCGCCGGGAGGTAGCGCACCTCCACCTGGTCGGGCAGCACGGCCCGCAGATCGCCGGCCAGCGCACCGCAGGCGATGATCAACACGTCAGGCAACCGATGGTCCCGGCGGCTCCGCGTGCTGCCGTCGGCGGGCGCTGACCAGTTGCTTGGCGGTCTCGGCGGCGACCGCGGCGTCGCGGCAGTACGCGTCGGCACCGACGGCCGTGCCGAACTCCTCGTTCAGCGGTGCGCCGCCGACGAGGACGATGTAGTCGTCACGCAGGCCCTTCTCGGTCAGCGTGTCGATCACCACCTTCATGTACGGCATCGTCGTGGTCAGCAGCGCCGACATTCCGAGGATGTCGGGACGGTGCTCGGCCAGCGCGGCGAGGTACTTGTCGACGTCGGAGTTGATGCCGATGTCGATCACCTCGAACCCGGCGCCCTCCATCATCATCGCCACCAGGTTCTTGCCGATGTCGTGGATGTCGCCCTTGACCGTGCCGATGACGACCTTGCCAACGGGCTCGGCGCCGGTCTCGGCGAGCAGCGGGCGGAGGATCTCCATCCCGGCCTTCATGGCGTTGGCCGACAGCAGCACCTCGGGCACGAACAGGATCCCGTCGCGGAAGTCGATGCCGACGATGCGCATGCCCTCGACGAGGGCCTCGGCGAGGACCTTGTCCGGTCCCCACCCGCGGTCGAGCAGGATCGTCGTGCCCTCGACGATCTCGTCGGCCAGCCCGTCGTAGAGGTCGTCGTGCATCTGGGCGGTCAGCTCGGCATCGTCGAGCGCGGCCAGATCGATGTCGTCGTCCTGCTCGCCCATCAGCGTGTCTCCATGCCGAGTCTCCCGGACCGTCGAACGAACCATGATGCGGAACGCAACCGCATCGTGGAACATAGCGGCTGCAGCCGGCGCTTGCCGCACGCAGTGAGCCCCGAAATCGTTCCCAATCGGCCGTCTGGGCGCGGACGTTCTCAATTTCGAGATCCTCCGCGCCCAGATGGCGACGTGGGCCCGCCGCTCAGGTGGTCGGTACGGGCGCCGCCGACGATGCCGCCACGACGTGGGCGGCGAGCAGCAGGCGGGCCACTTCCTGGGCCCGCTTGGCCGCCTCGGCGTCACCCTCGCCGGCCGACACGATCGACCCCTTCATGAGGATGTGCCACTGGCGGGCGAAGTGGTCGGGGTCGGCGATCCCGGCCTCGGTGGCCAACTCGATCAGCAGCTCACGGATCCGCGCCAGCTGGTCACGGCACGCCCGGTGGATCGGGTTGTTGCGGTCGTCGAACTCGAGCAGGACGTTGACGAACAGGCAGCCCTCGAACGAGCGCTTGCGGAACCAGGCGTCGAAGACGTCGAAGATCGCCAGCAGCCGGTCCGTCGGCGCGTCGGCCCGGCGCTTGATCTCGGCCTCCAACCACTGGCGGGTCCACAGCTCCTCACGACGCTCGAGCACCGCGAGCACCAGGGCGTCCTTCGACCGGAAGTGCCGATACACGGTCATCTTCGCCACGCCCGACCGTTCGATGATGGTGTCCACCCCGACGGCGCGGATGCCGTGCCGGCAGAACAGGGTGTAGGCGGTCGACAGGACGCGCTCGCGCGCTTCGCTGCTCGACGTCCTGCCCACGGCACGGGTCGAGGTCACCATCTCACCTCGACGCTACCAGCGCCGTTGACACGCAGATGAGGGCGACCGTCCATTGAGTGAGACCGGTCTGTCTGCTGGGGGCAGCCGTGGCCTACGCCGCCTACGACGCCGGATCGACAAGGCCGCGTTGGAGGAACAGCAGGACGCTGCCGTCAAGGACTCGATCGAGCACCTCGAGCAGACCGGTTCGACGAGTGCTGCCGATCCCGAGCGTCGCAAGTCGACGGCGATCTCGACGTTGACGGCTCCGTTGGTGCGGCCGCGCCCCGGTGCCGGCACGATGGCGCGCAACGTCACCGGTTCCCGGAAGTTGTGGCGGTACTGGATCCAGTCGCAGACGATGCGCAGCCGAGAGAGATCGAGCGGGCCGTCGAGCACCGCCTCGATGATCGACGCCAGCGCGCCGGGCAGATCGATCGGCTGCTCGCCGCGCAGGCGGGCGGCGGTACGGACGTCAACGAGCACGGACAGGCTCCTCGAGCCTTGATCACGCCCGACCTGATCCCCGACCGCCGGGCGCAGCTGCGATCCTAGTGAGACAGACCGGTCTCGTCCAGGCCGGTGGTGCGGTGGTGCGGTGGTGCGGCGACGTCCCCCTGCCAGCGGTTGGCGTGATGCCGGTCAGGCGAACGTGTCGGGGAGCTCGGACTTGCGGCGGGCCACGTAGTCGCGCAGCTCCTCGTCGACGGCGCCGTCGATGGGCGGCGGTTCGTAGGCCGCCAGCCGCTGCTTCCACAGCCGGTTGGCCCGCTGCGCGGCGTCGAGCGAACCGTCCTCGAGCCATTGCTCGTAGCTCGAGTTGTCGGCCACCTCGGAGCGGTGGAAGGCCGTCTCGAAGTTGGCCAGCGTGTGCTCGGTGCCGAGGAAGTGCTGACCGGGCTCGTGGGTCCTGAGGGCGTCGATCGCCTGGGCGTTCTCGCTGAGGTCGAGCCCTGCGGCGAACGTCGACAGCATCCCCAGCTGGTCGGCATCGAGGACGAACTTCTCGTACCCGACGGCCAGTCCGCCCTCCAGCCACCCGGCGGCGTGGAGCACGAGGTTGGTCCCGGCGAGCAGCGTCGGCTGCATGGACGACATGCTCTCGTAGGCAGCCTGGGCGTCCGGGACCTTCGATGCCGTCAGCGCGCCGCCCGAACGGAACGGGAGCTGCAGCCGCCTGGCCAGCGCCGCCATGGCGTACAGGATGATCGCCGGCTCAGGGGTTCCGAACGTGGGCGCCCCGGTCTGCATCGACATCGAGCTGGCGAACGACCCGAGGACCATCGGCGCGCCGGGCCGCACCAGCTGGATGAACGACATGCCCGCCAGCGCCTCGGCGAGAGTCTGGGCGACAGCGCCGGCGGCCGTCGCGGGGGCCATCGCACCGGCGAGGATGAACGGCGTGATCACCGTTGCCTGGTTGGCGGCGGCGTAGACCTCGGCGGCCTCGAGCATCGATCCGTCCCACACCAGCGGCGAGGAGGCGTTGATCAGGCTCGTGATCACGGTGCGGTCGCCCAGGTCGCCGCCGAACCCGATGCGGGCCAGCTCGACCGAGTCGGCCGCCCGCTCGCCGGCGGTCACCGAGCCCATGAACGCCTTGTCGCTCCAGCGCAGGTGGGCGTAGACCATGTCGAGGTGGCGCTTGCTGACCGGCACGTCGACCGGCTCGCACACCGTGCCGCCCGAGTGGTGGAGATACGGGTGGAGGTAGGCGAGCTTGACGATGTTCTCGAAGTCGTGGAGCGTGGCGTAGCGCCGCCCGTTGTCGAGGTCGTGGACGAACGGTGACCCGTAGTTCGGCGCGAACACCGTGGCGTCGCCGCCGATCTGCACCGAGTTGGCGGGGTTGCGGGCGTGCTGCGTGTAGATCGCCGGCCCCGTTGCGACCAGCGAGCGACACAGGCCACGGGGGAACCGGACCCGGGTGCCGTCCACGTCGGCCCCGGCGGCGGCGAACCGCTCGATCGCGGTCGGGTAGTCGCGCACCTCGATGCCGACCTCCTCGAGGATCAGCTCGGCGTTGTGCTCGAGCAGCGCCAGCCCCTCGTCCGACACGATCTCGACCGGCGCCAGCGGGCGGGTGAGGAACGGCTGGCGCTCGATGACGGCGTGGGCCCGCTGCTCCTGGCGCGCCGCCCGTCCCCCGGATCGCCGGCTCATGGCACGGAACCTACTCGTGCACTCACCGCGCCTGATCGCTCGCTCGACTCATCGGACCGATGACGTGTTGGTCCAGCCCGGTCGCTCGCTCACACTGGCCCAGATGGCTCGAGCCACCATGAGGTCGAGGTGGCCGCCGCCGCCGTTCTCGAACAGCGTGACGGCGTCGTCGCTCGATCGCCCGTCGACCTCGCCGCGACACAGCTGCCACAGGTCGCCGCGGACGTGGGACTCGTCGATCAACCCGGCGCCCAGCGGGATGACGAGATCGCCATCCTCGGCCAGCGTCGCCTCGCGGTCGTCGACGAACACCTCGGCGCGCACGACGGCGTCGTCGTCGACCTCGCGGTGATCGGGCAGGAAGGCGCCGACGAGGTCGAGGTGGGTGCCCGGTCGGACGAGGCGACCGGCGACCAACGGATCCTTCGCCATCGTGGCTGTGCAGATCACGTCGGCTTCGCCGATCGCCGTGTCGAGGTCGTCGACGGCGATGCCCCCGACGGCACCGGCGACCGCCACTGCCCGGGCCGGCGTGCGGTTCCAGACCAGCACGCGCTCGATCGACGGGCGCGCCGTGCGGTGGGCGGCCACGAGGTGCGGTGCCAGCCCACCGGCCCCGACCATCAGCAGGGTCGTGGCGTCGTGGCGGGCGAGGAACCGGGCGCCGAGCCCCGAGTCGGCGGCCGTCTTGCGGTAGGTCAGTTCGGTGCCGTCGAGCAACGCCAGCGGGCTCCCGTCGGCCCCGTCGAACAGCACGTACACCGCCTGCACGGACGGTCGCGAGGCGGCGAGGTTGTTGGGGAACACCGTCACCAGCTTCACGCCGAGGCCCTCGCCGGGCAACCACGCCGGCAGGCCGAGGAAGGACTGGTCGCTGCCGCCGGGCCCGAACACGGTGCGCCGGCTGAGCGGAGCCGGCCGGCGGTGACCGTCGGCCAGCGCGTCCATGAGGTGGTCGTACGACGCGGCGCCAGCCACGTCGGCGGCGTCGAGGATCGGCAGGTCGCGAAGTGACGCCACGACCGGCCGGCTCAGCTGGCGATCGCCGCGTCGGCGCCGCCGAGGCGGGCCCCGATCCGGCGGGCCGCGTCGACGAGGAGCCCGGCGATGCGAGTCGCGTCGTCGCCAGGTGGGAACCGATACGACGGCCCGTGCACGTGCACGGCGGCGACGGCTCGCCCACCGGGCCCGACGACGGGTGCGGCGACGGAGCTGACCCCGGGGACGTACTCGTCCTGCGTCCAGACGAACCCGTCGGCGGCGATCGACGCCAACCGCCGGCGCAGCACTCCGGGATCGACGCGGCCATGGCCGTCGATCGACGGGAGCGGGCCGGCGAGGAACCGGTCGAGGTCGGCGGCGTCCATGGCGGCGAGCAGGACCATGCCCGACGAGGCCAGGTGGGCCGGGATCCGTTCACCGGTCCAGTCGCGCACCTGGACCTGGTGGTCGGTGGCCACCTGATCGAGGTAGACGACGTCGCTCACGTCGAGGACGCTGAGGCCGGCGACCTCGTCCAGCTCCTCGACGAGCTGGGTGAGCTGGGGGCGGGCGGCGGCCACGACGCTGCGGCTCGGCAGCGTCGCCGACGCCAGGTCCGCCAACCCGTCGCCGATGCGGTAGTCGTTGCCGGTCTGTTCGACGGCGCCGAGGTCCTGCATCGTCGAGAGCAGGCGAGAGACGGTGCTCTTGGGGAGCGCCACTCGCTCGGCCACCTCGGACACCCCGGCCGGTCCGCCCGACAGGTACCGCAGGATGGCGAACGCCCGCTCGACGGACTGCACTCCCGGCACGGCTACAGGATTCCACGATGTGGGACCGTTCCACAACACGGACCGCGTATCTCGATGGCTGGCGCGCGCTCACCACATGGCGAGGAGGGGGCCAATGGGCGGGTTCGACGGACAGCACCGGTCGGAGGGGCCGGTGCTGTCCGCCGCAACTGCGGTGACCTCCGCTGCCAACGGCGAACTGCCGGGCGGTCGCTTCGTGCGCCTCCCGGGCCGGGGGCGGACGTTCGTGCGCGAGCTGGCCGGGCCGCCCGGCGCGCCGGTCCTCGTCCTGCTCCACGGGTGGACGGCGACCAGCGACCTCAACTGGTGCGGGAGCTACGGCCCGCTCGGGCAGCACTTCCGGGTGATCGCCATGGACCTCCGCGGCCACGGCAAGGGGATCCGCTCGACGTCGCCGTTCCGTCTCGAGGACTGCGCGGACGACGTCGCCGCGCTCGTCCGCACGCTCGGCGTCGAGCGGTGCATCCCCGTCGGGTACTCGATGGGTGGGCCGGTGGCCCAGCTGCTGTGGCGTCGCCACCGGCGCCTGCTCGACGGCATCGTCCTGTGCGCGACGAGCTGCACGTTCAGCGGAACCGTGCGCGAGCGCGTGCTGTCGGGCGTCGCCGTCGGGACCGGGGCGCTGGCCGAGGCCCTGCCGCTCGAACGCCTCGCCGCGGTGTCGTTCGACCGGTGGCATCAGTGGCGGGTCCGGCGGGGGCGGCCGTGGTGGGGCTACGAGGAGGTCGCCCGCCACGACTGGGGCGACATCGTCGCCGCCGGCAAGGCGCTGCTGCGTTACGACTCGCGGCCGTGGATCGGCGGGGTCGACGTGCCGGCGGCCGTCGTCGTCACCACCGCCGACGACGTGGTGCCGACGCCACGACAGGCGGAGATGGCCGATCGGGTGCGGGGGGCGACCCGCTTCGCCGTCGACGGTGGGCACGCGGTCTGCACGACCCAACCGGCGCGGTTTGTGCCGGCACTGGTGGCGGCGTGCCAGGACGTGGCGGCCCGGGCCGGAACGAGGTCCGCCGTCGCCGCCTGATCTCTCGGTGTCCCGTGGACGTCCTCCCCCACGGGACACCGGGGTTGTCAGAACCGTTTGGCCTGTTCCGCAGTGAGCATGTCAGCCAAGGCCGGCCTTGCCCGGCCCAGGCCGAGGAGCGGAGTCTTCGGAGCGAGCGAGGCCATCAGTAGCACAAGCCAACGATCTCGCCGTGCTCGTCGAGGTCGATGACGGCCGCCGCCGGGTTGCTGCCGAGTCCCGGCATCGTGCGCATCTCGCCACAGATCGGGTACACGAACCCGGCGCCGACGGAGGCCCGCACCTCACGCACGATCAGCTCGTGGCCGGTCGGCGCGCCCTTCAGCGAGGCGTCGGCGGAGATCGACAGGTGGGTCTTGGCGATGCACACCGGCAGGTGGCCGAAGCCGTTGCGTTCGTAGCTGGCCAGCTGGCGCGCTGCGGCGGGGAGGATCTCGACCCGGCCGGCGCCGTAGACCTTGGTCGCCACGGTCTCGATCTTCTCCACCAGCGATGCGTCCGACGGGTACAGGTAGTGGAACGAGCTCGGCTCGGCGCAGGCCTCGACGACGGCGTGGGCCAGGTCGGTCGCCCCGGCGCCACCGTCGGTGAAGTGGGTGCACACGGCGACGCGGGCGCCCATCGACTCGGCGACGCGGCGGATCACGTCGTGCTCGGAGGCGTGGTCGGTCGGGAAGGCGTTGATCGCCACGACGGGCGTGACGCCGTGCAGCTGCACGTTCTCGATCTGCTTGCGCAGGTTGGCGGCGCCGGCCTCGACGTCGTCGGGGCGCTCCTCGAGCAGCTCGGGCGGCAGCGCTTTGCCGGCGACGATGCGGTACTTGCCGGAGTGCGCCTTGAGGGCGCGCACGGTGGCCACCATCACGGCGGCATCGGGGACGAGCCCGGAGGCCCGGCACTTGATGTTGAAGAAGCGCTCGGCGCCCATGTCGGCGCCGAAGCCGGCTTCGGTGATCAGGTACTCGCCGCCGCGGATGCCGATCAGGTCACCGAGCACGGACGAGTTGCCGTGGGCGATGTTGCCGAACGGGCCGGCGTGGACGATGACCGGCGTGTTCTCCAGCGTCTGCAGCAGGTTGGGCTTGATCGCCTCGCGCATGATGACGGCCATCGAGCCGGCGCCCTCCAGCTGCTCGGCGGTGACCGGGTCGCCGCTCGGCGTGTAACCGACGACGATCCGCCCGAGGCGCGCCCTGAGGTCGTCGAGCGAGGTGGCGAGGGCGAGGATGGCCATCACCTCGGACGCCGCGGTGATGTCGAAGCCGGTCTGGCGGACCACGCCGTCGGCCTTGTCGCCGAGCCCGATGACGATGTTGCGCAGCGCCCGGTCGTTGACGTCGAGGACCCGTCGCCACGTGATGTTGTGCTGGTCGAGGTCCAGGGCGTTGCCCTGGTGGAGGTGGCTGTCGAGCATCGCCGACAGCAGGTTGTGGGCCGCCGTGACGGCGTGGAAGTCACCGGTCAGGTGCAGGTTGAGCTGCTCCATCGGGATGACCTGGCTGTAGCCACCGCCGGCTGCGCCGCCCTTGATGCCGAACGTCGGGCCCATCGAGGGCTGGCGCAGGCTGATCACCGCCTGGCGGCCGATGCGGGCCATGGCTTGGCCGAGGCCGACGGTGGTGGTGGTCTTGCCTTCGCCGAGCGGCGTCGGCGTGATCGCCGTGACGACGACGTACTTGGCCAGGGGGCGGTCGGCGAGCTCGTCGATCGCCTCCAGCCGGATCTTCGTCAGGCTCGACCCGTACGGCTCCAGCAGGTGCTCCCCGATGCCGAGCTGAGCGGCGATCTCGGGCAGTGGCTTGAGGCTCGCCTGGCGAGCGATGTCCAGGTCGGATGGCAGTCCCCCGGTCATAGGTGTTCCACCATACGGCATCGTCCCGCCATGTGGAATCCCCCACCCGACCGGTTCTCAAGCGTTTTCAGGGGCCATCTGCGGCCCCGTATCACCGGAGCAGTTGCAAGCGCGCCGGTTGCGGAGGCGTGCGTCGATTCTCCCGGTGGTTTGGGGCCATCGGTGACCCCTGAAAACGCTTGAGAACCCGAGGCGGGTCAGCGGCCGGCGAGGGGGGCGTCGAGGCGGGTGCGCAGGGCGGCGCGGATCTGGGCGTCGAACGAGCGGACGTGGGCTTCGGCGAGCTCGGCGGCACGGTCGGCGTCGCGACTGGCGGAAGGCAGCGAGGATCTCGACGTGCTCCTCGACGGCGTGGGCCATGTCCACGTCGGCGACCGTGTCGGCCAGGTAGAGGTGCCACAGCCGGTCGCTCTGGGCGTACAGCGTGTCCAGCGTGTCGGTCAGGAACCGGTTGCCGGCGGCCGCCCACGTCAGCTCGTGGCACGTCCGGTCCAGGTCGAGCAGCTCCAGCGTCGACGCGCCGGCCGCCTGGTCGAGGGCGTCGACCATCGCCGTCCAGTGCTCCTCCCGACCCCGCCCACAGGCCAGCCGGGCGGCGAACGGCTCGAGGACGGCCCGGGTCTCGTACAGCAGCCCGAGTTCGGTGACGTCGATCGGCGTGACCAGCATCCCCCGCCGCGGCAGCACGGTCACGAACTGCTCACGAGCGAGGCGCTGCAGCGCTTCACGGATCGGCGTCCGCCCGATGCCCAGTCGGCGCTGCAGCTCGTCCTCTCGTACGACGTCACCGGGGGCGAGCTCGAGCCCGACGATCATCCGCCGGATCTGCTGGTACGCCTGGGCCCCGAGACTGATACGGTGATGATATATCAGCAGCGACGGCAACGCCGTGCACCCAAGGAGGGCGAATGGCCGCAGACGAGGTTCCCGCACGGGCCAACTGCGTGGTGATCGGCGCCGGCATCGTCGGCAACTGCCTGGTCGGGCACCTGGCTCGACTCGGCTGGACCGACCTCGTGCTGCTGGACAAGGGCCCGCTGCCCAACCCCGGCGGCTCGACCGGCCATGCCTCCAACTTCATCTTCCCCACCGACCACAACAAGGAGATGGCGCTGCTGACGCTGGAGAGCCAGCGCCAGTACGTCGACCTCGGCGTCAACAACATGTGCGGCGGCATCGAGGTCGCCCGCTCCAAGTCCCGCCTGGAAGAGTTCAGGCGGCGGATGACGTCGGCGACGGCGTGGGGCATCGACGCCCGCCTGCTGACGCCGGCCGAGATCAAGGAGCTCGTCCCGTTCATCAACGAGGACATCGTCCTCGGCGGCTTCTACACGCCGAGCGTCTCGGTCGTCGATTCGCTGCAGGCGGGCACGCTGATGCGCCAGGAGGCGCTCGACAAGGGCGTGCTCTCGGTCGTCGCCAACACCGAGGTGCTCGACCTCGAGACCGAGCCCGTCGGCGACCCGTCCGCCGGGCAACGCCGGATCGCCGCCGTGGTCACCGACAAGGGCCGGATCGAGGCCGACCACGTCGTCGTCGCCTGCGGGGTGTGGAGCCCGCGCATCGCCGCCATGGCCGGCGCCACGATCCCGCTGACGCCCGCCGTGCACCAGATGGCCGACGTCGGCCCGATCGACGTGCTCCAGGAGTCCGGGTCCGAGGTCGCCTACCCGATCGTCCGCGACATGGACACGTTCTGCTACGAGCGCCAGACCGCCGGGTCGATGGAGGTCGGCTCGTACGCCCACCGGCCGATCTTCCACCACCCCGACGACATCCCCTCGAACGAGGCGTCGGCGCTGTCGCCCACCGAGCTGCCGTTCACGGCCGACGACTTCGACGACCAGATGGAGCAGGCCATCGACCTGATGGAGATGCTCGGCGACGCCGAGATCAAGTACGCCATCAACGGGCTGCTGTCGCTGACCCCCGACGCCATGCCCGTGCTCGGCGAGACCATCGAGGTCCACAACCTGTGGTCGGCCGCCGCGGTGTGGATCAAGGAGGGGCCCGGCATCGCACAGCTCGTCGCCGAGTGGATGACCTATGGCTACCCGCACGTGTGCGACCCGCACTCCTCGGACATCAGCCGCTTCTCCCCCCACGAGCGCACCGAGCAGCACATCCACGCTCGCTGCGCCGAGCACTTCAACAAGACGTACGGCATCGTCCACCCCCGCGAGCAGTGGGCCACCCGCCGCGGTGCCCGCCGCTCGCCGTTCTACGCCCGGGAGCAGGCCCTCGGCGCGGTGTTCTTCGACGCTCGCGGCTGGGAGCGGCCGCAGTGGTACGAGTCGAACGCGCCACTGCTCGAGGAGTACCCGGCCGCCGGCGGCGACCGGCCCCACGAGTGGGATGCCCGCTGGTGGTCGCCGATCACCAACGCCGAGCACCTGGCGATGCGCGACCGGGTCGGCGTCGTCGACCTCACGGCGTTCAACGAGTTCGACCTCACCGGCCCCGGCGTCGTCGACTACCTCCAGCACCTCTGCGTGAACAACGTCGACGTGGCCGTCGGCCGTTCGATCTACACGCCGCTGCTGACTCCGAGCGGCGGCTTCCGCAGCGACTTGACGATCATGCGCCTCGGCGACCGGCACTACCGCGTCGTGACGGGTGCCTTCGATGGCGGCCGCGACGCCTACTGGTTCCGCCGCCACCTGCCGGCCGACTGGTCCGTCACGTTCGCCGACGTCACCTCGGCGTGGTGCACGCTCGGCGTCTGGGGTCCGCAGGCCGAGGCGACGCTGACCGGCCTCGTAACCGACGCCAATGGCCGGGCCGACCAGCCCCTCGACCTCTCCCCGGCCGGCTTCCCGTACGGCTCCGTGCGCGAGGTGCTGATCGACGGCTGGCCGGCCGTGATGTTCCGCATCTCCTACGTCGGCGAGAACGGGTGGGAGATCTACACCCGCACCGACCAGGGGCTGGCGCTGTGGGACGCCGTGTTCGCCACCGGCGAACCGCACGGCATCCTGCCCGTCGGCATCGGCGTGTACGCCGTGACCGGCCGCATCGAGAAGGGCTACCGCCTGATGGGCGCCGAGCTGGAGAGCGAGTACGACCCGGTCGAGGCCGGGCTGGCCCGCCCGAAGGTGAAATCGGCCGACTTCATCGGCAAGGAGGCGTACCTCGCCGCCCGTGATCGACCGGCCGTGGCGACGCTGTGCACCCTGGAGATGACCGACCACCGCGGCGCCGACGGGGTCGCCCGCTACCCGACCGGTGGCAACGAGCCGATCGTGACGCCCGACGGCGAGCGGATCGTCGACGCCAAGGGCCGCGTCTCGCGCGTCACGACGGCCGGCGCCGCGCCGTCCCTCGGCACCTACCTGTTGATGGCCTACCTGCCGCCCGAGCACGCCGTCGAGGGCAACGAGCTGCGCGTCAAGTACATGGACGAGCTGTTCCCGGTGCGCGTGGCGCGCGTCGGCAGCCAGCCGCTGTTCGATCCAGACGACTCCCGGATGAAGTCATGAGGGTCGTTCTGGCGGTAGGAACCGACTCACAACGGTCGTTTGCGACGGCCAGAACGGGGGGTTGGTGAAGATCCTCGTGTGTGTGAAGCGGGTGCCGGCGCCGGGGGCGCGGATCAACCTGACCGCCGACGAGCAGGCGATCGACACCACCCACCTCGGGTTCACGGTCAGCCCGCACGAGGAGTGCGCCGTCGAGGCCGCCGTGCAGGTGGTCGAGGCGCACGGCGGCTCGGTCACCGTCCTGACCGTCGGGCCCGACGCCGCCGAAGAGCAGCTGCGCGTCGCCGTCAGCGTCGGCGCCGCCGCTGCCGTGCTGGTGCCGATCGACGGGCCGGACTGGGACCCGCAGCGCACGGCCCGGGCGATCACGGAGGCCGTGCGGGAGCTGGAGGCGGACGGCGGACCGTTCGACCTCGTGCTGTTCGGCAACGAATCGGCCGACGCCGGCGGGTTCCAGGTCGGTGTGCGCGTCGCCCACGCCCTCGGCCGGCCGATGGTCAACGCGGCCAAGGGCCTCGAGGTCGCCGCCGGCGTGGTCAACGTGCGGCGCGAGGCGCCGGCCGGGCTGGAGACCTACGAGTTGCCGCTGCCGGCCTGCGTCGGCGTCAAGGAAGGCATCAACCTGCCGCGCTACCCCACCATGAAGGGCCGGCTGGCGTCGAAGAAGGTCGTCGTCGATCGCCACGAATCGCACGCCGCCGAGGGAGGCCAGCAACTCGTCCGGCTGCAACGGCCGACCGAACGCGTCACCGCAACGACGATCCTCGGCCACGGCCCGGACGCCGCGCCGGCCGTCGTCGACCTGCTCGACGAGCTGGGGGTGCTCCAGTGAGCGGACGAGTCTTCGAGGGAGCGAACCGACATCGCGCTCCGGTGCTGGTGGTCGTCGAGCACGATCGCGGCGACCTCGCCGGCGCCAGCCGCGAGGCGATGGCCGTCGGGCGGTCGTTGCGCGATGGTGGCGAGCTCGTCGCGCTGACCATCGGGGCCAAGGCCGACGGCCTCGCCGACGAGCTGGTCGCCCTCGGCGCCGACGAGGTGCGCCAGGTCCACCACGACCTGCTCGGGGACTACGGACCCGAGGCGTGGGGCGAGACCGTCGCCCAGGTCGTCGCCGACGTCCGGCCGCAGGTGGTGCTGGCTGCCGGCACCGATCGGGGCAACGAGGTGCTCGCCCAAGCGGCGGCCCGGCTCGACGTGCCGATGGTCGCCAACTGCACCGCCATCGAACTCGACGACGCCGAGCTGCGGGTGACCCGGGTGCGCTGGGGTGGCTCGCTGCTCGAAGAGGCGACCAGCCAGGCGACCATGCACCTGGCGACGGTCGCCGAGCACTCGGTGGACGGCGCCACGAGCGATCCACCCGGCCGCGGCGACATCGCCGTGTTCGAGCCGGAGCTCGACGCGGTGCTGGCCCGAAGCGTCGTGCGCGACCGCGTCGAGCGCGTGGCCGGGATCACGCTGGCCACCGCGCCGGTCGTCGTCGGCGGCGGCCGTGGGGTCGGGTCGGCCGACGGGTTCGCCGCGCTCGAGGAGCTGGCCGGGTTGCTCGGCGGCGTCGTCGGCTGCTCCCGGGCGGTGACCAACAACGGCTGGCGCAACCACACGGATCAGGTCGGCCAGACCGGCACCCGCATCGCGCCCACCGTGTACCTGGCCTGCGGCATCTCCGGAGCCATCCAGCACTGGGTCGGGGCCATGGCGGCGAAGAACATCATCGCCGTCAACACCGACCCCGAGGCGAACATGGTCACGAAGGCCGGCTACGCCGTGATCGGCGACCTCCACGAAGTCGTCCCCGCCATCGCCGCCGAGATCCGCCGCCGCACGACCTGAACGTTTACGTCCGGATGCTGGTCGCCCGCGCGACCAGAATCCGGACGTAAACGAGGGGATCAGGCGGCGAGGATGCCGTCGGCGTCGTTGCGCAGGACCTCGAGGGCCCGGCCGACGAGCCGGCGGGCGGCCTCCGACGTGATGCCGAGCTCCTCGCCGATGACCCGGTAGCTGCGGGTCTCGCCGTCGACGAGCCCGAACCGGGACTCCACGGCGAAGCGGGCCCGATCGTCGAGCGTGCCGAGCAGCTGGTCCAGCAGCTCGCCGTCGACCATCGACATGACCGCCGACTCGGGCCCGTCGTCACCGTGGGGCAGGAGGTCGCCGAGCGTGGCGTCGCCGTCGTCGCCGACGGTCTTGTCGAGCGAGGCCGTCGACGTCAGCAGGTGCAGCTCGGCGTTGGCGGCGTCGAGCCCCTCGATGTCGCCGCCGACCTGGCGCAGCGCGGAGCGCAGCATGCTGGCCCGGTCGCCCGGGATGCGGATCAGGCTGCCCTTCTGGTCGAGGGCACGGCCGATGGCCTGGCGGATCCAGAACGTGGCGTACGTGGAGAACTTGAACCCGCGGCGCCAGTCGAACTTGTCGACGGCGTGCTCGAGGCCGAGGTTGCCCTCCTGGATGAGATCGCCGAGGTCCATGCCCTGGGGCAGGGGGTATCGACGGGCGATCGACACCACGAGGCGCAGGTTCGCCCGGATGAACCGGTCCTTGGCGGTGGCGGCGTCGGCCACGGCCCGGCGCAGCACCCGGCTGCGCTCGCCCGCGTCCATCCGCTCGGCCGCCTCGCGGCCGGCTTCGATGATCTGTGACAGCTGGCGCTCGTCCTCAGCGGTGAGGAGGGCGACCTTGCCGATGTCGTTGAGGTAGGTACCGATGGAATCAGTCATTTCGAGGGGTTCAACGATGGTTGAGCGACGCGTGTTCCCGTACCCAGGAGGTTTCTCACCCAACCGTTACGTTCCTCAGGGACGAGCTGGTCGAGGCGTTCTGAGGCGCTACGTTCCGGAACGATCGTGCTGGAAACCGACGAGGGAGGGGTGATCGAGCAAGAGGTAGGTCGACGCCGGGGACGCCGGGCTGGCGGCGAGCGCTCGCGCCTGCCGGCGCAGCGACCGTTCGCCCAACCGAGGATGCACTACCGCCCGACCGAGGTCGTGTCGGAGGACGAGCTGGAAGCCATCCACACGGCCTCGCTGCGCGTGCTGTCCGAGATCGGGATGAACTTCCTCGACCCCGAGTCCCGTGACCTCCTCCTGGCCGCCGGCGCCGAGGTCGACGGCGAGCGGGTGCGGTTCGACCCGGCGATGGTCGTCGAGCGTGTCGCCACGTGTCCGAACGAGTTCCAACTGCACTCCTGGAACCCAGCCCACACCCTGACCATCGGCGGCGACCACCTCGCCTTTGGCTCCGTCGGCAGCCCGCCCAATCTCGTCGGCCTCGACGGAGTGCGCCGCCCCGGCACCCGGGCCGGGTTCCGCGATCTGCTCAAGCTGTGCCAGCACCTCGAGATCATCCACTTCGTCGGCGGCTACCCCGTCGAACCGATCGACCTCCACTGGTCGGTGCGCCACCTCGAGGCGGGGCTCGACGTCCTGACGCTGACCGACAAGGTCCCCCACAGCTACAGCCTCGGCCGTCAACGCAACCGGGACCTGGTCGAGATGGTCAAGATCGCCCGCCAGGTCGACGACACCACGCTCGAACGCGAACCGTCGCTGTTCACGGTCGTCAACTCGTCGTCGCCGCTGCGTCTGGACCTCCCGATGCTCCAGGGCATCATCGAGCTGTCCTCGCGCAACCAGGTCGTCGTGATGACGCCGTTCACCCTGGCCGGCGCGATGGCGCCCGTCACGCTGGCCGGTGCCGTCGCCCAGCAGAACGCCGAGGCCCTCGCCGGAATGGTGTTCACCCAGGTCGTTCGGCCGGGCGCGCCGGTGATCTACGGCGGCTTCACGTCCAACGTCGACATGCAGTCGGGCGCACCGGCGTTCGGCACGCCCGAGTACGTGCGCACGGCGATGCTGGGCGGCCAGCTGGCCCGTCGCTACGGGGTGCCGTACCGCTCGTCGAACGTCTCGGCGGCCAACAGCCTGGACGCCCAGGCCGCCTACGAGAGCGTGTTCTCGCTGTGGGGGGCGGTGATGGGCGGCGTCAACTTCCTGATGCACGGTGCCGGCTGGATGGAGGGCGGGCTGCACGCCTCGCTGGCCAAGTTCGTGGTCGACGCCGACCTCCTGGCGATGGTCGCCTCCTTCCTCGATCCGATCGTCGTCGACGAGGACACGCTGGCCTTCGAGGCCCTGCGCGAGGTCGGCCCGGGCGGGCACTTCTTCGGTGTCGGGCACACCCAGGAGCGCTTCCGCACCGCCTTCCATCGCCCGATGGTGTCCGACTGGCGCAACTACGAGAGCTGGGAGGAGGCCGGCCGGCCCGAGGCGGCCGGCAAGGCGGCCCAGCTCGCCCAGACGTTCCTCGAGGCCTACGAGCCGCCGGCGATGGACCCGGCCGTGCGGGCCGAGCTCGACGACTTCGTCGCCCGGCGCGTCGCCGAGGGTGGCGTCCCGACGGATTTTTAGATGGCTCGCTCCGTCGAACGAGCGTGGACCGGACTGCCGTCAGCTCGCTTCGCTCGCGAAGCCGGGCACGGCCGGCCTGTGGTGTCACGCACACTGCGGACGGGGGCCAAAACGTCAAGAACTGAAAGCGAGGAGTTGCGGTGAAGTCCGAGACCCAGGTCGTGGTGATCGGCGGTGGCGTGGTCGGCGCGTCCGTCCTCTTCCACCTCACCGAGGCCGGCTGGACCGACGTGGTGCTCGTCGAGCGCAAGGAGCTGACGGCCGGCTCGACGTGGCACTCCGCCGGCGGCATGCACACGCTCAACGGCGACCCGAACGTCTCCAAGCTGCAGCAGTACACGATCGAGCTGTACCGCCAGATCGAGGCCCGGTCCGGGCAGGACTGCTCGATCCACCTGCCTGGTGGGCTGATGCTGGCCGACGACCGGGAGCGCCTCGACTGGCTGCGCATGGCCAAGGCCCGCGGCCGCTACCTCGGCATGGAGCTGGAGATCATCACCGCCGCCGAGGCCAAGGCGATGTTCCCGCTGCTCGAAGAGCAGTACTTCGTCGGCGCACTGTTCGACCCCGTCGAGGGCCACCTCGACCCGTCAGGCGTGACGAACGCCTACGCCATCTGCGCCCGCCAGGCCGGCGCCGAGGTGTATCGCCACACGTGGGTGCACGACCTGCGCCAGCGCCCGGACGGCACGTGGGACGTCATCACGGACAAGGGCGAGATCCACGCCGAGCACATCGTCAACGCCGGCGGTCTGTGGGCCCGCGAGATCGGCCGGATGATCGGCCTCGAGCTGCCCGTGCTGGGCATGGAGCACATGTACCTCGTGACCGAGGACATGGAGGAGGTCGCCGAGCACCGCGCCGCCACCGGCCACGAGCTGCCGATGGCGCTCGATTTCGCCGGCGAGATCTACATCCGCCAGGAGGGAGGCGGGATGCTGATGGGCACGTACGAGCAAGCGTGCGTGCCGTGGCAGCCGCAGACCGCGCCGTGGTCGTTCGACATGGAGCTGCTGCCGCCCGACCTCGACCGCATCGCCCCGTCCCTGGAGATCGCCTTCAAGCACTACCCGGCGATGGCCACCGCCGGCATCAAGCGGATCATCAACGGCCCGTTCACGTTCGCTCCCGACGGCAACCCGCTGGTCGGTCCGGTTCGCGGCGTCCGCAACTGCTGGGTGGCCTGCGCGGTGATGGCGGGGCTGTCCCAAGGCGGCGGGGTCGGCCTGGCGCTGGCCAACTGGATGACCACCGGCGACCCGCAGCTCGACATCTGGGGCATGGACGTGGCCCGCTTCGGCGACTGGGCCAACCTCGCCTACACCAACGCCAAGGTCCGGGAGAACTACAGCCGCCGGTTCCGCATCACGTTCCCGAACGAGGAGCTGCCCGCTGCCCGGCCGCTGCACACGACCCCGATCTACGACCGGCTGACCGAGCACAACGCCGTGTGGGGCGCCGGCTTCGGCCTGGAGCACCCCCTGTGGTTCCAGCGCCCCGGGCTGGAACCGACGGAGGAGGTGACGTTCCGCCGCTCCAACGCCTTCCCCGTCGTGGCCGAGGAGTGCCGCGCCGTGAGAGAGCGGGTCGGGCTGACGGAGTGCTCCAACTTCGCCAAGTACCGCGTCTGCGGTGCCGGCGCCGCCGAGTGGCTGCAGGGCCTGTTCACCAACCGCCTGCCCAAGGTCGGGCGCATCGCGCTGACGGCGATGCTCAACCCGGACGGTCGCATCGTCGGCGAGTTCTCGGTCGCCCGGATCGGCGACGACGACTTCTTCCTGTTCGGGTCGCAAGCCGCCGAGGTCCACCACTCGCGCTGGTTCCTCGCCCACCTGCCCATCGATTCAGGGATCACGTTCGAGGTCCTCGCCCTGTCGCTGGTCGGGCTGTCGGTCGCCGGGCCGCGCGCCCGCGACGTGCTGCAGTCCGTGACCACCACGTCGCTGGCGACGGCCGACTTCCCGTTCATGTCCTTCCGCCGCGTCGACCTCGGCATGGTGCCGGCGTGGGTCGGGCGGATGACCTACAGCGGCGACCTCGGCTACGAGATCTGGGTCGCCCCCGAGCACCAGCGGGCGCTGTTCGATCGGCTGTGGGATGCCGGCCAGCCGCACGGGATCGCGCTGTTCGGGTTCCGGGCGCTGATGTCGATGCGCATGGAGAAGATGTTCGGCACGTGGTTCCGGGAGTACCGCCCGATCTACACGCCGCTCGAAGCGGGCATGGATCGATACCTCAAGTTCGATCACGAGTTCATCGGTCGCGCCGCCGTCGAGACCGAGCGGGCGCGGGGCCGAGAGCGGGCGCTCGTCTACCTGGAGGTCGATCCCGATCCGGACGAACCAGCCGACGTGATCGGCGACGAGCCGATCTGGCACGGCGACGCGGTCGTCGGCTGGGTCACGTCCGGCGCCTACTCCCACCACAGCGGGCGCTCGCTGGCCCTCGGCTTCGTGCCGGCGGCGCTGGCGGCGCCCGACTCGACGTTCGAGGTCGAGATCATCGGCCACCGCCGGCCGGCCCGCCTGCTCACCGAGCCCGTGCTCGACCCGTCGGGGTCCAGGATGCGCGACTGACGTGGGGCGGCCGCCGGACGCGCGGCGCCGGCAGGCTCTGCTCGACGGCGTGGTCGCCCACCTCGCCGAGCGCGGACTGGCCGACGTGTCGCTGCGGCCGATGGCGGCGCGACTGCACGTCAGCGTCAACGCGCTGGTCCACCACTTCGGCCCCAAGGAGGACCTGGTCGTGGCGGCCCTCGACCGCGCCACCGAGGTGCAGTTGGCCGTGCGCGAGCGATGGCTGAAGCAGCAGCCGGACCTGTCCGCCGCCGACCTCCTCCGGCGCTGGTGGCGCTGGATGAACGCCGCGCCCGCCAACCTCGCACTGGTGCGGTTGGGGATCGAGGCCGCCGCCCTCGACGCCACCGTCAGCGGCCTGCCGGGGACGGTGCGGGCCGAGCAGATCAGCACCTGGCGAGCCGACATCGAGCGGCGTCTCGTGGCGGGCGGTCTGCCGCCGGACGTCGCCGTGGTGGAGGCGTCGCTGGCCAAGGCGATGTTCACGGGCCTGATCGTCGATCTGCTGGCGACGGGACACCGGCGCCGGCTCGGCCACGCCCTCGAGGTCGGGCTGGCTCGCCTGGAGGCGGTCAGCGCCGCCGATCCAGCGCGCGATGCTGCTGGGCGGCAACTCACCAACGGAGGCGAACATGGCAGTCACGAAGATCATCGAGGTGGTCGGTCGTTCCAGCACGAGCTCGGATGACGCCGTCAAGAGCGCGCTCGCCGAGGCGCAACGGAGCCTGCGCAACGTCAAGGCGCTCGACGTCGTCTCGGTCGGGCTGCGCGGCGACAACATGGACGAGTGGGGAGCGCTGTGCCGCATCTCCTTCCTCGTCGAGAACGTCAACGACTGCAATGGCTCGCTCCGCTCGCTGGGCCGGGTGCTTGCAACTGTTCCCGTAGAAAAGGGCCGCCGGCGACCCCTGAAAACGCTTGAGAACCCGGTGAGCGTCAGGTCACCACCAGTGCGAGGGCGATGGCCTGGAGGGTGACGGTGGCGCCGACGACGACCGCCGTCGCCCGACGGCCCGGGGCAACGGGATCCGCCGTGCGGCGCTGCAGCGCCAGGACCCTGCGGACGGCCACCAGCAGCAGCGCGCCGAGCGCCACGTGCGCCGCCGACGACGAACGCCGGGTGCGCCGACTGCTCGAACGCCTCGCGCACGATCAGCCCACCGGCCACGGCCGCGGTGAGGGCCGTCCGCCACCACGCCAGCTCGGTGCGCTCCGCCTGCAGGCCTGGGTCGATCGCCACCGGCACGATCAGTCGGTGGCGATCAGGACGAAGGCCACGACGGCGATCACGACGAGCGCACCGGCGACGACCGGCACCAGCCGGGCCGGCGGGAGCGGCTCGCCACGGCGCACCGCCCGCTGCACCGTCACCCAGCGGTAGTAGCCGCCGCCGGCCAGCACGGCGCTGAGCGCGATCGCTCCCAGCGCGAGGCCGGTCCGTGCGCCGCGCACCCCGAAGGACTCGACGAGCTGGTGCACGGCGACGCCGCCGGCGAGCAGCCCCAACGCAGTGCGGATCCACGCCAGGAAGGTGCGCTCGTTGGCCAGCGTGAACCGGTAGTCAGGCTCCTGACCATCGGTGGGATCGTCGCGCCACCGTCGACGCTGCGGATCGGCGCCGGCCGGCATGGACGGACGGTACGTCTCGGCCGACATCGCGGTCGCGGACCCTCGCCCGGGAGGCCCGCCGTGATGCAAGGCGCTTTCGAGGGCAGGGGTACAGTCCGCGCGTGGACGACAACCTCTGGCGGGCGGTGGAAGGTGGTCGGGTGCTCGCGCATCATCCGCTGCGGCAGGTCCTCGGCGACCGCCGCCGCGCCGATTCCCTGCTGCGCGTGCCGGGGATGCGGGGGCTCGTCATCGCCACCTGGATCTCGAGCCTCGGGAGCTCGTCGGCGCTGCTGGCGGTGGCGTGGGTCTCGTACCAGCACTCCGACTCGATCGTGCACACCGTCATCGTGGCGACGGCCTTCAGCATCCCCGCCGTCCTCCTCGGCCCCACCGCCGGACGTCTCGCCGAGACGCACGAACGCCGACAGGTCATCGCCTGGTGCTACGTGGGTCACATGGTCGTCTGGAACGGAGTCGCCTTCCTCGACATCATCGACTGGCTGACCCCGGCCTGGCTGACGCTGGCGGCACTGCTCGGCGGCACCTGCAGCGCGCTGCGCTTCCCGTCGTGGCAGCAGTTCGAGCGCGGCATGGTGCCCGACGCTCGGCTGCACGAGGCGAACGCCTTGTTCGTCAGCGTCAGATCCCTGGCGAGGATCGTCGGCGCCGTGGTCGGGGGCTTCGTCATCACGTGGGCCGGACCGGGATCCGCGTTCGCCTTCAACGCGCTGAGCTTCCTCCCCTTCGCGCTGATCATCGCCACCCGGCACGAACCCAGGCGATCTCCGCGCCGCCGCCGCATCGTTCGCGTACGGCGTCGCGAGACGGTCGCCTACATCCGCACCGAGCCGACGGTCCGCCTGGCGATCCTGATGATCGTCCTCCTGACGCTCCTGGCGGTGCCGATCGCCTCACTGCTGCCGGCCATCGCCGATCAGATCGACGACGATGCCCACGCGCTCGGCGTGCTGACCGCGTTCTACGCCGTCGGCGGCAGCCTCGTCGCGCTCGTGCTCCGGCGGATCCACGAGGAGTATCCCAAGGTCCGGCTCGTCGGTCCGGTGCTCGTCGTCTGTGGCGCGTCGCTCGTGGTCATCGGCCTGCTCGGCGACGAGCTGGGCGGCGCCGGTCGGATGCTCAGCGTCGTCGGCCTCCTGCTCCCGATCGGCCTCGGCCTGGCGATCGCTCGGGCCGTGCTCTCGTCGCTCGTCCAGCTGAACACTTCGGCGGAGATGGAAGGCCACGTGCTCGCGCTGTACGGCGCCTCCGTGAGCCTCGTCACACCGATCGGCGGACTGACGCTCGCTGCCATCACGGAGCTCACCTCCGTGTGGGTGTCCGTGGCGGTCGCCGGCGTGCTACTGCTGATCGTGGCCGTCGTGATCCGCGTCGTCCGCCCGACCGCGCTGGTCCGCGCCGATCATGTTCGCCACCACGCCGTCGCTCTCGACCACGCGTCCCACCTCGCTCAGTTCGTCGACGGCTTCGTCGAACCGGGCCAGCTCGCCCCGCACGTCATGGCACCGCCCGCGGACGACACGGCGGCGCGGCGATCAGCCCGCTGACGGTCCGACCCGCCGGCGATCAGGGATCACCGGCGGACCCTGCAGCGCCTCGGCGCGGCGGCTGATCCGCTCCTCGGCCGACGCCCACCGCCAGACGGCCACGAGCAGCAACGGCACGGTGGTCAGCATCCCGCCGATCCACATCAGCGCGGCGGCCGACCGCTGGTCGGACAGGGCGCGTGCCGTGCCCAGCGACTCGGCGTACGTCGGGATGAGGGGGGTCGGCGCCGACAGCAGGACCATGCCGAGCAGCGCCCCACCGGCGGCGACCCCGAAGACTGCGCCGACCCGTGCCGCTGCGCTGGCCCGACCGGCGCCGAGCACGGCGCCCCACGTGAGCACGGCGCCGAACAGGTAGGCGGCGTGCTCGATCTCGTGCAGCAGCCGGTCATCCAGCGCCCGGTCGTAGATCGACGTCAGGTGGGTCACGTACAGCACGGCGACGAAGAACAGCGGACCGGCGATCGGCACACAGGTGCGCCACGCCGCCGCCCACCGCCGGCCGGTGGGTGCCGCCGCGTTGGCCGTCGGCAACCAGCGCGCGCTCCCCAGCGTCCGCACCGGACGGGCGAGGACGAGCAGCGGTGCGGCGACGATGATCACCAGCAGGTGCTGCACCATGTGGCCGGTGAAGCTCTCCTCGGCCAGCGACTCCACCCACGGCAGCGAGGCGAACAGCACGATGCCGACGCCGCCGACCCAGGCGACCAGTCGCCACGCCACGCGCCGGGGCTGGCGCGCCCACGCCCATCCGTAGACGACGGCGGCCAGCGCGGCGGCCACGCCGACGAGCACGTGGTCGAGCCCCGCCGAGTGGGCCAGCACCGTCACCGGTCGGCGTCCCGGGTCAGGAGGGCGACCTGCGACAGCGTGATGGCCACGCCGGCCAGCAGCATCCACGAGCCAAGCACCGCGCCGAGCACCGCGGCCGAGATGCCGACACCGAGCACCAGCGGCCGCACGCTGGCCGTCGGGTACACGCCGACGACACCGACCTCGTCGTCGACGTCGGCGTCGCCACGATCGGCGGGTCGGGGATGGGCGTTGTGGCGCCGCCAGCCCCACATCCATCCGGCGATCAGGCCGCCGAGTCCCGTGGCCATCAGCAGCAGCGAGGCTCCGGCCGGGTCACCGTCGACGAGCCAGTAGATGACCCCGATCGCCACGTAGAAGAGCGTCAGCCCCGTCCACATGATCATCTCGAGCCTCATCCGCTCGCTCCGATCTGGCGTGGAGTCTCATGACTGCTTCTGGGCGCGGACGTTCTCGAATTCGAGAACGTCCGCGCCCAGATCCGACGGTGCGGCGTGCTCATCGTCGGAGGTCCGGGTCGGTGTCGGGACCGGCGTTGCCGCCAGCCGGCGACGTGCGCTCGGCGGGACCTGACTCGGCCAATGGGGCGTCGCCCTCGCCGTGGTCGTAGGGGTGCAACGGGACCCAGCGCGTGTCATGGTCCTGGCGGTTCTTCCAGGCGTCGGTCGTGCCGATGGCGCTGACGTCGGCGTGGTTCATCCACCGCAGGTCGAACACCGGACGCTCGGAGCGGATCGGCGGCAGCCACGTGAAGTTGTGGACCGGCGGCGGCGACGAGGTCGCCCACTCCAGCGAGTTGGCATGCCACGGGTCGGGGCCGGCGGTCATCGGCTTGCGGAACGACGCGATCACGTTCCATAGGAACGGCACGGTCGAGATGACGAGCACCACGAACCCCAACGAGGCGATCAGGTTCCACAGCTCGAAGTCGTCGGTCGGTTGGTAGTCGGCGACGCGGCGGGGCATGCCGTCGCGACCGAGGAAGTGCATCACGAAGAACGTGGCGTTGAAGCCGATCACGAGCAGCCAGAAGTGCCATTGCCCGAGCCGCTTGTCGAGCATCCGGCCGGTGACCTTCGGCCACCAGAAGTAGATCGCCGCGAAGAGGGCGAAGACCACCGTGCCCCCCATCACGTAGTGGAAGTGGGCGACCACGAAGTACGTGTCGTTGAGGTGGAAGTCCAGCGTCGGTGACGCCAGGATCACGCCCGTCACGCCGCCGGCGACGAACGTGACCAGGAAGCCCACCGAGAAGAGCATCGGCGCTTCCCAACTGATCGAGCCGCCCCACATCGTGCCGATCCAGTTGAACACCTTCACGCCGGTCGGCACGGCGATGAGGAACGACGTGGCGGCGAAGAACGGCAGCACCACGGCGCCGGTGACGAACATGTGGTGGGCCCACACCGACGTCGACAGCGCCGAGATGGTGATCGTTGCCAGGACGAGGCCCTTGTACCCGAAGACCGGGCGGCGGGCGAACACCGGGAAGATCTCCGTGACCACGCCGAAGAACGGCAGGGCCACGATGTACACCTCGGGGTGGCCGAAGAACCAGAACAGGTGCTGGTAGAGGATCGGCGACCCCCCGGCACCGGGGTCGTAGAAGTGGGTGCCGAATCGTCGGTCGGCCTCGAGCATCACCAGCGCGCCGGACAGCACCGGGAACGCCACGAGGACCATGAAGCTGGTCAGGAACACGTTCCAGGACAGGATCGGCATGCGGAACATGGTCATGCCGGGTGCCCGCATCATCGTGATGGTGGTGATGATGTTGATCGCGCTCAGCGTGCCCGACGTGCCCGTGAGGATCAGCGCCACGATCCACAGGTCGGCGCCGAGGCCGGGCGATCCGACGGGACCGGACAGCGGCGGGTAGCCGTACCAGCCGAAGGCGGCGGCGCCCCCGTCGGTCAGGAACCCGGCGAGCATGATCACGCCGCCGAACAGGTACAGCCAGTACGACAGGGCGTTGAGGCGGGGGAAGGCCAGGTCGGGGGCGCCGATCTGCAGCGGCACGAGGTAGTTGGCGAGAGCGAACCCGAACGGCACGGCGAACAGGAACACCATGACGCTGCCGTGGATCGTGAAGACCTGGTTGTAGAAGCCCTCGTCGATGAACTGCTCGCCGGGCTGGGCCAGCTCGGCCCGGATGACCCCGGCAAGGGCGCCGCCGATGGCCAGGAAGACGAGCGCGGTGACGGCGTAGGCGACGCCGATCGCCTTGTGGTCGGTGGTCGTCAGCCAGCCGACGAGCGTGCGGGGCAGTCCCTTGTGCTCTGCCCCGCCGTCCTCGTCGTGGCCGTCACCGATGAAGTCGTCGATCTCGAACAGCTCGGCGTCGCCGCCCGTCTCGGAGGTCCGCGGTCGCGGATCGATCGTCGTCACGTCGACCTCCGGCGCCGGCCTGCGTGGCCGGGGAACGCAGTGATCGTCACGTCGACCTCCGGCGCCGGCCTGCGTGGCCGGGGAACGCACTGAACGTCACTGTTCGCCCCCGTTGTCGGCGACCCACTGGGCGAACTCCTCGGGCGTGACGACGCGCAGGTCGAAATACATCTTGTGGTGGTCGAGGCCGCAGAACTCGGCACACACGCCGCCGGCCGGCCAGGCCCCCGTCCGCTCGTTCATGTCGACGTCGATGGTGCCGACCTCGTTGGGGAACATGTCCCGCTTGTACCGGAACCCCGGGATCCAGAAGGAGTGGATCACGTCCACGGAGGTGACGTTGAAGCGCACGGTCGACGACGCCGGGAGCACGAGCTCGGGGATGTCCTGCTCGGTCCCGTTGACCACGACCCCCGACTCGGGGTACTCGAACCGCCACTGCCAGCGGAAGCCGATGACGTCGACGACCAGGTCGACATCGGCGTCGGACTCGGCCTCGGCGTCCACAGAGCGGACGGTGATGAACGTGATGACGAACAGCGCCAGCACGATCAGCAACGGGATGACGGTGTAGGTCAGCTCGAACGGGATGTTCTCGCGCACCTGGCGGGGCAGCCGGTCGCTGCGCCTGCGGAACCGGATGAGGATCACCACGACGAGCACGGTGACGAGGGCGAAGACGGCGACGGCACCGATCAGGAAGATGTTCCAGACGCCGTCGATCTCCTCGGCCTGTTCGGTCAGCGGCTCAGGCAACTTGATCATCATTCGCCGACCGGTCCTGCGGTCAGGCGCTCGTCCAGCGCGTCGTCGACGTCGTCGGCGTCGTCGGTGCGCTCGCCATCGGCGTCGATGGCCGACTCGCCGACGCCGTGGTAGCCGCCGCCCGAGTCGCGGACCACGACTCCGGCCCGCTCGGTGCGCTCGGGGCCTTCGCGACGGCGAAGCGCGGCGCACAGCTGGTACGCCGTCCAGTAGGCGATGGGCGGGCCGACCAGGGCGGCGATCTGGAGGACCGTGGTGATGTTGCCGATCGAGATGCCGAGCGTCCCGGCGATGACGTCCTGTGATCCGCCGAGGAACAGGACGGCGACGAACGTGATCGCCGCCGCGCCGGCAGCGGTGCGGTGCGGTGCGTCGCGCGGGCGGTCGAGCAGGTGGTGCTCCCGGTCGACCTCGCGCTTGTCCTTCGTCAACCGGCGCTCGATCCACGGGACGAGCAGCAACCCGGTGAAGACGATGCCGGGGATCAGGACCGCGGAGTAGATCAGGTTGTTGATCATGAACCCGAAGGCCCGCGTCTCCCAGGGCGGGAACAGGCGAAGGGACCCCTCGAGGAAGCCGATGTACCAGTCCGGTTGGGAGTACGAGGTGGCGGCGCCGACGTCGTAGGGCCCGTACAGCCAGACCGCGTTGACCTCGAACAGCGCCCCCATCGCGGCGATCACCCCGGCGACGAGGAACATCAGCCCGATCGACTTCATGGCGAACGTGGGCCAGATCCGTTCGCCGATCACGTTGTGCTCGGTCGCCTCGCGGGAGCGGAACTGGGTGTGCTTCTGGCGCCACACGAGCGCAAGGTGCACGGCGAGCAGGGCGACGATGGCCGCCGGGATGAGCAGGATGTGGACCGGGTACAGCCGGCCGATGATGTCGGTGCCGGGCCACTCGCCGCCGAAGATCAGGTAGGTGGCCCGCTCACCGATCAGCGGCAGGGCGAGGATGATCGCCTGGGTGATCCGCAGGCCGGTGCCCGACAGCAGGTCGTCGGGCAGCGAGTAGCCGGTGAAGCCGGCGGCCAGCGCCAGCAGCAGCAGCAACACGCCGACCACCCAGTTGATCTCCCTCGGCCGCCGGAAGGCGCCGGTGAAGAAGACCCGCGCCATGTGCAGGGCGATGGCGCCGACGAACACGAGCGCCGCCCAGTGGTGCATCTGGCGGATCAGCAACCCGCCCTTCACGTCGAACGAGATGCGCAGGACGGACTCGTAGGCGCCGGACACCTCGACGCCGCGCAGCGGGGCGTACGAGCCGTCGTAGACGACCGTCTGCTGCGTCCCCTCGAAGAAGAACGTCAGGTACGTGCCGGTGATCAGCAGCACGACGAAGCAGTAGAGGGCGATCTCGCCCCACAGGAACGAGAAGTGGTGGGGGAAGACCTTGCGCAGCGCCTTGTGCAGCCCGGACCCGGCGCCGACCCGGCCGGCGATCGAGTCGACGTACCGCTCGACCAGCCCGCGCCGCTTCGTTCTGGTAGTAGCAACCGGCTGCTGTGAGCCGGTTGCTTCGGCCAGAACGGGGTCTTCGGCGCTCATGCCTCGAACTCGTCCGCTTCGTTCCACGCCAGCGGACCGACCACGCCGGTGAACTCGCCCTTGGCGACGAGGAAGCCCTCAGCGTCGACCTCGATGGCCAGCTGCGGCAGCGGGCGCGGCGCCGGGCCACCGACCGGCCGGGCGCTGTCCAGCGGGTCGAACACGGACTGGTGGCACGGGCACACGAGCTGGCGCAGCGTGTCGGGAGCGCGGTTGTCGACACCGAGCAGCCCGACCGAGCAGCCGGCGTGGGTGCAGATCTTCGAGTAGGCGACCCACCCGTCGACGGCGCCACGCTCGACGGTGCGGGTGGTGAGGAGGTCGGGCGGCAGGCGCAGCAGGACGACCTGGGAGTCGTCGACACCGATGGCGCCCTCCGGGAACACGGTGATCAGCTGGTCGAAGGTGCCGGCCGCGCTCTCGACGGGTTCCCCCTCGCTGGTCACCAGTCGAGACCCGGCCCGCCACGACGTGCGTCCCCGCTCGCCGCGCGGGCGGGGGCCGAGCGAGCCGATCGGCCCGACGAAGCCGACGATCATGCTGACGAACGACACGCCCAGCAGCCCGACGAGCAGCTTGCGCCGCCCGACGGTCTCGCGGGTCAGCTCGAGCTCCTCCTCGAGGCCCTGGACATCCTCGGGCGTCATGGTGAGACGCTCGCGCTGCTGCACGGCGTGCTCGTCGAGGTCGAGGAACTTGGCCCACGAGACGAGACCGAAGCCGATGCCGCCGAGCGCCGCGGCGAGGCCGAGGCCGAGCAGCAGGTCGGTCTGCTCGGTGGCGTAGGCGACGGCGGCGGTGATGCCGCCGGCGACGGCGATCACGAAGGCAACGATCGCTGCCCGCTCGGCCCGCTTGTTGGCCGGCCGGCCGGTGCGGAAGTCGTCCGGCGCCTCCTGGTCGCGACGCTCAGTCGCCGAACTCACGTCACCACCTCGCCGTGTTCGTCGACGGGCGGGTTGGCGCCAACGTCTCGGCCTTCGTGCGCCGAGCCGATCCAGCGGGTCAGCGCGACGAGCGGCAGCAGCGCCAGCAGCCACGCCGCCAGCCCTTCGCCGACCGGCCCGACGCCGCCGAAGTCGCGCAGCTCGACCTCGCGGTTGCGCTCCTGGAGGTCGACGATGTATGCCGCCAGGTCGTTGCGATCCTGGTCGGTGAGGTCACCGAACACCGGCATGGCGCCTGGTCCGATCAGGACGGCCTCGCCGATCTCGGTGGGCGTCGACTCCATCAGCGACGGCGCGGCCCGGCCGCCGCCGATCGCCGCCCCGGCCAGCGACGCGGTGTGGCAGGCCGCGCAGTTGAGCCGGTAGATCTCGCCGCCGGCGCCGAGGTCCCCGGCGGCGATGTCGACGTCCGGGATCGCCGGCCCCTCGCCGAACGCTCCGGCGTACGCCACCAGGGCCACGATCTCCTCCTCGGAGAACTGCACCGGGCCGCGGCTGGTCTGCATGTTCGGCTCGGCCATCGGCATGCGGCCGGTGCGCAGGACGAAGTCGACCGACGCTTCGCCCTCCGCTTGCAGCGTCGGGCCGCGTCCCTCGACGCCCTCACCTTGCAGTCCGTGGCAGCTGGTGCAGTGCGTGCGGTACAGCGTGCGGCCGAGGTCCGTGGGTGCGGCGGCGGGCGTGGCGGCCGTCGGGTCGTGAGCCGGACGGTCGTCGGCCGACACGGCGAACGACGTGGCGCCGGCCGCCGCGGCAGCGGCCAGCGGCAGTGCGACGGCGACGTGGCGGAGCTTCACCGGATGACCCAGATCGTGGCGAAGAGGAACAACCAGATGACGTCGACGAGGTGCCAGAAGAGCGAGACGCCGCCGGTCCAGGTGGCGATCGCCGCAGGGCGGTTGGTGCGGGCGGAGCGGACGAACAGCAGGGCCATGGCGATCAGTCCGGCCGACACGTGGGCCGAGTGCAGCCCTGTGAGCAGCCAGTAGGTCGAGCCGTACGGGTGGTCGTCGGCGGTGAACGGCAGCGTGGCGTACTCGCCGAACTGGTTGGCGAGGAAGGCCGCGCCGAGGGCGATCGTGATCAGCAACCAGCGCCGTTGCTGGCCGGCGTCCTCGCGCTCGGCGGCACGATCGGACGCGACGAGCGTGAACGAGGAGGCGACCAGCACGGCGGTGAAGATCCCCGCCCGCAGCGTGTCGAGCTCGACGCCCTCGGGCGGCCACGGCTGGTTGCTGGCGCGCAGCAGGAAGTAGGCGGCGAAGAACGGCGCGAACAACATGACGTCCGACGCCAGGAAGACGATGACGCCGAACTGTCCGGTCGACCGCATCGACGCCAGCGAGCTGTGCGAGCCGGTCGCCGGCGGCGCGGTCGACGCGAGGTCGGACACGGGACATTTCTACCCCAGGGCGCCGGCGCCGGCCGTTTCTCGCGCCGACATCGAGGTGTCCCCGCAGAAGTAGACATCAGATGTCCACTTCAATGGCGCATGCTGATCGTGTCCTCGACGACGAACGGAGACCGACCATGCCCGGACAGGCCCCGCCCCTCACCGACGAGCGAGAGCTGCTGTTGGCGTACATCGCCCAGCAGCGTGACGGGATCAAGAACGCCGCCTACGGCCTGACCGACGAGCAGGCGCGGCAGACGCCCACGGCGGGTGCGCTGAGCATCGGCGGGCTCGTCACCCACGTCACGGCGATGGAGCGCGGCTGGATCGATGTGGTGCTCCAGCGAGCCGGCGGCGGCGCCGAGGAGTACGAGGAGGGCTTCCGACTCGGGCCGGACCAGTCGCTGGCCGATGCCCTGGCCGAGCTCGACGCTGTGGCGGCGAGCACCGAGCAGGTCGTCCGGGGCATGTCGCTCGACGCGCCGGTCCCGGTGCCCAAGGGCGTGCCGTGGTACCCCGACGATGTGGATGCGTGGTCGCTGCGCTGGGTGCTCCTGCACCTGATCGAGGAGATCGGTCGCCACGCCGGCCACGCCGACATCGTGCGGGAATCGATCGACGGGGCCACGATGTACGAGCTGCTGGCGGCCGTCGAGGGGTGGCCGGCGACGGACTGGCTGCAGCCGTGGACGCCACCCGATGGTCCGGTGCCGTCGTGACGGCCCGGGCCGGGTACCCCGCCGGGGTGCCGTGCTGGATCGACGTGGAGCCGCCGGACGTCGACGCAGCGATCGACTTCTACGGCGGGGTGTTCGGTTGGACGTTCGAGGACCGCCGGCCGGCCGGGGCGAGGTCGGCCGACCGGTACGCCATCGCCTCGCTCGACGGGCTGGCGGTGGCCGGTGTCGGCGTGCCGCGCGACGGGACCGTGGCGGCGACGTCGGGTCCGCCAACGTGGAACACCTACGTCGCGGTCGACGATGCCGACGGCGTCGCCGCGACGGCCTGGCGATCCGGCGGACGTGTGCTCCAGCCGCCGACCGACGTCGTCCCTGCCGGGCGGACGGCGGTCATCGCCGACCCGGCGGGCGCCGCGATGCGCCTCTGGCAGGCCGGCACCAACCGAGGAGCGCAGGTCGTCAACGCTGACGGCACCTGGAACTGGAGCAACCTGGCCGTCGCCGAACCGGCGGCCGTGGGCGACTTCTACCGCACCGTGTTCGGGTGGGAGCTGGTCGCCGTCGACGTCGGCGGCGACGAGGCCCTCATGGTGTGTCGGCCCGGCTACGGCGACCTCCTGGCCGAGCTGGAGCCGGGCATCCGGGAACGTCAGGACGAATCGGGCGCCCCACCCGGCTTCGCCGACGCAGTGGCGTGGGTCGAGCAGGTCCCGGCCGGCTCACCGGCGACGTGGCGGATCGTCTTCGCCGTCGCCGACACCGACGCCACCGTGCGACGAGCCGTCGAGCTCGGCGGCGAGGTGCGCGTCGAGCCGTCCGACGCCGGCCCCGTTCGAGTCGCCGTGCTGGCCGACGATCAGGGCACGGAGTTCACCGTGAGCCACTTCGACCCGTCGCTGCTCTGAGCGCCACGATCCGGCGGCACGACGACTCATCGCGCCGGACGAAGCTCCAGACGCATGACTGGACGGCTCGGGGAGGTCCGGCCGATCTCGGCGAAGCCGGCGGCGACGAACGACCGCATGGTGCCGGTGAAGAGCGCCGAGCCACTGACCCGGTCCGCTTTCAAGGCATCCGCATCGACCGGATGACCCTCCACGGCAGTCGCGCCGTGACGACGGGCGTGGGCGACGGCCGCATCGAGCAACGCCGTCGCGACCCCGATCGAGCGGTAGCGCTGATCGACGGCGAAGCACGTGACCCACCAGACTCCAGGGTCGCCGGTGAGCACGCGACGCAACGCCCGATTCGCCAGCACGCCGGGGACGGTGGAACGAGGCACCACCCTCGTCCAACCGGCTGGCGTCCCATCGACGTAGGCGATCAACCCGGGCGGCACCTGCGCCGAGGAGATCTCGCGGTGCAGCGCATCGCGGTTGTTGGCGGGATCGATGCCCTCGTGCCCGCCGGCGTCGAGGAACCGCCGGCACCAGCACCACGTCGGATCGTCGCCTCGGCGCCCGAACACCGTGACGACGTCGTCCCAGCGCTCGGACGTCGCGGGTTGTGTGGTCACGGTCACCATGGCCCTCCCCACACCTTCTCTTTCTCCCGCCGACAGCTTCGCACCGAGCACGTCAGCATGACCCCGTGCGTCGGCGAACTTGCCGATCGCCACCGGTGTTGACGTGGAGACACTTGTTCGATATACTGATCGCATGTTTGCGAAGGCCGGTCGTGGAAGAGGTCCACCACCTCGCCAGCGCCGACGTCGCCGCCGCTGACGGCTCAGAACTGGCGACGCTGGTCGCAGCCTGCGGGCGGGTCCGAGCCTGGCTCGACGCCGTCGACGTGCGCATCGCCCAACGCGCCGCCCAGCTCGCCGCATCAGGCGTTGCGCCGTGCGCCTCCGACGTGGTCGCCGACGGCGGCCGCCGCTCGGGGCGCGAAGCAGGCGCCGTGGCCCGCCGCGCCGGGGCCTGCGACCTGCTGCCCGACGTCCACACCGCCCTGTCCAACGGTGAGCTGTCAGCAGGACACGTCGACGCCATCGCCCGCACCGCCGCCGCCCTCGACGGCACCGGCCGCAGCGAGCTCGCCGCCCTGCAACCGGCGCTGGTCGCCAAAGCAGCCAACTCGTCCGTCGAAGCGTTCAGCCGGGAGATGGCCCGCCTGGAACGGATCCTGGTCCCGCGACGACGGCCTGTCCACACAGCAACGCAACCGTCGCCACCGCAACGTGCGCCGCTGGGTCGACCGCACCACCGGGATGTGCCACACCCACCTCCAACTCGACGCCGAGACCGACGCCAAAGTCGCTGCCGCATTGGACGCCGCCGTCGCCGCCTCCAAACCACGACACCAGGACCCCGACCTGACGTTCGACCAGTTGCAAGCCGACACCCTCGTCGAGCTGATCACCCGCCCCGACAACGCCACGTCATCGACCGACAGCCGGCCGGTGCCGGAGATCATCGTCCTCATCGACCTCGCCACGCTGCAGCACGGCCTCCACGACCACGGCGTCGCCGAGACCGCCGACGGCAACCCGCTCCCGGCCGACACGATCCGGCGGATGTGCTGCAACGCCGACATCATCCCCGTCACCCTCGACACCGACGGCGTCGCCGTCGACATCGGCCGCCAACGCCGCGTCGCCACCCGCCACCAACGACGAGCGCTGCGAGCCATGCACACCTCGTGTGCCTACCCCAGCTGCACCGTCCGGTTCGACAACTGCCAGATCCACCACGTCAAACCGTGGGAACACGGCGGCCAAACCGACCTTCGCAACCTGCTCCCCCTCTGCTCGACCCATCACCACCTCGTCCACGAAGGCCGCTGGACCCTCACCCTGACTCCCGACCGCACGATCGTGCTGCGCCGCCCCGACGGCACGGTCCACTACACCGGCACCACCATCACCCGAGCCCCCGGCGGCCTCAGCGAGACCCCCACCCACTTGAGAAGCGCGGCGCAACGAGCTCGAGCCCGAGCCCGAGCACCAGCCGCATGACCCCGCCCGCGCTCTAGTGTCCGACGGTCCCTGCGGTCAGCCGACGAGGAGCCCTGCACCGTGACCACCCCGCCAACCCGCACGAGCAGCCCGGCGTGGACCGCCCTCGCTCGCCACCACGCCGAGATCGGCGGCATGCACCTGCGCCAACTGTTCGCCGACGACCCCGACCGGGGCGAGCGGCTGACCGCCGAGGCAGTCAGGGCTGTACCTCGACTACTCGAAGAACCGGGTGACCGACGAGACCATGCGCCTGCTCGTCGACCTCGCCCGCGAGTGCGATCTCGAAGGCCATCGCGATGCGATGTTCCGCGGCGACAAGATCAACGTCTCCGAGCACCGTTCCGTGCTCCACGTCGCCCTGCGGATGCCCACGGGCACCTCACTCGTCGTGGAAGGCGTGGACGTCGTGGCCGAGGTCCACGAGGTGCTCGACCGCATGGCCGCCTTCGCTGACCGCATCCGCTCCGGCGACTGGACCGGCCACACCGGCAAGCCGATCCGCAACATCGTCAACGTCGGGATCGGGGGCTCCGACCTCGGGCCGGTGATGGCCTACCGGGCCCTGCGCCACTACAGCCAGCGCGATCTCACGTTCCGGTTCGTGTCCAACGTCGACGCCACCGACTTCGTCGAAGCGACCCACGACCTCTCCCCCGACGAGACGCTGTTCATCATCTCGTCGAAGACGTTCGGCACGCTCGAGACGCTGACCAACGCCACCTCGGCGCGGGACTGGGTGACGGGCGCGCTGGGTGCCGACGAGGCCGTGGCCAAGCACTTCGTGGCCGTGTCGACCAACGCCGAGAAGGTCGCCGCCTTCGGCATCGACACCGCCAACATGTTCGGCTTCTGGGACTGGGTCGGCGGCCGGTACTCGATGGACTCGGCGATCGGGCTGTCGACGATGATCGCCATCGGGCCGGACCAGTTCACCGAGCTCCTGGCCGGCTTCCACGATCTCGACGAGCACTTCCGCACCGCTCCGCTCGAGCGGAACCTGCCCGTGCTCATGGGACTCCTCGCCGTCTGGTACGTCAACTTCTTCGGCGTCCAGACCATCGGGGTGATGCCCTACGACCAGTACCTCGAGCGCTTCCCCGCCTACCTCCAGCAGCTGACGATGGAGTCGAACGGCAAGCACGTGACGCTGAGCGGTGCCCACGTCGACTACGACACCGGCGCCGTCTATTGGGGCGAGCCGGGCACCAACGGGCAGCACAGCTTCTACCAACTGCTCCACCAGGGCACCCGGCTGATCCCCGTCGACCTCATCGGGTTCGGCCAGAGCCTCAACCCGCTGCGCGACCACCACGACATCCTCTCCTCGAACGTCTTCGCCCAGGCCCAGGCGCTGGCCTTCGGCAAGACCGCCGACGAGGTGCGCGCCGAGGGCACGCCGCCCGACGTCGTCCCGCACCGCGTGATGGAGGGCAACCGCCCGACCAACGTGCTGCTCGCCGAACGGCTGACGCCCCGCTTGCTCGGCACGCTGGTCGCCCTCTACGAGCACAGCGTCTTCACCCAGGGCACGATCTGGGACATCGACTCCTTTGACCAGTGGGGCGTCGAGCTGGGCAAGGTGCTGGCGGTGCAGATCTTCCCCGAGCTGGAGAGCGAGGCCGAGCCGGAGCTCACCCACGACTCATCGACGAACGCCCTGATCCGGCGCTACCGCGCCCTCAAGCACCGTGGGTGATGTCCCGGCGCTCGACGGTGTCGCGGCGACCGATGAGCACGGTGCTGACCATGTCGGCCGGGAACAGCCCGTGGCCGACCACGCCTGGCGTCGCCGCCAGGCGGGCGGCGAGGGCGGCAGGATCGGGCACCGGACCGCCGTAGTCGGCGATCACGCCACCGTCGGGGCTGCGCGGCACGTCTCGCGGGGCGGTCGGGTGCAGGTGGGCCAACGTGGCGGCCAGCCCGAACTCGAGCAGCTCGACCGGGATCGGCGGGTGCAGCGCGTCGACCGTCTTGGTCGAGTCGGCGATGACCACGAACTGACGAGCGGCGGCGGCGACGATCTTCTCGCGGGTGTGCGCTGCGCCGCCACCCTTGACGAGCCACCCGTCCGGCGCGACCTGGTCGGCGCCGTCGATGGCGATGTCGAGCAGCTCGACCGTGGCGAAGTCGACGACGACGAGGCCGAGCCGGCGGGCCCCCTGCTCCGTGCTCGGCGATGCGGCCACGCACGTGATCGCCAGCCCACGTGCCGCCAACGCCGGCAGCAGGTGGTCGACCGTCGTGCCGCTGCCGAGCCCCACGACCATGCCGTCCTCGACGAGTTCCGCCGCGGCACGCGCGGCGACCTGCTTCTCCTGCTCGACGTCCATTGGCGCCACATCGAACCAGGTTGGAGCCGGCGCCGATGAACACCGCCGGATCCACGGGTCTTCCGGTCCCCGACGACCACGTCATCGTCATCTTCGGAGCCACCGGCGACCTCGCCAAGCGCAAGCTCCTGCCGGGCCTGTTCCACCTCGCCTCGGCCGGCCTGATGCCGGTGCGGTACCGCATCGTCGGGTCGGCGCCGGCGCAGTTCGCGCTCACCGACGACCAGTTCCGCCAGCACGCCCGCGACGCCGTTGCGGAGTTCGGGCTCGCCCCGCCGACCGGCGACGCTTGGACGGCGTTCGAGTCGACCCTCCACTTCGGCGCCGCCGATCCCGCCGACCCCGACCCCCTGGTCGCCGCCGTCCACGCCGCCGAGGCGGCGATCGGCGGCCACCCCCGCCGGCTGTTCCACCTCGCCGTCCCGCCATCGGCGTCGGCGAGCGTCGTCGCCATGCTCGGCGCCACCGGGCTGGCCGCCGGCGGCCGGGTGATCGCCGAGAAGCCGTTCGGCACCGACCTCGCCTCGGCGCAAGCGCTCAACGCGGCGTTCCACGCCGTGTTCGACGAGTCGCAGATCTTCCGCATCGACCACTTCCTCGGCAAGGAGTCCGTCGACAACCTGCTGGCACTGCGCTTCGCCAACGGGCTGTTCGAGCCGATCTGGAACCGCGATCACATCGCCTACGTGCAGATCGACGTCCCCGAGGCGATCGGCATCGAGGGCCGGGCGGCGTTCTTCGAAGCCACCGGGACGTTCAAGGACATGGTCGTCACCCACCTGTTCCAGGTCCTCGGGTTCGTCGCCATGGAGCCACCAACTTCGCTCACGGCGAAGCCGCTGCGGGACGAGAAGGGCAAGGTGTTCGAGGCGCTCCGTCCGCTCGACGTCGCCCACGTCGTGCGCGGCCAGTACGACGGCTACCTCGACGAGCCCGGGGTCGACCCGGCATCGTCGACCGAGACGTTCGTCGCCCTGCGCGTCGAGGTGGACAACTGGCGCTGGAGCGGCGTCCCGTTCTTCCTGCGCACGGGCAAGGCGATGGCCGAACGCCGCCAGACCGTGACGCTGGTGTTCCGCCGGCCCGCGGTGCAGATGTTCCGCGCCGCCGCGGCGGACGCCCACCGCCGCCGCGCCAACCAGTTGATGGTCGACTTCGACGACCCCGGCTGGATCAACGCCCGACTGCTGGCCAAGGTCCCCGGCCCGACGATGCGCCTCGGCGAGGTCGACATGACGTTTCGCTACGGCGACTCCTTCGCCGGTGAAGAGGGCCTGGAGGGCTACGAGCGGCTGATCCTCGACGCCATGCACGGGGACCAGTCGTTGTTCACGCGCGCTGACGGCATCGAGCGGCTGTGGGAGGTCTCGACGCCGCTGCTCGACGCCCCGCCGCCGGTGCAGCCCTACGCCAAGGGCTCATGGGGGCCGGACTCCGTCCGCCACCTCATCGCCCCGCACCACTGGTCGCTCCCGCTCGACCCGCCCGCATGAGGGCCACCGGGCGGGCTCGGCGTCACGTGGCGTCGAGGTGCAGCCGCGCTCCGTCGGGCAACCCGCTGCGGGCGCTGCCCACGGCGTCGAGCACCTCGTCGGCATCGCCCTCGACGACCAGCTCGAGGCTGACGCCGGCGTCAGTGGTGCGCGGCGGCTGCGACGACGTCAGGTCGATGCCGGGCGCGTCCGCCAGCGCCGTGGCGATGCCCATCGCCAGCTCCCTCGGCCCCTCGTATCGGACGCGATAGGCCGGCACGCCCGGGCAACCTAATCGTGTCCTGGCGAGCCGAGGTGACGGATGACCGAGCGCTGTTCACGCGCCGCTCATCCTCGCGTCGACGGATCGACACGGTTGCCCCCTACCTTCGAAGGCGTGACGACTGCAGCACCGACCCGCGGCCTCGAGCTGGCTGGCGTCTTCAACTTCCGTGATCTCGGCGGCTACCCGACCCAGGACGGACGGACCGTGCGGTGGCGCACCATCTTCCGCGCCGATGGGCTGGGCCGCCTGACGGTCGAGGACCTCGACGTGCTCCGACCGATCGGCCTGCGCACCGTCGTCGACCTGCGCACCAAGCGCGAGATCGACGAGCGAGGCCGCTTTCCCCACGAGGACTACCCGGTCGCCTTCCACCACCTGTCGGTGATCGATCAGACGTGGGATCGCGAAGCGGCGATTCGCGAGAACCTGCCGCCGACCGAGTTCCTCCACCGCACGTACCGCGAGATGCTCGTCGACGGTGCGCCCCGCTTCGCCGCCGCGTTCGATGTGCTGGCCGACCCGAACGCCCTCCCGGCCGTGTTCCACTGCGCCGCCGGCAAGGACCGCACCGGTCTGCTCGCCGCCCTGCTGCTCGGCGCCCTCGGCGTCGGTCACGACGATGTCGTCGAGGACTACGCACTGACGCAGGACACGATGGACGCCTTCCTCGCCACGACTGCGGCGCAGGACGAGGAGATCGCCCGGCGGATCGAGTCGACGCCGCGTTCGTTCTTCACCGCCGACCCGGCGGCGATGTCGCTCGTGCTGACCGACCTCGAGCGCGACCACGGCTCCGTGCGCGACTTCGTCCGCCACCTCGGCGTCGCCGACTCGACGTTGACCACCCTCGACGACCTCCTCCTCACCACCGACTGACCCATCAGAGGTCCTTCAGGAGGCGGAGGGCGTCGTAGACGGCGGCGTGGATGTTGCGGCTGGCCACCGCGTCGCCGATGCGGAACAGCTGGAACCCGCCGTCCGGGTTGCTGACGATGGACTGCGGGCGTCCGGCCAGCAGTGCGGCGTGGTCGACCTCGCCCCGGTTCGACGACGCCGGCTTGAGCTCGAAGTACAGGTCGGCCGACGCCGCCGTGCCGTGGTCGGCGACGACGTAGTCGACGTGGCGCACGGCGCGGTGGGCGCTGTGGTCGCTGCCGATCTCCGCGCACAGGCGACCCGCTTCGGGACGCACGGCCAGCACGCGCTGGTTCAGCGTCACTCGTGTGTCGGTCTCGTTGAACGCCCGGGCGTACGGCACGTGGTTCATGCCGCCGACGTCGATCGCCAGCATCCGTTCCGGCGTGACGATCTCCAGCCGCGCCCCCGAGCGGGCGATCGCCTCGGCCGCCGACATCGCCGAGTGGGTGCCGTTGTCGTCGTAGAACAGCACGTCGCCGGTCGGCGTGACGTCACCCCCGAGCACGTCCCAGCTCGACACCATGCGCTCGGTGCCGTCCTCCAGCTCGGGCAGCTGCGGCAGACCGCCGGTCGCCACGATCACCACGTCCGGATCGAGCGCCAGGACGTCGTCACCCTCGGCGATGACGTCGAACCGCACGTCGACGCCGAGCCGCGCCAGCTCGTGCTCGCGCCACTCCACGATGCCGAGCAGGTCGCGCCGCCGCGGGTTGCGCGCCGCCAGCCGCACCTGGCCACCGGCCCACGGCATCGCCTCCAGCAGCGTCACGTCGTGGCCCCGCTCGCCCGCCACTCGAGCCGCCTCCAGGCCACCGGGGCCGGCGCCGACGACGACCACCCGGCGCGGCGCCGCCGCCGGCGGGATCTCGTGCGGCATCGTCTCCTCGCGGCTCGTCGCCGCGTTGTGGATGCACAACGCCTCGCCGGACTCGTAGATCCGGTCGAGGCAGTACGTCGCCCCGACGCAGGGGCGGATGCGGTCCTCCTGACCGAGCTCGATCTTCCGCACCACGTGCGGGTCGGCGAGATGGGCCCGGGTCATCCCGACCAGGTCGACCTTGCCCTCGCGGATGGCGTGGCGGGCCGTGGCGACGTCGTCGACCTTTGACGCGTGGAGCACCGGCAGCGCCGTCGCCTCACGCACGCGGCCGGCGAAGTCGAGGTGCGGGGCCGATGGCATCCCGTGGATCGGGATGACCTCCTCCAGCCCGGGCTCGTCGGCGATGTAGCCGCGGATGACGTTGACGAAGTCGACCAGCCCGTCGGCCTCAAGCCGACCGAGCAGCTCGAGCCCGGCCTCGGCGTCGATGCCGCCCGGCACGGTCTCGTCGACCGCCATGCGGATGCCGACCACGAAGTCGGGACCGGTGCGCTGGCGGATCGCCCGCAGCACCCGCCAACCGAACCGCCGCCGGTTCTCCGGCGAGCCGCCGTACTCGTCCGTGCGCTGGTTGGTGAGGGGCGACCAGAACTGGTCGAACAGGTGGCCGTACGACTCGATCTCGATGCCGTCCATGCCGCCTGCCCGCATCCGCTCGGCGGCATCGGCGTACTTGCCGACGATGCGGTCGATGTCCCAGTCCTCGGCCTCCTTGGGGATCGCCCGGTGGGCCGGCTCACGGCGCGGCGACGGAGCGAGGACCGGCAGCCAGTCGTCCTGGCCCCAGCTGGTGCGCCGCCCGAGGTGGGTCAACTGAATCATGCACGCCGCGCCGTGCTCGTGAACCTCGTCGGTCATCCGCCGGATCCACGGGACGATGGCGTCGTCGTAGGCGTGCAGGTTGCCGAACGCCGGCGGGCTGTCCTCGGCGACCACCGCCGACCCAGCGGTCATCGTCATGCCGATGCCGCCCTTGGCCTTTTCGACGTGGTACTTCCGATAGCGGTCCTTTGGCATGCCGTCCTCGGAGTACGCCGGCTCGTGCGACGACGAGAACACCCGGTTGCGCAGGTGGACGCCTCTCAGGTCGAAGGGCTGCAGCAGCGGGTCGTCGGACGGCATCGATCACAGCCTCTCAGCTCAAGAACCGTTTGGCCCACGCCGCAGTGAGCATGCCAGCCCAGGCCGGCCTTGCCCGGCCCAGGCCGAGGAGCGGAGTCTTCGGAGCGAGCGAGGCCATCAGTTCAGCAGCTGCTGCAAGCGCATCAGCGGGTGGCGGGTGACCACGGCCAGGGGGCTCTGGTCGGCGGCCCGGTCGGCGGCCAGCGCGGCCTCGACCTGCGGCAGGTCGCCGGCGTCGTCGCGACCGTCGACGGCCGACCGGACGGCGGCAGCCAGCGGCGTGGCGACCGCCAGGAGCACGGCTCGACGGTGCTCGAGGGCGTCGCCGTACCCGCGGCGAGCAAGGTCGAGGAGGTCGGCGGAGAAGGCGTGGACGTGGATGGCCATCACGTCGGCGAGCTCGATCCGCTCGTGCTGGGCGCGCAGCGCCGGGATCAGCCGCCGTTGCAGCGGGTTCCAGCGCGCCGACCGCTGCGCCTGCTCGTCGTCACGGCGCAGCGCCCGCACCGTCTCCACGAGGCCGCCAGCCTCGTCACCCGCTCCTGGCGCTCCGGCCGCCGAGATCAACACGTCGTGCAGCTCCTCGCCGAGCCGCTCGAGCCGCCGCTCGATCAGGCGCACCGGGTTCGGGGGGAAGAGCAGCGGCGCCAACACGACCGAGACGACGACGCCGACGCCGGTCTCCCACAGGCGCCGCCACGCGAACCCGCCGGCGGGGGACCCGACGGTGAACACGATGAAGGCCGACACGGCGACCTGCACGTTGAGCACGTCGCCGACGCGCAGCACCATCCCGACGAGGAGCGCAATCGTGAGCATGGCGATGCCGGCGCCGATGCCCTCCGGCAGGAGATCGAGCACGGCGACACCGATCAGCACGCCGGCGACCACCCCGACGAGCCGGCCCACCGAGCCGTTGAGCGCGGCGAAGGGGTCCTGGCGCATCACCAGCAGCGGGACGAGCACGGCGTAGACGGGCGGCTCGGGCGCGCCGAGCCAGTCGGCGATCAGCCACGTGACCGTCGCGGCGACGATGATGCGGGCGACCTGGGGCAGCTCGCGCGGAGCGGCACGGACGATCGAGTGCGCCAGTCGGGCCGCGGCGTCGCCGGCGGAGGTCGCCACGATCGGACGATCAGATGGCCCGCGCCATCGCTCGTGCTTCGTAGATGGCGTGCACGGCGAGGCGGGCAGCGACGGCATCGCCGACGAGGTGGTGGCGGATCCCTCTCGCTTCGAGACCTCGGGCGAGGGCGTCGTCGGGCCGGTTGGTCGTAGCGAGGACCAGGCTGTCGGCCTCGATCGTCGTAGTGCGGCCACCGAGCAGCCGCACCTCTGCGGCGGCGCCCGTCCATGCGGTGACGGCGGCCTCGGTGTGCCACGTCACGCCCCGTACGGCCAGGTTGGCGCGCAGCCGACCGTCCCCGGCCGTGCGCTGGATCGTCGCCCCGACCATCGGGTGGCCGGTCACGATGGCGACGTCGTGGCCATGCTCGGCGAGGTGCAGGGCCGTGCCACCACCGCGCCAGTCGCCGACGTCGTCGAGGACCACGACGCGCCGACCGACGTCGGCCCGCCCGTCGAGCACGTCCTCGACGGGGAACACGTTCGATGCGTCGACGCCGGGGAGCGCGTCCACACCGGCCAACCGACGCTGGAAGCCGGTGCCGGACGGTCTGGAGCCCGTGGCCACCACGACGTGGTCGGCGGCGATCCCGGCGACGGCGTCGGCATCGAGTCGAGTTGCCAACCGAACGTCGACGCCGAGCTGCGCGAGCTGGCGTTCGTACCAGACCAGCAGGTCGAGGATCTGGCCCCGCTGCGGCTGCTGGCCGGCGAGGCGGAAGGCACCGCCGAGCCGATCGGTCGCCTCGACGAGCGTGACGGCGTGTCCGCGCTCGGCGGCCACCCGGGCCGCCTCGAGCCCGCCCGGACCGCCGCCGACGACCAGCACTCGCGCCGGGTCAGCGGCAGCCGTGAACCGGTCGCCACCCCACTCGTCCTCCCGACCGACCGACGGGTTGACGAGGCACGAGATCCAGTAGTCGCGCGACCGCCGCCCCCAGCACATCTGGTTGCAGGAGATGCACGTCCGCACGTCCTGCGGCCGCCCGGCCCGGGCCTTCGCCACGAGGTGGGGGTCGGCGATCTGGCCGCGCACGATCGACACGAGGTCGGCGGCGCCCGACGCCAACGCGGCCTCGGCGTTGGCCGCCGTGCGGACGTGGCTCTCGGCCTGGACCCTGGCGTGGCGCACGACCTTGGACAGCGCGGCGGCCGTCTCGACGCCGAGGTTCGCTGCCGCCTGGTGGGTCGGGATGATGTCGGCGAAGTCGACGTAGCTGCCCGTGCCGCAGGTGACGTAGTCCATCAGCCCGCGCTCGTCGTGCCAGGCGACGATCTCGCACAGCTCGTCCCGGCTCGGCAGGACGTCCGTCGACGGATCGTCGCTGACGGCCAGCCCGATCACGAAGTCGTCGCCGACAGCGGCACGGATGCGTTCGAGGATCGTCGCCGAGCAGCGCATCCGGTCCTCGAACGATCCGCCCCACCGGTCGGAGCGGCGGTTCGACCACGGCGACCAGAACTGGTCGACGAAGGCGTGGTAGGCGGCGAAGATCTCGACGCCGTCGAAGCCGGCGCGCCGGGCACGGGTGGCGGCGTCGACGAAGCCGTCGATCACCTCCTCGATCTCGCCGTCCGATGCAGCGTGGCTGCCCTCGGCGTCGTGGAACGACGGCAGCCCGGACGGCGACCACGACGGCCGGAACGAGTTGTCGAAGTCGCCGTGCTGGCCGACGTGGTACAGCTGCTGGATCGTCGCCGCGCCCTCGGCGTGGCAGGCGTCGGTGATCGCCCGGAACCCGGGGATCACGGCGTCGTCGCCGGCGAGGAAGTTGCCACGCGTCAGCACCGCGGTCGGGTGGACCGGGACCGGTTCGACGACGATCATCGCCGCACCCCCGAGCGCTCGCTCGCGGTAGTAGGCCAGGTGTTGCCGGCCGGGAAGCCCCAGCTCGGCCATGTTCGTCGTGTGCGCGCCGAACACGATCCGGTTGCGCAACGTGACGTGGCGCAGCGTCAGCGGCTGGAAGACGTGCGGAAGCGGCTCTTCGACGGCGGCAGTCATTGGTCCAGCTCGCCGATGCGAGCGAACGAGCGCCAGCGAGCGAGCGGCCACCAACTGCGCAGGCTGCAGGTGGCGTGGCCGGGGAACGCAGTCACAGCTTGCCGGCCTGGGCGAGCAGCGTGCCGACGTACCAGTCGACGAACTGGATCACGCCATCCTCGTCGGCGGGGGCGTAGGGCCCGGGACGGTAGGCGGGTGAGGTGACCCCGCGCTGCGTGCGCTCGACGAGCGCCGTGTCCTGGCGGTTCGTCGCCGTCCACACCGCGGTGAGGCGATCGAGGTCGTCGTGCGTGCCGCCGGGCGGGACGAGCCACGTCGTGCGCAACTCGGTCGCGGTCGGGCCGAGCGGAAGGATGCGGAACGTCACGGCGTGGTCGGCCATGAAGTGATCCCAGGTCGACGGGTAGTGGTAGAGGAGCAGGTCGCCGAGGTCGAGGTCGGGCAGCGTGCCGAAGCGCCGGTCGACGGCCGGTGAACCGTCCATCGTCATCGACGTCGTGGCGTCCTCGAGCGGCATGCGCATCACCCGGTACTGGTGTCGAGCGCCGGCGGCGAAGCGCGACGGCAGGCCGGCTGCCTCGGCGGCGTCGATCATCGCCTCCAGCCGCGCCCGCTCGGCGGCGGACCCGCCGCCCGAGTGCAGGGTCCCCTGCGGGAACGACGTGCACAGCTCCGGGTGGGCCTGCCGGCAGTGATGGCACTCCCGGTTGTTCTCCATCACCAGCTTCCAGTTGCCCTGCTCGACGATGGTCTCACGGTGGGCCACGACGGCGTGGCGGAGGTCGAACGGCGCCAGGTACGGCTCGACCAACCGCCGCAGCGGCGCCGGGTCGGGCGGCTCGGCGGCGACGCAGACGAACACGAGACCGGCGACCGTCGTGCAGTGGGCCGAGCCGAGGGCCAGCGCGCCGCGGTCGACCTCGACCGGCACGTCGCGCCCGCCGGCGAACCCTCCGTCGTGCTGGTACGACCACTGGTGGTACGGGCACACCAGGCGCCGACCGATCCGGCCCGATTCGGCGTCGCAGATGATCGAGCCACGGTGGCGGCACACGTTGTGCAGGGCGCGCAGCTCGCCGTCGCCAGCGCGCAGCACGATCAGCGGGAACGCGCCGACCTGCAGCGTGAGGAAGTCGCCGGGCTCGAGCAGCTCGCACTCGTGGCCGGCGAACACCCACTCGCGGTGCCAGACGTGCTCCACGTCGAGCTCGAACGCCGCCTCGCTCGTGTACAGCGGGCCGGGCAGCGACCACCCGGGGCGGCGATCGGCGAGCAGCTCGAGCACGTTGTTCACACCGACACGACCCCGTCACCCGAGCCCGCGGGCGTCCTGCTTCAGCGCGGTGTCGATCGAGACGGCGGCGGCGATGACGAGCGTGTGCAATGGCTGCGGCGGCTTGACGTGGAGCTGCACGACGTAGTTGTCGGCGGTCGTGAACGCCGTCTTGGCGATGCCCTCGAACGTCTTGGTGATCCGAGCCACCTCGACGCCGCTGGCGTCCGCGATGCTCCAGTTCCAGGCCCGCCAGTTCTCGCCCCTGATCGCCCCCAGCCGCACACCGTCGGACTCGAGCCCGAAGTTGATCTTGCCGAACACGTTCTCCTGCACGATGCGCCCGATCTCCTGTCCGTCGGGATCGGCCACGATGATCGCGCTCTTCACCACCTTGGCCGGGCGGGTGAGGTGCAGGAGCAGGCGGCCCTCGGCGTCGAGCACCTGCAGCTTGTGGGTCAGGAACTGATCGAAGCTGGACAGCAGCCGGAACGCCTTGCGCGCCGTCGACTGACCGACCTGCTGGACGAAGCCGACCGTCGTGCCGTTCGGGTCCATGACCCGGTACTGGTTGGTCAACTCGATGACCTTGGCCTTCTGGTTGACGACCAGGATCGGCTCGTCGAACAGGGTCCCACCGCCGGCCGGGATCTCGCCGACGATGCCGGCGCCCCGCCACCCCGAGTCGTGGATCTGACCCCGCACCCGGTCCGGGTTGGCCTCGTTGCCCACCGTCATCGCCCGGTCGAACCGGTCAAGCCGGGTCTCGACCGGGTCGGAGCCGGACACACCCTGATCGCTGACGTGGTCGGTCCACGCCGCGCCGTCGTAGTAGCGCAGCTCGTGGCGCTCGGTGGGATCGCGGTACCACGCGGCGGGGTGCGTCACCATCGCTCAGAGGGTACGCCCGGCTTCTGCGTGAGCGAAGACGTCACCTCCGGTCTGTTCGCTCACGCAGAGCTCATGATCCGGCGCCGGCGCGCTGGCGACGACGCTCCCGTTCCCGGCGGACCGACCACGTCCGCACGAGCTCGAAGCCGATCAGCGCCGCAGGGATGGCGACGAGCAGGGCGATGCGCACGCTGTGCAGGTCCTCCAGCCGTTCCAGCGACCAGCGCCTGGCCCCGCCGTACGAGCCGTTGAACAGCGCCCACCACGCCAGCACCCAGAGCCCTGCGGCCACGGCCCACCACAGCGCATGGAGCAGGTGGCGCCGTGACCCGATGATGCCGCGCACCACCTCGACGACGGCGCCGATGGCGGCGACGACCACGCCGGCCCACAGCGCCGGACCGAGCCACGTCTCGTCACCACGGTCGCTGAACGTGTCGCTGATGACATCGGGCTCCAACATCAGGACCGCCGCCAGCAGCAGCACCAGCAGCACCGGAGCGATGCCGACGAGCGCCGGCCACCCGCGCACGCTGCGCACCGTCAGGGCGAGCCAACCGGCGATGGCGACCAGCGCGGCGACCTGCAGCACTCCCGGGATGGCGATCCCGAACACGGCGAGCGCCAGCACCACCCCGCCGGCGGCGAGCAGCAGGTTGCGGAACGCCGCCGACGTCTTCGTGTCCGTGACCGCGCTGGCGGCGAGGTAGTACAGCCCGAGCAGCCCCCACCGCGCCATCCGCACCGGCCCCCGCAGCGGGCCGATGCCGAGACGGTCGCTGGCCACGAGGTTGCCGGCCACGGCGGCGGCCTGGGCAGCCGTGGCCGTCATCCGGTCCGAGCCGTACTCGCCGGCGACTCGTTCCTTGGCAACGGGGCACGTGCGCACGAGGTGGGCGACCTGGTCCAGCGGGATCGGCGGCGGGACCGCAGGGGAGGCGGCCGGTGCCGGCTCGGTGGGGTCTGGTTGGCGCAGGTCCTGGAGATCAGGCGGGAGGTGGGGCCACAACGTGCCAAGGAGCTCCGTCGCCCGGTCGGACTCGGCGGCCTGCTCGTGGGCCGACTGGCGGATGGCGACGCCGACGGTGACCAGCTCGCGGCGGCCGATCAGCAGCTGCGCCGTCCTGACCAACGCCTCGGTGGTGCGCACCAGCTTGGGCGCCGCCAACGTGTTCCAGTGCTGCTCGAGCTCGGCCTCGATGGCCGGCTGATCGACGAGCCCGGCGAGGTATGCCTGGTCGTCGGCGCTCAGCTCGGGGAACGGGAGGCTGGTCGACGGGTCCACGCCGCCGGCGATCGCGGCGAGTCCCGCCGCGGCGTCACGGGGCGTCAAGTAGCGCTGCCGGATGCGCTCGCCATCGAGGAGGACGGCGATCAGGTGGGCGGCGCCGTCGAGGGCACCCCACATCCAGTCGTTGGCTCGCCAGGACCGCTTGAGGAACCCGCCGAAGTGCCCGAGCTGCAGCCCGGCCACCTTGGCCGCCGCGCCGCCGTCCGGTGACAGTGGGGAGGCCGCGTCCGCCGACACCTGGACGAAGGCGATGCGCACCTCGCGGTCGTCGAGACCCTGGTCGGCCATCGTGTGCACGACGTAGAGCGCGAAGAGCTCCTCGAGGAGATCGTCCCACGTCCGCTGGTGCGGCGGCTGGGGCGGAGCTAGCGCGATCGGCGACCACGTCAAACGGATCAACTCGGCGGCGAGCCGGGCGGCCCGTCCGGCGTCGGATCCGCCCGTCGACCCGTCCGTGACCAGGCCGGGGACCGCGGGCAGGTTCCAGTCGGCGGCATCACCGGCAGCGGCCCACGCTTCGGTGACCCGCTGCCGCCAGTTCGGGAGGTGGCGGTCGGCGGCGAGGTAGCACAGCGGCGCCACGTCGGCGAGCAGTTCGGCGAGACGCCGCCCGATCAGCAGCTCGGCCCGGCGGTAGGCGGCGGCGACGGCGTCACGCCCGATGCCGTCAGGACCGGCCAGACGCGCCTGCAGCTCGTCGAGATCGACCGCCGCCCGAGCGGCCAGCACGCCCTCGGCGGCGGCGTCCCAGTCGGTCAGCGGCGCCGGACCGGCGACCCGCTCGAAGTGTTCGGTGGCGGCGGCGAAGAGCGCCTCGGCACGCGCCCAGGTGCGGGCTCGGCGCCACGCCGGCGCGTTGGAGCGGGCCGTGGCCAGCGGCACCGTCGGCAGCGGCCATCCGTCGTGGAGCGCCTCGGCACGGGCGGCAACCGTCTCGTCGTCGAGCGGCTCCCGACCGAGCTCGGCGCACCAGTAGTCGCCATCGACGGCGCGCAGCTCCTGCAGCAGCGCCCGCTGCCGGTGCACGAGCTGGCGCAGCTCACCGAGCCGCTCGCGTTCGTCGGGGAGGGTCTGGTTGCGCGCCGCCGCGGCACGCGTGGCGTCGCGGGCGGTGATCGGGAGCAGCGCGTAGGTCCGTCCGATCACGTTCAGCACGATCGAAGCGAGGTACTCCAGCGGATCGAGGCCGTAGCGCCACTGGCCGGCCCGGTCGCCTGGTGCGGCACCGAAGTCGGGGAAGTCCGAGGCCAGCCAGCCGATCCGGCCACGCGCCGCCCGCAGCTCGTCCTCGAGATCCCCCCACGTGTAGTTCGCACCGTCCATCGGCGCCAGTGGGTCGTAGCCACCCGGCTGCGCCTGCAGCCGGCGCTGGATCGAGTCGAAGGCGCGCCGACGCAGCCAGATCGGGAACAGCTGGCGAGCCAGTCCCGGCAGATCGAGCACCGGGCCGGATGGGCCGGCCGAGTCGTCACGGACGCCAACGCTGAGCCCGAGGAGCAGCGCGGTCCGCGTGTTCCGCTGGCGGTCGAGGCGGTGGTTGTGCAGCGTGATCGTCGCCAGATCGGCGGCGACGGACTCGGTGCGCGGCAGGCTGACCAGCGCCTTCGACACGACGCTGGTCAGCGACGGCATGACCGTGGGGTCGTCGGCGCCGGCGCCGGGCTCCTCCTCGGCGGCGGCGACGTCGCCGGGATCGGGGTTGACGTACAGCAGGACGCGGCGGATCTCACCGTCAGCCGAGCGCGCCTTGATCGCCTCCAGCGCCGGTCCCACCGGCTGGTTGACGAGCACGCCGCCGTCGATGGCCCACCGGGTCGTGCGGAAGCTGGCGATGCCCGCCATGTCCGGCAGGTTGGCGCCGTTGTGGGCCACGGATCGGCCGATGGGGATGAGGGCGGGCTCGAAGGCGCCAGGGAACGAGGCGGTGGCCCGGGCGGCCAGGGCCAGCTTCGCCGCCAACCCACGGGGCGTGGCGAAGTGGTCGTCGGTGAACGTGAACCGGGCACGGTGGACGGGTTCGACGATCTTGGTCCCGAGATCGTCACGGAAGACGTGCGGCTCGGAGCTCAGCGTCGTGACGGTCATCGCCAGGTGGATCGGCGGCGGATCGGCGTCGGCCTCCCGCCGTTCCGATGGCACCCACCTGGCCAGCTCCTCGCCGAGCTGGGTCAGGAAGTAGGCGTCGCCGCGCAGCAGGCTGGGCGGGTCCTTCTCGTGGGGATGGCGGAGCAACTTGTCGAACCCGCCATCGCGCAGCCAGACGTCGCGCAGCCCGTCGAAGGCTTGCTCCTCCAGCCCGTAGGCCAACGCCGCGCTGAGGAAGGCGCCGTTGACGCCGCCGGCGCTGGCGCCGGTGATCACGTCGACGGCGACGAGCGAGCGCGTCTCGCGGCACAGCGCGCCGTAGATGCCGGCGCCGCGCACGGCCCGGTAGATCTCGGCGACGACGCCGCCGATCCACACGGCCAACGACACACCGCCCGTCATCACGACGGCCAGCCGGACGACGCGCACATCTGGATCGGACGGGTCCATGCAGTCCCTCCCTCCCTCTCGAGCCGCGCCAGCCGCGGCTCGCACACCGACGGCCGTGACGGTAGATCCTGGCCGATCGCTATTGCGCGATGTGGGTCTTTCCCAGCTCCTCGATGGGCAGGAGGCAGCGGATGCGGTGGCCGGGCTCGATCTCGACGACCGGCGGCTCGATCACGTCGCACTTGCCGGCCATGAACCGGTGGCACCGGGTGTGGAACACGCAGCCGGACGGCGGGTTGGCGGGGCTGGGGATCTCGCCGTCGAGGCGGATGCGAGTCGACGGCTCGCCGTCCACGCTGGGCACCGCCGACAGCAGTGCCTCGGTGTACGGGTGGTGCGGGCCGTTGAAGATCTGGTCCGTCGTCCCCTCTTCCTGGAGGCGCCCGAGGTACATCACGACGATGCGGTCGGCCAGGTAGCGCACGACCCCGAGGTCGTGGCTGATGAAGAGGTAGCTCGTGGACTCCGTGGTCTGCAGGTCGGACAGCAGGTTCAGGATCGCCGCCTGCACCGACACGTCGAGCGCGCTGGTCGGCTCGTCGCAGACCACGATGCGCGGATCGCCGGCGAACGCCCTGGCGATCGCCACGCGCTGCTTCAGCCCACCGGACAGCTGGCGCGGGCGCATGTCGAGGTGACGCGGCGACAGCCGCAGCGCGCCGGCCAGCGCGTCGACCCGGCGGTCGGCGTCGGCGCCGGTCACGCCGGTCAGCTTCTTGATCGTCCGCTTGAGGATCCGCCGCACGCTCCACGCCCGGTTGAGGGCGCTGTCGGGGTTCTGGAACACCATCTGCAGCGCCCGCATGTCCTCGGTGGGACGGTTGGCCGCCTTGCCGGCCAGCAGGTGCTCGTCGAGCTGGATCTCGCTTCCCGCGTCGGGCTCGTAGATGCCGAGCATCGCCTTGGCCAGCGTGGTCTTCCCCGAGCCAGACTCACCGACGAGGCCCAGCGTCTCGCCGCCACCCAGGTCGAGCTCGATGCCGACCAGCGCCGGCACGTCATGGCCACGCTGGCGGAACGTCTTGGACACGTCGCGCATCTCGATGACGATGCGACCCTCGAGCCGATCGCCGCCGATGTCAGCGGGCGGCTCGGGCATCTGATCGAGCAGCTCGACGTGGTGGCAGCGGGTGTAGTGCGGGGCGTCAGAGCGGGCCGCCGAGTGACCGACATCCAGGTGGACGACCGGGGGCACCTCGGTCCGACACAGCTCGTCGGCCAGGGCGCAGCGGTCGACGTACACGCACGTCGGCAGGGGTGTCCCGATCTGGGGCAAGGTCCCGGGGATCGTGAACAGCGCCTGCTCGGACTTGCGCACGCCATGGCGGGGGAGGCACTGCAGCAAGCCGATCGTGTACGGGTGCTTGGGCGCCTCGAAGACCTCGACGGCGTCGCCTTCCTCGACGATCTTGCCGGCGTACATCACGCCGACCCGATCGCACATGGAGCGGATCACGCCCAGGTTGTGGGCGATCAGCAGGATCGCCGCATCGGTCTCGTGACGCAGCGCCCGCACGAGGTCGAGGACCTCGGCCTCGACCGTGGCGTCGAGGCCGGTCGTGGGCTCGTCGAGGACGAGCAGCTTGGGATCGCCGGCCAGAGCCATGGCGATCACGACGCGCTGCTGCATGCCGCCCGACAGCTGGTGCGGGTACCGATCCATGACCCGCTTCGGGTCGCCGATGCGCACCTTGCGCAGCGCCACTTCGGCGTCGCGCTGGGCGTCCGACTTGTCGACGCCCAGGATCGTGAAGGCCTCGGCGACCTGCTCGGCCGATCTTCAACGTCGGGTTGAGCGCCGAGCCAGGGTCCTGGTACACCATCGACGCCTCGGCAGCCCGGAACTGGCGCAGCTCGCGCTCGGACATCTTGGTGACGTCGTCTCCATCGACGAGGATCCGTCCGCCGGTGATCATCCCGTTCGCCGGCAGGTAGCGCAGGGCGGCGAACGCCGTCGTCGACTTCCCGCACCCCGATTCGCCGACCAGGCCGTACGCCTCGCCGGGCCGGACGTGGAACGTGACCCCGCGCAGCACCTCGCGCGGGATGCCGCGCACCAGGTAGGCCAGCTCGAGGTCCTCGACGGAGAGGGCGTGGGCCGTCGGGTCTCCGATGGGGATCTCTTCGATCTCTTCGACCGTCATGCTGAGAACACCGCCTCGATGGAATCGGCGACCAGGTTGGTGGCGATGACCAGGCTGGCGATGGCCAGCCCTGGGAACAGCGTCGGCCACCACTGCCCCGCCTGGATCAGCCGGTAGGTCTCCTCGATCTGCACCCCCCAGTCCGGAGACGGCGGCTGGATGCCGACGCCCAGGAAGGACAGCGTGGCGATCGTGAACACGGCGTACCCGACGCGCACGGTCAACTCGACGACGATCGTGCCGGACAGGTTGGGCAGGATCTCGCGCGTCATCACGTACAACCCCGACTCGCCGCGCAGCTTGGCCGACGTGACGTAGTCGAGCTGCGACTCGGAGAGCACGGCGGCGCGGATCGTGCGCGTCACGATCGGGGTGAACAGCACGGCCACCGTCATCACCACGACGAACCGAGAGGAACCGAGCGTGGCCAGCGTGAGGATGGCGATCAGGATCACGGGGATCGACAGCAGCGCTTCGACCACCCGTCCGAAGACCTCGTCGACCCAACCGCGGTAGTAGCCCATGAGCAGTCCGAGCAGGGTTCCCGCGACCACGCCGATCACGGCCGCGATGGGTGCGGCGATCAACACGTCACGGGCACCGGCCATGACCCGCGACAGCACATCACGGCCCAGCTGATCCGTTCCGAACCAGTGCTCGCTGCTCGGGAACGCACTCGGTTCAGCACTCGGGAGGAGCGGGGGGTACGGCGTGATCCGATCGCCGAGGACGGCGCAAACGATCCAGAACAGCAGGATGAGCGTTCCGGCGATGAACGACGGCCGGCGGAGCAGGAGCCGCAGCCGCTCCCGCCGAGCCTGGCGACGGGCCTCCCGGTTGTCGAGCGCCACGGTGGTCGGGTGCGCCTCACCGACGAGATCGGACACCGCCTCGCCGGCCGCGATCTCGACCTGCGCGGCCGCTGACGACGGATCGGGCGGCGGGACGTTCATCGACATGTCGAGCTCAGCTCCGTGCCGGCGCCAGACGGGCGCGCGGGTTCATCCAGGCGATCACGAGATCGGCGGCGAGCGTGCAGAGCATGTAGATGATCCCGACGCAGATCACCCCAGCGGTGAGCATCGGGAAATCCTTGCTCTGGGCGGCGTTGTAGATCAGGTTCCCGAGGCCGGGATAGTTGAAGATCAGCTCCAGTCCGACGAGGCCGCTGAAGAGGTAGCCGATCTGGGTGCCGACGACGGACACTGTGGGCTGCAGGCCGTTGCGCATCACGTGGCGGCGCATGACCCGCCGGTTGCTCAAGCCCTTCATCACCGCCGTGCGCGTGTAGTCGGAGTCGAGGGAGGCGATGATCCCGGCCCGGGTCATCCGAGCGATGTAGCCGAAGTACACCACGACGAGGGCGATCGCCGGGATGATCAAGTGGTTCAGCTCGGTCAGCAGTCCGGAGTCGCGCGGGGCGACCGCCAGCGGTGGGAACCAGCCCAGCTTCACGCCGAGCAAGTACTGCAGCGTCACGCCAGACACGAACTCGGGGATCGACGAGCTGGCCAACCCCAGCGTAACGACGGCGCGGTCGGCGGCCGTGTCGCGCCGGCGGGCGGCGAAGATGCCGGCGGCGATGGCCAGGGGCACGGTCATCACCAAGCCGAGGAACACCAGGCGGGCCGAGCGTCCGAGCGCCGGGAACAGCAGGTCGTTGACGGGCTGGCGGTACTGGAACGAGTCACCGAAGTCGAACGTGACGGTGTTCTTCAGGAGCCGCAAGTACTGGGTCAGCAGCGGGTCGTCGGTGCCCAACCGCTCGTTGATGTCGTCGACCGTCGCCTGCGGGGCGAACGGCCCGGCGATGCTGCGGCCCGGATCGCTGGGGAAGACGTTGACGATGAGGAAGACGGCGGTGACGAGGAGGAACAGCGTGACCACGGACAGCGCGACCCGGCGGATGACGTACCGCGACATCGCCGGACCGCCTGCCCGTTGCCGTTCGCGTCAGACCTGCGAGGCTCCGTAGGTGTACATCTGCCCGATGGCAGTGACCTGTACGCCCTGGAAGGCCTTCGAGTGGCCGGACAGGAAGTTGTAGAAGAACGGCAGCCCGACTGGGACCTCGTCGTTGAGGACGGTCTGCAGCTTCTCGCACGCCGCGGTCTGGGCTTCCACGTCGATCGCCGACTGGTACTCGGCGAAGGCATCGTCGAACGTCTGCGACGAGTACTGCGACGAGTTCCAGACGCCGCCCGTCTTGAGCGCCGCGTTGAGGTAGATGTCCGGCACGGGCCGGTCGCCGTAGTCGACGATCCCCATCTCGGTCGCCCCCGAGCACGGCGGGTCGGCCGGCTCGGCCGGGCACCAGCTGTCCCCGTAGAAGGTGTCGCTGGGCTCGAGCGAGATCTCGAGCGTGATGCCGGCCTCGGCCGCGGTGGCCTGGATGAGCGACGCCAGTTCTGGGATCTCCTGCAGGTTGACGGCGTGCAGCGTTGCCGTGAGGCCTTCCGCGCCGGCGTCCGTGAGGAGCTGCCGCGCCTGCGCGACGTCCTTGTTGCGCTGCGGCGTCCCCTCGAAGAAGAACGGGTAGAACGGCGCGATCACGTGGTCGTTGCCGATGTTGGCTCGATCGCGGAACAACGTCGACAACATCTGCGCCCGGTCGAACGTGAAGGCCACCGCTTGGCGGACGGCCTTGTCGACGAAGGCACCGGTGTCGCAGCGCATCCAGATCTGGCGGTGGGTGGCGGACTGGATCTCCAGCGTCTGGAAGTCCGGGTTCTCGAGGAGTCCTTCGCCGCCGATGACCGAGAACTGGATCAGCGCGTCGACGGAGTTGCCCTGCATGGCCGTGAGCATCGTGCCCAGCTCCTCGAAGAACTGGTAGTCCTGGCCGTCGAGCGGGGTCTGGCCACCCCACCAGTCGGGGTTGCGCTCGAAGCGACAGCCGGTGGCGGCGTCGAACTCGGCGAGGCGCCACGGTCCGGTGCCGTTCGGCGAGGCGTCGAGCGTCGTGCCGGTCTCGTAGTCGACGGGCGTGATGCAGGTCTGGGCGTTGAAGGTGGAGACCAACGCCGGCAGGTTGCCGTTCGCCGCCTCGAGGTTGAACACGGCGACCCGGGGATCGGTGGCGTCGACCGCACCCTCGGCGATGACGCCGGCGAGGCCGGAGTTCTCGGCGGCGACCAACCGGTCCATGGTGGCGGCCACGTCGGCCGAGGTGAACTCGGTCCCGTCCTGCCACATCGCCTCGCGCAGCTGGAACGTCCAGACGGTCCCGTCCTCGTTCGGCTCCCACGACTCGGCAAGACCCGGGGCGATCTTGCCGTCAGGCCCGAGCCCGACGAGGAACTCGAAGGACTGCGCCACGACGCCGTACGATCCGAGGTCCTGCATCTGGATGGGGTCGAGGCCGACCGGGCGCTGGGCACCGATGCGGATGATGCCGCCCTGCTGGCCCGGGCCGGTGGTGGGCGACACCGCGGTGCCGGCCGTAGTCGTGTCGCCGCCGGCAGTCGTGGAGCCTCCGCCGCCGCCGGCCGTGGTCGCCGTGCCGCTGTCGCCGTTGTCGTCGCCACCGCAGGCGGAGATCACGGCTCCGATCACGGGCATCGAGAGCCCGATGATCGTGCCCCGCCGGATGAAGTTGCGGCGCGAGATCTTTCCGCTGGCGTAGTGCTCGATGAGATCGAGGTGGACCGGCCCGACCTGGCGACGAGCTTTGTCCAGACGCTTCCAATCCACTGTGGGATCCTCCCCCGGGGCCGTGATGGAAGTGTGCCCCGCCGGGAGGCAACCATAGTTCACCCCGCCGACGCCGTGCAGTTCCCGGTACAGATGTACTGTCAAGTCCCTGTGCACCCGCCGAGTGCGCCGCCGCCCGTCCGGACACGAGCGGTGGGCCGCGCCCGGGTGCTGGAGGTCCCGATGCGGGCCTCCCGACGCTCCGGGCTGGCGGCGGTCGCCGCCGAGATCACCGAGTTGGGGCTGGGCGGAGACGGCGCGCTGGTCGTCGCCGACGCCGGCGTCGCCACCACCGGCTACGTGCCGACGTGGGTCGAGGTGCTGCACGGCGTCGCCGATGCCGTCGACGTCCACCTGGTTCCGGGGCACGAGCCGACCGTGGATTCGGTGGACGCCGCAGCTGATGCGGTCCGCGCTCATCGGCCCGGGGTGGTCGTGGCGATCGGCGGCGGAAGCGCAGTGGACACTGCCAAGCAGGCCGCCGCCATCGCCATCGAACCGCACAGCGTGGCGGCATACGTCCTCGGCGACCGACCCCTGCCCGGCGGCCCACCGGTCGTGGCCGTGCCGACAACGGCCGGCACGGGCGCCGAGGTCACGCGTACGTGTGTCGTGTCCGCCGCCGATGGCGCCAAGGTCTGGACGTGGGGCGACGAGCTGCTCCCACAGGTCGTCGTGCTCGACGCGGTCGCGACGGCGTCGCTGCCGCCGTCGGTCACGACCGCCGGCGGGCTCGACGCCTTCGTTCACGCGATGGAGGCGGCGACCGGGCGGCGCGCCGGCGACCGGGTCGCTGAGCCGGCGTGTGAGGCGCTGCGGCTGGTCGCCGCCAACCTGCCGGTCGCCGTCGGCGACGGTGCCGATCTCGAAGCCCGCCGGGCACTGCAGTGGGCAGCGCTGCTCGCCGGGCTGGCGATCGACGAGGGCGGCACGGGCATCGCCCACTCGATCGGCCACGCCCTCGGGTCCCTCGGGCATGTTCCGCACGGGCTGGCCGTGGCGGTCGGCTTGGCGGCGGCGCTGCCGTGGAACGTGGCCGGGGCGCCGGACGCGTTCGCCGCCGTCGGCGCGACGTTGGGGGTGGACGTCGACGCGGTGCCCGACCGCTACGCCGCGCTGCTGGAGGCGGCGTCGCTCGGTGACGCGGTTCGGCGGGCGGGACCGATCGCCGTCGATCCCGACCGCCTGGCCGCGGCCATGGCCGACGACGCCAACCGGCCGATGCTGCTGAACAACTGTCGCCGCGCCGACGAGACGGACCGCCACGCCCTGGCCACGGCGACCGTGCAGGCCTGGAACGCCCTGTGCTCTGCGTGAGCGAAGACGACGGATGTGCGCTGTTCCCTCACGCAGAGAGCGGGCGTGCGAAGTGAGCACGATCACCCGGATCGAGATCAGCCACCACCGGCTGCCGCTCGCCCCACCGTTCCCGGCCGCCTGGGACCCGCAGCCGCGGCGCGCCTTCCCGGCGACCGTGGTGCGGGTCCACGACGACGCCGGCCACGTCGGCGTCGGCTCGGGCGACGCGATGTACGGCTTCGCCGACTACGAGCGGTACTTCATCGGCGTCGACGCCCTGGATCTCGACCGCCACGGTGCCGTGCTGGCCAACATCGACTTCCACGCCGGTCGCCCGTGGCCGCTCGACGTGGCGCTGTGGGACCTCGCCGGGCAGATCGAGGACCGGCCGATCTGGTCGCTGGTCGGTGGGCACGGTCGGCGCATTCGCACCTACGCGTCGTCGGGCGTCCTGCGTCCCCCCGCCGAGATGGCCGAGGTCGCCCGGCGGGCCCGCCAGCACGGCTTCCCGGCCCTCAAGGTCCGCTTCGGGCGCCCATCGCTCGACGAGGACCTGGCCGTCGTCCGGGCGATCCGAGATGCGCTCGGCACCGACCTTGCCCTGATGGTCGACTGCAACCAGGGGTGGCGGATGCCGTGGGACGTGCGGGCGCCGTGGGACGTGGACCACGCCGCCACCGTGGGCGCCGCCCTGGCCGCCGAGGGCGTCACGTGGATGGAGGAGCCGCTGCACCGTGGCGACTACGCCGGGATGGCCGAGCTGCGGCGGCGGGTCGACGTGCCGATCGCCGGGGGCGAGCTGACGCGGGAGGACTACGAGCTGCGCCAGCTGCTCGTCGGCGGCTGCCTCGACGTGTTCCAGCCGGACTGCGTGTGCACACAGGGGATCACGGGGCTGCGGCGGTTCGCCGGCGAGGTGGTCGCCGCCGGCGCCACGTTCACGCCGCACACGTGGGGCAATGGCATCGGGCTGCTGGCCAACGCCCACCTGACGGCGGGCACGGTCGGGGCACCGTTCCTCGAGTTCCCGTTCGACCCGCCCGAGTGGACGACGGCAGCGCCGCGACTTCCTGCTGACGGAGACGATCGAGGTCGACGGCGACGGCTGGATCGACCTCTCCGACCGCCCCGGCCTCGGCGCCACCCTCGCCGAGGCCACCCTCACCGCCACCGCCACCACCACGTCCACCTGGACCTGAAACCCGGTTCTCAAGCGTTTTCAGGGGTCACCGGCGGCCCCAAACCACCGGCGGAACCTCACGACCCGCGAAGTGACCGCCGCCGCTCGTCGTAGGTCACTCGCAGCCGGCGGCCGAACCTGGCGAGGTCCTCGCGCACGGACTCGTCCGCGCGGACGATGCGCCAGCCGATCTCGTCGCAGGCCAGGTCCCGGTCCTGATCGGCGCGCTGGCCCAGGTCGCCGCCGTGCCACCAGCTGTGACCGGGCTCGACACCGAGCCGAACCTCCGGCCACGCCAGGTCGACGTGGATCAGTTCGCCGCTGAGCAGGATCAGCGGAAGCTGCCGTTGGGGCTCCGGAAGTCCGGCGCGCACCAGCGCATCGAGCACGTCTTGCTCGAGGCCGCTCTGGCTCGGGCGCGTTTGGAACGACATCCGCTCGAGCCAGTGTTCGAACCGGGCAACGCCGGTCCGGCCGCTGCGGCGCACCGCAGCCAGGTACTCAGCGGCCGCTTCGGGGGTGACCAGCTGACGGTGCCAGCAGTCCTCGGCGGCGCGTTGGAACCGGTGGTCGTTGAACACTCCAGCGAGACGGAACAGCATCCGCAGCGGAGTCGCGACGCGCAGCCCGTCTGCGAGCACCTGGACGTCCCGCGCCGGCTCGAACCAGCTCGTCTGGGTCACGCGTCCCCATGGAGGCATCACGACCTTGCGGTCCTCACCGATCGTGCACTCGACGATGCGACGCGGCATCGACCGCAGGCGGTGCAACACGCCGGCGCTCGCCCCGCTGATGAACACGTCCCGTCCGACGTGGAGCTGCAGGGCCATTGCCCTCGAGGCGAACGTGTCCACGCTCCCCGTCAGGCGTACGACGCCGGGAATGACCGTGGTGACGACGCCCGAGCGCTGCGCCCGCTTGACCGTGGTCGCCGGGACGCCCAGCGCTCGCAGCTGTTCGAGCGAAACCACCCAGTGCTGAGCGGCGAAGAGCGCGAGGACTTCGGGACGGTTGATCACACCCGCCTGGGTGCTCTGAGAACCCCAAATCGGAATGCACGACTTCTGCCGGTGGTTCAGGGCCGCCGGTGACCCCTGAAAACGCTTGAGAACCTGATCGACCGCCGTCGGTCAGCTGGCGTCCTGGTGTTGACGCCGGAAGAGGGCGGCGTAGATCCCGTCGCCGCCGAGGAGCCGGTCGTGCGTCCCGATCTCGGCGATGCGGCCGCCGTCGATGGTGATGATCTGATCGGCCCGGCGAACCGTGGAGAGCCGGTGGGAGATGACAAAGGTCGTGCGACCCTCGATGAGTCGGCGGATGGCGGCGAACACCTCGGCCTCGGTCTGGGCGTCGAGAGCGGACGTCGGCTCGTCGAGCACGAGGATCGGCGCATCGGTCAGCAACGCACGGGCGATGGCCAAGCGCTGGCGCTCGCCGCCCGACAGGTTCGTGCCGCGCTCGTCGATCACGCTGTTGTACCCGCGCGGCAGCCGCTTGATGAACTGATGGGCCTGTGCCGCCTCGGCGGCCCGTCGGACGTCGGCTCTCCCGACGCCCTCGAGCCCGAACGTGATGTTGTCGGCCGCCGAGATCGGCAGCAGGAAGGGGTCTTGCAGCACGAGCGCCACATTTCGCCGCAGCGAGTCCAGCGTCAGGTCGGCGACGTCGACGCCGTCGATCGAGATCCGACCGGTCCACGGGTCAGCGAACCGTGACAGCAGCGACATCAGCGACGTCTTGCCAGCACCGCTGATCCCGACGATCGCCGTGACCGTGCCGCCCGGCGCGACGAAGCTGATGTCATCGAGGATCGGAGGTTCGGTTCGGTCGTAGCCGAACGTGACTCCGTCGAAGACGACCTGGCCACGGCGCCCGACGAGGGGTCGAGCGGTCCGCTTCTCCCGCACCTCTTCGTCGCAGTCCAGGATCTCGAAGACCCGGCGGGCGCGGGTGCCGACCTGCGCCGCCAAACCGACGCCTCGCGCCAGCTCCTGGACCGGCCCGTACACCGTGGCCAGGTAGGCCAGGAAGACCAACAGATCGCCGATCGTGAGCACGCCGGAGCGCACCTGGAGTGCTCCGACACCGAGCATCGCCGCGGCGGCCAGCGCCGTGACCATCGAGACGGCCTGCTGGTAGCCGGCCCCCCAGATGGCCGCCGAGTTGTAGGCGCCGGCGGCGGTGGGTGCGCTCGGCAGACGCGGGCTTCTCGCGTGCTGGCTCGACGGTCACCTCGGCCAGCGGGTTAGAGCCGCCGGCGGAGGCGGGTGAGGTGGGTGACGACGGAGGTCGGTTGGACGTCGGCGTCGCGGATCAACGAGTCGAAGTGGCGGCTCAGCGTGCGCACGTGCTCGACCGACGTCAGCACCAGGTACAGGTGCCCGAGGTACAGCGCGGCGCGCTTGCGCCCGAACACGGTGACCGGCGCGGCGTAGCGCCGCGAACCGTCGAACAGGAACCAGCGGAACGTCGGGTACAGCTCCTCGACGAGGCGGATCAGGTGGTCGAGCTGCTGGCGCCGGGCTTCGACGCCGAACCGGCTCCACAGGCCCTCCCCGCGGGCGAACGACGCCAGCCCCTGCGCCGACGAGCAGCACTCCATCTCGGTGTCCGGGTGGCGAGCCCACGCCAGCTGGGCTTCGGTCACCTCGATGGTCTGGGCCACGTTCGGCCCACCGGCGCGGGCCCGCTCGAACCGGATCACACCCTCGGTCTTCAGGAGGTCGGGCAGGGTCGACGGGACGTAGCGGATCTTGTACTCGGCCGCCTCGCCCAGCCACCCGAGCAGCTTCTCGTCGGTCGGCGAGGGGCCCGGCGCCGCGAACGACGTCTGCGTCAACAGCTCGGCCTCGAGCGGCCCGGCGTTCGTCAGGCCGACGAGCCAGTCGATGGACAGGTCGTGGGCGACGGCCAGCGCGTGCAACGTGTCGACGCGCGGCAGCCGTGTCGTCGTCGGCGACAGCAGTTGCGACAGCGTCGTGCGGTCGACGCCGGCCCGCTCGGCGAACTCGCTCTTGGTCATCCCGGTGCGCTGGATGGCCTCGGCCAACCGCTCGTGCAACACCCCGCCCGCTCGCGTGTGTGTATCCATCATGCGTAGCGTAGACGCAACAGACGTGACGCAATCCAACAACATCGCGCGGCTCGATCTGCGTACAACTGAACCGTGCTCCCTCAGCGAGTCGAGTGGCCGACGGTTGCCGTCGCCGTGACGATCTGGGGTGGCGGCGCGGCCGTCCTCGCCGTCCACGAGCGGCTCCCGACGCTGGTGACCATCGCCGTCTTGGGCGTGCTGGCGGCGTGGTACGGCTCGCTGCAGCACGAGGTGATCCACGGCCATCCGACGCCGTGGCGCTCGGTCAACGTGGCGCTGGCCGCCGCGCCGCTCGGGCTGGTCGTCCCGTTCTCGACGTACCGGGCGACCCACCTCGCCCACCACCGCTCCCCCGAGCTCACCGAACCGAGGCTCGACCCGGAGACCTTCCACGTCAGCGCGGCGACGTGGGACCGCTGCGGCCCGCTGCGCCGAGCCACGCTGCGGGTGCTGCGCACCCTCGCCGGGCGGATGGTCCTCGGACCGCTCGTCCAGGCCGGATCCTGCTGGGCCGGGCTCGCCGACGACGCCCGGCGATCACCACGGGACGCGATCCGCCTCCTCACCCACCTCGCCGGCGCGACGGTGGTGCTCCTCGTGGTCGACGCCGCTGGCCTGGCTCCGTGGATCTACCTCGTCGGCGTGGCATGGGTCGGCGGGGCGCTCTCGCTCCTGCGCTCGTTCGCCGAGCACCGCTGGACCGCCTCCGGCACCCGATCGGCGGTGGTCCACGCCGGGCCGGTGATGGCGCTGCTCTACCTCAACAACAACCTCCACCACACCCACCACGAGCGCCCAGGCGTGGCGTGGTTCCGTCTCCCCGTCGAGCACCGCCGCCTCGACGCCTCGACCGCGGCCGCCCGCGGCGCTGGCGTGTACGCCGGGTACGGCGAGGTCGTGTGGCGCTACCTGTTCCGCGCCTTCGACGCGCCGGTCGTCAGATCGACGGCATCTCCTTCACCGGTCGGTGCGTCCGCCGCGTCCACGCCGCAGCCAGCAACCGCTCGGTGACCAGGCGGCCGAAGGCGCCAGCAACGGCGATGAAGCCGGCCCACCCGATCGCGGGCAACCAGCTCATCCGCTCGTCCGCCGGGTTGAGCGACGCCGCCCCGCGCCGGCTGTAGCGCTGCCGAGTCTGCTCCATCACCCACCGGACGGCGGCCGCACTGACGACCCCCGCGGCGCCGCCGCCCCAACGCCACACTCGGTCGGGCACCCCACCATCGTCGTCGACCAACGAATGCAGCGGGCTGTCGAGGCGGATGTGCATCCCGCCAGTGTTGCCCGCCGGCGCGGGTCCTACGCCGCCGGACGCACCATGGGGGAGAACGACGGTGCGTCCAGCAGCGCGGAGATCCGGCCGAACGCCCGCAGCCGGGCGACCTCGGGCTGCGACGGGTCGGCGAGCACGTCGACGAGCACGCCCGGCACGCACGCCGCACGGGCGCGGCGCACCACTGCTTCGAGCGCCCGCTGCACGGACAACGGCTGGTCGGCGATCGGGCGCTCGTCGAGGGCCACGGCAAGGTCGTTGACGTCGTCGCACACGTTGGGCGCAAGGAGGTGCGTGCTCATGGGTCTCATCATGCGCCGACAACAGGCACAGCGCTAGCGATGATCAGTCATCATGTCGATCAGCTACGCTGATGACCCATGCCGGCTCTGCGAGACCTCGAACTGCGCCACCTCGTCGCCCTCGACGCCGTTGCGACCGAAGGGACGTTCGGCCGGGCGGCCCAGCGGCTCGGCTACACCCAGTCGGCGGTCAGCCAGCAGATCGCCGCCCTCGAGCGGGCCATCGGCGGCGCGTTGTTCGACCGTCCCGGTGGGCCCCGCCCGGTCGAGCTCACGCCGCTGGGCAAGCTGGTCGTGACGCACGCCCGCGAAGTGATCGGGCGGGTCGACGCCGCCGGTGAAGCGATCCAGCGCTTCCTCGCCGGAGACAGCGGCCGGATCGACGTCGGCACGTTCCAGAGCGTCTCGGCCGTGCTGCTGCCGGCGATCGTCGCTCGGCTGCACACCGAGCAGCCCGACCTCGACATCCGGCTGTTCGAGGACGAGCACAAGGAGCAGGCCTGCCGGATGGTCCTCGACGGCGAGCTCGACCTCACGTTCTGCGTCGGCACCCGCTCCGGGGAGCTCGAGTGCCTGACCCTGCTCGACGACCCCTTCGTCGTCGTCGCCCGACGCGGCGAGCTGACCCACGAGCGGTTCCCGACGCGCCAACTCCAGGGTCTCCCGCTGATCGGCTATCCCGACAGCCCGTGCCAGCAGGAGATCGAGGACGGGTTGCGCACCGTCGGCGTCGAGCCGACGTACGTCTTCCGCACCCTCGACAACGGCGCCCAGATCGCCATGGTGCGCGCCGGGATGGGGCGGGCCGTGATGCCACTGCTCGCCGTGGACACGGCCGACCCGACGATCGACGTGCGCCCGCTCCGCCCCGCCATCCCACCGCGCCAGGTGTGCCTGGTGTGGCGACGCGATCGCACGCTCTCGCCCGTCGCCAGTCGCCTGATCCAGATCGCCGCCGACGTCGCCGGCGACCTCGGTCAGCTCCCCGCCTCCGCGTAACCCTCGCTGGCGTTTACGTCCGGATTTCGGTTACCTGGGTGACCAAAATCCGGACGTAAACGGTGGGGTCAGACCGGCGGCACGCCGTGACGCCTGGTGGCGAAATGGCGGTCCTTCCCGCGGGCGAGGGCGAGGCGGCGGATGAGCTCGGCGCGCAGATCCTCCGGCTGCACGACCGCGTCGACCACGAGATCCGAGGCCAATCGCAACACGTCGACGTCGGTCTCGAACAGGGCCCGTTGCTCGGCCACGAACGCCTCCCGCTCGCCCGGATCGTCGATCGCGGCGATCTTGTTGGCGTACACCGCGTTGATCGCCGCCTCCGGCCCCATGATCGCGATGCGGGCGGTCGGCAAGGCGATCGTCGCGTCGGGCGCGAACGCCGGGCCCGACATCGCGTAGAGGCCCGCCCCGTACGCCTTGCGGACGATCACGGAGAACTTCGGGACGGTCGCCTCGCTGACCGCGGTCACCATCTTCGCGCCGTGGCGGATGATCCCCTGGCGCTCCACCACCGAGCCGATCATGAAGCCCGGCACGTCGGCGAGGAAGACGAGCGGCACGTTGAACGCATCGCAGCACCAGATGAACCGCGCCGCCTTGTCCGCCGAGTCGACGAACAGGGTCCCGCCGAGGTGGGCCGAGTTGTTGGCCAGCACCCCGATCGGGTGGCCGTCGAGCCGGGCCAACCCGACGACGAGCTCGCGGGCGAACAGCGGCTTGATCTCGAAGAAGCTCTCCCGGTCGACGACGCCGTCGATCACGGCGTGGACGTCGAACGGCACCCGCTCGTCGGCCGGGATCGAGTCCGGTCCCAGCTCGACCTCGGGTGGCTCGCTGGCGTACACCGGAGGATCGTCACGCCAGGTCCGCGGGAAGTAGCTGAGGTAGGCCCTGGCCTGGTCGATGGCGTCGGTGTCGTCGGATGCCAGGTTGTCGGCGCAGCCCGACTGCGAGACGTGCATCCGCGCGCCGCCCATCTCCTCCAGCGTGGTGATCTCGCCGACGACCATCTCGGCCATGCGCGGCGAGCCGAGGTACATCGACGCGTTGCCGTCGACCATGAACACGACGTCGCAGAACGAGGGGATGTACGCGCCGCCGGCTGCTGACGGACCGAAGAGGCAGCACACCTGCGGCACCTGGCCCGAGAGCCGGACCTGGTTGTAGAAGATCCGCCCGGCACCACGGCGCCCCGGGAACAGTTGCACCTGGTCGGTCAACCGTCCGCCGGCCGAGTCGACGAGCCACACGATCGGAACCTGCTCCGCCAGCGCCGTCTCCGACGCCCTGACCATCTTCTCGACGGTGCGTGCCCCCCACGAGCCGGCCTTGACCATCGGGTCGTTGGCCACGACGACGGCCGGGACGCCCTCGATCGTCGCCCGCCCGGTGACCACGCCGTCGGCGGGCAGCCCGGCGGCCACGGCGTTGGCCAGCACGCCGTCCTCGACGAACGAACCCGGATCGACCAGCAGGTCGATCCGCTCGCGGGCCGTCAGCTTGCCCTGGCCGCGCAGCTTCTCGAGGCCGCGCGGATCCGGCGTGACGGCTCGCTCGGCGGCCTCCCGCACGTCGTCACGCATGTCGGCGCAGGCTAGGTGAGCTGCGGTGCCCCGACATCGTGCAGGTGGTGCACGGGATCGTGGAGGAAGTAGCGGGCAAAGGTGTCCACCGTGAAGACGGCGCCGTCGCTGCGCCGCCCGGTCCGCGACCACTGCTCGCCGTCGACGGCGGCGAACGACGCGGCGATGCGGTCGGCGGCGGCGGACAGCTCACCGGCGACCGTCGGCGGGTCGGCCTCGCCGTACCGCTCGGCGACGGCGGTCTCGTCCTGGTCCCAGTTGGTGAACTGCGGGTCGTCCTCGGTCAGCATGAGCGCCAGCCGCTGGTCGAACAACCGGAAGACGTCACGGACGTGGCCGGCGTACTCCAGCGGCGACCACACGCCAGGCCGTGGGCGCCGGGCGACATCGGGACGGGCGAGAACCTCCCGCCACCGGACGGCATTGGCCACGACCAGCTCCGGGACCCGCGCGACGTCCACCCGTGCGGCGTCGAAGCCGCACTCCGGGCAGGTCTGCGTCAGGACCCACGTCCAGTCCTTGGTGTCCGGATCGATGTCGCCATTCATGCCCCGCAACGTAACGATCGACGAAGTCGCCTCGCCGTTCGCAGCCGGAGCAGCTACCCTCCTGCGTCGATCGCCGTGCGGACGGTGACGAAACTCCAACACCGGGAGCTGGTCATGCGGATGACAGCCCGGAGAAAAGGTGGGCTTCCAATGGGCACTCGTCGGTTCACGACCACGGTCGTCGGCTTCGGCGCGCTCGCCGCATCGCTGATGGTGCTCCCAGGCATGCTCGACGCGTCGTCGACCGCCAACGGGCCCGTGCCGGCGGGCGGCGTCGGCCCACCCGCCCAGGAGTGCGCGGACAACGGCTTCCCGGACACGATGGGGGTCAAGGACGAGACGCCCGGGAACCCCAACCCCGAGGTGTTCAACGTCGATGGCGGCACCATCTCATGCACTTACTCCGATGAGAGCGGGGGCGAGTATCCACAGCGTCACCGTCACGTCGACGGGCGACGATCATGATCAGCGGGATCGTCGTGAAGGCTGGGCAGCAGGATCTGACCGACGGCACTCCACCATTCGTCGTGCAGACGGATGCAGGGAATCTCGCACGTCACGGTGTGTTCACGGCGGCCCGACCACGACGCGACCACGACCACGACGATGCCGGACACCACCACCACGACGACCATGCCCACGACACCACCACCACGACGACGATCCCGGCGACACCACCACGACGACGATCCCGGGACACGACCACGTCGACCTGCTCGTCGACCTCCACGACGATGGTCTCGCCGACCACCGGGGTCGAGACGACGACGACCATCGCCGAGACGACCACCACCGCCGGTCAGACGACCACCACCACGGCCGACTCGACGTCGACGACCGCCGTCAGCGGGTCGTCGACCACCGTGACGCCGACGACCGCCCACCCGACGACCACCACCAACGTCCCGCCGCCGAACACCGGCAGCCTGCCGAACACCGGCAGCAGCGCGACCTCGAACGTGATCGCCATCGCGGTGCTCGCCCTCCTGGGTGGCGCTCTGGCCCTCGTCATCGCCCGCCGCCGGGCGCTCTGATTCGACCGGTCGGTGGGCCACCCACCAGGCCCACCGACCGTCGAACCCCGCCGGCCGGCGGTCGATCTGTGAGCTGAGCGCGCCGACAAGCGTCGCTTCAGCTCACAGATCGAGCGCGACGGCTCCTACGACCGGCTCGGCGGCGGACCTCGCTCCCCCAGCACACCGAGCGTGGACTGCCCGGTCCGATGGCCGGCCGTGACGCTCTCGAGGTACGTCAACCCTTGCTCCAGGTCCAGCGCGCTCTGGATGTCGAGATCCATGCCGAGTCGGACGACGGCGAACGCGACATCGGGCTGGATCCCGACGATCACCGTCGCCGCCCCTCGCAGGCGCGCCATGTGGGCGAGGTCGCGCAACGACTTCGAGCCGTACGAGTCGAGGACGTCGAGCGCGGCGACATCGATCACGATCCCCTGTGCCCGATCACGACCGATCTGGTCGAGGACGTCTTCCTGGAACCGCAGCAACTCGGCGTCGTCGAGCGCGGCGTGGATCGAGGCGATGAGGAAGTCCCCTTGGCGCAGGATGGAGACGAACATCACCCGATGGGTCCGGCTTCGCTCAGCTGTCGTCGGCGCGGGTCACGCGGAAGCCGAGTTGGCGCTCCGCTTCCTCGATCCCCCCTTGGAGATCGCCGATCGTGTTCATCTTCGTCAGATCGACCCCGATGGTCACGAGGGTGCGGGCGATCTCGGACGACAGGCCCGTGATGATGACGCTGGCGCCCATGAGGCGTGACGCGTCGACCGTCTGCACCAGGTGGTTGGCGACCGAGGTGTCGAACTCCGGCACGCCCGTGATGTCGATCACGACGACACGAGCACGGTTGGTGCGGATCCCCCAGAGCAGCTGGTCGGTCAGCTGTGTCGCCCGTTGACTGTCCAGGACGCCGATGATCGGCAGGATCAGCAGTTGCTCGCGCACCTGCAGCACCGGGGTCGACAGCTCGCGGATCGCATCCTGCTGCTGACGGATGATCCGTTCGCGCTCCTCGACGAAGCTGACGGCGACGGTGTTGGCGATCCGGTTGGCCGCCGGCTCGTACGCGTCGAGCACGCGGTTGAGCAGCCCGAAGTCGTCGTGGTACTTCAGGAACAGGGAACGAGCCAAGACGTCGCGCAGCAGCAGGACGATGCCGACCACCTCGTTCGTCTCGACCCCGCGGGGGATGATCCGCTCCGAGAGATCACGAGCGTAGCGCTGCAGCGCATCGACATTGCCGGTCTCCAGGACCTCGACGTAGTTGTCGTACACCGACGTCGTCTCCGATCCGATCTCCTGCGGCGTCATGGCCTGGAGGAGATGCGCGGCGTCGATCCGAGCGGCCCACTCCTCGCGCAGCTCCGTGCGGTGCTGGCGCAGGTGGGCGACGAGCTCGGGCAGCAGCGCGTGGTCGTCCGGGTTCGACGTGTCGTCGCTCCCGGCGGGCTCGGGCTCATTCATGGACGGTTCCTTCCTGGTTCGTGACGGATCGATGAGTGCTCGCATCGGCTGCACCGTCAGCGCCACTTCGTCATGCTGACCGTCGTGCCACGGCCGACCTCGGAGGTGATCTCGAACTCGTCCATCAGCCGTCGCGAGCCGGGCAGGCCCAAGCCCCGCCCACCGTAGGTGGTGAACCCGACCTCGAGCGCACGATCGATGTCGACGATGCCCGGCCCGACGTCGCGAGCGACGATCGACAACCCGATCGAACCACCGTCCTCGATGATCGCCATCGCCATCTCCCCGCGATGGGCGAAGCGGACGACGTTGCGGGCGATCTCCGAGATGGCGGTGGCGATCATCGTGGCGTCGGTCGGCGCGAAGCCGGCTCGGACCGCCAGCTGGCGACCACGCTGGCGGGCGGCGACGACGTCGGCGTCGGCAGCCACGAGGACCCGCGCCTCGTCGTCGGTGTCCTTCGACCGCCGGTCGAACACCGATTCGCTGAGCGAGGCGCAGAACTCGCACTCCAGCAGGTGGTAACCGACGTCGAGCTCCGCTTGGCGGCGCCGGTTGCCGGCCGAGAGCGCCAGCAGCGACGGTCGACAGCGTTCCGATGGCGGCTCGCCGGACAGCACGAGGAGGTATTCGACGCGCAACTTGGCGCGGGAACGACTGAGTCGCGCCGCGATCGCTCCCGCCGTCGACCCCGCCACGTCCGCGATCTCGGCCGTCGGAAGGCCCTCGACCTCGTGGGCGACCAGCATCTCCCGTTCGGGCGGCGGCAAGCGGTCGAGGGCGTCGCGAACGGCGGCGTTCTCCTCGTCCTCGACCAGGGGCTCGTCGGGCGCCGCCGGCTGCGTGGGATCGAAGAGTCGGTGCACGTGGCGCCGACTGGTCGCCGACCGCCGCCAGAACGACGCCACGAGGTTGCGGGCCGTGACGATGGCATACGGCCCGAGGGCCTCATCGTCCAGTCGAGCGCGCGCTCCGAGCACTCGTGCCAGGGTCTCTTGGACGAGGTCGTCGACCTCGTCGACATGGCCGAGTCGAGCTCGCACGACTCGCCGGACGACGGCGGTCACCTCCGCGAGGTCGGTCGAGAGCGCCGCGGGTGATTCGTCGTCAGTAGCGCTCAGCACCAGGCGAGCGAACCTACCCAGGCTGGTCGAGCCCAACCGTCCGAGAAATCCTGGGCCGCTGACCTGCGGCGTTGCGAAGAATCGCCGATCCTCGCGTCACGGCGGGCGGAGAGGGCGCCGGTGACCCAGGAGGGGCTCGTCAACGTGAACCTGACCGGTGCCACCGTCCAGGTGCCGATCGCCCTCGCCGCCAACGTGTGCGACGTCAACGTCGCCGTGCTCGTCGACGAGCTGAGCGACGGCTCGTCGCCGTGCGACGCCAGCTCCGAGTCGGGCGCGGTCGTCGAGGCCCAGGACAGTGGCCCCGTCACGCAGCGCGGCCTCGTCAACGTCAACATCACCGATCTCGTCGTGCAGGCCCCCATCGGCATCGCCGCCAACGTCTGCGACGTCAACGTCGGCGTGCTCGTCGGCACCTTGCTCGATGAGGCCGCAGATTGCGACGCCGCATCGACGCCTGACGCGATCACCACCATCACGGGCTGACGAGCTTCGTCCGCGGTCCGGCGCAGCGTGGCGCACCGCGGGCCAGCTTCAATTTCGGCCCGAATCCCTGCGTTGCCCGTGCCAAGCTCGGGCCACGCAGCAGCTCTTCGTCACGGACACCACGCCGAACGTGCGGTTCCCGATCTATTGCCGGGGCAACGTCGGCGAGGTGTTTCCGAACGTGATGACGCCGATGACGGCGTCGCTCTTTCGCGAGAGCGCGGCGCGGGGCCAGGAACGGGCGGTCCTCGAGTTCGGCATGGTGTCGAGATCCCACGTCGAGGGTCAGGACTCGGTGTTGACGGGCGTGTTCGGCGGCTACCTCTACGGGAACCTGTCGCTCGGGCGCGTCGGCGCGGCGCGGGTGCCGGCGATGTCCGTGGCCGACATCGACCGTGAGCTGTTCGGGGTCAGCGACGCTCCGCCGCATCGGCGCCAGCGCGGCGAGCGCAGCGCGCTGGGGACGGCGCGTGGATTGCGGCAGATGACGCGTTCCCTGCTGCGCAGCGAGCGGGCCGCGGCGCCGGCACGCACCGCCCGGGCCGACGTTGCGAACTGGCTCGCCACCCTCCCCTCCGCCGAATCGTCGGACGGGGCGACCCTGGTGGCGCGGGTCGACGGTGGCCAGGCGTGGATGGAGCGGATGATGTACCACCTGCTCCACGTCAGCGCGATGTCCGGGGTCACGCGCAGCGTCCTCGAACGGCTCGTCGCTCGGTTCGACGAGCCCGGCTTGGTCAACGTGCTCACCGCCGGCCTGGGCACCATCGAATCGGCGCGGCCGGCGAACGAGCTGTGGCGACTGGGGCGGACGGTCGTCGCCTCGCCCGCCCTGACGGCGCGGTTCGACGAGGGTGGTCCCGACCTCGAGCAACGGCTGCGCGCCGACCCGGCGGCGCAGTCGTTCGTCGCGGGCTTCGATGCGTTCCTTGCCGCCCACGGCGCACGGGGCCCCGACGAGTGGGAGCTGGCGTCACCGACGTGGGGTAGTGATCCGTCCATCGCCCTCGCCGCGATCGACAAGCTGCGCCACGCGCCAGCAGAGCGCGATCCAGCCATCGCGTCAGCGCGCCTCGCCGACGAGCGAGAGCGGCGCATTGTCGAGGTCCGCGGCGCCCTCGGCGTGTTCCAGCGTGGTCTGTTCGATCGCGCCGTCCGGGCCACCGCCTTGTTCGCCGCCGAGCGCGAGGCCACGAAGGCGGCGTTCGTGCGGGCGCTGGAGCCGTCGCGCCGAGCGCTCGCCGAGCTCGCCCGGCGCATCGGGATCGCTCGCGACGACCTGTTCATGGTCACCGTCGACGAGCTTCCCCGCCTGCTCGCCGATCCGCCGGCCTTCTCCGGGCTGATCGACGAGCGGCGCCAGCGCCGCGACTTCCTCCAGGCCGGTGTGCCGCCGTTCTGGTTCGAGGGCCACCTACCGGCACCGGAGACGTGGCCCAGGCGAGCGGATCGATCGGAACCCGACGACCGCCCGCGCCAGCTGAACGGGATGGGCGTCTGCCCGGGCACCGCAACGGGGTTGGCCCGCGTGGTGCTCGACCCCGCCGATCCGCGTGACCTCGGCCCCGACGACGTACTGGTCGCACCCATCACGGATCCTGCCTGGACCCCGTTGTTCCTCGCCGTCGCTGCGGTGGTCGTGGATGTGGGCGCCCAACAGAGTCACGCCGCGATCGTCGCCCGCGAGCTCGGCATCCCTGCCGTCGTCAGCGTGCATGACGCATCGCGCACCATCGTCGACGGGACCCGCCTGACCGTCGACGGCGCCGCCGGCACCGTGACCGTCCATGGGCGGCGGCCGCTCAACTGAGTCGATCGCCTCGCTCGGTCCGAAGCCCCGCTCACCGACCTCGATCTGGGCGCGGACCTTCTCAAACGCCCTTCTGGGCGCGCAGGTTCCCACTTTCGAGAACCTCCGCGCCCAGTTGGTCGCTCAGCTGAAGGTCAGGCCGGTGAACTCGCCGGATCGGCGCCAGCCGTCGAGGTACTGGAAGAACGCCGACGCGCCGTGCGGGTACCCGACGAACAGCTTCGCTGCCGGCCCGCGGTCCTGCCCCTCGTTGTTGTAGTAGCCCGGTGTGCAGTCGGGAGACCCGATCAGCGAGCCCGGGCCCGACAGCAGCAGCTCGATCCACGCATCCTCGGCCCCCTTGGTCACCTCGACCGCGTGGGCACCGTCGTCGAGGGCGTGGCGCACGACGGTGGCGATCGTGCGCGCCGACTCGGTCAGGTTGTGGGGCACGTTGGAGATCAGGTTGGCCCCCTGCGTCGGCTGGACGATGAACAGATTGGGAAACCCGTGCACGTGGATGCCGTGGAGCGTCCGCATGCCGTCGGCCCAGTACTCCGACAGTCGCCGGCCGTCGCGCCCCACCGGGTCATAGCCGGCGCGGCGCGTGTACTCGGTGCCGACCTCGAAGCCCGAGGCGTAGATGATGCAGTCGAGCTCGTACTCGCGGTCGGCCACGACCACGCCGGTCTCGGTGATGCGATCGACGCCCTTGCCGTCCGTGTCGACCAGGTGCGTGGTCGGCTCGTTGTACGCCTGGAGGTAGGCGTCGTGGAAGCACGGCCGCTTGCACAACTGGCGGTACCACGCCTTGAGCTGCTGCGCCGTCTCGGCGTCGGTGACGATCGCGTCGACGCGGGCCCGGATCTCCTCCATCTTCTCGAAGTCGGAGTCCTCGAACGCCCCCATCATCTTGTCGGGCGTCATGTCCTCCGGAGGCAGCGCCATGATCCGCGACCTGATGCGCCGGGCCAGGTCGGTCCAGCCGTCCTTGACCAGGTCCTCCTCGGCGAACCCGCCGGCCTGGTTGGCCGTGAAGTTGTCCAGCCAGCGCTGCTGCCATCCGGGCGACGCCATCTCGACGAACCACTGCGGGTCGGTCGGTTCGTTGGCCCGCACGTCGACCGACGACGGGGTGCGCTGGAACACGTACAGCTCCTTGGCCGCCCGCGCCAGGTGGGGGACGCATTGCACGGCGGTGGCGCCCGTGCCGATGACGCCGACGCGCTTGTCGTACAGGCGGTCCATCGGCGCGCCCGACGGATCGCCGCCGGTGTAGTCGTAGTCCCAGCGGCTGGTGTGGAACGAGTGCCCGCGGAACGACTCGAGTCCGGGGATGCCGGGCAGCTTCGGGACGTGCAGCGGTCCGGTGCCCATGCCGAGGAAACGGGCCGTGAACTCGTCGCCACGGTTGGTCCGCACGACCCAGCGCGAACGAGATCCGTCCCAGTCGAGCCCGGTGACCTCCGTGTGGAACAGCGCCCGGTCGTAGAGGTCGAAGTGCTGCCCGATCCGGCGACAGTGCTCGAGGATCTCGGGCGCGTGCGCGTACTTCTCGGACGGCATGTGGCCCGTCTCCTCGAGCAGCGGCATGTAGACGAACGAGGCGGTGTCGCACTGGGCGCCCGGGTAGCGGTTCCAGTACCACGTGCCGCCGAAGTCCCCGCCCTTCTCGATGATCCGGACGTCGTCGACGCCGGCCTCCTTCAGGCGGGCGCCGGTGACGAGCCCGGCGAACCCGCCCCCGATGAACGCCACCGTCACGTCATCGGTGACCGGCGAGCGATCGGTGATCGGCGTGTACGGGTCGTCCAGGTAGTGGGCGAGCTGGCCGGCGACGCGCACGTACTGGTCGTTGCCATCGGGGCGCAGCCGCTTGTCGCGCTCGCGGCGATACTTCGCCTTCAGGGCGTCCTTGTCGATCTCGGTGACGTTGCTGGGTGCCATCAGGTCCGTCTCGATAGCAGGCTCCTGCGCCGCTTCACAACGGCGGCCCGGAGAACCGCAGCGCGCCCGACGCCGTGCTGCTGCCCGCGGTCACCCGGTCGGCACCGCGATCCCTTTCAGCGCCCGCTCCCGATCCCAGAAGCGGACCGAGCGGCACCGCTCGATGAAGCTCTTCAGGCGCTTCGGGCCGTCGAGCAGGACGTAGCCGTCGTCGAGCTGGTTGGCGACCCCGGCGGCCTCGAGCAGCGGCTGCGACGCGGCGGTGTACGCCACGTACTTGTAGTGGGCGTGGGCGTCGGCGACGAAGTCCTTCGCCGCCGGCTGGGCGGCCAGCGCCGACGCGCCGTCGGCCGAGAGGAGCAGGACAACGGCGTCGTAGAGCACCGACGGCCCACCGTCCACCTTCTGCTGCGCCGGCACCAGCAGTCCCTCGCTGGTGATGAAGCCACCGACTTGCGGCGCGATCAACTCGATCAGTGCACCTTCGTCGTCGGCCGCCTGGCGCAGCGCGGCCAGCAACCGGGTATCGGCGCCGTCGGCGACGAGTACGCCGAGCTTGCGACCGGCGAAGGACGCCGGCCCGTTGGCGACGATGCTGAGCGGCGGCGACGGGGCGAGGTCCGTGAGGGGCGGCCGGGCGGGCGGTGCAGCGTCGGGGACTGGATCGAGCCGGAGGCCGGCGGCGATGCGGGTGCCGAGGTCGTCGTCCACGTTGCGCAGGTTGGCGACCATCCGGGTGCGGATCCCCGCCTCCTGGCACTTGGACAGCTCGAAGACGAAGGCGTCGACGATGTGCTGCTGCTCGACGTCCGTCTGGCTGACGTAGAACTGGCGGGCCTGGCTGTAGTGATCAGCAAAGCGCTCCGAGCGCACCCGCTCCTGTCGACCGTCCAGCTGCTCGGCGAACGACCGAGAGCCCCGATCCGGGTCCTCGCGTGGCCCTGCTTCGGCGCCCCAGGAGTTCGGCTCGTAGTTGACCCGACCGACCGGGTTGGTCATCGCCATGTGCCCGTCCTGTTGGAAGTGGGCGACGGGGCACTTCGGAGCGTTCACCGGGAGGTGCGTGAAGTTCGGCCCACCCAGGCGCTTCAGCTGGGTGTCCAGGTAGGAGAAGTTGCGGCCCTGCAGCAACGGGTCGTTCGTGAAGTCGATGCCCGGCACGACGTTCTGGGTGCAGAAGGCGACCTGCTCGGTCTCGGCGAAGAAGTTGTCGACCGTTCGATCGAGCACCAGCCGCCCGACCCGGCGCACCGGCACCAGCTCCTCCGGGATGATCTTCGTGGCGTCGAGGACGTCGAAGTCGAACGAGTCGGCGAACTCGTCGTCGAAGAGCTGCACCCCGAGCTCCCACTCCGGGAAGTCTCCGGAGCCGATGGCGTCCCACAGGTCCCGGCGATGGAAGTCCGGATCGGCGCCGTTGATCTTCACCGCCTCGTTCCACACCACGGACTGCAAACCCTGCTTCGGCTTCCAGTGGAACTTGACGAACGTCGACGCGCCATTGGCGTCGAGGAACCGGAACGTGTGGACGCCGAAGCCCTCCATCGTGCGGAACGATCGAGGGATGGCTCGATCCGACATCGTCCACATCACCATGTGCGTCGCTTCGGGCATCAGTGAGATGAAGTCCCAGAAGTTGTCGTGGGCCGATTGGGCCTGCGGGAACCCACGGTCGGGCGCCTGCTTCACCGAATGGACCAGGTCGGGGAACTTGATGGCGTCCTGGATGAAGAACACCGGGATGTTGTTGCCGACGAGATCCCAGTTCCCCTCCTGCGTGTAGAACTTCACGGCGAACCCGCGGACGTCGCGGGCCAGGTCGGGCGAACCCTTGTTGCCGGCGACGGTCGAGAACCGCACGAACACCGGTGTGCGCTCTCCCGGGCGCTGGAACAGGTCGGCCCGCGTGACGTCGGCCAGCGACTCGTACGGCTCGAAGAACCCGTGAGCGCCGAATCCCCGAGCATGCACGACCCGCTCCGGGATGCGCTCGTGGTCGAAGTGGAAGATCTTCTCCCGGAAGTGGAAGTCCTCGAGCAGCGACGGGCCGCGTTCGCCGGCACGCAACGTGTTCTGGTCATCGGCGACCGGGATGCCCTGCTGGGTCGTCAGCGCCACCCCGCTGCGGGCGACCGTCTGGTGGGTCTCCCCACCGGCGCCGACCTCGTCGATCAGCGCGGCCGCCGTGGCGTCCGTCGCGGCGACCTTCTTGCCGGCACTCTTGGCGGCGGACTTCTTCGCCGGCGACTTCTTGGCCGACGACTTCTTGGCTGACTGCTTGGCTGGCTGTTTGGCGACCATGGCGACTCCTGGCTCTACATCCACACCGGGCTCGCCGGCGCACGCCCGGGTGGGACGCCCGCTCGTTACCCGTTCGCGCCGCTGTCGAACACAACCCCGGCGAAACTGGGCGCCGGACGTGTCGGTTACCGTCGGCGGGAGGCGCCCAGATACGAGACCGTCACCAGCTGCCCGTTGTTCCATCGCCGACCACCTGACCCCCAACACAGGACTCGACTAGGTTCCACCGGGTCGTGCCGTTGCGCCGGTACGTGATGGGGGGAGACGATGACGATCGACATTTCGACCCTTCCGGTGCGGTCACCCGCTCAGCTGCGCTCATTCGTCGCCGGTCAACGCGTCCGAGCGCTGCGCAGGCCAGACGGCGTCACCGAACCGAACCCGCCCGAGGACAGCGGCGACGACTACTGGCGGTTCCTGCGGCGCCGCACAGCACTCGAAGGGACGTGCCTCCTCTACCAGACGTATGACGCCTCCGGCGACGAGAACGACTGGAACCTCAACATCGCCCCGGATGCTGCACACGCATGGCTGCTCGACCCCGGCCTTCTCGTCGCGCTCGGCCGCATCCGGGTCGTCGGAGCCGACGACGCCCTGCACGGCGAGTTCACCGATGACGGACTGCCGATCGGTCCAGGTGAGATCTTCGGGGCTGGAGGCGAGAACCAAGGTCAGGGACCGACCTGTGCGGCGGTAGGCGTGTACGGCGTGTTCTGTGGCGACTTCGGCCATGGTGGCCGCCCGGAGATCCATCCGTTCGATGCGTTCTGGCGCCGCTACCACCAGCCCGCGTCAAATCGCGTCAATTGGGATCTCGGTGTCTTCCAAGACGACTCCGACCGCTTCAACGACGATTGGTCGAAGCCTCCGATCGACGTCGAGCTGAAGGTGCCGTTCTGCGTGGACTTCCCGGTGACGATGGCCCGCCCGACGTCGGTCGAGGTGACGTTCGTACTGCGCAAGAGCCCACGCTGCGGCGTCATCGCCAAGAACACCGTGTCGAGCGGTGTCGCAGCGGTCGCCGAGGACTTCACCGGCCGGACCGTCGGGCTTGTGCGACCAGCACTGAACCGTCTGACGATCAACGTCAGGGACCAGACCGGGCTGGCCGGGCGACCGTTCCGGCTCGCCATCACCGACGTGCACCGGACCTCGTCGGGGGGACGGCTGCCGGTGCGCAGATCGGTGTGGCTGTCGGGCGTCCTCGCCATTCGCGTCGCCGTCGGGCAGGACGGGTTCGCGTACTGGAACGTGAGCGGACCGAACAGCACCTCCGCCGCCACCGCGCCCGACCCCGAAGAGGTCGTGATCGGACCCGTGGGGCCGGTCGTCGCCACGCCGTCCGCCCCGACCGCCAGGCGGGCGCCGGGTCCGTCGATCCGACTCGTGGAAGCGCGACCGGTTCCACGGGAGCAGTTCAGCGCGGTCGTCGTCCACGAGGCGGCCGACGGACGGCGTGGGGAGGCGATCGCCCGCCCACGACAGGACACGCTCGTGGACCTTGGCGACCGCCGAATCTCGTTGGGATCGTTCGACCTGTTCGCCCGGGCCCGGCCGATGCGCCAGAACGGCGCCGGCACCACGACCTCCTCGGCCCGGCTCGACGTCTCCCCGGCGATCGCCGAGCTCGGCGGCGCTGAGTTGGCGAACCGGCTGCGGCCCGTGATCGCCGAACTGGAGGTCGACGATGTGGTGCGCTTCGACGTCATCACACGCTGCGCGCCGTACCGCAACGGAGCAGCGTTCGGGGAGGAGCGTTCGGCGCTGTCCGACATCCTGACGGCAGGACTCGACGAGTCTGAGATCGATCTCACGTTGCACCTCGGCCGGCTCATGGGGCCTGCTGGCGAGGTCGTCACCAGTGACGGCGCAACGGAAGGGCTGGTGACGGTCGAAGCGCCGTCGCGCCCGACGCGACGCGGTGTCGCTCGTGTCGTGCGCCTCGGCCCGTTCGGCTCCGAGCCGATCAGTGTCGCGGTCGACGGTACGGTCGTCGGTCCTTCAGGCCTGACGAGCGGGTTCCGAGCCCACGTCTGCAACTACCGCGTCGTGTCACCCCGAGCGTGGGTCGAACAGTCGATGGGCACGTCGAGCGCCGAGTGGCTCGATCGGGCGGCGCGACTGTCCGCCGAGGCGAAACTTCAGCCCAGCGACATCCGGGTGAGCAGGGCGGGCGTGGCGAGTGTGGTCGCCGAGACCTTCGAACGGCTCGATGCGGCGCCCTCCTGGACCGCCCGGCAGGTGGCCGGCGCGGCCAGTGTGGTGGCACGCGCCGAGCATCTGATCGGCATTTGAATGGCGGCGGTGGAGCGAGGCACGAGGTACCGGACGTGATGCACCAGCGCACCAGGTCGGAGATGGCCGATGGTCTGGCTCCGTGGTCGAGTCCCGGCTTGGCGATCGGGGGACCGCGGCGGACGGTGTGCCGCGCCGTCACCGTTGTCGCCATGGGCGACGCGTTGTCATGGGCTGGCCGGCGATGTCGTTGATCGTGCCGCGGTGGGAGTGGCGGACGTTCGGGGCGCCGTTCGGTGCGGCTGAAGAGGTCGTCGCCCGGTTGACACCGACGGGCGTGGAGGAAAGTGACGAGCTGTACCTGTTGTCCGAGGAAGATGACAACGTCAAGGTCCGCGCCGACCTCATCGACATCAAGGCGCTTCGGGCCGTTGACCGTCATGGCCTTCAGCAGTGGGAACCCGCTCTCAAAGCCGCCTTTCCGCTCAGCGCCGCGAACGTCGCGGCCACGTTCGAGGCTCTTCGTGTGCCGCTCCCGACAGCCGCCCTGAACGCGTACTCGCTGGATGAGCTCCTCCAGGAGCTCGAGCCCGGCGCGGCGGTCCGGCCCGAGTCCGTCCACAAGCGACGGGTGCGCTACAAGCTCGAGGACTGCCTGGTCGAGCTGACCGACATCGCAGTCGGCGACCTCCACACCCGCACCCTCGCCATCGAGTCCGAAGACCCGGCCGCCGTCTGGGCCACGGTGACCACGCTCGGACTCGCCGATCGCGTCAACACGAGCGTGCCTCGCGGGCTGCTCGCGCTCGTCAGCGACGAGCGCCCCCGGTACGCGGTGATCGACGTCGGCACGAACTCGGTGAAGTTCCACGTCGGCGAGCAGAACACTGACGGGACGTGGCGGAGGGTGGTCGATCGGGCCGAGTTGACCAGGCTCGGCGAAGGGCTGGCGCGGTCGGGGACGATTTCTCCTGCCGCGGTGGAGCGCACGACGGCGGCGATGGCCGGCATGGTTGAGGAGGCATGGCACCACCACGCCCAGGCGATCGTGGCGGTGGGCACGGCCGGGATGCGCTCGGCCGGCAACCGGGACGAGGTCGTGGCGGCGATCGAGGCGGCGACTGGGATCACCGTCGACGTCATCTCGGGCGAGGAGGAGAGCCGGCTGGCCTATCTCGCCGTGCGTGCCGACCTGGGGTCGGACGAGGGCGCCCTCGTGGTCTTCGACACGGGGGGTGGCAGCACCCAGTTCACGTTCGGCGACGGCGCCGAGGTCGGTGACCGCTTCAGCGTCGAGGTCGGCGCCGTGCGCTACACCGAGCGCTTCGGGCTCGACGCGGCGGTGTCGACCGAGACGCTCCACGCCGCCATGGACGCGATCGCCTCGGATCTCCACCGGCTGGAAGGGAGGCCGGCGCCCGACGCGATCGTCGGCATGGGTGGTGCGATGACGAACATCACCGCGGTGAAGCTCGGCCTCGAACGGTACGACCCCGACGCCGTGCAGGGGGCGATCCTGGATCGTGCTGACATCGACCGCCAGATCGAGATGTACCGGACCCGCGACCTTGACGCCCGTCGCACGATCGTCGGGCTCCAGCCGAAGCGGGCCGATGTGATCCTTGCCGGGGCATGCATCGTGCGTACCGTGATGGAGATGCTGGGACAGCACACGGTGACGGTGAGCGACCGCGGCCTGCGCCACGGTCTGCTCGGCGAGCGCTTCGGGGCGTCGGCGCGTCAGTGACGCGGATCGCTGACGACGGACCCTTGTCAGGTCAGCCTTGGTCCACGTCGGGTGAGGTACGCCTGAGCTCGTCCCCGTCCGATGAGCTCATGTGGGCCTCGACCGCTTGGGCCACGCTGAGATAGGAGCCCTCGTCACCTAGGCGCTCGACGACACCGTCACGGCGCAGAACCTCCCGGACGGTAGGTTTCACGCGGGCCAAGCGGAGCGTGACGCCGGCCTGCTCGGTGAGGGCGAGGATCTCGTGCATCTTCGCCGACCCCTGAGAGTCGATGAAGTCGACGGCCACGAAGTCGAGCACGATCCCACGGATGTCCGGAGTCGACAACGCGACCTCCCGGACGCGGTCCTCGACGGCGTCGGACGTCGCGAAGAACAGGCCCCCGTCGAGCCGGAGCACCACCAGGCCCGGGAACTGCTCGTCTCCCGGGTTCTCGTCCAGCTCGCGGAAGTACTGCGTCTCCGGATCCCGCCCCAGCAGCGGCATCGGGGGACGTGTCGCCACCGAGATCAGCCAGATCAAGGACAGCCCGATCCCTACCATCACCCCGGCGAGCACACCCAGCAGGAGGGTCCCGGCGATGGCCGCCACCGCGATCCAGAAGTCGAACGGCTGCACCCGCAGGAGGCGGCGCATCTCGGGGACGTCCATCATCCCCATCACCACGGCCTCGATGATCAACGCCGCGAGCACCGACTTGGGCAGGTCCGAGAACAGCGGCGCGAGGAAGAGGAGGGTGAGGATGACGATCAGGCCGGAGGTGATCGAGGCGAGGCCCGTTCGTGCTCCGCTGTGGTCGTTCAACGAGCTGGCCGACAGGCTCGTCGAGACGGGCATCCCCTGTACGAGGCCGGCACCGACGTTCGCCATGCCCTGGGCGACCGACTCCTGGTTGATGTCCACGCGATAGCGGTGCCGGGCGGCGAACGTCCTGGAATCGCCTGCCGTCTGGGAGAAGCCGATCAGGACGAGCGCGACGGCGGCGAGGGCGACCGTCCCGGCATGGTCGCCGAGCACTCCGGTGTCGGGGATTTCGAACGACGGAAGGCCTCGTGGCACCTCACCCACCAGGGCGACCCCTCGAGCGGCGAGATCGAACAGCCGGGACGCCAACAGCCCGCCGACCACCAAGACGAGCGCACCCGGGATGGCGGGCGCGATGAACCGCAGTCCGAACACGACCGCTAGCGCGGCTCCGCCGACCAGCACCGTGGCCAGATCGACGTCCCCGAGATTCCGGAACCACGACCCGAGCTCGCGCAACGAGTTCGAGCCGCTCGCCTCGGTCCCGGTGAGCTTCGGCAGTTCACCGATCACGACGTCGATCGCCGCTCCGAACAGGAACCCCGTGACCACGGCCCGCGAGAGGAACTGCGCGATCCACCCCATCCGCAGCACCGCGAGCACGAGGAACAGCGCGCCAGAGGCGAGGGTCATCAGGGCGACGAACGACGCGATGTCATCGGTCCCCGTGATCGCGGCTACGGCAACCGCGCTGGCAGCGACGGCCGCCAATCCCGAGCTCGGACCGGTCGAGATCTGCCGACTGGTCCCGAAGATCGGATAGAGGATCGCACCGGCCGCCGCGGCGTAGAGGCCGTTCTGCAGCGGGATCCCCGCTATGCCCGCGTAGCCGAGGTTCTTCGGCACGATCAGGGCGGCGACGGCGAACCCGGCGATCAGGTCACCACGCAGCCAGCGCCGTTGGTAGGAGCGGATCCAGCCGACGATCGGCACCAGGCGCCATCGGTCCCGGCCACCAGCTCCGTCCCCCTCGACAGTCACAATCGCCGGCACTGTACACAGGCCGGTCCTCGCGGCGGATCGTCCGATGCGCGTGCACGGTGCCGGCCATCCGCTCGTGCGACCGCAGCAACCCGTGCCGCGTTCGAACCTGCTTGCCGCAGGCCGCCCGTGACGCGACGGTCCGCACCCAGACCTCGGAACAGCGACAGACTGGCTGAGTTCGACCCGTTGAGCCTGCCGAGGAGGCCGCGATGCTCGCCTACGACTATCCGTTGCTGGGGATCTTCTGGTCGCTGGCGATGCTGTTCTGGTTCGCATTGGTCGGGTTCGTTGTGATCTACACGTTCATCGACAACTTTCGGCGCTCGGACCACGGCGGCCTGGCGAAAGCCGGGTGGGCGCTGTTCATCATCGTGCTGCCACTGCTCGGGGCGCTGATCTACATCCTCGCCCGCCCGGAGTTGAGAAACCCTCCGCCTCGCCCGGCCGTGTGACCCTGACGGCGCCACCGCGCGGCCCAGGCACAAACCTCGTCGTCTCGCCGAGCGTGAGCAACTCCCCCTGCGGACGACCCAACTGGGACCTCCTCGGTTTGTCATGGGACGCCGAGGAAATGACGCCTCCGGACCGGCCGGTTGAGCGGCGACGGGACGGCGAACGAGACGCGCCGACGTGACGGCAGCGGCGCGGATTGCGGAGCACCCAGACTCCGTCGAGTTCGAGATGCGCCGGCATGCCGGGCGCTGGCTGGGCTGGTCGGTCTCGCCGTCGCCGCCGAGCTCACGGGGGTGGTCGAGGACCCGTGTCGCCGAGGCGCATCGTGCCGGACTCCCGTCGACCGACCAGCGTGCGCAGGCCGCCCGTGACGCGACGGTCCGCACCCAGACCTCGGAACAGCGACAGACTGGCTGAGTTCGACCCGTTGAGCCTGCCGAGGAGGCCGCGATGCTCGCCTACGACTATCCGTTGCTGGGGATCTTCTGGTCGCTGGCGATGCTGTTCTGGTTCGCATTGGTCGGGTTCGTTGTGATCTACACGTTCATCGACAACTTTCGGCGCTCGGACCACGGCGGCCTGGCGAAAGCCGGGTGGGCGCTGTTCATCATCGTGCTGCCACTGCTCGGGGCGCTGATCTACATCCTCGCCCGCCCGGAGTTGAGAACCCTTCCCTCGGCCGACCGTGTGACCTGACGGCGCCACCGCGTGGCCCAAGGAGGAGCTTTTCGTCTCGAGCGCGTCGCTCGACCGACGGCGCTTCTCGATGAAGCAGATCCACATCTTCCGGGTCGCCGACGGCAGGGTCGCCGAGCACTGGGCTGGCGGGACGACCTCGGCATGATGCGGCAGCTCGGTTTCATCTGACCGCGAGATCTCGTCGCGCTTCGAGCGCCGTGGACATCGACCCGGTGTGTCGTCGTGGACTCAATCGCACTCCCCACCGCCGAACCGCGGTACTCAACGCCGGACCACGACACGTTGAGTGGTGAGTACTCATCCTCGCGCCGGCCGCCGGTCTTCATGCTCGTTTGGACGGGTTCCACTGGGGGCGCCCTTGCGGGTCCGCAACGTCGCCGCAGCAGCAGCAACAGGCCCCGCCGCACCGATCCGATCGAGCTCGTCTTCGATCTCGTTGCGTCGCTTCGAGAACAACCGCAGCACCCGGCGCGGGATGCCGGCGATCTCACCGTCGCCGCGCTGATTGAGCACCCAGCCGACCCCGAGACGGCGGGTCAGCTCGGCGCGGACGGCGGTGTCGTAGACGGCGCCGGCGGCGCGCCGCGACCGATACACGGCTTGGCCGTCGAGCGCCGACCAGCGGCCGTCCGGACCGCGGGTGAGGTTGGCGACCAGCACGTGGGAGTGCAGCTGCGGGTCCCCCGCCCGTGACGTGCGGTGCCGGAACCCGGCGGCGACGAACCCGGCGCCGGGCAGGCGGCGCGTCCCGAACTCGGCCACATCGCCGCGGAACCGTTCCCGGTTGTTGCTTCCCCGGCGGACGAAGCAGGCCTCCCGTTCCAGCCATCCAACTGCCTAATCGACGGCGGTGTCGAGGGCTTCGACGATCTGGCCGCGCACCAACGGATCGGCCAGGGCGTACAGCGCCGAGACCGACTTGGCCGCCGAGAACGTCAGATCGAACCCCGGCACCCGCCCCTTGAACACCCGCAACCGGTCCCCGTTCGGCGACAACCCCGTCCCCGGCGCCAACCCGGCAAGAACCGCACGAAGGTCGCTGGCGGCGACCGCCCCGTCCAACTCGAGGCCCGGTGCGGCGTTGCCGAGCCAGCGTCCAGGCATCTCGCCCCGACCCGTGTAGTAGTCGTCCAGACCCTGGGCCACCTGCGACAAGTAGTAGCTCTCCGCACCGACCCGCAGCTTCCACAACGACAACATCCCTACCTACACACAGACCCCCTCCAGGCCCGAATGGCACCAAAAAGGTGGTGCCCGAAACGCCGTGCAGGCACCTGTGGTGCACAGGTGTGAACTATCCGGGCTCCCGCATAGGTCGCATCATCTGGGGTGGGCGCTTATCCGGGGTCGTTGGGCGCCGGGTCGGCGGGGGGTGCACTCCCTGCCGGCGGTCTGTGCGCAGCGCCCGCGTCGGTGTTGACCGGCAGCTCGAGGGAGCGCTCACAGCGTGAGCCCGGCAGGCTGGTTGCGTGACCGAGTTCGACGCCAGCGCCCGTCGCATGGATCGCCTGCGACTGGAGCTCGACGACGAGGGGATCGAGCTGTCGGCCGATCCCGACCTCTTGACGATCGTGCTAGCCGAACTCGACTACGCCCGCCACCCGCACGCCCACGAGGGCATCGCCCCTCGCTACGGCGCCCTCCTGTCGTCCACCGACGTGTTGACGGTGGAGCAGGTCGGCGCGATCGAGCACGTCGCCGTCGGGGACGTCCCGATCAGCGTGGTTCGCCGCCTCGCCGACGGGCGGTCGTCGTTCGTCGCCCGCACCGTCGGCGCGCCCGACCGGCTCGCCTGCTTCGACCGCACGAGGGAGTACGAGTCGTCAGCCATGCACCTCACGGTGGCGACCGGAGCGATCGTCCTACAACGACTCGGCCTCGGCTGGGTACGCCTGTGCACCCCGGCGGGCATCGTCACGTGGGACGGCATGCACTGGTCGTCGAAACCGCTGTCGATCCACATCACCGAGCGAGTCGCACACTCGATCACGACCGCCGATCAGGGCGTTCTCGCCCACCTCCACGAGTTCTGCACACACTGGCTGGGCGCCGGACGCGTCGGCGCGACGCTCGTCTGGCACCTCGCCGGTGACCCGCACACGTTGGCGCACCTCGGCTTTGCTGCTGCGGTCACGATCCCCGAGCTCGAACTGACGTCCCGGGCGCACTACGCCCCTCTGCTCAACGCCCTCGCGCAGTACGACCGGGCGGCGCTCGTCGACCCACGTGGGCGGGTCACCACCGTCGGGGTCCACCTGCGATCGTCCGAGCGCGCCCGCGCCGAGGTCGCGCCCTACCGCGGGACCCGACACACCTCCGCGCTGCGGTTCACCAGCGACGAGCCCTCGGCGGCCGTGTTCGTCGTGTCGTCGGGTGGAACGCTCTCGGTCTTCTGGCAGGGCCGCCGCCTCGACACCGGCTGAACGGCCGACACCCTGACGATTTCGCCGTTGCCGGCATCCTCGCAAAGGACTGGTACATACAGCTCGTCACGCCCGACGCAAGGCCCCGGCCGAGGCTCAGGTGGCAGAGCGGGGTGGGAACGGCGGCGACAGGAAGGCCAGCATCGTGAGGCCAGCCATACCCTCGTTGGCCACGCGCAGCTCCTCATCGCCGCCGTAGTAGGCGAGTGACCCTGCCGCGAACGCGACCTTGCCGTCGTCGGTGTCGACGACACCCTCACCTTCGACGGCGAAGAGCATCAGGTCCGAAGCACCATGCTTGTGCGGCGGGAGGGTCTGGCCCGGGCTGAGGCGGACCAGCCGGACATTCGATTGGGCGCCCTCGAGGAGCGGCTGGGCCACCACCCGGTCGGGGTCGTATGACGGGGCGCCGGCCAGGTTGACGATCTGCATGACCGCAGCGTCGCACGACCCGACCTGCGCGCTCGCGAGTCGCCCTCGAGGCGGGGGTCTGTCAGACGTGGTGGGAGGCAAGTTGCTCGAGCAACGTCAGGCGGTCGTGGGCGCGTCCTTGCACGAGATGGCGATCGTGGTCGTCGAGGGTGGCGACGCTGCGTGGATCGAGCTTGTCGGCGATGTCGGCGCGTTTGATCCGTAGTGCCAACGGGTCGGCGACGCAGCGGTCGAGGTAGTGCTGTTCGAGTTCGCCGTCACGTTGGGTCAACGCGTCGACCACCTCGATGAGCCCTTCATCAGCCCCCGCCGCGCGGAGGTCACTCCAGGCCATCCAGCCCTTCTCGACGCTGTCATGCAGCAAAGGCTGCCGTGACGGCGTCGCGGTCGTCGTCCGCGCCCAATCGGGCGGCGACTCGGCGGACGTGATCGATGAACAGCGACCCGGAGCCGGTCCGGTCGCTGCCGTGCGCTCGCGTCGCCAACGCGTCGGCCTCGTTGACGGTGATCACGAACGCCGGTCGATCATCAGTTGTTGGAGAATTCCGGGTCCCGATGAGTCATGTTTCGTGATGGCACGACGAGGACGGGTCGCGTCGTGTGTTGGACGAGACGCCGTGTGGTGCTGTGCCAGTGCGTGTGATCGTCGGTCCAGTTGGTGCTGGTGGTAACGAGCACGGCGTCGTCGCTGGCGTTGGCGAACTCCTCCAGGCGTTCGACGATGTCGTCGCCGTGCAGCACCTCCCATGCCGTCTCGACGCCGGCGGAGACGAGCTGCGTCGCGAGGTTGTGGACGTGCGATGACTCGACGAGTTGGGCGACGCCGCCACCGCTGTGCGATGGCGCCGGGAGAACCTCGACGACCCAAGGTGTCGCGCTGACAAAGGTCTCGACCCACGACGAGATGGCGGTGAAGGCGGCGGTCGCGACATTGGTGGAACCGACGCAGGCGATCAGGGTCGTCGTTGCCATGGGATTCATCGCCGGTACGTGCGGACCGATCAGCAGGACCGGGCGGTCGATCCGGTTGAGGACCGCCTCGCTGACGCTGCCGAGGAACTGGCTCCGCAGCGGCGACTTGGCCGTCGTCGACATGACGAGCAAGGCGCCAGGTCTGCTGTCGATGTGGTCGACGATGGCTCGAGCCGGGTCGTCGTCGTGGACGATGACGTACGAGTCAGCGGACCAACCGTTGGCGGTGGCGCGTTGACGCAACGCGAAGGCGTCCACCTCCTCGGACATCGATGGCGGCGAAACGGTCAACAGCTCGACCGAGACGTCTCCGAGCCCCGACAACGCTTGGGCGATCGGCAGCGCTCGATCGCCTTGCCATTCCAGATCGAGTGCGACCACGATGGACGTGAACATGACTTCTCCTCGCGAGGCTTGCTGAGCTCACGATGCCGGTTCGCTCGGATCGGCGCTAGGGACGAAGGTCCTGCACTGGCCCCACTCGTTCGAGGTCGTAGAGCTCAACGGTAGGGACACGACCCATCAGGTGAACGACGGCATCTTGCGGGGTTCTCGTGCCGGCCAGAACGGTCGCCACGGTCTCGCAGATCGGCATTCCGACGTGATTCCGGGCGGCTAGGAGCAGGACGGCCTCAACCGAGTTCACACCTTCCATGCATCCGGCATTCGAGGATGCCAGCTCCGCCAAGACCCATCCTCTGGCGATCTGTTCGCCGGCGCTTCGGTTGCGGCTGAGCGGGCTGGCGCAGGTCGCCATCAGGTCACCGGCGCCGGCGAGGCCGAGGAACGTGAGCGGGTCACCGCCGAGGGCCGTGCCCAGGCGGGCCAGCTCGGCGAGTCCACGGACGACGAGTGCAGCTTTGGTGTTCATCCCGTACTGCAGTCCGTCGGCCATTCCGGCGGCGAGCGCGATGACGTTCTTGACCGCACCGCCGATCTCGCAGCCCACCACGTCGGAGCTCGTGTAGACGCGGAACCGCTCCGTACCGAGTCGTTGCTGGACGTCAGTCGCATACCGGAGGTCCTGGAACGCCACGCACGTCGCTGACGGGTGTCCGGCCATCACCTCGCGGGCCAGGTTGGGGCCGGCCATCAAGCCGATGGTCGCCGGGTCATGGTCGGCGAGCGCTTCGGTGATCACCTCGGTCATCCGCTTCCCGGTCCTCGCTTCGAGGCCTTTGGTCACGCTCACGACGACGGCATGCGGATCGATCCATGGATGAGCAGCGGCGAGCACCTCCCGGACATAGGGAGACGGGACCGCGACGATGACCATGTCGGCGCCGGTGACCGCGGACTCGAGATCGACGGTGACGTCAAGTGCTGGCGGGAGCGGGAACCCCGGCAGGAACGGGGTGTTCTCCCCATGCTCGTGGATCGCAGTCAGGACAGGTGGTTCGAGCGCCCAGAGCGTGGTCGGCAGGCGCTCGCTGGCGACTGCTGCGAGGGTCGTGCCCCATGCTCCGGCGCCGATGATCGTGAGCCTCACGTGGGGCATCATCGCGGCGTCTCTGTCGAGCTCGGTAGAGCCGAAGGTCCTCTCCTGTACGTCGCGTCCGCACGCTTGGCCCGCTCGCTTCGTGCAGGACCGTGCGACCGTGCCGGCGCTGCGCGGCCTCTTGCAAGCCGTGCTGGCCATCGGTTCCGATCTCGATCTGGAGGCGATGCTGGGTCGCATCGTCGAGTCGGCCGTCGAGCTCGTCGGGGCACGATACGGAGCCCTCGGCGTGCTCGACGAAGCGCACACCCGACTGGCCCAGTTCATCACCGTCGGCGTTGGCGACGACATGCAAGACGCGATCGGGCACCTCCCAGACGGTCACGGCATTCTCGGCGTGCTGATCGCCCACCCCCGCCCGCTTCGGCTTCCCGATCTTCGCGCCCATCCCGACAGCGCCGGCTTCCCGCCCCACCATCCGCCGATGCGCTCGTTCCTTGGCGTGCCGATCAGGATCCGCAACGAGGTGTTCGGAAACCTGTACCTGACGGACAAGATCGACGGCGACGAGTTCAGCGAACTCGACGAGGAGCTCACCGTCGGATTGGCCAGCGCCGCCGCCGTAGCGGTCGACAACGCCCGGCTACACGGCACGGTGCAGTCTCTGGCGCTCGTCCACGACCGGGAGCGGATCGCCAGAGACCTTCACGACACGGTCATCCAACGACTGTTCGCGACGGGCCTGACGCTGCAGGGCACCGTTCGGCTGGCCGGCGACGATCCCGAGGTCATCGGACGCATCGAGGCGGCGGTCGACGAGCTCGATGTGACGATCAAGCACATCCGCTCGGCGATCTTCGGACTCTCCGAGGGCCCCGGCAGTGACGGCCTGCGCAACCGGGCTGCATCGCTCCTCCGCGCGGCGGCCACCGTTTCGGGGTTCCAGCCCCGGATGTTCTTCGACGGGCCGATCGACACCACGGTGCCGGACACGATCGCTGCCGATCTGCTGGCCACGATGGGAGAGGCCCTCACGAACGTCGCCCGCCATGCCGAAGCCACCCGCGTCGACGTCTCCATCACCGTCACCGACGAGGTCGTGCTGACCGTGCTCGACAACGGCATCGGCCCGCCGGCTCCTCGCGGGACCGTCGGCCGCGGGTTGAGCAACATGGAGTCGCGAGCCAAGCGTCACGCCGGGACGCTGCAACTTGACGCCGGACGGGAAGGCGGCACCATCTTGACCTGGCGGGTGCCACGACCACCGTCGGGCACGGGTCAGTAGCCGGGCAGGTCAGCAGGGATCACGAGCACCGGACGCCGCGACCGCTGCACGAGTCGTCTCGTCGTCGAATACCAATGCGAGAGACCGCCGGCCCAGCGGTCACTCGTCATCACGAGAACCGCGTCGCCAATCTGCTCCGCGAACTCCAACAGGTGCTGCGCGGGGTCACCGCCGTGGAGCACGGTGGTGCCGGTTTCGATCCCGTGCTCGGCGAGCACGGCGGCGACTGCATCGACGAGCTGCTGTTCCAGCTCGTCGTCGTTCGCCTCGGCCGGCCAGGCCGTGGTCGGCATGACCTCGACGACCCACGGCCGGCCACCACCGAAGGTGCGCTGCCACGACTCGACCACCGGCAACGCGGCTCCGACCTCGTGCGATCGGTCGGTGCACACGACGAGCGTCGGTGAGGAAAGCGGCAACGGGTCGGGGACGACCGGACCGATGAGCAGCACGGGTTGGCGGAGCTCGCTGAGGACATGGCCGCTGGTGCTTGGGCGCGACCCCGAGACGAGTCCGATGCCGCTGGTCGCCATCACGAGCAACGCACCTTCACGACCCTGCAAACGGTCAACGATCGCCGACCCGAGGTCGACCGGTCCGTCCGCGGGGCCGATCGTCAGGACCTCAACGGGCAGCCCACCCCGCAGGCCCAGTGCCCTCCCAACCGGGATCGCTCGATCCGGTCCTGCACTCTCGTCGGCGGCGATCACCACGGAGTTGAACACGCCGGCCCATTCCAGCAGACAGAGCCCGTTCCAGCAGACAGGCGGAGTGCCTATGGTCGGGACATGCCCGTCGCGTCCGCCGCCGACGCGGTGCTGCAGCACGTCGGGCGGCGCGCCGATCTCATCGTCCCGCTGGCCAACGGCGAACCCGTCGCCCTGCTCGACGCGATCGAAGCCCACGGTGACGAGTTGGACGGGGTGCGGGTCCACCAGATGCACGCCGTCCACGACCGTCGCTACCTGCACGGCGCGTTCGGCGACCGGATCCGACACGTCTCCTACTTCCTGTCCCACGTGACGCGCCCCTGCTTCCTCGCCGGCACGATCGACCTGGTCCCCAACAACTTCAGCGAGATGCGGACGATCCTTGCTGAACGCACCGTCGACCCGCTCGTGCTCGCAGCGGCGTCACCACTCGACCGGCACGGCTTCTTCAGCCTCGGCCTCAACGCCGACTACGTGTCATCGTTCATCGGCCGAGCCCGGTTCTTCCTCGAGGCCAACGCCCAGATGCCCCGCACGTTCGGACGCAACCAGATCCATGTCAGCCAGGTCCTCGGATGGGTCGACGTCGATCGGCCCCTGATCGAGGTCCCCCCGCCATCGCGCCACGCGATCGACGACCGGATCGCTGCGTTGGTCGCCGAACGCATCCCCGACGGAGCGACGATTCAGACGGGCATCGGGTCGATCCCCAACGCCATCCTGTCGGCCCTGTCGAACCACCGTGACCTGGGCGTGCACACCGAGCTGCTGTCGGACGGCGTCATGGACCTGGTCGACGCCGGGGTGGTCACCGGGGTGGCCAAGCAGCTCAATCGCACCAAGGCCGTCGGCACCTTCGCCCTCGGCACCCGCCGCCTCTACGACTTCCTCGACGAGAACTCAGCGTTCGAGCTGCTGCCCGTGCGCTACGTCAACGACCCCCGCGTCATCGCGCAGGAAGACGGGTTCGTGTCGATCAACTCGACGATCGCCGTCGACCTGCTCGGTCAGTGCGCCAGCGAGACCGTAGGCGGCACCTACTACTCATCGAGCGGCGGTCAGGCGGACTTCGCCCGTGGCGCGATGTACTCCAAGGGTGGCCAGGGGTTCGTGGTGCTCACGTCGACGGCCAAGCAGGAGACGATCTCGAAGATCGTCGCCCAGTTGGCCCCCGGCGATGTCGTCACGACGTTGAAGAACACCGTTGACAAGGTGGTCACCGAATGGGGTGTCGCCGAGCTCCGCGGTCGCTCCCTGCGTCAGCGGGCGCAGGCATTGATCGCGATCGCCCATCCGGCGCATCGTGACCGGCTGCACGCCGAGGCGCTCGCCGTCGGCCACCTGTGACCGTTACGGCCGCGGCCGGCGCGGCACGCGCCATCTAGCGCCGACGTTCTGGGACAATCAACGGGATGAGCGGCGAGATCACGGTGTTCCTGCTGGACGATCATGAGATCGTGCGGCGCGGTGTGGCGGACCTGCTCGATGCCGAGGACGACATGCGGGTCATTGGCGACGCGGCGACCCAGGAGGAGGCCGTTGGCCGCGTCCACGCCCTCGATCCGGATGTGGCCGTGTTGGATGTACGCCTGGAACACGGCAACGGCATCGAAGCGTGCCGGGAGATCCGCTCGCTGCACCCCCGCACGGCCTGTCTGATCCTGACGTCGTTCGACGAGGACGAGGCGTTGTTCCACGCGATCATGGCCGGCGCCGCTGGATACGTGCTGAAGCAGATTCGTTCCCCGGACCTGGTCGAGGCCGTGCGCCGAGTCGCGGCTGGGCAGAGTCTGCTCGACCCCGCCGTGACGGCCCGTGTGCTGGAACGGATCCGCACGGGGCCGCGCCAGGACGAGCGCATCGCCCGGCTCGGCCCGCAGGAACGTCAGGTCCTCGAGCTCCTTGCCGAGGGGATGACCAATCGGCAGATCGCCGAGCGCTTGTACCTGGCTGAGAAGACGATCAAGAACTACGTCACATCGGTGCTGTCGAAGCTTGGGATGGCCCGCCGCACCGAGGCCGCCGTCTACGCCGCTCGTCACCTGCGGCCCGACGGGTCCGGCTGAGGCCGACCTGCCAGGACCTTCGGCCCTGGCACGACGATGCGACGTCGGTCGACGATGGACCCATGGAGATCGACGGGAACGGATGGCAGATGCTCGACCGCAAAGAATGCCTAGCATTCCTTGCCTCGGCGGAGGTCGGCCGCATCGCCATCTCAACCCGCGCGTTGCCGCTCATCCTGCCGGTGTGCTTCTTCATGGACGGAGAACAGATCGTGATCTCCACGCACTTCGGCACCGCCCTCGACGGCTCGACGCGCGATGCGGTGGTCGCCTTCGAAGCGGACGGACCGTCCAGCCACTCGACGGTCGGCTGGAGCGTGCACGTGAACGGCATCGCCCGGCACGTCACCGACCCGCACGAGATCGTCCGTCTCGTGGCGTTGCGGCCCTGCACGCGCCTGCATCCGCAGCAGTTGATCGCGATCTCCACCGACCAGCTCGCCGGCCGCTCGGCGGTCGACGCCGACGAGCCGTTCGACGCTGACCCACTCTCGGGCTATTCGCCGGTGTCACCAGCAACGTAGGACCTTCGGCCCTGTCGCCACAGGCCACCGACGTCTCATGTTGGTGGCATGACGACAGACACCAACGCGATCACCGTCCTCGACACCCACCTGTGTCTCGAACTGCTGCGAACCTGCGAGGTCGGTCGCCTCGCCGTGTCGATCACCGATCACCCCGACATCTTCCCGATCAACTACGTCGTCGATCGGGGGACGGTCGTGTTCCGCACCGCCGAGGGCACGAAACTCGCCGCGGCCTTGTTGGGGCGTGGTGTGGCGTTCGAGGTCGACGGCTACGACGCCGACGCCGGCGAGGCGTGGAGCGTGGTGATCAAGGGCTACGCCGTCGAGATCGAACAGATGCACGAGTACTTCGACGCGCTCGACCTGCCGCTGTTCCCGTGGCATGCCGGCCCGAAGCACCGCTTCGTGCGCATCGAACCCGTCGAGATCACCGGACGTCGGTTCCACGTGCTCGGCCACGAGGCGTGGGGTGGTGAACGCCCGGTTGTGGCCCGGGCGGCGACGGAGTGATCCAGGACCAAGGTCCTGCCGAGGATGAGCCATCCGGCTCCATCCGCCGGTTGGCGATTTGCGGACGATGGGCGACATGCCCGACGACCTGATCGACGATCACGCCCGGCTCGATGTCCTCGAACGCAGCGTCCAGAACTACCGCATCAGCCGGGACGGCTGGACCCTGCTGGTCTTGGCGTTCGGTGCGCTCGCTGCGCTCGCCGGGATCATGGCCGTCGGCTTCGCGATGCGCACCGAGGGTGACACGGCCGTTGCGGGCGAGAGCCTGGAAGCCGACCTCTCCGAGTTCGCCATCGACCTGTCCGCATCGAACGTCGCGCGCCGGCGGGACGATCACGGTTCGCAACAACGGCACCATGATCCACAACCTCGCCGTGCGGGACACCGATCTCGCTTCCGCCGACGTGTCCGCCGGCGAGACCACCGACCTCGACGTCAGCGGTCTCGAACCCGGCGACTACGAGGTGCACTGCACGATCCCGGGCCACACCGAGTCGGGCATGACGGCCCAGCTCACCGTCGGTGGCGACGCCGCCGGTGCGGCAACTGCCGGTGATCCGGCTGCGGCTGGGCACGGCGACCACACCCCGACCGCCGCCGAGGGCGCGCTGCAGGACCAAGCGATGATCGAGTCCGTGATGGCCTTCCCGGCCGAGACCGCCGGCCTCGGCAACCAGGCCATCGAGCCCGACCTGCTGCCCGACGGGACGAAGCGCTTCGAGCTCGCCGCCGCGATCATCGACTGGGAGGTGCGCCCAGGCGAGGTCGTCCAGGCGTGGGCCTACAACGGCATGGTGCCCGGCCCTCGCATCAACCTCGACGTCGGCGACAAGGTGCAAGTGGAGATCACCAACGAGCTGCCGATCGGCACAGACATCCACTGGCACGGCATCGACGTCCCCAACGACCAGGACGGCGTCTCGCCGATCACCCAGGATCTCGTCGCCAGCGGGCAGACCTACACGTACAACTTCACCGTCACCGAACCGGCCATCGGCATGTACCACGCCCACGCCCACGCCCACGAGGCCGTCCCCAACGGGCTGTTCGGCACCATGTACGTCGGCGACGTCGCCGTCCCCGCCGGCCAGACCGTCTCCGGCATCGACATCCCCGCCGACGTCGAGATCGCCCAAGACCTGCCGATGGTCCTCAACGACGCCGGCGTCATCGGCCTCAGCCTCGACGGCAAGAGCTTCCCGGCCACCGCTCCGATCGTCGCCGACGTCGGCGACTGGATCCGGCTCACCTACTTCAACGAAGGCCTGCAAGTACACCCCATGCACCTCCACGGGTTCGACCAGATCGTGGTCGCCAAGGACGGCCACCCGCTCGACCACCCGTACGCCGCCGACACCGTCTTGGTAGCGCCCGGCGAGCGGTACACGGTGCTGTTCAACCCGACCATCGCCGGCACCTGGGTGTGGCACTGCCACATCCTCAACCACGTCGAGTCGGCCGACGGCATGTTCGGCATGGTCACCGCCCTCGTCGTCAAGTAGCGGCAGCCCGTCGACGCGGGCGGACGATCAAGCTGCTGGCCGGAGAGCAGTGATCCGGAACCGGAAGAACTCGCCCTCGCTCCAGCGTGGGGTGCCGTGGAACCATCCGGCTCGTCCCTCGCTGGGCACGGTCAGCCCGGAGAAGGTGGCAGTGGCGGTGACATCCATGCCGAAGGGGTGCAACCCGAAGACGCCGGTCTCGTCGGGATCGCCCCAGCGATCGAGCACCAGCGTGCGGATGCGGTCGTCGTCGTCAAGGTGCAGGCGGCACGCCACCTCGTGACCGCCGTGGGTGGTCCGGACGGTCAGATGTGTCCGGTCTTCCTCGGTCCACGTCGCCCCGAACCGCGGCAGCCACATGGATGGCAGCCAACAGGTCTCGCCCGCGCACCGCCCGGCGCCACTGCGCGACACGTCCGGCCCCTCCACGTCGGCCACCGACCACAGACCGGCGATCTTCCAGCTCATCCAGCCGTGCCCCGACACGTACTGGTCCGAGCCGGTGACGACCCTCGCCACCCGGGCCGCCCACACGAACCCCACTTGCGGCGTGAGGACCTGATGGGCGCGAAAGCCCAACCAGCGGCCCCTCAGCTTGATCTCGCCGCGCATCACCAGGTGCGCCGTCCGGGCCAGCGGCGTCCCAGGCGCGATGGCCGCGGCAAGGTACCGCTTCGCCCCGAGCGGCAACGTGTCGAGGTCGTCGACGGCGAACATCCCAGCCGAGGGGCGGACCAACGACGTTTCGAGTTGGCGGACCGACGGTCGTGGGTCGTCGCCGTCAGCAGTGCGTTGTCTCATCAATGGATCGACTGTCCCTCTGGAGCCAGCCCGGCATGGTGGTCGTTCGCGGCGGGCGACATCGGGTCTTGATGCCACGAAGCATTCGCCGCATCATCGCGAAGTCGCCGAACCGCTGCTTCGCTCGTTCTGGGCGTGTTTCTGCCAGATGCTGGCAGCGGCAGAGATCCCGCCTAGAAGGCGCGATCAGAGATTGCTCACTGCGCGACACGTTCCGTCCGATACCTGCCCGCCGGCTGACGAACCGTCGACGCTGAAAGTCGGGTCGATCGGGAGGTTCGGTCCTGTCTTCGGCACGTCGCAGGCCGCATGCTCGAACAAGGAGCCTGTGGAACCCTGTCGTCGTTGCGCTGCTGCGGTCGCCGTGTCACCGACTGCTGTCGAGCACGACGGTGGCCCTTCGCTACACCGGGGTGCGGTCCGGCAAGCAGTTCACCCTGCCCGCCCGGTACGCCTCGAACGACGACGACATCGTGATCATGGTCGGCCGCCCCGAGCGCAAGTCGTGGTGGCGCAACTTCCGCACCGGCCGAGACGTCGAAGTGCTCCGTGCCGGTCAGTGGACGCTGATGACGGCGCACGCAGTCGAGGGGGCCACCGAGCTGGAGCGCACCGTATCGCTGCTCGGCATCTACAAAAGCGGTTCTCCCGGTCCGTTGCGGTGCCGGGCCGTGGCCTCGGCGACGACGGACTACGACGCACCGTGATGGTGCAATGCTGCCCCCGCTGACGATGCCGGGGTCGGCGGCCGCGCTCACCTCCAGGACCCGGGCGGCGTGCGTTCGTCGTGGGTGTTGGACTTCGCGGCGGGCGAGCGTGTCGGGTTCTCTCCACAACGCTTCACGGTGCGGAGGCGTGACGTCCCCTCCGGGCAGCGTCATCCGACGCTCGCTACGGTGAGCCGCGATGGGACCACCGGCATGCATGATCGTCGGCGTCGATGCGTCGCCGGAGTCCGTCGCTGCCCTCGAATGGGCGCTGCACCTCGCCGGCGAAGTGCCGTGCCGCATCGTCGCCGTCCACGCCGTCGGGCTGCTCGAGGAGGGTGGCTACCGAGTTCGGCCGGACATCGCCGGGCTCATCGACAGCGTCCGCACACGGGTCGGATTGGCGGCCGGGTTCCCGGTCGAGCGAATCGAGGAAGACGGCCCGCCGGCCGACGTCATCGTCAGGGTCGCCGAGCGTGAGGGTGCCGACGTCATCGTCGTCGGGAGCCGGGGCCTCGGGCAGGCGCCTCGCCTGCTCGGGTCGACGAGCGAAGCCGTCCTCGCCCACGCCCGGCTCCCGACCGTCGTCGTGCCAGCGCTCGACGCCGAAGGATGACGGCGTCTGTCGACGTCGGACCCAAGTACCGTTCAGATAGGTGCCGCCCCAGTACAGGCCCGACGCGACGAGGCCGTGGACGAGCAGTGCAAGGCCGGCGCGATGTCGGCGCGTCGTTGCCACGTCAGGTGCGCGCGAGCCGCCTTGGCTTGGGCCAGGCTGGGTCGCCCGTCAGGACGAAGGACCCGGCTGCTCCTGACCTGTGGCACCTCATGTCCGAGACAGGACGACCTTCAGCGCGCCGGTCTCACCGGCACGAGCGAAGACGTCGTAGGCCTCCTCGAACTGGTCAAGAGCGAAGTGGTGGGTGACGAACCGGCCTGCGTCGAGCTGGCCGCTCGTCACGAGGCGCATCAGCGTGGGCGTGGTGAACGTATCGACGAGGCCCGTTGTGACGGTGACGTCGCGGATCCACAGCTCTTCGAGGTGAAGGGTCGCCGGCTCGCCGTGGACGCCGATGTTGGCGATGTGCCCGCCAGGGCGGGCCAGGCGGACGGCCTGCTCGAACGTCGCCGGTATGCCGACCGCCTCGATCGATACGTCAGCGCCGAGGCCACCTGTCAGCGCTGCGACGACCGCCTCGGCGTCCTCACGCGCGTTGTTGACGATGACGTCGGCACCGAACTGCTTGGCGGCCTCCAATCGGCTGTCGGCTAGGTCGATGGCCACGATGTGGCTCGGGCTGAACAACCGAGCAGCCATGATCGCGGCCAGCCCGATCGGACCAGCGCCCACGACGGCCACGACGTCACCCGGTTGCACGGTGCCGTTGAGGACACCCACCTCGTAACCGGTCGGCAAGATGTCGGCCAACATCAGGATCTGCTCGTCGGCCACGCCGGCCGGCACCGGGTGGGTCGACGTCTCGGCGAACGGGACCCGCACGTATTCCGCCTGGGTGCCGTCGATCTTGTGGCCGAGGACCCACCCGCCCCCACCCAGGCATTGGCCGTAGCGTCGCTCCCGACAGAACCGGCACACACCACACGAGGTGATGCACGACACGAGCACCCGGTCGCCCACCTTGACCGTCTTGACACCGGTGCCGACCTCCTCGACCGTCCCGACGGCCTCGTGACCGAGGATCCGTCCATCTGTCACCGCCGGTACATCACCCTTGAGGATGTGCAGATCGGTGCCGCAGATGGTGACGGCATCGACCCGCACGATTGCGTCGGTGTCGTCCAAGATCGTCGGCTTGGCAACGTCCTCCCAAGCCTTCTGACCGGGTCCGTGGTACACGAGCGCTTTCATGGCAGACCTCCAGGTCGTCGTCACGTCGATCATGCGCTCGTCGCGCGCGAGCAGGTAGAGGCAAAGGTCACGATGGCCGGTACTTCCCTCGATCGCGGGGTGTTGGCCGTGGGCTGCGGCATCGTCGGCCTGACGTCGATCCTTACGTCAGCTGCACGTACGTGTTCCAGCTGACGGCCCAGTGCCCGATCGCGAGCACCACCGCCGCGACGCCAAGCAACGGGGACCTTCCCCAAAGGGCGGCAAATCCGAACGCGAGGACCGGAAACACGGCGAGCGGGATGGCGATGAGCCACAGGGTCGCCACATCGAGACGAAGGTGCGTCCGGAGAGCATCAGTCTCAGCCAGGCGCCGTAATCAACCACGATGGCGAGCGCCATGAGGAGCGCGAAGAGGTCGATCCTCCTGCCGTCGAACCACCCCTTCGAGAAGACGAGCACCGTAATGCAACCCGCCTGACCGACTTTTCGAGGACCTCAAAGACAGCGCCGAAGCGGGGGTAAAGCACCGTCGTGATGGCGAGCGGATCGAGACGCGAATGCGTCGCCTCGGCCTCATCGAGGCGCGCTATGCGACGCAAAGAAGTGTTTGGGTACCTCGTCGACGACGCGCTGTCGTTCGTCAGAGGTATCCGTGGTGGTCGAGCGGTGGCGTGACCTCGCCTCGCAGCAGCCGTCCGGTGAGACGGTCGGCGCTGATGCGGATGACACAGTTGCGGTGTCCGGGCGCCCACGAGTCGGGTGCGACGCCGGTGCCCGTCTCGCCGACCCGGTCGGTGCCAGCCGCAAAGTCGCGAGCGTGGCCGCGCACGACGACGCTCCACCCCGACCTCGTGCGCTCGTCGAACATGTCCACCTCGAACACGACCGGGTGATCGATGGCGGCGTCGATGACCGGTCGTCGTTCGGTGCGCAACACGACCTCGCCGGCGACGACGGTGTAGTTGACCGGGATCACGTACGGGTCGTCGCCGGGGATGATCAGTCGGCCGACGTGATGGACGCCAAGCAGCGCGACACAGGTCGATGCGTCGAGTTGGAACAGTTCAGCTGCCCGGCTCGAACCCGCGTCGACCGTGGTGATGGTCTCGGTCGTCATGGGTCCATGATGCGGCGGGGAGGGCGCAATGAACAGGGCCGAAGGTCCTACCGCCCGACGATGTTGCCGTTCATGCCCGTAAGCCTCGTACGGGCACGACGGTGGAGGGCGGGGCCGCCACGCTGATCGCCGCATCGACCACTGCGCAGCCGTGGGGACCGACGAGCACCGGGTTGAGCTCGAGCTGGCGGATCTCGGGTGTCGTCGCAGCGAGCATCCCGATCCGGTGGATGAGCTCGACCAACGGTTCGATCGGGACCTCGGGCCGGCCGTGAAAGCCGTGGAACAACGGTGCCAGGCGGAGGCTTTCGACGGCCCGCCGGGCGGCCGACCTGGGCAACGGCACGACGAGGACGACGCCGTCGTCGTGGAGCTCTGCTTCCACGCCGCCGGCCCCCACCACGATCAGTGGTCCGAACACGGGATCCCGCGTTACGCCGATGAGCAGTTCGAGCGCGGCAGGCTGCTGGGCTTGGACGACGACCCCGCGGAGGCCTTGACCGAATCGGCGAGCGAAGTCCCGATAGGTCTCGGCCGCAGCCGTCGTGTCGTCGATGCCGAGTTGGACGGCGCCGGCGTCGTTCTTGTGGAGGATTTCGGCGACGTCGGCTTTGAGGACGCACGGGAATCCGATGCGGTCGGCGGCTCGGGCGCACTCGTCCGGTGAATGCGAGTACGTCCATGGCACCACCGGGAGGCCGGCGGCAGCCAGGAGCTGGAACGAGCTGGCGGGATCGAGCCAGGTGGGTTCGGGGTTCGCGCCGATACGCAGCGGGGCGAATCGGCGGGCCTCGACGAACGACGACGCATCCAGCCCCGGCATCTCGTCTGCCGACTCGTCGACGAGCGTGGCCAGCCACGTGGCCCGGCGGGCGGCCAGCGCAACGGCCACGGCGGCACGCTCGGGCGTCGGGAACAGTGGCAACGGCCCGGTCCCGCTGACGTCGGGGATCAACGTGACGGCCACCGGGACGCCGTCGAGCTCGACGCCGGCCAGCAACGAGTGCACGTCATCGAGACGGTGACGCCTGTCCATCTCGACGCACACGACGATGCACGCGTCCACCTCGCCGGACGACCCGATGAGCTGGACGACGGCGGCCAACCGGTCGGGCGCGACCGTGGCGGCGAGGTCGACCGGGTTGGCGGTCGTCGCTGCGGCCGGAACGAGCCGGGCGACCTCCTCCTGCAGCCGCACGGAGAGGACCGGCAGGTCGAGACCGGCGGCAGCAGCGGCGTCGGCCCCGAGGGTCAGCGGCCCACCGGCGTTGCCGATCAGCGCGGCCCGGCGACCGGCCGGAGCGGGCTGCCGGTCGAGCAGGAGGCCGACATCGATCAGTTCCTCCATCGTGCGCACCCGCACGATGCCGGTGTGAGCGAACAGCGCATCGACGACCCGGTCGGTTGACGGCGGCGCGATGGGCGACATCGCGTCACGTCGCCCCGTGGCCGTCCGGCCGCTCTTGAGCGCGATCACCGGCTTGCGCCGTGACACGGCGCGGGCCACCCGGGCGAAGCGGACGGGGTCGCCGAAGGACTCGAGGTAGAGAAGTACGACGTTGGTCGTCGCGTCGTCGGCCCACAGGCGCAACAGGTCGTTGCCGCTGACGTCGGACTTGTTGCCCGTCGACACGAACGACGAGATCCCGGCTCCTCGACGTTGCGCCTCGGCGGTGATGGCGATGCCCGCTCCGGCCGACTGCGAGGCGATGGCGATGCCGCCGGGAAGGAGCTCCTGGCTGGTGAACGTCGCGTTCAGCCCGCACGCGGTCGCCACCACACCGAGGCTGTTCGGCCCGACGATGCGCATGCCGTGGCGACGGGCGGCCGCGAGCAACCGGTTCTCGAGGCGGGCCCCATCGGCACCGAGCTCGGCGAACCCGGCCGAGATGATCACGGCGGTCGGCACGCCGGCCGTGCCACATCGTTCGATCACGTCGATCACCGACGATGCGGGCACGGCGATGACGGCGAGGTCTGGTACGTCGCCGAGCTGGTCGAGCTGGGACACGGCGTCGATCCCATCGACCACGGCGGCCGTCGGATGCACGACGCTGACTCGTCCCGTGAACGAGGCGCGCAGGTGGGCGAGGATCCGGCGACCCGGGGACGTGGCGTCGCGTCCGGCGCCGATCAGCACGACGTGCGACGGTTGCAGGATCGATCGCAACGAGCGCACGGCGGCACGCCAGTCGCGCAGGTCGGCGTGGTCCTGCAGGAGGTTGTCGGCGGTGAGATCGAGCTCGACGCGCATGGTTCCGTCCTCGAACCAGCTCCGGTACACGAGCCCGACGGTGCGGAAGACCCCCTGCATGGCCATGTTGGTGGGCAGGGTCTCGGCCACCAGGCGGCGGAACCCGGCGGCCTGGGCGATCAAGGCGAGGTCCTCCAGCAAGATCGTCGCCACGCCCTCGTGGTGGTGGGCGTCGGCGACGGCAAAGGCGACCTCGACTTCTTCCCCGCGACGTCCCGCGTGGTATTCGCCGACGCCGAGGATCGCGCCGTCGGACTCGGCGACGAGTGTCACCTGCCGCTGGACGTCGTGGATCGTGGATCGCTGGAGCTCGTCGTCGGGGATGGTCGTCCGCAAGCCGAAGAACCGGGAGTAGGTGGATGTGGTTTCGAGCTGTCCGTAGAAGGTCCGGAGCTGCTCGACATCAGGTGGGCGGGTGGCGCGCACGTGAACGGCTCGGCCCGTCGCCAACAGCACGTCACGCTCGAAGTCGGCGAGCAGTGATGTCGTCGTGGCCGCGACCTCGTCGACGGCTCCGCACCCGATCGTGGTCGGCATGGTCAGGTGCTGAGGCGCTCGAAGAGGTCGACGTACTGGGCGAGGTGGCGATCGCCGAGGAACTGGTCGTGCACGCGTGCCTTGCCTGCGGCTCCGAGTTGCCCGGCGAACTCGGGATCGTCCAGGAGACGAGCCATCGCCGCAGCGAGGGCATCGAGGTCGTAGGGGTCGGCGATGAGCAGACCATCGCGCTCGTGGACGATCTGGTCCTGGATCCCGCCGACGCGACTGGCGATCATCGGCCGTGCCTTCCACATCGCTTCGGTGACGGTCAGTCCGAACCCTTCGACGAGGCTCTTTTGCACGACCAGGTAGGCGTGGCGCTGGAGGGCATTGATGATGATGGCGTTCTCGTCGACGTCATCCATCGGGATGGAAGCAAGATGGACACGCCGGCGAACGGAGTCGGGCACCGTGCTCCACAGGGCGCGGCATTCCGCCAGCACGTCGGCGCCTTCGGGGTCGTCGGTGACGCCGGAGACGTCCGGCCCGACGAGCATGAGATGTGCATCGTCGGGGCCGTCGGCGACCATCTTGACGAACGCCTCGAGCACGCCGGCCATGTCTTTGAGCCGGTCCCAGCGGCTGACCTGGAGGACGAGCCGGACGTCGTGGGGTGGTGGCGGACCGTCGGCGATGAGGTTCGTGTGGTGCCGGACGGTGCCCTGCGAGCCGTCGCGGCGCTGGAAGCGGACGGGCCCGCCGGGCTCGGCGCCGCTGACCAGGCCCGCTGTTGCGAGGATGGCGCTGACCGTCGGCTGATCGAGTTCGCGGTTCTTGGCCGAGAACGGGTCGATCGACGGTGCGATGACGACGAGCCGCTCACGTTGAACCCACTCCGGCACGTATTCCTCGCGCGAGAACACGAAGGCGTCGGCGTGTGTGAGGTACGGCTGGAGGAAGGCCCATGCCTCGTCCGTCTCGGCGTTGCGCGTGTCACGCCCGACGTGACAGCGCCACACGACGCGTGCGCCGGTCGCCCGGAGGCCGTCGACCATGCCGGCGGTCTGGGGGTCGTGGAGCAACACGATGTCGCGGGGGTCGATCAGGTCGGCCATCTCGGTGACGTTGGCGGCGACGACACGTTCGTAGCAGGCGTGCTCATGCGCACCGAGTGGGCCGCCGTCGCCCGGTTCGCCGTGCAGGCGGTTGTGCAGGCGCTTGGTGATCGAGAAGAACTCCGGCTCCCCGTTCAGGACGAGCCACCGGTTCTCGATCTGCGCGCCGCGCCCGTAGGCCAGCAAGGTCTGGAGCATCTCGGCGACCCCACCACCATGGGCCGTCGCGTTGACGTGCCAGACGGTGCGGTCCCCGAAGGTCGCCCGGGCTCGAGCCCCGGACTCGGACAGACGTCTGGCCCGGTCTGGGGCCAGGATGCTGGCCAGCACCTCCAGCGGCAAGGCTTTGACCTCGACTTCCTGCATCCGGACATCCGGATGCAGGTCGCCGGGGCGAATCGCTACGGGTAACACGACGACATCTCCTTCACGCAACCGGCGGGCTATCGCAGGACGGGGTGGCGACGAACCACATTGGTGCGAGCCCACATCCGACCGAACCCGAGGGTGTTGCCGGCGTGCACGGCGGCGAGACCGATCAGCACCATCGCGTAGACGAGGTGGTCGTCCATGAACGGGTTGTTGTCCAACGGGAGCGATGCCATCCACATGAAGCCGAGGAGGAGCGCGCCGGTCGCCGCGGCGATGCGCATCCCGATGCCGAGCATCAGGGCCACGCCGATGGCGAGAAGGCCGATCATGAACAGCCAATCGGCCCAGGCTGCGCCAGCCAACGGCTCGAAGACACCCTTGAAGGGGCCGCTCACGCCGGACAGGAAGCCGGTCGTCGGCGATCCACCGTTGATCCAGGCGGCATCCCCGAAGCGGTCGATCGCACCCGTCTCGCGGTCGGTACCGGTGGCGTATCCGAGGGCCAGGAGCTTGTCGAAGAACGCCCACAGGAAGACGAACCCGATGGAGAGGCGAGTGACTGCCCATGCGTAGCGAGCGACCAGGTTCTCCCGCGCTCGCACCACAGGACTCTCGTCATCGCGCTCGACCACCTCGCGCTCGGTCACTCCAGGGCCGGCGGTCTCGACCTCGTGTTCCTCGCGTGTGTCGATCAGCGTTGATGCCATCATGTCCTCCTGTTGCGGCGCCAGGCGACACCCGGCCACTTCACGATGACCGGCGACCGTTCCGGCAGGTAGGGCCAAAGGTCCTCACACCTACGGCCGCCTGACGAGGACAGCACATGGACAGCAACAACCTGGTACGGGACGACCTCCCTGACCCGGATGCTCTCGCCGTCGCAACCGTCGGCCAGACCACGTGGCCGAGCCCGCTGCTTCGACGCGACGCACAGTTCGTCGACGATGACCACGGTGTCTTGTGCTCGTCGGACACTCGCAACCTGATCCCCTACGTCGAAGCAGGACGCTCACTACCGGCGTTCGAGGAGGCGGGGCCTCGCCGACTCCTCGCCTTCGATCCCTCCGCCGTTACTGCTGCGATCGTGACGTGCGGCGGGCTGTGCCCCGGACTCAATGACGTCATCCGCTCACTCACCCTCACCCTGCGGTTCGGCTACGGCGTGCGTCGGGTGCTCGGCTACCGCTACGGCTTCGCCGGGATCGCTCGTCCCATGGAGCTGGCGCCGCTCGAGCTGACCGCGCCGGTCGTCACCGACGTTCACGCCCACGGCGGGACCATCCTCGGCTCGTCCCGCGGTCCACAGGACGTCGCAACGATGGTCGACACCCTCGTGCGCGACGGCGTCTCGATCCTGTTCTGCATCGGGGGCGACGGGACGCTGCGCGGCGCGTCTGCCATCGCAGGCGAAGCCGTGCGACGGGGAAGCAGCTTGGCCGTGGTCGGCATCCCCAAGACGATCGACAACGACGTGGACTGGGTGGAGCGCAGCTTCGGGTTCGCCACCGCCGTCGAGGCGGCCGCCCGGATCATCGTCGCCGCCCACGCCGAAGCGCGCGGCGCCTGGAACGGCATCGGTCTCGTCAAGCTGATGGGTCGCCACGCCGGGTTCATCGCAGCCACCGCCACGCTGGCGCGGCCCGATGTCAACCTGTGCCTCGTCCCGGAGGTGCCATTCACCCTGGACGGCGACGGCGGCCTGCTCGATGTGCTCGAAGTGCGGCTCACTCGACGCCGCCACGCCGTCGTCGTCGTCGCCGAGGGCGCCGGCCAAGAGCTGCTCGCTCCGGCTGACGGCTTGGACGCGTCCGGCAACGTCCGCCTCGGCGACATCGGTCCGTGGCTGCGGGACCGCCTCATCGCAGGCCTCGGCGTCCGAGGCGTCCGACCGGACGTCAAGTACCTCGACCCGAGCTACGAGATCCGCGCGTTGCCGGCGAACGCCTACGACGCCGCCTTCTGCCTGTCGCTGGGCCAGATGGCTGCGCACGCCGGGCTGGCCGGCAAGACCGACGTCGTCGTTGGGTACCACCACCGACACTTCACCCACCTCCCCATCGCAGTGGCGACGGCGAAACGGCGGCAGCTCCGGCCCGACGCCGACCTCTGGCAACGGGTCCTGCAGTCCACGGGCCAGCCCGCCTCGCTCGTCGGGCGCTGACGGGGGACCTTCGGCCCTGGTCCAGTGAGGGCCGAGACGAGATGCTGGGGTGAGGTGCGGCGTCCGATCGCCAGGCCCCCGACTGGAGCAAGACCCGATGGATCACATGAGCCCACTCGACAGCATGTTCCTCCACGTGGAGGACGGGATCACGCACATGCACATCGGGTCGTGTTCGATCCTGGAAGGACCCGCCCCCGGCTATGACGAGATCGTCGGCCTGATCGCCAGCAAGTTGTCGTTGATCCCCCGCTACCGGCAGAAGGTGCGCTTCGTCCCGGGAGCGATCGGCCGCCCCGTGTGGGTCGACGACCCGCACTTCAACCTCGACTACCACGTCCGTCACTCCGCCCTGCCGCCGGGCGGCACAGATGCGGACCTCAACGCCCTGATGGGACGACTCATGTCGCAGGAGCTCGACCGGCATCGGCCGCTCTGGGAGGTCTGGATGATCGAGGGACTTCCCGACGATCGATGGGCGATCATCTCCAAAGTCCACCACTGCATGGTCGACGGGGTGTCAGGCGCCGACCTGATGGCCATCCTCCTCGATCCCGACCGCGACGGATCGGCTCCGACCACCGACACCTGGACGGCGGCTCCGGAACCGAGCGATGCGCAGCTCGTCCTCGAGGCGCTGGGCCAGCTCGCGATCAACCCCGTCGAGCAGGCCCGCGCCGCGCGTTCGGTCGCCCGCACGCCGCGACGATTGGCGACCCAGGTGCGCGAGACGGCGAGCGGGCTGCGTTCCCTCGGGCGCGAGCTGATGCCTCGACCCGCGCTGTCGATCCAAGGTCGCATCGGGTCCCATCGGCGCTGGGCCTCCGCCCATGCCGAGCTCGCCGACATCAAGGAGATCAAGCAAGCGTTCGGAGGGACCGTCAACGACGTCGTCCTGGCCGTGATCGCCGGGGCCTTCCGCGACCTGTTGACGGCCCGCTCCGAAGATCCCGATCACGCCGTGCTCCGTTCGCTCGTGCCCGTGTCGACCCGCCCGGCGGGTGACGGCGCCCCCAACAACCAGGTCTCGGCGATGATCGCCGAGCTGCCGATCGGGATCGGCGACCCGCTCGAACGGCTGGCGTCGATGCGCCACGAGATGGAGAAGCTCAAGCGGTCCCACCAGGCCGAGACGAGTCAGGCACTCACGACGTTGGCCGGCCTCGCCGCGCCGTCGGTGGTGGCGCTCGGGCTCAGGACGGTCGGGGCGATGGCTCGGGAGTTCCCTCAGCGATCCGTCGACACCGTCACCACCAACGTGGCCGGACCGCAGTTCCCGCTGTACGCGGCGGGCCGTCGCATGGTCGCCTACCTCCCCTTCGTGCCGCTGGCCCAGGGCGTCCGCATCGGCGTCGCCATCATGTCCTACGACGGCGGGGTGAGCTTTGGCATCACCGGCGACTACGACACCGTGCCCGACCTGGACCTGTTCTGCCGGTCCATCGAGACCGGTATCCGCGACCTCCACCACCTCTCCGGTCAGGCTGCGCACCGGCGGGCGAGCTGATCTGAGCGCCGTGACCTCGCCGGCGTGATCCGGGACGAACGGCCCTAGGCCGCAGCGGCGTCGTCACCGCATGGTGGTGGTATCAGCACCATCGTCATCGCCACCAGCCCGGCGGACACCGTCGGCCACCGGCGTCGGTTACCTGCCGCCCGGCGCCCATCGACGTTGCGGTATTGGCTCGCCGCGGTGATCGCCGTCGTCGGCGCCGGCGCCGGACTGACCATCGGGCTCACGGCCTACTGGGACGGGCCACGCCAGATCGACACGTTCGACGGCGTCACCATCCCCGGCACGCGCACCGTCCAGCTCGACGAACCGGGTGGTCGAGTCGTGTACTACGAGGGCGACAAGACCCAGTTCGGCGACGTCACGATCGCCATCACCGACCCGGCGGGAACCCCGATGGCAGTCGACCGCTACGAGGGCGAGATGATCTACGACGCACCCGACTCCACGCAGGGCCGCGCCCTCGCCACCTTCGACGGCGCCGAGCCCGGCGCGTACACGGTCGTCGTGAGCGGCGTCGACACCGGCCGCCTCACCATCGGCGACAGCGTCGCCCGCCGCGCCCTTCCCGAAGTCCTGGCCGGGCTGGCCATCGCCGGACTCTCCGTCGTCGCCGCCTTCGTGGTCTGGCTCACAACCTTCATCAAGCGCTCAGCGCCCACGATCAGATGACGCCGAGGACAAGGCTTCGCGTGCGGTCGACGACGGTGGGCGCACCGACCCCTGTTCGAACAACCAGAACTGTTCCACGACTTCATGACCGACACCGTGCTCGCCGAAACCGCACCAAACCCATGACGACAGTCGCCACACCGGATGCCGTCACGTTCGGCGATGTCCTCGACGGCGACGCCGAGAGCCCGTCGAGTCCCACTGATGGCAGCCGTGGATCTCTCGTGGATACCGCTCGGCGCAGGCGCGGTCGTCGTCCGAGCCAGCGGCAAGGTGTTCGAAGCGCTGTCGGCATTGATCCAACGACGTCGGGCCTGCGACCTCTACGACTCGGCGCTCGTCGTCATCGTCCCCGAAGGCCGATTCGTGATCGAGATGGCACCGATCCCCGATCTGCACGGAGCACGGCGAGGCGTCGTGGCCGAAGGCCCCGTGGGAACGAGATGGGCGGGGCGGCTGCGGATGTTCCGCTACGAGATCCGACGCTGGCGGGGCGGGGAGATCCCCGACGCGCAGGAGGCCGTCTCCACGGTGCGCGTGGGCATCGACCTCACCTGTGCACGACGCCTCCTCGACCTGGCGCCATCGGTGCCCACGCCGGTGTGGGGCCGCGACGAGCTCGACACGGGCGAGATGTGGAACTCCAACTCGGTCACCTCATGGCTACTGAAGCGCGCCGGCGTCAACACGGACCAGATCGAGCCGCCGCTCGATGGTCGCGCCCCCGGTTGGAGGGCGGGTCTCGTCATCGCCGCACGAGATCTGGACAACGCCGAGCACCCGAACGGGCACCGCACAGGCGCCCCTGGGTCGGTGCCAAGTGGCGATGTCACCGTCTATTTGACGGCTAAGCGGATCTCGAGCGGGACCGTCACCTATTGCTCCCTTCGTTGCTCCCCGACTTCGCCTCAGCCGGCGAAATGCCTATCTAGCTGGTGCCCCCCCAGGGGCTCGAACCCTGAACCAATGGATTAAAAGTCCACTGCTCTTCCATTGAGCTAGAGGGGCGGGACCGGCGCGAAACGTGGGAGAAAAGCCCGGAACGCCATACGAGCCGGCGCTGACAGGCCATGGTAGAGGCGCGTCGAGGCGCTTGGGAGCCCGGTACCGGGGCGCGTCGTCGACGCGGACCGCCCAATCGGCGATCGGGGCGCGCCCGACCCCGGTGACGCCGTGTCGGCGGTCAGGCCGCGGCTGGCGGGGCGAGGCCTTGGCGGTGGACCTGCATCGACAGGCCGTTGACCCCGAGGGCGTACGTGATCAGGTTCAGCAGCTGCCGGCGATGACCGACCGAATGAGCCCGGCGGAGCCACAGCGTGTCGTCGAGGTGTCGGTTGATGCTCTCGGCATCGTTGCGACGCCGGTACAGGACCTCGAAGTCGGGATCTCCCGGCGCGATCTGGCGGACATTCTCCGCTCGGTTGAACTTCCGTTTGGCGTCGTCGTGGTTGGCGTGCAGCCGCACGGTGACCACTCCCCCGCCGAGGCGCTCAGGCAGACGTCTCTCAGACCTCGATGACTATCCGACCGCCGTCTCGCGGCTGGTGTGCGTCCCCTCGAGTGGTGGGCTTTGACGTAGCCGCAGACATCCACCACGGGGGTGGGCCATCGGCGTGATTCTCGGTGTGTTCCTGCAAGAGCACACGAAGGAGATGAAGCGCCCCGGGTCGCGTGACTGCTGTGGCTATTGGGTGACGGCTTCGGTGGCCGTGGTGGTCTGACGGTAGTAGTGGGCTTCGGTCTCGGCCGGCGTTGTGTAGCTGCCGTCGTCGGTAATCTCGCCGTGGAGCCGGCGGTGGTTGAACCAGTCGACGTAGGTCATGGTGGCGAACTCGACGTCGTCTATGCCGCGCCAGGGTCCTTGCCGGTCGATGAGCTCCCACTTGTAGAGCCCGTTGAAGCTTTCGGCCATGGCGTTGTCGAATCCCTCAACCCGTCGAGGGTCTCGGCCGCAGCGCTGAGCAGCTCTGCGACGAGCTGATGGCTCGGGCGTGGGCGCTCGACGCAGCGATTCGGATCGTTGGCGTTGAGGTCATCGGCGATGAGATGCGCCATCGGCTCGCTCGCCGAGCGGTCGAGATCGCAAAATGCCCTGCCTGCGGAGACGGAGACCGACGAGGTGGTCGTCGACGAAGACGTCCGCAAAGAGCGAAGGATCAGCGGGCTCGTCAGTACGTGCCGATGCGGCGCTCCGTTAGCGCGGATCGACCCCCTGATCCATTTGGATGCGCGTCGCTGAGGGGAAGACGAACCGCTGATCCTCGCGACGTTGCTCGCCCGACGCGCCGGCTGGGCCAAGCCCACGGAGCGCGCACGCTGCGCCACGCCTTCATCACCGCTGCGCTCTCACCACGAGGTCACCTACTCTGTCGTGAGCGTTCCCGCGCCACATGGGTCGGGATCCCCATCGGTGAAAGGAGCAGCGTCCCCCCAGGATCGAGCGGGCGAAGGTGATGACCGGCGCCCGCGTCGTCGAGCGCGGACTCGAACGTGTGCAGGGGTTCGCGCAGCCATCTTGGTGGCGCGCGGTGCAACCCGATTGGGCTGTAGGTCCCCCAATGGATCGGCACCACGACACCCGGTTGCACCAACTTGGTAGCTCGAACCGCCCGCAGCGGATTGAGGTGCCCGGGGCCGATCGTCCGACCCCAGCCCCAGATCGGCAGCAACGCCACGTCGACGGGGGCCAGCGCAGCCATCCCCGGGTACAGATCGGTGTCGCCCACGAAGTACACCGACCCCTCAGCGGCACGCAGGACGTAACCGACCGGCTGAGCGAAAACCCTGCTGTGGGGACCACGCCGGCCGCTGTCCGCGGCCGGCACCGCCTCGATGCGCAATCGCCCGACGACGACGGTGCGACCGGCGGCGATCTCCCGGACCCGCCGGAACCCCCGTCGCCGCAATAGATTCCCGGCGCCGGTCGGCACGATGAGGTCGATGTCGCTGCCGAACATGCGCAGCGACGGCAGGTGCAAGTGATCCATGTGCACGTGCGAGATCAGCACGACGTCCGGAGTACCTACGGCGGCCACGTCGGCGACATCGTGCCGCCGAAGGTGTGCCACCCGGCGCGTCAGAGCAGGATCGGTCAGCACCTTGACGTCGCCGAGCTCGATCGCCACAGTGGCATGCCCGACCCACGTCAGGCTGGGCCCGGTCGTGCCGTACGGAAGGTCAAGGCGCCCGCGCCGCCGCTCGGGAGAGGTCACCGCGGCAGCGTAGGCGTCAACGCCGACCACCCGACCTGGTCGGCCCGAGCTCCATCGGCCGCAGGGCTCAGCATCGCTTCCGCGCGATCCCCCCGGCAGGATTGGCCGGTTCGGCACCTCATTCATCGAGGTCGAAGAAGGTGCGAATCCAGCGGGATTTGCGGGACAGCACCCGAATTATGGGGAGCGAGAACAGGAACCGGGAGATGCTGCCGAAACGTTCGTGGATGACGGCGTCGAGTGACATGCCGAGAACCATCGTCCGACCGAGGATGAAGAACCAGCCCAAGGTCACGAGGGTGATGCCGATGGCGCCGTAGAGCTGTGACGCGCGCCCGAGCCTGTCAGGCAGGTAGAGCTGGCTCACCGCCTGCATCCCGGCCACGGCGACACCGACCAACATCGCACCCGGCAGCAGCGCAGACGGGTCGTTCGTGGCGCGTGGCAGGAGCATCGACAGCGCGATCCAGGCGACGGCATAGAACGCCAACGCAACGAGGAACGAGACGCTCGCCGCCCCCAGGCCAAGCTCCAGGCGGATGCGATTCACGATCGCCGAGACGAGGCCGACCCCTACGATCAGTCCCACGACAGCACCGATCAAGCGAACAGAGGCCTTGGTCGTTACGGGCAGCCGCCAGGCCAGGCAGCTTGCCGAGACCATCACCTTGCTCAGTGAACGGCCTGCCCATACCATGCCGAACAGCCCGGCGATTGTCGCGATCCAGCGTGTGCTGTTCGGCTGCGTAAGCGCCGTGTCGATCTGCTGCGCCAACGAGCCGGTGACACCAGCGGCCTGGTTGATGTCCTCGGGCGTAGTCCACGGGGCGATGAACCCGACCACGCCGACGACGAACAGCAACATTGGAACGACGAACAGGAACAGCCGGAAGGCGAGGGCGCTGCCGACGATGGTGCCCGCCGCCTCAAGATCGCGTTGATAGAACCGCAGCACGACGTCGAGCAGCGGGCGGTCCTTGTTCTTCTCGATGAGATTCGCCAATCGGGCTTGTCCGTCGCTGACCTGCTGAATGCGTGCGTCGACGAGCGCACGCAAACCGGTCGCGTCACCGCGCGCCGCCTCGTCGTCCGGCTCGCCGCCGTGATCATCCGGTTCGACCTCGTCGGGACGCGCCTCCGAGGCGTCGTCGGCGGAACGCCTGTCTGGCATTGGCCCATCCTGCCTCGTTGCATCCGCCGGGGTCAGATGGGCGGTCGCGACGGCGCCGGCGAGGAGCTAGCCGGCTTCGTCTGGGCGCTGGCGAGCTCCTTTCTTGATCTCGGCGTCGACGTCGGCCCCAGGGTGGCCAGTCCCGCTCTCGCCGCTCCGGCTCCTCGCACGCTTGATCGTGCGGGCCACTTCTGCCGCGGCGAGCTCCTCGACCCTGGAGCGCCTCGGTCTCGACTACGTCGACCTGTAACCTGATCTACCAGCCGCTCGGCGACTACTACAGCTTCTGGCGGGTGATGGAGCAGATCTACGCCGACGGGTTTGCCCGGGCGATAGGTGTCACGAGCTTTCACACCGACCGACTTGTCGATCTCATCGACCACAACGAGTGATCCCGGCGGTCGACCAGATCGAGACCCACCCGTTCTTCCGACGCCACGTCGACCAGGAAGTCATGAGCTCCAAAGGTGCGCAGCTCGTGTCGTGGGGCGGCTTCGCTGAGGGCCGGAGCATTTGTCACTGACCCGATGCTTAGCCGCCGTCGGCCACGCGCACGTCCGTCGCCCAAGTCGTACTCCGCTGGCTCATCCCGCGGGAAATCGTGGCCATCGCGAAGTCGGTCGACCGCGACGGAGAACAGAACCTGGACGTCTTCGACTTCACCCTGTCCGACGACGACATGACCGGCCTCATCACCAGACGTGGACACGCTGGTCCGCTCGGGCCGGCTGAAGCAGGCCCGACTGACGTTCGAGAAGAGGTTTGTGTACGCCAAGTACGTCGGGCTGTACGCCGATGACATCGGGTTGCAGGCGAGCAACTTGGCAACTTCCCGCAGGCATCCACTCACTTGGCGCTCATCAACGCAGCCACCACCCTCGACCGCGGCTGGATCAAGCCGGCGATCAGGATCCACTTCGGTCCGCCGAGGGGACGACAGTCAGTTGACCTCGGCCACGGTTTCCTCCCGCCAATCACACCGCACGGGATGACCGAGGTCTGCGCGCCACCCCTTGAGCACCCGGTGCAGCCCCACCGGTCCCACGATCGGCTCCCTCGGCGGCTCTAGGGCGACGGGATGAAGGAGGAAGGGTCGTTGCTGGTCGCCGCCAAGACCGCCGTGCGAGCTCACCTGATGCTCGAAGGCGTTGACCTCCCCCGTGGCGGGGTCGAACGTGCTGTTGACCATGAGGTCGGCGACATCCACACACCGGTCGGCGGCCGCCACCTTCTCGTCGGCGCGAGGTCCGAACGGCGTCAACGGGTCGAGCCCGGTCACCGTTCCGGTCCGCAACGCATGCGTTCCGTGGGCGCCGATCACCAGCGGACCATCCGAAGCCGACTGCACGAGAACGAACCCGACACCGGGGTGGGCGAGGAGTCCCGGCACCAAGGCGGGGTGGTGCGCTTCGATCTCCTCCAGCGTCATTCGACGCGGTGCGGCCGTAAGGTAGACGAGCCCGAGGTTGCCCGACGCCAGCACGGTGGCGTCAGCCGGTGGGGCATCCTCGTCCTTGTCGCGGTTCTGCGCGTGGCGTAACCAGGCTGTCGACTCGGTGCGGCCAGCTTCGGCGTCGGGGTCACCGGACGCGGCCGTGCCACACAGGCGGGCGATCAGCTCGGCGAGCGACTCGCCATGACGTTGCTGAAAGGTCTCACCCTGCGTCTGGCCGTGATCGGAGAGGATGACGAGGTGGAAGGGGCGGGGCGCCCACCGCAGCGACCGCTCGATGCGGGAGATCTGGCGGTCGATGTCACGGAGCACAACGAGGGTGTCGAGCGCGCTCGGGTCCCGAGTGGTGGGCGACCTCGTCGTAACCGAGGAAGTCGACATAGATCGCCGGGCGGCCTTCGGCGACGTCCTGGAGGACCCCGTGCACCGTCACGTCGCGGCTGACGATCGTTGTGAAGGTTCGCAGGAAGGCGTATCCCCATCCACGCTCAATCCGCGGTCGGACGTCCCGGCGACGCTGGTCGGCGACCGCGGCTCGCTCGCGAGCGATCTCAACGACGGCAGCAACGAAGGTTCGGGCGGCGTTATCGGGCCGGGAGAAGTAGCGCCCGTACCCGGCGCCGACGCGCCCCTCCTTGCGCCGGCCCGCCACGCTCATGGTCAGCACCGCTCGCTCGGCACCACCGGTGAACAGGTTGCCGTAGCTCGAGCCGCCGTGGGCCAACAAACCTTCACTCTGGGCGTGACGGTGTTGGATCTCGGCCGCCGCCGCCGGGCGGTTCGACACCAGCACCCTTCCGCTGGCCTTCTCGACCCAACGGAACGCGGGCATGTTGTCGACGGAGCCGTGGAGGATGCCGCATTGGCTCACACCGGTCTGGCACGACCACTCGGGGTCCCATGACAGCACCTGATGGCTCCCGGTGTCGATCCATCGCCGCAGGGTCGGTACGTCGCCGGCCGCCAATGCCCGCCGCAGCACGGGCTCGGACAGCCCGTCTATCTGCACGAAGACGATGCAGGGAACGTCTGTTGCGACCGTAGGTCGCCGTCGGGCGCGCCGGCTCATCTGGCGGTCGAACCACACGTCGTCGTCCAGGGCCAGGAGCGACGACGCCACCGCTGTGACCGCGGCGAGGCCGAGCGCGACTGCGAGGGCGGTGGAGAAGCCGTCGACCCGAACGCCCGGGAGTCGATCCAGCAGAAGGCCCACCGCAAGGGCATCCAGCACGATGGCACCGAGGCCGAGAGTGAGGACCGACAGCGGCACCACGATCACCGCCAGCGCCGGCCACACCGCGGCGTTCACCACGCCGAGGAGGAAACCGGCGACCAGGGCGTCCACAGGGCGTTCCATGCTGAATCCGGGGAGGAGCGCGGCCATCAACCAGAGGGCCGCACCGCCGACAAAGGTGACCACCACACACCGACGCAGCACCTGGCGCCAACTCGGACGCAGCTCGGCAGCCCGGATCACGGCGGAGCTCTCGGACGCCGGGGGGTCGTGCATGCTCACGCCGTTCGACGGTACTCAGCATCGTCGGAACGCCAAATGACAGGAGCGCCGGACATCGTCGCAAGTCGATGTCCTTGGTCCATGATGACGTCGTGACACAGCGACCGATCCCACCGCTGCCTCCCTGGGCGGGTCACAGCACATCGATGGTCTGCCGAGGTTTCACCGGAACTGCCTCGAGGCTGTGTCACCCACTTCGTCCTCCGTCGTACGATCGGGAGGTCGAGGATTCGCCGAGGCGACGCCGACAGAACGAGCGGGACCGTGCGGAGCGGCGGGGCCGCCTCTGACGACGTCGGTCACCGCGGTGATAGTTGAAGCTTCTCGGGCTGACCTGGTCGTGACCTTGGGTCCAGGCGGACGTCAGGATCGCGTGGTGCGTGGCGTGCCGTCGGCCGAGGAGGCCGCTGAAGCCGGTCCTGAGAACGGCGTGTCGGCCGACCCGGCCGACGAGCGCGCCTCAAAGACAGCGACGAACGCGGCGGGATCGATCTCGTGATCGAGACGCCGAGCGGGCGGCGGACGGCCACCGTGGAGCTCCTTGCGACGGTCGGCGAGGGTGGACCGAGACTGGCGTTCCGGGCCCTCGCCAAACGCGCTGCGCAACTCGCCGGGGTCGACCGTTGGTAGGTCCTTTCCTATGAGCGACAGTCTAAGACGTCGTTCCAACGAGATGAATGCGGAGACAACGGAACGACGCTGCCAGACCGGCGCAGCTTGTGGGCCCTGATGTCCGAATAAGCGGTAGATCGATTCTGCAGCGGCCTCGGCCAACGTGCGCCCCAGGAAAGCCCCGCGGCGGTGTGACGGAGTAGGCGTCCCCCCGAATGGTGGGCTTTGAGATGTCCGTCGGGGGTCCACCACTGGTGAGGCCATCGGCGTGATTCTCGGTGTGTTCCTGCAAGAGCACACGAAGGAGTACCGCACCGATGGCCCTGTCTCAGTCTGTCCTGTCGGAGATGTTGGAGGCGTTCCGCGCCGGCGAGGGTGTCGATCTGATCCGTGACGCCGTGCAGCTGGTGCTGCAGGAGCTGATCGAGGTCGAAGCCGCCGAGCAGATCGGCGCCGCCCGTTACGAACGCAGCGACGCACGGGTGACCGAACGCAACGGGTCACGGCCCCGCCTGTTGACCACGCAGGCCGGTGACGTCGGGTTGCGCATCCCCAAGCTGCGCAAGGGCAGCTTCTTCCCGTCGATCCTCGAGCCGCGTCGACGGATCGACCAGGCCCTCTACGCGGTGGTGATGGAGGCCTACGTGCAGGGCGTGTCGACTCGTTCGGTCGACGACCTGGTCGAGGCACTCGGAGCGCCGTCGGGATCAAGAGGTCCGAGGTCTCCCGAATCTGCGCCGGCCTCGACGAGACCGTCGGGGCGTTCCGCACCCGCCGCCTTGACCACGTCGAATTCCCTACGTCTACCTCGACGCCACCTACCTCCACGTCCGCAACAACACATCGCAGGTCACCTCGATGGCGGTCGTCATCGCCACCGGCATCACCGCCACCGGCTCCCGCGAGGTGCTCGGTGTCGACGTCGGTGACTCCGAGGACGAAGCGTTCTGGCGCGGGTTCCTGCGCTCACTCAAGTCGCGCGGCCTGGGCGGTGTCAGGATGGTCATCTCCGATCAGCACGCCGGCTTGGTCGCCGCGCTGCGCCGGTCGTTCCAAGGGGCCAGCCATCAACGCTCATCTGTGCACTATCCGCGTGTGCAGGCATGGCGGCTGGTCGCGTGACGCCCGGGCAGGAAGGTCTTGCCTGTCTCCCCCGTCGGTGGGAGAGGGCCTCAGCAGCGTGACCTTCGAGGTCCAGCGGCAGACCTGTCCCTCCCACCGGTGGCGGGTTCGTGATCGGCCATTAGGAGTAGCGCTGCGAGCGCCGAGATGAGCGACCGAAACGGACACGCCTCGGGAGTGACACCAACCCACAGGAGGTGCATGTCCATGTTTGCAGGGATCGACTGGGGTGGCTATCACCACCAGCTCTGCGTGGTCACCGAGACCGGGAGCCGGTCGCTCGAGCGTCGAGTCGCTCACGACCGGGCTGGTCTGATCGAGCTACGCAACACCCTCGCCGGGGTCGCCCCGGTGATGCGGGTCGCCGTCGAGCGAGCTGAAGGGCTCCTCGTGGAGTCGTTGCTCGATTGGGGTCACATCGTCTATCCGGTGTCCCCACGGGTGGCGGCACGGGCGCGGGAGCGTTACAGGGCGGCGTCGGTGAAGGACGACCGTTTCGACGCGTTCGTGCTCGCCGACAGCCTGCGTCATGAGCACCCCCACTGGCGGCCGCTGGCTGCGCCCAGCGAGGTTCTCGCCGAGCTCAAGGGGCTGGTCCGTGACCGGAACCGACTGATGGAGCTGCAGCGGGTTGTTGAGTCCCAGCTGCGTGCGACGCTCGACGCCTACCACCCGGCGCCGGTGCGCCTGTTCAGCACCGTCGATCGGCAGATCACGCTGGACTTCATCCGCGACTACCCGACACCGCGGACCGCCGACCATCTCGCCGAGGGGCGCATGACCCAGTTCCTCGAACGTCACAGCTATCGCGGCCGCCAGCCCGCCCCGGTGCTCGTCGATCGGCTGCGGCTCAACAACATGGCCGCCTCGGACGGGACCACCGCAGCGAAGCGGCGCACCGCTCTGGCCCAGGTTGAGCCTTCCTTCTGGAGCGATGGCGGACCCCGATCTTCCATCGACCCGGAGAACCACCCCTCACTCAGCAGACCCACGGCGTCGTCGGCATCGACTACGTGATGCACATCGACCCCTCGACCCGCTCCGATCCCACTGCGTACGCGATCGGACACGCCGAGGACATCGACGGTGAACGCATCGCGGTCATCGACACCACGCGACGCTGGCTCGCTCGAGGCGCGGACATCCCCTGGGAGGATGAGGTCTACGCCCAGATTGAGCTCGACATCGTCGCCTTCCAGCCCCGACTCATCACCGTCGATCAGCACGGCGGCAACTTCGTCGTCATCGACCTGCACCGCCGCATCCGAAAACTGCCAATCGTGCAACGCATCAACGTGCACGACATCCCGCACACGCGAACTAACAATCGCATCTACGCCGACGTGTTCCGAGGAGCAGTACAACGTCGCCGCGTCCGCAGCTACCCCGACCGACAGCTCCAGCTCGAACTGCAATTCCTGCAAGACATCAACGGAGCCGCCAAAGCCCCCACCACCGGACCCGTCACCACGGACGACGTCGCCATCGCCACGATGGTCGTAGCCGCGGCGGGCGCCCTCGTCCACCAGGGCCTGGACCAGACGTAGGGCGCGTGGGCGCGAGTCCCTATGCACGCTGATGTGCAGGTGACCAGGGCAGCTCGTCCGGTGCCTGCAGTGGGGCACGGGCGATGCCGGACCCTCCGCAGTTAATGGTCGACGACGCTCCCTGGAAGCTGTAGTCGATCGGTGCACCAGGCTGGCAGTTGAAGAGGGCATCGAAGGCCTGTCCCGGCGCGACGGTGTCCGTCGACAGCACGATGCCGGCCATCGCGCCGACCGACACCTCACCGGCCTGCAGTCCGGCCAGCGTCGATCCGACAATGGTCGCGATGATGCGAACGACCTCTTCGCTCGACGCCCAGCCTGCGCTCGCCTCATCGGTGCCTCCTCAGTAGCTCGCTGTCGGGGGCCGTAATCGCCCCAGTCGCTCCCCCGGTGGAACCCTGCGAGACGCAGCACGGCTGGCCCGATGGGTGTCCCGCCTCGTGCTCGAGGGCGGCCGGCGGAGTGTGCTCACGCGTCAGTCGTCGACGTGGTCAGTCGTCGTCGATCGCGTTGCCGGTCGGGTCGAGCACGTACCACACGCCGCCCTGACCCTGCCCGTTGGTGTCACCTGGGGCGGAGTCGCCCGCGAAGGAGTAGAGCGGCCAAGCGTTGTACGTGACCTGGACGCCCGCCGCCGGGTGTGTGGTGGTACCGAGCAGCAACAGGTCGACGCCGTCGCCTCCGGTGAGCTGGCTGGCGTCGTCGACGGTCAGCGGCGGCCACGCCTCGGCGCACGCATCGGTGCAGGTCGGGGTGCCCTGGGCGTCGGGCATGAACAGGTAGAGGGTCATGCCGTTTGCGGCCGTGAGGATCGGGCCGAGATCGGTGTCGGCGACGAGGACGGTCGCTTCCCCACCGCCGGCGGGAACAGCCGTGGTCGTCACCGGGGTGGTTGCGGCTGGAGTCGCCACCGGTGTGGTTGCGGCGGCAGTCGTCACCGGTGTCGTGGTGGCGGGAGTCGTCGGCACGTCGGTCGTGGCCGGCGCGCTGGTGGAGGTCGGCGGTGGGGCGGCTTGCAGCACGGCGAGAGCTTGCTGGAAGGCGGCCAGCGTCGCCGCGTCGACGATGCCGGTCGGTTCGACGCCGAGCGCGATCTGGAACTCCTGGAGCGCGGCGGTCAGCTCGTCAGTCCAGACGCCGTCGGTGGGTCCTTGCCAGAAGCCGGTCAACGTGAGCACGGTCTGTACTGCGGCGGTGTGGGTCAGGTCGGCGGCCGCCGTCTGCAGGTCGAGCTCGGCCAGCAGCTCGTCGAGGGCCTCCGCGGTGGCTTTGTCGAGGAACCCGGTCTCGGGGAGGCCGCTGTCGGCCTGCAGTCGCTTCACGGCATCGACGGTGGCCGGCCCGTAGATCCCGTCGATGGGACCCTCGTAGTAGCCGACCTGTTGCAGCTCGGTCTGCACGGTCGTGGTGTACGCCGCCACCTGCTCGACCGCCTGAGCCTGCTGCTCGTCGGTGAGGCAGCCCGCATCGTAGAGCAGCCTGAGCCAGGCGATCTGGAGCGCGAACGCAGCCGAGTTGTACTCCGCCGTCGCCTCCGCCAGCGGGGTCGCCGCCGTGATCCCCTCGCTGGTTTGGGCGAGATCCTCCTCGGCCTGCTGGACGCGCTCGATCGTGGCCGGTGGAACGAGCGTGGTCGTCGTCGTGGTCGCGGGTGTCGTCGAGCTGGTCGGCAGGCTCGACGCGGTGGCGATCGCCTCCGCCAGTGCGGCCTGCGCGTCGGCGAGCTCCTGGCCGGCTGCGGCGAGGGCGGTCTTCGCCTCCTCGACCTCGCTCACCGCAGATGCCACGGTCTCGCGCGGCTCGACGAGGTCGGCGCCGAGCGTCTGGATGTCGCCGACGGTGGCGGCATCATCGGTGAACAGCTTGCCGTACCGGTCGAGCACCTCGATGTAGCCTCCGGCGTCGACGCAGAACTGCGCGGCGGCCGCATCCAGCGCTTCCTTCGAAGCGGTGAGCGCTGACTCCGCCTCCCCGACCCGCGCCTCGGCCGCCGCCACCGAATCCGCCACCTCGCTGATCGGGGGAACCTCCATCGTGCCCGCATCGTCATCGTCGCTGCACGCCGACGCCATGAGGGCGACGGCGACCAACGCGGCCACGGACTGGTGCCTTCTACTGCTCAACCTCGTGCGGACGCGCTGACGCAGGACGGTTCGATGAATCGTCACTGGGGCTGATGCTCGCGCACGCCGGCGCGAGCACAACAACCCGCAGCGTCGGCCTGATCCGCTCTCCTGGCGCAACTACTCGCGGCGGCGGCGTGCGGCTCGTGCGAGGTGGTGGGCGAGAAGGATGGAGGCGGCGGTCCATCCCGAGCGGGAAACCATCGCCCAACACGACGGGTGGTAACGCAGCGGCACCCTTTGCTGTTGCGGACCGAGGTGGGGTCGATGGTTCGAGCGGGTTGACGGCGACGCCGGGAACCTAGGCTCGGTTGACCTCAGCGGTGGCGCCGGTTCGCTCGCCTGGGGTGTCGGTCGTGGGTGAGGTCGACACCCAGGTCAGCGGACAGGGAGGCTTCATGAGTGTGACCGCGAGCCCGCACCATCTGTCGTTCGACGAGCGTCGGGCCATCGGACGGGCGGCTCGGTCGAGACTGTCGCGCAAGGATGCCGGCGACTGGAACTCCGACGAGCGCGGTCATGACGCCCTGCGAACCGTGCTCGCCCAGAACGCCGTGCGGGCGCCCGACTTGGTGCCGATCCGCCACGGCCGCATGGGTGCCTCGCCGTGGACCTACTACCGGGGCGGCGCCGCCGTCATGGCCGCCGACCTCGCCTCGCTGCCCTCGAGCGGTCTGACCGTGCAGTTGTGCGGTGACGCTCATGTCCTCAACTTCGGGTTGTGGGCCACGCCTGAGCGGCAGCTCTCGTTCGACCTACGTGACTTCGACGAGACGCTTCCGGGCCCGTTCGAGTGGGATGTGATGCGGATGGCTGCGAGTGTGCAGGTGCTGGCTCGCGACGCGGGGATGACTGAGGCGAGGGAAGCGGACCGGGCGGTGCGTGCCGCGCTCGATGGCTACCGCTCGGGGATCTCGAGGTATGCCGAGGCCCGGTTCCTGGACGTCTGGTACGCACAGATCACGGCCGACGATCTGCTCAGCGTCGTCGTCGGCGAGGAGCGGGCGGACATCGCGGCGCGGCTTCACAAACGAGCCAGGAAGCGGTCGAACGTCGGTGCGGCAAAGAAGTTCACCGAGGTCGTCGACGGTCGCGTTCGCCTGGTCGAGGCGCCGCCGTTCCGGCTTCGGGATGGACCGTGTCGATCAAGCCATCGTCGATGAGGTCTGGGCGGCATATGTCCGGTCGTTGCCGGAGGAGCGTCGTTACCTCCTCGATCGGTACTCCTTGGTGGATGTCGTCCGTCAGGTGGTGGGAGTGGGCAGCGTGGGGATGCGCGTGTACCTCCTCCTGCTCGAGGGTGCACGCCCGGACGATCTGCTCTTCTTGCAGGTCAAGCAGGCGGGACCGTCGGTGTACGAGGCCTTCCTCGAGCCGAGTCGCTACCCGAATCACGGCCAGCGGGTGACGGTGGGGCGGCGCCTCATCCAGAGCTCCACCGACATCTTCGTCGGCTGGACCACGGTGCAGGGCATCGACTTCTACGTCCGCCAGTTCCGCGACATGAAGGTGATCCCGTCGAGTGAGCAGGTGACTCCGTGGCTGCGCCAGTTCGCTCGCAAGTGTGGCCTGGTCCTCGCCCGCGCCCACGCCACCACCGGTGACGCGGTTGCCATCGACGCCTATGTCGGCAAGGGCAAGGCGTTCGATAAGGCGATGGTGAGCTTCGCTTCCGCCTACGCCCTGCAGAACGTGCGCGACCACCTGCAGCTCGTCGAAGCGGTCCACGACGGCGAGATCGCCAGCGCGCCAGGCTGGTGACACCCAAACCCGGGTCGCCGCCGATGGTCGATGTGGCGCGCACCGACACCACCACGAGGGCGCCGATGACGGAGCTCGCGGAACGGAACGGGCGAGCCGATGGGTCCGATGTGGCCGAAGCCCCAACGTCGGGCATCAGCCGAAGTAGCACACGAAATGCGGTGCCCCCAGGGGCTCGAACCCTGAACCAATGGATTGAAAGTCCGCTGCTCTTCCATTGAGCTAGCGGCGAGAGGGGCGAGGGCGGGACGGGTGCGATGGACGGCGCAAACCCAGCCGCTCACGCTGGTCGGTTGGTCGCTCGAACCGTAGAGGCGGCCGGGAGGGCAGAGCCACGGTCGGGCACTCAGTCGTCCGAGCCGCACTGCGGCGGTCCGGCTACTCGGAGCGCAGCGCCTCGGCGGTCGACGTGCGCGCCGCCGCCCATCCCGGGACGAGGGCGACGGCGAGGGCGGCGGCGAGGACGGCGACGACGAGCACCGGGATCCACAGCACCGGGGTCTCCGGCGGCGTGGCCACGCCGAGCTCATCGGCAACGACGCGCCAGAGCCAGCGCCCGACGAGGATCCCCACTGGCACCCCGACGACTGCTGCCAGGACCACGAGCGCCGTGGCATGCCACAGCGACGGCGGCGCGCACCTGGCCCGTGCGGAACCCGAGGCTCTTCAGGATCGCCAGCTGGCGGCGCTGACGACGCACCGAGAGCACGATGGCATGCGCGAGGGAGGCGACCGCCAACACGCCGACCAGCAGCGCCAGCAGGAACGGGACGATGCGGACGCGTTCGACGTTGCGGATCCCGCCTTGGGGCACGGGACCCTGGACGGTGCCGCCGGGGGCGGCCGAGCGCAGATCCGCCGTGAACTGTTCGACGTCAGTGCCGGGGACCAGCGTGATCACGAAGTGGATGGGTGTCACCGTCGGCTCGTGCGTCTCGATCCAATCGGCGGCGACCACCCCGCCCCGGCCGGCGTTGTTCTCGACCGTGTCGTTGACCACCGTCGTGCCGACCACCGTCACCGTCGTCGTGACCGGCGCGGGGCCTGCGGTCGTCACCTCGATCTCGTCGCCGATCGAGATGCCGTGATCGGCCATCGTGACCGAACCCAGGGCGATCTCGTCAGCGCGCTCGGGCAGTCGACCACTCGTCGCGACAGCCGGGATGACGGCGTCGATGCCGTCGATCGGGGCGAGTGCCTGGATCCATGCGATCTCGTCGCCGATGTGCACGTCGGTACCGCGCAGTGCGGCGGCCGCTTCAACACGCGGGTCGTCGCGCAGCCACTCCAGCGCACCTGCGGTCTCGGCGGCGGGCGCTTCGATCGGCGTGCTGAGCGACACCTCCCACGGCACGCCGAACTGGCGCGGCGTCGAGAGCAAGCTGTCGAGGCTGACGGAGAGGACGACGGCGACGATCCCCGTGGTGACGGCCAACGCCAGTCCCGTCAGCGCCATGCCCGTGGGAAGTCCGCCGGCGCCGCGACCACTGAACGTCATGCTCAACCCAGTTGCCGCGGGCGGCGAAACGTGGCGCCGCAGCGCCAGGTAGCCGGTGCGCCCGCCGTGGCCCTCGGCAGGCGCGGCGTGCCGGCGGAACTGTCGCACGACGGGCCAGCACGTGGCGACCGCCACCACCAGGAGGGCCGTGACGGCACCGACGCCCAGTACCAGCCAGTCGACGACCGGAGCGTGATCGATCTCCGTCTCCGCGGCGAACCCGAACGGACCGATCAACGAGAGCAGCACGGCGGCGAGAGTGCCGACCGCCACCGCCAGCAGCCCGGTCACCGCTCCTCGGGCGAGCGCCGCTCCAGCGGCTCCCTGTGTCGACATGCCGAGCGCCCGCAGCGTGGCGCCGTCATCCCACTCCCGACGCGATTGTCTCGAGACGGCCTGGCCGGCGAAGACCGCTGCGGCCAGTGCGGTGATCGCACCGAACAACATCGTGCCGCGCGCCTCGAAGCGGATCGCCTCGGCGGCCGGTTCCGTGTCATCTGGACTGAGGAGCGCCTCGGCGACGTAGATCTGGCCGGTGAACTGCTCGTCGAGGGCGGCGGCGGCGGCGTCCGCATCGGTCACGGACGCCAGCACTGCGCTCCAGCGGCCGCTGTCGGTCAGCGTCGCGGCGACCCCGGGACCGGCGGTGATACGCGCCTCGTCGATCGCCGAGGCGTCCGAACCGACCCCTGCGATGAGATCGCGGAAGTTGCGCTCGATGCCGACGACGCGGGCCCTGACGTGCGGCCCGGTGAACCGCTCGCCCGGCACCGCTCCGTAGCTCGTCTCCTCGGGCGCCCAGAAGTGCACGTCCACCTCGTCGCCGACTGTCACGCCCAGCGCGTCGGCGAGCTGTTCGTTGATGGAGATCTCGTCCGCCGCCGCCGGATCGGGTGGTCGACCGTGGATCATCAGCGGGCGGCCCTCGGGCCAGTCGAGCCCACGATCGAAGCTCACAACCGACAACCCGGGCTCGAGGCGCTCGGGCGCGTCGACCGGCGAGGCCGTGAAGCCGACGTACCCGACGCTCCCGGCGGCGGCCACCCCGGGCAGGTCCCGCAGGACGGCCGCCTCGTCGGTCGAGACGTAGGCCAGACATTCCTGGAACGCCTTCTCGACGTCGACGGCCATCGACTCGAACGTCATGTCGGGTGGACAGAAGCTGATGAAGAGGTCCCGCGGCTCGCTCCACTCGAGGAACCGGTCGAGCGCCGTCGACGCCCTGCGGCCGAGCGACCACGAGGCCATGGCGACACCACCGGCCAGGCCGGCGAGCACGGCCAGGAACACGGTGGCCTTCCAGCCGCGCCGTAACAACAGCCCCACCCGCATCTTGACGGCATCCACCCGCCGCTCCTCCTTCCCGCCTGGATCGAGCCTCGACGGTAGCGACGATGACGACATCCGGCGCGGCCCGGCGTCGCCGGTTGTGAGAGGCTCGCGTCAGACCGCGACGTGCGGGGCGGCGACCGTTCGACGGCCACGCACGGGCGGTGGAACTGAGGAGAGATACATGGCGACGTTCAGCAAGGCGATCTCGGCGGGCGCGGGCTCGCATCCCAGCGGACGGTGCCGGTCATGAAGGCGGGGCGCATCGTCCTCCTCGTGTTCGGGTGCCTGATCGGCCTGCTCGGCCTCGGGCTCCTGATCGGTGGCATCGCCGCGGCGGTCGCCTACGGGGTGGCCCGGGACAGCGACGGGTTCTTCCGCTCGGACGAGATCCACTTCGTGTCGGCCGCCTCCGCGATCACCTCGGAGAGCGTCGATCTGCACGGTGGTCCCGGTGACATCGGCTGGTTGTCCGAGCGCGGTGACATCGGCACGGTGTCGGTGGAGCTCCGGCCCGTCACGCCCGGCCAGGAGGTGTTCGCCGGCATCGGACCGACGGCCGAGGTGGCGAGGTATCTGGCGTCGGTGGCCCTGGACCGCGTCGACGACATCGAGAGCAACGTCGCCAGGTTGGTGCCCCAGGAGGGCACGGCAACCCCGACGCCGCCAGTCGATCAAACGTTCTGGGTGGCCCAGATCGCGACGGCCGAGACCGGTTCGATGACGTGGGAGATCGAGCGAGGTGACTGGTCGATCGTGGTGATGAACGCTGATGGCAGCCCTGGCGTCAACGTCGACGCCCGTGTCGGCATCAAGATCGACTGGCTGCTGCCGGTGTCGATCGGCCTGATCATCGTCGGTGTCATCCTGCTGGCGGGTGGAACGACGATGGCCGTGTTCGCCGGCCGCGGACCCCGTCGGCCGTTGCCCCCGGTGTACCCGCCCGGTGGGCAGCCGACGATGGCGACCACGCCGACGGGAGCTCCGCCACCGCCGCCGGCCGGGCCGGCGCCCGTCGCCCAACCGCAGCCACAACCCCAACCGCAACCGCAGCCGCAGCCGCAGCCGCAGCCGAGCCCCACCGAGCCGTCGGGACCGACGCCACCACCGGGGCCGACGGCACCACCCGGCCCCTGAGGAGGGCGACCGATAGGTTGCCGCGATGGCCGGAGTGAGCGAGCGAACGATCGACCTGGCCGGATCGATCCTCGGGACGCGGGTGGTGCGGACCGAGGACCCCGTCCTGCTGACGGGCGGGGCGAAGTACCTCGACGATCTCGACCTGCCGGGCAAGCTGCACGCCGTCTTTGCCCGGTCCGAGTCGGCGCACGCCGCACTCGTCGCCGTCCACCTCGACGCGGCACGCGACGTTCCCGGGGTCGTCGCCGTCTACACGGCCGCCGACCTCGGCGTCGCGCCGCACCACGGCTTCGCCAAGGTCCACGAGGACTTCGCCCGACCGCCGTTGGCCGACGGCGTCGTGCGCTTCGTCGGTGAGGCGATCGCCCTCGTCGTGGGCGAGACCCTGGCCGCCGCCGCCGACGGCGCAGCGGCCGTCTGGGCCGAGTTCGAGCCATTGCCCGTGATCACCGATCCGGAAGCTGCGCTCGACGAGCAGGCAGTGGCGATCTTCCCAGCGCACGGCTCGAACCTGGCGCTCGTCGTCACCGACGCCGCCGGCGTCGACCCGGCCGACGGCAGCGACGTCGTCGTCCGCGGGCGCTACGTCAACCAGCGCATGGCCGTCGTGCCGATGGAACCGAACAGCTGCGCGGCAGTGCCGGGCGACCAGTTCACGTTCTACGCCTCGACGCAGATGCCGCACGCGCTGCGGCCACAGGTCGCCGGCGCGTTGGGGATCGACGAGGACACGATCCGGATCATCGCCCCACAGGTCGGCGGCGGCTTCGGCGGCAAGGCGGGGATCAGCGCCGAGTACTCGGCGGTCGGTGCCGCCGCCCGGATGCTCGACCGGCCCGTCACGTGGACGCCGGCGCGCAGCGACGAGCTGACCTCGCAACCGCACAGTCGCGGCCAGATCCAGTACGCCGAGCTCGGCTGCAGGCGCGACGGCACGTTCACCGGGCTGCGCGTCCACCTCGTCGGTGATGGTGGCGCCTATCCGGGCATCGGCACGTTCCTGCCGGCGGGCACCAAGCGCATGGCCAACGGGACGTATCGCTTCCCGGCGATCCAGTTCGACGTGGCGGTGGCCGTCACCAACACGACGCCGATGGGCGCCTACCGCGGTGCCGGTCGACCGGAGGCCACCGCCCTGCTGGAGCGGCTCGTCGACCACGCCGCCCACGAGCTGGACATCGACCCCATCGAGCTGCGCCGCCGCAACCTGCTGGCCGACGACGTGTTCCCGTTCACGACGCTGACGGGCGTCGTCTACGACTCGGGGCGGTACGCCACGCCGCTCGAGGCCGCCGCCGAAGCGATCGGCTACGACGCGCTCCGGCGCGAACAGGCGCAACGGCGCCAGCGCGGCGACCGGCTGGCGCTGGGCATCGGTGTCTCGGCCTACGTGGAGATCACCGCGGGCGGCGGCGCCTCCGAGTTCGGCGCCGTCGAGGTCCACGACGACGGGTCGGCCACGGTGCGGGCGGGGACGTTCTCCCACGGTCAGGGCCACCAGACGGCGTTCGCCATGCTCGTCCACGACCAGACCGGCATCCCCGTCGAGCGGATCCGGCTCGTCGACGGCGACACGGAGCTCGTCCCGACCGGCGGCGGCACCGGCGGGTCGCGCTCGCTGCAGCTCGGCGGGTCGGCGGTGCACCAGGCGACCGAGGCGTTGGTCGACAACGCCAAGGAGCTGGCGGCTCGCCTGCTCGAGGCCGACGTCGCCGACATCGTCGTCGACGTCGCCGCCGGCACGGTCGGTGTGGCCGGCGTCCCGGCTGCGGCGCTCGACTGGGCCGAGCTCGCTCGTCGGGCGACCGGAGAGGGCGGGCTGCTGTCGGCCGAGGCGACGTTCGACCAGGGCAACGCCACGTTCCCGTTCGGCGCCCACATCGCCGTCGTCGAGGTCGACCTCGACACGGGGCGGGTGCGGCTGCGCCAGCACGCCGCCGTCGACGACTGCGGCACGGTGATCAACCCGTTGCTCGTCGAGGGCCAGCAGCACGGCGGGGTCGCCGCCGGCATCGGCCAAGCGCTGTTCGAGGAGGTCCGCTTCGACGCCGACGGCAACCCGTTGACGGCCAACCTCGCCGACTACTCGATGGCCTCGGCCGCCGACCTGCCGAGCTTCTCGGTGCACTCCACCGAGACGCCCTCGCCGCTCAACCCGCTGGGGGCCAAAGGCATCGGGGAGGCGGCCACGATCGGATCGACGCCGGCCGTACAGAACGCCGTGATCGACGCTCGTCGCCCACCTCGGCGTGCGCCACCTCGACATGCCGTGCACGTCCGAGCGGGTGTGGCGGGCGATCCAGGACGCCACGGCCGGCACGTTGCCCGACCCGTGGCGGGACCCGCCCGCCGTGTTCGCCCGCCTGCAGGCAGGCGAGGCCGCCGACCAAGCCGGCCAGGACGCCGCCGAAGGCATCTGAGGTTCTGAGGCAACATCGCCATCGAAAACGATGGCGATACGGACAGGGAACCGCGAGCGCGCTAGGAACGGGCCATGAGTGAGCGAGTCTTCGAGCGAGCGAATCATCAAGCACGGTCTTCGGCTCATTGGTGCACCCCGGCATGGTGGATCGCGTCGCACATCGACAGGGTGCACCAATGAGCGAGTCGTACCAGGAGATCCTCTACGCCGTCGACGACCCCGTCGCCACCATCACCCTCAACCGGCCCGAAGCCCTCAACGCGTGGACCGACACCATGGCCGCCGAGCTCGGCGATGCCGTCGGCCGCGCCGCCCAGGACCCGGCCGTGGTCGGCATCGTGATCACCGGCGCCGGCAAAGGGTTCTGCGCCGGCGCCGACATGAAGCGCCTCTCGTCCCTGTCGTCGGGCGAGCCTCGGGCCGGCGCAGACGCGCCGTTCGCCCGCCAGCAGGCCCCGCCGCCGGGCGAGGAGTCGTGGGGCGACGACCTGCGGGGCACGTACACGTGGCTGATGTCGGTGCCAAAGCCGATCATCGCCGCCATCAACGGGCCGGTCGCCGGGATGGGCGTGCCGATCGCCCTGTCCTGCGACCTCCGCTTCATGAGCTCGACGACCGTGCTGACCACCTCGTTCGCCCAGCGCGGGCTGATCGCCGAGTGGGGCCTGTCGTGGCTGCTCGGCCGCCTCGTCGGACCCGCCCACGCCCTCGACGTCTTGTACTCGGCACGCAAGGTCGACGGCGAGGAAGCGGCGCGGATGGGTCTCGTCAACCGGGCGCTGCCGACCGAGGAGGTGCTGCCGGCGGCACAGCAGTACGTCCGCGACCTGGCTGCCACGTCGTCGCCGGCCTCGATGGCGGTGATGAAGCGCCAGGTGTACAGCGAGCTGCACGCCGGTCTCGGCGACGCCGAGCGGCGGGCGATCGAGCTGATGGTCGAGAGCTTCGGCCGCCCCGACTTCAAGGAGGGGGTCTCCTCCTTCCTCGATCGGCGACCGCCGAAGTTCGGTCGCCTGGGCGCCTGAGCAGCGTGATGCACCGCTGGGACGAGAGCACCGACCTCCTCGCCCAATCGGTCATCGGCTACGCCGTCGAACGGCTCAAGACGCCGAAGGACCCGACGTGGGGTGCCCGCCCCGCCGACGAGCTCGCCGTCGCCCTGGAGGGCGCCATCACGCCGGATGGCCTGGGTGGGCACGCCGCGCTGGCGCTGTTCCGCGACGTGCTGATGCACGCCTGCCGGCCGATGGACCACCCGATGCACCTGGCGTACGTGGCCACGGCCCCGACGCCGGCGGCCAACCTGTTCGACCTCGTGGTCAGCGCGTCGAGCATCTTCGGCGGCCTGTGGGAGGGCGGCGCGGGGGCGATCGCCGCGGAGAACCAGGCGCTCGCCTGGCTGGCGTCCCTGGCCGGCTTCCCCGAGGGCGCTGGTGGGTGCTTCGTCAGCGGCGGCTCGGCCGCCAACCTCTCGGCGCTGGTCACGGCCCGGCACCAGGCCCGTGAACGGTCGGGGTCGCCGACCGGCGGGCGATGGCGGTTCGCCACCACCGCCGAGACCCACGCCTCGGTCCACGCCTCAGCCGAGGTGATGGACGTCGACGTGGTGCTGGTCGCCCCGGACGAGCGCGGTCGCATGACCGGGAAGGCGCTGCGGGCGACACTGGCCGAGTCCGGCACCGACGGGCTTTTCGCCGTCGTGGCCAACCTCGGCACGACGAACTCCGGCGCTGTCGACGAGCTCGATGCGATCGCCGACGTCTGTGCCGAGCTCGGGCTGTGGCTACACATCGACGCGGCGTACGGCGGTGCCGTGCTGTGCGCCCCATCGACGGCCGAAGCGCGGCGAGGCTTCGAGCGGGCCGACAGCTTCGGCATCGACCCCCACAAGTGGCTGTTCGCGCCGTACGACTGCGCGGCACTCGTCTATCGCGATCCTCAGGCGGCGTCGGCGACCCACGCCCAGCACGGCACGTACCTCGACATGGTCAGCCGTGAGGAGTGGAACCCCAGTGACTTCGCCTTCCACCTCTCGCGGCGCGCCCGTGGCCTGCCGCTGTGGTTCAGCCTCGCCACCTACGGGACCGACGCCTACACGGAGGCGGTGGAGACCACGCTCGACGTGGCCCGGGCCTTCGCCGACGAGGTCGATCGTCGGGACGGCTTCACGCTGGTCATCGAGCCCGAGCTGTCGGTGGTGCTGTTCGAGGTCGACGGGTGGGACGACGACCGCTACGTGGCGTGGAGCCGCAGCCGGGCCAAGGCCGGCGTCGCCCTCGTCGTCCCCACCAAGTGGGGTGGGCGGACGTGCTACCGGGTGTGCGTCGTCAACCCCCAGACCACCCTCGCCATGCTCACCACCCTCCTCGACGACATGACCGGAGCCCCCTGACATCCGAGTGTTTGCAGCATCCGAGTGTTTGGTGCTGGGGGCCCATGCTCGAAACACTCGGATGCGAGGAAACACTCGGATGGGTCAGGCGGGGGTGAAGTGGGAGGCGGCGCGGGGGCGGGCGGTGTCGGTGCGCACCTCGCCGTCGGCGACGAGCTTGACGAGGTGGCTGAGCACCGTGCGGGCGGCCGGCTCGTGCAGGCGCTCGTCGACGCCGGCGTAGAGCGCTGCCACCATCGCCGGGATCTCACCCACCCCACCGCGCACCAGCTCGAGCACTTGGCGCTCGCGCTCGAGGCGGTGGTCGACCAGCGCGCCGACGTAGCGCTGCGGGGAGTCGATCGCCGGTCCGTGCGTCGGCCAGTACGTCCGGTCGCCGGCCCGCCCGGCCACCTTGCGCAGCGACTCGACGTATGCCGCCATGTCACCGTCCGGCGGCGAGACCACCGTCGTGCTCCACCCCATCACGTGGTCACCCGGGAACAGCACTGCCTGCTCCTCGAAGGCGAAGCACGTGTGGTTCGACGTGTGGCCCGGCGTGTGCACGGCGCGCAGCGTCCAGCCGGGGCCCGACGCCGCCACCTCGCCGTCGCTCACCTGCACGTCGGGCACGAACGCCAGATCCGTCGACTCCTCGACCTTGACGGCCATCGCGTCGGCGGAATCCACGTCGGCCGGGTCCGGCGTCGGGTGCGGCCCGTGGGCGATCGTCGGCGCGCCCGTCTCGGCAGCCAGCCACGCCGCCAGCGGCGAGTGGTCGGCGTGGCAGTGCGTCACACAGATCGCCGTCACCCGCTCGCCGGCGATGGCGGCGGCCAGCGCATCACGGTGCGAGTCGAGCTGCGGACCGGGGTCGATCACGGCGACCTCGCCCTCGCCGACGAGGTACGTGCCCGTGCCGCGATACGTGAACTTCGACGGGTTGTCGGCGATCACCCGGCGCAGCATCGGCCCGACCTGCTCGACGCGGCCGTAGACGACGTCGTCCAGTGTCCCGAACTCCGGCCCGCTCATGGTTGGCCGACAAGCGCCCGCACGACTCCGACCACGCGACCGTGGCCGTACACCGGCTCGACGACGACGTCCCTGGCCAGATCGACGCCGATGGAGCGCAGCGCGGCGATCGTCACCGGAGCCCTCGCCCGTGCCGCACCGTCGGCGATCTTCAGGGCCACCGCCCGGCCGTCCGGCAGCGCTGCCACCTGCACGCCCTCCGCGCCGTCCTTGACCAGCAGCCCCGGCACGGCCTGCATCAGCAGCGTCACGTCGCGGCGCGGCCCACCGACCAGCTCCGGGTGCGCCGTCATCGCCCGGTGCACGGCGTGGCCCTCGACCGCGAGCGCACGAACCGCCGAGGCCAGCGCGAGCAGCGAGACGGTCGGCGTGGGCGCGCCGCAGCCGTCGACACCGACGTGTTCGATCGCCGCCGCCGTCGAGCGGACCAGCGCATCGAGGATCGTCCGCTGGACCGGATGATCTTCGGCGGTGTAGCCGGCCGTCGGCCACCCATTGACGACCGCTGTGGCGAGCATCCCGGCATGCTTCCCGCTGCAGTTCTGCAGGATCGACGCCGGACCGATGCCGTCGCGGACGGCAGCCTCGTGGGCGTCACCGTCGAGCGGCCACGCCGGCGTGTTGTCGAGGTCGCCGGCGACGAGGCCGACGCCCGCCAGGACCTCACCGACCGCGGCGATGTGCTGGGGCCGGCCGTCGTGGCTGGCGCAGACGACGGCCAGCAGCCGATCGTCGACGGCCAACCCGGCGTCGAGCATCGCCGCCGCCTGCAGCGGCTTCAGCGCCGACCGGGCGTAGATGGGGCGTTCGACGTCGCCCACGGACCACGCCACCGCACCGTCGTGGTCGAGCACGATCACCGCGCCGTAGTGCACGCTCTCCACGAACCCGCTGCGCTCGGCGACGGCGACGGGGACGTCGTCGGGGACGGTGTCGCTCATTGGTGCACCATCGACCGATGCGACGGTTCCCACCGCTTGAACATCAAGGGCACCAATGAGCGTGTCGCCGCAAAGCCGGCGACGAAGAAGCACCGTGACAACTGTTCGCTCGCTCGAAGACTCGCTCGCTCACGTGCCCGGCTCGACGCCCCGCCGGGCCTTGCGGATCTTCGTCCATCGCTTCCAGACCCTCGGATGGCGCACCTCGGTGAGCTCGCTCTTGATGACCTGGTGGCGGGCGCCCCACTGGCTGATCAAGGCCTGGGCCATCGCCGCGGCAGGGAGGGCGAGCACGGCGCCAACACCCCCCAACAGCGAGGCACCGGCGAGCGCCGAACCAAACGCCAGGGCAGGGTGCAGCTCCATCGTGCGGGCCGTGATGCGCGGCGAGAACAGGTAGTTCTCGATCTGCTGGTACACGACGATGGCGATCAGCACGATCATGGCGTCGACGGGCGATTCGAGGAAGGTCAACAGGACCGGCAGCGCGCCCGCGATGTAGGTGCCCACGACGGGCAGGAACTGGCTGATGATGCCGACCCACAGGGCCAGCGCGACGGGTGCGGGGGTGCCGACCGCCTGGAACACGATCCAGTGGAAGATCGCCGACAGCAGGGCCAGCAAAGCTCGCGAGTACAGGTAGCCGCCCGTCTTGTTGCCGGCCAGCTCCCACGTGGCGAGGATCCGCTCCTGGCGCGCCGGCGTGAACCGGCTGCAGATCGCCCGGCGCATCTTCGGCCCGTCGGCGACGAGGTAGAAGGTGAACAGCACCACTGACAGCAGCTGCAGCAGACCCCCGAGGGCGGTGACCGACAGGCTGACGGCGTTGTCGCGCTGATCCCGAATGAACCGCTGCACGGCGCCGTTGGGGTCGTTGAAGTCGTCGATCACCTCCTGTGCGTTGAGGTTCGTGCCGAACAGGTCGTTGATCGTGTTGACCGTGTCGGTGATGTAGGCCTCGGAGTTGTCGAGCAGCTCGGCCAGCTGGGTGCCGACGAGCGCGCCGATCGCCACGACGAAGACGAGGAAGACGACGATGACACCGAACAGGATCAGCGCCGTCGCCGTGCCCCGTCGCCACCCCCGGCGAGCCAGGCGGTTCACACCCGGCTCGATCGCCAGCGCAAGGAAGACCGAGATCGCCAGCAGGACGAACAGCCCGTTCAGCCGGCCCCAGAAGAACTGCAAGACCAACGCCGCCAGGAAGCCGCCCCAGAAGACGGCCGTGGCGGCGACGGTCCAGCGAGGCAACCGCTCGCGCTCGAACGGCGAACGCGTCGGGTCACCCTCCATCGTCTCCACGATCTCTGTGACCTCGGCGTCCGGCTGGTCGGCCAACGCCTGGTCCGTGGGGGTGGTGGGCTCGGGTGGCGCCGTCCCGAGGTCGCTGGCCACGGGGCGAGCGTACTCAGCCCATCGAAACGGTGGTCGGCCCCTCGAGGGCGGCCACGCCGGCCCGGCGCAGGCCCGCCGCCAACTCGCCGCGCTCGCTCGAGGCGACCACGTCGAGCCCGAGCCAGCCGGCCATCAGCGCCAGCTCCTCCGCCAGCTCGGCGGCGACCTCGTCCTCGGGGACGCCGGGCTCGGCGAAGGCGCCCTGCACGCGCAGCACGCCGGCGGCGCGGTCGGCCTTGAGGTCGACGCGCCCCACCAGCTGGTCGCCGAGGAGGAACGGCAGCACGTAGTAGCCGTAGATCCGCTTCGGCGGCGGGGTGTAGATCTCGATGCGGTAGTGGAAGTCGAACAGGCGCTCGTTCCGATCGCGCTTCCACACCAGCGAGTCGAACGGGCTGAGCAGCGCTCGACTGCGGACCCGGCGGGGCGTCGTGGCGTCGACGTGCACGAAGGCCGGGCGGGTCCACCCCTCGACGACGGCGGGGCGGAGCCGGCCGGCCTCGACGAGCTCAGCGACGAGCGGCCGGCAGGCCTGGGTGCCCTGGCGATGGTAGTCGGCGAGATCTTCGAGCGTCGCCACGCCCAACGCTCGGCCCGCGATGTCGAGCAGCGCCGACCGGCCTTCTGCTGCGGGCGGGGTCGGCGCGTCGAGCGCAGCCGCCGGCAGCACTCGCTCGGGCAAGTCGTAGAGGCGAGCGAAGTCGCTCCGCCGCCGGCGGGCAGCCACCCGCCCCCGTCCGAACAGTGCCTCGAGCGCGATCTTGCCGTCGTCCCAGTCCCACCACGGTCCCTTCGGACCGACGCGCTGCTCCAGATCGGCGGCGGTCAGCGGGCCGCTCTGCTCGATGCGCTCGACGACATCGTCCATGAACGTCGGACGGTCCCGGCCGAGCCGCTCCACGGCCCGCCAGTGGTGGGGGTCGTCCATCCGCCACCGGAACAGCGGGTGCTGGGCGCTCGGCACGATCGCCGCCATGTGCGCCCAGTACTCGAACAGCTCGCCGTCCTCCAGTGCGTCGGGGAGGAGGTTGCGGGGGTGGGGGCCGAGGCGGGAGAAGAGCGGCAGCTCCTGGCTGCGCACCAGAACGTTGACGGAGTCGATCTGGATCACCCCGATGCGGGCGAACACCTTGCGCAGGTGGCGGCGATCGATGCGTCCCGTCGGGCGGGGGTCGGCGAGCCCCTGGGCGGCGATGGCCATGCGCCGGGCCTCGGCCGCGGAGAGGGCGATCGGGGTCGTCATGCCACGAGCGCCGCTCGTCGGTCGCAGAAGTCGGCGACGGCTTCGAGCAGTCGACCGGTGTCGTCATCGGTGACGTCCATGGTGAGGGCCATGTAGCCCCGGGGAGCGATGTAGAACCCGGCGGCCAGGAGGTCGTGGAACAGCAGCTCCCGCCAGCTCGGATCGGCGGCGGCCAAGTCGGCGGGCGAGCGCACCGGACCGGGAACCGGATGGACGGCGAGGATCGAGCCCCACCCCGTGGCGCAGAACGGCACGGTCGAAGCGGCGAATCGAGCGTCGAGGCCGGCTCGCAGGCGGTCGCCTCGCTCGTTGACCGTCTGCAACGCCTCGGCGCTGATCAGCGAGTCGTGCACCGCTGCGCCGACGGCCATCGTGAAGGCGTTGTTGTTGAACGTGCCGCCGTGGGTCAGGCCACCCTGCGCAGGGTCGTAGGCGGCCATCAGGTCGCGACGTCCGCCGAACGCCCCGAACGACAGCCCGCCGGCGAGGTACTTGCCCAGCGTGGTCAGGTCGGGGGTGATGCCGAGCAGTTGCTGGGCGCCACCCAGTGCGAGCCGAGACGTCATCACCTCGTCGAAGACGAGGACGCTGCCATGGTCCGCGCTCGCCACTCGGAGTTCGCCGAGGAACTCTGGGTCCGCTGGGATGCATCCGCCCGAGCCGAGCATCGGCTCGACGAGCACCGCGGCCACGTCGCCCGACTGCAGCGCGGTCGTTGCAGATGCAACGTCGTTGTAGGGCAGCACGATCCAGTCGAACGGCAACTGCAGCGGTCGTCCACCGTGGCCGAAGTAGAGCGGGCCACCGTGGTAGCCGTGCTCGAACACGACGAACCGCTGGCGACTCGTGGCGTGGCGGGCGGTGAGCAGGGCCATGATGTTGGCCTCGCTGCCCGAGTTCGTGAACCGGACCTGCTCGATCGACGGGAACCGGGCCACGACCGCCTCGGCGAAGACCGTTTCCGGCTCGCTCATCGCGCCATAGAGCCAGCCGCGGTCGAGGACGTCGCGGACAGTGTCAGCCACATGCTTGGTACGGCCGAGCAGCCCGGCGGAATAGTCACCGAGCAGGTCGACGTAGCGGTGGCCGTCGACGTCGTGCAGCACGGCACCCTCGGCGTGGTCGACCCGGAAGCCGAACGGTTCGATGTGCAGAACGGAGCGAGTGTTGCTGCCGGGCATCACCGCAGCGGCCCGCTCGGCGAGTTGCTGGCTGATCGGATGCGCGGCGGCGTAGCGACGCCGTGCCCCCGCCAGCTCGTCGTCGAGGTTCGGCATCGGTGCCTCAGACGGTGGGCCAGAGGTTGACGGTGGCGTTGATCCCTCCGTCGGCCGAGATCACCTCGCCGGTGATCGCCCGAGAGGCGTCGGAGGCCAGGAACACGACGGTGTCGGCGACCTCCTCGGCCGTCGAGACCCGGCGGGTCGGGATGACGCCGAGCACGGCATCGGCCACGCCGGGCTTGGCCAGGTTGGCGGTCCACATCTCGGTCTCGACGACGCCGGGAGCGACGCAGTTGGCACGGATGCCACGCGGCCCGTACTCCATGGCCAGTGACCGGGTCATGCCGTCGAGCGCCGCCTTGCTCGCCGCGTACACGGCGCGGCGGGGGGCACCACGCAGGCCGCTGATCGAGCTGATCGAGATGATCGAGCCCGAGCCGGCGGACAGCATGGCCGGCAGGACAGCGACGGTGGCGAGCAACGCCGAGCGCACGTTCACGTTCCACACCTCATCGAGCTCGTCGACGGTCAGCGTCTCCGACTCCTTGCGCAACCCGATGCCGGCGTTGTTGACGAGCACATCGATGCGCCCGCCGAAGGCCTCGGCGGCGGTCGCCACCGCAGCGCCAGGGCCGTCAGGCGTACCGAGGTCGGCGGCGATCACCACCGGGTCGTTGCGCAGCGCACCCGCCGTCGCCTGCAGCTGATCAGCCGAACGGGCGACGAGCGCGACACGGGCACCGCCGGCGTCGAGCGCCGTCGCGATGGCCGCACCGATGCCCCGCCCGGCGCCGGTGACGATCGCCGTGCGACCCTCGAGCACCGGCGACTACTCGGATTCAGCGATCGTGACGGAGTTGATGACCACGTCCTGGCGGGGACGGTCGCTGCCGTCGGTTTCGACGCGCTGCATCTGGTCGAGGACGTCGAGGCCCTTGACGATCTGGCCGAACAGGCTGTACTGCGGCGGGAGCTGGACGCCGCTCTGGCCGGAGATGAGGAAGAACTGGCTGCCGTTCGTGTTCGGCCCGGCGTTGGCCATGGCGACCGAGCCGATCTGGTACTCCCGGGCCTTGGGGAGCTCGTCGGCGAACTTGTAGCCGGGACCACCGCGACCGGTACCCGTCGGGTCACCGCCCTGGCACATGAACCCGTTGATGATGCGGTGGAAGATGACGCCGTCGTAGTAGTGGTGGGCGGCGAGGTAGACGAAGTTGTTGACCGTGTTCGGCGCCTTGACGGCATCGAGGGCGATGACGATCTCGCCGAGCGAGGTGTCGAGCGTCGCCGTGTAGCGCTTCGCCGGATCGATGCCCAGCTCGGGGGCCGAATCGAACTGCTGCCGGCGTGGCGCCGACCCATCGAGCGGAGGGAACGCATTGGCCATAGACGCCGCACCCTAACGGTCGCCGTCCGCTCCCCCATCTGGGGGGATCGCGAGTCAATTGCGGACGTTGTAGTCGGCGATCAGAGCGTCGCTCTGCTGGGCCGCGGCGGCGAGCGTGCTGGCGACGTCGGCGCCGGCGAAGATCGCCGCCACGGCGCCAGCGGTGACCGAGCGCACCTCGCGCAGCGGGCCGAGCACGGGTCCCAGCGCCGTCGGGTCGCCGGGCGGGGCCACGAGCAACTGGTCGTAGGCGACCTGGAACCGGGGGTCGTTGGCGTACAGCGACAACAGCGGCTCAAGCTCGGTGGCGTCGTCGCGCACCGGCACGTACCCGGTCGCCGCTGCCCACTCCGACTGGACGCCGGCCTCGACCAGGAACTGGATGTAGTCCCACGCCGCTGCCGCTTGGGCGTCGCCCTTCTCGGCGACGATGTAGATCGACGCACCGCCGACCAGCGCCAGCGGGTTGCCGCCCGGCCCCGGCATCGTGCCGATCCCGACGTCCGCGCTCGTCAGCCCCGGGATGAGGCCACCATCGAGAACGCTCAGCACGGCCCCGAGCGCACCGGACGTCCCGATCGTCATCGCCGCCGGCGCCGCCGGATCGGCCAGCTTGAGGAAGGCCTCCTGCCCGTTGGGGTTGTCGCCGACGGACACGGCAAGGCCATCGGCGATCAACGACTGGATGTCGGTCAGCAGGTCGACCCCGGTCTCGTCGGCGAACAGGACCCGCGTCGCTGGGGCCAGTCGCCCATTGCCGTTGTCGGCGTACAGCTCGCCGGCCTTGGCGAACCACTGCTCGAGGTACCACGCGCCGCCGGAGTCGACCCCAGAGTCGACGGCGAGGCCGTACGTCGCGGCCCCCGAATCGACGAGGGCCTGGGACACCGCCCGCAGCTCGTCGATCGACGCCGGCGGATCGTCCAGGTCCAGTCCGGCGGCCTCGAACATGTCCCGTCGGTAGTAGAGGATCGGGTCGCTGACGGCGAACGGCATCGACCACTGGACGCCGTTCGTGGCGTACGACTCGAGCACGCCGGGCAGGAACGCCGACGTGTCGTACCCGCTGGCCTCGGTGCACGCACCGATCGGGATGATGCTGGCGCTGTCGGCGATCTGCTGCACCATGTACTCGGGCATCAGCACCAGCTGCGGCCGGCTGCCCTGCCCGCTCTGCACGTACTTGTCGATCGTCTGCTTGTAACCGCCCTGGTTCTCGAGCGTCACCCGCACCGCGCCCTGGCTGGCGTTGTACCGGTCGGTCAACTCGACCAGCTTGTTCTCCGGCTCGGTCCCGAGGCCGTGCCAGAACGTCAGCTGCACGGGCTCGGCGCCGTCGGCGGGGAGCGCGTCGACGGGGCACGGTGGCAACGAGTCGAGTGGTGTCGTGGTCGTCGTCGGTGGTGCCGTCGTGGTCGTCGCCGGCAGCGTCTCACCCGGCGGCGCGGTCACCGGCACCGTCGTGGTCGTCGACGGAGCCGGCTCGTTGCCGGCGTCGAGGATGGAGCGGCCCGACCCGCACGCCGCCACGAGCACGCAGCCGGCAAGCGCGACGAGTTGGCGACCACGAGAGGAGCCGCGCACGCGCCTCAGCCCTTCACGGCGCCGGCGGTGAGCCCGCGCACGAGCTGGCGCTGGAACACGAGCAGCACGATGACGAGCGGGATCGAGGCCCAGACCAACCCGGCCATCACCACGTTCGGGGCGTCGAGGCGGGCCTCGCTGAGCTGGCGCAGCCCGCTCTGCACGGTGTACATGTCGGATTCCGTCGTGATGAGGTTCGGCCAGAGGTATTGGCCGAACGCCGACAGGAACCCGAACAGCGCCAGCGCCCCGATCGTCGGGCGTACCAGCGGGACGGCGACGTGGCGCAAGAACCCGAAGTGGCCGACGCCGTCGATCGCCGCCGCGTCGCGCAGGTCGCGCGGCAACGTGAGGAAGACCTGGCGCATCAGGAAGGTGCCGAACGCGGCGGCCAGGAACGGCACCGTCAACCCGGCGTAGCTGTTCAGCCAGCCGAGCGAGTCGACGGTGCGCCGGTTGACGACCAGCGTCGCTTCGGCGGGCACGAGCAACGTGGCCAGGAACACGACGAAGAGCAGGGTGCGACCGGGGAACTCGAGGATGGCGAAGGCGTACGCCGACAGCACGGCGGTGACGACCTGGGCGACCGTGATGATCGTGGCGACGATCATCGAGTTGAGCAGGAACCGTCCGAGCCGCCCCTCGGTCCAGGCCTCGCCGAGCACCTCGAGGGTGAAGGCGTCCGGTATCAGCGGGTTCTCGAGCACCTTGTTGCCGGGCTTCAGCGCCGCCACGATCATCGTGTACACGGGGAACAGCACGACCACCGCCAGGGCGACGAGCAGCCCGTAGCGACCGACGGCCCGCCAGCCCGACGGGTGGTCGTAGGCGGTCGTCGCGTCAGCGCTCACGGCAACTCACGCGTAGTGGACCCGGCGGCCGATACCGACAAGCTGCAGCAACGAGAGCACGAGCATGACGAGGAACAGCAGCACCGCCGTCGCCGCCTGCAGACCGAGGTTGTTGTTGATGATCGACGTGCCGCCGTAGGTCAGGTAGGTGATCGTCGTCGTGGCATTCGATGGCCGCGGCCCGCCGTCGGTCAGCAGATCGATCTCCCCGTAGGCCTGGAAGGCCCCCGTCGTGAGCACGATCACGACGAACAGCAACGTCGGGCCGAGCAGCGGCAGGGTGACGCTCCAGAATCGCCGGGTCCCGCCGGCACCGTCGACGACGGCCGCCTCGTGGAGGTCCGCTGGGATCCCCTGCAGCCCGGCGGTGATGAGGATGAACGTGAACCCCAAACCGGCCCAGACGCTCGACGCGCCGACCGACCAGAGCGCTGTACCCGGGTCGTTCAGCAGTCCCGGCGCCTTGACGACCGGAAACAGGTCGCTGATCCACCCGACGTTGGACAGGACGCCGACGGACGGCTCGAGCAGGAACAGCCACATCAGGCTGGCCACGGCGACCGTGGTGACGATCGTCGACGAGAAGATCGCCCGGAAGATCCCCACGCCGCGCAGGTACTTGTCGGCGAGCACGGCGAGCCCGACGCCGAGCACGATCCCGAGCGGCACCGTGATCAAGGCGAACTTCACGGTGACCAGGAGCGCATCCTGGAACTCCTGGCTGCGGGCCACGTCGACGTACTGGTCCCAGCCGTTGGAGCGGCAGTCCTGGCCCTGGGCGTTGCACCGGGTCTGGCCCAGCCACACCGCTCGGCCGAGCGGGTAGAGCACGAAGACGCCGAGGATGACCATCGACGGCGCCAGCATGAACAGCGCCATCGGCAGGTCGCGCCACCGGGACCCGCTCGACCGCCCACGCGCCATTGCCCCTCGATCGTACGCCACCCCCCATCCGAGTGTTTCGATGCATCCGAGTGTTTCGAGCAGGGACGCCATGCACGAAACACTCGGACGCAGGAAACACTCGGATGGTCGATCGCTACGATTCGCCGGCGTGAGAGCACCGCGCGGCGCCGTCGCGGTCGCCGCCGGCGGCGTCGGCATCGGGGCGATCGTCCTCGGGCGCAAGCTCAGCCGTGTCATGTCGTGGCGCTCACGGCGGATGTGGAAGATGACGGCACGCAACGCCACCCGCTACGCGGGTGCCAAGGCCCGCCGGCTGGTCACGCCGGCCGAGCGACGGGCGGAGCTGGACGCCCAGTTCGCCATCCGCACCGCCGAGGACGTGGCCAAGGAGTTGGGCGAGATGAAGGGCGTGCTGATGAAGCTCGGCCAGCTCGTCAGCTTCATCGTCGAGGGCCTGCCCGACGAGGCCCAGGCGGCGCTCGCCGCGCTGCAGTCCGACGCCGCGCCGATGTCACCGACCCTCGCCGCCGGCGTGGTCGAGGCTGACCTCGGCGCCCCGCCCGAGGCGGTGTTCGCCACCTGGGAGGACCTGCCGATCGCCGCCGCCAGCATCGGCCAGGTGCACCGGGCGACGACGCGGGAGGGTCGGCCGGTCGCCGTCAAGGTCCAGTTCCCAGGCGTCGCCGAGGCGATCGAGGAGGATCTCGACGGGGCCGAGGTGATGTACAGCGTCTTCTCCGCCCTGGCCCTCAACGGGCTGGATGCCCGCGGGTTGGTCGACGAGCTGCGGGCCCGGATGCGCGAGGAGCTCGACTACCGGCTCGAGGCGCGCAACGTGGTCGAGTTCGCCGAGCACTTCGCCGGCCACCCGTGGGTGCGCATCCCCCAGCTGCTCCCGGCCGTCTCCGGCGAGCGAGTCCTCACCACCGAGTGGATCGACGGCATGACGTGGGACCAGTTCATGGCGACGGCGTCGCACGAGACCAAGCAGCGCGCCGGCGAGGTGATCTGGCGCTTCGGCCAGCACTCGATCCAGCGCCTCGGCGCCTTCAACGGCGACCCGCACCCGGGCAACTACCGGTTCCACCACGACGGCAGCGTCACGTTCCTCGACTTCGGACTCGTCAAGCGGTGGGAACACGGAGAGTGGCAACGGCTCGAGCCGAGCCTTGACGCCATCGTCGTGCACCGGGACCCCGACCGGCTCGTGGCGGCGATGGAGACGGCCGGGTTCCTGGCCGCCGGGCACGGGCTCGACCCCCAGGCCGTCTTCGACTACGTCTCCAGCCCATACCGGCCGTACCTGGTCGACGAGTTCACGTTCACCCGGCAGTGGATGGGTGAGACGCTGAGCCGCATCTTCGACCTCAACGGCCCGCACGCCGAGGTGATCGCCAAGCTCAACATGCCGGCCAGCTTCGTCATCCTCGATCGGGTCGTGTGGGGCGTCAGCGCCATCCTCGGCCGGCTCGAGGTCTCCAACCCGTGGCGAGCGATGCTCTTGGAGTACCGCGCCGACGGTCCGCCCGCCACCGAGCTCGGCGCCGCCGAGGCGGCATGGCGCGTCAGCGCCCCATCGTGACAGTGCGTCGGGGCCCATTCGTGAACGTGACCGCGCAGACCGTGCGGCACGCCGTCAACGGCGTCGAGCTCGACGTCGTCGAGGCCGGCGAGTCGAGTGGCCCTGCCGTCGTCCTGTGCCACGGCTTCCCCGAGTCCTCCCACTCGTGGCGGCACCAACTGGAACCGTTGGCCGCCGCCGGCTACCACGTGCTGGCGCCCGACCAGCGCGGCTATGCCCGGTCCAGCGCGCCACGTGACGTCGAGGCGTACGGCATCGACCACCTGTGCGGTGACCTGCTGGGGTTGCTCGACGACACCGGCCACGACGAGGCCGTCTTCGTCGGCCACGACTGGGGTGCGCTCGTGGCGTGGGACCTGGCCCGGCTGCACCCGGGGCGGGTGCGCGCCGTCGTCAACGCCAGCGTGCCGTACACGCCGTGGCCGGCGCCGCCGACGGAGCTGATGCGGGCACAGTTCGGGGACGGCTTCTTCTACATCCTCTACTTCCAGCCCGTCGGCCCGGCCGAGGCCGAGCTGGAGGCCGACGTCGAGCGGACAATGCGGGCGATCCTGTGGGCCGCGTCCGGCGAAGGGTTCCCCGAGCAGCCGCCGGAGCCGCTGCCCGCCGAGGGCCATGGCTTCCTCGACGCGATCGCGTCGATCGGACCGGTCCCGGGCGAGCTGCCACCGTGGCTGACCGCCGACGACCTGGCCGCCTACGTCGACGCCTTCGAAGCGAGCGGCTTCTTCGGTCCCGTCAGCTGGTACCGCAACCTCGACGCCAACCACGCCCGGGTCGACGGCCTGCCGGCGCCGGCGATGCCGGTGTGGTTCATCGGCGGGACCCGCGACGCGGTCATCGCGTCGCGGCCGGGCTACGTCGAGTCGATGGAGGCCACGCTGCCGGACTTCCGGGGGGCGACCCTGATCGCCGGCGCCGGCCACTGGACGCAGCAGGAAGCACCCGAGGAGTTCAACCGGGCGTTGCTGGCGGCGCTGCAGGCGCTCGGTTGACCGGCCGCACCATCGGCCGCCGCCACCCGAGGCCGCCCACCATCCCGGGTGGTGGCCAGTTGCCCTCACGGCTGTAGGCCCACCACTCGAACGGGTTCATGTAGTAGGCGAACGTCTCGGTCACCGAGAACAGGGCGGCGGGGCGGGGGCGCCGCACGAGCCACACCACGGCGCCGACCGGCCCCATCACGACCATCCACCCGACGTAGGCCACGGGGTACAGCGGACCGAACCATCGGGCCTGCCAGACGTGGAGGTCCTCGTGATCCCGGATGAGCTGCTGGCGGCGCGGCGACGTGATGACGTTCGTCCCGGCGTTGTTGACCGTGTTGGCGAGGGCGATGACGAACCGCCGGCGCAGCCGCAATCCACCGGCGTAGACGTGGCGATCCTGGCGCTCGCTGAGCGCCCGGACGTAGCCGCCTCGCGCCGTGGTGAACAGCGCGACGACGTGGGCCACGAGCGCCGACACCACCATCGGCGCCGCCCACGTCGAGTCCAGCGCGAACGCGACGACGCCCCGTCCGGTTCTCCAGCCGTACGTCCGCCGCCAGCCGCCGATGAGTCCGTTCAGCGCGCCGACAATGGCCGCCGGCCAGCCCAGCCCGACGATCGACCACGTCGCCCCGGCCAGCGCACCGCCAACGGCGGTCGTCACCGCCGTCTCACCGACCTTGGCGATCACGGCACGAGCTTGGTCGCGACGACCGGCACCGCCACCGCCAGCACGACGGCGATCAACAGCGCCGGCCACGCCAGCCCGCCCACCACCAGCGTGATGGCGACGGCGAGCATGGCAAGGGCGAGCACCACGTCGGTCCGTCGGAACCGGCGGGCAAGGAGCACGGCGAGCGCCACGACCAACGAGCCGATCAGGACCACCCCCGCCATCTGTCGAAGGTCCGACCCCAGGCCACCGACGACGATCGAGACGGCGGTCTGCGCCGCCGGATCGGCGACGAGGTTCGGGGCGGCGTCGACGACGACGTCCACCGCGGCGCGCAGCACCACCATCCCCACGACCGCGCCGGCGGCGATCCCGAGCACGGCGCGCCACCGGTCGACGGCCGTGACGATCGTCGCCACGGTCAACACGGCCCCGATCGCCAACGCCAGCCAGAGCGCGCGATACGCCACGGCGACTGCCTCCTGAGCTCGATGCGTCGCCGCCTGGGCTCGCTTGACGGCGGCGCTCTCGTAGATCGTGAACTGCCCGAGGTCGTCGGGGAGGTCGATCCCGAACGCCGCCTCGAGGGCGGCGATCTGCGCCGCCGGGTCGCCGTCGGCCGTCAGCGGGGGCACCTGGATCGAGCCGAACAGGCCGAGGTCCTGCAGCGCATCGAGCCCGCGGCCGGCCAGTGGCAGGAGGTTGATCGTCACCGATCCGTCCTCGACGGTGATCCCGTCGGCCAGCCCATCGCCTTCGAGCACGCGCACCAGCCGGGCGTCGGCCCCCTGCGCCAGACGGACGATGACCTGCTGCACGGCCGGCTCGGCCAACGCGTCGGCGACCGCCTGCGTCACGGCGGATTGCGCTCGGCCGACCGCCACCTCGCCGATCCCTTCGAGCCAATCGGGCAGCACGTTGGTGACGCGCAGGTCGACGTCGAGGGCGTCGAAGGCCAGGTCGGTGACGGCGACCGCCAGCGCCTGCTGGATCTGCGGCTCGGTGATCACGTCCTCGGCGAGCTCACCGACCCGGTCAGGGTTGGCCAGCGTCGTGCGCGCCCAGACCCCGACCACGCACAGCAGCAGCACCACGATGACGACGACGCCGAGCGCGGCGGCGACGACCCTGCGGATGCTCCCCCTCTCCACGATGCATTCGTAGCCGACCGCTCACGCCGCCGGCGCCACCGTCAGCTCTCGCGCAGCTTGGCGAGCAGCCGCAGGATCTCGAGGTACAGCCAAACGATGGTGACGAGCAGCCCGACGGCGGCGACCCACTCGTAGTCCTTGGCCATGCCCTCCTTGGCGCCACGCTCGATGAAGTCGAAGTCGAGGGCGAGGTTGAAGGCGGCCAGCCCGCACACGAACACGCTGAAGAGGATGCCGAACGCGCTCGGATCGCTGATGAAGCTCAGGCCGTTGCCGAACAGGTTGAGCACGAACGACACCAGGTACAGCAGCATCACGCCGAGCGTTGCCCCGATGACGATCTTGCGGAAGCGGTTGGTGACCTTGATGATGCGGGTGCGGTAGAGCACGAGCATCACGGTGAACACGCATACGGTGGCCAGCGCGGCCTGCACCACGATGCCGCTCCACTGGTTCTCGTAGATCTTGGAGATCGAACCGACGAAGAAGCCCTGGGCCAGGGCGTAGATCGGTCCGAGGATCTTGGCCAGCCGCGGCCTGAAGTACAGGGCGATGACGGCGACGAACCCGACGATCACGCCGATCATCGCCACCGTCGGGAACTCGACCTGGCCTTCGGGGGTGGTCTCGGTCGCCATCCAGCCGGCGGCTGCACTGATCAACAGGAGCGTGAAGAGGACCGCCGTCGCGGTGATCGAGCCGTTGACCGTCATGACGCCGGAGCGCCACGGGCTCACCGGGCCGTCGTCGATGCGGTCGGTCGGTGCGCCGGGAGCGGCCGGCGCGGCCCACACGGCGCCGCCGGGGCTTGGCGCCACGGGTGCCGCCCAACCGGCTCGATCGGCCTCGAGCTTCTTCTCGTTGAGGAACGGGTTCGGCATCGGATCGGTCTCCTTCGACCCGGCGCATGCTGCGCCGCGTCCCGTGAAATCTACCGCCGGGTTCTCACGGCATCGGCGCCGCGCAACGTGATCGCAACGCACGATGGCTCGCTCACACGGATCTCTCACCGTGATGTCGGTCGGTTCGCACCCGCGCTCAGGTTGGCGGCCTTGACCGCGTCGGTATCGTAGGCCCATCCCCCGCCGGGAACGGGGACATCGCCCTAGTCGACGACCTGCCCGGAAGGGCAGGTGCAAAGGAGCCGCCGGATGGCCAAGGATCGCGTCGAACGCGATGACGAGGATCTCGTCCGTCTGTACCTGACTGACATCGGTCAATACACGCTCCTCACCAAGGATGACGAGGTCCGGCTGGCCAAGGCGATCGAAGCGGGCAAAGAGGCCATCGAGCGCCTCGACGCCGGCGGCAAGGACGTCACCGCACCCCGCAAGCGGGAGCTGCGGCGCACGGCCCGCCATGGCGAGGAGGCCGAGCGGCAGTTCGTCCAGTCGAACCTGCGCCTCGTCGTCTCGATCGCCAAGAAGTACCAGGCCTCCGGGCTGCCGCTGCTCGACCTGATCCAGGAGGGCAACCTCGGGCTGATGCACGCCGTCGAGAAGTTCGACTGGCGCAAGGGCTTCAAGTTCTCGACGTACGCCACGTGGTGGATCCGCCAGGCGATCACGCGCGGCATCGCCAACACGGGCCGCACGATCCGCCTGCCCGTCCACGCCGGCGACACGCTGGCCCGGCTGCAGAAGGCCCGGTCCCGCCTGGAGCTGAAGTACGGCCGGCCGGCCACGCTCTCCGAGCTGGCCCGCGAGGTCGAGATGCCCGAGGACAAGGTGACCGAGGCGCTGCGCTTCGCCGCCGAACCTCTGTCCCTGTCCGAGCCGCTGCGCGAGGACGGCGACGCCGAGCTCGGCGACGTCGTCGAGGACCGCTCCGCCGAGAGCCCCTTCGAGGTCGCCGCCACCGCCCTGCTCCCCGACGAGATCGCCCGGCTGCTGGCACCCCTCGACGAGCGGGAGCGAGAGATCCTCAAGCTCCGCTTCGGGCTCGACCGTGGCGAGCCGCGCACGCTGGAAGAGGTCGGCGAGCACTTCAACCTCACGCGCGAGCGGATCCGCCAGATCGAGGCTCGGGCGATGAGCAAGCTGCGCCACCCGTCGAGCGACACCGGCGCCCGCGACCTCCTCGCCGTCTGAGGATTTCCACGCCCGGGCACGGCGCCAGCCGTGCCACCATCGCCACGTGATCGAGATCCGGACGACGAAGCCCGACGAGTTCCGCACGGCCGCCGGGACGGTCTCGACGGCGCTCCTGTTCGCACCGCCCGACGACGACAACTGGGCCAAGCAGGCGGCCAGTTGGGACGGCACGGACTCCGTGTCGGCGTGGGACGGCGACCAGTGCGTGGCCCACGCCAGCGCCTACCCGGTCGAGACCGTCGTGCCGGGAGGTCGTCGACTGGCGACGGCCGCCGTCAGCCGGGTCGGGGTCCTCCCGACGCACCGTCGCCAGGGGCTGGCCTCCCAGTTGATGCAGCGGCTGCTGCGTGAGTCGGCCGAGCGCGGTCAGGTGCTGGCCAGCCTGCGGGCCAGCGAGGCCGTCATCTACGACCGGTTCGGTTTCGGGATCGCTGGGCGAGCCTCGGAGGTCACCGTCGATCCGGCGCTGGCCCGCCCGATCCGGGCCGCCGCCGGCGGCACGTGCCGGCTGCTCGCGCCGGGCGAGATCGTCGACGTGGTGCGCCCGCTGTACGACCGGTACGCCACCAGGGCGGGCACGATCTCGCGCACGGACGGGATGTGGGGTCGGTACTTCCAGGACGCCAGCGCGGCGGGCGGCACCGCCCACTTCGTCGCCGTGCACACGGGAGACGACGGCGACGACGGGTTCGTGCACTACTCGCTCAAGTGGCGCGAGGAGCAGTACGGGCTGGTCGCCGCAGGCGATGGCGAGGTGTTCGACCTCTACGGCGCCACGCCGGCCGTCGAGCTGGCGCTGTGGGCGTACCTGTGCGACCTCGACTTGATCCGCCGGTGGTCCGCCAGCGAACGGCCGGTCGACGATCTGGTGCGGTGGGCGGTGCGCGACCCGCGCGCCTACCACGTGCGCAACGGGAGCTGGGACGAGCAGTGGCTGCGGCTGATCGACGTGGATGCCGCGCTGCGCGCCCGCACGTATGGCGACGCTCGTGCGTCGGTCACGATCGCCGTGCGCGACGACCTGTTCGACACGAACGACGGTGTCTGGTCGATCGACCCCGCCGGCGCGGAGCGAGCCGACGGGCTGGCCGCCGCCGACGCCGACCTGGCCACGGACGTCACGACGCTGTCGGCCGTCTACCTCGGTGGCACGCCGTGGTGGGCGCTGGCCGACGTCGGGCGCATCGAGGTGCGCACGCCCGAGGCGTTGCCCAGCGCCGCCGCCCTGTTCGCCACGACCCCCGCCCCCTTCTGCGGCAGCTTCTTTTGATGGCCGGGCAAGGCCGGCATGGGCTGTCAAGGTCGCTGCGCCACGAACGCTCGGGAACCATTCCGGTTCTGACGATGACCCGGTATGGGAATCCATACCGATCGCGGCGCGGAATCGTCAGTCGGCGGCGGGGAACTCGACGGTGACGGTCTGCTCGTCGGCGCCGCGCACCAACGTGATGGCCAGCGAGTCACCCTCCGCGACGCCACCGAGCACGGTGAACAGGTCGTCGGTCCGCACCAACGCCTGGTCCCCGGCCCGCACGAGGAGGTCGCCCTCCTGGATGCCAGCGGCGGCCGCCGGTGACCCATCGACGACGCCGCGCACGAGCAGGCCATCGCGCTCGGGGAGGCCGACCGAGCGGCGCAGTCTGGCGGCGACGGCCGGCGGGGCGAGCGCCACGCCGAGCGTGACCCGCTCGAACGTCCGCCCGTCGGTCATCGCCGCCACGTGCTGGCGCAGCTCCTCGTCGGCGGCGCGAGCGAGGTAGAAGCCGTGCTCCAGCCGGTGCGTGTTCACGGCGACGACGCGGCCGCTGCGGTCGAGCACCGGCGCACCGGACGAGCCGGCGGCGCACGGCGCAGTGTGCTCGACGGCACCGGCGATGCGCCGGCCTCGCGGGCCGCGGAAACCGGCGTCGGATCTCGTCACCTGCCCCCAGGTCGCCCGCCGCTGACCACGTCCGGCGGTCACGGCGACGACCACGTCCCCAGCCGCCACCGCGTCGTCAGCCCAGGCCAGCGGGGCCACGTCGCCAGTGTCGACGTCGAGCACGACCAGGTCGCCGTCGACGTCGCTGCCCGTGACCTCGCCCTGGGCCGAACGACCGTCGACGAAGAGCACGGCGGTGGTGCGGTCACGCAGGTTGTGGGCGTTGGTCAGCACGCGGTTGGCGGCGACGACGAAGCCCGTGCCACGACCGTGGCGGCCGATGCCCACCACCGCGGCCGACGACCGCTCCGTCGCTTCACGCACCACGTCACGCAGGTCGTCGATCGTCGTCATCGGATGCCTCCCAGTCACTACTGAATCGCAAGTGACTCTAGACTGATCGGATGGTCGTCGACAACTACGGGCTGGACATCGCCACCCAGCGGGTCGGTGACCGCTGGTCGTTGCGGCTGATCGGTGCCCTGCTCGAGGCCGATCGAACGTTCGGCGAGCTGTCGACCGACGTTGACGGCATCGCCCCGACGATCCTGACGGCGCGACTGAAGGCGATGCAGGCGCAGGGTCTCGTCGTCGGTGTGCCGTACGAGCGACGGCCGTTGCGGATGCGGTACTCGCTCACCGCCGCCGGCCGCAGCCTGGCCACGGCGCTGGCCACTCTGTCGGCGTGGGGCGCCGAGCGGGAGGGCCACGGCGTCGGCGCGGTGCATGCCACCTGCGGCGCCGGGCTGGAGACCAAGACCTGGTGCCCGACCTGCGAGCAGATCGTGGAGGACGACGCCGACGCGCTCATCTGGTGCTGACGCGTTTGTGCATCGACGACCGGCCCGCCGCCGCCGGTTGCGCGAACGTGGTGGTGACGGGCTAAGAACGGGCGACCCAGGGAGGTGTCTGGGCACCTGGTGGGCCCCACCGCCTTCAAAGCGGCTGGGACGGGCGATCCCCGTCCGGCGGGTTCGATTCCCGTCCACCTCCGCCAGCAGCGCGCTGCGTGCACTGTGTTTCGCTCCGACGCCGCCGTGGCGCCTAGTCGGCGGCTGATGGGGCGGCGGGACCCTGCACATCGAGGAAGGCGGCCGCCCCGCTGAGCTGGAACACCTGGAACACCATCGCCGAGAGATTGCGTACCGTCAGGCGTCGGCCTCGGCGTGCAGCCGCCTCTGAGCGGCCACGTGCGCCTTCAGACCGGACGAGTCGAGGAAGGTGACCTCAGCCAGATCGACCGCGACGACGCCGATACTGGCGTCGATCACAGCCTCCAACTGAGCGCCCAGCTCGGCGGCCGCGGCGAGGTCAATCTCGCCGCCCACATGAAACGATGGCAACGCGACGCTCTGGAGACGGGTCTTCCACGCAAATCCTCCAGGGGTCTGAGAGGCCGCAACGATCGCAGCGACGGGGAAGATAGCGGACGAGACCCGTCTGTCTCCCTTCCTCAGCGTGGGACGGATTGCAGCGCTCCACGGGGCGCCCTCCATGGCGTGGGAGCGATGGTGGCGCGCTCGAGGTCGTCGTGGGCGCACGGGCCGTTCGCGAGACGCGTCGTGGACCTCAACGCACAATCGACCGTCGACCACGGTCGCCAACAAGCGTGGCGCTGCGCGGGCGTGCAAGACCGCGTTGGTGATCGCCTCCGAAGCGAGCAGGACGGCGTCCTCGACGAACTCATCCGTGCAGCCAACGGCAGCGATCCACCGCCGAAGCGCCGACCTCGCTAGTCCCGGAGCTTCCACTGACCGCGGCAACAACACATCAACACGTGCGCTCCTCACCGTGGCGATCACCAGTTTGCTCCCCGAACGACACCGCCTGTCCGCCTCGACCGGAACGAGAGCCCCGAGCCGGGACGTGCAGCGTCGATGCTTCGGCTAGCTCTCGCTCGAGCATTGCTGCTCGACCTTCCGAGGCGGCCGAACCGTGGGCTCGAAGGGCACCTCGGCGAGCGTGGCGGGCGAGGCGACGGCGTGCCGAGTCACCGCGACGTGGGAGTTCGAAGCAAGGTCGCGGGGCGGAGTTACTCGACGTCGACGTAGAGGACTTCGATTGCGTTGTTGCCGTAGCCGAGCCGGTTCCATGGTGGTACTTCTGGTTGGACGTTGCCGGCGGCGTCGGTGGCGCGAGCCCGGAGGGTGTGTCGGCCGATGCCAGGGGGTTGCCAGTCGTAGGTCCAGTCCTGCCAGTGGTAGGGGCCGGTGGGCGGTGCGAGTGTTGCTGGGAGCCAATCGCCGGCCCCGGTGAAGCTGAGCTCAACGGTGGTGATGGGGCCGGTGCCGGACCAGGCCTTGCCGCGGATGGTGTGTGTGGCGAGGGGCAGCACGGCGGCGGGTGCGGGGTCGGTGATTCGTGCTCGCACTCGCATGAGGGCGACGGGCTCGTGGGGGCGATCGGGCCACTCGTAGATGTAGTGGCCGGTCTGGAACTCGCCGACGTAGGGCTCGGTGAGCACGTCGATGCGGTGGAGCCATTTGACGGAGGCGACGGCGAACCAGTGCGGGACGACGAGGCGGAAGGGGGCGCCGTGGTCGGGGCGGAGCGGTTCGCCGTTCATTTCGTAGGCGATGAGGATCTCGGCCGCCGGGTCAGCCGCGAGGGCCAGGGGGAGGGCGCGCACGAACGTCACGTCGTCCTGGCTGGTGTCGGCGAGGATCGGCTTGAGGTGATAGGGGCCGTGGTCGGCGCCTTGGAACTGCACGTCGACGCCGCCCGCCGTCGGCTCCACCTGCTGCAGCACGTCGGACAGGAGGGCGCCGGTCCAGCCCGCCGTGGAGACGGCGTAATCGCCCCACGGCTCGCCGGTCGGGAGTGGTCGCATCTCGAGGCGGCCGTTGCCGGCACATTCCAGAGTGACCGTCCGCTCTACCGCCGGTAGGGCGCGGAGATCGTCGAGTGTGAGGGTGGCGGGCCGCTCGACAGCGCCACCGATCTCGAGCCGTCCGTTGTGTGCGGGGAGGGCGAAGTTGCTGCGCACGTAGTGCAAGGCGGTGGGCGTGATCTCCCCGGTGAGGGCTTCGGGTGGGGCTTCGGCGTTGTATGGCGCGGCGTGGATCATCTGCAACGCGGATCGGGCCGCGTTGAGATCGTCGGTGATGGTCATGGCTCGGTCTCCTCAGTGCGTGGCGGTGCCCGACCTCAGAAGTCGGGATCTTGGAAGGTTGGGTCTCGGCCCTCGTTGAACGCACCGATGCCCTCGACGCGGTCGGGGTGCACGGCTGAGCGCCAATGGGCTTCCATCATGATGGCGATGGCCTGCTCGGTGGGCTGTCCCTGGCCGAGGTGGACTGCTCGTTTGACGGCCTGCACGGCGGTGGGCGAGTTGCTGGCGATCTTCTCCGCGATGTTCATCGCCGCGTCGATCAGCGTCGCCTGGGGGTGGATCTCGTTGACCATGCCGAGCCGGTAGGCCTCCTCGGCGGTGATCGGGTCGCCGGTCATCAGCATTTGCAGCGCCTTGCCTGGCGGGAGGGCGCGCGGCAGCATCACCGGTGATCCGCCACCGGCGGCCAGACCGATCATCGCTTCGGGTTGGCCGAAGGTCGCGTTGTCCGAAGCGATGATGAAGTCGGTGCTCTGGGCGATCTCCGATCCGCCGCCGTAGGCGATGCCGTTGACGGCCGCGAAGATCGGAGTGCGCAACTGGCGCAGCGTGTACAGGGTCCGGTCGAAGTCTTGCCGTTGGCTGAGCCACTGCTCCTTGGTCATGTCCTTGCGTTGGCGAAGGTCGCTGCCGACCGAGAAGGCCCGCTCGCCGGCCCCGGTGATGATGGCGACGCGGACGGAGGAGCGGACAGCGATCGTCTCGAGGATCTCCGTTAGGCGAGCGCCCATCTCGGTGGTGATGGCATTGTCGGCATGGGGCCGGTTCAGAGTGATGACAGCGATGCGACCATCGGAGACGTAGTCGACGAGCACGGACTCGTCGGGCTCCGGCCCGGACGCCGGCGGGCCGAAGTCGAGCGAGTCCCAACGGTCGGTCCCAGCTGGGCTCCCAGTCATGTCGTCCCCTGTCCGTTGGTCGTTGCTGGTCACGTCGTCAGCTCGGCGAGCCAACGCAGCGCCCGCAGGCCCGGCGCGAAGCAGTACTCGCCGCCGCGTGTGACGACGAACGGCGGCACGTCCGCCAGCCGTCGTCGGATCGGCCGGCGCGGGATCGTGAACGAGCCGGTTCCGTCGTTTGCGCCGACCAGAGGGTCCTTCTCGGTCGGTGCGCCGATGAAGATGCCATCGTTCAGCCATTGCGTCTTGACGAACTCGAACTGGCGTCCGAGATGGGCGCCGGCGAACACGAACATGATCCCACGGTCGACGCCGTCGTCGTCGAGGACGCCGTCGGGCAGCATCGGGCCGTAGCTCGTGCCGCGGCGGATCATGCGATGGAGCCGAACATCGACACTGCCCTCGCCATCCAAGGCGTCGCGAGGGTTGGCGCGCCGGGCGTGGGCGCCCGCCGGACACTTGAACCCGCGTGGATCGTCGCCGTACAGGAAGTCGTTGTTGCGCGGCAGGATCAGCGCCGAGCTCGGCGTCATCGTGCTCCGCGGAAACCGCCAGCGGGGCGCCGCTCTGCCACCGGCCCACCATCTTGGCGCCGAGCAGTGCCTCGTCATCGCGGCTGGCCGCCTTGTCACGGAGGTACTGGCGGTAGGCCGCCACGCGGGTGTGCAGCTTGCGGAACACGACGTACGTGCCGTTACGGCCGAGCACGTCCGGCGAAGGCATCGGTGGCAGCTCGCCGGTTTCGTCGGGGTATCCGAGGATGATTTCACCGGCCTTGAGCGGTCGTTCCTGCGGATTGGTCGGCGGGATGCCGCTGCCCTCGACAGCGGGCTGGCCGATCCCGTCCTTGAACCCGAACGACGTCCGTCCGGTCGGCAGCTGGTAGCAGTCCTGACGCCAGATCAACTCGACACCGGCGAGCGCTTCGTGGGCGCGGCGCGCCTTGTCGAGCACCGCCTCGAGCCGGGTGGCATCGGGCGAGAGCGCGGCGATGGCGACGTGAACATCCCGTGTGCCGAGCGGCGCCTCCCAGTTGGCCGGGCTGCTCTCGCCGCCGTCTCCGAGCGCTGCGGCGCGTGCCGCCATGCCCTGGCGGAACTCCGGCGCGAAGGTGTCGAGTGAGTTCTGCGGGACACCGAGCGCCGCGAGGCCCGCGTAGGTGAACGCAACCGTGATCCAGGCGTCGTGGGCGGGATCCGACGACGGCCGTCCCGAATCGACCAGCGGGAGCAGTCGTCGCACCAACTCGCGGCCGGCGGCCCGATCGTCGATGCGCAGCAGGAGGTAGGTCCCGACGTACGGCGACGGTCGTTCGTGCAACGCGCCGCTCTGGATGTCATCGAGTTCCAGGACTGCGTCGGGGCCGGGCCGGCTGTGGGAGGTGCGTTCCATGGTCAGTGGTGGTGCTCTGGCGGCTGGGGCGGATCGGGGTTCGGCGACATCAGATACGGAAACGTGTGTGACGCTGGTCGTGTCGAGTGGTCGACGCCGTCGCGGATGGTCGGCCCGTTCCCGCCGTTGATCAGCTGGGTGAAGATGACATCGATGACGTCGTCGTTGAGCGCCCGGCCACCACACGTGCGGTGGACCTCACCGCGGCGCGCCGCGAGCTCGATCTCGAGGAAGGAGCCCTCCTCGGCGTAGGGCTTGGTGACATCGACGACGAGGAAGTCGTCCAGCACCAGGTTCGTCAACGGATGATCACCCTCGCCGTCGGCGACCCAGTCGGTCGTGCCGTCGAGCCCGTCCCAGAAGGCCAAGTTGGCGTTGAGCCGGACCCGGTACGCACCCTGGTAGCTCTCACCCAGGCGGAACGCGTCCTCCATGTTGTACAGGTCGCGGATCTCGAGGTCCCGGTTCACCTGATCGAACTGCTTCGGTCCGAGCATCATGTTCTTCACCTCCGGGCGCCCGACCCGTTCCAATCGCACGTTGAACCGGCCCCGGGTGAGCGTCTCGGCGACAACACCGACCAGCTGGGCGCCGTCCAACAGGCCGATGTCGAGCTCGACGACGAGGCTGAGGACGTTCTTGCCGTCGAGATAGATCGAGCTGGGGTCCTGGAAGGCCAACTCGCCGGTGGCGATCGTCTTCAACGCCGCCGGCGCATCCATGATGAACGGATCCCAACGCGGACCGGCGAACATCCGCACGCCATGCACCGCCTCGCCGTGCTCATCGTTCAGCTGCACCGCGACGGTGTCACCGGCCGGGGTCGTGCACGACCCCTCCTGGTCCATGGCCGTCTCGCCGTCGATGTCGTCGACCGTGGAGAAGACGCAGTCGAACACGAACTCGTGATCGCCGATCGTGAACGGCACCGGCTCGGGCGACGGGTTGAGCGTGAGCGGTCGCAGCCGGAACCGGTAGATCAGCCCGTCCGACAGCATGTCTGACGGCTGCGCGAATGGCAGCGTGTTCATCACGAGCACCAAATGCCCCGCCCGTTCCGGGCTCGGGAACGCGTAGAGGTCCGTGATGTCGGCGATCGGTTCGGCCAACGCTCGCGGGCCCGAGATGTGATCAGACATGACAGGCTGTGCCGATCCAGCGCGCGCTGGCGGTCAGTCGGCCGCTTCGTCCAGCAACGGCTGCAACGCTGGATGCTGCAACGCCGCCTCGGCTTCCGGGTGGTCGAGCACCTGCTGGAACGCGGCGTTCACCCGTTGCGCCTTGCGAATCTCCTTCACCGTGCCGCCATAGTTCCGGGCGTAGGCGGCCGCGGTCTGTTGCGCGCCGAGGATGAACGCCTTCACCGCTGCGAGGTCTGGAAGGCCCTCGTAGCCGTCCACGTGACGGAAGATGATGTCGAACAGCCCGAGCGTCGGCCCCGACGTGAAGAAATCCGCCATGTACGCGTCCCACGGGCCGTCGAAGCTCGTGATGAACGCCAACCTGGTGTCCTCGTCGAAGAGCACAAACCTCGCCTCATGGATCGTTGCGATCGCCACGCCGTAATCGCCCGGCCGGTAACCGGGCGTGTCCTGCAGTTCTTTCAGCGCGGCCCGCAAGGAGTCCGCCTCACCCGGCTTCACATGGAAGAACAAGCTGAACTCGCTCGTCGGACCGACACTCACGCCCGGACGGCCAGCACTCGTCTCCGATGATGTCATCGTCACTCCCTCGGCGTCCATGCAGTCGATCCTGGCTTCAGCGTGACCCCAGGCAACGCGCCGCAGCGGACGGTAGCCGACTCCTTAGCCCGGCGGTGGTGTCAGCGATGGCGGCGACGAAGCCTTGGAGCTCGAGGCCGAGCGCGAGCCGGCCTGCGGCGTCGAGCATCAGGGGGCCAGCGGCGACGTGCTGGTTGATGGTGATGGCGTCACGTACGAGGCGGTCGAGAGCCAACGACTCCACGATGCGCACCTGGTCCGGCAACGGCAACGCTGAGCCACCCCAGGCCTCCGGCATTGACATCCGGAACACCCCGGCGTTCTTCAGTGCATCGACGAGGCCCGCGGCAGTCGGCGCGCCGCTGCGATCTCGTCAGCCCGGCCGGCGATCTCCGGCAGCAGCGCCTCGACCCGACGGGTGATGTCAGCACCATCGAGCACAACGACCTGTTGCGCGTCCGCCGTCGTCTCCGACCTCCCTACATGCTGCGCTCCACCTGAACGCAAGATCGCCCGCCGGCATCCTGACACCTCCGCACGAACCCTGCATGCGTATCCCCAAATGCATGTGGGACCGCCGAGGCCTGAACATCATGATCCGCCGTGTCCCGTTTCGCCCGGGGCTGCCGGAGCCGAACGCTCGACCATCGACACAATCCCATGCCACGCAAAGCGACGAGCTGCTCCCGGACCAGTCCCATCCCGCCCGTTCAGACTCTCCAACGCGCGAACATGTCGGTCCGATCCCGGCACCCATTACCACGCGACTGGCGGGCGGCCGCGTCGTCAAGGCGCGAGTGGCTCGACCGGACGGCCGACGGCGCCAACGTCGTCGCAGTGGCGAGGAGCTGCGGAGTGGCACTCGGACGACCTTCCTGGATGCGGTGAACATCCGTCCGTTCGGGGGGCCGGGTACCAGTCCACACCACGACGTCGGGGGCAACTCAGATGCGCAAGCTTCTTTCGCTGATCGTGGTCTTCGTCGCCGTCGCCGCGACGGCTCCGACCGCTTCGGCGGTCACCTACGGCGAGCCTGATGCGGGCGAGCACCCCTACGTCGGGTTCATGATCTACTTCGATCCCGCCGAGCCCGGCTGGTTCAGCTGTAGCGGCACACGCCTTGACGAAGACACCCTCCTCACCGCAGCCCACTGCACGTACGGCGTCGGCACGGACGGAGAGGTGGTCCTCGACCCAGACGGAGCGCCCATCACCACCGGCGGCACCGATGTGTGGGTGACGTTCGGGGAGGTCGACGTCCTGGCCGGCTGGCCCGCTCGAGCCGACTCTCCCGCCGAGCAAGCCCTGTACGACGCGCGCAGTGCGTGGTTGGACGCCAACCCTGCCTTCTACGAGGGCGAGGCCATCCCGCATCCGGCTTACGACGACTTCGCCGGCTTCCCGGTCACCTACGACGTGGGTGTCGTCCAGCTCACCGAGGACGTCCTCGTCGGCACGACCTGCAGGGAGACTCCCGAGGGCGAGGTCTGCTACGGCGAACTGGCGCCGCTCGGCACCGCGGAGACGCTCGCCGGATCTCCCCGGAACCGCAACGCCGCCCTGATCGAGAGCGTGGGCTACGGCATCCAGCCGGTGCACCCAGTGCCACCTGTCACGGCGCTGACTACGCGTGGCGCGTCGACACCGAGAACAGTTACGAGTTCATCGAGCAATTCACGAACTGACGTGGCGCGACGGCCGCCCGGAATGCTGGACGGTCGTTGATTCGGACCGGCTCGTGCCAGCGGCCTCGGCGGCCTTGGCTAGGGTCCCAGCCCATGAAGAAGCTGCTGCTGCTCATCGTGATGATCGCTCTCGCCGGTGTCGCCGCCCGCCAGCTGACGTCTTCGTGATCGCGGCAGCGGGGCCCCCGTCCCTGCTGTGCACTCACTTCATCCTCGAGCGGTACGGCGATCGGGTGGCCGCCGCCGCTCCGCACCTCCAGACCATCGCCCTCGCCGACGGCGACGTCGTCGGCGAGGATGATCTGGCGCGCCTGCGGGTGGCCTTCTTCTCCGGCGACGCTTGGCCCGACCACGCCGCCCATTTCATGGGTGCCGCGGTCCGTGCTCCTTCCCTGGACTGGCTGCACACCTTCTCAGTTGGCACCGACCACCCGGTCTTCACCGGGCTGCGCGATCGCGGCGTGCGCCTGTCGACCTCCTCGGGGGCGCCCGCCGGGCCGATCGCCCGCACCGTGATGCTCTACCTGCTCGCCCTGAGCCGGGACCTCCCCCGGCTCATTCGCGCCCAGGCCGCCCACGAGTGGGCTCCCCGATCCTTCGACGACGTCGAGGGCCGGACGATCGGCGTCGTCGGCATGGGCCCGATCGGCCGCGCCGTCATCCGGATGGCCGGCGCCCTCGGCATGCGCCCGATCGGCATGCACCGAGCGGTCGTTGGCGATGAGCCGTGCCCCACGTGGCCGCTCGACCGGTTGCCCGAGCTGGCGGCTGCCGCCGACGCCCTCGTGGTCGCGCTCCCGCTGAACGACGACACGCGGGGCATCATCTCGGCCGACGTGATCTCGAGGCTGCGGCCGGAAGCGATCTTCGTCAACGTCGGGCGCGGCGAGCTGGTCGACGAACCAGCGCTGACCGCAGCGCTGGCGGCAGGCCGGCTGGGCGGCGCCGGCCTGGACGTCTTCGCCACCGAACCGCTGCCGCCGGACAGCGAGCTGTGGGACCTCCCGAACGTGATCGTCACGCCGCACATGTCCGGCACCTGCCCGACCAGCGACGAACGTGCCGTCGAGATCTTCCTCACCAACCTCGCCGCGTACACCAAGGGCGAACCGCTGCTGAACGAGCGCTGAGCCGTCACCGCGGCGGTTCTGGCCGTCGCCATCGACCCGATGCGGTCGACTGCGACGGCCAGTTCGAGATGTTGTTGGCAGCCGCTCCGGCGACCGCTACCGTCCGCCGGCACCGACATCCCCCTGGCGTCACCGGCCCGACTCGGGCCGCTGCTCCGGGAGGTCAACCGTGCCCGTCACCGTCTGCTGGTCCGTCAAGGGCGGCAGTGGCACCAGCGTCGTCGCCGCTGCCCTGGCGCTGGCCGTCCCCGTCGAGACGACGCTGGTCGACCTCGACGGCGATCTGCCGGCGGTCCTCGGACTCCCCGAGCCAACCGGCCAGGGCGTCGCCGACTGGCTGAGCTCCGACGCGCCGGCGCCCGCGCTGGCCGACCTCCTCGTCCCCGTGGACGCCGCAACGGTGCTGGTCCCTCGCGGCCGCGGCCCGGTCGACCCTCGTTCGCCGCGCTGGGTCGAGCTGGTCGACTGGTTGGGCACCCGCCGGGACGCCGTCGTCGACGCCGGCACCAACCATCCGCCCGACGGCCTCGTCGCGCCAGGCGTGCGCAGCCTCCTCGTCACCCGCGGCTGCTACCTCGCGCTGCGCCGCGCCGCGCAGGTGCCGCGCCGCCCGGACGGCGTCGTGCTCCTCGCCGAGCCGGGGCGATCGCTCGGCCGTCGTGAGGTCGGGCGGGCCATCGGCGCTCCCGTCGTGGCCACCGTCAGCGTCGATCCCGCCGTCGCCCGCGCGGTCGATGCCGGGCTCCTCGCCGCCCGTCTCCCCCGCCTGCTGCGACGAGAGCTCGGGCGCATCGGCGACGGGCCGGCCGATGGGCGGCGACCCGTGGTCCGCACCCTCCCGGCGGCGGCTCCCCGATGACGTCCGCCACCACCCCCGACAGCGACCTCGTCGGCGCACTGTGTCGCGCCGCCGAGGGTGACACCGGCGACACGGCGGCCGTGGTCCGCGCTCACCTGCGGCGGGTGGCGCCGCTGGCCGGCCCTGACGCCGGTGAGCGTCTGGTGCGCGCCGCCGTCGCCCGGCTCGACGGGCTCGGCGCCCTCGACGAGCTGCTCAACGATCCAACGATCGACGAGGTGCTCGTCAACGCGGACGGCGACGTGTGGATCGAACGCGACGGCATGGTCGCCGCCGCCGGTCACCTCGCCGCCGGTGATCTGACGATCGTCATCGAACGCATCCTGGCTCCGCTCGGCCGGCGGCTCGACCGGTCGTCGCCGATCGTCGACGCCCGGCTCGACGACGGCTCGCGCGTGTGCGCGGTCGTCCCGCCCGTCGCCGTCGACGGCGCCTGCTTGGCCGTCCGACGGTTCCGCGACCGCGCACTGCCGCTCGGTGCGTTCTGCTCGCCGGCGGTCGCGACGTTGCTCGACGAGCTCGTCACCCGGCGCTGCAACGTCGTCGTCAGCGGCGCGACCTCGTCAGGCAAGACGAGCCTCTTGAACGCCGTGCTCGGGCGCACCAGCCCCGGCGAACGCATCGTCACGATCGAGGACACCGCCGAGTTGCAGCCGGCCGGCGACCACCTCGTGCGCCTGGAGGCGCGACCGGCCACGGCGGACGGTCCGGCGGCGATCTCACTCGACCACCTCGTGCGCACAGCGATGCGCCTGCGCCCCGACCGGCTCGTGGTCGGCGAGGTTCGCGGCACGGAGGTGCTGGCGCTCGTGCAAGCGCTCAACACCGGGCACGACGGCTCGTGGTCGACGTGCCACGCCAACAGTGCACTCGACGCCGTGCGACGCCTCGAGACGCTCATCATCCAGGCCTCGCCGACCTGGCCGCTCGTCGCGGCGCGACACCACCTCGCACGGTCGATCGACGTCATCGTCCACGTCGCCCGCACCGGCCGGTCGGCGCGACGGATCTCCGAGATCGCCGAGCTCCGGGCAAGCGGCGACGACCTCGCCGTGCGGGAACTGGCCGACGGTGACCAGGTCGTCGGCAGCCTCGAGCGGGGGCGGACGTGATCGTCGCCGCGCTCATCGTCGTGATGGTGGCCGCCGTCGCCGTCCCGGTCGCATCGCGGATCGTCGCTACCCGCCCGCCGCCAGCGGCGCGCCGACCGGACGGCGCGCTCGGCGGGCGCCGACGCTGGCGAAGGGATCGCACCCCGCACCCCGGCGACGTCGAGGTCGCCACGTGGTGCGAACACGTCGCCTCGGCGTTGCGCAGCGGGGACTCGCTGACACGGGCGATCCTCGCCACCGACAGCACGTGGACCGGTGCACCCGTGATGCCGACGGTGGCGCTCGCCGTCCGCCGCGGCCGGAGCCTCGCCGACGCGCTCGACGAGGTGCCGGCCGACCCGTCGACGGCGGTCGGCCTGGCCGCCGGCGTCCTGCGCACCTGTGCGCTCCTCGGCGGCCCGGCGGCGTCGGCGGTCGGGCGGGTCGCCACGACGTTGCAGGCACGCGCCACCGAGCGGGCCGAGCGTCGCGCCGCCAGCGCCCAGGCCCGGCTCTCGGCCCGCGTCCTCACGTTCGTCCCGTTCGCCGTGCTCGCCTTCCTCGCAACGACGGATCGGTCGGTCCGAGCTGCCCTGGTCTCGCCGGCCGGCCTGACCTGCCTGATCGTCGGCGGCGGGCTCAACCTGTCCGGCTGGTGGTGGATGCGTCGCCTGATCGGAGGTGCTTCGTGACCAGCGCACCCTCGCCGATCGCCGGATCCGTGGCCGTCGTCGCCGGCGGGTTGACGTTCGGCGCCGTCTTCCTGATCGCCACCGTCGCACGTCACCCGCCCGTTCGACGCCCCGGTCCGGTCGACGCCCCGGCTCGCCGGTCGTCACCCGGCGGATCGCCGCGCCGATACGTGGTCGCCATCGCCGCCGCCGGTTTGGGCGCTGTGCTGCTCGCCGGTCCCGTCGGAGCAGCCGCGGTCGCCCTCATCGCAGTGGTGGCGAAGCGGGTCCGTCGCCGCCGGCGCGCTGAACGGGCTCGCACGCTCGTCCGCGAGTCGATGCCGGATGCCGTCGAGCTGTTCGTCGTCTGCGTCCACGCCGGACGATCCCCGCCCCAGGCGATCGCCGAACTGGCCCGCACGGCTCCGGGGCCGGTGCGGCCGGCCTTCGCCGCCGTGGAGTTGCAGCTCCATCGCGGGCGCAGCCTCGCCGACGCGTTGGACGAGCTGCCCCGGATCGCCGGCCCACCCGGCCGGGACCTGGCCACGGCCGTCGCCACGGCCGACCGCGACGGCCTCCCGCTTGCTCCCGTGCTGGACCGCCTGGCCACGGAGGCCCGCGCCGAACGCCGCCGCGCCGGCGAGGCGGCGGCGCGCGGTCTCCCGGTGCGACTGTCGTTCCCACTGGTCGTCTGCACGCTCCCGTCGTTCGTGCTGCTCGCCATCGCGCCGGCCGTGCTCGGCGCCCTCTCGACGCTGCGGGATCGAGCCCCATGACGCGTCCTCTCACACCTGCGAACCACCCGGGGAGCTCCGATGCCGACCACCACCACCGCCCGATCGACCGATCAGCCGCCGGGCGACACGCCACCCAACGGCCGAGCGGCCGGTCCCCCACGGCTGCGCCCGGCCGTGCTGCTGCACTCGTCCCTGACCGCCGGCAGCCGCATGGTCGCGGCGCCCCGGCGACGAGGCCACGGCGATCACGGCCAGGCCACGACGGAGTACGCACTCGTCCTGTTGGCCGCGGCCCTCGTGGCGCTGCTGGTGGTGGCGTGGGCCACGGCCGGCGGCGGGGCGGCCAAGATCGGCAGCCTGTTCGATCGCGTCATCGACGCCGTCACGGACCGGCTCTGAGGCGCCGGCGTGGTGGCGGCACCGCCGGTCAGGCCGCGGTCGAGCTGGCCCTCGTCCTGCCCGTGGTCGTGGTGTTCGTGCTCGGCGTGCTGCAGGTCGCGCTGGTCGCCCGAGATCAGCTGGCCATCGAGCTGGCGGCGCGCGAGGCGGTGCGTGCCGCCGCGGTCTCCGCCCAGCCGGCCGCCGCTGCCTCGGGCGCCGCCCAACGGGCGACGTCGCTGCAGCCGCTGGCCGTCGTCGTGCGCGTCGCCTCGGGGGCGGTGACGGTCACCGTGCGCCACCGCAGCCGGACCGACGTCCCGATCGTGGGACCGCTGATCGCCGATGTCGATCTCCAGGCCCGGGCGACGATGGTCCTCGAGCCGCCATGACCCGCCCCGCCGCCGCCGCCCGGCCGAGGCCGAGGAGCGAAGTCTTCGGAGCGAGCAAGGCCGTCATCCGAAGTTGTTGTCGTTGCCGCTGCTCTTGTCGGGCAGGTAGGGCTCGAGCGCTTCGGCCAGCCTCGCCATCGTCATCGACTGCAGCCACACGTGGCCGGGCCCGTGCACCTCGGCCATCATCAACGAGTCACCGAACAGCTTGTTCTTGACGCCCTTCACCGAGGCGAACTCGAGCTGCATCGTGCCGAGGTAGAGCGCCAGGTGGGCCGGGTGGATCAGCAACGACTGACCGGGTTGCAGCTCGTACTCGACGACCTCGCCGCTGAGGGCGACCCAGGCCCGTCCCTTTCCGGAGAGCTTCTGGAACACCACGCCGGCGCCGCCGAAGATGCCGACGCCGAGCTTCTTCTGCAGCCCGACCGACACCTCCACGTCGATCGTGCCGGCGACGAAGCCGCCCGTCTGGACCATGAACTCGTCGTTGGCGTCGATCGTCAGCTCCTTGATCACGCCGGGCATGCGGGCGGCCATGGCGACGAAACCGCCGCTGGGCGGCGCCGTGTACTCCGTCATGAACAGTCCGCCGCCGCCGACGGCGCGCTTCAGGCTGTTGAACAACCCACCGCTTCCACCGGAGCCGAAGCGGGTCGACGTCTCGAGCGCCATGCCCTGCGTGTACCACCCCACCTGACCGCCCTCGGTCACGATCGACTCGCCGCCGGCGAGGCTGATCTCGAGCACGGGCATGGTCGTTCCGACGATCCTGTTCTCCACGGCCGGCACCGTAGCGCTCGGTACGGTGCGGCCGTGGAGCCGCTGTACCACCTCGCCCTCGCCGCCGACTGGGCCACGGCGTCGGCGACCGGTCGGTACACCGCCAGCACCCGGGGCCGCAGTCTGGACGAGGAGGGGTTCATCCACTGCTCGTTCGCCCACCAGGTCGTCGCCACCGCCGACCGCTTCTACGGCGATATCGACGACGTCGTGCTGCTGCGCATCGATCCCGACCGGCTCTCGAGCCCGGTCGTCGTCGAGGACCTCGCCAGCGCGGGCGAGGCCTTCCCGCACGTCTACGGCCCGATCGAGCTCGTCGCAGTCGTCGACGCCACCCCCTGGCCGCGGCCCCGGGCGTGGCCCGTCACTCGGTAGGGGGCGGACGGCCACCCTTGCGCCGGTCGGCGGCCCGCAGGCGGGCTCGTTGCTCGGCCTCGATCGCCGCCTCCTCGGCGATCAGGCGCTCGAGGTTCTCCCAGCGCTCGGGTTCGAGCGCCCCGTCGTCGATCGCCGCCCGCACGGCGCAGCCCGGCTCCTGGTCGTGCTTGCAGTCCCTGAACCGGCAGCGCTCCACCAGCTCGAACACATCGGCGAACGCCCGCTCGAGCCCGGTGCCGGACAGCCACAGGCTGACCGCCCGAACCCCGGGGGTGTCGATCAGCCAGCCGCCGCCCGGGAGGGCCAATAGCTCGGCGGCCACCGTGGTGTGACGGCCCCGCCGATCGGAGCGGACGGCGGTGGTCGCCTGGACCGCCCGACCGACCATGGCGTTGATCAGCGTGGACTTGCCGACGCCGCTGGCCCCGAGAAAGGCCAACGTCCGCCGTCCCATCGCCATCGCCCGCAGCGCCTCGATGCCCAGGCCGGTGCGCCCGCTGGCGACCAGCACCGGCACCCCAGGCGCCACGCCCAGTACCTCCCGCCGCAGCAGTTCGGGATCGTCGACGAGGTCGGCCTTGGTCAAGACGATCGCCGGCTCGGCCCCGCTGTCAAAGGCCAGCACGAGCTCCCGCTCGAGGCGGCGTCGGTTCGGTTCGACGCCCAGTGCGTGAGTGATGAAGACGACGTCGATGTTGGCGGCCAGCGTGTCGGACTCGGCCCGGGCGCCTTCGAACGAGGCCCGGCGCACGAACGCCGAGCGCCGTGGGAGCACGTGCTCGACCCGCTCCGCCGACGGAACCACCCAGTCGCCCACCGCCACGTCCGCCCCGACGTTGCGGACGCGCCGGGGGCCACCCAGCTCGGTGCCGGGCAGGATCGTGCTCCAGCCGCGATCGAGCCGGGCCACACGACCGGGCAGTCCGGGAGCGCCGAGATGACGCCACGCCGCATCCCATTCCGCGTCCCAGCCCAGCTCGGCCAGCTCGACGGACATGCGCCCACGATGGCACGGCGGCGCGCCCACTCCGTTGGTCAGCTGTGACGGATGTCCCCCCGAAAGGGGGTCAACCCCCGTGACTCCGATCGCAACGGTCGCGTAGCGTTTCGACCCATGCTCGCATCGCTTGCCCGCGCCTGCGTCCGTCACCGCTGGATCGTCCTCGGGGCCTGGGTCGCCTTGATGGTGATCATCAACGGCATCGCCAGCTCCGTCGGTCCGGACTACCGCACCGACTTCGTGCTTCCCGACAGCGAGGCGCGCGAGGTGCAGGACCTCCTCGAGGCCAACAACCCGGAGCGGGCCGGCTTCTCGTCCCAGATCGTCGTCCGCGCCGACCAGGGAGTCGACGACCCCGCAGTGCAAGCGTCCCTCCAATCGCTGATGGACTTCTCCGCCGAGCAGGAGGGAGTGCAGGTCACCAGCCCGTACGACAACCCCCAGCAGATCAGCCAGAGCGGCACGATCGCCTTCGCCCAACTCGACGTGACCGATCGTGGCTTCGAAGACGCCACCGAGCTCGGCAACACGATCGAGGAGTTCGGCGCCGCCCAGTCAGTCCCCCCTGGCGTTCAGATCGAGTACGGCGGTGACCTGTTCGGCGAGTTCGAGCTGCCCGAGAGCGAGATCCTCGGCGTCATCGCCGCCGTCATCATCCTGATCCTCGCGTTCGGGTCGGTGCTGGCGATGGGGCTCCCGATCGGCACGGCGCTGTTCGGACTCGGCATCGCCTCGGCGATCGTGTCGCTGGCGAGTCACGTGATCACCATGCCGGACTTCACCACGGCGATGGTCGCCATGATCGGCCTCGGTGTGGGGATCGACTACGCGCTGTTCATCGTCACCCGGTATCGCGAGGGTTTGCGGCTCGGCCTCTCGGTCGAGGAGTCCGTGGTCGAGTCGATGGACACCAGTGGCCGCGCCGTGCTGTTCGCCGGCATCACCGTGATCATCTCGCTGATGGGGCTGTTCCTGATCGGCCTCAACTTCGTACAGGGCGTCGCCCTTGCATCCGTGATCGGCGTGCTGTTGATGATCCTCGGCTCGTTGACGTTGCTGCCCGCCCTGCTCGGCCTCGTCGGCACGCGCATCGACAACACGTCCCGCGCCGCCCTGATCGCCGTGGCGCTCGCCGTGATCGGTGCGCTGGCGGGCTTCATCACGGGCCAGGGCGCGTTGTACCTGGCCGGGTTCGGCCTGGCGATCGTGTTCTTCGCCCTGTCGTTCTTCGTCAAGCCACTGCGCACGCTCCTGCCGCATCGCGCCGAGCGAGCGAAGGAGCAGCGCTTCTGGTACCGCTGGAGCCGGTTGATCCAGCGCCGGCCCTGGCCGAGCGCGCTCGGCGCCGCTGGGCTACTGGTGCTGCTGGCCATCCCGCTGTTCTCGATCCGACTCGGTTTTGGGGACCTCGGCAATGTGTCCGAGGACAAGACCGTTCGCCGGGCCTACGACCTCCTCGCCGAGGGCTTCGGCCCCGGGTTCAACGGTCCGATGATCATCTCGGTCGAGGGCGCCGCCGTCACGGATCAGGCCGCGCTCGGGCAGTTCGTGGGCGCCATCGACGCGACGGAGAACGTCGCCGCCGCCTACCCCACCCCGATCAACGACAGCCTGGCCCTCGTCATCGCCTACCCGGAGAGCGCACCGCAGGACGAGGCCACCACGACCCTCGTCAACACGCTGCGCGACGACGTGATCCCGCAATCGGGCGTCGACGCCAAGGTCGGCGGGCTGACCGCCGCCTCGACCGACTTCTCCGAGTTCCTCGGTGGACGCATGCCGATCCTGATCGGTGTCGTCCTGCTGCTCAGCTTCATCCTGCTGATGGCGGTGTTCCGCAGCTTGCTGGTGCCGCTGAAGGCCGTCGTGATGAACCTGCTGTCGATCGGCGCTGCCTACGGCGTGCTGGTCGCCATCTTCCAGTGGGGCTGGGGCATGCAGTTGATCGGTGTGGATCGGGCCGGGCCGATCGAGGCGTGGGTCCCGATGTTCCTGTTCGCCATCGTCTTCGGCCTGTCGATGGACTACGAGGTGTTCCTCCTGTCGCGGATCAAGGAGGAGTACGACCGCACCAAGAACAACGAGCTCGCCGTGGCCGATGGCTTGGCCGCCACGGCTCGGGTGATCACGGCGGCCGCCCTGATCATGTTCTGCGTGTTCGGCGCGTTCGTGCTCGGCGACGACCGTCAGCTCAAGCTGTTCGGCCTCGGCTTGGCGATCGCGGTGCTGATCGATGCGACGGTGGTGCGCATGGTCCTCGTCCCCTCGACCATGGAGCTCCTCGGTGACCGCAACTGGTGGCTGCCACGGTGGCTCGGCAAGGTGCTGCCGAAGATCAACGTCGAGGGCCAGCACCACATCGCGCCGGTGCCGGCCTCCGAGCTCGAAGAGCAGGAGGAGCGCGAGCGCGAGCTGGTCTAGAGCGTTTAGGTCCGGATTTTGGTCACCGAGGTAACCAAAATCCGGACGTAAACGGGTGGTCGTCAGTCGACGGTCAGGTTCCCCTTGCTGGTCATCCCAAGGGGAGCCTTGTACCCCACGGTCGTGCCGTCGGGACCGACGTCGACGCTGGCGCTCGCCTTGCCGGCGTCGCGCCCCATGTAGCGGAAGTGCGCCTCCACGGTGTGGGCACCCGGTGCCACGTCGATGTCGACGGAGCCGCCCCACTCCACCGACCGCTCCTCGCCGTCGACGGCGACGGTCAGCGGCTTCCTGATCAGGAACTGCGTGGCGCCCTTCTTTGCCGTCACCGTCAGCTTCGCCATCTGCCTCGATCCTCCTCGGATTCCGTCGTCGCGACGCTCGGCGACGACCCGGCCGGACATGATGACAGCACCAAACCTCGGCACCGCGAATCCGCATTGCAGGTGGCGAACGCGACGAGCGACGACATGATGCCTTGACACGGATCCCGCTTTCCCGTAGCGAAAGGGCCGCATGGCCAAGCCCCTGGTCGTCGTCGAGTCCCCGGCGAAGGCCAAGACGATCTCCAAGTTCCTCGGCGACGCCTTCGACGTGCGCGCCTCCATCGGCCACGTCGCCGACCTGCCGTCCAAGGGGTTGGCAGTCGACGTCGACAACGGCTTCAAGCCGACGTACGAGCTGACCGAGCGCGGCCGCCAGGTCGTCAAGGACCTGCGGGCGGCGCTGAAGGGTGCCAGCGAGCTGTACCTGGCCACGGACGAGGACCGCGAGGGCGAGGCGATCAGCTGGCACCTGCTCGAACAGCTCAAGCCGCGGGTCCCGGTGAAGCGGATGGTCTTCCACGAGATCACGGCATCGGCCATCGACCACGCGGTGAACAACCCGCGGGGCATCGACTACGGCCTGGTCGACGCTGCCGAGACGCGCCGCATCCTCGACCGTCTCTACGGCTACGAGGTGTCGCCGGTGCTGTGGCGGCGGGTCAACCGCGGACTGTCGGCCGGCCGCGTGCAGAGCCCGTCGATCCGGCTGATCGTGCAGCGCGAGCGAGAGCGCATCGCCTTCGTCAGCGCCGGCTACTGGGACCTGGAGCTGACGACGGCCACCAGCCCGTCGTTCACCGCCGACCTCGTCGCCGTCGATGGCGCCCGGGTGGCCACCGGCAAGGACTTCGACGCCTCCGGGACGGCCGGCGGCTCCGTCGTCGTGCTCGACGAGGCCCGGGCCACGGCGCTGGCCGACGGGCTCGACGGCGCCGACTTCCGGGTCCGCTCGGTCGAGGAGAAGCCGTACCGGTCGCGACCTCAGGCGCCGTTCATGACCAGCACGCTGCAGCAGGAGGGCGGGCGTCGCCTGCGCCTCTCGTCGTCGCAGGTGATGCGCGTCGCCCAGGGCCTGTACGAGCGCGGCTTCATCACGTACATGCGCACGGACAACGTCGTGCTGTCGACCGAGGCGCTCGACGCCGTGCGGGCCGAGATCACGCGCGAGTACGGGCCACCGTTCCTGTCCCCGCAGCCGAAGCAGTACGCCTCGAAGGTCAAGAACGCCCAGGAGGCCCACGAGGCGATCCGCCCGACCACGCCGCTGCGCTCGCCCGATCGCGTCGCCGCCGAGCTGAACGGGCAGGAGCGCTCGCTGTACCGGCTGATCTGGCAGCGCACGCTGGCGTCGCAGATGGCCGACGCCGTCGGCACGACGGTCACCGTCCGCCTGGGCGCCCGGTCCAGCGACGGCACCGACGCCGAGTTCAGCGCCTCCGGCACCACGATCACGTTCCCCGGCTACCGGCAGGTCTACGTCGAGTCGCGTGAGGACGCTGGCGGCGAGCGGGAGGCCCTGCTGCCGCCGCTCACCGACGGTGACCGCGTCGACGTGGCCAGTCTGGAGGCGCGCGGCCACACGACGTCGCCGCCGGCGCGCTACACCGAGGCCTCCCTGATCAAGCGTCTGGAGGAGCTGGGCATCGGCCGACCGTCGACGTGGGCGTCGATCATCCAGACGATCCAGGACCGGGGATACGTCTGGAAGAAGGGTCAGGCCCTCGTGCCGACGTGGACTGCCTTCTCGGTCGTCAACCTGATGGAGCAGCACTTCGACGACCTCGTCGACTACGAGTTCACGGCCCGGGTGGAGACCGACCTCGACGCCATCGCCGCCGGCGAACGCCAGAAGGACCAGTGGCTGCACTCGTTCTACTTCGGAGACGAGGCACTGCCCGGCCTGAAGCGGCTGGTCGAGGAGAACCTCGACGAGATCGATGCGGCGTCGATCAACACGTTCCGCCTCGGCGACGACCCGGACGGCAACGAGGTCGTCGTCAAGCCGGGGCGCTACGGCCCGTACGTCAAGCGCGGTGACGACACTGCTGGCGTGCCGGACGACCTGGCGCCCGACGAGCTGACGCTGGCCAAGGCGTTGGAACTGCTGGCGGCGCCGAAGTCCGACCAGCCGATCGGCGAGCTCGACGGCTACCCCGTCTTCGCCAAGAACGGGCGCTACGGGCCATACGTGCAATGGGGCGCGGCCGATGACCTGCCGCCGGGCATGGAGAAGCCGAAGATGTCGAGCCTCTTCAAGACGATGATCCTGGAGCGGATCACGATGGACGAGGCCGAGGCGTTGCTGTCGCTGCCCCGCACGCTCGGCGCCGATCCGGCCGACGACGTGCCGATCGTCGCCAGCAACGGGCGCTACGGCCCGTACGTGCAGAAGGATCGCGACTTTCGGAGCCTCGACAACGAGGACCAGCTGTTCACGGTCACCCTCGACGACGCCCTGCGGATCTTCAGCCAGCCGAAGGTGTACCGCCGCGGCGGCCAGAACCTCGCCGCCAAGGGGCCGCTGCGCGAGTTCGGCACCGACCCGGTGAGCGACCGCCCGGTCGTGGCGCGCGACGGCAGGTTCGGGGTGTACGTCACCGACGGGGAGACCAACGCCTCGATCGGTCGTGGCGACCGCATCGAGGAGATGCTCCCGGAGCGGGCGTACGAATTGCTCGCCGTCCGCCGCGAGTACGTCAGCGCCAAGGGCGGCGCGACCAAGACGCGCAAGAAGTCGCCGGCCAAGAAGAAGGCCCCGGCGAAGAAGAAGGCGGCCGCCAAGAGATCCGGCGCCAAGAAGGCGGCGGGCCCTTCGACCGCCCGGCCGCGTTGACCGCCGTCCGCTACGTCGCGCTCGAGGGCGCGGAGGGCTCAGGCAAGAGCACCCACGCAGCACGACTGGCGACCAGCCTCGACGCGCTCCTGACCCACGAGACCGGCGGCACTGCGGTCGGTGCTCGTCTGCGTCAGATCCTCCACGACGTCGACATCGTCGATCTCGATGACCGCGCCGAGGCGCTGATCATCGCCGCCGACCGCGCCCAGCACATCGCCCGGGTCGTCCGCCCGGCGTTGGACGCCGGGCGCTGCGTCGTCAGTGATCGCACCGTCTACTCGACCCTGGCGTACCAGGGCTACGGCCGCCAGTTGGACCTCGCCGAGCTGCGCCGGCTGAACGACTGGGCCGTGGAGGGCCTGTGGCCCGACCGGGTCGTGCTGCTCGACGCACCGCTCGACGTGCTGACGGCGCGGCTGCGCAGCCGCGAGCTCGACCGGTTCGAGCGGGCCGGCGCCGAGTTCCACCGGCGCGTCGTCGAGGGGTTCCGGGCGATGGCCAACGCCGACCCCGCGCGCTGGACGGTGGTCGATGCCACCCGGTCGCACGACGAGGTTGCGGCCGAGGTCCTGCGGGCGGTGTCGGCATGAAGGCGGCGACCGATCTGTACGTCGAGGTGGTCGGGCAGGACCGCGCCGTGCACCAGTTGCGCCGGGCGGCAGCAGCGCCGGTGCACGCCTACCTGCTCGTCGGCCCGCCCGGGTCGACCAAGGACGAGGCGGCACGGGCCTTCGCCGCCGAGCTGCTCGGTGATCACGCCGCTCGCGACGACCGGTTGGCCTTGGCCGGCGAGCACCCCGACGTCCGGGAGGTGATTCGCACCGGACCCGCCATCTCGGCGGAGCAGGCCCGGGACGTCGTCCGGCTCGCCTCGCTGGCCCCCGTCGAGGGCGACCGCAAGGTGCTGATCCTCCACGAGCTCCACTTGCTGCGGCCGGAGGGCGCGGCCATGTTGCTGAAGACGATCGAGGAGCCGCCGCCGTCGACGTACTTCATCGTGCTGGCCGACTTCGTGCCGCCCGACCTGGCGACCGTCGCCTCACGTTGCGTGCGGATCGAGTTCCGCTCGATCCCCGACGCGCTGCTCGCCGATCGGCTGCTCGCCGAGGGCGTCGACGCGACGGCTGCGGTGACGGCGGCGGCTGCCGCCGGCGGCGACCTGGCGCGCGCCCGCATCCTCGCCGGTGACCCGGCGCTGTCCGCCCGCCGGGACGCGTTCTCATCCATCCCCCGGCGGCTCGACGGGACCGGGGCGACGGTGGTCCGACTGACGGCGGAGGTCCTCGACCTGATCGAGCAGGCCGCCGCGCCGCTCGCCGAACGGCAGGGGGCGGAGTCAGCCGAGCTCGACGCTCGGGCCGAGCGGTTCGGTGAGCGAGGCAGTGGGCGCAAGCAGCTGGAGGAGCGTCACCGCCGTGAGCTGCGCCGGCATCGTGTCGATGAGTTGCGCAGCGGGCTCGGCGCGCTGGCCGGGACGTACCGCGACCTGCTCGTGGCCGGCGTCGACCCCGGCCACGGGCACGCCGACACGTTCGCCAGCGCCGTCGATCGCATCCACGCCGCGCTCGAGGCCCTGGAGCGCAACCCCAACGAGCCACTGCTCCTGCAGTCGCTGCTGTGGTCGCTCCCGGCCGCGCCGGCGGCGCGGGGTTAGGCCGCTTCGAGCGGGAGCGATGGTGCTGCCGGCTCGGACGAGTCGCCGAGCTCGTCCAACGCAGCAGTCCCGATGACGGCCAACGCGACGGCGTAGACCGCTCCGCCGACGCCGTACAGCTCGAACCCGAGGAGACCGGCGACGACCGGGACGATCGAGCCGAGGCGCAACGTGTGGCGATCCACGCGTGGTCGAACCAGCAGCGCTTCGGCGGTCTGCAGGACGAGCAGTGTGATGAGCACTACGCCGCCGTCCTCCCAGCCGTCGAGACCGAACGCCACCAGCAGGGCCGGCGTGCCACCGACGAGCACGCCGACGAGGGGCACCACCGTCAAGGCGCCGACGACGAAGCTGAGGCTGAGCGCGGCCTGCAGTCCGATCGTGTTGAACACCAGCCAGCAGATCACGGTGTTCACGACGCCGTGGGCGATCGCCGTCAGCAGGTACGCCTGGCTGCGCCTGGCCGCGCCGCTGACGACCTGGCGCATGCGGGCCCGCTTCCGTTCGGCGAACTGGTCGATGAAGGACGAGATGTATCGCCGCCCGTACCCGAGGATGAAGAGCATCAGGATTCCGGTCACCAGGTAGGTGGGGACCGTCTCCGATGCCGCCGAGAGCGCGTCCGAGCGGACCCGATCGTCGAGCTCCTCGACGAAGGTCCGCACCCGCTCCTCGACGCCGATCTCGACAGCCCACTGGAACTGCTCTTCGAGTCCCGCCGCCGCCGCGGGCGCCGTCGTCCGCAGGTCGTCGAGCGAATCGACCACATCGTTGGCCAGCCCGATGACGAGACCGGCGACCACGAGCACCATCGCCAGCAGCACGGCGATCACGCTGATCCAGCGGGGCAGGAAGCGATCGACGAACCCGACGAGCGGGTCGATCAGCATCGCCACGACCGAGCAGGCGACCACCCAGCCGATGGTGGTGTGGGCGACCTCGAAGGCGTCGCGCAGCAGGATGGCGGCGAAGACCGCGCCGACGAGGATGACGATCGACGTCGGCGTGACCAGCGAGCGCCGCACCCGCGGCTCGAAGACTTGGTCGCTCACGTGCCGACGGTACCGCTCCGGCACCCGGCCGGCCTGCCATCATCGACGCGTGGACCAGGCGCCAGGTGCCGATGCGGGGCCGGTCCGCATCCAGCTCGACTGGCGCACCGGCGCGTGGGTCGTCGCCGTCGTCCTGGCCGCGCTGACGCTGATCGCGCTCATCGCCAATACCACGGTGGTCCTGACGCAGATCGGCATCGGCGTCATCGTCGCCTTGGCCCTCGACCCGTTGGCCGACGCATTTCAGCGGCGATGGCACCTGCCGCGTGTCCTCACCGTCGCCATGATCGTGGTCAGCGTGCTCGTGCTGGCGGGCCTCCTCGTCATCGTCCTCGGGCCACGGGCCGTCGAGGAGGCCGGGAAGTTCTCGGAGCAGCTGCCGCGCACGCTGCGGGAGATCGAGGACCTGCCGCTGATCGGCGGATGGGCCCGCGACAACGACCTCGCCCAGCGTGTCCTGGATTGGGTCGAGAAGCTGCCGCAGCAGTTCACCGACGATCGGATCGCCGACGTGGCGTCCAGCCTCGTCAGCGGCGTCGTCGCCATCGCCGTCGTGAGCATCGTCACGATCGCCGCGCTGATCGACGGCGAGGAGTTCGTCAACCGGGCCCGCCGACTGCTCCCCGCGGCCCAACGGCCCCAGGCCGACCGGATCGGCCGGGTGATGTACCACACCATCGGGCGCTACTTCGGTGGGTCGATCGCCGTCGCCTTCCTGCACGGCATCTACGTCCTCGCCCTCGGGTTGGTGCTCGGCGTGCCGCTGGCGCCGCTGGCGGCGGTGTGGGCGGCGATCACGAGCATGATCCCGCAGATCGGCGGGTTCCTCGGCGGAACGTTCTTCACGCTGCTGGCGGCGACGCAGGGCGCCTCGACCGGGATCATCGGTGCGGTCGGGTTCGTGGCGTACATGACGACCGAGAACAACCTGATCCAGCCGGCCGTGGTCGGCAAGTCGGTCGACCTGACCCCGCCGACCACGATGATCGCCGCGTTCGCCGGCGCTGCAGTCGCCGGCGTCCCCGGCGCCCTCGTCGCCACCCCGCTGGTCGGCGCGATGAAGCAGATCTACCTCGAGGCCCGAGGGATGACCAAGGACGACCCCGAGGCCGGCCTGGGCTTCCTGGCCCGCCTGCGCAACGTGTTCAAGCGCAAGAAGGGCTGAACCGAGCCGTCGCTACACTGCGTCGCCCACACGCCCAGATAGCTCAGTCGGTAGAGCAACGCACTCGTAATGCGTAGGTCGTGGGTTCGATTCCCACTCTGGGCTCTGCAAGTGTCCTCGCTCGGAACGATCAAGCTCAGCAAGCTCAATGCCGCTCACCTCGACCGGCTGTACCGGTTGTCGTCGGCCGAGGGGCTGGCACCTTCGTCCGTCCGGGCGGTTCACGCCGCCACGAGTTCGGCGTTGAACCAGGCGGTCCGCGCGGGTTGGCTCGGCGAGAACGTCGCCGACAGGGCGACTCCTCCCCGACTCGCCGTGCCCGCCTGACCCGCCGACGGTCATCGCGCTGGGCGTCACCGGCGTGCGGTTCCACGACCTCCGCCACTTCGCCGCCACCGGCAACCTCGGCGAGGAACCCGAGCACCTTCGCGAGGTGGCATCAATGTTCTTGCCAGATACCTGCGTCGGAAGCGCCAACGACCCCGACGATCACGCCGAGGGCGCGACGGGTTTTCGTCCGCGGCGTCGTTCTCGTGATGGTGGACGGGCTGGTAGCACGAGCAGCGATGAGCGACGACGAGGTGCTCGACCTGTACGAGCGCACCGTCGCCGCCGTCTATCGGTACGCCACCCGGTTGACCGGCGGTGACCGCGCCGATGCCGACGAGCTCGTGCAGGAGACGTACCTCCACTTGTTGCGAAGGGTGCGCGCCGGTGAGGCGCTGACCGTCGACCAGGGCTGGCTGATCGTGTCGTGTCGCCACCGATTCCTCGACCAGCTGAAGCGGGACCGACGGCGCCTCGCCGCGAAGGACGACGCCGCGTCGTCGCCACGCCGAGCTTTGACGAGGTCGGCGGTCCGGCCGTCGCCGCTCTGCACCAACTCCCCGCCGAGCACCGCGCCGTGTTGGTCATGCGCTACCTCGACGGACTCACAGTCGCCGAGATCGCCGAGCAGCTCGGCCGCAGCGTCAGGGCGACGGAATCGCTGCTGGCGCGCGCCCGGGCGGCGCTGCGCAAGCAATTGGAGGAGCGTTCTCCGTGATGAACCAGGATCTGGATCTCGTCGAGGCCGTCCGGGCCGCAGGATGTGACCCGACCGACGAGGCCCGAGCGTCGATCCGCTCGACACTCGTCGGCGAGCTCGCCGGCAAGTCATCGATTCGCCTCGGCCGGACGTCCACTCCAACTCGCCGCAGGTGGCCGGTGCTGGTTGCGATTGGCCTCGCGGCAGCGGCGGTGGCCGTGACGGTCGTGGTGGTCCGCACCGGCGACGACACGGCGCGCATCGTCCCCGCCGAGACGACCGTGCCGCCTCCGCCCTCGCCATCGTCGGCGGGCAGCACCTCCACTACCTTCACCACCGTCGAGGCCCGGCCAGCCGTCGCGCTGGACGATCTCGTGGGCTACCGCTGGGTGCTCGTCGACGGCGACGCCGAGTGGGAGACGTCGGTGCCGTACGTCGAGTTCGGCGTCGAAGGCGAGCTCCTCAGCGGCAACGACGGCTGCAACTGGTTCGACGGTGCGGGCACGCTCGAAGGCGATCGCCTGCAGCTTGAAGCGGTCGCCGCGACGTCTATGGGCTGCGTTCGCGACATCACCACGGTGCTCCCCGGCGACGGCGACCGGGTCGAGCTGTCGGCGGACCGAACCGAGTTGACGTTTGACGGCGAGCAGCAGCTCGTCTACGTCCGGCTCGACACCATCCCGGCGGCGACGACAGCGACGATGACCGGCCGGTGGGCACCCGCAAACGGATCGCTGCCAGCACTCGAGCTGCGTGCCGATGGCGGCGGGGGCTTCGGCGCCTGCGGCCTCTCGTGGAGCGTCACGTCGACCTTTACGGTCGCCGGCTGGCCGGAAGACCCGTACTCTTGCCGAACCGACGCGCTCGACGTCACCTCCGACCGGCTCGTCGAGCTGCTGACCGGCGGTCCGGTCGACCCCCGCGTGCCCACCGACGGCGACATGCTCTACCTCAGCGATGACCAGTTCGTGCTGCGCCTCGGCGTCAGTGCTCCCACCGACCTGCTCGCCGGCTGGCCCGTCCCGCCGGTGGAGCCGGCGGACCTCGAGCTGGTCCCCTTGCTGCTGCCGACCTCACCGGTGCCCGCCGACCGGGTGATCCGCATCGAGGGCGCCGGGGATGAGCCGGTGGTGTTGCACGACTACGTGCAGACGTGGGTCGGCGGCGCGTCCAGCTCGGAGCTCGTCGAGATCACCACCAACATCGGCCAGCACCACGATCCCGCGACGATCGCCGAGGTGATCGAGGTGCCGCCGTGGGACACTGCGTTCCTCCGCACGACGGACCCGGAGGTGACGACGCACCTCGCCCTCGACGACCCGTCCGGGCTGGTCAACATCTGGACCACCGGCGACCGGGAGACAGCCACGGGAATCGCCGGATCGCTGACCGCCCGTGACGATGGTCGGCCGGGATGGGATGTCGGCGCGCTGGACGGATCGTTCACGCTCGTGCACGAGGGCTGGTCGGCCGCCCCGGCCGAGCGCACGATCCGCTGGGAAGCAGGTGGTCGCATCGCCGCCCAGCTGACCATCGCGTGGAGGAGTCCAGGCGTCCTCACCGGTGTGGCGCTCGACGGGTCGGTGACGCTCGCCGACGTCGGCGGAGCGCCTGCGCTCGTGCTCGCCAGCGCAGGCCGCGTCGCCGTCAACTGGTCGCCGTCATCGGACCTGACCGTAACGCTCGGCCTGTACGGCTCGCCCGAGCAGGCGCTGGCGATCGCCCGGAGCCTGCAACCGGTCGATCAAGCGACCTGGGACGCAGCGAGCGAGCTCGAAACCTCGCCAGACGGCTGCTCCAGCATGTTCTGCTGATCGCCGCCACCGACGGCCAACCGTGGTTGAAGGAAACGAGGTCTTCGTGCCGCGCGGCGGACGCACA